>NZ_JAGRQJ010000003.1:0-1042290 GCF_018132745.1 Pseudomonas sp. 14A | reverse complement strand
CTCGCGAATGCGGTGTGCCAGTCAACATTAATGTGTCTGGCTCACCGCATTCGCGAGCAGGCTCGCTCCCACAATGTTTTGTGGTGTAACCAAAAATAAGGATCAAGCCATGCGCGCACTGGCTGCACTCAGCCGCTTTGTCGGCAATACCTTCGCTTATTGGGTTCTGATATTCGCCGTCGTGGCCTTCCTGCAACCGGCGTGGTTCATCGGCCTGAAAAGCGCGATCGTACCGCTGCTGGGTCTGGTGATGTTCGGCATGGGCCTGACCCTCAAACTCGACGACTTCGCCGCCGTCGCTCGCCACCCATGGCGGGTGGCGCTGGGCGTGGTTGCGCATTTCGTGATCATGCCCGGTGTGGCGTGGTTGCTCTGCCAGGTGTTTCACCTGCCGCCGGAAATCGCCGTCGGGGTGATTCTGGTCGGTTGCTGCCCGAGCGGCACCTCTTCGAACGTGATGACTTGGCTGGCGCGCGGTGATCTGGCGCTTTCGGTGGCGATTGCCGCGGTCACCACCCTCCTCGCCCCACTGTTGACCCCGGCACTGATCTGGCTGCTCGCCTCGGCGTGGTTGCCGGTATCGTTCATGGAGCTGTTCTGGTCGATCCTGCAAGTGGTGCTGTTGCCGATCGTTCTCGGCGTGGTCGCGCAGCGGCTGCTCGGCGACAAGGTGCGGCATGCGGTGGATGTGTTGCCGCTGGTGTCGGTGGTCAGCATCGTGATTATTGTCACCGCCGTGGTGGCGGCGAGTCAGGCGAAAATCGCCGAGTCCGGCCTGCTGATCATGGCCGTGGTCATGCTGCACAACAGCTTCGGTTATCTGCTCGGCTACTTCACCGGGCGCCTGTTCGGCTTGCCGCTGGCTCAGCGCAAGTCGCTGGCACTGGAAGTCGGCATGCAGAATTCGGGACTGGGCGCGGCATTGGCCAGTGCGCACTTCTCGCCATTGGCGGCGGTGCCGAGCGCGCTGTTCAGCGTTTGGCACAATATTTCCGGAGCGCTGCTGTCGACGTACTTCCGGCGCATGAGCGAAAAGGAAGACCGCGACAACCTCGCACAACGGGCTGCCGATTGAGGCTGAAAACTTGATCCTCGGGTTAATGCTCGTCACTATATTGCGCAACGCGGGGACGACCCTGCGGCTCGCACGAGTCATTAATCTGGGGACGACCCCGTCAATCGATGGAGGTCCTGCATGTCCTGGATCATTCTGTTTTGCGCCGGCCTGTTCGAAGTCGGCTGGGCCGTCGGCCTGAAATACACCGACGGCTTCACCCGCCCGCTCCCCACTGCCCTGACCGTTGCCGCCATGGCCATCAGCCTTGGTTTGCTCGGTCTGGCGATGAAGGAATTGCCGTTGGGTACGGCGTATGCGATCTGGACCGGTGTCGGTGCCGTGGGTACGGTGATCGCCGGGATCATTTTGTTCGGCGAGTCGATGGCGCTGATTCGGCTGGTCAGTGTGGCGTTGATCGTCACAGGTTTGATAGGCCTTAAAGTCAGCGCTTAAGCCACTAGCGTCTTCGCGAGCAGGCTCGCTCCCACATTCAACCGCGTTCCGTTATTGGAACAGGGCCAACTGTGAGAGCGAACCTGCTCGCGAAGGGGCCTTTTGATACACCGACTATCTGACAGCCCCGCGCAACTCCCCCACCAACACCTGCAACTTCGCCGGCTCCGTCCCTTCGGTAATCGCCGGTCCGGCCACCAGCGTCACCCGCGACCACAGCCGATGGAACAAGCCCTTGTTCGGATCGCGACTGAAGAAACTCCCCCACAATCCTTGCAGCGCCAGCGGAATCACCGGTACCGGGGTCTCTTCGAGAATCCGCGTCACGCCGCCACGAAACTCGTTGATCTCGCCATCGGCGGTCAATTTACCTTCCGGGAAAATGCACACCAGTTCGCCGTCCTTCAGATACTGAGCGATGCGAGTGAAGGCTTTTTCGTAGATCTGGATATCTTCCTGGCGTCCGGCGATAGGAATCGCGCCCGCCGTGCGAAAAATGAAGTTCAGCACGGGCAGGTTGTAGATCTTGTAGTACATGACAAAGCGAATCGGCCTACGCACCGCCCCGCCGATGAGCAAGGCATCAACGAACGACACGTGGTTGCACACCAGCAGCGCCGCGCCCTCGTCCGGGATCGCTTCAAGGTTGCGGTGCTCGACGCGGTACATGGAATGGCTGAGCAGCCAGATCATGAAGCGCATGCTGAATTCCGGAACGATCTTGAAGATGTAGGCGTTGACGCCGATGTTCAGCAGCGACACCACCAGGAACAGTTGCGGGATCGACAGCTTGGCGACGCTCAACAAAACAATCGAAACAATCGCCGACACCACCATAAACAGCGCGTTGAGAATGTTGTTGGCGGCAATCACCCTCGCCCGTTCGTTTTCAGCCGTGCGCGACTGGATCAGCGCGTACAGCGGCACAATATAGAAACCACCGAAAATGCCCAGGCCAAGGATGTCGATCAACACCGCCCAGGTGTGCACGAAGCCCAGCACGGCAATCCAGCTATGGCCGGTGACGCTGTCCGGGATCCCACCGGAATGCCACCACAGCAACAGGCCGAACACGGTCAGGCCAAACGAGCCAAAGGGCACCAGTCCGATCTCGACTTTGCGCCCGGAGAGCTTTTCGCAGAGCATCGAACCCAGCGCGATGCCCACCGAAAACACCGTCAAAATCAACGTGACCACGGTTTCGTCACCGTGCATCCATTCCTTGGCGTAGGCCGGGATCTGCGTCAGGTAGATCGCCCCGACGAACCAGAACCACGAGTTACCGACAATCGAGCGCGACACCGCAGGTGTCTGGCCCAGACCGAGTTTCAGAGTCGCCCAGGACTGGCTGAAGATATTCCAGTTCAGGCGCATTTCCGGCGACGAGGCCGCCGCGCGCGGAATGCTGCGGCTGGCCAGATAACCCAGCACGGCAATGCCGACGATCGCTGCGGAGACTACCGGCGCGTAGTGCTCGGACGACATCATGATCCCGGCGCCGATGGTGCCGGCGAGAATCGCCAGAAACGTGCCCATTTCCACCAGACCGTTGCCGCCGACCAGTTCATCGTCGCGCAAGGCCTGCGGCAGGATCGAATACTTCACCGGGCCGAACAAAGCCGAGTGAGTGCCCATGGCGAACAGCGCCACCAGCATCAACGACAGATGATCGAAGAGAAAACCGATCGATCCTACGGCCATGATGGCGATTTCCGCGAGTTTGATCAGACGGATCAGCGCGTCCTTGGCGAATTTTTCCCCGAACTGCCCGGCCAGCGCCGAGAACAGGAAAAACGGCAGGATAAACAGCAGCGCGCAGAGGTTGACCCAGATCGAGCGATCGCCCTCGATGGTCAACCGATAGAGGATGGCGAGGATCAACGACTGCTTGAACACGTTGTCGTTGAACGCGCCGAGCGACTGGGTAATAAAGAAGGGCAAAAAGCGCCGGGTGCGCAACAGGTTGAACTGTGAGGGGTGACTCATCTTCCGTGTTTCCTGATGTTAGGTAGTGAGGCCTGGGTGCTTGTTATTGGAATCCCGCACCACGATCCAGGCCACACCTTACCTAAACTTTTCGGATTATTTCTTCAAACCTGCGATACACGGCGAGACAAACAGCTCGCCTCGCCACGCGCCCTGCACGGTGCGCTTGCCGACGATCAGCCACATTGCCGCCAACAAAATCACCAGCGCCGTACCGAACACACTGAAAAATGTCAGGTTGAGGATACTTGCCAGTTTCAGCGTCGCCAGCGAATACACCCCCAATGGGAAGGTGAAGCCCCACCAGCCGAGGTTGAACGGAATGCCGTCACGCAGATAACGCACGGTGATCAGCAGCGCCATCAACATCCACCACAGACCAAAACCCCACAGCGTGATCCCAGCGACCAGACCCAGGCCTGAAGCAATTTCACCGACGCCGGGCAGACCATTCGCGGCAAAAATCGCTGGTGCCTCACCGCCCAACAGCAACATGCCCAGCGCACCGGTGCCGATCGGACCCAGCGCCAGCCAGCTCGACGCGGCCATGTTTTCGTGGGGCAGTTTGTGCAGGGCCATGCGCAGCAACAGAATGGTGAGAATGCTGAACGCCACTGGCAGGGAGAAAGCCCAGAGCACATAGCTGGTGGTCAGTACGACGAGTTGCCCATGGGCGTCGGTCAGATGCGGGGCGAGCAGGCCACCGCTGGCCGCTGCCACTTCCGCTGCCACCACCGGCAGCAACCAGACCGCGGTCATCTGATCGATGCTGTGTTCCTGACGGGTAAACATCATGTACGGAATCAGCACACCGCAGGCCAGCGACATCGCCACATCGATCCACCACAACACTTCAACAAGTTGAATAACACCGTCGCCCCAGCGCGGCAGCCCGAACAACAGAAAGCCGTTGATGATCGTCGCCAGGCCCATGGGAATGGTGCCGAAGAACATCGACACGGTGGAATGGCCGAAAATCCGCCGCGCCTCGTCAAAGAACAAAATCCAGCGCGCGGCGTAGGCAGCGGTAAACAGGCTGAACAAGAGAATGTTGAACAGCCACAGCCCCTCGGCCACGGCGCGCAATCCGGGAATGGCCAGCGGCAACTGAGCAAGTGCCAATGCCAGCACACCGGTGCCCATGGTTGCGGCGAACCAGTTCGGCGTGAATTGGCGAATCACTTCACGAGGATGTTGAAGCTGACTGAAAGGTTTGTAGCCGGGGGTGACACTGTTGGGGCAAATCATCATGAACTCCTGTCCTCTGGTGAGGTTGAGTCCATGGTAGATCCGAATCGAATATCGATATAACGGGTAATATCTCTAACTGTTATCTGCTTTGCAGATAAGTGTCCACACGCGCTAAGGAGCGCTGCAAACTCTGCCCGCCTGCGGACGCAGACTGAGCAGCAGCGCAGCAACCGCCAGCACGATCAACACAACGCCGTAACCATCGGTGGTCGCCAGCAGTCCAAAGTTGCGCGCCAGATACCCGGCAAGCAACGCCGGCAAACAGAACGCCAGATAGCTGAGCACGTAATAAGCTGACATCAAGCCGGCTCGTTCATGCGGCAAAGCCAGCGGCACCAGACTGCGCACCGCACCGAGGAATCCCGAGCCGAAGCCGCATCCGGCGACCAGTGTGCCGAAAAAAAACAGCGACAGACTGGCGCCATGCACGCCGAGCAGAATCAGCATCAGCCCGATCGGCAGCAGACTCGCGCCCAGCCGCAGCGCCTGAGCGGCCGGGCGATTGCGCATCGTAAAAATCATCAACGCACCGGTCACGGTGAGCGCCGCGACCGTCGCACCGCCGATCAGATTGGAGGTAGAGCCAGTGGCCGTGCGCACCAATGACGGTGCCAGCGAGGCATAAAAACCACCGAGCGCCCAGGTTGCGGTGTTCAGTGGCAGCACTCGCCACAACGTTGAACGCGCTTGCACCGGCACGTGCAGGGTCGGCCGCAACGACGCCAGCGCCCCGCCTTGCCGCGAGACACTTTCCGGCAAGCGCCAGACATACACGCCTTGCAACACAAACAGTGCCAACAGTAACCAGTAAGTCAGCTGTAACGGCGCCGGCGCGAATTCCGCCAGCAAGCCACAACCCAAACCGCCCAGAGCCATACCCAGTAACGGCGCGACGCTGTTAACCAGCGGCCCCTGCTGGCGATCGGCATCGAGCAATGTTGCGCTCAAAACGGCGGTGGCCATGCCGGTGGCGAAACCCTGCAGCACCCGCGCGCCGATCAACCACGACACGCTGTCGGCATAAATGAACAGCAGCATCGCCAGCGCATTGAGCAGCACGGCACTGAAGATCACCGGTTTGCGTCCGAGATGGTCGGAAAGCGAACCAACCGTCAGCAACGCCGCCAACAGACTGAAAGCGTAAACGGCGAAGATCAGCGCCAACATCGCTGCCGAGAAATGCAGTTGATCCTGATACAAGTGATACAACGGCGTCGGAGCGGTGGAAGCGGCGAGAAAACTGAGTAAGGTGATCGCCAGAAACCACAAGCTGGACCGGTGGGAAGCGACATTATTCAAGGGGCTGGTCATGGGCACACTCCGCAAAAGCTAATTTTTTGCTTTTGCGGAGTGTGCTACCGCCCAGCGCTTAAAGCAAATTCTTTGTGTTAAGGTCTGCCGCATGGCTATTAAAGAAGGTTTACGCCCCGGTGGCCGCAGCGCCCGGGTGCAAGAGTCGATTCATTCGGCGGTCAATGCGCTGCTGCAAGAGCAGGAACGTTCCACCGTGACCGTCCCGCAAATCGCCGCCCGCGCGGGGGTAACGCCGTCGACGATTTATCGACGCTGGGGTGATCTGGCGGCGTTGCTGGCGGACGTCGCCCTCGCCCGCATGCGCCCGGACAGCGAGCCGGCGAACACTGGCAACCTGCGCGGCGATATCTGTGCGTGGGCCGAGCAATATCTCGACGAGATGAGCTCGGAGGTCGGGCGCAACATGATGCGTGACGTGCAGGCGAGCGCCACGCCGGGGTATTGCGTGGCGATCATCGGTGCGCAGTTGCAGACCATTGTCGATCGCTATCCGGATGAAAAGACACCGAGTGTTGATCGCTTGATCAATCTGGTGGTGGCGCCGGTGGTGTTCCGGATTCTGTTTTCGGCCACGGCGCTGGAGGTTGATGAGCTCCATCGCCTGATCGATATTGCGCTGCGCCTGGACTGACGCCTTCGCGAGCAGGCTCGCTCCCACAAGGGAATGCATTCCAGAACGTGGGAGCGAGCCTGCTCGCGAAGAGGC
This sequence comes from Pseudomonas sp. 14A, assembly GCF_018132745.1. Lineage (NCBI taxonomy): Bacteria > Pseudomonadati > Pseudomonadota > Gammaproteobacteria > Pseudomonadales > Pseudomonadaceae > Pseudomonas > Pseudomonas sp. 14A. Next base: position 1,035,523 of record NZ_JAGRQJ010000003.1, on the reverse strand, counting down.
CCGCCCGGTCACCACAAAAACCACCCGGTACCCCGCCTGCGACACCCCGCCACGCCACGACCTTGGTCGACACTGACTAACCGCCGCGCGCGTGCGAGACTGTCCGCCCGGGCAGGAGTGCCGGGGAGTCTTTTGTCGGGAGTGCTGCATGTCGTTGTCCACCGGGCTGATCGCCGTCGTTGCCCTGGCCTACATGGCCATCATGTTCGCAATCGCCTTCTACGGCGACCGTCGCAGCACGCCGTTGCCGCCACGGGTGCGCGCCTGGGTGTACAGCCTGTCACTGGCGGTTTACTGCACCAGTTGGACATTCTTTGGCGCGGTCGGTCAGGCGGCGGAACAACTGTGGTCATTCCTGCCGATCTACCTCGGGCCGATCCTGCTGCTGGTGGGCGCGCCGTGGGTCCTGCAGAAAATGGTGATGATCAGCAAACAGGAGAACATCACCTCCATCGCCGACTTCATCGCCGCGCGCTACGGCAAGTCACAATCGCTGGCGGTGGTTGTGGCGCTGATCTGTCTGGTCGGCGTGCTGCCCTATATTGCCCTGCAACTCAAAGGCATTGTCCTTGGCGTGAACCTGCTGATCGGCGCCGGCGCCGATGCCATGGGCACCCGCGCTCAAGACACGGCGCTGATCGTGTCGCTGGTGCTGGCGTTGTTCACCATCGTTTTCGGTACGCGCAACCTCGACGCCACCGAACACCACCGTGGCATGGTGCTGGCGATCGCGTTCGAATCGCTGGTCAAGCTGTTCGCCTTTCTCGCCGTCGGCGCCTTCGTCACGTACGGCCTGTATGACGGTTTCGACGACCTGTTCAATCAGGCAATGCTCGCCCCGCGCCTTGAGGCGTACTGGAAGGAAACCATCAACTGGCCATCGATGGTGGTGCAGACCGGCGTGGCGATGATGGCGATCATTTGCCTGCCCCGGCAATTTCACGTGACCGTGGTGGAGAACATCGACCCGCAGGATCTGCGCCTGGCGAAATGGGTGTTCCCCGCCTATCTGGCGTTGGCCGCACTGTTTGTAGTCCCGATCGCCCTTGCCGGTCAGATGATGCTGCCTAGTGATGTGCTGCCCGACTCGTTCGTGATCAGCCTGCCGTTGGCCCAGGCCCATCCGGCGCTGGCGATGCTGGCGTTTATTGGTGGCGCATCGGCAGCGACCGGCATGGTGATTGTCGCCAGCGTCGCCCTGTCGACCATGGTTTCCAACGACATGCTGTTGCCGTGGCTTTTGCGGCGCAACAATGCCGAGCGCCCGTTCGAGGTGTTCCGCCAGTGGATGCTCTCGGTGCGCCGCGTGAGTATTGTGGTGATTCTGCTGCTGGCCTACGTCAGTTATCGCTTGCTCGGCTCGACCGCAAGCCTGGCGACCATCGGCCAGATCGCCTTCGCCGCGGTGACGCAACTGGCGCCTGCCATGCTCGGCGCGCTGTACTGGAAACAGGCCAACCGCCGGGGCGTGTTCGCCGGCCTCGCCACCGGCACGTTCCTCTGGTTCTACACGCTGGTACTGCCGATTGCCGCGCACAGTCTCGGCTGGTCACTGGCGAGCTTCCCCGGCTTGGCGTGGCTGCACAGCAATCCGCTGAACCTGCCGATCACCCCGTTGACCCAAGGCGTGGTGCTGTCGCTGGCGGGTAATTTCACCCTGTTCGCCTGGGTCTCGGTGCTGTCGCGCACGCGGGTTTCCGAGCACTGGCAGGCCGGGCGTTTTATCGGTCAGGAAATCAGCGCACGACCTAATGCTCGTTCGATGCTGGCGGTACAGATCGACGATCTGCTGCAACTGGCGGCGCGTTTCGTCGGCGAAGAACGCGCGCGGCAGAGCTTCATTCGCTTCGCCTACCGTCAGGGCAAGGGCTTCAACCCCAACCAGAACGCCGACAGCGAATGGATTGCCCACACCGAACGCTTGCTGGCTGGTGTCCTCGGCGCTTCTTCGACGCGCGCCGTAGTAAAGGCCGCCATCGAAGGTCGGGAAATGCAGTTGGAGGACGTAGTCCGAATCGCTGACGAAGCCTCGGAAGTGCTGCAGTTCAACCGCGCGCTGCTGCAAGGCGCGATCGAGAACATCACCCAGGGCATCAGCGTGGTCGACCAGTCGCTGAAACTGGTGGCGTGGAACCGGCGTTATCTGGAGCTGTTCAACTACCCCGACGGCCTGATCAGCGTCGGCCGGCCGATTGCCGACATCATTCGCTACAACGCCGAACGCGGTTTGTGCGGCCCCGGCGAAGCTGAAGTGCACGTTGCGAGGCGTCTGCACTGGATGCGTCAGGGCCGTGCGCACACTTCCGAACGGCTATTCCCCAATGGCCGGGTAATCGAGCTGATCGGCAACCCGATGCCTGGCGGCGGATTCGTCATGAGTTTCACCGACATTACCGCGTTCCGCGAAGCCGAACAGGCGCTGACCGAGGCGAACGAAGGGCTCGAGCAACGGGTCAGCGAACGCACCCAGGAACTGTCGCAACTCAACGTCGCGCTCACCGAAGCCAAGGGCAATGCCGAGGCGGCCAACCAGTCGAAAACCCGCTTCCTCGCCGCCGTCAGCCACGACTTGATGCAACCGCTGAACGCCGCGCGACTGTTCTCCGCCGCCCTCTCCCACCAGAACGAAGGCTTGAGCGCAGAGGCGCAGCAGTTGGTGCAACACCTCGACAGCTCGCTGCGTTCGGCGGAAGACCTGATCAGCGATCTGCTGGACATCTCGCGCCTGGAAAACGGCAAGATCAACCCGGATCGCAAAGCCTTCGCCGTCAACGAACTGTTCGACACCCTCGGCGCAGAATTCAAGGCGCTGGCTCAAGAGCAAAAGCTCACGTTCCGGGTGCGTGGCAGTCAATTGCGCATCGACAGCGACATCAAACTGCTGCGGCGGATTCTGCAAAACTTCCTCACCAACGCGTTCCGATACGCCAAAGGCCCGGTGCTGCTGGGCGTGCGTCGGCGCGGTGGCGAGCTGTGTCTGGAAGTCTGGGATCGCGGCCCGGGTATTCCGGAAGACAAGCAGCAAGTGATTTTCGAAGAATTCAAACGCCTCGACAGCCACCAGACCCGCGCCGAAAAAGGCCTGGGCCTGGGCCTGGCGATCGCCGATGGCTTGTGCCGCGTGCTCGGGCACACCCTGCGCGTTCGCTCCTGGCCGGGGCGCGGCAGTGTGTTCAGCGTGACGGTGCCCATCGCCCGCACACAAACGCCTCCAGTTAGCGCCACGGTGGAACTGAACGGAAAACTGCTCAGCGGCGCGCAGGTACTGTGCATCGATAACGAAGACAGCATCCTGATCGGCATGAACAGCCTGTTGAGTCGCTGGGGCTGCCAAGTGTGGACGGCGCGCAACCGCGAAGAATGCGCAGCGATATTGAATGAAGGTGTGCGACCACAACTGGCGTTGGTCGACTATCACCTCGACCACGGCGACACCGGCACAGAGCTGATGGCCTGGTTGCGCACGCGCCTGGGTGAACCCGTGCCCGGCGTGGTCATCAGCGCGGATGGACGCCCGGAGACCGTGGCGCAAGTGCATGCGGCGGGCCTGGATTACCTGGCCAAACCGGTGAAGCCGGCAGCGTTGCGGGCACTGTTGAGTCGGTATTTGCCGTTGTAGAAGGTGATCTAGCAGACGTCTTCGCGAGCAGGCTCGCTCCCACATTTGGATTTGGGTACAACCGCAAGTAACAGGTCGGCTGTCAGGCCGCTTTCGCGAGCAAGCCCGCTCCCACATTTGGGATTGGGTACAACCGCAAGGAACAGGTCGGCTGTCAGGCCGCCTTCGCGAGCAGGCTCGCTCCTACAATTGGATTTGGGTACAACCGCAAGGAACAGGTCGGCTGTCAGGCCGCCTTCGCGAGCAAGCTCGCTCCCACATTTGGATTTGGGTACAACCGCAAGTAACAGGTCGGCTGTCAGGCCGCTTTCGCGAGCAGGCTCGCTCCCACATTTGGATTTGGGTACAACCGTAAGGAACAGGTCGGCTGTCAGGCCGCCTTCGCGAGCAGGCCCGCTCCCACAAAAGCAAAAGCAAAAGCAAAAGCAAAGCAGCGAAGCCGCACCACTCAACAATGAGCGTTAGCTCGAGTGCTTTTGATCTTGATCCACCGGCGACGTCGGAAGGCTGAGCGGAGGGATTGATCCGGGCGTGGGAGCGCAGCGACCGTCTGGCGCAGCCAGACACAGCGGAAGGAGGTGCAGCGAAGCAAACCGGAGCCGCTGCGCCCGGATCAGTCCCGCAGCGAAGGAACCCGAGCCTGCGAGGGCCGAACGTAGGAGCTAGCGTTTTTTGCTTACTTTTTTTGGCGCTTGTAAAAAAGTAAGTCGCCGTCAGGCGAAACCGCCAGCCGCCACGACCGCAGCAACGGATATGCCCCCAATCAGCCCAAAAAACGACGCCTACTCAGGCAACTCAACCAACCCATCAACATCAGTCATCGCCCGCTCGAGCAAATCCGCCGGCAAGCTCTTGCTCGCCCGCGCACCGAGCAACTTCAACTGCTCACTGCGGCTGACCAGATTACCGCGCCCCTCTGTCAGCTTGTTGCGCGCTGAGCTGTAAGCCTTGTCCAGTTGCTGCAGACGATTGCCCACTTCGTCCAGATCCTGAATAAACAACACGAACTTGTCGTACAGCCAACCCGCGCGCTCGGCGATTTCCCGGGCATTCTGGCTCTGCCGCTCCTGCTTCCACAGACTGTCGATCACCCGCAACGTGGCCAGCAGCGTAGTCGGGCTGACGATCACGATATTACGGTCGAAAGCATCCTGAAACAGCGACGGTTCAGCCTGCAATGCCGCAGAAAATGCCGCTTCGATCGGTACGAACAGCAAAACGAAATCGAGGCTGTGCAGGCCTTCCAGGCGTTTGTAGTCCTTACCGGCCAAGCCCTTGACGTGATTGCGCAGCGACAGCACATGCTGCTTGATCGCGATCTGCCCGAGGGTGTCGTCATCGGCGGCAACATATTGTTGATAGGCCGTGAGACTGACTTTCGAGTCGACCACCACCTGCTTGTCGCCGGGCAGATAAATGATCACATCAGGCTGGAAGCGCTCGCCGTCCGGGCCTTTGAGATTGACCTGAGTCTGGTACTCGCGGCCCTTCTCCAGACCTGCGTGCTCCAGAACCCGCTCAAGGATCAATTCGCCCCAGTTGCCCTGGGTTTTCTGGCCCTTGAGCGCGCGAGTCAGATTGGTGGCTTCGTCGCTCAGACGCAGGTTCAACGCCTGCAAACGCTCCAGCTCCTTGGCCAGCGAGAAGCGCTCGCGGGCTTCGGCCTGATAGCTTTCTTCAACGCGTTTTTCAAAGGACTGGATGCGCTCTTTCAACGGATCAAGCAACTGCCCGAGCCGCTGCTGGCTGGTTTCGGCAAAGCGCTGCTCACGCTCATCGAAGATCTTGCCGGCCAGCTCGGCGAATTGCGCGCGCAGTTCATCGCGTGAGCCTTGCAGGTCGTTGAGACGTTGTTGATGGCTTTCCTGTTGCTCTCGCAGTTCGGCGCTCAGCGAGGCAGCGTGGGCGTCGAGGCGGCGTAACTCAGCGTCCTTGTTGGCGCGTTCAAGGTTCCAGGCGTGGGAGGCGTCGCGGGCATCATCGCGCTCGATCTGCAACAACTCGACTTCGCGGCGCAGGGCAGCGAGGTCTGCCTGTTTGGCGGCATTGGCCTGGCCGAGATCGGCGATTTCATCGCGGCTCGCTTCAAGCTGCGCGGTGAGGCCGTCCTGAGCCAGTTGCGCCATGGCCAGGCGCTCCTCGAGCAAGGCCAGATCGGCCTGGGCGTTGCTGGCCCTGCGTTGCAGTTGCCAGGCCAGCGCCAACAGCGGCAACCCTGCCGCCGCAAGACCGAGCAATACGCTGGTCAAGTCCATAGCCATAGCGACTCCTGCCAATCGGATAAAGCTTGAAGGTTAACCAAGGTGTCTGGGCTTGGACAGCTCAGTCTTCGATCAGACCGAGTTCCTGCTGCGCGCGACGGTCGCCGGCGCGGGCGGCCTGACGCAGCAGCTCCTGGCCGATACGCCGGTCACGGGCATTGCCGCACTCCCGGCAAATCAATTGGCCGAGACGGCTTTGTGCGGCGACCACGCCTTCTCGGGCCGGTTGCTTGAGCAGACGGCCGGCCAGGTGCTTGGCGCTGGGACTGTCGCTCAGGCGCGGCGCATCGAGCAGCCATTCGGCCACACGCACGGAAAAACGCTTGGGAGCGGTAACAGAGGTCGGGTTGGAGGTAACAGAGTCTGATACTGAGCGAAACTTCATAAAGCACTGCGGGACAGATCGGAAGGCGCGCCACTTTACTCTCTTTTTCTTACAGGTAAAGTCGAAAAAAACCCGGCACGCCCGTCCTAGAGCAAGCGCTAGGGACAATCCACAGAAGCTGTGGATAAGTCAGTGGACAACCGCCCTCCGATCCTCGCAAAGCCTTATGGAATGGGGCTCGCAGTCAAACTGACGATTTTTTCACCAACAAAAAAAGACGATATTTTTCATTGACTTAAACTTTTGATACAGGCAGCGACTGGAGTCAGGATCGATGTGACAGTTGCGTTACGCTCTGCGCAACTAATGTGCACAAGTACCTGCGACACGGTTATATGCATGCGCTTTTTCGGGTCATTTTGCGCAACTGCGAACGATCCAAAGGCTCCGCGAAAAGCCTGCACGCCGACGGACGGTGCGACACGACCTTTCCCTGTGATCCCTTTTTTGGTCATGGGGTTTGCTTCGCCGGAACGGATCCGTTACTATCCGCGGCGTTAGTACCAAGCTGAAAGTCAATTCCGGTCGAATATCTCCCCACGGTCAACTTCCAACAGGAAGCCACTGCCGAAAAAAGCGGGAACGACCCCTCGATGGTTTCCAGGTAAATCTTGCGACGACGCTGCCTTTGAACGAAAACAAAGGGCGTAGCGAAGAACACTTACTCTGACCGAACCAACCTGCAAATTGATCAGGATCTTCACCCCGGGCCCAGAACCTTTGCCCTCGCTGTGATGCCTGTCCTCCTAAGTACCTACCTGCCAGCCCAAGCGCGCTCATTTATCAGCGCTTCAAACTGGCTGCTTTGTTCCAGTCGGGTTCTTCGTTCGATCAATGGTGATCAACGTTACTGGAACGTTTTAACGTTGCACGGTTCTTATCCGTGTCATTTGTAGGAACACCTAATAACTATGTCTACTCAAATCCAGACTCAGGATGCCATTCGCACCCTAACCAACGCTTTTGCTCCAATGAACTGCCTGATCATGGCCGCTCGCAAAGGCTGCTTCAGCTTCACCGTGGTCAATGAACACGGGATCGCTCGTCACAGCGAGCGCTTGTACCCCGATCAATACTCCAGCGCCGAGCCGCTGCAGGCCGTGATCGAGCGTACCCGTCAGGCACTGGTTGCCTGAAAGCCGAACAGGCTGCAAAAGCAAAGCCCTGCTGAAAAGCGGGGCTTTTTATTGCCTGATATTTCACTGTTAACGCTGCGCTTCTAAGCATATTCCGATCTAACGTTTGGAATGCGATGGCAGAAATATTTTAAAAACAGACCTTTACACGCTGAATATGACACTACACTTCAACTCAAGCGGCGTGACCCGCTTGCGGCGAGCCTGATTCGATCCACTGCTGCCAAAGCCCCTTCAGGACTCGCCCTCAATAACAAGAACCGAGGGTGTTATGGGTATCGCTGCCAGCGAACTGTGCCGCTATGTGATCCGTCCCACACTGATTTATCTGGGACGCCACTGCGCAACCGCCGAATCCCTGCTGCTGGGCATCGCTGCCAGCCAGTCCGCCCTCGGCTCTGCCCTGCATGACCGCCGTGGCCACGGCCTCTATCGGATCGCCGAGCACCGCCACCAGGCGCTCTGGGATGATTACCTGGCGCTTGATCCGGAGCGCGCCAGCCTGGTGCGCGGCCTCGCCAGCCAGCACGCATTCCTCAGCGGCCCGCATCTGGAACTGACCGTCAACCTGCGTTACGCCACGGCCATCGCCTGGCTGCTGGTGGAAGAACAAAACCCCACCCTCCCCGCTCCGACCGACCTGCTCGGCATGGCGCGTATCTGGCGCCAGACCTTTCAACCGCAAGGCCGTTTGCGCGACTTCACCTATGCGTGGCAAACCTGTGTTTCACCGCTGAATCAGGTCGCTTGCTGACCGGGCGGTTTCACAAGTTCTCCCATCAGGTCGCCATTTTGGTCGGATTGTCCTACAAAACCGCTCTAACTCAAGGCATACAGGCTATAGCGCTGGGACGAAAATGTTGGTAATTTTCGCCCCGGTGATCACCAGGAGTTCTAATAATGAAAAAAGTCATGCTCAAAACCACCCTTAGCCTCGCCGTTACCCTTGCCTCTACACAAATCTTCGCGGCAGGTTTTGCCCTCAACGAACAAAGCATCAGTGGGATGGGGACTGGTTTTGCCGGGCGATCTTCTTCTGCCGACGACGCAAGCACTGTTTATGGCAACCCGGCAGGCATGGCGCGCATCAAGCGCGAACAAGTCACCGGCGGCGTCGCCCTGGTCGACGCGCATACCGATATCAGCGATACCAGCTCCAGCCCTAATGGCGGCAGCAACAAGGGCGACATGGTGCCCCTCACCGCCGTACCGATGGGCTTCTATGTAAAACCGATCGATGATCACTGGGCATTCGGTCTCGGTGTATATGTGCCATTCGGCCTGATCACGGATTATGAAAACGGCTTCGCCGGTCGTTACTTCGGCAGCAAGTCCGAAGTGCAAGTCATCACCTTCCAGCCAACCGTCAGCTATGCCTTCAACGACAAGGTGTCGATCGGTTTCGGCCCGACCATCAACCGCATCGACGGCTCGCTGGAATCCAACCTGTCGATCACCCAGGCACTGCCGGACGGCAAGGTCAAGATCAAGGGTGACGACACCGCGCTGGGTTACAACGTCGGCTTGCTGGTCCAGGCCACCGACACCACCCGTGTCGGCCTGACCTACCACTCCAAGGTCGACTACAAGCTTGAAGGCGACACCAAGGTCAACTACAACGCTCTGGCGCTGGTGGGCGTTGGCGCCAACCAGAAGTACGACGCTTCGTTGAAGATCACCACGCCGGAATCCGTGGACCTGTCGGTCACCCAGGCGATCAACGATCGCTGGAACGTCTACGCCGGCACCACCTGGACCCGCTGGAGCCAGCTGGACAAGATCACCGTGAAGAACTCCGGCGTGCAGCCTCTACTGGCCGGTCAGTTCGGTTCGATCAACGAAGACCAGAACTGGCATGACTCCTGGGCCTATGCCGTGGGTACCTCGTACCAGTTGAACAAGGAATGGGTACTGCGTACCGGTCTGACCTTCGACCAATCGCCAACCAATAACGAAGACCGCTCGCCACGTATCCCGACTGGCGACCGCACCATCTTCAGTATCGGTGCCGGCTGGAGCCCGACCGACGACCTGACCATCGACGTCGCGTACTCGTACCTCAAAGAAGAGTCGGTCAACATCCGCAACGAAAACGCGCGTGGCCAGACCTACGATGCCAAGTATGAAAACTCGGCAAACGGCTTCGGTGTCGGCGCGACTTACCGCTTCTGATCACCGTGGCGAGGCTAACCCCTCGCCCACCAAAAAGCCCCGCTCTCTTTACAGAGGCGGGGCTTTTTCATGCCTGCAACTTATCACTGGAACGACTAAATCACCCTTGTGGGAGCGAGCCTGCTCGCGAAGGCGGTATGTTAGATGTTGATGTGCTAACTGACACACCGCTTCGCGAGCAGGCTCGCTCCCACAGAGAACAGCATTAATCAGGGCTTCAGCGGTTTGGAGGCGATTGCCTTTTCGATCGCGGCGATAAACTCGGGATCATCCGGTTTGGTCAAACTGGAAAAACTCGCCACCACCTTGCCCTGCCGGTCGACCACATACTTGTAGAAATTCCACTTCGGCGCATTGCTCTGCGCGGCCAATACCTGGAACAGGTGCGTGGCGTCATCGCCGCGAACCTTCTGCGGCTCGGTCATGTTGAACGTCACGCCATAATTGGCGTAGCAGACCTTGGCGGTTTCCGCGCTGTCCTTGGACTCCTGCTTGAAGTCATTCGACGGCACACCAAGCATCTCCAACCCTTGCGCCTTGTAGCGCTTGTTCAGCGCCTCGAGGCCTTCGAACTGCGGGGCGAAACCGCAGAAGCTGGCGGTATTGACCACCACCAGCGGCTTGTCGGCGTACTGCTTGCACAGATCGATGGATTCCTTGGCGCGCAGCTTGGGCAGCGAGCCTTGCAGCAGCTCAGGACAATCGGCGGCCTGGGCCAGGCCAGTCAACGCCATCAGCAACGCGGGAACAGCACACCAGCGCATCAACATGTTGAATTTCCTTGGGCAGTCATCAGGCTTCGACGTTACTCGCCACGCTGCCATCTAGCAAATGCTCATGCCCAATTGCATCAGCGCCAGACCGCCGCGCTGCCAGCCCCACCACACCAGCGCCAACAGCGCAGCAGCCAGTGCGGCACCAATGACCCGCGCGCAGATCCGGCTCATGCTGCACTCGACGCGGCTTGCAGGCGCGCCACCGGACGCTCACGCACCGGCCAGTTCAACGCCGCCGCCAGCAGGCTCAAGAGAACCGCCACTTGCCAGATCAAGTCATAACTCCCGGTTCGGTCGTACACCACCCCGCCCAGCCAGCCGCCAAGGAACGAGCCGAGCTGATGGAACAGAAAGACGATGCCACCGAGCATGGACAAATTGCGCACGCCGAACAAGGTCGCCACCGTACCGTTGGTCAACGGTACCGTCGATAGCCACAGGAAGCCCATGGCCATACCGAACAGATACGCTGTGGTGGTCGTCACCGGCAACCACAGGAACAGCACGATCACCACCGCGCGCAGTAGATACAACGCCGTCAACAGACGCGGTTTCGACATGCGGCCACCAAGCCAGCCGGCGGTGTAAGTGCCGAAGATATTGAACAGCCCGATCAACGCCAGCACCGTAGTGCCGACGGTCGCCGGCAGATGCTGATCGACCAGATACGCTGGCAAGTGCACGCCAATGAACACCACCTGAAAACCGCAGACAAAAAAGCCGAACGCCAGCAGCCAGAAACCGGAGTGCGAGCAGGCCTCACGCAGCGCTTCGGAAAGAGTCTGTTCATGGCCAAGCACCGGCAGTGGCTTGTCCTTGAGCATGCTCACCAGCGGCACGATCATCGCCACCAACAGGCCCAGCACCAGCAATGCGGCGGACCAGCCGAGCCAGCCGATCAACCCGAGGGTGCCTGGCAACATGGCGAACTGGCCGAACGAACCGGCGGCGCTGGCGATACCCATGCCCATGCTGCGTTTCTCTGGCGGCACAGCGCGACCCACAACACCAAGAATGACCGAAAACGAAGTGCCCGAAAGACCGATACCGATCAGCAGGCCGGCACTGAGTGACAGAGTCACTGCCGAATCAGACAGGCCCATGCACACCAGGCCCGCCGCGTAGAGGATCCCACCGACCAGCACCACTTTCGCCGCGCCGAAGCGGTCAGCCAGCGCGCCGGTGAATGGCTGCGCCAGGCCCCAGATCAGGTTCTGCAGGGCGATGGCGAAGGCAAACACCTCGCGCCCCCAGCCGAACTGCGCGCTCATCGGCGACAGGAACAGACCGAACCCGTGGCGCACGCCCAATGACAACGCCAGGATCAGCGCACTCCCCAGCAACACCCAACCGCACGTACGCCACATCGATGTCATTGTTATTCTCCAGTCGCGGGTATATACCCGCTTGAGCGCGAAAAAACCGGCGTCAGGCCAGTTCGTCGAGCAGTTTGAGCAAGGTTTCGCGCTTCTCGGCACCGAGCCGGTCGATCAGCCGCTGTTGCGCCGCTTCCCACGCCGGCAATGCCGCTGCCAGCCGCTGCACGCCGGTTTCGGTGAGGCGCACGATACGGTTGCGCATGTCCTCGCCTTCGGCCAGCGCCACCAGACCTTCGCCCTCGAGCACGCGCAAGTTGCGCCCCAAGGTGCTGCGATCCAGCCCCATGGCCTCTGCCAGTTCGGAAATGCTCGGTTGCTCCAGTCGCTGCAGATTGCACAGCAGAGAATACTGGGCAACGTTGATCCCGAAGCCGTCGAGAGCGCCGTCGTAATGCCTGCTGACGCCACGCGCGGCGCGACGCAGGTTGGTGCACAAACACTGAGAAGGAAGCATGATGCGTGTATATACCCGCGAGTGTGTTAAATCAAGTTACAGATGAGTTTACTCTGAACATCATTGTTGCCGGTGAGGCCGCCTTCGCGAGCAGGCTCGCTCCCACAGGGGATTGCATTTCGAAGGTGGGAGCGAGCCTGCTCGCGAAGGGGCCGGCATCATCTCCGCAAATCCTTCAGACCAAAGCGAGCCCCACCAACACCCCCATCTCCAGCAATTCCAGCAACGCCCCCGCCGTGTCCCCGGTAGTCCCGCCCAACCGCCGCATCATCAAACGCCGTAGCCAGACAAACCCGAGCAGCGAAATCAGCACCGCGCCAATACCCGCGATGAACACGCAGCCCAGCGCACTCAACCCCAGCACCCACCACCCCGCTCTGCGCGGCAGATGATCGGCCAGTGCCTGACCCAAGCCACCCGCACGCACATACGGCGTAGTCAGAAACAACCCCAACAGCGCCGCTCGCCCGAGCACCGGCACGATGATCAGCGCCAGGGTATGCCCTTGTTCGATCAGTGCCAGCAGCGCGGCAAATTTGAGCAACAACACCAGCACCAGCGTGACCACCGCAATCGGCCCGCTGCGCGGATCTTTCATGATCGTCAGCGTGCGCTCGCGATCACCAAAACCGCCGAGCCAGGCATCGGCGCTGTCGGCCAGGCCATCGAGATGCAGCGCGCCGCTGAGCAATACCCACACGGTCAGCAACAGCGCCGCATGCAGCAACAACGGCGCGCCGGCCAACAACAGATTCAACGCGAAGAGGATCAGCCCGAACAGCAATCCCACCAGCGGATAAAACAGCAGCGACCGGCCAAGCTGTTGCGGTTCTGGCATGCCTGGCAAGCGAATCGGCAGGCTGCTGAGAAATTGCAAGGCGATCCACAGCGGCAACATCTCAGTGACCTTCCTTGAGCGCGCCATCAGCCTCGACCGTCAGCGCAAACAGCGCGCCGTGGCCGACCTCGACATTGAGCAACTGTTCGCGCGGCAGACCACGTGCCTGCGCGAGCAACAAGCGCATCACGCCGCCGTGGCTGACCAGCAGAATCCGTTCGCCGGCGTAAGCCGCCTGCAACCGCGCGACCGCCGCCAACACCCGTGCGGAAAACCTGCTGACCGGCTCACCTTGCGGGGGCGTGAAGCCATAGGGATCGGCCCAGAACAGCCCCAGCGCTTCGGCGTCCGTTTCCATCAACGCCGCCGCGCTTTGCCCTTCCCACGCGCCGAAATGCAGCTCCTGCAGATCCTTGTCCAGATGCACGGACAGGTTCAATTGCTCACCGAGTTCGGCGGCGAAGCGCGCGCAGCGCTGCAATGGCGAACTGACGATGCGATCCCACGGCCCGCCGTCGATCACCGCCGCACGCATCTGCGTCCAGCCGTTTTCAGTCAGCGCATCGTCGAGGCTGCCACGCAAGCCGCCGCCCAGCTCCGTCTCGCCATGGCGCAGCAGATCCAGGCGCAGGCTCATGCCGGGCGATCCGCGACAGCCGCTTCGGCAAACGTCGCCATTTGCCCGTGCAGGTCACACGCCAGGCGCAACAACGGCACCGCCAACGCCGCGCCACTGGCCTCGCCCAAGCGCAGGCCGAGCTCCAGCAGCGGCTCGGCGCTCAAGGTTTCCAGCACATGGCGGTGGCCCGGCTCGGCACCGCGATGGCCAAACAACAGCCACTCGCGACAGGCCGGATTCAAACGCACCGCGACCAGTGCCGCAACCGTGCAGATAAAACCGTCGACCAGCACCGCAATGCCTTCCTGCGCGCAGGCCAGATAGGCGCCGACCAACGCGGCAATCTCGAAGCCGCCGAGATTGAACAGCGTCTGCAAGGCATCGCCACGCTGCGCGGCATGCAGCGCCAGCGCGCGTTCGATGACGTGCGCCTTGTGGCTGACGCCAGCGGCATTCAGCCCGGTGCCGGGACCAGTCAGGTGCGCCACCGGGCAATCGAGCAAGGCACAGGCCAGCGCACTGGCCGCCGTGGTATTGCCGATGCCCATCTCGCCGCCGATGAACAACTGGGTGCCGGCGGCTTTCGCGCGCAAGACGCTGTCGCGACCGGCCTGCAAGGCCGATTCGCCCTGCGCCTGAGTCATCGCTGCGCCCTGAGCGAAGTTCGCCGTTCCCGCGCCAATGTTCAGATGGCGCACGCCGGGCAGATTCAGCGCCGGATTCACCGTGCCCAGATCGACCACTTCCAGTTGCGCACCGAGCTGACGCGCCAGCACGCTGATCGCCGCGCCGCCGCTGACAAAGTTGAGCAGCATCTGCCCGGTAACTTCTTGCGGATAAGCCGATACGCCTTCGGCTACCACGCCATGGTCGCCAGCGAAAATCGCGATCCAGACTTGCTCCAGCGTTGGCTTGAGCTGACCTTGCAGACCGGCCAGTTGCACGGCCACCGATTCAAGGCGCCCCAACGAACCGGCCGGTTTGGTCAGTTGCTGCTGGCGCTCGGTCGCTTGCTCGATGATGTCCGAGTTCACGGTTTTGCACGGGTTCAGCCACCAGGTCGGGCTCATAACGCAGGTCCTTTCAAAGTCAGGGGCAGGCCGGCAACAGTCAGGACAACTCGCTGACAACGCTCGGCCAGAGCTTGATGCAGCCAACCGGCTTCATCGACATAGCGGCGGGTCAATTCGCCCAGCGGCACGACACCCATTCCGGTTTCGTTGCTGACAAAAATGATTTCGCCCGGCAACGACGCCAGGCAATCGAGCAAGGCTTCACGCTCGGCCGCGAGACGTTCGGCGTCGTCGAGCATGAGCAGATTGGTCAGCCACAGGGTCAGGCAATCGACCAGCAGGCAGCGCTCGGCGCCGGCGGATTCGCGCAGCACGCGGGCCAGTTCCAGTGGCTCTTCGATCAACGCCCATTCAGCCGGACGACGCGCGCGGTGATGGGCGACGCGCTGGTTCATTTCGCCGTCCAGCGGCTGGCTGGTGGCGATGTAAGTCACCGCCAGATGGCTGTCACTGGCGAGTTTTTCCGCCAGACGACTCTTGCCGGAGCGGGCGCCGCCGAGGATCAGTTGGAGCATGGGTTCATCCAAAAATGTGTGTTGAGGCAACCGGCCCTTTCGCGGGCAAGCCCGCTCCCACCGTTGATCGCATTTCCCTGTGGGAGCGAGCCTGCTCGCGAAGAGGCCAGCCCGGACAACTCAAATCCCGCAGAGCTGACGCAACAGCCCGGTATCAAGATGCTTCTCCACCAGATCCGCCAACCGCTCGATATCACGCTCGCGCAAGCCGTGGTAATCAACCTCTTGCACATCATTCAACCCGGCCCAGCGCAGCAACGCCGCGCTCGCCTCGGGGGATTCGAACAAGCCATGCAGATAGGTGCCGAACACCTGGCCATCGGCACTCTGCGCACCATCGCAACGACCGTCGTCCAGATGCACCGCCGGACTTTCCAGCGCCGGCCCGGTGGTTACGCCAGCATGAATTTCGTAACCGCTGACTGCGGCGTTTTCCAACGCCAGCCGCCCGCGCACGTTGCGCAATTGCTTGTCGGCTTCGAGCTGCGTATCGAACGCCAGCAGCCCCAACCCCGCGCTGGAGCCGGCAGCGCCTTCCAGCCCGAGGGGGTCGTGCACCTGCTCGCCGAGCATCTGCAGACCGCCGCAAATCCCCAGCACCTTGCCGCCGTAGCGCAGATGCCGATTGATTGCCGCGTCCCAACCATTGGCGCGTAGATAAGCCAGATCACTGCGCACGCTTTTCGAGCCCGGCAGGATGATCAGATCGGCGGCGGGAATCGCCTGGCCCGGGCCGACAAATTGCAGATCCACCTGCGGATGCAGACGCAGCGGGTCGAAGTCGGTGTGATTGCTGATGCGCGGCAGCACCGGCACCACCACTTTCAACACCTGCTCGGCCTTGTCGGTCTGGCGTTGGTCGATACCGTCTTCGGCCTCGAGGTGCAGATCCATCACGTAGGGCAACACGCCGACCACCGGTTTGCCGGTGCGCTGTTCCAGCCAGTCGAGGCCCGGTTGCAGCAAGGCGATATCGCCGCGAAAGCGGTTGATGATGAAGCCTTTGACCCGCGCCTGTTCACTCGGTGAAAGCAATTCCAGGGTACCGACCAAATGCGCAAACACGCCGCCGCGATTGATGTCGGCGATCAGCAAAACCGGGCAATCCACCGCTTCGGCAAAGCCCATGTTGGCAATATCGCCGGCGCGCAGATTGATCTCCGCCGGCGAACCGGCGCCTTCGACCATTACCAGCGGATACGCAGCGCTGAGTCTCTCGTGCGAGGCGAGCACCGCTTGCATCGCGATGGCCTTGTAATCGTGATAGGCGACGGCGTTCATCGTCGTCACCGCGCGGCCATGAATGATCACTTGCGCGCCAGTGTCGCTGTTGGGTTTGAGCAGCACCGGGTTCATGTCGGTGTGCGGCTCGAGACCGGCCGCTTGCGCCTGCACTGCCTGCGCGCGGCCGATCTCGCCGCCGTCAGCGGTGACTGCGCTGTTGAGCGCCATGTTCTGCGGTTTGAACGGCACCACCGCCACGCCCTGGCGAGTGGCCCAGCGGCACAACGCGGTCACCAATGTGCTTTTGCCGGCATCGGACGTGGTGCCTTGCACCATCAGAGTGGTCATGGATTGTCCTTGGCGAAAGCTTGCAAAGCCTGTTCGAGACGCAGCTCTTGCGCGGCATCGGCCGGCAGGCCGAAACGTACACTGCTGTTGTGGCTGAACAGGCGCAGGAGGATGCCGCGCCGGGCGAGGAATTCGTGCAGCGCTTCGGCGTGCTCGGTGATCAGCCACTGAAACAGTGCGCAGCCACCCTGCGGTGCAAAACCGCAACGGGTCAGCAGCGCCGCCAACCGTTCGCTCGCTTCATTGCTGCGAATCCGCTGACGGGTATGACCCTCGGTGTCTTGCAGGCACGCCGTACCGAGCACCCGCGTCGGCCCGCTCACCGCCCACGGCCCGACCTGTTCGGCGAGCAGTTTGAGCAACTTGCGCTCAGCAAGTACAAAGCCGAGGCGCACCCCGGCCAGACCGAAAAACTTGCCGAACGAACGCAACACCACCAGCCCGACCTGATGCGCATAGGGCGCCAGGCTCAGTTGCGGTGTGTTGTCCATGAACGCTTCGTCGACCACCAGCCAGCCGCCGCGTTGCGCCAGCCGCGCATGCCAGTCGAGCAGGCGTGCCGGGGTCAGGCTGAGTCCGGTCGGGTTGTTCGGATTGACCACCACCAGCACATCGAGACTGTCGAGAAAGAATTCGACTTCCTGCTCGAGCACTTCACGGACGATGTAACCGCTGCGCCGCCAGGCTTCGGCATGCTCGGCATAGCACGGCGACAACACGCCGACTTTGCCGGCCCGGCGCAGACGCGGCAGCAACTGGATGGCCATTTGCGAGCCGGCTACCGGCAGCACCTGGGCGGTGCCGTAGTAATCGCAGGCGGCCTGTTCCAGACCGTCATCGGTTTCCGGCAAGCGCGCCCAGGCGCGTAGCGGGATCTCCGGGATCGGGAACGGCCACGGCGCGAGGCCGCTGGACAGGTCAAGCCAGTCGCCCTCGGCAATCCCGTAATCGAGTGCAGCCTTGCGCAGCCGGCCACCGTGCTCAAGCATAAAATTCCGCCCCCAGGCAAAGCATCAGCAGCCACAACCATACGCCGCGCTGGACCAATTGCCAGCCACGCTCGATGGAATCGGCATCGGCCGGCGCACCTTCGCCCAGTTGCGGGCGCTCATGCAGTTCGCCGTGATAGATCGCCGGGCCACCCAACTCGACGCCCAGCGCACCGGCACCGGCCGCCATCACCGGGCCGGCGTTGGGGCTGTCCCACTGCGGCGCCTGGGTGCGCCAGCATTTGAGCGCGAGGCGGGTTTTGCCCAGTAGCGCGTAGGTCAACGCCACCAGACGCGCAGGAATGTAGTTCAACACGTCGTCGATTTTCGCCGCCGCCCAGCCGAAACGCTCGAAGCGTTCGTTGCGATAACCCCACATCGCATCGAGGGTATTGCTCAAGCGATACAGGACCACGCCCGGCGCGCCGGCGACGACAAACCAGAACAGCGCAGCGAACACCGCATCGCTGCCGTTCTCCAGCACCGACTCAGTCGCGGCGCGGGCAACCGCAGTGCCGTCGAGTTCATCGGTCTGGCGGCTGACCAGATAACCGACACGCTTGCGCGCCTCGTCCAGATCATCGGCGCGCAACGCCGCCGCAACCGGCGCAACATGTTCGCCGAGGCTGCGCATGCCGAGGGCGCAATACAACGCGAGAATCTCGACAATCCAGCCGACATAAGGCGCCCAGGAAAATGCCGTGGCGAGCAAGGTCAGCGGCAGTACCGCGAGCACCCACGCGGTCACGCCATGGCTGCGCCAGCCACGGCCGCCGGCGTTGAAGCGTTGCTCGATGCGCCCGGCAAAATTGCCGAACGCCACCAGCGGATGCCAGCGTTTCGGTTCACCGAGCAGCGCATCCAGCGCTACTGCGGCGACACTCAGCAACGCCACACTCATTGACTCACTCCCCAGTAATTTTCGTACAGCAGCTCGTTGAGCGGCCGCGCCTGCGCCCAGCCTTCAAGTACCAGCATCGGCGCCGGATAGAATTCCCTGACCGGGCCCAGACACAACACCGCCAGCGGTTTCGCACCGGCCGGCAACTTGAGCAAATCCGCCAAGGCTTGCGGTTCGAACAGCGAGACCCAGCCCATGCCCAGGCCCTCGGCACGGGAGGCCAGCCACAGATTCTGGATCGCGCAGGACAACGAGGCCATGTCCATTTCCGGCAACGTGCGCCGACCGAAAATGTGTTTTTCGCGATCGTCCATCAGCGCCGCGACCAGCACCTCAGCGCAGTCGTTGATGCCTTCGACCTTGAGCTGCATGAACTCATCGCTGCGCTCGCCAAGGGCTTCGGCGGTGCGGATGCGCTCTTCTTCCACCAGATCGCGGATCTGCCCGCGCAGAGCACGATCGCTTATACGGATGAAGCGCCACGGCTGCATCAGGCCGACGCTCGGCGCTTGATGAGCAGCTTCGAGCAGACGGCGCAGCAGCTGCGGTTCGACGCTGCCGCCGGTGAAGTGGCGCATGTCGCGGCGTTCGGCGATGGCTTTGTAGACCGCTGCGCGTTCGGCTTCGGAGAATGTATTGTCGGTCATGGCCCTTTCGCGAGCAGGCTCGCTCCCACAGGGTTCAGGTCATCCATTGTGGGAGCGAGCCCGCTCGCGAAGGCGGCCTCACGATCTGGCGCAAACAATGCCGCAATCGCAGTCGGATTCGATGGGAAATAAAAGTGCACGTACGACGCCGTCATCCGTCCCTCGCGATAAACCGCCTCGGCCCCACGCCCGCCATTGGGACTCAGCCCACGGGCAATCGGCGTCAGCTCGGTTGTAGTCAGCGAATGATGATAGGTATGCCCACGCAACTCCCCTTCCGGCAGCTCAACTGCCTGCAACGCCAGCGCCGCCAGACGCTTCTGCATCACTGCATCGCCCTTGAGCAAACCGACCAGCTCAGCACGAGTACCTTCGACATCAGTCAGCGAATCCAGCAGATAAAGCATGCCGCCACATTCGGCGAGCAACGGCTTGCCCGCCGCGTGGTGCGCGCGGATTGCTGCAAGCATTGAGGCGTTTTGCGCCAGCGCGACGTGATGCAGCTCTGGATAGCCGCCCGGCAGATACAGGCTGTCCGCCTCGGGCAATTGCGTGTCGCGGATCGGCGAGAAAAATTGCAGCTCGGCGCCCATCGCCCGCAGCAGATCGAGACTGGCGCCATAGGTGAAGGCAAAGGCTTCATCACGGGCGACGGCGATGCGCACACCTTTTAATAGAGGCTCGGCGGCGATGAGGTCAGGCGCGGCGAATTCAACGGCCGGTGGCAGCGCGACCTCGCAACTGCTGGCCAGCGCATCGGCGGCCGCGTCGAGACGCAGATCCAGATCATTCAATTCGCTGGCCTGAACCAGACCGAGGTGGCGGCTCGGCAATTCGATGCCGGTCTCGCGGGACAGCGCGCCGTACCAGCGCAGACCTTCAGTGAGGCTGCCTTCGAGCAATTGCGCATGGCGCAGGGTGCCGACGCGGTTGGCCAGCACGCCAGCGAACGGCAAGTCCGGCTGATACTTCGCCAGGCCCAGCGCCAAGGCGCCAAAAGTCTGCGCCATGGCGGTGCCGTCGATCACGCCGAGCACCGGCACACCGAAGTGGCGCGCCAGATCAGCGCTGGATGGCGTGCCGTCGAAAAGGCCCATCACGCCCTCGATCAGAATCAGGTCGGCTTCGGCGGCGGCTTCCCACAACAGCCGGCGACTTTCCTGCTCGCCGACCATCCACATGTCCAGTTGATACACCGGCGCACCGCTGGCGCGTTCGAGGATCATCGGGTCGAGAAAATCCGGCCCGCATTTGAACACGCGGACCTTGCGCCCCTGATTGCGATGCAAACGGGCGAGTGCGGCGGTGACGGTGGTCTTGCCCTGACCGGAGGCCGGCGCGGCGATCAATACCGCCGGGCAGTGACGTGGTTGCTTCAAAGTTCGACGCCTTTCTGCGCTTTGATCCCGGCCTGGAAGGCGTGCTTGAGCATGCCCATCTCGGTGACCGTGTCGCCCATCTCGATCATTTCCGGCTTGGCGCCGCGACCGGTGACCACCACGTGCTGCATCGGTGGGCGCGCCTGCAAATCGCTGAGCACCTGATCGAGATCGAGGTAGCCGTGCTTGAGGGCGATGTTCAATTCGTCGAGCACCACCAGACCGATCGAAGGGTCGCGCAACAATTCGCGGGAGACTTCCCAAGCAGCGGTCGCCGCGGCGATGTCGCGCTGACGATCCTGGGTTTCCCAGGTGAAGCCTTCGCCCATGACGTGGAAACGCACCTGCTCGGGGAAGCGGCGGAAAAACAATTCTTCGCCGGTGCTGTTGCGGCCCTTGATGAACTGCACCACGCCGCACTGCATGCCGTGGCCCATGGCGCGGGCGAGCATGCCGAATGCCGAGCTGCTCTTGCCTTTGCCGTTGCCGGTCAGCACCAGCACCAGGCCACATTCGTCGGGCGAGTTGGCAATGCGTTCGTCGATCACGGCTTTCTTGCGCTGCATGCGCGCCAGATGGCGTTCGTCACGCTCGGGGGAATCAGTCATGGGGGAGCTCTCCGTTGAGGCTGGATAACGGCGGGCAGGCACAAGAATAGACGGCAAAAAGCCTGGCATCGCCCACCGTGATGCCGCTGAGATGGATCAGGCCGGTCTCCGGGCTCATGAGCGGCGTTTCGCCTGACTGCGCGCCTTCCCGCTTCTTTCGAAGCAGTGGCTCAAGGCGCAGTTTTCACTCATTTACCGTTGCGGGGGCAGCGCCGGGATCGTCGTGGCTTCGCTTGCGGACCACACTCACCGGCTTCCCTGTTTCACTCTGTCGACGCGGGGCCACAGAGCACCTGAAACAAGCGGCGAAGGTTAGAGGGTTGGGGGTGGAGCGTCAATTGAAGAGGCGCTTTGCGCGCGAATAACTGCCGCTGATCAAATGTGCAGCAGCAATCTTGTGCCAGACTGTGACAAGTGATATCAAAGAGCCATGCTTTTTTTCCAAAAAGCCCACTACAACAATAAGGATGACGACGATGCAAGGCATGATCCTCAGCAACCCGCGCCTGGAATTCCTGCGCCCGGTGCTGGAACGCTGGTTTGACTGTATCGATCGCTACAACACCGTTCGCGGCGACAACGACACGCCATATTGGCACGACGAAAAAGCCAATCTCGGCCTGCTCGCGGCAGCGGCGTGGATGGCGGAAATGGTGACACTGAACGACACTGCCACGCGCAAACAGAACGAAGAAGGCGAGCGCAATGCCCGTGCCGATCTGCTGATCGCCGGCAGCGACGACCGCGCGTTCATCCAGGCCACGCAACGTTGGCCACGGGTCAACAACCTCAACCTGACCCAGGCCCTGCTCGACATCACCCATGATGCCAAGCGCATCAGCTACGCCAGCGATCTCAAGCTCGGCTGCCTGTTCGTTGCTCCGCAAAAAGCCCAGCACAGCGCCAGCCCTGAAGAACTGCAGGACATGGTCGACGACCTGCAAAAGGAACACACCTGCGCAGTCGCCTGGTATTTCCCCTACGCCTATCGCAAATTGCGCAGCGACGCGGGCAACTATCATCCGGGCATCGCCGTGCTGTTAAAGGAAGCCCGCGGTTGAGCAGTTGAACCATCGGGCCTGCGCCCTCCTCTATGTTTAGGAATGCATTCATAGGGAAGATCAGCAATGCGCAAGGCCCAACTCGCTCTTATCATCGCCGTCGCTGGCGGGCTCGCCGCCTGCGGTGAAACCTCCAGCCTGCAAGTCTCCGACGGCACCGGCCCGTCACCGAAACTGCCCGAACCGAACAAGACGCTGATCCCGACAGTGAACATCGCCCCGGCGGTGGGCTGGCCGGAAGGTGCGAAACCGACCGCTGCGGCCGGCACCCAGGTCGCCGCGTTTGCCGAAGGCCTCGATCACCCACGCTGGCTCTATGTGTTGCCCAACGGCGATGTGCTGGTGGCGGAAACCAATGCGCCGCCCAAGCCCGATGACAGCAAAGGCATTCGCGGCTGGGTGATGAAGAAAGTCATGGGCAAGGCCGGTGCCGGTGTACCCAGCCCGAACCGCATCACCCTGTTGCGTGATGCCGACCACGATGGCGTCGCAGAAACCCGCACGGTATTTCTGCAGAACCTCAACTCGCCGTTTGGCATGACGCTCGTCGGCAACGATTTGTACGTAGCCGACACCGACCGCCTGCTGCGCTTCAACTACGAGCCGGGCGCCACCGAGATCAAGACCCAACCGATCAAAGTCGTCGACTTGCCCGGCGGCACGCTGAATCACCACTGGACGAAAAACGTCATCGCCAGCAAGGACGGCAACAAGCTCTACGTCACCGTCGGCTCGAACAGTAACGTTGGCGAAAACGGTCTGGATCAGGAAGAAGGCCGCGCGGCGATCTGGGAAGTCGATCGCGCGACCGGCAATCACCGAATCTTCGCCTCGGGTATCCGCAACCCCAACGGCCTCGCCTGGGAACCTACCAGCGGCGCATTGTGGACAGCGGTCAACGAGCGTGACGAAATCGGCAGCGATCTGGTGCCGGACTACATCACCTCGGTCAAGGACGGCGGCTTTTATGGCTGGCCGTTCAGCTACTACGGCCAGCACGTCGATGTGCGGGTCAAGCCGCAGAATCCTGATCTGGTGGCCAAGGCCATCGCTCCGGATTACGCCGTCGGTCCGCACACCGCTTCGCTGGGCCTGACCTTCGCCGATGGCAACCGCTTGCCGGCGCAATTCAAGGAAGGCGCATTCATTGGCCAGCACGGCTCGTGGAACCGCAAACCGCACAGCGGCTACAAGGTGATTTTCGTGCCGTTTACTGGCGGCAAACCGACTGGGCAGCCGGTGGATGTGCTGACCGGTTTCCTCGACAAGGACGAGAACGCGCTGGGCCGCCCTGTGGGCGTGGTGATCGATCAGCAAGGTGGCTTGCTGGTGGCGGATGATGTCGGGAACAAGGTGTGGCGCGTTTCGGCCAGCAAATAAGCTGAGCACGACGTAAAAAAATGTGGGAGCGAGCCTGCTCGCGAAAGCGGTTTATCAGTCAAATCATTGTCGACTGACACTCCGCCTTCGCGAGCAGGCTCGCTCCCACAGTTCGTTATGCATTCGAGCTAGGGGTTATGCGCCAGCTGCCCCGGCTGCAACACCCGCTTGGCGCTCAGATACGCCTTCTGCCAATAGGCCTTCGACAGGCTATCGAGCTTGACCGTGCCACCCGTGGCCGGTGCGTGCACGAAGCGCCCCTCACCGACGTAAATTCCCGCGTGACTGACCTGCGAGCCGCCATTGGTGGCGAAGAAAATCAGGTCGCCGGTCTGCAAGCCTTCCTTGCCGACATTCGGCGCCTGCATGACGATCATTTCGCGGGTCGAGCGTGGCAGCGAAATTCCCGCCGCGTCGCGGTAGACGAAACCGATCAGACCACTGCAATCGAAACCGGAATCTGGCGTGTTGCCGCCCCAGCGATACGGCGTGCCGACCAGGCCGAGGGCGCGGAACAGCACGTCTTCAGCAACCGGGGAAAAAGCCTGGGAGGGAGCGAACACGATCGGCGCGCGAACCACGGGGGCTGGCGGCGGTGTGCGGCTGGCGCAGGCGCTGAGCAGCGCGGCGCAAAGGATCAAGGTGAGGCGGGCCGACATCGTCATAAGCAGAACATCCTGATCTGGCTGCGGCTTTCTCTGCCGGATGGACAGAAACAAAACCGCCTGCGTCATCACGCAGGCGGTTTGCCATCAATATAGATTCAGGATTCTAGCGGCTACGCGGCAAACTTCAAGTAAGACTTTAACTTCACCTTGTAAAGTTTAGGTCTACTCCGTTGCCGTGCCGTTTTGTCGCCGCGGAAGCAGCGACATCGGGCTTACTTGCGGGCAGTGACCACGGTCGGCGCCATGGCGAGTGCACGCTTGGCTTCGATGAAAGTCTTGCTCCAGTAGCTGTCACCCAGGCTGTCGATGCGAACACCGCCGCTGCGACGACTGCTGGAGTGAATGAACTGGTTGTCACCCAGGTAGATGCCGGCGTGACTGACACGACCGCGACGACCATTGGTGGCGAAGAACAGCAGATCACCCGGCTCAAGATTGCTGCGCGAAACCAGCGGCGCATCAACGTTGATCATTTCGCGAGTGGAGCGCGGCAGGTTCATGCCCGCCTCTTCGCGGAACAGGTAACCGATGAAACCGCTGCAATCGAAGCCGGCTTCAGAGGTACCGCCGAAACGGTAACGGGTACCGATCAGGGACATGCCGCGCTCGAGGATGCTGTCAGCCAGAACAGGAAGCTGATAAGGCTTGCTGCCGTTGAACTGGTTGAGTTCTTTTTCGGTGTCCAGCTCTTCCTGGTAAATAACGGAAGACTGGGCAGTAGCAGAATTCTTGACCTGTTGCGGCGGCTCTTGAACCGGAGAATGAGCAGCACAACCGAATAACAGGGTGACGAGTGCGAGAGGCACGAGGGGTGCGAAGCGCTTTAGCATGGGCACGACCGTGGCTGATAGTTGTAAAGAAGCCGAGACTATGCCCGCTATCGTCCTCATTTGCAAATTCAATCGAACTTTATGTGACTTCCCGGTTTCGCGTTTACATCTAAGCGCGTAACTCGCCTGGCCGGTGGATCGCCGCAAATAAGCGGGTTTTCTGGCGCCTGAAAGCTGGCAAAAGCCCACTACTACCAGCCAAGAGTTTCCTTGAGGAAGGGAATGGTCAGCTTGCGTTGCGCTTGCAGGGACGCTTGGTCAAGCTGCTCAAGCAGATCGAACAGCGCGCTCATGCTGCGCGTGCCGCGAGTGAGAATGAAGTGCCCGACTTCATCGGTCAGGTGCAACCCACGACGTGACGCGCGCAATTGCAGCGCACGCAGTTTGTCTTCATCGGAGAGCGGGCGCATCTGGAAGATCAGCGCCAGGGTCAGGCGCGATTTCAGGTCGGCGAGCTTCACTGGCAATTCGCGCGGCGAAGTGGACGCGGCGATCAGCAGGCGCCGACCGCTGTCACGCAGACGATTGAACAGATGGAACATCGCCTCTTCCCAGTCCGCCTTGCCGGCAATCACCTGCAAGTCATCCAGGCAGACCAGTTCGTACTGTTCGAGGTTGTCGAGGATTTCCACGCCGCGATCCATCAACTCGGCCAGCGGCAGATACACCGCCGGTTCGCCCATCTGCTCGAAGCGCAGGCACGCGGCCTGCAACAGATGTGTGCGCCCGACGCCGTGTTTGCCCCACAGGTAGATCAGGCTCTCCGTCCACCCGGCGTCGGCTTCGCAGAGACGCTCGACATAGCCGAGTGCAGCGGCATTGGCGCCTGGGTAGTAGTTGATGAAGGTGGCGTCGTCACGCAGACGCACACCTAGGGGCAGCTGAATCGGTTTCATGCTGACTGAACAGTTCTCAAAGGAACCGTTAGTGGCCTCTGTGTAAAGTTGGCGAAGTTTATACCCGTGAGGCTGAGCGCACAATGCGACAGACCCCAAGCAAAATCAAAGGTTTGCGTTGACGCAGCGGTTTGATGACAGATTCTCTGGCGCCCTCGCTCGTACGAAACGGGCCAGCCCGGCCAAGCGCCGGGCGGCCCGCGCCATCAAAGCTCAGGTTCGTCAACGCCGCTGTAGATCCCGGAATCCTTATACAAGTCGTGGACATGACGCACCAGCACCATGATCACCGCCGCCACCGGCAGCGCCAGCAACACCCCGGTAAAACCGAACAGCTCGCCGCCAGCCAGAATAGCGAAAATCACCGCCACCGGGTGCAGGCCGATACGATCCCCGACCAGTAGTGGCGTCAGCACCATGCCTTCCAGCGCCTGACCGACCATGAACACTGCGACGATCCCGACCATCGGGTACAGATCGCCACCGAACTGGAACAACCCGGCGATCAACGCCGCACCGATGCCGATGACAAACCCCATATACGGCACGATCGCTGCGAGCCCGGCAATCAGGCCGATCAACAGCCCCAACTCCAGACCGACGACCATCAAGCCAGCGGCGTAAATCACACCCAGCGCAACCATCACCAGCAACTGTCCACGCACAAATGCGCCGAGCACTTCGTGGCACTCACCCGCCAGCGCAACCACGCGCTCTTCGCGATCACGTGGCAGCAGGCTGCGGATCTTGCCCATCATCACGTCCCAGTCGCGCAACAGATAGAAGCTCACCACCGGGATCAGCACCAGATTCGCCAGCCAGCCGATCAGCGCCAGGCTCGAGGCCGTGGCCTGACTCAGCACCACGCCGACGATGTCGGTGGTCTGGCCCATGTGCTCGCTGATCGCGGCTTTGACCTTGTCGAATTTCCAGAAACCGTCCGACAAACCAAGCTTCGCTTGCGCCCACGGCACAGCGGTGTGCTGCAACCAGTCGAGCATCTGCGGCGCCAGCTCGTACAGACGCACCAGCTGCTTGGCGAGCATCGGTACCAGCACCAGCATCAACGCCGTGACGATCAAGGTGAACAAGGCAAACACGGCAATCACGCCCCAGGTTCGCGACAGCCCGAGCCGCTCCAGACGATCAACCAGCGGATCGAACAGATAAGCCAGCAACAACGCGACCAGAAACGGCGTGAGGATCGGGTGCAGCAACCATACAAACGCGCAAAGCAGGACTACCCCACCGAGCCAGAACCAACGCCGCGTATCGGCCATTTACCACTCCTGATGCTTCTATATAAGGAAAGACTTACCAGCGAAACCGCAACGACGGTGTCGCCGCTGCCGGGGTCGGCGCTGCGACCGCAGGCGTACCATCCGCCGCTGGCTGGGCAGGCGCCACCGGGGCCGGCACTTCGGCCGGCAGCTCCTGCAACTTCGCCAGCGACAATTGCGCGCGCAATTGATCGACGCTGCCATTGACCCGGTAGACGATCCGATCACCCTGCACGCTTTGCAGACGCACGCCGAACGGTTCGAGTAACCGCAGCAGCGCCGCATAATGCTCCAGATTCATGCCCTGCACTTCCAGGGTCTGCTGACCCGACGCGCCGGGCTTGGCGACAAATCGCGGCGCAAGACGCTCGGCTACCGCCAGCATCACCGCATCGGCAACAGCTGCCTGATCGGCGCCCTGTACGCTGCCGGCCTCTTTCTGATCACCGAGCCACAAGCGCCATTTCGCCTGCCACTGCCCGCCCTCTTCGCGCGCGTGCACCGCCAGCAAGGCGTCAGCGTTGTAGCGTTCCGAAGCACTGCGCAGAGGCGCGGGATCAGCGCTTTCCAGCGCAGGTGCGTTGGCGACCAGTTGCTCACTGAGATCAGCCAGTGGCAAACGCAGTGGCAAACCGCGATGTTGTGCGGCCGTGCGCAACGTTGCGGCTGCGGCCTGACCATCACCGACCAGGCTCGCACCTTCAGTTGAATCGTTCAGCCACCAGCCGAGGATCGACGGTCGACTGGCGCCCCACACCGGCAACCCGGCCCGGCGCAAGGCCTGCTCGGTGGTTGCCGGATCGAAGTCGACTTTCAGCACTTCCGGTGGCCCGGCATCGAAACCGAACTGGCTGATGATCTGCTGCGGATCCTTGCGAATCGGCGCCAGCCCCGGGTTCTGCGCGGCTTTCGGGTCGCCGGTCAGGCGCAGCACCAAGGTATCGAGCGCCGCCTGCGTGGCGCGATCGCGCTCTTCCGGCGCCTGGCCGTTGACCGGTTGACGCACCTGATACAGGCCTTTGAGGTTTTCGGCATGGCTCGCCAGGCTGACCAGCGTCAGGCAGCCTACAAACAATAATTTACAAAAACGCATGGAAAATTCCCGTCGACAGGAGCGGCTGGAACACGCCGCGTGAACCGTTTGAGCAAGGCTGTGACCCCCACCCCTGGCGAAACATTCACACGGTGGCGGTAAGTTTTTGCACAGTCCTAACGATAGACGGTTAATCGCCACACCTTATACAGGCAGTCATAGCCTGCGATTGCAAAAAATTTCCGCCGATATGGCCCTGCCCGTCGGTGCGAGGATGGCCGCTGCCCCTCAAGCCTGATAAAATCGCGCGCCTTCGCAGACCGGCAACAGCCGGGCCCCTCGAAACTCGCGTGAGGCGATCGCCCATCGAGTTCGATGTTCCCGCTGAACTCGGTCGTTACCCCCTGAATCCCCTCCCCTAAAGGCCTGGATCATGAGCAAGCAACCCTCCCTGAGCTACAAGGACGCCGGTGTAGACATCGACGCCGGTGAAGCATTGGTCGAACGCATCAAGAGCGTCGCCAAGCGCACTGCGCGCCCGGAAGTCATGGGCGGCCTGGGCGGTTTCGGCGCCCTCTGCGAAATCCCGGCCGGCTACAAGCAGCCAGTGCTGGTCTCCGGCACCGACGGCGTCGGCACCAAGCTGCGTCTGGCGCTGAACCTGAACAAGCACGACAGCATCGGCATCGACCTGGTCGCCATGTGCGTCAACGACCTGGTGGTGTGCGGCGCCGAGCCGCTGTTCTTCCTCGACTACTACGCCACCGGCAAACTGAATGTCGACACCGCTGCCCAAGTGGTTACCGGTATCGGCGCTGGCTGCGAACTGTCGGGTTGCTCGCTGGTTGGCGGCGAAACCGCTGAAATGCCAGGCATGTATGAAGGCGAAGACTACGACCTGGCCGGCTTCTGCGTCGGCGTCGTGGAAAAGTCGGAAATCATCGACGGCTCGAAAGTCGCCACCGGTGACGCCCTGATCGCCCTGCCATCGTCCGGCCCGCACTCCAACGGCTACTCGCTGATCCGCAAGATCATCGAAGTCTCCGGTGCCGACATCGAGAACACCCAGCTCGACGGCAAACCGCTGACCGACCTGCTGATGGCCCCGACCCGCATCTACGTCAAGCCACTGCTCAAGCTGATCAAGGACACTGGCGCGGTCAAGGCCATGGCCCACATCACCGGTGGCGGCCTGCTCGACAACATCCCGCGTGTACTGCCAAAAGGCGCACAGGCTGTAGTTGACGTGGCCAGCTGGACGCGCCCGGCCGTGTTCGACTGGCTGCAAGAGAAAGGCAACGTTGATGAAACCGAGATGCACCGCGTGTTGAACTGCGGCGTCGGCATGGTCATCTGCGTGGCTCAGGAGCACGTCGAAGTGGCCCTGAACACTCTGCGTGACGCTGGCGAGCAGCCTTGGGTCATCGGTCAGATCGCCGTGGCCGCCGAGGGCGCTGCGCAGGTCGAGCTGAAGAACCTCAAGGCTCACTGATGCCAAAGCCCTGTGATGTCGTGGTGCTGTTGTCCGGCACCGGCAGTAACTTGCAGGCTCTGATCGACAGCACGCGGACCGGCGACAGCCCGGTCCGCGTCGCTGCGGTGATTTCCAACCGCGCCGACGCCTACGGCCTGCAACGCGCCCGCGACGCGGGTATCGCCACCCGCTCGCTGGATCACAAGGCATTCGAGGGCCGCGAGGCCTTCGATGCCGCACTGATCGAACTGATCGACCAATTCAACCCCAAGCTCGTGGTACTGGCCGGCTTCATGCGCATTCTCAGCGCTGATTTCGTGCGCCACTACCAGGGTCGCCTGCTCAACATCCACCCGTCGCTGCTGCCCAAATACAAAGGGTTACACACTCATCAGCGGGCGCTGGAGGCCGGCGACACGGAACATGGCTGCTCCGTGCACTTCGTCACCGAGGAACTCGATGGCGGACCACTGGTCGTACAAGCAGTATTACCGGTAGAGTTGCACGACACGCCGCAGAGTCTGGCGCAACGAGTCCACGCTCAGGAACACCTGATCTACCCGATGGCGGTACGCTGGTTTGCCGAAGGCAGGCTGACACTCGGTGACCAGGGTGCTTTACTCGACGGCCAGCTACTCGCCGCCAGCGGCCACTTGATTCGAAACTAGGAGATATTATGCGTCGCGCCCTGCTCTTCGCTTGCGCTCTGCTCGCCCTGCCCTTCGCGCAGGCAGCTGACCTTCAACCGTTCTCCGCCAGCTACACCGCCGACTGGAAGCAGCTGCCCATGAGCGGCACCGCCGAACGCAGCCTGACCAAGGAAGCCGACGGCGTCTGGAAGCTCAGCTTCAAGGCATCGATGATGATCGCCAGCCTGACTGAAGAAAGCACCCTGAAGCTGGACAAGGACACCCTGCTGCCACAGTCCTACCACTTCGAACGCGGTGGTCTGGGCAAAGCGAAAAAGGCTGATCTGGACTTCGACTGGGCCAATAAACTGGTGACCGGCACCGACCGTGGCGACGCGGTGAAAATCCCGCTGAACCGCGGCATGGTCGACAAGTCAACCTACCAACTGGCGCTGCAGCACGACGTTGCCGCCGGCAAGAAAAGCATGAGCTATCAGGTCGTCGATGATGGCGAAGTCGATACCTACGACTTCCGCGTGCTGGGTTCGGAAAAGGTCGACACCAAGGCCGGCCAGATCGACGCGATCAAGGTCGAGCGCGTGCGCGATCCGACACAAAGCAAGCGCATCACCGTGCTGTGGTTCGCCAAGGACTGGGATTACCTGCTGGTGCGTCTGCAACAGGTCGAGACTGACGGCAAGGAGTACAACATCATGCTCCAGGACGGTACGGTCAACGGCAAGACTGTCAAAGGCAGCTGATCGACCGCAACAACAAAGAGCCCCGCGAATGCGGGGCTTTTGTTTATCTGTTGATACTGCGCGGCGGCCCTACCCCTCACCCCAGCCCTCTCCCGAGGGAGAGGGAGCCGACCGAGGTGTCTGCCGCTAACAATCGACCTGAGAAACCGAGTCGAATATGGATTCCAGAGCATCGCACGATTAGTCCCCTCTCCCTCCGGGAGAGGGTTAGGGTGAGGGGCTTTTGAAGGTCAAACTCACACCGAAAACCGCGCCACCATCCCGTTCAGATCCACCGCCAACTTCGACAATTCCTGACTGGCCGCACTGGTCTGATTGGCCCCCGCCGATGTCTGCATCGCCAGATCACGAATATTCATCAGGTTGCGATCCACCTCGCGCGCCACCGCTGCCTGCTCTTCCGAGGCGCTGGCGATGACCAGATTGCGCTCGTTGATCAAGGTAAACGCCGAGGCAATTTCGTCCAGGGCCGAGCCTGCGCTCTTCGCCAGCTCGAGGGTCGAGCGTGCCCGAGAATTGCTCTGCTGCATCGAGCTGACCGCCGAATCGGTGCCCTGCTGAATCCCGCCGATCATCTGCTCGATTTCCTGGGTCGACTGCTGGGTGCGATGAGCCAGCGCGCGCACTTCATCCGCCACCACCGCAAAGCCGCGCCCGGCATCGCCGGCGCGCGCCGCTTCGATCGCGGCGTTGAGGGCGAGCAGGTTGGTCTGTTCGGCAATCGAGCGAATCACGTCCAGCACTTTGCTGATGCCATGAACCTTTTGCGCCAGCGCCTCGACCTGCGCCGCATTATTGGTGACGTCGCCAGCGAGAAACTCGATCGACGTCACCGTCTGCTGCACCTGCTCGCGCCCTTGCCGGGCGATACGGTCGGATTCGCGGGAAGCTTCGGAGGTGGCCACGGCGTTGTTCGCCACCTCTTCAACCGCTGCTGTCATCTGGTTGACCGCTGTGGCGGCCTGCTCGATTTCCTGACTCTGCTGATGCAAGCCGCGAGTGGCGTCTTCGGTGACGCTGCTGAGTTCTTCGGCTGCCGAGGCCAACTGCGTTGACGACTCGGAGATGCGCCGGATCGTGTCGCGCAGATTGTGCTGCATGCTTTTCAGCGCTTGCAGCAGGCGCGCCGGCTCGTCTTTGCCAACGATGTGAATGTCGCCGGTCAAATCCCCACCGGCCACGACTTCGGCCACGCTGAGCGATTGCGACAACGGCACGACAATGCTGCGCGTCAGCAGCAATGCCAGGCCAATGGTAATCAGCGCAGCCATGGCGATCATAACCCCGACCCACACCCGCGACTGACTGAATACCAAGCGTGCAGCCTCGGTGGCCAGATTGGCATTGTGTTTATTCATCTCGACCAGATCGCGCAGGGTCACGGCAATCTCATCGGCCAGCGGACTCATCTGGTCATTGAGCATCGCCGAAGCGTCTGCCACCCGATTCTGCGCTGACAGCTGCAGGACTTGTGCCTGCAGTTCCAGGTATTTGTGCTCGGCAACCTTGAAGCGATCGAACAGCGCGCGCTCTTCCGGCAAAACGATCAACGCGTCATAACGCTGCTGCGCTTCGCTCAAGCCACTGCGCAGCTCGTCGAGCTTGGCGACATTCTGCTCCAGTGCCTTGGGGTCACGGTTGAGCAACAGGCGCATGGTCAAGGCACGCAGGCGCAGCATGTCCTGACTCATCTCACCGACCGCCATCACGCTTGGCAGCCAGTTGTTGTCGACTTCATCGGACTGCGCACGCATGTTCGACATTTGCAGCAAGGCGAACGCGCCAAGGGCGAACACCATCAAGGCCAGTAGGCCAAAACCGAGACCGGCACGCGGGGCAATATTGAGACTACGGATATTCATCACTCTGGCTCCTTCCAAAAGCGCTGCATCAGCCTGCAGCGGGTTGCTTTAGAAGGTATCGGCATTGCCGTGAAATTGCGTAAGACGAAAAAGCGATAGGCAGACGAGCGGCTAGTCCGAACCCGTGGCTTTGACGTTTCAGCGCGGACCGGCGGGTTTACCAGTGTTGCGCGGCAATATTGCCAGGAAGTTATCCCGCGCGACTTTGCGCGCCACCGCTTCCGGCAGCGCATCGAGAAACGGCTTGTAGCTGTGCATTTCCTGACCGAGCTTGTTGAACCGTCCTACTACGTCAGAGCCGAGCATGAAGCGCTCGGGATACTTTTCCACCAGCGCCAGCCATTCGGCGCGCGGCTTGCCCTGCTCGTCCAGCAAGTACGGCGTGAGCATGCTCCACGACAGGTCGATAAACAGATTCGGATAGGCCTCAAGCATGCGCGTCAGGGTTGCCAACAAAAACGGTAATTGCGTTTGATGCCGATGGATCTCGGCGCTGGTGCCGGCGTGCGCCCAGATGAACCGCGTGTGCGGATGATTACGCAGCGGCTCTTCGACCTCCTTCAGGTACAGCGGATTTTTCTCACGCTTGGAAGTGATGTTGGAATGCAGCATCACCGGCAGATCGTTTTCCGCAGCGAGGTGATAGATCTTGGTCATCGCCTCGTTGTTGGCCCGGGGTGTGTCGCCGGAGGTCAGCGCGGTCAGGTCATCGTGCCGGGTGAACACCTCGCCGATGCCCTGCCACAAACCCGGATACAGGTCGAGCATGCGCTGGATGTGCGCGGCGGAATTCTTGTCATTGGGATTGAAGCCGGACAGGAACGGATGAAAGTACTGGCGCTGCTCCGGCGCAAGTTTTTCCACCGCGTCGGCAATGATCACATCGGTGGCGCTGTACCAATAGGCATCGGCGTCATCACCGGCGTAATAACGCGGGCGCTTGGGTTCGTCTTCATGCCATTTCTTCGCCACGGGAATGCCGGAAATCATCACATGCTCGACGGAATTTTCTTTCATGGCCGTGAGCAATTTCTGCATGCCGGCGCTTTCCTGGAAAAAATCCACGTAATGCAGGTGCGCATCGCTGTAGGTGTATTCGCGGGCACTGGCGCTGCCAGCGAACAGCAGCAGACAGGCAAGACTCAGACGAGACAAGGACACAAGTAATCTCCGGCAGATGGGCATAGCCTAGACCGCGCCCGAACGACAAGGGTTCATCCCTGCCCAACAGCGGAACGCCCACTGCCGGGAATGCTCTATAACTGCAAGGTCTGTTTTGTTCGAACGATTTTTCCTGCCGCCTGTGAGGTTTCCATGACTGTTACCGTCAATACCGTCTCTGCCGAAGGTTTTCGTCACACCGTCCAGATCGACGACCACGAATTGTTTGCCGATGTACCGAAAATCGCCGGTGGTGAAGGCACCGCACCAGAGCCACACGATTACTTCGACGCTGCGCTGGGCGCCTGCAAAGCGCTGACCGTGAAAATGTATGCGAAGAAAAAAGACATCCCGCTGACCGGCGTGGGAGTCGAGGTAAAGCGCGACAACAGCCAGGAACAGAAAGGCAAATACGCCCTGCATGTCACCCTTACGCTCAAAGGCGTACTCACCGACGCCCAGCGCGAGGAACTGCTGCGCGTGGCCGATCGCTGCCCGATTCACAAATTGATGACCACCAGCGAAGTCAGCATCGAAACTCACGCACCACAAGGCTTCGACAGCCAATAATCCTCCTGATGCCAGCGGCGGGTTATGCTTCTGGCATCACCCGCTCAGCCTGGAATGCACCATGGACACGCCACTCCTGATCATCCGCCCGCGCGCCGAAGACGTCGAAGGCCAGCCGATTCTGCGCCCGCTGCCGTCAGCCAAATGCCGCAATGTCGGACCTTTCGTGTTTTTCGACCACATGCTCGAAACGATTTATCCGACGGGCAAAGGTATGGACATCCGACAGCATCCGCACATTGGTCTGTCGACGCTCACCTACTTGTTCGAAGGGCAATTGCAGCACAAGGACAGCCTGGGCTCTGATCAAGTGGTCGGTGCCGGCGATGTCAGCTGGATGACCGCCGGCAGCGCCATCGCCCACGTCGAGCGTACGCCAGCGCCCCTGCTCGCCGAGACCTTCACCCTGCACGGCCTGCAAGTCTGGCTGGCCTCGCCCAAGGCACACGAACAGGGCCCGGGGCATTACAGCCATCACCCGGCAGCGACGTTGCCGCTCAGCGATAACCTTGGCGTGCAGATCCGCATGATTGCCGGGTCAGGCTTTTGCCTGGAATCGCCGGTGCCGGTGCTTTCTCCTACGCTGTATGCGGAAGTGAAGATGCAAACGGCGACCACTCTGCTGATTCCGACCGAGCATGAAGAACGCGCGGTGTATGTGTTGAGCGGTGATGCGCAATTGAATGGCGAGGCGATCGAGCCGCATGCGCTGGTGGTGTTGCCAGCCGGCGAAGAGATGAGCCTGTTTGCCGATAGCGATGTGCACGCGGTGGTGTTCGGCGGCGCACCGCTGGACGGTCCGAGGCGGATCAACTGGAATTTTGTTGCAAGCGATCCGGCGGCGATTGATGAGGCACGGCGCAAGTGGGCGGCCGGGAATTGGCCGACGGTGCCGGGGGAAGTCGAGCGGATCGAACTACCGCGCTAAGCCGCTTACCCTCACCCCAGCCCTCTCCCAGAGGGAGAGGGAGCCGACCGAGGCGTCTTGCGTTATACATCGACCTGAAAAGTCTCGGCGATTATGGATTCGCCTGTTCACGTTCAGGTCGACGTCACTCCCGAGCAACCCCCAATCAGTCCCCTATCCCGGAGCGATAGGGAGCCGACCGAGGCGTCTTGCGTTATACATCGACCTGAAAAATCCCGGCGATTATGGATTCGCCTGTTCACGTTCAGGTCGACGTCACTCCCGAGCCCCCCCCCAATCAGTCCCCTCTCCCTCCGGGAGAAGGCTAGGGTGAGGGGCTTTTCGCTTTTAACCGTTGAACACTTCATCCAACAGATCATGCATCGACTTGAACGCGCGCCTGGCGGTCTTTTCGTCGTACATCATCTTGCCCGGCACATTGGCGTGCGGATCGGTAAACGAGTGCACCGCGCCGCCGTAGCTTAGCAGTTGCCAGTCGACCTTCGCCGCGTTCATTTCATCTTCGAACGCCGGCAATTGCTCCTTCGGTACCAACGGATCGGACGCGCCGTGCAGCACCAGCACCGAGCCCTTGATGTTCTGCGCATCCGCCGGGTTCGGCGAATCCAGCGTGCAGTGGAACGACACCGCCGCTTTTACCGGCGCGCCGGTGCGGGCCAGGTCCAGCGCACAGCAACCACCGAAGCAGAAACCGAACACCGCCAGTTTCGAAGTATCCACCGTGGCTTCGCCCTGGCTCTGCAATTGCTCGAAAGCCACTTGCAGACGTTTGCGCAACAGCGCGCGGTCGTCCTTGAGCGGCATCATCGCTGCCAGCGCCTCATCAGCGTTCTGCGGACGCACGCTCTGGCCGTAGACATCCGCGATCAGCACCACGTAACCCTTGGCCGCTACCGCTTTGGCGATGTCTTCGGCACCGGCGCTGACGCCCATCCAGTTCGGCGCCATCAGCAAACCCGGGCGCGCAGCCTTATGCTCGGCGTCGAACGCCAGGCGGCCCTCATAGGCTTGGTCGTCAATCTGATAGACCACGGAACGTACAGTGACTTGGCTCATTTCTGACTCCTGATTGTGTAAACACCAGAACGAAAAAACCCGCCGAAGCGGGTTTTTCCTACAACATGATCAAACCGACAGTTCAACCAGCAGCTTGTTCAGACGGCGCACGTATGCGGCCGGATCCTTCAAGCTGTCGCCCGCTGCCAGGGCGGCCTGATCGAAGAGGATGTGCGACAGGTCGCCAAAACGCTCTTCGCTCTGCTCGCCATCGAGTTTCTCGATCAGCGGGTGGCTCGGGTTGAATTCGAAGATCGGCTTCGAATCCGGGACTTTCTGCCCGCTGGCTTCGAGGATCTGGCGCATTTGCAGGCCCAGGTCCTGTTCGCCGATGGCCAGAATGGCCGGCGAATCGGTCAGACGATGGGATACGCGGACTTCAGCCACGGAATCACCCAGCGCAGTTTTCAGACGCTCGACCAGGCCTTCTTTGGACTTGGCGACTTCTTCTGCGGCTTTCTTGTCCTCTTCCGAGTCCAGGTTGCCCAGATCGAGGTCACCGCGTGCCACGTCGACAAACGTCTTGCCGTCGAATTCGCTGAGGTAGCTCATCAGCCACTCGTCGATGCGATCGGTCAGCAGCAGCACTTCGATGCCTTTCTTGCGGAAGACTTCCAGGTGCGGGCTGTTCTTGACCTGCGCGTAGGTTTCGCCGGTGAGGTAGTAGATCTTGTCCTGACCTTCCTTGGCGCGGGCCAGGTAGTCAGCCAGACCGACAACCTGCTCGCCGTCGTCGCCCTGGGTCGATGCGAAACGCAGCAGACCGGCAATTTTCTCTTTGTTGGCGAAATCTTCTGCCGGGCCTTCTTTCATGACCTGACCGAAATTTTTCCAGAAGCCCTTGTATTGCTCAGGCTCGTTCTTCGCCAGTTTTTCCAGCATGTCGAGCACACGCTTGGTCAGCGCGGTTTTCATCGAATCGATGATCGGGTCTTTCTGCAGGATCTCACGCGACACGTTCAGCGACAGGTCGTTGGAATCGACCACGCCTTTGATGAAGCGCAGGTACAGCGGCAGGAACGACTCGGCCTGATCCATGACAAACACACGCTGCACGTACAGCTTAAGGCCTTTCGGCGCTTCACGCTGGTACAGGTCAAACGGCGCGCGGGCCGGCACGTACAGCAGCGAGCTGTACTCAAGCTTGCCTTCAACCTTGTTGTGGCTCCACGACAGCGGATTTTCGAAGTCGTGAGCGATGTGTTTGTAGAACTCCTGGTATTCCTCGTCCTTGACTTCAGTGCGCGGACGGGTCCACAGGGCGCTGGCGCGGTTGACGGTTTCCCATTCAACGGCGGGGGCCTCTTCGCCTTCGGCCGGAGTGACTTCCTTCGGCAGTTCGATCGGCAAAGCGATGTGGTCGGAGTACTTCTTGATGATGTTGCGCAGACGCCAGCCATCCGCGAATTCGTCTTCACCGGACTTCAGGTGCAGGACGATGCGGGTGCCGCGCTCTGGCTTGTCGATAGTGGCGACTTCGAACTCGCCCTCGCCTTTCGACGACCAGTGCACGCCTTCGCTGGCATCGGTGCCGGCGCGACGGCTGTAGACATCAACCTTGTCGGCAACGATGAAGGCCGAGTAGAAGCCGACACCGAACTGGCCGATCAGGTGCGAATCTTTCTTCTGATCGCCGGACAGGTTTTTCATGAAATCGGCGGTGCCGGATTTGGCGATGGTCCCCAGGTGGGTGATCACATCGTCACGGTTCATGCCGATACCGTTGTCTTCGAGGGTGACGGTCTTGGCGTCCTTGTCGAAGCTCACTCGGATTTTCAGCTCAGCGCCACCTTCGAGCAACTCCGGCTTGGCCAGGGCTTCGAAGCGCAGCTTGTCGACAGCGTCAGAGGCGTTCGAGATCAATTCGCGAAGGAAAATTTCCTTATTCGAATACAGCGAATGGATCATGAGGTGCAGCAGCTGCTTTACCTCGGTCTGGAAGCCCAGGGTTTCCTTTTGAGTTTCCACACTCATGGTCATCAAACTCCAATCAGATGGCATTGGCCGCGACCCGAATGGTCTGCGGCGGGTTGTCATCTGAGTTGGGGGCGCTGTTCAGGATTTCAAGGGCTCATCAATTTTGAAGTGCGCGCGGGCCGTGGCGATCGGTTCGGCCTCGGTACTCTGCCACGCAGTGACCGCAACGTTGGCGACGCGACGGCCCTGGCGGCACACCTGACACCTGGCCCAAGTGTCGCGAAACTGCCCGGCGCGCAGGTAATCGAGGGAAAAATCGATGATCTTCGGCACACCCGGCGTGCCGGTGAAAATCAGCAGATGCAGGGCTGCGGCCAGCTCCATGAACCCGGCAATCACCCCGCCATGGATCGCCGGCAATAAAGGGTTACCAATGTTGTCCTTGTTCGCCGGCAGCTTGAACAAGAGCTCATCGCCGACTCGCGAGCACTCGATACCGATCAGCCCGGCATAAGGAATCAATGCCAGCAGCGGCGCGTAATCGCCCTGCGCGTGAGCCTGTTGCAGCTGCTCCCTGAGATCGTTGCTCATTGGCTCGCTCCCTTGATCGCGCCAGCGAAACCCTTGCTGCCCTTCAGACCGATGCCCATGCGCATGAATGTGCCGACGACGTGGGCAATCGGTTGCTCGGGATCGTCCTGGTAGGCAAAACCACGGGCAAAGATCACGTCGGTGGTGACGCGATAGCACTGGGCAAAGCCGTACACGGCTTTGTTCGGTTCGGCGGCGTGCATGTAGTCGATGCGCAGATCGAGGGTCGGACAGACTTCGAACTCCGGCAGCACGCACAGGGTCGACATGCCACATGCAGTGTCCATCAACGAAGTGATGGCACCGCCATGGATGACTCCGGTTTCGGGATTGCCGACGATTTTTTCGCTGTACGGCAGGATCACCGTCAGCCCTTCGCTGGAAGCACTGTGCACTTGCAGACCCAAGACCTGACAGTGGCGCAATGCCGATAAAAAGCGCGTCGCGCGCTCAAAAACGGGGTTTTCGGCCATGTGATAATTACTCGCGTTTGGGCCTTGTGCCAGTATTGAGAAAAGCGGCAAAAGTTCCGTGATAAAACAAACTTATATATCTGAAACAATTGAGGAACTTAACCCGTAGCGCCGAGTTCTTAAGGCCAGTAGTTATTTTCCATAAGGAGATACACCCCATGCGTAAGACTTTAGCTATTGCCTTGATGTTGACCGCTTCCCTCGGTCTCGCTGCCTGCGATAAAAAATCCGAGGACAAAGCTCAAGATGCCAACCAACATGCTGAGCAAGCTCAGCAAGACATGAACAAAGCTCAGGATAAAGTGAACGACGCAGCAAAAGAAAACGCCGAAGCTGCCAAAGCTCAGGCTGAATCGAACGCCGCTGCTCAAGAAGAAGCCGCCAAAAAGCAATAAGCTTTGTGGTGTGAAAGGAAAACCCGCCAAGTGCGGGTTTTCTTTTGCCTGCGATTTACCGGTTAGAGCAACACGGTTCTAAAAGTCGGACTAATCATCAGCAACAACGAACAGATGAAGCCAACTAGCCACATCAGGCTGCGCAACTTCGCCAGATCGGCCAGATAGAACCACAGATAGAACACTCGCGAGATCACGAAGATGATCGCCAGCGCATCGATCAGCCAGCCGGCGGTTTGCGTGGTGTGCGCCATCAGCACGCCGACAGCGAACAGGATGAAGGCTTCGATGCTGTTCTGATGGGCCGCCAGCGCCCTCGCACCGAAGCCAGTCAACTGCGCCTGCTGCTGCCGAGGCAAGTGATTGTCATACCCGCCCTGCTCTTTCATGGCCTTGGCCACCGGCATGCGCGCCACGTAGATCAATAAAGCACTGATAAACACACACCAGAACGGAATACTCATCAAACAGCCTCTTTGTTCGCCTCAGGGACGGGCGCCTCTGTAGGGGTATAAACCATGACATCAAGAACGTCGGAATGAAACTCGCGGCGATACAACACCACCACGACCCCCGCGCTCATGATCATGAACAGCCACGGGCTGACGAA
The DNA here is from genome assembly GCF_018132745.1 of Pseudomonas sp. 14A. NCBI lineage: Bacteria > Pseudomonadati > Pseudomonadota > Gammaproteobacteria > Pseudomonadales > Pseudomonadaceae > Pseudomonas > Pseudomonas sp. 14A. The sequence continues at coordinate 994,625 of NZ_JAGRQJ010000003.1, read as the reverse complement.
CCACGCCAGCATGCTCATGCCGAAGTAATAAGAGCGCAGGCCGAAGTTGAACTGGTTGGCCGCCATCGAAATCACCCGCGCCGCCCGTGAAGCGAAGGCCTTGCGTTCCTGCTCGGTCACTTGGCGCTCACCGATCATCGGCGCTGAACCGACCAGAATCGCAGCGAAGTTGTATTGGCGCATGCACCAACTGAAAGTAAAGAACGCATAGACGAACACCAGTGCCAGGCACAGCAACTTGATCTCCGACATGCCCTGCGACGCCTGCTGCACCATCGGAATATCCGCCAACAACGACACGGCTCGGTCGGACGCGCCGAGCACGGTGAGAATACCGGCGAGGATGATCAGCGTGCTGGACGCGAAAAACGAGGCGTTGCGCTCCAGATTGCCGATCACGCTGGCATCGGCGATGCGGTTGTCACGCAGCAGCATGCGGCGCATCCAGTCTTCGCGGTACAGGTGCAACACGCTGGCCAGACACGCCGTATCACGGGCCTTCCAGGTGGCATAACGGGTGTAACCGCCCCAGCAGACGACAAACCAGACGGCAGCGAGCAAGTGGATCAGATTGGCTTGGATGAACGACATGCAATTCCTTGTGAGATGTGATCACGGTACAAATTACCTGTGGGAGCGAGCCTGCTCGCGAAAGCGGCGTACCACGCAACACTCATGGCGGCTGACATAACGCATTCGCGAGCAGGCTCGCTCCCACATAGCGATTTCGGCAACCCTTCGACGTTAGCTCAGCAAAAAAGACACTGCCTCCCGCGCATAAAAAATGCCCCGTATCGATTGATACGGGGCATTTCTGTTTAACCGGGGCTGACCCACTTGTGGCGGGTCCGAACCACGTCAGGCAGTGACTTCGCTGCGCTTGCCCAGCAGGCGATCACAGACCACGGCGACCACCAGGGTCATCACGCACGGCACCAGCCACGCCAGACCCTGCTCGCTCAGCGGCAGATGGGTCAGCTGAGTTGGCATCCAGTCGGCCAGACCAGCGCCTTTCAGGGCGTCGATGGTGCCGAAAACGAAGGAAACCAGCATCACCGGGCCAAGAATGCGCCCGTGCTCATGCCAGAAATCCTTGCAGAAGCTCAGCGCGACCAGAACGATGCACGGCGGGTAGATCGCGGTGAGTACTGGAATCGAGAAGGCGATCAGCTTGGTCAGACCAAGGTTGGAGACCAGCAGCGAGAACGCTGCGAGGATAATCACCAGCGTCTTGTAGGACAGTGGCAGCACACGGCTGAAGTACTCAGCACAGGCACAGGTCAGGCCGACCGCCGTGACCAGACACGCCAGCGAGATCAGCACCGCAAGGAAACCACTGCCCAGCGAACCGAAGGTGTGCTGCACGTAAGCATGCAACACCGCCGCGCCGTTGGTGGCGCCGACCGCGACTTCATGGCTGCCGGACCCGAGGCGGAACAGGCTGACGTAGACCAGTGCCAGACCCACGCCGGCAATCAGCCCGGCGATGATCGCGTAACGGGTGATCAGCGCCGGCGACTCGACGCCACGAGAGCGAATCGCGTTGACGATAACGATGCCGAATACCAGTGCGCCGAGGGTATCCATGGTCAGGTAACCATTGATGAAGCCTTGGGAAAACGGTGCCGCCACATACTCTGGAGTGCCGTGACCGATGTCACCCGCCGGCAAGGCGAACGCGGCGATGCCCAGTACTGCCAGCGCAATGATTTTCAGCGGCGCGAGGAAGCGGCCCACGGTATCCAGCAAACGCCCAGGGTAGAGCGAAATGAAGAACACCAAGAGGAAGTACACCGAACTGTAAAGGAACAGCGCCAGCGGGCTCTCGCCGGTCAATGGCGCCAGACCCACTTCGAAGGATACGGTTGCGGTACGCGGAGTGGCGAACAGCGGCCCCACAGCCAGATAGCATGCCGCCGCGAGGATACCACCGGCGATCTTGCCGATCGGGCTGCTCAACGCATCCATCGCGCCGCCAACCTTGGCCAGCGCCACCACGGTAACCACCGGCAAACCTACGGCGGTGATCAGAAAGCCCAGCGCGGCCATCCAGACATGAGGCCCGGCCTGCAAGCCGACGATCGGCGGGAAGATGATGTTACCGGCCCCGACAAACAGGGCAAACGTCATAAAACCAAGTGCCAGGATGTCCTGACCTTTCAAAACTTTCATTAAGGTAATACCACACTACTGAAATCGGAATTTAGAGGGGGATTGCCCTGTTGGATTAGGGAAATGCTGTCGATCCGTATGGGACTGACCCTTAAAGCGCGTGGCTGCCTTGTGGGCGGCGGACGCAAAAATGGCTGCCAGCCTAACGAATTTGCCTGACAAACGCACTGTTGGAGGGCGAACTATCCGATACGCGACGTTTCCGTGTCGCGTTTACATAAGAAAAGCAGCTGCAAGCTACAAGTTTCAAGCTGCAAGCTTCTATCTTGCAGCTAGCCGCTTGAAGCTTGCCGCTGCTCTGAAACGACAAAGGCCACCCGAAGGTGGCCTTTGCTGCTGGAGCTAAAAAGTCAGCCGAAGCTTACTTCTTCACTTCCCAGCCAGTCAGCTCGGCCAGGGCCTTGCCGATGTCTGCCAGCGAACGCACGGTTTTAACGCCTGCGTCTTGCAGCGCAGCGAATTTCTCGTCTGCAGTGCCTTTGCCGCCAGAGATGATTGCGCCAGCATGGCCCATGCGCTTGCCCGGAGGAGCAGTCACACCAGCGATGTAGGAAACAACCGGCTTGGTCACGTTAGCCTTGATGTAGGCAGCCGCTTCTTCTTCAGCCGAACCGCCGATCTCGCCGATCATCACGATCGCCTCGGTCTTCGGGTCTTCCTGGAACAGCTTCAGGATGTCGATGAAGTTCGAACCCGGGATCGGGTCACCGCCGATGCCGACGCAAGTCGACTGACCGAAACCGGCGTCAGTGGTCTGCTTCACAGCTTCGTAGGTCAGGGTGCCGGAACGCGAAACGATACCGACCTTGCCTGGCAAGTGAATGTGACCTGGCATGATGCCGATCTTGCATTCGCCTGGAGTGATCACGCCTGGGCAGTTAGGGCCGATCAGGACTACGCCCAGCTCGTCGCACTTAACCTTGGCGTCCAGCATGTCCAGGGTAGGAATGCCTTCGGTGATGCAGACGATCAGCTTGATGCCGCCGAATGCCGCTTCCAGGATCGAGTCCTTGCAGAACGGAGCCGGAACGTAGATCACGCTGGCGGTAGCGCCGGTGGCAGCTACTGCGTCTTTGACAGTGTTGAACACTGGCAGACCCAGGTGCTCGGTGCCGCCCTTGCCCGGAGTTACGCCGCCAACCATCTTGGTGCCGTATTCGATGGCTTGCTGGGTGTGGAAACTACCTTGCGAACCGGTAATACCCTGGCAGATAACTTTGGTGTCTTTATTGATCAGGACGCTCATTATTTGCCCTCCGCAGCTTTGACAACTTGTTGAGCAGCGTCGGTCAGGCTGGTAGCAGCGATGATGTTCAAACCGCTTTCTGCCAGTACTTTAGCGCCCAGCTCAGCGTTGTTGCCTTCAAGGCGAACAACAACCGGGATTTTCACGCCGACTTCTTTCACGGCGCCGATGATGCCTTCGGCAATCATGTCGCAGCGAACGATGCCGCCGAAGATGTTGACCAGTACTGCCGCCACGTTCTGGTCGGACAGGATGATCTTGAACGCTTCAGTAACGCGTTCCTTGGTAGCGCCACCACCTACGTCGAGGAAGTTGGCTGGCTTGCCGCCATGCAGGTTGACGATGTCCATGGTACCCATGGCCAGACCGGCACCGTTGACCATGCAGCCGATGTTGCCTTCCAGGGCTACGTAGTTCAGTTCGAACTTGGCAGCGTGCGCTTCGCGCGGATCGTCCTGCGACGGATCGTGGAAAGCCTTCAGCTTAGGCTGACGGTACATGGCGTTGGCGTCGATGTTGATCTTGGCGTCGAGGCAATGCAGATCGCCGTCAGCCTTGATCACCAGCGGGTTCACTTCCAGCAGAGCCAGGTCGTGGTCTTTGAACAGCTTGGCCAGACCGACGAAGATCTTGGCGAACTGAGTGACCTGCTTGCCTTCCAGACCCAGCTGGAATGCCAGCTCGCGACCCTGGGATGGCTGAGCGCCAACCAGTGGATCGATAGTGGCCTTGAGAATTTTTTCTGGAGTGTCGTGAGCGATTTTCTCGATGTCCACGCCACCTTCGGTGGAAGCCATGAACACGATGCGACGGCTCGAACGGTCAACGACAGCGCCCAGGTACAGCTCTTTAGCGATATCAGTGCACGATTCAACCAGGATCTTGGTGACTGGCTGGCCATTGGCGTCAGTCTGGTAAGTCACCAGACGCTTGCCCAGCCACTGCTGTGCGAAGGCTTTGGCGTCTTCTTTGCTGCGAACCAGCTTTACGCCGCCCGCTTTACCGCGACCACCGGCGTGAACCTGGGCTTTGACGACCCACTCGTTGCCGCCGATCTTGTCGCAAGCTTCTGCTGCTGCTTCCGGGGTGTCTACTGCATAACCAGTGGAAACTGGCAGGCCGTATTCAGCGAACAGCTGCTTACCCTGATACTCGTGAAGATTCATGCTTTTTACCGTCTTCGTTAGGTACTGCGCATTCGGCGCTGCGCTCGTTTGAGTGCCGCGCCACCTGTGACTGCTGCTTGCGTAGCTGGGCTACGCAAGACTGCGTCCGGCGGACATTCCGCGGTGAGTCTTGCTCGCAAGGCTCACGACGGGCCGCTACCGCCGTGGTTTCTTATTATGTCTTAACGCTTCTTGCGGTTGGCAATGTGAATGGCGCCGCCATTCACTGCCAGAGCAGCTTCGTGCAAGGCTTCGGACAGGGTCGGATGGGAGAAAACCATCATGCCCAGGTCTTCAGCGCTGGTGCCGAATTCCATACCGATCGCGCCCTGCTGAACCAGTTCTGCAGCGCTCGGGCCAATCACGTGCACGCCCAATACGCGGTCGGTCTTGGCATCGGCGATGACCTTGACGAAACCACCGGTATCGTTGGCAGCCATGGCACGGCCGGAAGCGGCGAACGGGAAGGTGCCGACGTTGACTTCAACGCCTTCGGCCTTCAGCGCCTGCTCGGTTTTGCCAACCCACGCGATTTCCGGGTGAGTATAAATAACCGAAGGGATCAAATCATAGTTCATCTGAGCCTTGTGGCCCTTGATGCGCTCGACAACCATGATGCCTTCTTCCGAAGCCTTGTGGGCCAGCATCATGCCGCGAACCACGTCGCCGATGGCGAAGACGCCCGGTACAGCTGTGACGCAATGGTCATCGACCGCGATGAAACCGCGCTCGTCGATTTCCACGCCGCAGTCGGCAGACAGCAGATCAGTGGTCACCGGACGGCGACCAACGGCTACGATCAGCTTGTCGAAAGTGATGGTCTGTTCGCCGTTGGCATCGGTGTAGTTGACGACGACTTCTTCGCCGTTGACTTTCGAACCGGTAACGCGAGCGCCCAGCTTGATGTCCAGACCCTGTTTGGTCAGGGTTTTCAGCGCTTCCTTGGAAACAGCGGTGTCCGCTGCCATCAGGAAAGTGTCCAGTGCTTCGAGAACAGTCACTTCTGCACCCAGACGCGACCATACCGAACCCAGCTCCAGACCGATCACGCCAGCGCCGATCACGCCCAGGCGTTTAGGTACGGACTGGAATTCCAGAGCGCCAGTCGAATCGACGATGACTTTCTGGTCAACCGGAGCCGGTGGAATGTCGATCGGACGCGAACCTGGCGCGAGAATGACGTTTTCCGCTTCGATGACTTCAACCGAACCGTCCGGCTTGGTGACTTCGACTTTCTTGCCGGCCAGCAGCTTGCCGTGGCCCTGGATCGAAGTAACGCCGTTGGCCTTGAACAGGGTGGCAACGCCGCCGGTCAGGTTCTTGACGATGCCAGCCTTGCGGCCAACCATCGCAGCGACGTCCATTTTGACTTCGCCGGTCGAGATACCGTGAACGTTGAAGCTCTCTTTGGCTTCCTTGTATTTCCACGAGCTGTCGAGCAGCGCCTTGGAAGGAATGCAACCCACGTTCAGGCAGGTACCGCCCAGGGCTTGCTTGCCCTCTGCGTCGGTGTACTTCTCGATGCAGGCAGTGGTCAGGCCCAACTGAGCAGCCTTGATGGCCGCTACATAGCCACCAGGGCCGGCACCGATCACTACTACGTCAAATTTCTGCGACATTCAAAAAATCCTCTTTAGCAATAAAGCTACAAGCCGCAAGCTTCAAGCTGCAAGCCCACCCGCTCGCCTTGAGCTTGAGGCTTGTAGCTGAAAGCTTGCAGCTGCTTTTTAGATATCCAGCAACAGACGAGCCGGATCTTCCAGCAGGTTCTTGATGGTCACCAGGAAGGTCACAGCTTCTTTGCCATCGATCAGACGGTGATCGTAGGACAGAGCCAGGTACATCATCGGACGGATCACGACCTGACCATTGATGGCCATCGGACGCTGGATGATGTTGTGCATGCCCAGGATCGCTGCCTGCGGCGGGTTGACGATCGGCGTCGACATCATCGAACCGAAGGTACCACCGTTGGTGATGGTGAAGGTACCACCGGTCATCTCGTCCATCGACAGTTTGCCGTCACGGGCTTTCTTGCCAAATGTTGCGATGCCGCCTTCGATTTCAGCCAGGCTCATCAGCTCGGCGTTACGCAGAACCGGTACCACCAGGCCACGGTCGCTGGAAACGGCGACGCCGATGTCCGCATAGCCGTGGTAAACGATGTCGCCGCCGTCGATCGACGCGTTGACAGCCGGGAAGCGTTTCAGCGCTTCGGTGGCCGCTTTCACGAAGAACGACATGAAGCCCAGGCGTACGCCGTTGTGGGACTTCTCGAACAGGTCCTTGTACTTCGAACGCAGGGCCATGACTTCGGTCATGTCGACTTCGTTGAACGTGGTCAGCATCGCCATGTTCGACTGGGCTTCAACCAGACGCTTGGCCACAGTGGCACGTACGCGAGTCATCGGTACGCGCTTCTCGATGCGGTCGCCAGCAGCGAACACAGGCGCAGCAGCCGAAGGAGCAGCAGCCTTGGCAGGTGCGGCAGCCGGAGCAGCTTTCTTCGCAGCAACAGCGGCAACCACGTCTTCCTTGGTCACACGACCGCTCTTGCCGGTGCCGGCAACGGAAGCGATGTTGATGCCGTTCTCTTCAGCCAGCTTGCGCGCGGCAGGAGCGGCGATCGGGTCATCTTCGCCATCGGCAGCAGCCGGTGCGGCAGCGGCAGTAGCAGCCGGAGCAGCAGCGGCGGCAGGAGCGGCAGCAGCAGCGCTGCCCTCTTCGATCGAGCCCAGGACCTGGTTCGACAGAACGGTAGCGCCCTCTTCGGCAACGATTGCGCCCAGCACGCCGTCAGCTTCAGCCAACACTTCGAGCACGACTTTGTCGGTTTCGATGTCGACGATCAGGTCGTCACGCTTGACGGCCTCACCTGGTTTCTTGTGCCAGGTGGCAACGGTGCCATCGGCAACCGATTCCGGGAATGACGGGGCTTTGATTTCGATAGCCATTATCTGTGGGTCCTTAAAATTCGGTTTCAGTCAGCGCGAAGGCGTTAAACAGTGAAAGCATCTTGCAGCAGTTTTTCCTGCTGCTCGGCGTGCATCGATGCGTAACCACAAGCTGGCGCAGCCGAAGCCTCACGGCCCGCGTACTCAAGTACGAGAGTCTTGTCGAGGTTGGCGATGCTGCGACGCAAGTGATGCTGGCTGCAGTACCAGGCACCCTGGTTCATCGGCTCTTCCTGACACCAAACGGCGTGTTTGACGTTGGTGTATGGAGCCAGGACTTCTTTCAAGTCGTCCTCAGGGAACGGATACAGCTGCTCGATACGCACGATGGCGATATCTTCGCGGCCTTCGGCACGGCGTTTTTCCAGCAGGTCGTAGTAGACCTTGCCGCTGCACAGAACCACGCGCTCGACCTTTTTCGGGTCCAGTGCATCGATTTCCGGGATCACGGTCTGGAACGAACCTTCGGCCAGATCTTCCAGCGTCGAGATGGCCAGCTTGTGGCGCAGCAGCGACTTCGGCGTCAGCACGACCAGCGGCTTGCGCAGCGGACGAATCACCTGACGACGCAGCAAGTGGTAGATCTGCGCTGGCGTGGTCGGCATGCACACCTGAATGTTGTGCTCGGCGCACAGCTGCAGGTAACGCTCAAGACGAGCCGAGCTGTGCTCAGGGCCCTGACCTTCGTAACCGTGTGGCAGCAGCATGGTCAGACCGCAGAGACGGCCCCACTTGTGCTCGCCGCTGGTGATGAACTGGTCGATCACGACCTGAGCACCGTTGGCGAAGTCGCCGAACTGGGCTTCCCAGATCACCAGCGCGTTTGGCGTGGTGGTCGAGTAACCGTATTCGAATGCCAGTACCGCTTCTTCCGAGAGGAACGAGTCGTACAGGTCGAAACGTGGCTGACCGTCGTACAGGTTCTGCAGCGGAATGTAGGTGCCCGCGTCTTTCTGGTTGTGCAACACAGCGTGACGGTGCGAGAACGTACCGCGGCCGATGTCCTGACCAGTCATGCGAATCGGGTGACCTTCGAACGCCAGGGTCGCGTACGCCATGGTTTCGGCGTAACCCCAGTTGATCGGCAGGCCGCCGGCTTGCATCTTCTGACGGTCTTCGTAGATCTTCGCGACCTGACGCTGAACGACGAAGCCTTCCGGAATTTCCAGCAGCTTGGCGGACAGTTCTTGCAAGGTTTTGAGATCGAAACGCGTGTCGTGACGCGCAGTCCAGGCGTGGCCCAGGTACGGACGCCAGTCGACGAACAGCTCTTTGTTCGGCTCCTTGACCAGCGATTTCACCACGTGCAGACCGTTGTCCAGCGCGTTGCGGTATTCGTCGACCTTGGCCTGAACACGTTCAGCGTCGAGCACACCGGCCTGGGTCAGGCGTTCAGCGTACAGCTCGCGGGTGGTGCGCTGCTTGGTGATCTGCTGATACATCAGGGGCTGGGTGCCGCTTGGCTCGTCGGCCTCGTTGTGGCCGCGACGACGGTAGCAGACCAGATCGATGACCACGTCACGCTTGAATTGCATGCGGTAGTCGATGGCCAGCTGGGTCACGAACAGCACGGCTTCCGGATCATCACCATTCACATGGAGAATCGGCGCCTGGATCATCTTGGCAACGTCGGTGGCGTACTCGGTGGAACGCGAGTCCAGCGGGTTGCTGATGGTGAAACCGACCTGGTTGTTGATTACGATGTGCACGGTACCGCCGGTCTTGAAACCGCGGGTCTGAGACATCTGGAAGGTTTCCATGACCACGCCCTGACCGGCGAATGCCGCGTCACCGTGGATGGAGATCGGCAGAACTTTCTCACCGGTCAGGTCGTTGCGACGGTCCTGACGGGCGCGCACCGAACCTTCGACCACCGGGGAAACGATTTCCAGGTGGGACGGGTTGAACGCCATGGCCAGATGAACTTCACCGCCGGTGGTCATCACGTTGGACGAGAAGCCCTGGTGGTATTTAACGTCACCGGAACCCAGCTCGACCTTCTTCTTGCCTTCGAACTCGTCGAACAGCTCGCGCGGGTTCTTGCCGAAGGTGTTGACCAGCACGTTCAGACGGCCACGGTGGGCCATGCCGATGACGACTTCCTTGGTACCGTACGAGCCGGAACGCTGGATCAGTTCGTCGAGCATCGGAATCAGGCTTTCGCCGCCTTCCAGACCGAAACGCTTGGTGCCCGGGTATTTGGTGCCCAGGTATTTTTCCAGGCCTTCACCGGCAGTCACGCGCTCAAGCAGGTGGCTCTTGATGTCGGCGGAGTACGTCGGACGACCACGCACGCTTTCCAGACGCTGCTGGAACCACTGGCGCTGCTCGGAATCGGTGATGTGCGTGAATTCAGCGCCGATGGTGCGGCAATATGTCTGCTGCAACGCTTCGTGAATTTCGCGTAGGCTCGCTTCCTCTTTGCCGATGAACAGGTCGCCGGCACGGAAGGTCGTATCAAGATCGGCATTGGTCAAGCCGTAATGATTGATCGACAGGTCTGCAGGTGCAGGACGCTGCCACAGCCCCAGCGGGTCAAGCTGGGCTGCCTGGTGGCCACGCATACGGTAGGCCTGGATCAATCGCAGCACTTCAACTTGCTTCTTCTCGTGCTCACTGCTCACGCTTCCGGCGGAAACCGGTTGGGCGCGGCGCTGGTTCTTTGCCAGCAGCACGAAATGATCGCGAATCGTCGAGTGCGAAACATCAGTGGCAGAGTTGCCGTCGGCTGGCAACTTCTGAAAGTAGGTGCGCCACTCTTCTGGCACAGCGTTAGGGTCGTGCAGGTAGAGCTCATAAAGCTCTTCCACATAGGCAGCGTTTCCACCTGAAAGGTAGGCGCTGTTCCACATGCGCTGCATCACGCTTTCTTGCATGCTTGGTCACCCTCGGTTAGGGGAACACCATCGGTGTCGACACCGAGCAAACTTGCAGAAGTCCGAATGCAGCGACTAAAACAAGCCACCTAGGATCACACTGATAGTCCGGGTACCAGCCCGGATGCCCCTGCTTGTCTCATTTCTTCAAAAGAAGAGCTGCAGCTTATGGCTACTGCTCTGGTTATAGCCATGACGCGGGTTGAAGCCCGCGCCACAGCCTCTACGGTGCAACGGTTACAGCAGCTGAATCACACGCCGCTCGAAAGCAGCATGTTACGGATGTGACCGATGGCCTTAGTCGGGTTCAGGCCTTTCGGACATACGTTGACGCAGTTCATGATGCCCCGGCAGCGGAAAACGCTGAATGGGTCGTCAAGTGAAGCCAGACGTTCGCTGGTCTTGGTGTCACGGCTGTCTGCCAGGAAGCGGTAGGCTTGCAGCAGTGCAGCTGGACCCAGGAACTTGTCCGGGTTCCACCAGAAGGACGGGCAAGAGGTCGAGCAGCAGGCGCACAGGATGCACTCGTACAGACCGTCGAGCTTTTCGCGCTCTTCTGGCGACTGCAGACGCTCGATGGCCGGAGCCGGCGTGTCGTTCTGCAGGTAAGGCTTCACCTTCTCGTATTGCTTGTAGAAGATGCTCATATCGACGACCAGGTCACGGATAACCGGCAAACCTGGCAGCGGACGAACGATCAGTTTGTTGCCTTTTACAACGGCAGACAGCGGCGTGATGCAGGCCAGACCGTTCTTGCCGTTGATGTTCATGCCGTCGGAGCCGCAGACGCCTTCACGGCAGGAGCGACGATAGGAGAAACCTTCGTCCTGCTCTTTGATCAGGGCCAGCACGTCCAGCACCATCAGGTCTTTACCACCGGTATCGACCTGGAAATCCTGCATGAACGGCGCAGCGTCCTGATCAGGGTTGTAGCGATAAACACTGACTTGCAACATGGCGGTCACCCTTAATAAGTCCGGACTTTAGGTTCGAAAGTCGGAACAGTCTTCGGCGAGAAGTTCACGGCACGCTTGGTGACGCGCTTGTCACCCGGGAAGTACAGGGTGTGGCACAGCCAGTTTTCGTCATCACGGTCTTCGAAGTCTTCACGGGCGTGAGCGCCGCGGGACTCTTTACGGACTTCGGCCGCGATGGCGGTAGCTTCAGCCACTTCCAGCAGGTTCTGCAGTTCCAGCGCTTCGATACGTGCAGTGTTGAACGCCTGCGACTTGTCGTTGATCTTCACGTTGGCGATACGCTTGCGCAGATCGGCCAGCTGAGCGATGCCCTTCTGCATGTATTCGCCGGTACGGAATACACCGAAGTAGTTTTGCATGCAGCTTTGCAGCTCGCGACGCAGGGTGGCAACGTCTTCACCGTCGGTACGGTTGTTCAGCGCGTTCAGACGCGACAGTGCAGCTTCGATGTCGGACTCGGTAGCGTCGTCGTATTCGATGCCATCGGTCAACGCCTTTTCCAGGTGCAGGCCGGCAGCGCGACCGAATACCACCAGGTCGAGCAGCGAGTTGCCGCCCAGACGATTCGCACCGTGTACCGATACGCAAGCCACTTCGCCTACCGCGAACAGGCCAGGAATGATCTGGTCCTGACCTTCGGCGTTCTGGGTGATCGCCTGGCCATGAATGTTGGTGGCAACGCCGCCCATCATGTAGTGGCAGGTCGGCACAACCGGAACCGGAGCAACGACCGGGTCAACGTGGGCGAAAGTCTTCGACAGTTCGCAGATGCCTGGCAGACGGCTGTGCAGCACTTCCTCGCCCAGGTGGTCGAGTTTGAGCATCACGTGGTCGCCATTCGGACCGCAACCGTTGCCTGCGATGATTTCCTTGACCATCGAACGGGCAACCACGTCACGACCAGCCAGGTCTTTCGCGTTCGGAGCATAACGCTCCATGAAACGCTCGCCGTGCTTGTTGATCAGGTAACCACCTTCACCACGGCAACCTTCGGTAACCAGTACACCGGCGCCGGCGATGCCGGTCGGGTGGAACTGCCACATTTCGATGTCTTGTACCGGCACGCCAGCACGCAGAGCCATGCCGACGCCGTCACCGGTGTTGATCAGGGCGTTGGTGGTGGACGCGTAGATACGGCCTGCACCGCCAGTGGCCAGAACGGTGGCCTTGGCACGGATGTAGGAGGTTTCGCCGGTTTCGATGCAGATCGCGATCACGCCCACGAATTCGCCTTCCTGGTTTTTCACCAGATCAACAGCGTAGTACTCGTTGAGGAACGTGGTGCCGGCTTTCAGGTTGCCCTGATAAAGCGTGTGCAGCAGCGCGTGACCGGTACGGTCGGACGCAGCGCAAGTACGTGCAGCCTGACCGCCCTTGCCGTAGTCCTTGGACTGGCCACCGAACGGACGCTGGTAGATGCGGCCTTGCTCGGTACGCGAGAACGGCAGACCCATGTGGTCCAGCTCGAACACGGCAGCCGGGCCTTCCTGACACATGTATTCGATAGCGTCCTGGTCACCGATATAGTCGGAACCCTTGACGGTATCGTACATGTGCCAGCGCCAGTCATCGTTCGGGTCAGCGGAAGCGATGGCGCAAGTGATGCCGCCCTGTGCGGATACAGTGTGCGAACGGGTCGGGAAAACCTTGGTGATCACCGCAGTCTTGTGGCCGCCCTGTGCCAGCTGCAGCGCAGCGCGCATGCCGGCACCGCCACCACCAATAATGATGGCGTCGAAAGAAATCGTTGGAATGTTAGCCATGAATCAGATACCCCAGAGAATCTGCACACCCCAGACGAAGTAAGCGAACATCGCAACGCCGCATACTGCCTGGAAAAGGAAACGTATCGCCGTTGCGGACTTGCCGAACGCCATTGGCGTCAGGTAGTCGGTCGCGATGGTCCACATGCCGACCCAGGCGTGAGCGCCCAGAGCAACAAGGGCCAGCAGGCTGAAAATACGCATTCCGTTATGAGCGAACAGTTCATGCCACTGGGCATACTCGAGGCCGGGATTGGCGACGATGTATCCGATCAGAAAGATGAAGTAAGCCGCGAGAACGACCGCAGACACACGCTGTGCCATCCAGTCATAGAGGCCCGAACGCGACAGGTTAGTGACGTTAGTTACCATATCCAGACTCCTGCCAGAACGATTACCACCACGGAAACGGCGATAACGATTTTCGAGCCCAGTTTGCCGCCTTCCAGCGTCTCACCGATGCCCATGTCCATGATCAAGTGGCGCACACCGGCTACCAGGTGATACAGCAGAGCGGACAGGATGCCCCAAATCACTAGCTTGGCTAGCGGACTGGTCAGACACGCTTTCACCTGACCGAAGCCTTCCTCGGAGCTCAGCGACTTGTCCAATGCATAAAGCATGATGGCAAGGCACACGAAGAGGATGACACCGGAGATACGGTGAAGAATGGACGTGTAAGCAGTGACTGGGAGTTTGATGGTCCTTAGGTCTAGGTTTACAGGTCGTTGGCTTTTCACGGCTTTTTTTTCACACTGAAGAGCCCCTAACAATCAGGGCAAAGTTGTTGGGGAGTGCACTGGTCAGGTAACCACCACCCAGGGATGCGACCCCCAATGAAAGCAAGCCCAAAAGCCCTTGGCGGTCGGTGGCCGAGTATAGACAGTTAGGCTACTAATGACAACGCGTTCACCTACCCCCAATAGCGGATTGCACAAGTTGCATAAAAGGCGTAAATGGCAGGCAATTTCGAGGAAAAAGTCGGCTTAAAGCCTTCTGGAGCAAGACTTTAGGCAAATTGACATTCGAATTTATCTCACTATAGTGGTGCGGGCCCTGCGTGGGGGGTCTGTCTGATGGTTCAAGCATAAATAGGAGGCCACATGGCTGACAAAAAAGCGCAGTTGATCATCGAGGGCGCAGCCCCCGTCGAGCTGCCCATTTTAACCGGCACCGTTGGTCCCGATGTAATCGATGTTCGGGGCCTGACGGCCACGGGCCGCTTCACTTTCGACCCGGGTTTCATGTCGACCGCCTCGTGCGAATCGAAAATCACCTATATCGACGGCGACAACGGCATTTTGTTGCACCGCGGTTATCCGATCGAACAGCTGGCTGAAAAGTCGGACTACCTGGAAACCTGCTACCTGCTGCTCAACGGCGAACTGCCGACCGCAGAACAGAAGGCCCAGTTCGTCAGCACCGTGAAAAACCACACCATGGTTCACGAGCAGCTGAAAACCTTCTTCAACGGTTTCCGTCGCGACGCCCACCCGATGGCCGTCATGTGCGGTGTAGTCGGCGCCCTCTCGGCCTTCTACCACGACTCCCTGGACATCAATAACCCGCAGCATCGCGAAATCTCCGCGATCCGTCTGGTTGCGAAGATGCCGACCCTGGCAGCGATGGTCTACAAGTACTCCATGGGCCAACCCATGATGTACCCGCGCAACGACCTGACGTACGCGGAAAACTTCCTGCACATGATGTTCAACACCCCGTGCGAGATCAAACCGATCAGCCCGGTACTCGCCAAGGCCATGGACCGGATCTTCATCCTCCACGCCGACCACGAGCAGAACGCTTCGACCTCCACTGTGCGTCTGGCCGGCTCTTCGGGTGCCAACCCGTTCGCCTGTATCGCCGCCGGTATCGCCGCACTGTGGGGCCCTGCCCATGGCGGTGCGAACGAAGCCGTGTTGACCATGCTCGACGAGATTGGCGATGTGTCGAACATCGACAAGTTCATCGCCAAGGCCAAGGACAAGAACGATCCGTTCAAGTTGATGGGCTTCGGTCACCGCGTCTACAAGAACCGCGACCCTCGCGCGACTGTTATGAAGCAGACCTGCGATGAAGTGTTGAAGGAACTGGGCATCAACAACGATCCGCAACTCGAACTGGCCATGCGCCTGGAAGAGATCGCCCTGACCGACCCGTACTTCATCGAGCGCTCGCTGTATCCAAACGTCGACTTCTACTCGGGGATCATCCTCAAGGCGATCGGCATTCCAACCAGCATGTTCACGGTGATTTTCGCCCTGGCACGTACCGTGGGCTGGATTTCGCACTGGAAGGAAATGCTCTCGAGCCCGTACAAGATTGGCCGCCCGCGCCAGCTGTACACCGGTTACGAGTCGCGTGACATTACTTCGCTGGAAGATCGCAAATAAGTTTTTTCTTTTTGTGATGGTTTAGTGGTGTGTCAGGAACGGCCTCTTATATAGAGGCCGTTTTTGTTTCTGTTGGTGTTCATTGGATTGGGGGCATATCCGTTGCTGCGGTAACGGCTTCTTATGGTTTCGCTCTTACAGCGAGTCCCTTTTTCAAACGCCAAAAAGGAACCAAAAGGCTTTGCCCCGGCGTACGGCCCGCTCGCTAAAGCTCGGGGTTCCTTCGTTACGGGACCCATCCGGGCGCAGCGGCTACGGTTTGCTTCGCTGCACCTCCTTCCGCTGTGTACGACTGCGTCGTACGGTCGCTGCGCTCCCACACCCGGATCGATCCCTTCACTCAGCCTGCCGAAGGGGCAAAAGATCAAAAGCCGGATCAAAAGCCAAAGCAAAAGCAGAAGCCAGATCAAAAGATCGCAGCCTTCGGCAGCTCCTACAGTTGGATCGCGTACCACTTCAAGAACAGGTCGGCTGTCAGGCCGCCTTCGCGAGCAGGCTCGCTCCCACAAAAAGCAAAAAAGCAAAGCAGCGCAGCTGCCCGCGGCGAAGCCGCACCACTCAACAATGAGCGCAAGCGCGAGTGCTTTTGATCTTGATCCACCGGCGACGTCGGAAGGCTGAGTGGAGGGATTGATCCGGGCGTGGGAGCGTAGCGACCGTCTGGCGCAGCCAGACACAGCGGAAGGAGGTGCAGCGAAGCAAACCGGAGCCGCTGCGCCCGGATCGATCCCGCAGCGAAGGAACCCGAGCCTGCGAGGGCCGAACGCAGGAGCAAGCCTTTTGGGTTACCTTTTCGCTGGGCCGGCACTCCGGCGTTTGGAAAAGGTGACTCGCCGTAAGGGCGAAACCCTAAGCCGCCGTTACCGCAGCAACGGATATACACACCAAACCAACCGATAACCGCCCACAAAAAAACGCCCCAATCTCTCAATCAGGGCGTTTTCTTGAAGCTTGCAGCTTGCAGCTTACATCTGATCTCTTAGTGCGAAACCGCCCCACTCGCCCCCAACCCGGTCTGTGAACGCACAAACTGCGGGAAGAACAGCGCCCGCTCGTTATCCGCAGCCGCCGACTTGTCAGTGATCGAGAAGAACCAGATCCCGATAAAGGCAATCATCATCGAGAACAGCGCCGGATACTCATAAGGGAAGATCGCCTTCTCGTGATGCAGAATCTGCACCCAGATGGTCGGGCCGAGGATCATCAGACCAACAGCACTCACCAGACCCAGCCAGCCACCAATCATCGCGCCGCGAGTGGTCAGCTTCTTCCAGTACATCGAAAGCAGCAGTACCGGGAAGTTGCAGCTCGCCGCGATGGAGAACGCCAGGCCGACCATGAACGCGATGTTCTGGCTTTCGAACAGAATGCCCAGACCAATCGCCAGCACCGCCAGGGCGATGGTGGTGATCTTCGACACGCGAATCTCATCCTTCTCGTTGGCTTTGCCCTTCTTGATCACACTGGCGTACAGGTCGTGCGACACCGCCGAAGCACCCGCCAGCGTCAGACCGGCTACCACAGCCAGAATGGTTGCAAACGCCACTGCCGAGATGAAGCCAAGAAAGATGCTGCCGCCCACCGCGTTGGCCAGGTGCACCGCCGCCATGTTGTTGCCGCCGAGCAAGGCGCCCGCTGCATCTTTGAAGGCCGGGTTGGTGCTGACCAGCAGGATCGCGCCGAAGCCGATGATGAAGGTCAGGATGTAGAAGTAGCCAATGAAACCGGTAGCGTACAGCACGCTCTTGCGCGCTTCCTTGGCGTCACTCACGGTGAAGAAGCGCATCAGAATATGCGGCAGGCCAGCGGTGCCGAACATCAGCGCCAGACCCAGCGAGAACGCCGAGATCGGATCCTTGACCAGACCGCCAGGGCTCATGATCGCTTCGCCCTTGGCGTGCACCTTGATCGCTTCGGAGAACAGCGTGTTGAAGTCGAAGCCCACGTGCTTCATTACCATCAGTGCCATGAACGAGGCACCGGACAGCAGCAACACTGCCTTGATGATCTGCACCCAAGTGGTCGCGAGCATGCCGCCGAACAGCACGTACATGCACATCAGCACGCCGACCAGAATCACCGCAACGTGGTAATCGAGGCCGAACAGCAGCTGGATCAGCTTGCCGGCACCGACCATCTGCGCGATCAGGTAGAACGCCACCACCACCAGCGAACCGCAGGCGGACAGGGTGCGGATCTGGGTTTGCCCGAGGCGGTAGGACGCCACGTCGGCAAAGGTGTATTTACCCAGGTTGCGCAGGCGTTCGGCGATCAGGAACAGAATGATCGGCCAGCCCACGAGGAAGCCGATCGAGTAGATCAGGCCGTCGTAGCCGGAGGTGAACACCAGTGCGGAAATCCCCAGGAAGGACGCCGCCGACATGTAGTCGCCAGCGATCGCCAGGCCGTTCTGGAAACCGGTGATCTTGCCGCCCGCCGCATAATAATCGGCGGCCGAGTTGTTTTTCTTCGAAGCCCAGTAAGTGATGTACAACGTCGCGCCGACGAAGGCCACGAACATCAGGATCGCCGGGATGTTCAGCGGCTGTTTGGCCACCTCCCCCGTCAACGCGTCAGCCGCCCAGACACTCGGCGCGAAAGCCGCAACGCTCAATAGAGCCAGTAGACGCCGGATCATTGCTGAGCCTCCTTGAGAATCGCATTGTTCAGGTCGTCGAACTCGCCATTGGCGCGGCGCACGTAGATGCCGGTCAGGACGAAGGCTGAAATGATCAGGCCGACACCGATCGGGATGCCCCAGGTGATCGAGGATTCAGGACTGAGTTTCGCCCCGAGCACGTGCGGCCCGTATGCGATCAGCAGGATGAATGCGGAGTACAGCCCAAGCATGATTGCCGAGAGAATCCAGGCGAATCGTTCCCTTTTCTGAACCAGCTCCTTGAATCGGGGACTGTTTTGAATCGAGAGGTAAATGCTGTCGTTCATTGTTTTTATCCTCGCAGCACAAATTATTGTTGGAACGTAGCTAATGTATGCGGCTGCGAGAGAGGTTCCAGACGACCTTAGTAGTAGATGGCCATGATGTTTTGGCCATTTTCCGGTACTCAGAAAAAAACCGTGGGAGCGAGCCTGCTCGCGAAGGCGTCGTCTCAGTCGATATTGCATCAACTGACAGATTGCATTCGCGAGCAGGCTCGCTCCCACGGGGGTGTGGCGGTGTTTAAATTACTTGGTCCAGTCAGCTACACGATCCGGGTGTTTGGCCACCCAGTCCTTGGCCGCTGCATCAGGCTTGGCACCGTCCTGAATCGCCAGCATGACTTCGCCGATTTCGTCTTTCGACGCCCACTGGAAGTTTTTCAGGAACTTGGCCACTTCCGGCGCCTTGGCGTCCAGGCCTTTGCTGCCGATGCTGTTCACGGTTTCAGCCTGGCCATACACACCTTTCGGGTCGTCGAGGAAGCGCAGCTTCCACTTGGCGAACATCCAGTGCGGCACCCAACCGGTGACAGCGATGGATTCGTTCTTCTTCTCGGCGCGGGTCAGCTCGGCAATCATGCCGGCGCCGGAACTGGCCTTGAGGCTGTACTTGTCCAGACCGTAATCCTTGATCGCCTGATCGGTCTTGAGCATCACGCCTGAACCGGCGTCGATGCCGACAATGCGGTTTTTGAAAGTGTCGTCGGTTTTCAGGTCTTCGATCGATTTGGCTTTGACGTACTCCGGCACGATCAGGCCGATTTTCGCGTCCTTGAAGTTCGGGCCGTAATCGACGACCTGATCCTTGTTTTTCGTCCAGTAGTCACCGTGGGTCACGGGCAGCCAGGCCGAGAGCATCGCATCGAGTTTGCCGGTGGCCACGCCCTGCCACATGATCCCGGTGGCGACGGCCTGCAGCTTCACGTCATAACCGAGTTTCTGTTTGATCACTTCGGCCGCCACGTGAGTGGTCGCGACGCTGTCGGACCAGCCGTCAACGTAACCGATGTTCAGGGTCTGTTTTTCAGCGTTGGCGAAAGTGGAACTCATCGCAAGCGCCAGAGCGGCACCTGCGCCTAAAAGTCGTCGCATCTTCATCGTTTACTTCCCCGAAATGCTGCGCCCGACGGATGCCGGGCATCGTCAACGTATTGTTATGGTGCACAGCGCCCCCATCACGCCGGACCTCACACACCGAACATCAGCCGATTTTTCAAAAAGGGTACTGATGGTTTGATCATCAACCTCAAGCGGCCGGCGACCTGCTCTGTCAGCGACCTCAAGGCAGCGAGAAACGACATCAGAAAGCCATTAATCAAGCGAGATTAATTGACGCCAGACAATCCGCCCGAACTTTGCATGTACAACGCCTGCGAGCCACCTGCCCTTCTATAAATGCAGGTAACATGCGTCGCTTTGCAGCCACTCGGCCTGACCATGTCCGCAACGTCCCGATTTCCTTTTCTGCCTTATCTGTTCGCTTGCCTGCTCGGGCTCCTGGCCCTTGGCGGTTTCTGGTATGGCCTCGGCCAACCGGTGATCCTGCCGGACGCCGCGACGCCGACGCACAAGTTGCAATGCGCCTCCTACACACCGTTCGACAAAGACCAATCGCCGTTCGACGTGCCGTTCAAATTACGCCCCGAGCGCATGGACGCCGACCTTGCACTGCTGGCGACGCGCTTCGAGTGTATCCGCACCTACTCGATGACCGGCCTCGACGCCCTGCCCGATCTGGCGCGCAAGCACGGTCTGAAGTTGATGATCGGCGCCTGGGTCAATAGCAACCCGGTCGATACCGAGCAGGAAGTCGAGCTGCTGATCAAATCGGCCAATGCCAACCCCGACGTGGTCACAGCCGTAATTGTCGGCAACGAAGCGCTGCTGCGCAAAGAGGTCACTGGCGCGCAACTGGCGCGGCTGATCAACAAGGTCAAAAGCCAGGTCAAGCAACCGGTGACCTACGCCGACGTCTGGGAATTCTGGCTCAAGCACCCGGAAATTGCCCCGGCCGTGGACTTTCTGACCATCCACTTGCTGCCTTACTGGGAAGACGATCCGTCGAACATCGACGTGGCGCTGCGGCATGTGGCGGATGTGCGTCAGGTGTTCGGCAACAAGTTCGCTCCGAAAGACGTGATGATTGGCGAAACCGGCTGGCCGAGCGAAGGCCGTCAGCGTGAAACAGCCGTACCGAGCCGGGTCAACGAGGCGAAATTCATTCGTGGTTTCGTGACGATGGCCGAGCAGGAAGGCTGGCGTTACAACCTGATCGAAGCCTTCGATCAACCGTGGAAGCGCGGCAGTGAAGGCGCGGTCGGCGGCTATTGGGGGTTGTTCGATGCCGATCGACAGGACAAGGGCGTACTCGCCGGGCCGGTGAGCAATGTGCCGTACTGGAAAGAATGGCTGGCGGTCGGCGGATTGTTTTTCCTTGGCACGCTGATGCTTGGTGGACGTGTGCGCACCACACGTTCGGCGCTTGTGCTGCCACTGCTGGGCGCTGTCGCAGCGTGCTCGATTGGCGCCTGGGGCGATCTGGCTCGATTGACCACGCGATTTGCCGGTGAATGGCTGTGGGTCGGCTTGCTGACCGGGTTGAATCTGTTGGTCCTCGCGCATGCCGCGCTGACGTTGAGTGCACGCAGCGGTTGGCGTTCGCGCGCGTTCGATTTCCTTGAGCGTCGCGCCGGGTGGCTGGTCGCAGCCGCCGGTTTTGCCGCAGCGGTGATGATGCTGGAGATGGTCTTCGATCCGCGCTATCGCAGTTTCGCCAGCATGGCGTTCGTGCTGCCGGCGTTGGTCTACCTGTGCCGCCCGGTAAGCGTGCCGCGCCGGGAGATTGCTCTGCTGACCTTTATCGTCGGTGCGGGGATTGCGCCGCAGTTGTATCAGGAAGGGCTGCTGAATCAGCAGGCCTGGGGCTGGGCGTTGGTGAGTGGATTGATGGTGGTGGCGTTGTGGCGCTGCCTGCGGGTTCGCAACCTCTGATCATCAGAGCGGTTCAGGCCTCTTCGCGAGCAGGCTCGCTCCCACATTGGATCTGTGGCGTTCACAAATCCCCTGTGGGAGCGGGCTTGCCCGCGATGACTGACTGTCAGGCGCTGCGGGACTCGCGGACCAGGCGCAACCCGGCTATCACCACCGCAAACACCGCCAACGTCGTGTTGTACAACGCCAGCGCCGGCAGGCCGAACATCAGCGCCAGCACCGCCAGCCACCACCCTGCCCGTCCCGGCACGACAAACGCCAATGCCGCCGTGCCCACCGCCGCCCAGCCCAACACCTTGAAATGAATCATCAGCCCCAGATTCGCACGCACCACACACTCCCAACGACGGGCTTCGTCGACACAGATGCCCACCCACTGCCCGTCTTCCATGAAGCCATAGCGCGCGGCATAACTGGCGGCCAGCCACAGCGGCAACAAAACAAGCAGCACAATCACGAGCAAGCGGCGGGACATGGAGCACTCCAATCTGCGGAAATCGGCGGCCAGCTTAATCTGCCAACGAGCATTCGCAAGCACTAACAACTGTTAACTGTTCAGCAAGCCCTCGCAACGTGTATCGTCCAGCTACTATTACCCCGAATTCCGCCTGTTTGGTGCCGCAGCATGGCACTTTGGCGCACGGCCGGTGGTCATAGCCTGCGAACTTCAATCGGCACCTTCCTCTAAGGGATCTAGTCATGCTCCGTTCCTTGCGCTTCGCCGCGCTGTTCAGCGGCCTTATCTTGAGTGCGTCCGCGCTGGCGGTGGATATCGACGCCGCCAGCTATGGCTACCCGCTGACCAACCCGTTCGAGGCGACGATCGCCACGACACCACCGGATCTGCGTCCGGAGTTGCCGCTGGACGACGACATCAATCAAACGGACCGCAGCCTCACCCTGCGCCCGGAGCGTGAATTCCAGCTGCCGGACAATTTCTGGGCAGTGAAGAAGCTCACTTACCGCATCGCCACGCAGGACAAACCGGCGCCGCTGATCTTCCTGATCGCCGGCACCGGTGCGCGCTTTGACAGCACGCTCAACGAATACCTGAAAAAGCTTTACTACAAGGCCGGCTACCACGTCGTGCAACTGTCGTCGCCGACCAGCTTCGACTTCATCAGCGCCGCTTCGCGTTTCGCCACCCCGGGCGTTACCAAGGAAGACGCCGAAGACATGTATCGGGTGATGCAGGCCGTGCGGGCGCAAAACCCGAAACTGCCGGTGACCGAGTACTACCTGACCGGTTACAGCCTCGGCGCCCTCGATGCCGCGTTCGTCGCCCATCTGGACGAGACGCGCCGCAGCTTCAATTTCAAGAAAGTCCTGCTGCTCAACCCGCCAGTGAACCTTTATACCTCGGTGACCAACCTCGACAAGCTGGTACAGACCGAGGTGAAAGGCATCAACAACAGCACCACGTTCTACGAACTGGTACTGAGCAAGCTGACCCGCTACTTCCAGCAGAAAGGCTACATCGACCTCAACGATGCGCTGCTGTATGACTTCCAGCAGTCCAAGCAGCACCTGACCAACGAACAGATGGCCATGCTGATTGGCACGTCGTTCCGCTTCTCGGCAGCCGATATTGCCTACACCTCGGACCTGGTCAACCGTCGCGGCCTGATCACCCCGCCGAAATTCCCGATCACCGAAGGCACCAGCCTCACGCCGTTCCTCAAGCGTGCGCTGCAATGCGATTTCGACTGCTACATCACCGAGCAGGTCATTCCGATGTGGCGCGCGCGCACTGATGGCGGCAGCCTGCTGCAACTGATCGATCAGGTCAGCCTGTATGCGCTCAAGGATTACCTGCACGACAGCCCGAAAATCGCCGTGATGCACAACGCCGACGACGTCATCCTCGGCCCTGGCGACCTGGGCTTCCTGCGTAAAACCTTCGGTGATCGCCTGACCGTTTATCCACTGGGCGGCCACTGCGGCAACCTTAACTACCGCGTCAACAGCGACGCCATGCTGGAGTTCTTCCGTGGCTAAATATCTCCTGCTGATTGCAGCGTTCCTCTGTGCAGGCGTGGCCCAGGCCGACAACAGTAAAGCCGATGCCCCGGTAGTGGTCGACAGCGACGGCTTCAAGGAACCGCTGACCAAACTCAAGTTCAACCCGGGCCTGGACCAGCGCGAGTTCGAACGTTCGACGCTCAACGCGTTGAACGTCTATGACCCGCTGGAATCGTGGAACCGCCGGGTCTACCACTTCAACTATCGCTTCGACCAGTGGGTGTTCCTGCCGGTAGTCGATGGCTATCGCTACATCACCCCAAGCTTTGTGCGTACCGGGGTGAGCAACTTCTTCAACAACATTGGTGACGTGCCGAACCTGGTCAACAGCCTGTTGCAGTTCAAGGGCCAGCGCTCGATGGAAACCACCGCGCGCCTGCTGCTCAACACCACGATCGGCATCGCCGGCCTGTGGGACCCGGCCACCGCCATGGGCCTGCCGCGCCAGAACGAAGACTTCGGTCAGACCTTGGGCTTCTACGGCGTACCGGGCGGCGCCTACTTCGTACTGCCGATTTTCGGCCCGTCGAACATCCGCGACACCGCAGGTCTGGCCGTGGATTACACCGCCGACACCGCGATCAACTTCCTCAACGTCGCGGAAGTCAGCTCCAACCACCCGGAAGTCTGGGCTTTGCGTGCGATCGACAAGCGCTACCAGACCAGCTTCCGCTACGGCCAGATGAACTCGCCGTTCGAGTACGAGAAAGTGCGGTACGTGTATACCGAGGCGCGCAAGTTGCAGATTGCCGAGTAAATCGGCTGCCGCAAAACACTGTGGGAGCGAGCCTGCTCGCGAACGCGGAGTTTCAGTCAACATCGATATTGACTGAACTACCGCATTCGCGAGCAGGCTCGCTCCCACACTTGTTATGTGTTGCTGATTAACCCTTCAGCGCTTTCCAGAGCTTGCCTACGACCGAAACCACCGCCAACACCGCTGCGCCAGCAATAATCCCCGCAACACCATTGAGCAGCATCGGCACGGCGAACCCGGCGCTCCCTGCCGCTGCGCCGACGCCTTCGATCCAGTGATGCAGCACCGGCACGCCATGGGTGAGGATGCCGCCGCCGACCAGGAACATCGCTGCCGTGCCAACCACCGACAGGGTTTTCATCATGTACGGCGCGGCGCTGAGAATGCCGCCGCCGATCCTTTTCGCCATCTGCCCGGGTTTCTGTGTCAGCCACAGACCCAGGTCGTCGAGTTTGACGATGCCCGCCACCAAACCGTAAACGCCGACGGTCATGACGATGGCGATGCCGGACATGACCACCACTTGCTGCGTCAGCGAGGCATCAGCCACGGTGCCGAGGGTGATGGCGATGATTTCTGCCGAAAGAATGAAGTCAGTGCGGATTGCGCCTTTGATCTTGTCCTTTTCGTAAGCCACCAGATCGGTGGCCGGGTCGGCGACAGCCTCGGTCAGCTGCGCATGGCCGGCCTCGTCCTCCTCTTTGCTGTGCAGGAACTTGTGCGCAAGTTTCTCGAAACCCTCGAAGCACAGGTACGCACCGCCGACCATCAACAGCGGCGTCACCAGCCACGGTACGAAAGCACTGATTGCCAATGCCGACGGCACGAGGATCAGTTTGTTGACGAACGAGCCCTTGGCCACCGCCCAGACCACGGGAATTTCCCGCTCGGCGCGCACGCCCGAAACCTGCTGGGCATTGAGCGCCAGATCATCACCGAGCACACCGGCGGTCTTCTTCGCGGCCATCTTGGTCATCAACGCAACGTCATCCAGAACGGTGGCGATGTCATCGATCAGCACCAGCAAACTGCTTCCTGCCATGAATCCTGTTTCCTTCTGTGTATGAATGTTGCCAAGCATAACGCGACCGCCGGCCACAGGCTGCATTGTTGAGCGCCGCTCAAGGCCGGTGCTACCATGCGCCACCGCCAGAACAGGCAAGGAACCACCGGGTTTATGAGCACAATCCGCGAGCGTAACAAAGAACTGATCCTGCGCGCCGCCAGCGAAGAGTTTGCCGACAAGGGCTTCGCGGCGACCAAAACCAGCGACATCGCCGCCAAGGCGGGATTGCCCAAGCCCAACGTCTACTACTACTTCAAATCCAAGGAAAACCTCTATCGCGAGGTGCTGGAAAGCATCATCGAGCCGATTCTGCAGGCCTCGACCCCGTTCAACCCGGACGGCGTGCCGAGCGAAGTGCTGAGCGGCTACATCCGCTCGAAGATCCGCATCTCCCGCGACCTGCCCTACGCCTCCAAGGTGTTCGCCAGCGAAATCATGCACGGTGCCCCGCACCTGAGCGCCGACCTGGTCGAGCAGCTCAACGCCCAGGCCAAGCACAACATCGCCTGCATCCAGAGCTGGATCGACCGCGGCCAGATCGCCCCGATCGACCCCAACCACCTGATGTTCAGCATCTGGGCCGCGACCCAGACCTACGCCGACTTCGACTGGCAGATTTCGGCGGTGACCGGGAAGGACAAGCTTGATGAGGCCGATTATGAAGCGGCGGCGCAGACGATCATCCGGTTGGTGTTGAAGGGGTGTGAGCCGGATCAGTGAGATCGGGGGAACCGCTTCGCGAGCAGGCTCGCTCCCACATTTGGAATGCATTCCCCTGTGGGAGCGAGCCTGCTCGCGAATAGCCGCACCGCAGACCTCAACTCATAACCAGATCGAATCCCACAACGGATAGTCGCCAAGGCTTTTGACCAGCCCTGCCCGCAATGGGTTGGCAATGACATACCGAGCCATCTTCACCAGATTCTCCTCTTTACGCAGTGCACGGTCATGGAAGCCAGGTTGCCAAAGGCTGGTCTTTCGACCGGTCGAAAGCTTTACCGCTTTGGTGCTGAGGGATTTGGTTCGCTGCATCAATTCGCCGAGCGAGCCACTCTTCAATTCAATCAGCCAGTGAAAGTGATCTGGCATTACGACCCAAGCCAGAGAATTGGCCAATCCCGTTTCCTCAGCTGCCCGGAATTGGCTTACAAGCATTCTGCCAAGGAAGAAATCGCTGAATACGGGTTCTCTCCCGGCGGTATTGGCGGTCAGAAGGTAAATGCGGTTGTGTTCTGAATAGCGTCCGATGCGCAAGCGATGTGAAGCAGATAAACCCGGCATTCCGTTGCCTTTTCATAGGTTGATCATGAGAAGGCTAGCCGTGGAGATCGCAAAGGGAGCGTCAGACTTTTAGCAAGATGTGTAGCGCAGATCCTATTCGCGAGCAGGCTCGCTCCCACAGGGGCTTTCGAACACTCGAACACTTTGTGTCCAACCCAAACTCAATGTGGGAGCGAGCCTGCTCGCGAAAGCGGTTATTCAGACACTGACATTCAAACAGTCACCCCGCCATCCGCCCTCAAATCCAGCGCCTCTACCGCTTTAATTGCCACCTGCTCGTCGACATCCGACAAATCCCCGCTGATCCCGATCGCGCCCAGCACTTCACCCGCCTGATTTCGGATAAGCACCCCACCCGGTGCCGGCACAACGCTGCCCTGCCCCATGCTGTTCAACGAAGAAAAAAACGCCGGGCGTTGTTGCGCGTCCTGGGCGAGCAGGCGGGAGCCTTTGCCCAAGGCGATGGCGCCCCAGGCTTTGCCGATGGCAATGTCGGGGCGCAGCAGGCTGGCGCCGTCTTCGCGTTGCAGGGCGATCAGGTGGCCGCCGGTGTCGAGCACCGCGATGGTCAGCGGCGCGGCGTTGATGCCGCGTCCTGCGTTGATGGCTTCGCTGACCAGGTTGACTGCGACTTTCAAGGTTAAAGCGCTCATGGTGCCGTCCTCATTTTGTTATAGGGAAAGTCGTGGGACTGCGCGTTTGTGCCGCAGTCCGATGACACAAATAGAACACAATGAAGCATCTTTTTGTATACAATAATTCTCGAAAAGCGCCACATGCGACGAAAAGCCACAGCACAGCGGGCTTCCGACGAATGAAACAGGCGCTTGAGAAAATGGATTGACCTGCGCCGTCCGCCGTGAATACACTCTGCGCAAAGCCACTTGTATACAATTACAAAACGTAAAGAGGCACAAAACCATGAGCAAAATGAGAGCAATCGAAGCCGCCGTTCTGGTGATGCGCCGTGAAGGGGTTGATACCGCTTTTGGCATCCCGGGCGCAGCGATCAACCCGCTGTACTCCGCCTTGCAGAAGGTCGGTGGCATCGATCACGTCCTTGCTCGCCACGTTGAAGGCGCCTCGCACATGGCCGAGGGCTACACCCGCACCAAGGCCGGCAACATCGGCGTGTGCATCGGCACGTCCGGCCCGGCCGGCACCGACATGGTCACCGGGCTCTACAGCGCCTCGGCCGACTCGATTCCAATCCTCTGCATCACCGGGCAAGCACCCCGCGCCCGTATGCATAAAGAAGACTTCCAGGCAGTCGACATCACCAGCATCGTCAAGCCAGTGACCAAGTGGGCGACCACCGTTCTGGAGCCGGGCCAGGTGCCTTATGCGTTCCAGAAAGCTTTCTACGAAATGCGCTCCGGGCGTCCAGGTCCGGTGCTGATCGATCTGCCGTTCGACGTGCAGATGGCCGAGATCGAATTCGACATCGACGCTTACCAGCCGCTGCCATTGGCCAAGCCGACTGCGACCCGCGTTCAGGTTGAAAAAGCTTTGGCTTTGCTGGATCAGGCTGAGCGCCCACTGCTGGTGGCCGGCGGCGGCATCATCAACGCGGACGCCAGCGACCTGCTGGTGGAGTTCGCCGAGCTGACCGGTATTCCAGTCATCCCGACCCTGATGGGCTGGGGCACCATCCCTGACGATCACCCGCTGATGGTCGGCATGGTCGGTCTGCAGACTTCGCACCGTTACGGCAACGCGACGATGCTCAAATCCGACGTGGTGCTGGGCATCGGTAACCGTTGGGCCAACCGTCACACCGGTTCGGTGGATGTCTACACCGAAGGCCGCAAGTTCATTCACGTCGACATCGAAGGCACGCAGATCGGCCGTGTGTTCACCCCGGATCTGGGCATCGTTTCCGACGCCGCCGCAGCGCTGACCGTGTTCATCGAAGTCGCCCGTGAATGGCAAGCCGCCGGCAAGCTGAAGAACCGCAGCGCCTGGTTGCAGGATTGCCAGCAGCGCAAGGCCAGCCTGCATCGCAAGACCCACTTCGACAACGTGCCGGTCAAGCCGCAGCGCGTTTACGAAGAAATGAACCAGGTGTTCGGCAAGGACACCTGCTACGTCAGCACCATCGGTCTGTCGCAGATTGCCGGCGCGCAGTTCCTGCACGTCTACAAGCCGCGTCACTGGATCAACTGCGGCCAGGCCGGCCCGTTGGGCTGGACGATTCCGGCGGCGCTGGGCGTGGTGAAGGCCGATCCGAACCGCAAAGTCGTGGCCCTGTCGGGGGACTATGATTTCCAGTTCATGATCGAAGAACTGGCGGTCGGCGCTCAGTTCAAACTGCCGTACATCCACGTCGTGGTGAACAACTCGTACCTGGGCCTGATCCGTCAGGCGCAGCGCGGGTTCGAAATGGACTACTGCGTGCAGCTGTCCTTCGATAACCTGAATGCGCCGGAACTCAACGGTTACGGGGTTGACCACATCGCAGTCGCCGAAGGCCTCGGCTGCAAGGCGCTGCGTGTGTTCGAACCGTCGGAAATCGCCCCTGCCCTGCGCAGGGCCGAACAGATGATCGAAGAGTTCAAGGTGCCGGTGATCGTCGAGATCATTCTGGAGCGTGTGACCAACATCTCCATGGGTACCGAGATCAACGCGGTCAACGAGTTCGAAGACCTGGCACTGGTCGGCAATGACGCGCCGACGGCGATTTCGTTGCTTGATTAACTGCTGACTGCTCTCCCTGTGGGAGCGAGCCTGTGTGGTGAGGGGATTTATCCCCGTTAGGGCGCGAAGCGGCCTCAAAACCTGAAACCGCGACGTATCAGGTACACCGCATACAATGGTTTACGACTGCTTCGCAGCCGAACGGGGATAAATCCCCTCGCCACAGCTCGCTCCCACGTGGGACCTCACAAGATTTACGGGAGACCACCATGCCGCGTTTCGCAGCCAACCTGTCCATGCTGTTCACCGAACAGGATTTCCTTGCCCGTTTCGACGCCGCCGCCAAGGCCGGTTTCAGTGGCGTGGAATACCTGTTCCCGTACGACTTCAGCTCGGCTGAAATCAAGGCAAAACTCGAGGCCAACGGGCTGACCCAAGTGCTGTTCAACCTGCCGGCCGGTGACTGGGCCAAGG
The DNA here is from genome assembly GCF_018132745.1 of Pseudomonas sp. 14A. Classification (NCBI taxonomy): domain Bacteria; kingdom Pseudomonadati; phylum Pseudomonadota; class Gammaproteobacteria; order Pseudomonadales; family Pseudomonadaceae; genus Pseudomonas; species Pseudomonas sp. 14A. The sequence goes on along the minus strand of NZ_JAGRQJ010000003.1, from coordinate 964,910 downwards.
GCGAGCGCGGTATTGCCTGCCTGCCGGATCGGGTCGAAGAGTTCCGCGCCGGGGTCGATCTGGCGATCGCTTACGCACAAGTGTTGGGCAACACCCAGGTCAACTGCCTGGCCGGCATCCGCCCGCAAGGCGTTGACGATGCCACCGTGGAAAAGACCTTCGTTGCCAACCTCAAATACGCCGCCGACAAGCTGCAAGCGGCGGGCATCAAACTGGTGATGGAAGCGATCAACACCCGCGACATTCCCGGTTTCTACCTGAACAACACGGCGCAAGCCCTGTCGATTCGCGAACAGGTCGGCAGCGCCAATCTGTTCCTGCAATACGACATCTATCACATGCAAATCATGGAAGGCGATCTGGCCCGCACCCTGCAATCGCACCTGGGCGAGATCAACCACGTGCAACTCGCGGACAACCCGGGGCGTAACGAGCCGGGCACCGGTGAGATCAACTACCGCTTCCTGTTCGAACACCTTGATCGCATCGGTTATCAGGGTTGGGTCGGCTGCGAATACAAACCGCTGACCACCACCGAAGCGGGCCTGGGCTGGTTGAAATCGCACAACGCAATCTAAGAAACACAGCAAATCCCCTGTGGGAGCGAGCCTGCTCGCGAATGCGGTGGTTCAGTCAACACGGATATTGAATGTTCCACCGCATTCGCGAGCAGGCTCGCTCCCACATGAAAAGCACCTCCCCTATTTGCTTGAGCACGACAAAAACAAGAGGATTTTCTCATGGCTAAAATCGGATTCATCGGCACCGGCATCATGGGCCACCCAATGGCGGCGAACCTGCAGAAAGCCGGTCACAGCCTGTTCCTGTCGCAACACCACGACGCGGCCCCGGCCGATCTGGTCGCCGCTGGCGCCGTCGCCTTGGCCAACCCGCGTGAAGTAGCGCAGGAAGCCGAATTCATCATCGTCATGGTTCCGGATACCCCGCAAGTCGACGACGTGCTGTTCCGCGCCGACGGTGTTGCCGCCGGTATCGGTAAAGGCAAAGTGGTCATCGACATGAGCTCGATTTCGCCGACCGCGACCAAAGCCTTCGCGGCGAAGATCAACGAGAAAGGCGCGCAGTACCTCGACGCGCCAGTGTCCGGCGGTGAAGTCGGTGCCAAGGCCGCGACCCTGAGCATCATGGTCGGTGGCGACGCCGATGCCTTCGAACGCGCCCTGCCGCTGTTCCAGGCCATGGGCAAGAACATCACCCTGGTCGGCGGCAATGGCGACGGCCAGACCGCCAAAGTGGCGAACCAGATCATCGTCGCGCTGAACATTCAGGCTGTCGCTGAAGCCCTGCTGTTCGCTTCGAAAAACGGTGCCGACCCGGCCAAGGTGCGTGAAGCGCTGATGGGCGGTTTCGCTTCTTCGAAGATTCTCGAAGTGCACGGCGAGCGCATGATCAAAGGCACCTTCGACCCGGGCTTCCGCATCAGCCTGCACCAGAAGGACCTGAACCTGGCCCTGCAAGGCGCCAAGGAGCTGAACATCAACCTGCCGAACACCGCCAATGCCCAGCAGGTATTCAGCACCTGCGCGGCCATCGGCGGCAGCAACTGGGACCACTCGGCGCTGATCAAGGGCCTTGAGCACATGGCCAATTTCTCGATTCGCGACAATAAATAAAGCCTGCACAAAACCCTGTGGGAGCGAGCCTGCTCGCGAAAGCGGCTTCACATTCAACATCCATGTTGGCTGACATACCGCGTTCGCGAGCAGGCTCGCTCCCACAAGGGTTCCGAGTTGCCCTTTCGAATAACAAGAATTCCGGGAGCCCGCCATGTCGGTCGATCCGCAACAACTGCTGCGCGAGCTGTTTGCCACAGCCATCGACGCGGCCCATCCGAACCAAGTCCTCGAAGCCCATTTGCCTGCCGATCGCACGGGTCGGGTGATCGTCATCGGCGCCGGCAAAGCCGCTGCTGCCATGGCGCAAGTGGTCGAGCGCTGCTGGGAGGGTGAAGTCACCGGCCTCGTGGTGACCCGCTACGGCCACGGCGCTCCGTGCGAAAAAATCGAAGTGGTCGAAGCCGCACACCCGGTGCCGGATGCGGCGGGTCTGGCCGTGGCCAAACGTGTGCTGGAGCTGGTCAGCAACCTGACTGAAGACGACCGCGTGATCTTCCTGCTCTCCGGCGGCGGCTCTGCCCTGCTCGCCCTGCCAGCCGAAGGCATCACCCTTGCCGATAAGCAGGCGATCAACAAAGCCCTGCTCAAATCCGGCGCGACCATCGGCGAGATGAACTGCGTGCGCAAGCACCTCTCGGCGATCAAGGGTGGACGTTTGGGCAAGGCCTGCTGGCCGGCGACGGTTTATACCTACGCGATTTCCGATGTGCCGGGCGACCTCGCCACCGTCATTGCCTCCGGCCCGACCGTGGCCGACCCGAGCACTTCGGCCGAAGCACTGGCGATCATCAAGCGCTACGGCATCGACATTCCCGCCTCCGTGCGCACCTGGCTGCAAAGTCCGGAATCGGAAACCGTCAAACCCGGCGATCCGAGTCTGGCGCGCAGTCATTTCCAGTTGATCGCCCGCCCGCAGCAATCGCTGGACGCGGCGGCGGTGAAATGCCGTCAGGCCGGTTTCAGCACCTTGATTCTCGGCGACCTCGAAGGCGAATCCCGTGAAGTGGCGAAAGTCCACGCCGGCATCGCCCGACAGATCATCAACCACGGCCAGCCCTTGGCAGCGCCGTGCGTGATTCTCTCCGGCGGTGAAACCACGGTGACCGTGCGCGGCAATGGCCGTGGCGGACGCAATGCCGAATTCCTCCTCAGCCTGACCGACAGCCTCAAGGGCCAGCCCGGCGTCTACGCGCTGGCCGGCGACACCGATGGCATCGACGGCTCGGAAGACAACGCCGGCGCGATCATGACCCCGGACAGCTACGCCCGCGCCGCCGCACTGGGTCTGAGCGCCAGCGACGAGCTGGATAACAACAACGGCTACGGCTACTTCCAGGCGCTCGATGCGCTGATCGTTACCGAGCCGACCCGCACCAACGTCAACGACTTCCGCGCCATTCTGATCCTTGAGAACTGCAAATCATGACGCCTGATAAAAAGGTCAAAATCCTCGCCACCCTCGGCCCTGGGGTCGACGGTATCGATGACATCCGCGAGCTGGTCGAGGCCGGGGTCAACATCTTCCGCCTGAACTTCAGCCACGGCGATCACGCCGACCACGCCAAGCGCTATCAATGGATCCGCGAAGTCGAGCGTCAGCTCAACTACCCGCTGGGCATTCTCATGGATCTGCAGGGGCCGAAACTGCGCGTCGGCAAGTTCGCTGACGGCAAGGTGCAGTTGCATCGCGGTCAGGCGTTCCGCCTCGATCTCGATACGACAGCGGGCGATGAGCGCCGGGTCAACCTGCCGCATCCGGAAATCATTGACGCGCTGGAAGCCGGCATGGATCTGCTGCTCGACGACGGCAAACTGCGCCTGCGTGTGGTCACCAAGTACGCCGATGCGATCGACACCAGCGTGCTCAACGGCGGCGAACTGTCCGACCGCAAGGGCGTGAACGTGCCGCAAGCGGTGCTCGACCTGAGCCCGCTGACCGCCAAGGATCGCCGCGATCTGAGTTTCGGTCTGGAGCTGGGCGTCGACTGGGTTGCGTTGTCATTCGTGCAGCGCCCGCAGGACATTGTCGAAGCCCGCGCATTGATCGGCGACAAGGCGTTTTTGATGGCGAAAATCGAGAAGCCTTCGGCGGTCGAGCAACTGCGTGAGATTGCTGAGTTGAGCGACGCCATCATGGTGGCTCGCGGTGACCTTGGTGTTGAAGTGCCAGCGGAAAGCGTGCCGCAGATTCAAAAAAACATCATCACCACCTGCCGCGCGCTGGGCAAACCGGTGGTGGTGGCGACGCAGATGCTCGAGTCGATGCGCTTCTCCCCGGCGCCGACCCGCGCCGAAGTCACCGACGTCGCCAACGCCGTGGCCGAAGGCGCCGACGCGGTGATGCTCTCGGCGGAAACCGCGTCCGGCGAGTACCCGCTGGAAGCCGTGCAGATGATGAGCAAGATCATCCGTCAGGTTGAGAACGGCCCGGATTATCAGACCCAGCTCGACGTCAGCCGTCCGAAAGCCGAGGCGACGGTTTCCGATGCGATCAGCTGTGCGATCCGCCGGATCAGCAACGTGCTGCCGGTGGCGGTGCTGGTCAATTACAGCGAGTCCGGCGCCTCGACGCTGCGCGCATCCCGGGAACGGCCGAAAGCACCGATCCTCAATCTGACGCCGAACCTGCAAACCGCGCGGCGCTTGAGCGTGGCGTGGGGCATTCATTCGGTGGTCAACGATCGCCTGCGTCAGGTCGACGAAGTCTGCTCGACCGCGTTGGAAATCGCCCAGGCGCAAGGCATGGCCGAGCGTGGCGACACGCTGCTGATTACCGCCGGCGTGCCGTTCGGGCAGCCGGGGTCGACCAATTCGCTGCGCATTGAGACGTTGATTTAGCGCCTGTACCGGCCTCTTCGCGAGCAGGCTCGCTCCCACAGTTGATTTGTGTGCACCACAAACTCAATGACTGAACAAAGATTCAATGTGGGAGCGAGCCTGCTCGCGAAGCAGGCGCCTCGGTTTTCCCTGACCTTCAGAACTGCCATGCCTGCCAATCACTTCAACACCCACTGCCCCGACTGGGCCGAGGCTTTGCTCAACGGTTTCAGTCAGATTTTCTTCCAGCGCCATCCGCTGTGCGGGCTGCTGTGCCTGTTGGCGATTCTGCTGACCGCGCCGGTACTGTTCGCCGGGGCGCTGCTCGGTGGCGTTGCCGGTCTGCTCACCGCGCAGCGGCGCAACTACGCCAAGGCCGATCGCCAGGCCGGGTTGTTCAGCTACAACGGCGTGCTGCTCGGCCTGCTGCTGAGCCTGTATTTCCCTTGGTCGCCACTGCTGCCGCCGTTGATTCTTGCAGCAGGCGGCTTGAGCGCGATGCTCACTCAGCAATGGCTCAAACATGTGTACCGCAGTCGCGCCATACCGGCGTATACCTCGCCGTTCGTGGCGCTCAGCTGGGTGCTGCTGATGTTCGCCGAGCCGTCCGCGCCGGTGGCATCGGTCGACCTGAACACGACAAATCTGCTGGCCGCTGAACTGCGCGGATTCGGCCAGGTGATGTTCCTCGACCATCCTTTGGCCGGGGCGTTGATTGCCAGCGGTTTGCTGCTCGCCGATCGCCGTGCGTTCTGCTGGGCGCTGCTGGCATCGGCGATCGGCCTCGGTTCCAGCCTGCTGCACCACGAAACGTCCGCCGCACTGCTCGGGCTCGGTGGCTACAACGCTGTACTCGCCGCCCTCGCCTTCAGCGCTCAGCGACAAAATCCGTGGCTGCCGCTGCTCGCCATTGTCCTGGCGCTGCTGGTGACGCCGCTGTTTGCCGCCCTTGGATTGGCGACGCTAACCGCGCCGTTCATCCTCGCCTGCTGGTTGATTCGTGCCGGTATTCAAATGCTTGGCAAAGCGTCGCTTGCGCATGAGTCTTGCGCTCACGAGGAGAATCACCCTAGGCTGCGCTGATCTTCGATTCAGGCGTTATCCATGGACAGCAGCAACAATTGGCGCGAACGGCTCTACGTCATGATTTTCCAGAGCGACACCCCGGCCGGGCGTCGCTTCGACGGCATCCTGCTGGTGATCATCCTCGCCAGCCTGGTGATCGTGATGCTCGACAGTATCGACAGCATCCACCGTAATTACGCCGACGTCCTGGCCTATATAGAGTGGGGCTTCACCGCGATCTTCCTCGGCGAGTACATCCTGCGTCTGTACTGCTCGCCCAAGCCACTGCGCTATGCCTTCAGCTTTTATGGCCTGGTGGACCTGCTGGCGATCGTGCCGGGCATCCTCGCGCTGTATTACAGCGATGCGCAGTATCTACTGATCATACGCATCATTCGGATGCTGCGGATTTTCCGCGTGCTCAAGCTCAGCCCGTATCTCAAGCAAGCCAACTATCTGATGTCGGCGCTGCGTGGCAGCAAGCAGAAAATCGTCGTGTTTCTGGTCAGCGTGTGCACGCTGGTGACGGTGTTCGGCACGCTGATGTACGTGATCGAAGGCCCGGAGCATGGCTTCACCAGTATTCCCAAGGGCATCTATTGGGCGATCGTAACCTTGACCACTGTGGGCTTCGGCGACATCGTGCCGAAGACGCCGCTGGGCCAGGTGATTTCCTCGCTGGTGATGATCACCGGTTACTCGATCATCGCCGTGCCCACAGGGATTTTTACTGCAGAACTGGCCAATGCGATGCGCGGCGAGCAGCTGCAAACTGACTGCCCGGGCTGTCAGAAAAAGACCCACGAGCAGAGCGCGGCGTTCTGTTCGCGCTGCGGTAGTCAGCTGTTCAAGAAAGTGGAATAAGCACAGAGCTTTTTAATCTTTAAGCGACTATGCGAGGCCCGCTATAGTCGCTGGCAAATCGCCTCATTTTTGACACGACACCCCATAGAACAAGGAATGCGCAGTGAAAAAACTCTTTGGCGCCTCACTTCTCGCCGCCGGCCTGGCCTTGGCCAACATCGCCCAGGCAGCACCGACGCTGCTCAACGTTTCCTACGACGTGATGCGCGATTTCTACAAGGACTACAACACTGCGTTCCAGAAGCACTGGCAAGCCGAGCACAAGGAGAACATCACCGTGCAGATGTCCTTCGGCGGCTCGAGCAAGCAGGCGCGTTCGGTGATCGACGGCCTGCCGGCTGACGTCATCACCATGAACATGGCCACCGACATCAACGCCCTCGCCGACAACGGCAAACTGGTCCCGGACAATTGGGTCACGCGCCTGCCGAACAACAGCGCACCGTTCACCTCGGCCACGGTATTCATCGTCCGCAAGGGCAACCCGAAAGCGCTGAAAGACTGGCCGGACCTGCTCAAGGACGGCGTGCAGGTGATTGTGCCCAACCCGAAAACTTCGGGTAATGGTCGCTACACCTACCTGTCGGCCTGGGGTTATGTGCTGAAGAATGGCGGTGACGAGAACAAGGCCAAGGACTTCGTCGGCAAACTGTTCAAGCAGGCGCCAGTGCTCGATACCGGCGGCCGCGCCGCTACCACCACGTTCATGACCAACCAGATCGGCGATGTACTGGTGACCTTCGAAAACGAAGCGGAAATGATCGCCCGCGAGTTCGGTCGCGATCAGTTCGAAGTTATCTACCCAAGCGTCTCCGCAGAAGCCGAGCCACCGGTTTCGGTGGTCGATAAAGTCGTCGACAAGAAAGGCTCGCGCGCTGCGGCTGATGAGTATCTGAAGTACCTGTGGTCGCCTGAAGGCCAGGAAATTGCGGCGGCCAACTACCTGCGCCCGCGTGACCCGACGGTGCTGGCGAAGTACACCGACCGCTTCCCGAAAGTCGACTTCCTTTCGGTGGAGAAGACCTTTGGGGACTGGCGCACGGTGCAGAAAACCCACTTCAATGATGGTGGCGTGTTCGATCAGATTTATAGCGGGCAGTAAGTCTTGATCTGAAAAAATCAAAAGGCGACCCGCTGGGGTCGCCTTTTTTGTTGAGCCAGAAGCCCCTCACCCCAGCCCTCTCCCATTGGGAGAGGGGGCCGATCGAGGTGACTTAAGTCAGACATCGACCTGCAGGACCGAGCCGATTATGGATCGAGAGAGATAATTTTTGGATTCGACCGTTGTGGATTCAGCGAATAATCATCAGGTCGGCGTACCTCCCAAGCATCCCCCGATCGGTTCCCTCTCCCTCTGGGAGAGGGTTAGGGTGAGGGGCTTTTATGGGTGTACCAGGAAATACAAGACCCTACCCGCCCCCTTGACCCAGATTTCAAGACCAGTCATTACACAACGTAATAACAGTTATCATCCAAAAACGTCTTCTGCTAACCCGCGCTGTCCATTAGCCTCATCGCTTTCCTGTGCCCGACCCGAGATCCCCTATGACCACCACTCCTCACGCAATGACCCGAGGCATGGTCCTGCTGTTCGCGTTCTGCTGCGGCGCCATTGTTGCCAACATCTACTACGCACAACCGATCATCGGCCTGATCGCGCCGGACATCGGCCTCTCCGACACCATGGCCAGTTTCATCGTCTCGCTGACGCAGATCGGCTATGCGTTGGGCCTGTTCTTTCTGGTGCCGTTGGGAGATCTGCTGGAAAACCGGCGGCTGATGATCATCACCACGCTGGTGGCAATCGCCAGTCTGCTTGGCGCAGCGTTTACCGAGCAGCCCAACGTGTTCCTGCTGATCTCACTGCTGGTCGGCTTCAGCTCGGTGTCGGTGCAGATCCTGATTCCGCTGGCCGCGCATCTGGCGCCGGAAGAGTCCCGTGGTCGCGTGGTGGGCGGGATCATGGGCGGTTTGCTGCTGGGTATTCTGTTGGCGCGACCGGTGTCGAGCGTGGTCGCCGATCACCTCGGCTGGCGCGCCATGTTCATGATCGCCGCAGCGTTGATGGCAGCGATCAGCATGGTGCTGGCGCTGACCGTGCCCAAGCGCCAGCCGGATCACAGCGCTACATACGGCCAACTGATCGGCTCACTGTGGACGCTGTTGCGCCAGCAACCGGTGCTGCGTCAGCGGGCGTTTTATCAGGGCTGCATGTTTGCCACGTTCAGCCTGTTCTGGACCGCCGTGCCGCTGGAACTGGCGCGCAACCATGGCCTGTCGCAAAGCGAAATCGCGATCTTCGCCCTGGTGGGCGCCATCGGTGCCATCGCCGCGCCAATCAGCGGCCGCCTCGCCGATGCCGGTCACACACGCATCGCTTCGCTGCTGGCCATGCTCTTCGCCAGCCTGAGCTTTCTCCCCGCCTTCATTCACCCCGCCTACAGCGTCATCGGCCTGGCCGTGACCGGCGTGGTACTCGACTTCTGCGTGCAGATGAACATGGTCCTGGGGCAACGCGCGGTGTACTCGCTGGACGCGAAAAGTCGTGGCCGTTTGAACGCGCTGTACATGACCAGCATCTTCATCGGCGGCGCCTTCGGCTCCTCGGTGGCCAGCGCGGTATACGAGCATGGCGGCTGGTTGTGGATCGTGATTGTTGGCAGCGTGTTTCCGTTGCTGGCGTTGTTGCGGTTTTTGAGCACTTCACGACGCGCTTCATTGGCCACGGCTTGAGGGCGTCAAAAGCTTCGCGAGCAAGCTCGCTCCCACAGGTTTTGGGTGACCTGCGAATCACTGCAATACACAAAACCAGTGTGGGAGCGAGCCTGCTCGCGAAGGCGTCAGTTCAGATCATGTTTGCACCGACTGACACACCGCTTTCGCGAGCAGGCTCGCTCCCACAATTGCGCAGCCCTCAATACCGAACCAGTTTCTCCATCGCCGCATCCGCCAGAAACGACGAGCGGCTTTTCACGTTGTGCTCGCGCACATAGCGATCGATGCGCTGAATCACATAACCGGGCAGCGTAACGTTAACCTTCTCGGTCTTGCCCAGATACGGCGAGATATCCAGCTCCAGCATGCCCCAGCCCATCTCGGCAAAATCCGGATGATTGCGATGCGCCGCTGCCGAGGTCGGCATCGGAATCGCCTGACCGGCCGCCGCGATCTCCTGCAGCATGAGGTGAGCCACTTCCACGGCCGCGTTGTAGGCCTCCTCAAAGCTGTCCCCGGCCGTGACTGCGCCGGGAATATCGGGGATCTGAATGCCGATGGCAGTGTTCTCGTCACCCCACTCGATGCAGATGGGATATTGCATTACGGATCTCCTTCATGACGGGTTGGCGGGCTGAATAACCCCGCGCGCCGCCGAATGCTTTTGACTGTCCCCAGCGGTAAATCCTTTTTCGGATGCGGGACGGCAATCGTGTTCGGGTTGTAACGATGAGTGAAGATGTGATGACTACCCGCAACCCGATCCAGCGTCCAGCCCGCCTCCTCCAGCTCCTTCATCAATGGCCTGCCCTGCACCAACCGCCTCCTTGGCCTGGCCCATTAAAAGTAACTCTAGAGTTATCTTTACTCAAGCACAGAATGGGACGGGGTGATGGTTGGTTGTTTTACAAAGTATTCCTGAACCAGTTTCGTTTATTGCGAATTTCGTTTGATTCGAATAACGTCCGCGGATCTTCCTTACAATGCTGGAACTGTCTTATGACCACCGCTACTCCATCCGCCATCAATCTGCCCGTCGAACGTGAGGTCAAAGCCGCGATTGCAGGCCAGCGCGCCCTGACCACATTTCTCGCAAGCGGTTTTGAAACTCAGCGAATCCAGATTTTTGATGAACAGAACGAAGCCCACAGCGTCGAGCTGCCAACATCGGCGTTGCGCTTGCTGAGCGATATCCTCGCGGCGCTGGCGCAGGGCAACGCTGTGAAGGTGGTACCGATCCACGCGGAGCTGACCACGCAGGAAGCTGCCGATCTGCTCAACGTCTCACGTCCGCACATGATCAAACTGCTGGAGCGCGGTGAGATTTCCTACCACAAAACAGGCAAGCACCGACGTGTGCGTTTTGCCGATCTGATGGAATATAAAACCCGGCGAGACACCGCCAGCGAGCAGGCAATGATGCTTCTCGCGGAGCAGGCACAGGCGCTAAGGACAGGATACGAGTGAGGCATTCCTCTTTCACTGCTGTATACGATGCATGCGTTTTATATGGGGCCCCTCTAAGAGTTTTCCTGATGTGGCTCGCGTTGTCAGGGCTGTATCGGGCTCGCTGGACTCAGGAAATACACCACGAATGGAAGCGTAACTTATTGAAGAACAGATCCGACCTGACCCTCGAACAACTCGATCGCACATCGCAATTGATGGACCTGGCCATTCCAGACGCGTGTATCGATGGCTATGAAGACTTGGTGTCAGGCCTGACACTGCCTGATGAGAACGATCGCCATGTTCTAGCGGCCGCAATCCGATGCGGTGCCGATGTAATAGTGACGTTCAACCTGAAAGATTTCCCCACCCGTCACCTCGCGCCATACGGCATTGAAGCTCAGCACCCGGATGAGTTTGTGGAAAACCTTTTCCATCTTGATTCGGCTGCCGTCGTCGCTGCGGCTCAAAGCCAGCGACGGCAATTGAAAACGCCCAATGTGGAGGTGGACAAATATCTTGGCTTTCTCCAACGGCAAGGACTAGTCGAGTCGGTAAAGGTGTTAGCCAACTATCGTGCGATTCTCTGAAAATCAGACGCAAAAAAAACGGCGATCCCAGGATCGCCGTTTCTCTTACTGCCCGAATTTCTTGCCCAACCCCGGCGGGACGCCGTGGATGTTGGTGTCTTCCCACGGGCCGTTGGGGCTGACCGAGCGGCTCCAGCCGTTGTTCCAGCGGTAGTAGGTGCGCTGGCGGTAGAAGGTGTTGGTCTGGTCGTCGAGGACATAGACGCCGAGTTTCTGGTCCCAGTGGCTGTTGCCGCCCGGTGGCGGGGCGAAGCTGGCCGAGGTGCGGGGCACAGGCTTGGCGGGTTTGGCCGGGATGGTTTTGCCGGGAGTCGGCGAGGTCGACGGGGTCGGGCTCGGTTGCGAAGGCGGGATCGGTGGCAGGCTGGTGGTCGGTTCCGGGCGTTGTACCGCACATGCACTCAAGCCCAGGGCCAGTGTGAGGACTGTGATGCGGGCGATGGTGTGCATGGCGGTACTTTCCTGTTGGGTCCGGTTACTTGTCCGGGCTGTCGATAGTCAGTTTTTGTAGCGCGGTGGTGCTGCTGGCCAGTGGGCCGCTGCGACCGATCCACTCACCGGCAGTCGGTTGACCGGCCCGTGAGATGCGCGCAACCAGTTGGACTTCAGGGAAGTTGGACAGTTTCAACTGCGGCATCATTGCGTCGGCATCGCCCAGTTCGACGGTCACCGGCAGGTCAGCCACGGTCAGGCGCTTGGCGGCCAGAGGTGCCGGTGGGCCTGAAGTGGCGCGGGCGAAGATGAACACGCTGTCGCCCGGCTGCACCTTGCCTTTGAGTTCGCTGGCCAGATCAACGCTGACTGTGAGCAACGCAGCTTTCGGCGCCGCTGCCTCGGCAACCTTGCCACCGCTTGCCTTCAGGCGCTCGGCGGCACGCTCGATGCCGCCTTGCAGCGCAGCGCGAGAGTTGTCATCCGGCGGCAGTTGCGCGAGCAGGCGATTCCAGTAGTCGATGGCCTCCTGATAACGCTCGCCTTCGAACGCGGCGATGCCGAGCAGGCCGAGGCTGGTGACTTCTTTCGGATCAGCCTTCAGCGCTTCGTCGGTCAGTTTCTGAATCTGCTCCGACCACTTTTTACCGTCAGCAAAATACTGCGCCTGCGCCCACTGGCCGAGCAGCTCCGGCTGTCGACCGGCGAGGTTGGCGGCGCGCTCGAACATCTTCGCCGCGTCTGCCGGGCGGTCCTGAGCCATGTAGGTACGGCCGAGGAAATACAGACCTTCAGCGGAATCCGGTTGTGCGGCAACCGCACGTTCCAGACGCTGGGTCATCTCTTCCATCGACTGCGGTGCCTGGGCGAATTCGCGGGTCAGTTCGACCTTGTCGGCGGCGCCGAAATGCAGGTACAGACCGAGGCCCAGCACCGGTACCAGCACGGCGGCCAGCAGCGGCAACGGCTTGCCCAGACGCGAGACACGCGGTGCGGCAACGCCTTCGGTATCAGCGAGCAGCTCCCGTGCAGCTTCCGCGCGGCCGCTGTCCAGTTGCGCGGCGTCGAGCACGCCCTCGGCCTGCTGCGCTTGCAGCTCGGCCACCCGCTCCTGATACAGCGCGACGTTCAACGCGGTGCGATCTTCTTCCCGCTGGGCACGGCGTTCGCGCAGCACCGGGATCAGCAGAAAACTCAGGGCGACCAGAAGCAACAGCCCTGCGGCAAGCCAGAAATCAATCATTCTTGGTTTTTATCCAACAGTTGGTCGAGGCGCTGACGTTCTTCGGCAGACAGCGATGACGGCGTTTCGGCACGTTGCCCGCGACGCCTGCGCACGATCAGCGCGATCACCACGAAACCACCGAGCAGCAGACCGGCCGGGCCGAACCACAGCAGCGCAGTCTTGGCATTGAGCGCCGGTTTGTAGCGGACGAAATCACCGTAGCGATCGACCATGAAGTCGATGATCTGCTGATTGTCCTTGCCCTCGCCGAGCATGCGGAAAATCTCCTTGCGCAGGTCGGCGGCGATGGGTGCGTTGGAGTCGGCAATGTCCTGGTTCTGGCATTTGGGGCAGCGCAGTTCCTTGGTCAGTTCGCGGAAACGCTCGCGGTCGCCCTCTTTGGCAAATTCGTAGGTATCGATGGCCGCGTGGGCGACACCGGCCATGCTCAAACCCAGCACCACTGCTGCGAGAAAACGCTTCATGGCTTGGCCTCATCGACCAGCGCCTGATACTTGGCCGCGAGTTTTTCGCGCCAGACCTGCTCGTCGATCACCCCGACGAACTTGTCGCGGATGATGCCTTTGGCGTCGATGAAGAAGGTTTCCGGCGCGCCGTAGACACCAAGATTCAAGCCCAGCGAACCCTCGTCGTCACGAATATCCAGCGCATACGGATTGTGAAACTCGGCCAGCCACTTCAAGGCGTCGGCATTGGTGTCCTTGTAGTTGATGCCGTAGATCACCACGCCGCGCTCGGCGAGTTTGTTCAGCACCGGGTGCTCAACGCGGCAGGAGATGCACCAGGTGCCCCAGACATTGACCAGTGCCGGTTTGCCGAGAATGTCGGCCTTGGTCAGCGTCTTGTCACCCTGCACACTCGGCAAGGAAAACTCCGGGAACGGCTTGTCGATCATCGCCGACGGCAGCTCCGCCGGGTCCAGATACAGCCCACGATAAAGAAACACCGCCACCAGCAGAAAAATCGCCAGCGGCAACAACATCAACCAACGCCTCATGCCGCCGCTCCCGTCATGCCCAGCGCTTCGCGCACTTTGCTTTTCACCTTGACCCGATAACGCCGATCCAGCGCCGCCAGCAAACCACCCAATCCGGTGAGCAAGCCGCCGAACCAGATCCAGCGCACGAACGGTTTGACGTGTACGCGCACGGCCCAGGCGCCGTTATCCAGCGGCTCGCCGAGGGCGACGTAGAGATCGCGAGTGAAACCGGCATCGATCCCGGCTTCGGTCATCACCGAGTTCTGCACGGTGTACAGACGTTTTTCCGGGTGCAGCACGCTGATTTCCTTGCCGTCACGAATGACGCGGATGGTGCCTTTGTCCGAGGTGAAATTCGGCCCTTCGAAATGCTTGGCGCCTTCGAAGACGAACTGATAGCCGGCCAGATCCATCGACTCGCCCGGCGCCAGACGCAGGTCGCGCTCGGCACTGTTCTGGCTCGACAACACTACGCCCAGCGCGCACACGGCGATGCCGAGGTGGGCGATCTGCATGCCCCAATAACTGCGGGTCAGCGTCGGCAAACCTTTGATCAGGCCTTTGTGCCGGGTCTTGTCGAACAGATCGCGCACGCCGGCGAGCAACACCCACGCCGCCAGCAGGAACGTCGCGATCACTGCCCAGTTGAAATCGCCGTACGCCACGCCGGCCACCACGGCCAGTGCAACGCTGCCGAGCAAGACCGGAGTGAGCATGCTCACCAGCCATTTCACCGGCGTGTCCTTCCAGCGCACGATCACGCCGATCGCCATCACCAGCATCAGCAACGCCATCAACGGGATGAACAGCGCATTGAAGTACGGCGGGCCGACCGACAGCTTGGCGCCGCTGATGGCATCAAGAATCAGCGGATACAACGTGCCAAGCAGGATCATCGATGCAGCCACGACCAGCACCAGGTTGTTGCCCAGCAGCAAAGTCTCACGCGACCACAGATTGAACCCGACCTGACTTTTCACCACCGGCGCACGCAGCGCAAACAGCGTCAACGAACCGCCGACCACGAACAGCAGGAAAATCAGGATGAACACACCGCGCTCGGGATCCGAAGCGAAGGCATGCACCGAAGTCAGCACGCCCGAGCGTACGAGGAAGGTGCCGAGCAGGCTCAACGAGAACGCGGCGATCGCCAGCAACACCGTCCAGCTCTTGAACACGCCACGCTTTTCGGTAACCGCCAGCGAGTGAATCAGCGCGGTGCCGACCAGCCACGGCATGAACGAGGCGTTTTCCACCGGGTCCCAGAACCACCAGCCGCCCCAGCCGAGTTCGTAATACGCCCACCACGACCCGAGGGTGATGCCGATACCGAGGAAGGCCCAGGCGACGATGGTCCATGGCCGCGACCAGCGCGCCCACGCCGCATCGAGGCGACCGCCCATCAACGCTGCGATGGCGAATGCGAACGCCACCGAAAAGCCGACGTAGCCCATGTACAACATCGGCGGGTGAACGATCAGGCCAATGTCTTGCAACAGTGGATTGAGGTCAGCGCCATTGCTCGGCATCTGCGGCAGGATGCGTTTGAACGGGTTGGACGTGAGGATCAGGAACAGCAGGAAACCGGTGCTGATCATACCCATCACCGCCAGTACCCGGGCGAGCATGACTTGCGGCAACTGCCGGGAGAACACCGACACGGCGAAGGTCCAGCCGCCGAGGATCAACGCCCACAGCAGCAGGGAACCTTCGTGGGCGCCCCACACCGCGCTGAATTTGTAGTACCACGGCAAAGCGGTGTTGGAGTTGTTTGCCACGTAGGCGACAGAGAAATCATCGGTCATGAATGCGTAGGTCAAAATGCCGAACGCAAACAACAAAAAGGCAAACTGCCCCCATGCGGCGGGCTGGGCCAGACTCATCCAGAAACGGTCACCGCGCCAGGCACCGATCAATGGCACCACCGCTTGCACCAGCGCAAAACACAGCGCGAGAATCATCGCCAGATGGCCCAGCTCAGGAATAAACAGTGCGGCGGCCATCGATCAACCCTCCTTCACAGGCGTCGGTGCGGATTGACCGCTGTCCTTCAGCGCTTTGGTCACTTCCGGCGGCATGTACTTCTCGTCGTGCTTGGCCAGCACTTCATCGGCGACCACCACGCCATCAGCGTTGAGCTTGCCGAGGGCGACAATGCCCTGCCCTTCGCGGAACAGATCCGGGAGGATGCCGCGATAGGCGATGGTCACGGATTTGTTGAAGTCGGTGACGACGAATTTGACATCCAGCGAATCCTTGGAGCGTTGCAGCGAACCGGCCTCGACCATGCCGCCGGCGCGGATGCGCGTGTCCTGCGGCGCTTCGCCGTTGGCGATCTGCGTCGGCGTGTAAAACAGATTGATGTTTTCCTGCAACGCGCTCAGGGCCAGGCCAACAGCAGCGCCCACTCCGACCAGAATCGCCAGAATGATGATCAGACGTTTTTTGCGCAGCGCATTCACTTGCCGTTCTCCCGGCGCAGACGACGCGCCTCTTGTTGCAGATAACGCTTGCGCGCCGCAATCGGCGCCACCACGTTGAGGGCCAGCACCGCCAGACAGATGCCGTAGGCCGACCAGACATACAGGCCGTGATGGCCCATGGCGAGAAAATCGCCGAATGAAGCAAAACTCATCGCACCGCCTCCAGACTCTGCTGCACTTCAGCCTTCACCCAACTGGCGCGGGCTTCGCGCTTGAGCACTTCAAGACGCATGCGCAGCAACAGCGCAGCGCCGAAGAAGCAGTAGAACCCCAGCACCGTCAGCAGCAGCGGCAGCCACATTTCCGCTGGCATCGCCGGTTTTTCCGTAAGAGTGAAAGTCGCGCCCTGGTGCAGGGTGTTCCACCACTCCACCGAGTATTTGATGATCGGAATGTTGATCACGCCAACAATCGCCAGCACCGCGCAGGCCTTGGCGGCGCTGTCACGATTGCTGATGGCGTTGCCCAGCGCGATCACGCCGAAATACAGAAACAGCAGAATCAACATCGAGGTCAGGCGCGCGTCCCACACCCACCACGAGCCCCAGGTCGGCTTGCCCCAGATGGCCCCGGTGACCAGCGCCACGGCGGTCATCCACGCACCGATCGGTGCAGCGCATTGCAGGGCGACATCGGCCAGTTTCATTTTCCACACCAGCCCTACCACACCGCACACGGCGAGCATTACGTAGATCGACTGGGCGAGCATCGCTGCAGGTACGTGGATATAGATGATGCGAAAGCTGTTGCCTTGCTGGTAATCCGGCGGCGCGAACGCCAGGCCCCAGACCACGCCAACGCCGATCAGCAGCAACGCTGCGATGCTCAACCACGGCAGGAACTTGCCGCTGATGCCGTAGAACCACTTGGGCGAGCCGAGCTTGTGAAACCAGGTCCAGTTCATACTGTTTCCATCACGGTTGCCGCTCATCATCGCGAGCTGGCAGAGGGTCATGCCTTTCTTCTGGAAGAAGTGGTCAATTTTTGACCAGGCCTCATTATTATTCGCCGACGCTGATCTTCAGGCCAGCGGCTATTGCAAAGGGTGTCAGGGTGATCGCCAGCGCTGTGAGGCTGGCCATCCACAACAGGTATCCGGTCGCCGGCATGCCTTGCAGCGCCGCTTGCAACGCGCCGCTGCCAAGGATCAACACCGGGATGTACAGCGGCAGAATCAGCAGCGCCAGCAACAGACCGCCGCGCTTCAGGCCAACCGTCAGCGCCGCCCCGACTGCACCGAGCAGGCTCAACACCGGCGTACCGAGCAGCAACGACAGCAGCAACACCGGCAGGCACGCGGCTGGCAAACCGAGCATCAGCGCCAGCAACGGCGACAGCAGCACCAGTGCCAGACCGGAGAACAGCCAGTGTGCCAGCACCTTGGCCAGGACCAGAAGCGGCAGCGGGTGCGACGAAAGGACCCACTGTTCCAGCGAGCCGTCTTCGAAGTCACTGCGAAACAATCCGTCCAGCGACAGCAGGACCGACAACAACGCCGCCACCCAGACTAACCCCGGGGACAGGTTTTGCAAGACTTGAGTTTCCGGGCCGACGGCCAGCGGGAAAAGGGCAATGACGATGGCAAAGAAAATCAGCGGATTGGCCAGCTCCGCCGGGCGGCGGAACAGCAGTCGCGATTCGCGGGCAAGCAGCAGGCCGAAGACACTCATACCGCCCATTTCCCCAAATCGATGTCGCGATAACCGGCCGGCATGCGGCTCAGGGTGTGGTGGGTGGTCAGCACCACCAGGCCGCCGCGTTCGCAGTGGCCGGCCAGATGCTCTTCCAGTTGCGCAACGCCCTGCTTGTCCAGCGCGGTGAAAGGTTCGTCGAGAATCCACAACGGCGGGCTGTCCAGATACAACCGCGCCAGCGCCACACGGCGCTGCTGGCCGGCGGAAAGGCTGTGGCAGGGAACGTCTTCGAAACCGCGCAATCCTACTGCTGCCAGCGCCTGCCAGATCGCCTCGCGTTCGGCAGGATGATGCAGGGCGCACAGCCACGACAGGTTTTCTTCAGGAGTGAGCAGATCCTTGATCCCGGCGGCGTGGCCGATCCACAACAGGTTTCGCGCCAGTTCGCTGCGTTGTTCGGTCAGCGGTTGACCATTGAGCAGCACCTTGCCATCGGTGGGTTGCATCAAACCGGCGAGCAGACGTAAAAGACTGGTCTTGCCGCTGCCGTTGGGGCCGCTGATCTGCACCATGTCGCCACTGGCCAGGCGCAATTCGAGGTTTTCGAACAGCAGCCGCAGATCGCGTTCACACGTCAGGGCAACGGTTTGCAGGACAGGACTGGTCAAGGGATCACGGGCCTTATACGGTTCAAGTCGGCTCTGGAGCGGCCGTTAAAGAGATGCAGCATAGATGCTTTGATCGCTCGATCTGGCGAGCTGGATCAAACAATTGCCAGGTTTTTTGAACGAAGCGCACGACGCGCGGCATTATACATGCCGTGCCTTACTCTCAAGAGCGCAATTTCCTCAGGTTGTGTCCGCGTATGACAGGCGAAATGAACATCCTCCCGCTGCCACCCACCGTGCCGGCGAGCGCTCGCCCGCAGATGGGTGAACTGCTCAAGCTGCTGACGCCGGTGGAGGGCTTGATCGGCGCCGGGCAAAGCGCCAAGGCCGAGGTGTTATCGCTCAAGCAGGCCGACCAGACCTTTGAATTGCTGCTCAAAGTGACCCTCGACAGCGGTCGCCAGACCACCGTGCAGGCCAGCAGCAATCTGCCGTTGCCACAGGGCACCAACCTGGCGATCACTCAGCCGTCGGCCGGCAATCTGGCGATCACCGTGCAGCAAGCGATCGCCAGCAGCGTCGCCACCCTCACCCGCATCGATACCGCGCAATTGCCCGCCGGCACCCTGCTGCAAGGCAAAGTCGTGACCTCGCAAGCCCTGCCGCAAACGCCGGGACAAGCGGCGGTATTTCGCTCGATGGTCACCCTGCTCAACACCGCGTTGAGCGGCAGCACCTTGACCGTCGACAGCCCGCAACCACTGCGCATCGGCACCTTGTTGTCGGCGCAGGTGCAGGACGCACAGACCCTCAAATTCGTGCCGCTGAGCAGCCGTCAGGAACAATTGGCGGTCAGTCAGCAATTGCTCGGCCAGCAAAGTCGCCAAGGCTCGCTCGATGGCCTGCTGAAGATGTTGCAAAATCTGCCGCCGGCGACTGACCAGACCTCGGCCGATCTGCGCGCGGTGGTCGACAAGCTGCTCGCCAGCCTGCCGGACGTGCAGCAAATGAGCACCGCCAAAGGCGTGGCGCTGGCCTTGGCCAACAGCGGCGCGTTCCTCGAAGCGAAATTGCTCGGCGGACAGAATCCCACGCTCGCCCCGGATATGAAAGCTGACCTGCTCAAGCTGATCGCGCAACTGACCCCGGGCCTGCCGAGCAACACCAATTTCAACGCAATCATCGCCGCCAACACCTTGGCGCAAGCGCTGCCGAGTTTCGTCCGAAATGCCTTGGGTACCCTCGGCCAGGTCAGCGCCAAGCCGGTGCCGAGCAGCTTCCCGCTGCCCGAACGGCTGCTGGCAAAACTGGAAGGCGAAGGCGATCTCGAACAACTGCTGCGCCTCGCCGCCGCTGCGGTGTCGCGTCTGCAGAGCCATCAGCTGTCGAGCCTGGAACAGACCGGCGTCACCGACGATGGCCGCCTGCTCAGCACCTGGCAGCTGGAAATCCCCATGCGCAACCTGCAAGACATCGTGCCGTTGCAGGTCAAGTTTCAGCGTGAAGAAGCGCCGGAGCGCGAACCGCAGCCGCATGAACGCCGCGATGAGCGCGAAGCCAAACAGCAACTGTGGCGCGTTGATCTGGCCTTCGATCTGGAACCGCTCGGGCCGCTGCAGATTCAAGCGCAACTGATCGCCGGCAGCCTGTCCAGTCAGCTGTGGGCCGAGCGGCCGTACACCGCCGACCTGATCGAAAACAATCTGTTTGCCTTGCGCCAGCGCTTGCTCGATTCCGGGCTCAACGTCGGCGACCTCGACTGCCACCACGGCACACCGCCGCAAGGCAACCAAACCCGCCTCGAACACCGCTGGGTTGACGAAACCGCATGAACGATTCCACTGCCCCACGCCAGGCCATCGCCCTCAAATACGACGGCAACCACGCCCCGACCCTCACTGCCAAGGGCGACGAGGAACTGGCCGAAGAAATCCTGCGCATCGCTCGCGATTACGAAGTGCCGATCTACGAGAACGCCGAACTTGTGCGCCTGCTGGCGAGGATGGAACTGGGCGACAGCATCCCCGAAGAGCTCTACCGCACCATCGCCGAGATCATCGCGTTTGCCTGGAACCTGAAGGGTAAATTCCCCGAGGGACAAGACCCGAACGCGCCGATGGTCGAGAAGGACATCACCGCACGCGGGGATGATTATTGAGGTTTCAAAGACGCCTTCGCGAGCAGGCTCGCTCCCACATTCGACCGTGACCAAATGTGGGAGCGAGCCTGCTCGCGAATCGGCGGAACGCGGAGCGTCCCAGGATGCATGCCTTTGCTGCGCGTGGGAACGATCTCAATCTAAAAGCAAAAGATCGCAGCCTTCGGCAGCTCCTACAGGGAAACGCATTCCAATGTAGGAGCTGCCGAAGGCTGCGATCTTTTGATCTTGCTTGCTGCTCGAAGCTCGAAGCTCCTAGCTGTTTTTATGAAGCTTGCGCATCAACTCCGCCTCAGCCTGGGTCAACCCGCACGACTGAGTCAGTTCATCGACGCTGGCGCCCATGCCCACCAGTTTTGCCGCCTGGGCGAATGACAGGCTCGACGGGTCGCGTTGTTCCAGTGCAACGATCTTGTCCGGCAACGGACTCACCACCGCACGCAACTCGTGCAGGGCCTCGCCCATGCGCACGTTGCCGTTCTGGTAGTCGTCAACGCGTTTGGCCAGGTCCTTGATGCGCTGATCACGCAGTGCATCGCCCTGGGCCTGCTGCGCAGCGATCACTCGCTGCGCCTTGATGTACGAGACGAACATCGCCAGCGTACCGGCCCAGAACAGGAACAGAACAATTACCGCAACCTCGAGAATCAAATCAGATGCTCTCCAGTTCCGACCATTCTTCTTCGCTCATCATCTTGTCCAGCTCGACCAGAATCAGCAGCTCGTTGTTCTTGTTGCACACGCCCTGGATGAACTTGGCCGATTCTTCGTTACCGACGTTCGGTGCGGTTTCGATTTCCGACTGACGCAGGTAAACCACTTCGGCCACGCTGTCGACCATGATGCCGACGACTTGCTTGTCGGCTTCGATGATGACGATACGGGTGTTGTCACTGATCTCGCCGCTGTGCAGGCCGAAGCGCTGACGGGTGTCGATCACGGTGACCACGTTACCGCGCAGGTTGATGATGCCCAGCACGTAGCTCGGTGCACCCGGTACCGGCGCGATTTCGGTGTAGCGCAGCACTTCCTGCACGCGCATCACGTTGATGCCGTAGGTTTCGTTATCCAGTTTGAAGGTCACCCATTGCAGGATCGGATCTTCAGAACCTTTTGCATTCGACGCCTGACTACTCATACCCTGACCCCTCGAAAAAACCGCCCCGGGCGGTGTGTGTTCTGTGTGGTGGCATTGAAAAATGCCATCGCCTGATTGTTATGTCGGCTGCTATGTCGGTTTATGTAGCGGCTTGTTGCCACTCAAGTGCTTTGCCCCGCCGCTGGCGATCAACTCGGCCAGTGCGGATACGTCAAGCAATGCACACATGTGCTCGATCACGGTGCCGGCGAGCCATGGCCGCTGACCCCGGTGACTTCTCCATTTGATTTCATTCGGGTCCAGGCGCAACGAGCGGCTGACCTGATGCACCGCCAGCCCCCACTCGTAACCTTGTACCGAAATCACGTATTGCAGGCCCTGCCGGAAGTCATCGCGGTAGCGATCCGGCATGACCCAGCGCGCAGTGTCCAAGACTTTCAAATTACCGGCCTGGCTCGGCAGAATCCCGAGGAACCACTCCGGCTGACCAAACAGCGGCGTCAGCTCGTGGCCGGCCAGCGAATAGATCGAGCCGAGGCACACCAGCGGCACCGCCAGGGTCAACCCGGCAACATCGAACAGCAAGCATTCGAAGGCTTCGGCAGCCCAGGCCGGACGGCCATCGGGCTCGACCGGTGGCGGCGGGTTGTTTGGCGGCAGGTGCACTTCCACCAGCGGCGGGACCAGCACCTGCGGCTCAGCAATCTGCGGCGCGGGTTCTGGCTCCGGTTCGGGTTCCGGCACGGTCAATAATTGTGTTTGCAGCAGCGGCGCCAGTGTCGACAGTGGCGCACGCGGTTCGTCGATCAGCGCCACCGGTGCTTTGGCCACGGGGGCAGCAGCAGGCGCGGCAATCGGAGCGACGGATTTCTGCGCGTCACGGGCCTGTTCTTCCAGCACCGCGGCCTGGAACTCGTCCATGGCCTCGGTGCTTTCCACCACTTCAGGCTGCGCCTGTTCGACGACTGGCGGCAGTGCTTCGACCGGCGCAGGCAAGTCCTCGGGCAGGTCGAGGAGCAGGTCTTCCAGATAGGACTGCAAGGCCTGTTGCGGACGTGACGTGAGTTTCACTGGGCGGTTCATCGGTGATCAGCGCCTGACAGGGAAACCGCATCGCCTGCTTCGCGAGCAGGCTCGCTCCCACAGGGTTCGGGCAAGCGGATCGAAATCATCTCAGGCCACCTGCGGAACAAGTTGCTGCGCGAGCAGGTGCTTGAGCAGCGCGCGGTAGGCCAGCACGCCGCGGCTCTTGCCGTCGAATTGCGAAGGCGTGACACCGGCGCGGCTGGCGTCGCGCAGCCGGGTATCGACCGGGATGTAGCCGTGCCAGATATCCTCGGGGAATTTGTCGCGCAGCACGCGCAGGGTGCCCATCGACGCCTGCGTGCGGCGGTCGAACAGGGTCGGCACGATGCTGAACGGCAGCGGTTGTTTGCGCGAGCGATTGATCATCGCCAGGGTGTTGACCATGCGCTCCAGACCTTTCACGGCGAGGTGCTCGGTCTGCACCGGGATCACCAGTTGCTGGCTCGCCGCTAGCGCATTGACCATCAGCACGCCGAGCAACGGCGGGCTGTCGATGATCGCGTAATCGAAGTCCTGCCACAGCTGCGCCAGACTCTTGGCGATCACCAGGCCCAGGCCACTCTGCCCCGGCGACTGTCGCTCAAGGGTGGCCAGTGCGGTGCTCGATGGCAGCAGGGAAATGCGTTCGTCGCTGGTCGACAGCAGCAACTGCCCCGGCAGGCCTTGCGGCACGCTGCCCTTGTGCAGAAACAGGTCGTAGTTGCTGTGCTCCAGGCTGTCGGGGTCGTAGCCGAAATAGCTGGTCATCGAGCCGTGCGGGTCGAGATCGACCACAACCACGCGCTTGCCCGCCTCGGCCAGCAA
Source organism: Pseudomonas sp. 14A (assembly GCF_018132745.1). Lineage (NCBI taxonomy): Bacteria > Pseudomonadati > Pseudomonadota > Gammaproteobacteria > Pseudomonadales > Pseudomonadaceae > Pseudomonas > Pseudomonas sp. 14A. The sequence continues at coordinate 941,244 of NZ_JAGRQJ010000003.1, read as the reverse complement.
TCCGGCTAAAGCGATGGAGGATGTGGTTTTACCGACACCACCCTTTTGATTGGCGACTGCCCAGACTCTCATTCAGTTCGTTCCTCCCGGCCAGATTGGCTGGCCGAGACATGCTTCAGCGTGTTAATGCGGGCGACGGAGAATTGACGGCACTCTCGCGTCCCGGCGTCTTGACCGGGGTCGGTGCAGTTTGTGTGCCAGCGCGCTTCAACGCCGCATCCGGTTGCGCATTGGCGGTTCCGGTGCCGGTGAGGCTGCGGCGCACATCGAGATTGCGCGACACCACCAGCACCACGCGACGGTTCTTCGCCCGGCCTTCGACCGTGGCGTTGTTGGCCACTGGCTGGAATTCGCCGTAGCCCACCGACGCCAGTCGACCGGGGTTCACACCCTGCATGGCGAGCATGCGCACGATGCTCGCCGAACGCGCCGAGGACAGCTCCCAGTTGGTCGGGTACTGTGCGGTGCGGATCGGTTGATCGTCGGTGAAGCCTTCGACGTGGATCGGGTTATCGAACGGTTTGAGGATCGCCGCGACCTTGTCGATGATGTTGAACGCGATGTCGCTCGGCATGGCATCGCCGCTGCCAAACAACAGGCTGGAATTGAGCTCGATCTCGACCCACAACTCGTTGCCGCGCACGGTCATCTGGTTGGAGCTGATCAAATCACCGAACGCGGCGCTGATGTCATCGGCGATGCTTTTCAGCGGATCGCTGGCCCCGGAAATACCGGCGTCGACCTGCTCGGCATCCTTGACCAGCGGCTTGGCCGGGGTCACGGTTTTCGGTCGTTCGTCGCCGATCGGAATCGGTTTGAGCGAGCGATCGGAGTCGGTAAATACGCCGATCAGCGCTTCGGAAATGACTTTGTATTTGCCTTCGTTGATCGACGAGATCGAGTACATCACCACGAAAAACGCGAACAGCAAAGTGATGAAATCCGCGTAGGACACGAGCCAGCGCTCGTGATTGACGTGTTCTTCCTGGTGGCGACGACGAGCCATGAGGTTATTCCCTTAGTCCATGAAGCCTTGCAGCTTCAACTCAATGGAACGAGGGTTTTCACCTTCGGCGATCGACAGAATTCCTTCCAGCAACATTTCGCGATAACGCGACTGCCGCAGCGCGATGGACTTGAGCTTGGCCGCGACCGGCAAGAGAATCAGGTTGGCACTGGCCACGCCATAGATGGTCGCGACAAACGCCACGGCAATGCCGTTACCCAGTTGCGACGGATCGGCGAGGTTGCCCATCACGTGAATCAGGCCCATCACCGCACCGATGATGCCGATGGTCGGCGCGTAGCCGCCCATGCTTTCGAACACCTTGGCCGCTTCGATATCGCGGGATTCCTGGGTGTAGAAATCCACCTCGAGAATGCTCCGAATGGCTTCCGGCTCGGCGCCGTCGACCAGCAGTTGCAGGCCCTTGCGCGAATAGCTGTCAGGTTCGGCGTCGGCCACGCCTTCGAGGCCGAGCAGGCCTTCCTTGCGCGCCGTCAGGCTCCAATTGACCACGCGGTCGATGCCGCCGGCCAGGTCGACACGCGGCGGAAAGAAGATCCAGCCGAGAATCTGCATGGCGCGCTTGAACGCGCTCATCGGTGATTGCAGCAGCGCGGCGCCGACCGTGCCGCCCAGCACGATCAGCGCCGCCGGGCCGTTGGCCAGCGCGCCGAGGTGGCCGCCTTCAAGGTAGTTGCCGCCGATGATGGCGACGAACGCCATGATGAGGCCGATAAGGCTGAGAACATCCATCAGATACACGCCTCGACGATGTGCTTGCCGATGTCGTCCAGACCGTACACGGCGTCAGCCAGATCGGCTTTGACGATGGCCATCGGCATGCCGTAGATCACGCAGCTTGCTTCGTCCTGCGCCCACACCGAGCTGCCGCCCTGCTTGAGCAGACGCGCGCCTTCGCGGCCGTCGGCGCCCATGCCGGTCAGCACGACTGCCAGAACTTTGTCGCCGTAGGATTTCGCCGCCGAACCGAACGTGATGTCCACGCACGGCTTGTAATTCAGACGTTCGTCACCCGGCAGAATCTTCACCGCGCCACGGCCGTCGATCATCATCTGCTTGCCACCCGGTGCCAGCAGCGCCAGGCCCGGACGCAGGATGTCGCCATCCTCGGCTTCCTTGACGCTGATGCGGCAGAGCTTGTCGAGGCGCTCGGCAAACGCTTTGGTGAACGCCGCCGGCATGTGCTGGATCAGCACGATCGGCGCCGGGAAGTTCGCCGGCAATTGCGTCAACACACGTTGCAGCGCAACCGGGCCGCCGGTCGAGGTACCGATGGCAACCAGTTTGTAGGCTTTGCGTTTCGGGGCCGACGACGAAGCACTGGCAGCGGATGCGCGAGCAGGCGCTGGCGCAGGCGCCGGACGTGCCGGGACAGGGCTGCTGTGGCTCGTGTGGCTGCCGTAGCTCGACGCTGCCGGAGCAGGCGTCGGCGCTGGCGCTGGCGCAGCGGCGGGAGCCGGCGCGCTGTAGGCACTGAAACGACGGTTGCTGCGCGAAATGCTGTGGACTTTCTCGCACAGCAGCTGCTTGACCTTCTCGGGATTGCGCGAGATGTCTTCGAAATTCTTCGGCAGGAAATCCACCGCGCCGGCGTCCAGCGCATCGAGGGTTACCCGCGCGCCTTCGTGAGTCAGCGAGGAGAACATCAACACCGGGGTCGGGCAGCGCTGCATGATGTGCCGCACTGCCGTGATGCCGTCCATCATTGGCATCTCGTAGTCCATGGTGATCACGTCAGGCTTGAGGGCCATGGCCTGATCGATCGCCTCTTTACCGTTGGTGGCCGTACCGACCACCTGGATGCTCGGATCCGCCGAAAGAATTTCCGAGACGCGGCGGCGGAAAAAACCCGAATCGTCCACCACCAGGACTTTGACTGCCATAAACACTCCATTAGGTGCAGCGGCGCGTCATCGCGCCGCCGCCCCGGATTCAAATACGCTTTGTGGCGTAACGCTTGAGCATGCTTGGAACATCGAGAATCAGCGCAATGCGGCCGTCACCGGTGATGGTGGCGCCGGACATGCCCGGAGTTCCCTGGAGCATTTTGCCCAATGGCTTGATGACCACTTCTTCCTGGCCGACCAGTTGATCGACGACAAAGCCGATCCGCTGTGTGCCCACCGAAAGAATCACCACATGGCCTTCGCGCTGCTCTTCGTGAGCGGCGGAGCTGACCAGCCAGCGCTTGAGGTAGAACAATGGCAGCGCCTTGTCGCGCACGATCACCACTTCCTGACCGTCGACGACATTGGTAGTCGACAGATCGAGGTGGAAGATTTCGTTGACGTTGACCAACGGGAACGCGAACGCCTGATTGCCAAGCATGACCATCAGCGTCGGCATGATCGCCAGGGTCAGCGGCACCTTGATGACGATCTTCGAACCCTGGCCCTTGGTCGAGTAGATGTTGATCGAACCGTTGAGCTGGGAAATCTTGGTCTTCACCACGTCCATGCCGACACCACGGCCGGACACGTCGGAGATCTCGGTCTTGGTCGAGAAACCCGGGGCGAAAATCAGGTTGTAGCACTCGGTATCGCTCAGGCGATCGGCCGCGTCCTTGTCCATCACACCGCGTTTTACCGCGATCGAACGCAGGACGTTCGGGTCCATGCCTTTGCCATCGTCGGAGATCGACAGCAGGATATGGTCGCCTTCCTGCTCGGCCGCCAGCACCACGCGACCGCCACGGGCCTTGCCCGATGCTTCGCGTTCTTCCGGCGACTCGATGCCGTGGTCAACGGCGTTGCGCACCAAGTGGACCAGCGGGTCGGCCAAGGCCTCGACAAGGTTTTTGTCGAGGTCGGTTTCTTCACCCACCAGTTCCAGGTTGATCTCTTTCTTGAGCTGACGTGCGAGGTCGCGAACCAGACGCGGGAAGCGCCCGAAGACCTTCTTGATCGGCTGCATCCGCGTCTTCATCACGGCGGTCTGCAGGTCAGCGGTGACCACGTCGAGGTTCGACACGGCCTTGGACATGGCTTCGTCGCCGCTGTTGAGGCCCAGGCGCACCAGACGGTTACGCACCAGCACCAGCTCGCCGACCATGTTCATGATCTCGTCGAGCCGCGCGGTATCGACGCGCACGGTGGTTTCTGCTTCGCTGGCCGGTTTTTCTGCCGGGGCAGCGGCTGGCGCACGGGCCGGTGCCGGTGCCGGTGCAGCCGCGGCGGCCGGTTTCGGCGCTTCGGCTTTCGGCTCAGGCTTGGCCGCAGGTTTCGGCGCAGCGGCTGCAGCAGGTGCCTTGGCGGCAGGCGTGGCGACGCTTGATGCGGAGCCAGCAGTCGCAGCGCTGGCGTCAAACTTGCCTTTGCCGTGCAATTCGTCGAGCAGCGATTCGAATTCGTGATCGCTGATCAGGTCGCTGCCGGCCGCAGCGGCGGCCGGTGCAGCAGGTGCTGCCGGCGCCGAAGCGATGGCCGATTCCAGCGCGTCAACGGCGAAGTTGCCCTTGCCGTGCAACTGATCGAGCAAGGCTTCGAATTCGTCGTCGGTGATGTCCGAGCTGTCGCCCTTGGCAGGCGCTGCCGGAGCTGCTGGCGCCGCTGGAGCGACCGCATCGACAGCGAACTGGCCTTTGCCGTGCAGTTGATCGAGCAGCGATTCAAATTCGGCGTCGGTGATTTCATCGCTGGCGGCCGTGTCGGCAACCTGCGCTGGAGCAACAACAGCGGCCGGGGCCTCGGCCTGGGCCTTGACGGCATTCAGCGAGTCCAGCAACTGTTCGAATTCGTTATCGGTGATGTCTTCCGATGCGCTTTCGGCGACCGGCTCTTCCACCGCTTCTACCGGTGCGGCAACGGCTTCATCCGCCGATTGCGGTTCGGCCAGGCGCGCCAGCGCGGCCAACAGCTCCGGCGTCGCAGCGGTGATCGGTGAACGTTCACGGACTTCGCTGAACATGCTGTTCACCGCGTCCAGTGCTTCGAGCACAACGTCCATCAGTTCTGCATCAACGCGACGCTCACCCTTGCGCAGGATGTCGAACACGTTTTCGGCGATGTGACAGCACTCCACCAGCTCATTGAGCTGAAGGAAGCCGGCGCCCCCTTTTACAGTGTGGAAACCGCGAAAAATTGCATTGAGCAGATCTGCATCATCCGGACGGCTTTCCAGCTCGACCAGTTGTTCGGACAGTTGCTCAAGAATCTCGCCGGCCTCAACCAGGAAATCCTGAAGGATCTCTTCATCGGCGCCGAAGCTCATTAATGGGGTGCTCCTAACAGGTCTAAAAACCTAAACTTCAAAATCCAAGGCTGGATAGCAAATCGTCCACATCGTCCTGACCGGACACAACGTCTTCTCGTTTATCGGCATGAATCTGCGGACCTTCACCCTGCGAGAGATGTTTTTGTGGATCTTTTTCGGCAAGCATTGCGGCGCGGTCATGTTCGATGCCCGCAAAGCGGTCGACCTGACTGGCCATGAGCACGAGTTTGAGCAGATTGCTTTCGACTTCGGTGACCAATTGGGTCACGCGCTTGATCACCTGACCGGTGAGATCCTGGTAGTCCTGGGCCAGCAGGATGTCGTTGAGGTTGCTCGACACCGCACGGTTGTCCGTGCTGCTGCGTGACAGAAAACCGTCGACCCGGCGCGCCAGTTCGCGGAACTCTTCGGCCCCGACCTCGCGACGCATGAAGCGACCCCAATCGGCGCTCAACGTCTGCGCTTCATCAGCCAGACTGTTGACCACCGGCGTGGCGCTTTCCACCAGATCCATGGTGCGGTTGGCCGCGGCTTCCGTCAGCTTGACCACATAGCCCAGGCGTTCGGTGGCGTCGGTGATTTGCGACACTTCCTCGGCCTGCGGCATGTGCGGATCGATCTGGAAATTGACGATCGCACTGTGCAGTTCACGTGTGAGCTTGCCCACTTCCTGATACAGGCCGCGGTCACGGGTCTGATTGAGCTCATGGATCAGTTGCACCGCGTCGCCGAACCTGCCTTTTTCAAGGCTCTCGACCAGTTCGACCGCGTGTTTTTTCAGGGTCGATTCGAAATCGCCCTGTGATGATTCGTTATGCTCCATAGCTCCCCCGCGCATTCATCAGCCGATGCGTTCGAAAATCTTCTCGATTTTGTCTTTCAACGCTTGGGCCGTGAAAGGTTTGACTACGTAACCGTTCACACCGGCCTGAGCGGCCTCGATGATCTGCTCGCGCTTGGCTTCAGCAGTCACCATCAACACCGGGAGGTGCTTGAGTTTTTCATCGGCGCGCACGTGACGCAGCAGGTCGATACCGGTCATGCCCGGCATGTTCCAGTCCGTTACCAGAAAGTCGATGCTGCCGCTGTTGAGCACCGGAATGGCAGTGGTGCCATCGTCGGCCTCGACGGTGTTGGTGAACCCAAGATCGCGCAGCAGGTTCTTGATGATCCGCCGCATCGTTGAGAAGTCATCAACGATGAGGATTTTCATGTCTTTGTTCAATTCGACCTCCAAGCAGTCTTAAACGCGCCCAGCACCTGGACACGCCACTTCAATCAATCGGCATAGCACTCGAAGTTTGTCTGGAGCACAACGGATCGAGACCGGCGCCGTTGATCACCGCACCAGCCTCGTTTCGCAGTGTCCCCACACTGCCTTCAGCGCGCTCGCCACTCCCCCAAACGCCCCCGCAGACGGGCCGCGCACTGGCTGTGTAACTGGCTGACCCGCGATTCACTGACGCCAAGGACTTCACCGATTTCCTTGAGGTTCAGCTCTTCGTCGTAGTACAGCGCCAACACCAGTCGCTCACGCTCCGGCAAATTGGCAATCGCGTCCGCCAGCGCCGCCTGGAAGCGTTCATCTTCCAGATCGCGTGACGGCTCCATATGAGCACTCGCGCCATCCTCGTGCAGCCCTTCGTGTTCGCCGTCCTGCAACAGGTCGTCGAAACTGAACAGGCGACTGCCCAAGGTGTCATTCAGAATCCCGTAGTAATCGTCGAGACTCAATTGGAGTTCGGCCGCAACCTCGTGATCTTTAGCGTCACGGCCGGTTTTAGCTTCAATCGAGCGAATCGCGTCGCTGACCATCCTGGTATTACGGTGAACCGAGCGTGGTGCCCAATCCCCTTTGCGCACTTCATCGAGCATCGCGCCGCGGATTCGAATGCCCGCGTACGTTTCGAAACTGGCGCCTTTGCTGGCGTCGTATTTGGTCGAGACTTCGAGCAAACCGATCATCCCGGCCTGGATCAGGTCTTCGACCTGCACGCTGGCCGGCAGGCGTGCCAGCAAGTGATAGGCAATGCGCTTGACCAGTGGCGCGTAGCGCTCGATCAATTCGTATTGCGCGTCACGCGCCGACTTTTTGTAAAGATTCATGCCACTGGCGGTCATATCACAGGCCCTGCGGTTTGCTGCACGAGACGCTCGACGAAAAATTCCAGATGCCCGCGCGGGTTGGCCGGCAGCGGCCAGGTGTCGACCTTCTGGGCGATGGCCTTGAAGGCCAGCGCGCACTTGGAACGGGGAAAGGCTTCGTAGACGGCGCGCTGCTTCTGCACTGCCTTGCGCACGCTTTCGTCGTACGGCACGGCGCCGACGTATTGTAGGGCGACGTCAAGGAAGCGATCCGTGACCTTGGTCAACTTGGCGAACAGGTTGCGCCCTTCCTGCGGGCTCTGCGCCATGTTGGCCAGCACGCGGAAGCGGTTCATGCCGTAGTCACGGTTGAGCAACTTGATCAGCGCGTAAGCGTCGGTGATCGAAGTCGGCTCGTCGCAGACCACCAGCAACACTTCCTGGGCGGCACGAACGAAACTGACTACCGAGTCACCAATACCCGCAGCGGTGTCGATCACCAGCACGTCGAGATTGTCACCGATATCGCTGAACGCCTGGATCAGGCCGGCGTGCTGCGCCGGGCTCAGGTGCACCATGCTCTGCGTGCCGGAGGCCGCCGGCACGATGCGAATCCCGCCCGGGCCCTGCAACAGCACGTCGCGCAGTTCGCAACGGCCTTCGATAACGTCGGCCAAAGTGCGCTTGGGTGTCAGCCCCAGCAGAACGTCGACGTTCGCCAGGCCCAGGTCGGCGTCCAGCAGCATGACCCGACGGCCAAGCTCTGCCAGCGCCAGCGACAAGTTCACTGACACGTTAGTCTTGCCGACGCCACCTTTGCCGCCGGTCACCGCGATCACCTGTACGGGATGCATGCTGCCCATGTTATTTCTTTACCTTGTCTTGCATAGACGGAGGCCACATTACTGGCTGCGCGTTCCTGATCGGAACAATGCGTGGCAGACCATCGATGTAGGTACAAAAACTGTTCATGATTACCTCAGCCAACCTGCTTGGTCGGGCTGTGATAGATATCAGCGAACATGTCAGCCATGGCTTCTTCGCTGGGTTCTTCCTGCATTTGCACGCTGACGGCGCGGCTGACCAGTTGATGACGGCGCGGCAGATGCAAATCATCCGGAATCCGTGGGCCATCGGTCAGGTACGCGACCGGCAATTCATGACTGATCGCCAGGCTCAACACTTCGCCGAGACTGGCCGTTTCATCCAGTTTAGTCAGGATGCAGCCGGCCAGCCCGCAACGCTTGTAACTGTGATAAGCGGCGGTTAGAACCTGTTTCTGGCTGGTGGTTGCCAGGACCAGATAATTTTTTGAGCGAATGCCACGCCCGGCCAGGCTCTCAAGCTGCATGCGCAACGCCGGATCACTGGCTTGCAGGCCGGCAGTATCGATCAAAACCACGCGTTTGCGTAGCAGTGGATCCAATGCCTGCACCAGCGACTGACCCGGATCGACGTGCGTTACCGGCACGTTGAGGATGCGCCCGAGGGTTTTCAGTTGTTCCTGCGCGCCGATGCGGAAGCTGTCCATGCTCACCAGTGCAACGTTTTGCGCGCCGTACTTGAGCACGTAACGCGCAGCGAGCTTGGCCAGCGTGGTGGTCTTGCCCATGCCGGCGGGGCCGACCATGGCAATCACACCGCCCTCTTCCAGCGGCTCGACTTCCGGTACGGCAATCATCCGCGCCAGGTGCGCCAGCAGCATGCGCCAGGCCTGACGGGGTTCTTCGATATCGGTGATCATCGCCAGCAGATCCCGCGACAGCGGGCCGGACAAGCCGATGCGCTGCAGACGGCGATACAGATTGGCCTGGGCCGGACGGCTGCCTTGCAGCTGATTCCAGGCCAGGGTGCCGAGCTGCACTTCCATCAGCTCGCGCAGGCTGTTCAATTCAAAACGCATCGAATCCAGCGCACGCGGATCGACACCCGCCGAAGCCTGCGCAGGCGCTGCGGCCGGGCGCGTCGGTGCGGCGTAGGTCGGCTCGCTCAGCGGTTCGGCAGCGGTCAGCGGCAGGCCAGCGGTCAATGGCAGCCCGGCGAACAACTGCTGATTGGTGTTGCCGTCGGCTTCGCCACGCAGGCTCAGCTCGGCCTGGGCGGTGACGATGCGCGACTGGGTCTTGCGCAGCTCGTCTTCGAGTTCCATGTTCGGAACCCGTGGCGCCAGCGCCGACAATTTGTAATCCAGTGCCGCCGTCAACTCGACGCCGCCGGCGATGCGGCGGTTGCCGATGATGGCGGCATCAGCGCCCAGCTCATCGCGAACCAGCTTCATGGCCTGACGCATATCGGCGGCGAAAAAACGCTTAACTTGCATAAACCACTACCTCAGCCGTTGGGCCCTACTGTCGCAACGATGGTCACTTGCTTGTTGTCCGGTACTTCCTGGTAGGCCAGCACATGCAGGCCTGGGACTGCGAGGCGGCCGAAGCGCGAGAGCATCGCGCGAATCGGGCCTGCCACTAGCAGGATCACCGGTTGGCCTTGCATTTCCTGACGCTGGGCCGCTTCGATCAACGAACGTTGCAGCTTCTCGGCCATGCTCGGCTCCAGCAGAACGCCCTCTTCCGAGCCTTGTCCTGCCTTCTGCAGACTATTGAGCAATATCTGTTCCAACCTTGGTTCCAATGTGATTACAGGCAGCTCGGACTCAGTGCCTACAATGCTTTGGACGATTGCACGGGATACGCCGACCCGCACAGCGGCGACCAGAGCGGCGGTATCTTGACTCTTGGCAGCGTTGTTCGCGATCGCCTCGGCAATGCTGCGAATGTCGCGCACCGGCACGTGTTCGGCGAGCAGCGCTTGCAGGACCTTGAGCAACTGCGACAGCGAAACCACGCCCGGCACCAGCTCTTCCGCCAGTTTCGGCGAGCTCTTGGCCAGCAATTGCATGAGTTGCTGCACTTCCTCGTGGCCGATCAGCTCACTGGAGTGCTTGTACAGAATCTGGTTCAAGTGGGTGGCGACGACGGTGCTGGCGTCGACCACGGTGTAGCCCAGCGATTGCGCCTGGGCGCGCTGGCTGATTTCGATCCACACCGCCTCGAGGCCGAAAGCCGGATCTTTGGCGTTGATACCGTTGAGCGAGCCGTAGACCTGGCCGGGGTTGATCGCCAGTTCGCGGTCCGGGTAGATCTCGGCCTCGGCGAGGATTACGCCCATCAGCGTCAGGCGGTAAGCGCTCGGCGCCAGATCAAGGTTGTCGCGAATGTGCACGGTCGGCATCAAAAAGCCCAGATCCTGCGAGAGCTTCTTGCGCACGCCCTTGATCCGCGCGAGCAATTGCCCACCCTGATTGCGGTCCACCAGCGGAATCAGGCGATAGCCGACTTCCAGGCCGATCATGTCGATCGGCGTCACGTCGTCCCAGCCCAGCTCCTTGGTTTCCATGGCGCGGGCCGGCGACGGCAGCAGTTCCTGCTGACGCTTGACCTCTTCCAGCGCCACGACCTTGGCCACATTCTGCTTTTTCCAGAACAGGTACGCGCCGCCCGCAGCCAGCGCCGCCATGCTCAGGAAAGAGAAGTGCGGCATGCCCGGCACCAGGCCCATCACCGCCATCAAACCAGCGGCCACGGCCAGCGCTTTCGGCGAGGCGAACATCTGGCGGTTGATCTGCTTGCCCATGTCTTCCGAGCCGGAAGCACGGGTCACCATGATCGCCGCTGCTGTAGATAACAACAGTGATGGCAATTGCGCCACTAAACCGTCACCGATGGTCAGCAAGGCGTAAACCTTGCCCGCATCGCCGAAGCTCATGCCGTGCTGGAAGATACCCACGGCCATGCCGCCGATAAGGTTGATGAACAGAATCAGCAGGCCGGCGATGGCGTCACCGCGGACGAACTTGCTGGCACCGTCCATCGAACCGTAGAACTCCGCTTCCTGGGCGACTTCCTGACGGCGCGACTTGGCTTGATTCTGGTCGATCAGGCCGGCGTTGAGGTCGGCGTCGATCGCCATTTGTTTGCCGGGCATCGCATCGAGGGTGAAACGCGCGCTCACCTCGGAAATCCGCCCGGCACCCTTGGTCACCACGACGAAGTTGATGATCATCAGAATCGCGAAGACCACGATACCGACCACGTAGTTACCGCCGATCACCACCTCACCGAAGGCCTGGATCACCTTACCAGCGGCGGCGTGGCCGTCCTGACCGTGGAGCATCACCACCCGCGTCGAGGCCACGTTCAGCGCCAGGCGCAGCAGCGTCGCCACCAGCAGAATGGTCGGGAACACGGCGAAATCCAGCGGCCGCAGCGCATACACGCAGACCAGCAGGACGACGATGGACAGGGCAATGTTGAAGGTAAAGAAGACGTCGAGCAGGAACGGCGGTACCGGCAACATCATCATGGCCAGCATGACCAGCAGCAACAACGGCACGCCCAGATTGCCTCGACTGAGGTCGGCAACGTTGGTACGTGCTGTATTGAATAACTGAGTGCGATCCACCGGTTTTCCCCGTTCCTTTAAAGCAAACTTTTGACGCCCCGAACGGGCGCAGGGCGGCTATTGCAAGAAGCTTTCCAACTTTTGCCGGGGAATGAAATAGAGCGGTTTTACTTGGGATTATCGGCTGATTGGGTTGACCCCTTCGCGAGCAGGCTCGCTCCCACAGTTTGAAATGCATTCCCGATCGGACATTTGGAATACGGCCCCTGTGGGAGCGAGCCTGCTCGCGAAGAGGCCATCGAATGCCGCGCATTTTTTCGATTTAAACGAAGCTGTTTAAAAGACACCTTCAGACACGGTCTCAAGGCTACAAATCCTTGCGCCATTGCCTACAGCCAAGCCAGAATCCGCCGGCTTGTGCGCTTTGGGGTCGGGTTCTATCGTGGTCCGGTCGCTGACGAATCAGCGATCGGGTTTAGCGACTCGGACCAACTCAGTGCATCAGCGATCGTGGCTTCGTTGCGGGATTTTTCGCCCGCGATAACGTTATGGCGGCTGTATGCGGGAGACCTTCGGGTCTACCGGGGTGCCTGAGACCGGTTCGCTAACCCGCGTACAGCTGCCACCTTCACTTGTTTAGCGACAGGGAAAAGAGTGGCTTCATAACCTCAGGAGCATCACCATGATCAAACCAACACCCAACCCGCCCGAATCCGACCCCACCTCCCCCTACGAATCCCTCGATTCGAAAAAACTCCACCAAGCCGCCGACCGCGCCCTCGACCACTACCTCTGCCCACCCGGCTCCACCCCACCGCCCTTCAGCCCCCGCGCCATGTACGCCGTCACCGCCGACACCAAAAACGAAGACCTGCTGGCCAACGCCTGCGAAACCCTCGCCTCGGCTAAAACCATCGCCCAGGAATTCGCCGGACTGGTGAAACCATCCCAGCGCCGGACGCTGATGGGCATCGCGCAGTTGATCATGCTCGGGGAATTGGCGGTGAATCGGGTGCTGGATAATCTGGAGTTGCCGCAGTAGCTCGGCGCAATGATCGTTCCCACGCTCCGGCGTGGGAATGCAGCCCGGGACGCTCTGCGTCCCATCTGGAGCCGAACGTTTGGTGTCCAATCGAGGCATCCGTTGCTGCCCGGACATAATCAAATGTAGGCGCTGTCGAAGGCTGCGATCTTTTGTTTTTGTCGTTTCCGGAAGTGACCGTTCGTCGCGACTGTCAGATCTTACAGGTGTGCGATTTTCAATTTAACGCTCTCATCAACCCTGCTGATATCAACCGCGCAGGAGCATCACCGATGAGCCAATCCACCCAACCGGACAACACCGTTCTGGCGCTAGCGCCCCCAATCGTCAACGGTCGCACCGTGCCAGTAGAAGGCGCAATGATTGGCCTTTCCATAGTGGCCTACGATCTGGTCACCGACGGCGAAGGCGCCATTGTATTTGCGGATCCGCCCTTGTCAGGCACCATGGATCCTAATGACGTAATGGAGCTATGGCTCGAGGCGGAATCGGCGGTACTGGACAGTGAAACCATTGTCGATCCTGATAAGCGCACCACCTTGCGCATCCCGAGGGGTCGATTGCATCCGGACCGGATAAACGAGCTGTACTATACCGTCAGACGCGGCAGCGACAATATCGGCACCTCCACAACACTGACGATCCACTACAACCGCATTCGTCCCGGCCTGAAGGATCGATACGACGCACCTGGCGGCCACTCAGAACTTGAATTGCTGCTACCGGACGTGATCAAGAACGGCGTCGGCCCAGACTTCGTCAGCGCCGAGGTGTGCGTCCAGTACCCGTATTGCCGGGCGCACGACGTCATCACGCTGAAGTGCAACGGTGAATTTCTCGAACCAAAACCCAGAGTCCTTCCGACCCAGGCGCCCCTCTTCCCCGGCTCCGAGGCTCCCATCAAAATCTGTTTCACCGTCACCCGCGCGTTTCTCGACAAGGCGAAACGGCAAGACAAGAAACTGCATTTTTCTTACACCGTCACCGACCAGATCGGCAACGGCCCAGACACCGATGCGCCCTGGTCACCGGTGCAGACGGTGAATGAGGATTTGGACGGCACCCTTCTGCCGAAGCTGATCCTGCTGGAACGCGAAGAGGACTATCCGGGTGACGTTGCCGAGATCATCGATCTGGAGAAGCTGGGGAATAACAACTTGCTGATGGTTGTGCTGACCAAAGATCCGCGCATTGAAGTGGGTGACGAAATCGTAGCGACTTACACTGCGACTGATACCGGACAACCCACGGATGTGGTGGAGGTCGTCAGGGGTAACGTTGAGGAGAAACCGTTCATAGGGAAACTGCCCTGCTTCCTTGAGGTGGCCAGAAACAAGGTATTCGCTGACAGTAAAGTGACGGCGACTTATGAAGTGCGTAGACCCGGGGTTGGTTTGGTAGGCACGTCCAACATAGCCAGCGCTGTCGTGATCGGCACTGCTCCGATCGAACTACCACCGCCAGCCTTGATGCCAGCAACAGTGCCGATTGACGTTTTGGATAATCCGGCAGGAGTGAAGCTGCAGGTAACAGGTTTCACACCACAGACAGATGATAAAGCCCAATTCGTCCAGGTAAACGCGCCGGCCGGAACGCCGCCGTTTCCGGTGGTGGATTTTATTGATGGGGTTGCGGAGATTTTATTGAGTGCTGCGTTTCTGGCGGCTTGGCATGGCAAGGCGATTGAGTTTCGTTGGGATCTGATTCGCGCTGGAGCGCCTGCCGGAGAGTCACCAGCAGCCAGGTTTGATGTCATGAAGATTGCCGATGGAGACTCACGTTTACCGATGCCGAACATCGCCGGCAACGTCAGCGGCGTGTTGAAGATTTATGAACTTCAACCAGACGCACGGATTCTCGCGGTGAAATGGCCCTTGTTCGAGCCGGGGCAACCGATCTGGGTCACGTGTGCAGGTTTTAATAAGAATGGTGATCCCGTCAGCAAGAACGTCAGGTCGGGAGAGCCTAATGATTCGGTAGATGGGTTGTCGGTAGAGGCGCCTGTTGAGTGGCTGAAAGAACTCAAGCATGGGACTGAACAGACAACCACCCTGAAAGTAAACTTAGGCGGGGCCGCCAATACAGCGACGGCAGTTGCCTTACCTATACGCACTTATATATTGAAGTGTGAGGTACGACCGACACTCGACAACGTTCTGAACGACAAGGATGTTGAAGTACCCGAAGGGATGACGACCGTCAGTACCACATTGACTCTAAGAGGTACGGCTAGCGAGGATAAAGAAGTCGAGGTCTATGACGGAAGCGACACAGGTGCAGAGTCGAAAGGAACAGCCCGAGCCGATATGCAGACGGGCGAGTGGGAAAAGACGATAACTGTGGAAGTTGGCCCACATCGGTTGTTTGCCGAGGCATTGTATGGCAACAATCTGATATCTGATGCGCGAAACCTAACGGTAAGACGTAAACTTGCGATCACGTGGGATTTTGATGACAACACTTTTCAGGGATGGGCCCCACAGGGTGCATATAGGGGGGAATTAGTTGCGAATGGCGGTGCTATTAAGACGTTTACCGACAAATCCTCGGACTACTCCGGGCTGGTAATGAAAATAATGATATCGGTAGTATCTGGAGTAACCTATGACTTTGGATTTTCTGTGGTAGCTCGATCGCTAGGCACTTATTCGACAGTCCTGGATTTGAGAATCAACAACGTAGTTATAGGTGCCAAAGTGAACACGGGAAGGGCTAAAGACGTTTGGAAAACCGGCGCGGGTGTATATACAGCCCTATCAACCGAAAACGTAACGCTAGGGCTTTGGAATTACACTCCTTCTGGACACGGCAATGACTTCGACATAGACAATATATGGATCCAAGAGCGTTAGCTGTCATTTGAAATCGAAAAAGGCAACGCCTTTATTCACTTTCTTATAAAACAGACTTTTGACGCGACGAGCGAACTTACGGCTACTGCAAGAAGCCTTTCAGCTTTCGCCACTAATTTAAACGGAGGGGGCTTTAGCCGTGAGTTTTCTACTGGCCGAGGGGGCCCGTGAGGTCAGCACAAATTTCCTTTTGACCCCTGGTGTTTAAAAGACACGTCAGGACACGCCTTCAAGGCTACAAGTTCTTGCGCCATTGCCTACAGCTACGCCAGAATCCGCCGGCTTGTGCGCCTTGGGGTTGAGCCTTATCGTGAATCGGTCGCTGACGAATCAGCGACCGGGTTTAGCGATCCGACACCCTACAGACGCAACAATCCCCAGTCTCAATTGCAACTTGTCTATCTGCACTTGGCGTCATGGTGGCTGTGCGTGGGAGACCTTCGGGTCTACCCGGGGTTTCTGTGACCCGGATCGCTAACCTGCGTACAGCCGCCACCTTTACTTGTTTAGCGATGAGCCGTGGCGGCCAAATCAACCACGGAGTCTCACCATGATCAAACCAGCACCCAACCCACCCGAATCCGACCCCACCTCCCCCTACGAATCCCTCGACTCAAAAAAACTTCACAAAGCCGCCGACCGCGCCCTAGACCATTACCTCTGCCCACCCGGCTCCACCCCACCGCCCTTCAGCCCTCGCGCCATGTACGCCGTCACCGCCGACACCAAAAACGAAGACCTGCTGGCCAACGCCTGCGAAACCCTCGCCTCCGCGAAAACCATCGCCCAGGAATTCGCCGGACTGGTGAAGCCATCGCAGCGGCGGACGCTGATGGGGATCGCGCAGTTGATCATGCTTGGGGAATTGGCGGTGAATCGGGTGCTGGATAATCTGGAATTGCCGCAGTAGCACGGCGCAATGATCGTTCCCACGCTCCCGCGTGGGAATGCCTCAACGGACGCTCTGCGTTCGGCTTTGGAAGCGAAGCGGAGCTTACCGGGCTGCATTCCTTTGTTGCGCCGTGGGAAAGATCATCAGTGGGCGAGCTACTAAGCAGTCAGTATCTGCTTGGCCGTGATTTCGCCGAAAGCCAGCTGATTGCGATCGACATACTTCACGCCTCGAAATACCGATTGGCCTTCAACCTCGACGAAATCCTCGTGCATGTACATGAGCACGACTTTGGTCGTTGGCGCTGTGATTTTCGGAATGGCCAAGCCAGCCTGCAACAGGTTCAGCGCCCAATGAAATTGCATTAAAGGTAAATCATCGATCGTGATCAGGCCGCTGTCGTGCAGCAATCGGAAGTCCCGGCTTGCAGTGATACGCAACTTTTGCCCGACGATCTGAAACGCAGGCTTGCTATAGCGCACCTCCAGATCAGCATTCGAGGCCCATTGATCCATGTAATAACGTGGCGATGTGAACAGCGCGAACAAGGCCATTTTGTGTCCGACATTGCCCGCGCTATCGAACAGATAGTTGTAGGAGTAGTGGTAAGCCAATCCGTCCAGTTCAGGCCTGATGGCATTGACCGGGTTGTTCAGATAATCGGGGATATAAACGTTGGCCATCTGCACGAAGTGGGTGAAGTCGAGATCGAGGTCAAAGCTCACCGTGTACCGTATGGATCGTTCTTTGGGGTTTTGCTCCAGCTGTCCTGAAACGTAGTCCAGTGTCATTCCTTCGAGTTTTTTATAGATTCGCTCTGCCATGATCTCTATCTCTGCGCTCAGGGATTATTCCCAAGTGCATAGCAACGCGGTTGGATAGCGGCGTCTACTGTCAGAGTTGACAGGTTGAGAGACTTTCCAGACGAGCGGTAACCATCAGGAATCCCGACGCAAATCCGGCGGGATCGGCAAATCATCTTTCAACGGATCCGGCCGCTTGCCCTTGCCCGCCTGGTGTTGGCGGATCTGGTAGACGTAAGCCAACACCTGCGCCACTGCCAGATACAGCCCGCCAGGAATTTCCTGCTCAAGCTCAGTTGAGTAATAGATCGAGCGCGCCAACGCAGGCGACTCGAGCAGCATGACGTTATTGGCCACGGCGATTTCGCGGATTTTCAAGGCGATGAAGTCGCTGCCCTTGGCCAGAAGCACCGGGGCGCCGCCCTTTTCCGAGTCGTACTTGAGCGCGACGGCGTAGTGGGTCGGGTTGGTGATGACCACGTCGGCTTCGGGGATCGCCGACATCATGCGGCGCTGGGACATTTCGCGCTGGGTCTGGCGGATGCGTTGCTTGACCTCGGGGCGGCCTTCCTGGTCCTTGTGTTCGTCGCGCACTTCCTGCTTGGTCATCAGCAGTTTCTTGTGCGCTTCCCAGAGCTGCACCGGCACGTCGACGGCGGCGATGATGATCAGGCCGCAGGCCAGCCACAGGGTGCTCCAGCCCACCAGCAACACGCTGTGGATGATTGCCATGTCCAGCGGCTCGTGGGCGATGCGCAAAAAGTCATCGACGTCGGCAGACAACACCACCAGGGCCACGCCCAGGGTAATCAGAAACTTCGCCAGTGCCTTGAGCAGTTCGACCACAGCCTTGAACGAGAACATGCGCTTGAGGCCGGCGGCCGGGTTCATTCGGCTGAACTTGGGTGCCAGGGAGCTTGCGGCGAACAGCCAGCCACCGAGGGAGATCGGCCCGATCACGGCGGCGAGCAACAGGGTGATCATCACTGGCTGAATCGCCAGCAAGGCAATCAGGCCCGACTCCAGCAAGAACCGGCCCATGGCGCCCTGGTCCATGACCACTTCGCGCGACAGGGTGAAGTTCAAGCGCATCACGTCCATCAGTTCTTGCGCGAGCATGCCGCCGAAAATCAGCAGCGCAGAGGCACCGGCCATCATCACGGCGAGGGTGTTGAGTTCTTTGGAGCGGGCAATCTCACCCTTTTCACGGGAATCCTTTTTGCGTTTCTCCGTGGGGTCTTCTGTTTTGTCCTGACCGCTCTCGCTCTCTGCCATGACTCAGCGCGCCCGTGCCAGTTCGCGTAGCAACTGCAGGGCCTCGCTGGCCAGCGGTTGATACTGGTTGAGAATGTCCGCCAGCCCCACCCAGACGATGAACAGGCCGAGCACCAGGGTCAGCGGAAAACCGATCGAGAAGATATTCAGTTGCGGCGCGGCGCGGGTCATCACGCCGAAAGCGATGTTGACCACCAGCAGTGCGGTGACGGCCGGCAACACCAGCAACAGCGCGGCGCCGAGCACCCAGCCGAGTTTGCCGGCCAGTTCCCAGTAATGCTCGACCATCAAACCGCCGCCGACCGGCAAAGTGGTGAAGCTTTCAGTGAGGACTTCGAACACTACCAGGTGGCCGTTCATCGACAGAAACAGCAACGTCACCAGCATGGTGAAGAACTGCCCGATCACCGCCACCGAAACGCCGTTGGTTGGGTCGATCATCGAGGCGAAGCCCATGCCCATCTGCACTGCGACAATCTGCCCGGCGACGGCAAACGCCTGGAAGAACAGTTGCAGGGAAAAGCCCAGTACGGCGCCGACCAGAATCTGCTCGCCGATCAGCAGCAGGCCGCTGAGGTCGAGCGGGCTGACGGCGGGCATCGGCGGCAGCGCCGGGGTGATGACCACGGTGATCGCCACGGCGAAATACAGACGCACGCGACGCGGAATCAGAGTGGTGCCGAACACCGGCATGACCATCAGCATCGACGCCACGCGAAACAGCGGCAACATGAACGACGCCACCCAAGTGCTGATCTGGGTGTCGGTCAGCTGAAGCAGCGATTGCATGGCTTAGCCGATGACCATCGGAATGTTTTTGTACAGCTGGATGATGTACTCCATGAACGTCTGCACGATCCACGGACCGCCAATGATCAGGGTCACCAGCATCACCAGCAGACGCGGCAGGAAGCTCAGGGTCTGTTCGTTGATCTGCGTGGCGGCCTGGAACATCGACACCAGCAGGCCGACCAGCAGGCTCGGCACCACCAGGATGGCGACCATCATGGTGGTCAGCCACAGGGCTTCACGAAAGGTATCGACCGCGACTTCCGGGGTCATGGCGAAACACCTCCAAAACTGCTGGCCAGAGTGCCGATGATCAGCGCCCAGCCATCGACCAGCACGAACAGCATGATCTTGAACGGCAGCGAGATGATCAGCGGCGAGAGCATCATCATACCCATGGCCATCAGCACGCTCGCGACAACGAGGTCGATGATCAGGAACGGGATGAAGATCATGAAGCCGATCTGGAACGCGGTTTTAAGCTCGGAGGTGACGAATGCCGGTACCAGAATGGTCAGCGGCGCCTGATCCGGGCTGGCGATGTCGGTGCGCTTGGACAGGCGCATGAACAGCTCCAGATCGCTGGTGCGGGTCTGCGCGAGCATGAAGTCCTTGATCGGCACCTGAGCCTTTTCCACCGCTTGCTGTGCGGTGAGGGTTTCCGCCAGATACGGTTGCAGCGCATCGTTGTTCACCCGGTCGAACACCGGCGCCATGATGAACAGCGTCAGGAACAGCGCCATGCCGGTGAGGATCTGGTTCGACGGCGTCTGTTGCAGGCCGAGGGCCTGACGCAGGATCGAGAAGACGATGATGATCCGCGTGAAACTGGTCATCAGAATGACCGCCGCTGGAATAAAGCTCAGCGCGGTCATGATCAGCAGGATCTGCAGACTGACCGAATATTCCTGCGCGCCATCGGCATTGGTGCCCAGCGTGATCGCCGGGATCGACAACGGATCGGCGGCGAACGCCAGCGGCGCGGCCAGCAACAGCAGCAGCGACAAGACGATGCGGAGCGCACCCATTACTTCGTATCCTTTTGGTCCTTGCCGAGAATTTTCAGCAGATGCTGAGCAAATTCCGGCGTCGCTTTTTCACTGGCGCTGGGGACTTCGACCGGTTCCTTGAGCACATGCAGCGCGGTGATGGTGCCGGGGCTGAGGCCGAGCAGAATCTGCTCGTTGCCGACCTGCACCAGCATCAATCGGTCACGCGGGCCGAGCGCGCGCGAGCCGATCAATTCGATCACCTGGCCCTTGCCTGCCGGCCCCGCCTGTTGCACGCGGCGCAGCAGCCAGGCGAGGAAGAAGATCAAGCCCAGCACCAGCAGCAAACCGAACACCAGTTGCGTCAACTGACCGGCCACGCCGCTGTTGACCATTGGCGCGGTGGCGGCAGGCGTGGCAGTGGTTGCGCTCGGCTCGGCAGCCAGCACGCTCAACGGCCATGCCAGCAGAACCCAGAGAAACCTTTTCACTCAGCGCAGCTTCTTGATGCGTTCGCTTGGGCTGATCACGTCGGTCAGGCGGATGCCGAACTTCTCGTTGACCACTACTACTTCGCCGTGGGCGATCAAGGTGCCGTTGACCAGCACGTCGAGCGGCTCACCGGCCAGACGATCAAGCTCGATCACCGAACCCTGGTTGAGTTGCAGCAGGTTGCGGATGTTGATGTCGGTGCTGCCGACTTCCATGGAAATCGATACCGGAATGTCGAGGATCACGTCCAGGTTCGGCCCGTCGAGGGTCACCGGATCATTGTTCTTCGGCACGCTGCCGAACTCTTCCATCGGCAGACGGTTGGAGCTGGAAGTGCCGGCGTCGGCGGCCAGCAGTGCATCGATGTCAGCCTGGCCGGCATCACCGGTTTCTTCCAGGGCCGCAGCCCATTCATCGGCCAGTGCCTGGTCGTCCTGCGCGTTCATATCGTCGTTCATCATGTGTCCTCGGCGGGCAACAATTCGGTTAAATACGGGGGTGAAAAGCGCCGCCTCAGCGACGCTCGATCGGCTCGATCACCTGCAACGCGAGGTTGCCTTTGTGCGAGCCCATCTTGACCTTGAAGGCCGGCACGCCGTTGGCGCGCATGATCATGTCTTCCGGCATCTCGACCGGGATCACATCGCCCGGTTGCATGTGCAGGATGTCGCGCAACTTCAACTGGCGGCGCGCCACGGTGGCGCCGATCGGCACGTCGACATCGAGCACGTCCTGGCGCAGGGCGTTGACCCAGCGCTCGTCCTGGTCGTCGAGGTCGGACTGGAAACCGGCGTCGAGCATTTCGCGCACCGGCTCGATCATCGAGTACGGCATGGTCACGTGCAGGTCGCCGCCACCGCCATCGAGTTCGATGTGGAAGGTGGAGACCACGATCGCTTCGCTCGGGCCGACGATGTTGGCCATGGCCGGGTTCACTTCCGAGTTGATGTACTCGAAATTGACTTCCATGATCGCCTGCCATGCTTCCTTCAGATCGACGAAGGCCTGCTCGAGCACCATGCGCACCACGCGCAATTCAGTCGGGGTGAATTCCCGCCCTTCGATCTTGGCGTGACGGCCGTCGCCGCCGAAGAAGTTGTCCACCAGCTTGAACACCAGTTTGGCGTCGAGGATGAACAGCGCGGTGCCGCGCAGCGGTTTGATCTTGACCAGGTTGAGGCTGGTCGGCACGTACAGCGAGTGCACGTATTCGCCGAACTTCATCACCTGCACGCCACCGACAGCCACGTCCGCCGAGCGGCGCAGCATGTTGAACATGCTGATGCGGGTGTAGCGGGCGAAACGCTCGTTGATCATTTCCAGCGTCGGCATGCGTCCACGAACGATGCGATCCTGGCTGGTCAGGTCGTAGCTTTTGACACTGCCGGGTTCGGCAGCATTATCGGTCTGTACCAGACCATCATCGACGCCATGCAAGAGCGCATCGATTTCATCCTGGGACAGCAGATCCTGCACGGCCATGTCGTGTTCCTACTGCAGTACGAAATTAGTGAAAAGCAACTGTTCGATGACCACTTTGCCCAGTTCTTTCTGCGCCACTTCCTGGACGCTGGCGGTGGCCTTCTGGCGCAACATCTCTTGCCCGACCGGGGTTGCCAGTGTGGCGAAATCCTGACCGGAGAAGAGCATCACCAGGTTGTTGCGGATAACCGGCATGTGCACTTTGAGCGCGTCCAGATCGGCCTGATTGCGCGCCAGCATGGTGATGCTCACCTGCATGTAGCGCTGACGACCGTTCTGGTTGTAGTTGGCAACGAAGGCCGGCGCCATCGGCTCGAAAATCGCCGCCTGCTTACCGACCGGCGCTGCTTCAGCGGCCTCGGCAGGCTTGCTCTGCGCGCCGTGCATGAAGAACCAGGTCGCCCCGACGGATGCACCAATGGCCACCAGCAACGCCAGCACGATCACGATGATCAGCTTGAGTTTGCCTTTGGTTGCGGGGTCTTTTACTGCTGCAGCTTCGCTCTTCGCCATGCCAATAATCCGTCACTAATCGGGGGTTTCACAGTCGCACGGCAAGGCAAGAGCAAGTGTTATGCCAGAAGTGTCGGAGGTCGAGAACGACGCTAAAGTCAAAGGCACCCTCACCCCAGCCCTCTCCCGGAGGGAGAGGGGGCCGACCGAGATGTAATGGGGCTGGACATCGACCTGCACAACCGAGGTGATTGCAAGTTCAGGGCGGGACGGATTCAGCGATGCTCGTTCAGGTCGGCGTAGTTCTTCAAGATTCCCCAATCGGTCCCCTCTCCCTCTGGGAGAGGGCTAGGGTGAGGGGCTCTTGATTTGCTCAGGCGTAATAGTCGACCGCGCTGCTGCCAATTACGCTGGTGGTCTGCGCCGCCACTTCAGCGACAGTAGCCGGTGCCAATTCCTCATCCGCCGAATCCAGGCGGCCACCAGCAGCGCTGGTCCGGCCACTGTGGCCCTGCTGCGCCTGTTCCTGGCCTTGCTGCCCCTGCCAGCCACGGTTCTGGTCGGCAACGTTGACGTCGACCTGGCCCATGCCCTGCTGGTTGAACATGTCGCGCAGGCGGTGCATCTGGCTGTCGAGCGCTTCACGCACGCTCGGGTGCGCGCTCATGAAGGTGACCTGGGTCTGCTGATCGGGAACCATGTTCACGCGGATATCCAGGCGCCCCAGCTCCGCCGGCTGCAACTGAATGTCGGCGGCCTTCAGATTGACGCTGGAGAGGTACATGACGCGGTTGACCACTTCTTCGGTCCAGCCGCTCTGGTGCATGGCGATCGGCTGATTCACCGGCAGCGCATTGGCGGTTTTCGGCGTAGCGGCCTGGGTCAGGGCCGCCAGACGGTTGGCGAAGTCGTCGACGCGGGTGTCGCTGGTCGCGGTTTTGAGATCTTTGAGTCCATCATCGATCAAACCACTGAAGGCTTTTTCGCCGCCTTGGCTGGTGCTGTCCTTATCGGCCTGCACGTCGAGCATGCTGGCCATACCGGCGGCGAAGTTCTGGGCGGCGGTCAATTCGCCGTCAGCCTGAGCTTGAGCAGGCGTGGCTTTCGGCTGTGCTTGGCTGGACGCGGAAATATGCCCGCCCTGCTCCATCGCCATGCGCACGGCCGGCAGGGAATCGAGCGGGTCGGCTGTCGGATCAAATTCGCTGTCGGTGGCCGCCGGATCTTTGACCATCCCCGACACGACCGCCAATGCAGGCGTTTCGGTTTCCGGCTGGGCTGGCGTGGCGACTGCCGGGGCCTGCACCACAGGCGCTGGCACCAGTGGCTGGACGACTTGCGCCAAGGCCGGATCAAGCGCCGGGTCTACAGGCGCGGCATCGGCCACAGGGGTTTGTACGGTTTCAGCGGTGTCATCGGCAGTCGCTGTCGCGTCGTCGCTCGCAGGCGCTTTGTCAGCAGGCAACGCTTTGCCGCTATCGGCAATTGCTGGCTCGGGCGCGGCAGACTGATCTTTGCCGATATCCTTTTTGCCGCTGCTGTCCGCGACCTTGTCGCGTGCCGGTTTGACTGAGTTATCGGCAGTCACGACAGGCTTGGCCGGCGCCTGATCGGCGAACACTTTAGCGAAGCTTGAGGCCTTGTCCCCGGCGTCTGCGGCCATTGCCGACGATTTGGCCGAGGCGGCTTGCGCCTTGGCCTGAGCGGCGGTCTGAAGAAGAATGTTGGGGGTCGCAGGCATGACACGGTCTCCGCTGCACTGGGATCGTAGGTACAGTTGAGCAAGATGACTGCAAGTGCCGGGCCAGTTTGGCCAGACACTTGCGAAAAGCGCCGGACGGCAGCTTCAGTGGATGTGGGCGTGGTGCTTTTCGCTTTCGTACACCGGGCGTACTTCGGCGAATTCGGAATGGATATCGGCCACTAGTTGAGCAAGCGCTTCCGGACTTTTGTCCTTGGCATTCGACTCAAGATCCTGGCACAACTCGGCCAGTCGAACCGCGCCCATGTTGCTGGCGCTGCCCTTGAAGCTATGGGCTACATCGGAAAGCGCTTTGGCGCTGGTGCTGTCCTGCAACTCGTGCAGGCGGCTTTGCGAATCTGCCAGAAAAGTCTCCAGCAATTCCGTATAGCCGTCCTCCATCACCTCGCGCAAAGTATCGAGGACTTCGCGATCTACATGTGGGTCTGTCACTTGCTCACTCCTTGATCAAGAATGGGCGGATTATGCCTCAATCTCCCAGAAAAACTCCACGCTGGCACTACGACCCTGGTCTGACCAACTGGCGTTGCGCCCCAGTTGCCGGACCAGCCCGATGCCGCGTCCCGACAAGCGGACGTTATCCACGGGCCGTTCCATGACCCGCGCTACATCAAACCCATTGCCGCTGTCCTCGACGCGAATGACCAGTCGCCCGCCCTCGCCTTGCGGCTGGACCTGCAAATGCACGCGCACGAAACCGTCTTGCAGCGCCTCCAGCCGCGCCGCGCGCATTTCATAGTAGCGGGCGAAACCTGCCGCATCGCGTTTGAGGCTCGAGTCCAGCCCAAGCACGCCATGCTCCAGCGCATTGGAATACAACTCGGCGAGCACGCTGTACAGCGCCCCGCTTTGCGCGCGCAAGCCATGCACCTCAAGCAGCAACTGCAAGAGGAACGGCAACGGATTGAAACGCCTGAGCGTGGTGCCGCGAAACTCGAAACTGGCCGACCAGTTCAGCGGGCACGACTGGCCGCTGTCGGAATAAACCGGTGCCGCGCCGTGGGTCTGCGCCGACCCAAGCAGACTGACCTCGACCATGCTCACATCATCACGGGCCTGTCCGCGAAAATCGCGCAGGGCCTGTTCGATATCCTCGAACAGCCGATCCGGCTCGCGGTTCGCCGCAAACACCTGCTGCAAGCGTTCGACGCCGAACAACTGGTCATTGGCATCGCAGGTATCGATCACCCCGTCCGATAACAGAAACACCCGATCATCGACGGCCATCGGATACACATCCGTACGGTCATCGAAGGCTTGCGCGCTGAGAATCCCCAGGGGCAAATGCCGCGCCGGCAACGGCACGCGTTCGCCACTGGCCATGCGGTGCAAGTAACCGTCGGGCATGCCGCCGTTCCACACCTCCACCGAACGGCTCTGGAAACTCAGACTGAGCAGCGTGGCGCAGCAGAACATGTCCACCGGCAGGATGCGCTTGAGCTTGGCGTTCATCTCGCGCAGGGTTTCGGCCAGGCCGTAGCCCTTGGCGGTCATCCCGTAAAACACTTCGGCCAACGGCATCGCCCCGACCGCCGCCGGCAAACCATGCCCGGTGAAATCGCCGAGCATGATGTGCATGTCACCGGCCGGCGTGTACGCCGCCAGCAACAAGTCACCGTTGAACAGCGCGTAAGGCGATTGCAGGTATCGGATGTTCGGCGCACTCAGGCAACCGGAATGCGCGACCTTGTCGAACACCGCTTTGGCCACTCGTTGTTCGTTGAGCAGATAGTCATGATGTTTTGCGATCAGATCGCGCTGCTGCAGGACCGTTGCCTGCAGGCGGCGCAAGCGATCCATCGCCTTGATTTTGGCGGCGAGTATCACTTGGTTGTACGGTTTCGCCAGAAAGTCGTCGCCGCCAGCCTCCAGACACCGAGCCAGCGCTTCACTCTCGGTCAACGAGGTGAGGAAGATGATCGGCACCAGCGCTTCCCCCGCCAGTGCCTTGATCTGCCGCGCCGCTTCGAAGCCGTCTAACACCGGCATCAGCGCGTCCATCAACACCAGATCCGGTTGCTGCCGTGCAAAGGTTGCAACCGCTTCGGCACCGTTGGCCGCTGTCAGCACCTGATGACCCTGACGGCGGACGATGGTCGACAGCAGCAGCCGGTCGGCGGCGCTGTCTTCGGCTATAAGAATGATCAGCGGCTCTTGCGCCTGCATGGGCGTCAACTGATATCGAAGAGTTTGTCGAAGTTGGAAATCGCGAGGATTTTCTTCACATCGGAACTGCTGTTGACGACGCGGATATCCGACTCGTCGCCGCCGGCGTGATCACGCAGCAGAAGCAGCATGCCCAGCGCGGAGCTGTCGAGATAAGTGGCCTCTTTGAGGTCGACCACGATGGATTCTGGTTTGTGTGAGAGCCGTTCATACGACTCGCGAAATTCCTGATGGCGACCGAAATCGAACCGGCCTTTGACCGAGATCGTGAGCTTTTTCTGGTCTGGAGAAATTTCTGTAACGACTGACATTGACTGGCTTCCTTGTCATTGACGAACCTGTACAAGGTGTAGCACCTGGATAGGGTTGGGGCAAGGCTGGAAAAGCAGATCAAAAGATCGCGGCCTTCGGCAGCTCCTACATTTGAAAATGCATTCCCCTGTAGGAGCTGCCGAAGGCTGCGATTTTTTGATCTTTAAAAAGCATCACGCCGTGGCAAGCGCTGCGACAGTTCATCCAGCAGCTTCTGCTCGCGCTTGTCTTCGAGGCGTTGCGCTTCATCACGATAGCGCTGCACCAGTTTGCGCAAACCCTCGACGCGGGCAAACGCCTGTTGCCATTCCTCACGCGCCTTGTCGAGCTTGTTCTGGTGCCAGACCAGACTCTGCCGTTGTTGATCGACAGCGGTGTCGAGTTGCGCCAGAAACCCCTGAAAACCCAGCAGCCACTGCCCGCTCACGCCGGTGCTGCCGCGCACGATCCACTGCTGCGAGTAATCCAGACGAAAGGCATTGAGGTCGGCCAGTTTGCTTTCGGCAACTTTGACCTGGCCCTGAAAGTAGGCGAGGCGCTGCACGGCGGCTTTCTCGGCCTTTTCGGCCATGTCCACCACCGGTGCCAGGCGCGCGGCGCGGCTGACGGCCATGGCCGGTTACCCGCCCGCCGCAGGGGCGAACAGGGTTTCCAGATAGGCCTGGCTTTCACCCAGATTGATTTTGTCGTTGAGGCCCTGGCGCTGATACCTGACCAGTTGCGGTTGCAGGGAAATCGCCAGATCGGTCTCGCGATCGCCGCCGGCCACGTAGGCGCCGACGCTGATCAGATCGCGACTCTGCTGATAGCGCGACCACAACTGCTTGAAGTACTGCGCACGCTGCATGTGATCCGGCGAAACCACCGCCGGCATGACCCGGCTGATCGAGGCTTCGATGTCGATCGCCGGATAGTGGCCTTCCTCGGCCAAGCGTCGTGACAGGACGATATGGCCGTCGAGCACACCCCGCGCCGAGTCGGCAATCGGGTCCTGCTGGTCATCGCCTTCGGACAGCACGGTGTAGAACGCCGTGATCGAGCCACCGCCCTTCTCCGCATTACCGGCGCGCTCCACCAGTTTCGGCAGTTTGGCGAACACCGATGGCGGATAGCCCTTGGTCGCTGGCGGTTCGCCGATGGCCAGAGCGATTTCCCGCTGTGCCTGGGCGAAACGGGTCAGCGAGTCCATCAGCAGCAGAACGTTCTTGCCCTTGTCGCGGAAATATTCGGCGATGCGCGTGCAATACATTGCCGCGCGCATACGCATCAGCGGTGCATCGTCCGCCGGCGATGCAACCACTACCGAACGCTTGAGGCCTTCTTCACCGAGGATGTGCTCGATGAATTCCTTAACTTCGCGACCACGCTCACCGATCAGACCAACGACGATGATGTCGGCCTCGGTGAAGCGGGTCATCATGCCCAACAGCACCGATTTACCGACACCCGTACCGGCAAACAGACCCAGACGCTGGCCACGGCCGACCGTCAGCAAACCGTTGATGCAACGGATGCCGACGTCGAGCGGTACGCTGATCGGGTCACGGTTGAGCGGGTTGATTGTCGGGCCATCCATCGGTACCCAGTCTTCGGCCTTCATGCCGCCCTTGCCGTCCAGCGCGCGGCCGGCGCCGTCAAGAACCCGACCGAGCATGCTCATGCCCATCGGCAAACGACCGGTATCGGCCAGGGGCACCACGCGGGCGCCCGGGGCGATGCCGGCGACGCTGCCGACCGGCATCAGAAAGACTTTGCTGCCGGAAAAACCCATGACTTCCGCTTCCACCTGGGACGGGTGGTAGCTGTCGTCATTGATCACCATGCAACGGGTGCCCATGGCGGCGCGCAAGCCTTCGGCTTCGAGGGTCAGGCCGACCATGCGCAGCAGCCGACCTTCAAGGATCGGCGCGCCGGCAATCTCGGTGGCCTCGGCGTAGGTGCTCAGGCGCTTGGCGAAGCTGGTGCGTTCAAGGCGCATCGCTGGCGTCCGCGCGCGGCTCGTCAGAGTCGACAGCCGCTGGGGTGTCTTCGGGAATGTCCAGACTCAAGTCAGGCGCCGCCGGATGCAAGGCCTGCTCGTGCAACTGATCGAACAGCTTGGCCATGACCTGGGTCACCCGCGATTCGACGCTGGCGTCGATGCGGCTGTGTTCGGTTTCAACCCGGCAACCGCCCGGCAACAGCGACTCGTCTTCAACGATGCGCCAGGTTTCTTCGTGGCGTTCGCGCAGGGCTTTGACCTGGGCGAAATCCTGCGGATTGACGTACAGGCGCACGTTTTCCACGCCCAGCGGCAGCAGCTTGAGGGCATCGCGCATGACGTGTTCGATCTGCGTCGAATCGATGGCCAGTTCGCGCTTGATCACCTGTTTGGTGATGTGTTGCACGAGATCGACCAGCGACTTTTCAATCTGAGTGTCTTGCTCGGCGATCGGTTCGAACAGGTTGGCCATCAACAGCTCAAGGCTGGCGATTTTCGCCGCCAGCGCCGTTTCGGCTTCCTGACGCACCTTCAGCGTGGTGCTGTGAAAACCTTCCTTTTCGCCAATGGCAAAGCCCTCGTTGTAAGCCTCCTGACGGATGCTTTCGAGTTCTTCCAGGGTCAGTGGCTGGACTTCTTCCAGCGGCACTTCTTCCATTTCCGGCGGTTCGGGCTCCGGCTCAGGCTCGGGTTCCGGTTTCGGCGGATCGAAGCTGGGCAGCGCCCAGGATTCGAAACCACGAACATCGCGGGCGCGGATCAGATCCGTCACAGACTCGTCAGGCTTATCCATGGGCTTAGATCATTTCCTCGCCGCCCTTGCCACCGAGCACGATCTCGCCGGCTTCGGCCATACGACGGGCAATGGTGAGGATTTCCTTCTGTGCGGTTTCGACGTCGCTGACGCGCACCGGGCCTTTCGCCTCGAGGTCGTCGCGCAACAGTTCGGCAGCACGCTTGGACATGTTCTTGAAGATCTTTTCCTTGACGCCTTCGTCCGAACCCTTGAGGGCCAGCACCAGCACATCGGAAGAGACTTCGCGCAACAGTGCCTGGATGCCACGGTCGTCGACGTCGGCAAGGTTGTTGAAGACGAACATGAGGTCTTCGATCTGACCGGACAGGTCTTCGTCGACTTCGCGGATCGAGTCCATGAGCTGGCCTTCGATCGAGCTGTCGAGGAAGTTCATGATGTCGGCCGCACGCTTGATGCCACCCAAGGTGGTGCGCGAGGCGTTCGAGTTGCCGGAGAACTGTTTCTCGAGAATCTGGTTGAGTTCTTTCAAGGCGGCCGGTTGCACGGTGTTCAGCGACGAAACGCGCAGGATGATGTCCAGACGCACTTTATGGTCGAAGTTGCCGAGCACTTCACCGGCCTGATCCGGATCGAGGTACGCAACCACGATCGCCTGGATCTGCGGGTGTTCGTAACGGATGACGTCAGCGACTGCGCGCGGCTCCATCCATTTCAGGCTGTCGAGGCCGCTGGTGTTGCCACCGAGCAGGATGCGGTCGATCAGGCCGTTGGCCTTGTCTTCGCCCAGGGCCTGGGTGAGCATCTTGCGCACGTAGTCGTCGGAACCGACGCCGAGGCTGGTCTGATCGCCGACGATGTCGACGAACTCGCTCATCACCTGCTCGACCTGTTCGCGATGGACGTTGCCCATCTGCGCCATGGCCACGCCGACGCGCTGAACCTCTTTGGGACCCATATGGCGCAGCACTTGCGCAGCATCGGTCGAACCGAGGGACAGCAGCAGAATCGCGGCTTTGTCGACCTTGGTCAATTTGACGGCGGCGGCTCGGTTATCACTCATCTGCGTTAATCCACTCTTTTACGACCTGAGCCACGCGCCCCGGGTCTTCAGCTACCAGACTCTTGATTGCATTCAACTGCGCGTCATAACCCTCGCTCGGGCTTGGCAACAGAATGCTCTGCGGACCACCGAGGCTCACGCGGTCGTTGGCCAGTTCGCCGTCCAGGCCGCCCATTCCACCGAGTTCCACGTCGCTGCCCAGACCGGCCAGCTCCTTGCCTTTGCCACCGCCGGTGATGTTGTTGAGCACCGGACGCAGCACACCAAACACCAGCACCAGGATGAACAGCACACCCAGCACTTGTTTGACGATGTCCCAGAACCATGGCTGGGAGTAGAACGGAATATCTGCAATCACTTCGCCACGCTCGGCGGAGAACGGCATGTTGATCACGCTGACGCTGTCACCACGGCTGGCGTCGAAACCGACGGCGTCCTGCACCAGACGGGTGAAGCGCGCCAATTCGTCGGCGCTCCACGGCGCACGGCTGGTTTCACCGTTGGCCGGGTTGATCTTGACCTGATCGTCGACCACCACCGACACCGACAGGCGATTGAGACGGCCCTGCTGCTGCTTGGTGTGGCTGATCGAACGGTCGAGCTCGAAGTTCTTGGTCGATTGTTGACGCTTGTCGGCCGGGTACGGCGCGAGCATCGGCTGGCCGGTGGCCGGGTCCATGATCTGCTGACCGTTGGCGTCAACCAGTGGCTGACCCGGCTGGATCATCCCGGCCGGTGCGGCGGTGCCACCGGTGGTCTGCGGCGCCGAGGCAGGCGACGGCGGCTGGTTGCTCAAAGCACCCGGCACACCTTGCGGGCCATTGCTGGCGGTGCGTTGTTCGTTGACCGACTGCTCGCTGCGCAACGCCGGTTGGTCCGGGTTGAACTGCTCGGCAGTCGATTCGACGGCACTGAAATCGACGTCGGCCGAAACTTCAGCCTTGTAGCGATCATTGCCCAGTACCGGTTGCAGAATGTTGTGCACGCGCTGGGTGAGCATGCTTTCCATGCGGCGGCTGTAATCGAACTGCTTGCCGGCCATGGTCATTTCAGAATTTTCCGCCTGATCGGAGAGCAGGTTGCCCTTCTGATCGACGACGGTGATCTGCGATTTGCTCAACTCTGGCACGGAAGTCGCCACCAGGTTGATGATCGCCACCACCTGACCCGGCTCCAGCGAACGCCCGCTATACAGCTCGACCAGTACCGAAGCGCTTGGCTTGCGCTCGTCACGGACAAACACCGAACTCTTCGGAATCGCCAGGTGCACGCGGGCACCCTTGACGTTGTTCAGGCTGGAGATGGTCCGCGCCAGTTCGCCTTCGAGGCCGCGACGATAACGGGTCGCTTCCATGAACTGGCTGGTGCCCAGACCCTGTTCCTTGTCGAGGATTTCGAAACCGATGTTGCCGTCGCTGGGAGTGACACCAGCGGCAGCGAGTTTCATCCGCGCACGGGACAGGTCGTCGGCCTTGACCAGCAAGGCACCGGAATTGGGTTCGACGTTGTAAGGAATGTCAGCGGCGGCCAGGGTTTCCATGACCTGCTTGGCGTCCATGCCGGCAAGGCTGCCGTACAGTGGACGGTAATCCGGCTGCTGCGACCACAGCACCACGGCAAAGCCAATCGCCACGCTCGCAGCCAGACCGACCAACAGGCCGACCTGACGCAGCACGGTCATCTGGGAAAGGTTTTCCAGAAAGGACAGGCCGAACAGCGGCGGTTTGCCGTCGATCGGGGTGGCCTTGGCCGGAACGTTATCAGCGACTGCTTCTGCCATGACTTATTTCGCCCTTAAACCGGCATCTGCATGATGTCTTGGTAAGCCTGGACCAGCTTGTTGCGCACCTGGGTCAGAGCCTGGAACGACACGCTGGCTTTTTGCGACGCAATCATGACGTCAGTCAGGTCGACACCGCTCTTGCCGATCTCGAACGCGTTGGCCAGTTGAGTCGACGCCTGCTGGGTATCGCTGACTTTATTGATCGCCTGACCGAGCATGTCGGAAAAGCTGCTGCCCGCGATTTCAGGGACAGCGGCAGTCGATTTACGCGCAGACATGGCATCCACTTTCATGGCCTGCATGTCCATCATCAACCGATTAAATTCAATACCTTGGCTCATGGTCTACTCTCTTGGGCGGCCCGCAATTTTTTGACACTCACTCGGCGGGTACACAGGTATTAGCAACAAGGGTGCCAGCTCATGGGCACCCTTCTGAGAAAAGCATCTGGACTGTTTTGCAGCGTCGATCAGGTGGCGAACAGATAGCCTTCGACGTCCATCCCGGCATCGCGCATTTGCGCCAGTTTGTAGCGCAGGGTGCGCGGGCTGATGCCGAGCTTTTCGGCAGCTTCCTTGCGTCGGCCACGCTCGGCGCGCAGGGTGTCGATGATCATCTGAAACTCCCGGCGGCGCAGGTCATCGCCCAGGGCACCGGAAGAATCCGCCTCGATTTCCACCTCGCGGATTACTGGCGCAGCGACCGCCAATGGCGCAAAAGTCACCGCACCGCTCAGGCAAAAATCCTGCGGCTGGATCAAGCCGCCCTGCTGCAGGATCAACGCACGCTGAATGGCGTTGTCCAGTTCACGCACATTGCCCGGCCACGGGTACGCGGTCAGGCAGGCTTGCGCTTCGGGTGATAGCTTCGCTGCGGCGTGCTTCATTTTATTGACGTGTTTGGCCAACAACTTTTCCGCCAGCGGCAGGATATCGGCAGTGCGTTCGCGAAGTGGACGCCAGGCCAGAGGGAAAACCGACAAGCGGTAAAACAGATCTTCGCGAAAACGCCCCGCCGCCACTTCGCCGGCCAGATCACGGTTGGTCGTGGCGACCACGCGAATGTCCAGGCTGATCGGCTTGCGCGCACCTACTCGCTCCACTTCACGTTCTTGCAAAACGCGCAGGAGCTTGGCTTGCAGGCCCAAGGGCATTTCGGAAATTTCGTCGAGCAGAATGGTGCCACCGTCCGCCTGCTCGAACTTGCCGGCCTGCGAGGCGATAGCGCCAGTGAACGAACCTTTCTCATGGCCGAACAGTGTCGCTTCAAGCATGTTGTCAGGGATCGCCGCGCAGTTGATTGCGATAAACGGCTGGCTCGCCCGCCGCGATTGCTGGTGGATATAGCGTGCCAGCACTTCTTTACCGGTGCCGGACTCGCCGGAGATCAACACAGTCGAGTCACTGCGTGCGACCCGTGCGGCCAATTCAAGCAACTGCGCACTGGCCGGTTCAACAGCGACCGGACCGTCCGCCTCGCCAGCGTCAATGCTGCCCAGCGCATGTCGCGCGACCAGATCGAGCAGCGCTTTGGGCTCGAACGGCTTGACCAGATAATCCGCCGCACCCTGGCGCATCGCATCGACCGCACGCTCGACTGCGCCGTGGGCGGTCATCAGCAGCACCGGCAATTGCGGTTGGCGTGCGCGCAGCAACGCGAGCAACTGGTGGCCGTCCATACCCGGCATATTGACGTCGCTGACCACCAGGCTGAAGGCTTGCTGCGCGACCGCCGTGAGTGCTTCTTCGGCGCTGCCGACGGCGTGATAGTCGTGGCCGGCGAGCAGCAGCGTATCGGCCAGCGCTTCGCGCAACGAACGGTCATCCTCGACCAGCAACACCTTGATGCCCATGACGTTTATTCAACTCCCTGTGCAGCGGAAAACAGTGGCAGGCTGACCTGCGCGCAGGTGCCGCGCCCGACTCGCGAACGCAGGGTCAATTCTCCCTGATGCGCCCGGGCCACCGCTTTGACCACGGTCAGGCCGAGGCCGGTACCGGTGACTTTGGTAGTAAAAAAAGGCTCGCCGAGGCGCGCCAAAACTGTCGGCTCAATGCCGCTGCCGCTGTCGCTGACACACAGATGCAGGGTGTTGCCTCTGGTGTAGCAATGCACTTTCAGGCGCGCTTTGCCGGCGCTGGCCTGAATGGCGTTTTCAATCAGATTCAGTAATGCCCCGACCAGAGTGTCGCGGTTGCACAGCAGCTCACCGGCATGGCTGTCGCACTGCCAGCGGATCGGCAGATCCTGCACGTGGGTCAGCGCCGCTGCCTGCAGCGATTGCATCAAGGCACTGGGCGTGAGGCGGTCGGTCAGCGGCAGCTCGCCACGGGCGAACACCAGCATGTCGCGGACTTGATGTTCCAGTTCGTGCAGACGCTCTTTCAGGCGTCCGGCAAAACGCTGCTGGGTTTCCACTGGCAGTTGCTGTTCAGTCAAATGACTGGCGTAAAGCAAAGCGGCGGACAACGGCGTGCGAATCTGATGCGCCAGCGACGCGACCATGCGCCCCAGCGAAGACAAGCGCTCGTGCCGTGCCAGTTGATCTTGCAGATGACGGGTTTCCGTCAAGTCGTTGAGCAGCACCAACTGCCCCGGCTCGGCATCCAGCGAGCGGGTGGAAATCGACAGGCGTCGACCGTTTTTCAAGGAGATTTCGTGACCGTCGTCTTCACGGGGAGCGAAGCAGCGTGCGATCACATGGCGCCAGAGCTCGCCCTCTAGAGGCGAGCCGAGCAAGTCGATGGCGGCCGGATTGGCTTCGCGTACCAGGCCGTGACCGTCAATGACGATGACGCCGCCGGGCAACAAGTCGAGGAGGTTTTGCAGGCGATTGGCCAGGCGTTCTTTTTCCGCCAGTTCCTGCATGCGCTGGGCACTGACAACCGCCAGTTCACCCTTGAGTTCGGTGACCCGCGCTTCGAGCAGGCTGTAGGAATCGGTCAGCTGGCTCGACATCTGGTTGAACAGCTGGAAGGCCTGCTCAAGTCCCTGACGACTTGCCTGCTCTACGGACGAGGGTTGCCCCACGATATTGGAGGCAGAAGAGATCTGGGCGGCTTGGGGCATTGGGCTCTCTCGCTTGGCTGACCGTCAGTGAAACGGAACGTTGCGAGGGCTATAGCAATACCCGTGCCTAAAAAAAAACCGCCTATAAATTAAGCGCTTGAAAAACAGGCGTCAATCATCCGCCTGTTCGTCTCCTCCGGCCCGGCTCATGCCGTACTTGCGCATCTTCTCGACCAAGGTCGTGCGACGGATGCGCAGACGTTCAGCGGCGCGGGCAACAATGCCATTGGCATCGTCCAGCGCTTGCTGAATGAGGCCCTGCTCCAGACCACCGAGGTAGTCCTTGAGGTCGAGGCCTTCCGGCGGCAGCAGTGCACTGGCGCTGAAGTCAGGCGTATGGCCGTTGATCGCCACGCGCTCTTCCAGATCGCTGCGCAGGCTGTCGACCATCTGCTCGTCTTCGTCGTCGACGTAGCGGAATTTCTTCGGCAACTCGACCACGCCGATCACCCCGTACGGGTGCATGATCGCCATGCGCTCGACCAGGTTGGCGAGCTCGCGGACGTTGCCCGGCCAGCCGTGACGGCACAGCGACATGATCGCCGCCGAGTTGAAACGGATCGAACCGCGCTTCTCGTGCTCCATGCGCGAGATCAGTTCGTTCATCAACAACGGGATGTCTTCGACGCGCTCCCGCAGCGGCGCCATCTCGATCGGGAACACGTTCAGGCGATAGTAGAGGTCTTCGCGGAACGAGCCGATCTCGATCATGCTTTCGAGATTCTTGTGCGTTGCGGCAATGATGCGCACGTCGACGCTCTGGGTCTTGTTGCTGCCCACGCGTTCGAAGGTGCGCTCTTGCAACACGCGCAGCAGCTTGACCTGCATCGGCAGCGGCATATCGCCGATTTCGTCGAGGAACAGCGTGCCGCCGTTGGCCAGCTCAAAGCGCCCTGCACGGCTGGTGATCGCACCAGTGAAAGCGCCCTTCTCGTGGCCGAACAGTTCGCTTTCCAGCAACTCGGCCGGAATAGCTCCGCAATTGACCGGCACGAACGGCGCGTCGCGGCGCTTGGAGTGATAATGCAGGTTGCGCGCGACCACTTCCTTGCCGGTGCCGGACTCGCCAAGGATCAGCACGCTGGCGTCGGTGTCGGCAACCTGCTGCATCATCTGCCGCACGTGCTGAATCGCACGGCTGGTGCCGACGAGGCTGCGGAACAGATTGGGTTCGCGATGACGGCCGCGCTCGCGAGCCTGGTCGTACATTTCGCGATAGACCTGGGCGCGGTGCAGCGAATCGAGCAATTTGCTGTAGCTGGGGGGCATTTCCAGGGTCGACAGCACCCGGCGACGCTGGTCTTCAGGCAGGTCAACGGAAGAATTATCGCCCATTAACAAAACCGGAAGGAACTCATCCCAGGTTGCGAGTGTCTTTAGCAAGCCCAAAAGCGCGCCAGGAGCATTGACGGTCCCGATCAGTACGCAAATGACCTCACGACTAGACGACAAAGAGCCGACAGCCTGCTGCCAGTCATGGCTGCCGCAGGGTAAATTTTCTTCGCCAAGAAAATTCAGAATCACCGCCAGGTCGCGGCGGCGGACGCTATCGTCATCGATCAGCAGAATTTTGGTTTCACGCCACATGCAATAGCAACTTCCCTAGTCAACTCAATGCCCGAAAAATGGGGCAAGCGAGACGCTTGCAGGACACCTTGTGCCTGTAGACGCCCTAAACCTGATAATAGCCACTAGTTAAGTCAAAAAACCGTGCACAGTCAAATTTATGGCGCACATCTCTGGTTCAACTGACGGTTAATCAACCAAACAGATGGTAAACCTTTGCAGCCTTTTGCGCTTGGGTGATCTGCGACATCTCGTTGGCTATCGCCTGCCGCTCGCCCATTGCCACCTCAAGAAGCTCCTTGTAGACGAATAGCAGCTCCTCAAGGTTGTCGCGCAGCGCAACTTCGTCCAGCGAAGCTTCCGCCATGACGTCTTCCATGCAGGAACGGCAAGCCAGATCCAACTCACCAATGGCTTCCCAGTTTCGTTCGGCCAATGCTCCGACCAACGCTTCGCGGGTATCGGCAATTCGCTGCAATACAAGACTCATGGTGCTCTCCTTCAGAACTGCGGAGCCGGCACAGGCGCGATGGCGTCCCAGCCTTCTTTTACCGTTGTCAGCAGGCCGGCCACTTCATCGAGGACACGCGGATCACTGCTGATGTTGGCCTCGGCGAGGCGCTTCATCATGTAGATATACAGGCCATCCAGATCGGCCAGTGCCTCTGCATTGTTTTCAAGATCGAGACCTTCACGAAGGCCACTGACAATGCCGATGGCCTTGCTGATCGCCGTGCACTTGCCGGGAATGTCCTTGCGCTCGATGGCGCCCTTGGCCTGCGCAATCCGGGCCAGACCACCTTCCATCAACATTTGCACCAGGCGGTGCGGGCTCGCTTCGGACGTCTGCGCATGGGCGCCGACTTTCTGGTACTGCCGAAGGGCTAACATCGGGTTCATGTTCTACCTCATTGCCACGTTGACTCGTATAACCAGTGTATCGCCAACCGGTCCGAAAACTTTAGATCAAAAGACAAAAACCCGGCGCACGCCGATAAAGCGTAGCCGGGTTTTTGTCGTTACTGACTGTTACTTCGCGGACTGCTGAGCGTTAAGCGAGCTGAAGAACGACGTGATGCTGCTCGCCGTGGCCTTCATCTGCCCTACCAGCAAGTCCATGGCGTTGTACTTGGCCGTCAATGTCGACGTCAGGTTGGCAACGCGCAAGTCCAGTGCCGTCTGCTGCTTTTGCAGGCTCGAAGCCAGATTGGTCAGGTTCGAGCTGCGCTGGTCGAGCAACCCGCCGGTTTTCACATAAGGGTCCACCGAAGCGCTCATGCGCGCCAACAGACCGTTCTTGGAATCGGTGCCAGTGAACATCTGCTGAACCTGACCGGCCATGCCGGGGGTTTCCATACGCTTGTTGAAGACCGAAGCATCAAGCGCCAGCAAACCGGTCTTGCTGTCGGTCATGACACCCAACTGCGACAGCACCGCCAACTGGCCGCCTGCACCGGTCTCGGTCAGCTGTTCACGGATATCGGCCATCAACGAACGTGGCAGCGAGTCACCGGTGAACGCAGCGGAAACGGTGAGGTTGCCATCCGCGTCCGGGGTCGCCTTGGACAGCGCGTCGATGGTTTTCTTCAGCGTGTTGTAGGAGTCGACGAACGTCTGCAGCGACGTCTGGATGCCTGCGGTGTTGGTCGCCACAGTCACAACCGCCGCGGTTTGCGCCCCGGGAGCGCCCGGGCTGACGGCGGTCAGGTTCAGCGTCATACCGCTGATAGCGCCGGTTACCGTGTTGGTCTTGCTGGTAACAGGCAGCCCATCAATGGTAATCGTCGCGTCGCTGGCCAGTTCGCCAACCGTACCGGATGCGCCGGCCGCCGGGTTGTCACCCATTTTCTGCGAGCCGTCGATTTCGAGGCCGGCGATGCCGCTGACGCTCAGGTCCATGCCCGCGCCAGTCTTGCTGGAGCTCAGCACCAGGCGCGACGCACCGGAACTGTCGGTCACGATGTTGGCGGAAATACCGTTGCTGGCCTGCGCGGTGTTGATCGCGTCACGGGTACTTTGCAAAGTGGCATTGGCCGGAATCGCGACATTGTAATCAATGCCATTCTGACTGATTTTCAGAGTACCACTCGGAATGGCACTGGCGGCACCGCCGGCAAAGGCGGCACTGGCTACTTTCGAGCCGGTGGCCAGGTTCTTCACGACCACGTTGTAAGTGCCCGGAACAGCAGTGCTGTCGGAGGTTGCACCGAGAATCGTCGGAGAGTTGGAAGTAGCGGTGTAACCGGCGAAAGCCGGGCTCGATGCCTTGTTCAGGTCAGCCATCGATTTTTGAAAGGCAGCCAGGGCGCTCTTCAGCGAACCAACGCCGGAGATCTTCAGCGAGTTGGTTTTGGTCTGCGTATCGATCTGTGTCTGCTTGGCAGACTTGTCGGCGTTGACCAGCGCGGTGACGATCGCGCCGATGTCCAGGCCGGAACCCAGTCCGGAACCCGGTAGAATTGGACTTGCCATGTGCATCTCCCTTCAGATTGTTGCCATTCTTTTGACCGTTACCCGCGTCCTGAGAACGAACAAACACTATTCATGCCATTTATCAGACTTTGGCGTCGAACAACACATGACTTGCGTTGGCGAGGCTGTCAGCCAGCTTGAGGGCTTCGGCGGAGGGAATCTGTCGAACCACTTCACCTGTCTCGCTTGCGATCACCTTGACGATGACTTTGCCGGAATGCTCGTCAATCGAGAACTCCAGATTACGCTTGATCGACTGGACGAACTTTTCGATCTCTTGCACCGCCAGTTTCAACTTGGCGCTGTCCGAATCCTGATCCTTGACAGCGACCGGTGCTTCAGTCTTTTGGACTTTAGGCAGCTCTGACGGTTTGTCAGCAACCGGTGGCACTGGTTTGGGAGCCGGATAAGACACGTTAAGCTTTACGCTCATGTCCATGCCCATCACCTCTTAACGTAAAAAAGCGAGAGAGCACGACCAGCGCACTCCCCCGCTCAAACTTGTTCCGAATTACTGAAGCAGTTTCAGTACAGCGGAAGGCAGTTGGTTGGCCTGGGCCAGAACCGAAGTGGAAGCTTGCTGCAGAGTTTGCTGCTTGGTCAGGTTAGCAGTTTCTGCGGCGAAGTCGGTGTCCTGTACACGACCCTGGGCAGCGGTGGTGTTTTCAGTGATGTTCTGCAGGTTGGAGATGGTGCTGGTCAGACGGTTCTGCGAAGCACCGAGGCTGGCACGAGTTGCACCGATTGCAGCGATTGCCGCGTCGATTGCAGTGATCGCGCTGTCGATGTTCTGAGCAGCACCAGTAACGGTAGCGCCAGTCAGGGACAGAGTGCCGCTACCAACCGACAGGCTGACGGCGTCGAACTTGGAGCTCAGTACCAGGTCGATGTGGTTGGCCGAACCGGTGTTTGCGCCAACTTGCAGGGTCACAGTACCAGCCGAACCGTCCAGCAGGTTCTTGCCGTTCAGGTTGGTCGAAGCGGAGATACGGGTGATCTCGTCCGACATCTGAGCGAATTCAGAGTTGGTAGCGGTCTGGTCAGCAGTACCGTTGGTGCCGTTACGGGCTTTAACAGCCAGTTCACGCATACGCTGCAGGATGTCGGTAGTAGCTTGCAGAGCGCCTTCAGCGGTCTGGGCAACGGAGATACCGTCGTTGGCGTTCTGGATGGCCTGGGTGTTACCGCGGATCTGCGAAGACATACGGTTGGAGATCTGCAGGCCAGCGGCGTCGTCTTTGGCGCTGTTGATTTTCAGGCCGGAAGACAGGCGCTGCATCGAAGTGGACAGAGCGTCGGAAGCGCGGTTCAGGTTTTTCTGAACGTTCAACGATGTGGTGTTGGTGTTTACTGTTAAAGCCATGACGAATTCCTCGTTGGTTGGGTACTGCGGCTTCCGGCCCTGGCAACCGCCGGGTATGGCCTAGAGAACCTTCGTAATAGTTATCGTCGGGTTTGCAGGTTGCTTGAGGGCTTTTTGAAAAAATTTTGCCATCACCACGCCACCCCCGAGAAAACAAAGACTTAGCAGCACATCCAGCGCGAAAAAATGACGCCATAAAACCGCCTGTAACGCGAAGCCGCGGGCCAGTGCTGCGCAGCGGTTCAGCGCCGGACACTTTCCAGCAATTCCACCAGTTCGTATTCCATATAGTCAGCCAGGCCCAACCAGTCCTGGCGCTCCTGACAATCGAGCATTTGCATGAGCACTTGTGCCCACGCCTGCTGGATATCCACTGAGGCAGACGCCAGACATTGCTGGACCTGTTCGAACACATCGACCATGGTCAGCGCCGCCTCGACGTCACGCCCCAGGCGAAACAACGCCGCGCATCGGCGACACTGATCCT
The DNA here is from genome assembly GCF_018132745.1 of Pseudomonas sp. 14A. Taxonomy (NCBI): domain Bacteria; kingdom Pseudomonadati; phylum Pseudomonadota; class Gammaproteobacteria; order Pseudomonadales; family Pseudomonadaceae; genus Pseudomonas; species Pseudomonas sp. 14A. The sequence continues at coordinate 899,672 of NZ_JAGRQJ010000003.1, read as the reverse complement.
GACTCTGACTCAGCGCACTCATTGCACGAACTCCGGATTGAATGCGGTACCGGCGATCAGCGCACCGGCGCGACTGCTGTTGAGAAATTCGACCTGCGGATGCGCGGCGATATAACGCTCGAGCACACACAGATAGCCGCGAAAATTCAGCTGCGTGCTGACGCGCTGACCGTGACCATCGCGCACCCAGTGCCGCGCCTGGGCCAGCGGCGGGCCCAGATCGCCGTCGCCCCAACCCGCGTGGGTCTTGTTCATCGGGAAGGCGAAATCAGCACCAAACAGGGTGATTTGCCCGGCGCCCATTTTCACTGCGAGATCCACCGCCGGATGAATCACGCTGCCGCCGACGTGCAGCTCACCGCGTGGATACTGTTCTCGCAGGTCGCTGTAGATCGGGCTGGCCGAGTAGCCGCCATAGCGCTTGCCCTTCCATGCCTTCAATACCTGCGGGTCGCTCATCGGCAGGTACACCAGCGTAATGCCGTCAGACGTCTCGAAGGGCAGATGCCGAAAGCCGATGCGCTGATCAATACTTACCACCACGTCAGGCACGATGCCGTGTTCACGCAACGGCCGATAGGCTGTATCAACGCAGATGAACAACGGCCGCTCGGTACGCTGACGGATCGCCGCCAGACGCTCGAAATGCTGTTCAAGCGTCGGCCCGGTGGCGATCACATAGACTTCCCGCCCAGCGCAACTGCCGAATAATTGCGCCACATCGGCATCGCCAAGCAACACCGGCAGGCATTGCTGCAAGCGCTGCCGGATTTCCGGTGACTGCGGATCGAAATCGCGATTGTTGAACGTCAGGTGTACTTCATTGATCAGCCGGTCGCGAATCTTCGCATTGAAGTCGTCGGCCAATAGCATCTCGGCCGGCAGGGCAAAAAACGGCGTGAAAAAGTCCGGGTGATCACCGGCGTAAAACAGTTCGACCCGAGGATCCTCCAGCCACTGGCGCTGATCGAGCAGTTGCAGCACCAGCGCGAACAGCGCGCCGTTGAGAATGTGCACGTACAGACGCTCCAGCCCCGCGCGCTTAAGCAGCACAACGGGCAAGTCGCCCAGGCCAGTGCCATAGACGTGCAGATGCGGTTTTTCCGGCAGGCTCGCCGCCTGGATCTGCGCCTCGTGCAGACGGTCATGGCGGCTGGTCAACTGAATGCCCTCAACGCTCAGCGTCGAGCCCAGCCCTTGCACGAGTTCGGCCTGTACGGACGCGCTGTCTTCGGCCATCAATCGCTCGAACAGCGCCGGCCAGCGCCGTTGCAACACCTCGGCATTGGCTTGGAAAAACTCGCTCATGGCGCCTCGCGCTCCTTCTCGGGCAAAAAAATAGCGTTCAAGGTTAACCTTGAACGCTATTTTTGTATCAGTGCTTTTTGCTCGGGCTTACGGACGATAGATGATCGCCGAGCCCCATGACAGGCCGACGCCGAAACCGCTCAGCGCAACGCGCTGCCAGTCGGAATCGAGCACGTGTTTTTCCAGCAGCAGCGGAATGCTCGACGACACGGTATTGCCGGTCTCGACCATGTCCTTGATGAATTTCTCCGGCTCGCCTTCGAAGCGTCGCGCCACGGCGTCGACGATCGCCGCGCTGCCCTGGTGAATGCAGAATGCGTCGATGTCATCGGCCTTGAGATTGGAATCGTCGAGCAACTCGTGCAAATGCGCCGGCACTTTCAGCAGAGCGAAGTTGAAGACCTGACGACCATTCATGAAGAACACGCCGTTGCTGACTTTCAAGTGGGGTGCGCCGGAACCGTCGGTGCCGAACTTGGCCTTGCCCAGCGCCCAGGTCGGGTTTTCGCCCATCCAGGTTGCAGTGGCGGCATCGCCGAACAGCATGGTGGTGTTACGGTCTTCCGGGTCAACGATTTTCGAGTACGGGTCAGCGGTGATCAGCAGGCCATTCTTCAGGCCGGCGGCTTCCATGAAGCCCTTGATCGCGTAGATGCCGTAGACGTAACCGGAGCAGCCCAACGAGATATCGAACGCTGCGACATTGGTCGGCAGGCCGAGCTTGTCCTGAACGATGGCAGCGGTATGCGGCAGGCCTTCTTCGTCACCGTTTTGAGTGACGACAATCAGTGCATCGATCGATTCACGCTTCAGTTCCGGGTTGCTGGCAAACAGCGCATTGGCCGCTTCCACGCACAGATCGGAAGTTTCCTGCTCAGCGTCTTTGCGCGGCAGGAACGCCGAGCCGATCTTGCCAAGGATGAACTCTTCATCCTTTTCGAATTTTGCACCTTGTGCGTAATTGTCCACGCCGGCTACAGGAACGTAGCTCGCAATGCTTTTTATGCCAATCATTACGGCTTCCCAATAAAAAACAGCCCAAAACCACCGCTCGCAAGGATTCGAGGGGCGCCGACAAACAGAAAACGGCCGCCACAACGGGCAGCCACGGGAAGCGCAAAGGGCTATCACTGGAACCGCAAAACGGGCCAGGCGCCATCTCCCCGGTCAATACAATACAGTGAAGATGCGCGTTATGACTCGCAGGTCACGCTATTTTGCCGAATCGATGGCAGATTGGCTTATTCGATCAGCGACCAATCCAACGGCGTGCCACGCTTGATTGCGGTGCGCGCGCGGCGTCCGAGGACGGCATCAGTGTGCTTGGGCGGCAGACCGAGACCGGGACGGATGGCGCGCAGATTGTCGCCGGTAAAGGCTTCACCGGCGGCCATGTCAGCGGTGACATACAGCGAGCGACGATAAACCAGCGACTTGCGCTCGGCCTCGGTGACGCCGTAATGCACCTGCCCCATGGCCTGCCAGGCACGCTCTGTTTCGACGACCAGACTGGCCAGCTCCGCAGGCTCAAGGGAAAAACTCGCGTCGACGCCTCCGGCCGAACGGTCGAGGGTGAAATGCTTCTCCACGACAGTCGCCCCGAGCGCCACCGCCGCTACCGATACGCCGACGCCCATCGAGTGGTCCGACAGCCCGACCTCGCATCCAAACAACTCACGCAGATGCGGGATCGTACGCACATTGCTGTTGAGTGGCGTCGCTGGATAAGTGCTGGTGCACTTGAGCAAGACCAGATCCTTGCACCCGGCCTCGCGTGCGGCACGCACGGTTTCATCCAGTTCGGCGATGCTGGCCATGCCGGTGGAGATGATCAGCGGTTTGCCCGTAGCCGCGACACGACGGATCAGCGGCAGATCAGTGTTTTCGAAACTGGCGATTTTGTACGCCGGCACCTTGAGGCTTTCGAGAAAATCCACCGCGCTGTCATCGAACGGCGTCGAGAAGGCGAGCATCCCCAGTTCCTTGGCCCGAGCAAAAATCGGCGCGTGCCATTCCCACGGTGTGTGGGCTTTTTCGTAGAGATCGTAGAGCGACGTGCCGGCCCACAGACTGCCCGGATCCTTGATGAAGAATTCACCCTCGGCCAAATCCAGGGTCATGGTCTCGGCGGTGTAGGTTTGCAGCTTCAAGGCATGCGCCCCGGCCCTGGCAGCAGCCTCGACAATTTGCAGAGCGACGTCGAGGGACTGATTATGGTTGCCGCTCATCTCGGCAATGATGAACGGCGGCGCATCGGCACCGATGCTGTGGTGACCAATCTTGAAACTAGACATGCGGGTGATCCTTCAGAACACGGCTGAACGCGCAGGTCTCTTGAGTGAACCCGGCGTCGCGAAAGACTTTCAATGAGGACTGGTTGGCGGGCATGACCCGCGCAGTGATGCGTGTCAGTTGCGGCCAGTGCGCAGCGACAAACGCCTCGCCACGGCTGAGCACTGCCCTGCCCCAACCGAGGCCGAAACGCCCCTCCAGCAGATAGATCGACACTTCGGCTTCGAACCCGCGCAAGTCGTAGCGCAGCACCCCGACCGGGCCGTCATCCGCCTCGGCGATCAACAGCAGCCGTTGCGGATTGCGCAGGGTCGCTGTCAGCCAGTTCAGATGCTGCGCCCAATCGATCACGCCGGTTTCCAGCGACCAGCTCCGCACTGCTTCGGCATTGCGCCCATCGAACAGCAACTGCGCATCGTCCAGCGTCGCCGGGCGCAGCTTGAGCACCGCACCGGCCAGCGCCGCCGCCACGCGCTCGGCACCACGGCCGTCGACCAGTTGCCGCGAACGCTCGGCGAGGCTCTGGCGCAGAAAATAATTGTCCACGACAAAGCCAACCGCATCGCGCAGCTGCTCGACGCTGACCTGCTCGCGGGCGCCCATGAATACATGCGCGCCGGCGGCGGCCATGACTTCGCCGTTGGCCTGCTGATTGTTCGCCACGGCGATGCAGATCGTCGGCAAACCCAGCGCCGCACGTTCCCAACTGGTGCCACCGCCGGCGCCGATAAACAGATCCGCTTCAGTCATGCGCTGATGAAAATCGCTGACGAAACTGTGCAGGCGCCAGTTCGGCCGCATCTCGGCCAACGCCTGCATCTGCGTCCATGCCGGGTTGTCGGCGCCAGCGACGAAATCCACCTGCAATTGAGTGAAATCAGCGAGGGCGAGCATCGCGCGATGCGTCTGCATCGCCGCGTCGAACCCGCCGAAATTCACGAGCACCCGGCGCGCCTTCGGTTTGATCTCGATGGCCTCGCAATTGAATTCTTCACGCAGCATGGCGTAGCGCGGGCCGAGCAAGGTGCGACAGCCTGGCGGCAGCAGCGGCGCGTAGTTTTCACTCAAGCCAGAGAGGTTCTGATTGAGCAGCAGATCGACGCTGTAGCGCCGCGTGGCCAGATCATCCACGGCGGCGATTCGATGCGCCCAGCGCCGGGCAGCGGTTTGCCAGTGATGATCGAGGCCGTAATGGTCGACGATGATCCAGTCGAACGGTGCCTGCCCGTCCAGCAGCAGGCCCAGTGCATCAATATCGAACTGCCACGGCAACATCGATTCGATGGCCTGCAGCGGGTCTTCATCGCGATAGCGCTCGGGCAGCGCGAAGGTCTCGAAGCCTTCGGCATTCAAGGCTTCGAGTCGATGCCCCGGCAAACGCCGACAGGCAAACGCAACATGACTGCCCTGCCTGCGCAACACTCGCGCCAGTGTCAGGCAGCGGGCGATATGGCCGCTGCCGATGGTCGGCGAGGCGTCGGCGCGAATCAGCACTCTCATTGCAGTTCTCCGCCGGCCTTGAGCGCGGCGTACAGGTATTCGGCGCGTTGCCAGTCCTCGGGCGTGTCGATGTCCTGGACCAAATGACGCGGCAGGATCACCGGCAGGCTGGCTGGCGAGAACAGCGTCTCGCCACGCAACCAGGCTTCGCTGCGGCCCCAGTAAAACTGCCCGGCGTCCTGAAACGCTTCGGGCAGATCCTGCGAACGGGTCGTACGAAATTCGGGGTACAAAGACGTCAACGCGCCCTCCTCGTCGAGGGTCAGTGCGCGCTGCACCGGGAAGCCGAAGCCGCACACCGAAAAGGCAAAAGACTTGTGCGGATGCTGCTTGAGCAAATCCAGACCCTGACGCAGATAACGCGCCTGTAACAACGGTGCAGTCGCGTATACACAACAGGCGTAATCGAACGTCGGCAATTGCTGCAAGGCATGCACGATCACCGCAGCGGTGCCGGTGAAATCATCGGCAAGATCGACCGGTCGCATGAACGGCACCTCGGCGCCATTTGCCCGCGCGACGTCGGCAATTTCCTCATCGTCAGTGCTGACTGCAACCATCTCGAACAACCCTGACTCCAGCGCCGTGCGAATCGAGCGGACGATCATCGGCACGCCGTCGAACGGCTTGAGATTCTTGCGCGGGATGCGCTTGCTGCCACCACGGGCGGGGATGATCGCGACGCAGCTCACGGTGCCTTACTCCTCAAGCAGCAGCCGCCGCAGTTGCTCGACCACCTGATCCTGTTGTGCCTCGCTGAGCAAAGGGAACAGCGGCAAGCTGATCGCCTCGGCGTAATAGCGCTCGGCCTCGGGGAAATCGCCCTCGGCGAAACCCAGCTCGCGATAGTACGGCTGCAGATGCACCGGAATATAGTGCAGATTCACGCCGATACCGGCGGCGCGCAGACCTTCGAACACCTGGCGATGGCTGAGATTGCAGCGCTCGGCCTGCACGCGCACCACGTAAAGGTGCCACGCCGATTCGGCCTCCGATTGCGCGCTCGGCAAGGTCAGCGGCAGGTAGGCGAGGAGTTGATCGTAACGCGCGGCCAGTTCCCGGCGACGTGCAACAAACTCATCCAGTTTGGCCAGTTGCGACAGGCCCAGCGCCGCTTGCAGATCGGTGATCCGATAATTGAAGCCCAGCTCGACTTGCTGGTAATACCACGGCCCGTGGCTGGGCTCGGTCATGTGCTCGGCTTCGCGGGTCATGCCATGGCTGCGCAGGCGTCGCAGACGTTCGGCCAACGCCGGGCGATTGGTCAGGACCATGCCGCCCTCGGCGCTGGTGATGATTTTCACCGGATGAAAACTGAACACCGTCATCGCCGCAAATTCGCCACAACCGACCGGGCGCCCTGCGTAGCTCGCGCCCACTGCGTGGGAGGCGTCTTCGATCACGGTGAAGTTGTAGCGCACCGCCAGCTCGGCAATCTTGCGCATATCGCAGCTCTGCCCGGAGAACGCGACGGCGACGAGGACTTTGGGCAGCGTGCCGTCGCGCTCGGCCTGTTCGAGCTTCGCTTCAAGGGCAAAGGCGTCGAGGTTCCAGGTCAGTGGATCGATGTCGACGAAATCGACCTCGGCGCCGCAATAGCGCCCGCAGTTGGCCGAAGCCAGAAAGGTATTCGGCGAGGTCCACAAGCGATCGCCCGGTCCCAGGTCAGCAGCCAGACAGGCAATGTGCAGCGCCGCCGTGGCATTGCACACCGCTACGGCGAAATCGGCCTGACAGCGCTCGGCCATCGCCTGTTCGAAGCGTTCGATGGTCGGCCCCTGGGTCAGCCAGTCCGATTGCAGGACTTCGACCACCGCATCGATGTCCGCCTGATCAAGGCTTTGCCGACCGTAAGGGATCATACCGACAGCTTCGCGTGCAGATCGGCGATCTGCCCTACCGAAAGGAATTGCGGATTGGTGTCCGAGCGATACTCGAAATCCTCGCCCACCGCATGGCCGCGCTCGCCGAGTTTATCGACGGCAAAATCGACGTCGACGCTGGTAAAACGAATCGACGGCTGAATCGTGTAGTGATCCTCGAACTCCAGCGTCATTCGCGCATCGTCCAGCGGCACCATCAGCTCGTGCAGCTTCTCACCGGGACGAATGCCGACGTTCTTGTGTGGCAGATGCTCGGCCATGCCGCGCGCCAGATCGACGATGCGGATCGACGGAATCTTTGGCACAAACACTTCGCCGCCGTGCATGCGGGCGAAGCTGTCGAGGACGAACTGCACGCCGTGATCGAGGGTGATCCAGAAGCGGGTCATGCGCTCGTCGGTGATCGGCAATTCTTGCGCGCCGTCAGCGATCAGCTTGCTGAAAAACGGCACCACGGAACCGCGCGATCCCGCCACGTTGCCATAGCGCACCACGGCGAATCGGGTCTGCTGTTCGCCGGCAATGTTGTTGGCGGCGACGAACAATTTGTCCGAAAGCAACTTGGTCGCGCCGTACAGATTGATCGGGCTGGCGGCCTTGTCGGTGGACAGCGCGACGACTTTCTTTACGCCGTTATCGATCGCCGCAGCGATGATGTTTTCCGCGCCGTTGACGTTGGTGCGGATGCATTCGGTCGGGTTGTATTCCGCCGCCGGCACCTGCTTCAACGCAGCAGCGTGCACCACGTAATCGATGCCGCGCATGGCCTGACGCAGACGATCGGCGTCGCGCACGTCACCGATGAAATAACGCATGCACGGCGCGTTGAACGTCTGCTGCATTTCGTACTGCTTCAGCTCGTCGCGGGAGAACACCACCACGCGCTTGGGCTGGTACTGCTCGAGCAGCCGGCGGATGAAGTTACGGCCGAACGAGCCGGTGCCGCCGGAGATGAAAATCGATTGTCCGTTGAACATGTTGTGATTCCTGTCCGGCCTGCTCAGGCGAGCAACTGCGCCCAATTGATCGAGGCGTTTTCGCCCAGAGTGAAACCTTTGCCGCTCAGGGCCAGGTTGGCGTTGTACGCCGGATCCTGGGCGAACGCGTCGGGCCATTTTTCGCGCAGTGCCGCCAGTGCCGCTGGCGCCTTCGGCAGCTCGCCGGTATGCAGCACCTGCACCAGTGGCGTCCACACGGTGAGGTAACCGGCCTGACCGGCCTTCAGGCACAGGTCGACATCGGCATAGCCGTCGGCGAAGGTCGCTTCGTCGAGGCCGCCAAGGGCATTGAACAGCTCTTTGCCAACCATCAGGCACACCTTGGAAACGGCCGAGTAATTCTGCTCGACAGCCAGACGCTGCATGTAGCCCTCAGCCTTGTGTTTTTCGCCGATGAAGGGTGAACCCACACCGTCGTTGAGGCCGAGAATCAGACCGGCCTGGGCAACCTTGCCGTCACGATCGACCAGTTTGGCGCCGACGATACCGACTTCCGGACGCTGGGCATGGTTGAGCAGCGAATCGATCCAGTTCGGATTGACCACTTCGCTGTCCGCCGCCAGCAGCACCAGGTATTCACCCTGCGCCTGCTCGCTGGCGGCGTTGAACAAGGCAACTTCGCTCAGCGGCTGGTCGGCACGCAACACGTTGACCTTGGCATGGCGCAACGTGCCCAGCCAGTCGTTGACCTCTGCCGACTGGTTGGCATTGGCTGCCAGCAGCACTTCGTAGCGGCTGTAGCGAGTACGCAGCAACACGCCTTCGAGGCAGCGACGCAGCGCCGGCAGATCATCGATGACCGGCACAATGATCGACACCAGTGGCTGTTCGGTATGGCGATAATCGATCTGCCAGGTGCCCGGCGTTGTCGATGTGACTTTGGCTTTGTAACCGCGATTGCCCAAGTGACGCAGCAGCGCCAGACGCTCATGGGCGTTTTCTTCCAGAGGCGCCTGCTCGGTGATCAGCAGCGGCTCGTCGAGATGCGCGAGGCCGTCGAGGCCGCCCTGTTCGATGATGCGCAGCAACAGATCGAATTCCAGCGCCTTGCTGAAGTCGGCCTGATAGCCACCGGCCTCGAGCAGGACTTCACGACGGATCAGCCAGTGCCGCGCCATCAGCGACGGCACGCTTTGCAGCAGATCCAGGTTGAAACCGGGGCGGAATACGTCGACCAGTGCGCCGTTTTCCTTGCGCTGGATTTCATCGGTGGCCACCGCACGCACACCTTGGGCGCCGATCAGCTCAAGGCTGGCGCGCAACAGGCCGCTGGCGGTGAACAGATCCCCCGCCTCAGCCAGCATCAGCCAGTCGCTTGGCGACTGCTGGGCGCTCTGGTTAAGTTTGTCGACGACGTTGCCGGGCGTGACGCGGACAAAGTGCAGGGTGTTCTGCGCAGTGGTCGCCGCTGGTGCTTCACCAGTGGTGAACACAACAATCCTGAAGGCTTTGCAGTGTCCCTCAAGCAAACTGTCGAGCGACACTTGCAGCTTGTCGATGTCGTTGTCCAGATCAAGCAGGAAGATGCCGAATTGCGGGCCACCGCCATCAGCCGCCAAGTGCTGGCTGATCGACTCGAGCTGCTCGATGGCGGGCGCGCGCGCAGCCAGCCATTGCAGAAGACGGCCGGATTTCATTTTGTCGAAGCTGGCCTGATGATCATCGACCGTCAGCGCCTCGAGGCGGGCGATCCATTCATGCATGGCTTGCGCCGCCGCCTCGTCACCAAGCACTTGCAGTTGCGCAGCCAGACGCTTGGCAACCACCTGGTTGAACGCGTTCAGGTCATGCGCTTGCCACAGCCGGTCAACCACACTCTCCGGCGTATCGTTGTTGCGCGCCTGCAACAGGTGCGCCTGACGCGTCCAGATTCCTTCCAGCCCTTCCAGTTGCACACGGCCGGCGGGCATGGCGTGCAGCATGAATTCGAACTGTTCCAGACGATCGAAGAACGCTTGGTTGTAGAACGGCATTTCGACGTATTGCAGAGGCCCGAAACGACGATCCGGCAGCTTCAGTTCCTGGTTCCAGGTGGACTCGAAAATCAGTTCGGCGGTCAGCGAACGATTGGACTTCAGACAGTCGGCCATCGCCTGGAAGCTTTCGAGGACGAAGGCCTTGGTTTGCCTGGCATCGAGCCCCTCGATAGCGGAAGGCAACGACACGAGCAAATCGGCGAACGCCTCGCGCTCGGCCACCGATTTCGCATCGACGTAGGTCAGCGAGTGATAGACGTCGGTGCTGTGCTCGGACGTGCCATAGTTGATCTCGCGCACGACATACGGTGTCGGCAGGATCCGCGCCTTGGCATTGGCCAGCAGGAAGTAGACGTGACCGATTTCCTGCCATTGGAAATTCGTCCCCGGCGGCAGAGATGAGTGCCAGGTTTTCATCAGGTCGGTACGGGTCACCGCGTAGAACGGCGGGATGTACTGGCTCATGTAATCGATGACGCGGTCCTGCGCACGGTCGGACGCATAGTCCTCCTGGACCTTCTTGTCACGACGGTAGTAATTCACCCCACCGGCCAGCGCCAGGTACATCAGGCAATAACCGTGGCACATGCCGTAATCGGGGTTGGCCTGCAGGAAGTCCACGGACTCGGCGAGAGAGTCATGCAGAATGAAATCGTCATCGGCTGCCAGCACCATGTACGGCGTGGTCAACTGCTCCACGCCATAGGCCAGCTTCGCCTGCATGCCCCAGTAAGCGAACTGCGGCACGTGGTGATAGTCGACGGCGGAAAAATCGTCTTCCGGCCGTTCCGGCGTGGAATCCAGCACCATGATCCTGCAGGGCAAGCTGCTGTAGTACTTGACTGCCCGGCGCAGGAACGCCGGCCGATTATGCGTAATCAGCACCACGGTCAACAGCTCGCTGAGCGATCGTTCAGAACTGTACTTGCCTTGCATAACTTCTCTCCACAACCGGCGACTCGCCGAAACAACGCTGGGTAAATGTTGCGAATTAACGGACGCGACGCAGGTAGCCGTCCGGCGCCACGGTGATCAGCAATTTGTTCTGCAATTGCTGGTCGATTTCGAAGTCCCGGTTCTCTTCCAGGTACTTCCACACGGCGGTTTTCGGGTTGTCGCCCGGGCCCCATGGACGATCCGGGAAGAAGTCGGCCGGCATGTCTTCAACCACGGTGTCCATGACCACGCAGTAGCTGTCGACCGACACCAGCGGCGCGTAGAGGCGCAGCTCTTCGAGCACGTGGTCGTGGGTGTGGTTGGAGTCGAGAACCAGAATGACTTTCTTGCCTTTGGCGGCGGCCTGCACCTGAGCGGCAATGGCCGGGTCGATGCTCGAACCTTCGATCATCTTGATGCGCTTGGCCATCGGGTGGCCTTCGATGGCTTCGCGGTTGTGCGGACGAATGTCGAGGTCGATGCCCAGCACTTCACCGTGGCCTTGCAACTCCAGCAGCGAGGCGTAGTAGATGATCGAACCGCCGTGGGCAATACCGCACTCGATGACCAGGTCCGGCTTGACCTGCCAGATGATCTCCTGCATCGCCATCATGTCTTGCGGCAGCTGGATGATCGGGCGGCCCATCCACGAGAAGTGGTAGCTGTATTTGTGCTTGGCCGATTCGTTGAAGAAATCCCGGGCCAGGCCGGTCAGTTTCTGGTCGTCACCCTGTTGGGCGATCTGCTCGCGGCACTCGGCTTCGAAAGCCTGGTTGATGCTGTTGTCGGTCATGTCGGTCATCTCAAGGGTCACTGGAACGAAGCGCTGTCGACGGCGTGATAGACGTAGCGTCCACCGGTCATCCGCTTGATCTCTTCGAGGTAATTGGAATTCATCACAAACAGGTGCGCGCCTTCGGGCAGCGCATCCATCGCCTCTTGCGGCGATGACACTCGCGCACCGCTCAGGGGCAGATAACGCCCCTGCTTGGCCGGGTTGATATCGATCACGCGATCGACCGCGACGCCGGCGCGTTGCAGGAACAGCGAATAGATCACGCCTTTTGACGAGGCGCCCCAGATCGCCGAACCCTGTGCAGGCGCCGAGCGGATGATCTGCACAGCGCGGTCGAGGCTGGCGCTGAAATCTTCCGGCAGGGCCAGGCGCGCCACCGGTTGCTCCGGGGTCAGGCGCAACGTCGACAGATCGGCGACGATGTACAGATACTGGCCACCGAACAGATGCCCGGCCTCATGCACCGTGCCGAACATCCGGCGCAAGTCATCGAGGCGGAAATAGTTGACGTGTTCGTAGAACAGGTCGAACCACGCCTTGTGCTCAAGGATCCAGTCCAGGCACGGCACTTCGATGTAGATCTGCCCGCCCTGATTGGCTTCGGCGATCACGGCCAGAAAGCTCACCGGGTCCTCAATGTGCTCCAGCACATGACGCAACACGATGGCATCGGCCGACAAGCCGAGACCGCGCGTAAACGGCGCCTTGATCACGTCAGGGTTTTCGCCTTCGTAAGCCGGGTCGATGCCGGTGATCGAATAGCCAAGGCCTTTGAGCAACTCAAGAAAATAGCCCTTGCCGCAGCCGACTTCGATCAGTTCCTGACCCTTGAAGTGCTTGGCGATGATGCCTTCGACATCGCTCAGGTGTTGCTGGAACTGGCCGGAGTGCGCCTGCTCGTTCTGATAGTCGGCGTCATAGCTGAGCTTGTCGGCGTCGAACGCGGCGTTGAAAACCAGACCGCTGCGTTCGTCCTGCACCAGCAGCATGTCGGCGCTGGCCGAGGCCCGCGCCGATTCGGCATCGGCGAAAGTGCGGTTCTGCAACACCGGCAGGCCGGTGGCCCGGTACAACTCGTGCCTCATGGCGACTCTCCCAATAACTGTTGCAAGCGCTCGGTGACGGCCCAGAACGCCAGCGGTTCGTGCGTCGGATACGGGTAGTGGCCGAGGTTCAGAGCCAGTGTTGCGCCACGCTCACGCAAGCGCTGTTCGACCAGCGCACGCACCGACACCGGCTGGCCGCTGGCACAGTTGACCACGCCATCGAAGTCGCGCTGATGGAGGATCGCGGCGAGATGACTCGCGGCGGTTTCAATCGCGAGGAAATCGCGCAACTGCTCACCGGCCGACATGTTGAACGATGCCTCGCCGCTATCGATTGCCCGATCCAGCGCGGCCAACAGGCTGTTGGGGTTCTGCCCTTCGCCGTGCAGGTAGAACAAGCGCGCCCACTGCAGGGTGAACGGCTGCTCCTGCTGCAGGCTCTGCAGAAACAGGTGCAGCGTGTGCTTGGCCAGACCGTAGGGATTACTCGGCCGTGGCCCGGTTGCTTCGCTGAGCGGGCCGCTTTGCATGCCGTATTCAAAGCAGGTGCCGGTCACCAGAACCTGCTGCACGCCCGCCTCGACCGCGCTTTTGATAAAGCGGTAATCGGCCATCAGGTTGTGCTCGAAATGAAACAGCGCCCGATAGTTCGGCAGCCCCGGCCAGGCCAGGTGCGCGAGTGCGTCGATGCCTTCGGTCAGCGCGACGACGTTCAGGTCGGCCGCGTGAATATCTGCTGCGATGAACTCGACGTCATTGATCCACGGCATGCCCTGCGCGGTTTCTGCGTTGCGCGCCACGGCGCGAATCTCGCAGCCACGCGCCAGCAATGCGGCAACCAGATGCCGACCGACAAAGCCTGTGGCGCCAGTGACCAGAACCTTCACAGCACTTTCAACTCAGGCACGGCGATGACGAAGCGCCCGTCCCACTGACGCACCTGCGCCAATTGCTGACTGACTTCGGGCAACAGGTTCCACGGCAACACCAGCACGTAGTCCGGCCTGTCGATTTCGATCTGCGCCGGCGCCACGATCGGAATGCGGCTGCCCGGCAAGAACTTGCCCTGCTTGTGCGGATTGGCATCGGCCACCCAGGCCAGCAGATCCGCTTTGACTCCGGCGTAATTGAGCAAGGTATTGCCCTTCGCCGCGGCGCCATAACCGACCACACGTTTGCCGTCGGCCCTGGCCTGCAACAGGAAGCGCAGCAGGTCATGTTTGATGCGTTCGGCAGCAGGCGCGAGGGTCGCGTAGTACTCGGCGGTTTTCACCCCGGCAGCGAGTTCGGCCTGCAATTGTTGCTGAACTGCCGGGAGGACAGCGCGGCGCTGGCCGTCCTTGCGCTGCACGAATACGCGCAACGAGCCGCCGTGGGTGCTCAACTGGCCGACATCAAACACTTCCAGGCCATTGCGCTCGCACAGGGTCTGCACGGCGGTCAGCGACAGGTAGGAATAATGTTCGTGATACAGCGTGTCGAACTGCGCGCCGGCCATCAGCGTCAGCAATTGCGGAAACTCGAAAGTGGCGACGCCGGTCGGCTTGAGCAACGTTGCGAAGCCGGCGAGGAAATCGTTGATGTCGGGCACATGGGCAAGCACGTTGTTGGCTGCCATCAGGTCGGCGCTCCAGCCTTCGCTGCGCAATTGCGTGGCGGTGTCGCGGCCGAAGAACAGCTCACGAATCTCCAGGCCTTTTTCCCGTGCAGCCTGTGCGGTGCTGCGGGTCGGCTCGACGCCCAGGCAGGGGATGCCGCGCGCGGCGACGTATTGCAGCAGGTACCCGTCATTGGCGGCGACCTCGACCACACGGCTGTCGGCGTTCAGACCGAAACGCTCGCTCATCTCGGCGACATAGCGCTCGGCGTGATTCAGCCAAGTACTGGAGAACGAACTGAAGTAGGCGTATTCGGCATCGAACAGGCTGTCGGCACTGGTGTAGTCCTCGGTCTGAACCAGCCAGCATTGCTGGCACACCGCGACTTTGAGCGGCACCCATTGCTCGGCCTGCTCCAGGCGATCGGCATGCACGTAGGCGTTGGACGGAGGCGAAGTGCCGAGGTCGATCAGCGGCAGGCTCAGCGGTGCGGCGCACCCACGGCAATTCATAGACGCACTCCAGCAAAGTGTTGATCAAGCGCGGGATGGCTGGAGTCACGCGCTGACAAATTATTGACAGGCAACGGCCAGGCAATCGCCAGCCGTGGATCGTTCACCGACAAGCCGCCCTCGTGCTCCGGCGCGTAATCGGCGCTGTGCAGATAGAGCAACTCGGCGTCGTCAGTGAGCGTCTGAAAGCCATGAGCGAAACCGGCCGGAATCAGCAGGCTGCGGCCATCACCCGCCTTCAAGTGCTCGGCGTGCCAGTGCAGATACGTCTCCGACTCGGGACGCAAATCCACCGCAACATCCCAGACTTCGCCACGCAGGCACGTGATCAGCTTGGCTTCCGGGGCGTTGGCATTCTGATAATGCAGGCCACGCACACTGCCCTTCTCGCGGGTACAGGAATGGTTGATCTGGCGAATGTGAAACGCGCTGCCGAACGCACTCAGGCTGCCCTCGCAGAACAACCGGGCGAAGTGCCCGCGCTGGTCTTCGAAACGTTTGTGCTGAACGCTGAACAGGCCGGCCAATGGCAACGCTTGCAGGGAAAACTCGCTCACAGCGCGCCTCGGTACAGATTCAATTGGCCCAGAGTCACGGCGCGCATGTCATCGCCGTTCTGCCACGCCAAGTGCCAATCCAGGGTCTGCGCAAGGCACGCTTGCAACGACCAGCGCGGCTGCCAGCCGAGCACCTGTCGCGCACGACTGCTGTCCAGACGCAGCAGACCGGCTTCGTGCAATTCACTCGGTTCGATACGCAGCCCACGGGCCTGCGGCCAACGGCTGGCGAGCAGTTCGACCACTTCGCCGACGCTGCACATGTCCGCCTCACCGGGGCCGAAGTTCCACGCACCGGCGTATTCCGGGCCGTATTCGTAAAGCGCGGCAGCCAGTTGCAGATAACCGGCCAGCGGCTCCAGCGCGTGCTGCCAAGGGCGCACGGCTTGCGGATAGCGCAGGGTTACCGGCTCGTCGGCAGTCCAGGCTTTCAGTACGTCGGGAATCAGTCGCTCCGGGGCAAAATCACCGCCGCCCAGCACATTGCCGGCGCGTGCGGTCGCCAGGGCCAAACCATGTTCGGCATGTTTGTCCGCCGGGAAAAACGACGCGGCATAGGACTGCGCGAGCAATTCGCAGCAGGCCTTGCTGCTGCTGTAAGGATCGTGGCCACCGAGCGCTTCGTCTTCGCGGTACGGCCACAGCCATTCCTTGTTGGCGTAGACCTTGTCGGTGGTGACCAGCACGCAGGCACGCACGCCGCCGATCTGACGAATCGCTTCGAGCAGGTTCAGCGTGCCCATGACGTTGCTGGAATAGGTGCCGAGCGGATCGCGATAGCCCTCGCGTACCAAGGGCTGGGCGGCGAGATGCAGAACAATTTCCGGCTCGGTCTCGGCAATGATTTCGAGCAAGGCGCCGAGATCGCGCAAATCGCCGCGTTGATCATTGATGCCTTCGTGCACGCGCGCCAGTTCGAACAGACTCGGCTCGGTCGATGGGTCCAGGGAAAAACCGCTGACTTGCGCGCCGAGGCTTTGCAGCCACAGGGTCAGCCAACTGCCCTTGAAACCGGTGTGCCCAGTGACCAGGACGCGTTTGCCACGCCAGAAATCCGCATTCAAGCCCATTGCTTCCATGGGGCCTCCCCGCTCTGCCACAGCGCTTCGAGATGGTTCTTGTCGCGAAGGGTGTCCATTGGATGCCAGAAACCTTCGTGTTCGAAGGCCTTGAGTTGTTCGTCCTGCGCCAGACGGGCCAAAGGCTCGGCTTCCCAGGTGGTGCTGTCATCGCTGATGTAGGGCAGTACTTTTGGCGAAAGCACGAAGAAACCGCCATTGATCCAGCCACCGTCACCACGGGGTTTTTCGGTGAAGCCCAGCACTTGATCGCCCTGGCGTTCGAGCGCGCCGTAACGGCCTGGCGGCTGCACGGCAGTGACGGTCGCCAGGCGGCCGTGGGCTTTGTGGTAATCGACAAGCTGGGCAATGTTGATGTCGGAAACACCGTCGCCGTAGGTGAAGCAGAACGCTTCTTCATCCTTGAGATAACGCGCGGCCCGCAACAGGCGGCCACCGGTCATGGTTTCCTCGCCGGTGTCGATGAGGGTCACACTCCACGGCTCGCTGTAGTTTTGATGGACGTCCATGCGGTTGTTGCGCATGTCGAAAGTGACATCGGAGGTGTGCAGAAAGTAGTTGGCGAAGAAGTCCTTGATCGCGTAGCCCTTGTAGCCCAGGCAGATGACGAAGTCGTGGATCCCGTGAGCGGAATACTGCTTCATGATGTGCCAGAGAATTGGCTTGCCGCCGATCTCGATCATCGGCTTGGGCTTGAGGTGCGACTCTTCACTGATGCGCGTGCCGAGGCCACCCGCCAAAATAACTGCCTTCATCGTCTCCCCTCTCGTACGTCACCGGGCTGCGCACAGCTTTCTTGAGCGTTGCAGGCCTTCTGGCTAAACCTTCTGCCGGACCGGGCGCCGCTGGAAAGACCACGAGCGCTCGTTTTATGGCGATTTGCGGGGCACTTGCAGGAAACGCGCCAGCTCAGAGTCGACGTGGTGGGGACGGGCTAGGGATTTTGATTGGGGACATATCCCTTATCGCGGGTGCTGCCGCTGGCGGTTTGGTCTCCGGATCAATCCCGTAACGAAGCCTGTCGCCGGGACAAAAGATCAAAAAGCCAAATCAAAGGCCAGATCAAAAGCCACAGCCAGATCAAGAGCCAGAGCCGAAGCAAGAGCAAAAGCCAGATCAAAAGATCGCAGCCTTCGGCAGCTCCTACAGGTGGATCGCATACCACTCAAGAAAAGGTCGGCTGTCAGGCCGCCTTCGCGAGCAGGCTCGCTCCCACAAAAGCAAAGCAGCGCAGCTGCCCGCGGCAAAGCCGCCCCACTCAACAATGAGCGCAAGCTCGAGTGCTTTTGATCTTGATCCACCGGCGACGTCGGAAGGCTGAGTGGAGGGATTGATCCGGGGGTGGGAGCGCAGCGACCGTCTGGCGCAGCCAGACACAGCGGAAGGAGGTGCAGCGAAGCAAACCGTAGCCGCTGCGCCCGGATCGATCCCGCAGCGAAGGAACCCGAGCCTGCGAGGGCCGAACGCAGGAGCTAGCCTTTTCGGTTACCTTTTCGGCGTCTGGAAAAGGTGACTCGCCGTAAGGGCGAAACCGCCAGCCGCAGCACCGCAAAAACGGATCTACCCCCAAAACCCAAGAGCCTGGTCGGCCCAGAGGCCGCCAAGCCCACAAAAAAAGGCGACCCCAAAGGTCGCCCATCTGAAAGATCAATCCGCCAGCCAGCCATATTCCCAATACCGCAGGTTATCCCCGCGCAACACGTAATCGCGCAACACCACCTCGCGCAACTCGTCACCCATGCGATAACTGGCATCCGGGTCAGCCAGATGCATGCGAATCGCCTGCAGCCACTCATCGGTGCTGTTGGTCTTGACCCGCGTGCACGGCAAGTAGCCGCGATAAGCCTCGGTGTCGGTGCAGACCACCGGGAAACCGCAGGCGCCGTACTCGAGCAGCCGCAGGTTGCTCTTGCAGTCGTTGAAGATGTGGAACTCCAACGGTGCCAGCGCCAGATCCAGGTTCAGGCTGGCCAGTTTTGCCGGATAGACATCCAGCGGGATCACTCCGTGAAACTCATGCATGTACGGCAGCAGATCATCCGGGCACATGCCGAAGAACACCCAGTCCACTTCATTGGCCAGCTCGCGGACCACATCGGCGATCACGGCCAGATCACCGTGGTGACTGGTGCCGCCGCCCCAGCCGACGCGCGGCTTTTTCGAGGTACGGCGCTGGCTGCGCAGGTGCCCCCAGAGGTCCTTGGCCAGCATATTCGGCACCACACGAATGTCGTGGTGCATGTCCGACAGCGCGTTGGCCAGCGGCGCGGTCGAGACCACCACGCGATCACACAAGCCGATCGCCCGGCGCACCATGCGCTCCATGTCCTGCTTGCTCGGCATGTTGCGGATGTGTGCGTTGCGATGAGGAACGTCGATCACATAATCGTCGAGTTCGAAGATCCGCCGGGCGTTGAAGAACTTCTTCAGCGGCGGGATTTCATCAATCGCATGTTCCGAATAGCGCCCTTGCAGGACGATCACATCGGGCGATTGCCGCTCGATATCGATGATCGACGGCAAGCCGTAGCAGATGCGCCCTTCCACCCGATTGGCCGCTTCCAGCTCGATCATCGGCTGGCTCATGCGGTAGTGGCCGATGGCAGAGGCATTGATCGGCACCGCCAGCACATTGGGCAGTTGCGCCTTGGAAAACGCACTCCAGCCGGTACGCAGGCCAGGCTCCAGACTGAAGTTGGTAGCGCCCACGCCCTGCAACGTCAGGTTGACGTTGTAGGCGGGGTCGCGCGCAATCAGTGGCAGCCAGCGCTGATAAAAGGTGTCCTTCTCCTCGGCGTGCAGCGCTTCCTCTTGCGCAGTCGCTGCGGTACTTGGACGCGCGCCCACCGCCAGCACGGCGTGCGGGTTCATCACTACCAGATAGCCGTCGCGGCCGACGCGCAGACACAGGTCAACGACATTCAGCGTCTGCTTGAAATCCTGCTCGTCGAGACCGCCAGCGGCGTCGAATACCGACTTGCGAATCATCAGGCAGTCACCGCCCACTGCGCTCAGGTCATGCACCGCCTGCAAGCGGAACATATAGCCTTCCGACTGCATGGGCTGGCCATAGAACGGCAGGCCGACCGGCCCGTTCAAACCGAGAATCAGGCCGGCGTGCAGCACGCCGCCGTCCGGGTTGAACAACTTGGCGCCGACCACACCGACTTCCGGCCGTTGCGCATGATTGAGCAATTCGTCGAGCCAGTCCGCCTGGGTGATCACGGCGAAGGCATTGAGCATCAGCACGTATTCACCACGCGCCTGTTGCACGGCGAAATTGTGCACGGCGGCGGCATTGCCCTTCTGCGGATACTTGAGCACGCGAATGCGTTCACCGCCCAGTTGCGCCATGCCATCGAGCCATGCCAGCGCTTCCACGCTTTCGCTGCCGTTGTCGACCAGGAGCAATTCGTACTCGCTGTAAGCGGTCTTTTCCAGCAGCGTCTCGACACAGCGCTGCAAGGCTGCGGTCTGGTCCTGGGTGACGATGATCACCGAGACCAAGGGACGACGGGCGTGGTGATAGTCGACACGGTTGAGCAGTTCCCGGCTGCCGCGGCGGATGTCGTGAGCGATTCCCAGACGTTGCAGATGCGCTTGGAGAATGCGCGGGCTTTGCTCGACGACGCCCGGTTCCGTCAGCCATTGCGACAGGTCGAACTTGGACTCCAGCAGTACCTCAGCGATGTGTCCGACGACCTGCAAGCCATCGCTTTCGACCATCCTCCAGAGCACATCATGGGGCGCCAGTTCGGCGAACGTCGGGGCGAAACCGCCGAGTGCCAGAAAGCGCTCACGCTGGAACGCCAGCGCGCGGCCGACATACGGATAACTGCGCATGAGGTCGAGGTTGAAATCCGGCTTGAATGCCGGCTCGGCCGATTCACCGTCGCGCAAACTGCCTTCGTCGCTGTAGAGGCAGGTCAGCGCGCGCGAATGCGCAATGCGGTCAGCCATCACCAGCAACGCCGGCGCCACCGGGCAGTCACCGGGTTGCAGCAGGTAGAACCAGTCGGCGCCTTCCAGCTGCGGCAGCAGCGTGTTGATCTGCTCCAGACCGTCATCCTGCAACGGCATGTGGAACACGCGCTCGTGCAACTGCGCTTCGGTACAGGCTGCGGACAGCACCAGCACAAGTTCCGGCGGGTAATCCTGGGCAGCGAGGGCCTCAAGGGTACGCTGAAGATTGTCGCGACTGCCCTGCGCGTCGATGATGATCGGCACGATGCGCGGCTGCTGCGGCCAGCCGGCGAGGGTCTCCGGCAGCCACTGGCGCTGCGCCTCGGTGAGCACCCGACACGCCAGCCACTGCGCATAGAGTTCGCCGAAACTGAAGCTGTCGACACCCACGCCCAGCTCCTGACGGCTCTGCTTGGAACCCAGGGTGCGGCTCAGCGGCAGCTCTTCCCAGACCCGTGGCGACTCGTCGGCCTTGGTCAGTTGTACATAGCGAACCCAGCCCTGCGCGGGAGCCGATTCACCGCTACGGACCTTGAGCATTTGCGAAATCCACTCGCGCTCGATCTCTGCCGCGTCCTTCATCGCTTGCTGTGCGCTCAGGCGTTCCGGATACAGGCGCTCGGCGCTCAGGACATTGTTCGATGTCACCAGATTGCCGCGCCGCAGCAGGCAGACGTACAGGGCAAAATCCAGGGTCGCAACGAAGCACGCGCCGTCTTCCGTCAGGGCTGGCAACAGCTCGGCGACGTCGGCGCGCCGGAACAGCGCACTGCTGAAACCGCCGAGGACGTTGACCGGGAATTTTTCGAAAATGCTCAGGACATCGTCGCCCTTGAGCAAGCCGCTGACCGGCGACAACGAACTGTTTTCCAGACGCGCCGGCAGGATGATGTCGTTGGCGTCCCACAACAGCCGCTGCGCGACCACCAGACTGACTTCTTCGCGCTGCAACTCATGGGCTTGCTGTTCGATACAGGCCGAGTAGAGCAAATCATCGTCGCAGAGGAATTTGATGAACTCGCCGCGCGCCTGCTCGAGGCAGACCTTCAGGTTGCCCACCAGTCCCAACGTCTGTGGGTTGCGCACGTACCGCACCGCCACGCCCGTCTGCTCGATCACCGTGCTGACGACGGTCTCGATTTCATCACCACGACTGTCATCGCACACGACGATCTCGAGATTGCCGTAAGTCTGGCTGACGGCACTGTTGAGCGTGCGCTCGAAAAAGCGCGGATTGAACGCAGGAATGGTGATGCTGACGAGGGGAAGTGAATTCACGGCGGGCTCACAGGCGGTACGAGCCCGCTCGGAAAAGCGAGCCCTGGGTACCGCGAAAAAACATTGACTGAAAACGGGCGCTCACGCGCCCGGCAACCATCAGATCTTGTTGAACAGGCCCAACTGGCTGATCTTGCTGAATGCCAGTTGCGCGGCTTGCAGCATGGTCTGTTGCAGGGTCAGACGGGTCATGACTTCGGCCGGATCGGAATCACGGATCGAGCCTTGGGTCGTGCTGTTGGCCGTGGTCAGGCTGTCATTGGTGATGGTCTGCATGTCCAGCGCCTGACCGCGCGCACCAATGGTGGTGACTGCGGTGCCGATCTGATTGGCGGCAGCGTCGATGTTGCCGAGGCCTGCTTCCATCGCGCCCTGCAACTTCTGCTTGGCAACCGGGTCACCGTCGACCGGCGTGTTCAGTGCAGTGATCATCTGGCCCAGGGTGTCGAGCACGTTCTGGGTCTGGTGATTGTTCGGCTGGATCGAGAACTGATCACCCGCAGCCGGCGTGTTGCCCAGAGCAAAAGTCACCCCGGCAGCAGTCGCGTTACCGCCGGCCACCGTGCCCGACGAAACCGGCTTGCTGTCGGCCGTCACTGGCGCGGCATACAGATCGAACGCAGTAGCGCTGGTGAACTTGAGCACTGCGCCGCCCTGCGGAAACGCTGCGGTGTAGGCCGCCTGATCGGTGATGGTCGAACCGGTGATCACGCTGGTCGACGGGTTACCCGGATTACGCGTGGTCGTGAACGAGTCCGGCGACGCGGACAGCTGAAAACTGTGCCCTGCGATAACGGCGTCCGGATTGCTATCGCCGGCCTTCAGGTTGACGTTCAGCTTGAGGTCGACGCCACGGAAGCTGACGGTCTGGTTGGCGCCGCTGCTGTTGCTGATCAAGCCATTCTGGCTCGCTTCGGCCGTCACATCGTTGCCCAGGGCATCGGTGATTTTCAGCTGCGTGCTGCTGACGAAATCGATGGTATACGGCTGCCCGGCGGTGAACTTGGCGTCGTAAGTGGCGGCAGTGCCGACGGTGCCGTTGGACAGCACGACACGGCCGTCATCCACAGCAGGCGCAGTCATCTTGGTGTTGGTGCGGCCAGTATTGATGGTCTGCTGGAACGCATCCCAACCAGTGGTGTTGGTACCCACGGTCATGCCGTCGCCGATGCCCAGATCGATGGTGGTCTGGTCGCCGTTGTAGCTGAATGTGCCGTCAGAATTCTTCGAGTACGGTGCGGTATCGGTTTTCGAACCGGAGAACAGGTAGTTGCCGTTGGCATCCTTGGCGTTCATCAGGCCCAGCACTTGTTGCTGGATCTCGCCCATCTCCGAGGCGTAAGCCTGGCGGTCCTTGTCGGTGATCGTGCCGTTGTTCGCCGCCAGCGCAAGTTCCTTGGCTCGTGCCAACGCCGTGGTGATCGAATCCAGCGTGGACTCCTGCACGGTCAAGGCACTTTTGGTGGTGTTGACGTTGGTCTTGTACTGATCGAGCATCGCGGCCTGCTGGCCCAATTGCAGCAAGCGCCCGGCCCCGACCGGATCATCGGCGGCGGTGTTGATGCGCTGCAGGCTGCTCGCCTCGCTCGCGGTGGCGACGGCCTTGTTGAAGTTACGCTGATAATCCGAAGCTTGCGTTCCGTAATACTGGGCGGTGGAAATGCGCATGAATTACGACTCCTTAAAGGCTGTTGATCAGCGTGGCGAAAGTTTCCTGCGCAGCTTTGATGATCTGCGAAGACGCTGTGTAGTACTGCTGGTACTTGACCAGGTTGCCGGTTTCTTCGTCCAGGTTGACCCCGGAGAGCGAATCGCGGGCACCCTTGGCGTTCTCCAGAATCGCCGTGGTCGCGGCGCTGTCGGACTTGCCTTGGGCGGTCTTGGTACCGACGTTGGTCACCAGGGTGTTGTAGGCGTCGGTCAGGCTGATGCCCTTGCTCGCCGAACCGGTGTCCACGGTCTGTTTGGTTTGCAACGCGACCAGTGCCTGGGCGTTGCGGTTGTCCGAAGACGCCGCGCCAGTCAGGTTCATGGTGAAGGTCTCGCCGGATTTCGGCGTGCCGCCCACGGTGGTCTGCACGGTGAAGGTCTTCTGCACGTTCGGCGTGACCGTGGTGTCCATCACCGGATTGCCGCTGGCATCGACGATGCCGACTTTCAGGTTCAGCGTGTTCGACTGGCCGGGCACGATGGTGCCGGTGCCAATGGTCGCGCCCTTGGCGTCGACCAGGTTGTACGACTGGCTGCCGCCGCTGGCTGCGCCGAACACCAGTTTGACCGGCGTCGAATTCTTCAGCGCCGCCTGCATGTCGGCCTGGGCAGTCGGGTTGTAGATGTCGATCTTGTCGCTGAGCGTCGGCTGGGTGTAAGTGCCCAGACCGTTGGCGCTGGCAACGCCGGTCAGCGGACCTGCCGCAGCGATTTTCTTCGGATCGCTGAGCACGGTCTGAATGCTCGCCGCCGCGTTGCGGGTCGGCGTGACTTTGAACGAGTCACCGGCACTCAGCGCGCCGCCCTTCAAGGCCAGGGTGAAGCCATCGATCACTGGCGGCGGATTGGTGTTGGTGCTGAATGCGCCCAGATCGGTGCCGTCGGAACGTTTGACGGTGTAATCGGTGGCGCTGGTGAAGGTCACCTGATAGTCGCTGGTGGTCAGCTTGCCGGTGTCCTTGATGGTCACATCGAGGTTGCCGGAGCCGGCGCTGTTGCCGTCCTTCGCAATGCTGCGCTGACTGATCAGGGCGGCACTGTTGATGTTGTTGAAAATCGCCGCGCCGAAGTCACCGTTCTTGTCGATGCCCTGGGCTTGCTGGCTGTTGACCTGATCGGCAATCACCAGGGCCACGCGCCCGAGCTCGTTGAGCGACGGGTCGAGGACCTCCTTGCGATAGGTCAGCAGACCGCCGATTTCGCCGCCGCTGATCACCGAAGTGATGTCGATGGTGCTCGAACCGCGATCCATCTGGATCGACATGCGCGACGGGTCGGTCTTGCTCGCGACCATGCTCAGGCTGTTGGTGGTGTTGCCGATGACCAGCGGCTGGCCGCTGCCGACATAGATGTCGAAGCTGGTGCCGCGTTCGACGACCTGGGCACCGGTCAGTTCGGAGAGCTGACGCACGGCTTCGTTACGGCTGTCGAGCAGGTCGTTCGGCGCCCCGCCACTGGTGGAGATTTCGCCGATCTTCTGGTTGAGATTGGCAATCGAGGTGGCAAGTTTGTTCACCTGGGCGGTCATGTCGCCGAGGCTGCCGTTGATCGTGGTGTTCTGATCGTTGAGCTGCTTGGCCAGGGTATTGAAACGGCTGGTCAGCGCCTGCGCGCCGGTCAGTACCGACTGACGCGAAGTGTCATCGGTGGCCGAGGTCGATACGCCCTGCATCGAGGTGAAGAATTTCTGCAGCACGCCGGTCAGGCCGGTGTTGGTGTCCGACAGCATGGCGTCCAGCGGCGTCGCCTGCTTGAGAAACGCAGCCGATTCGCTGTCCAGCGAAGTCGCGGTGTGCAGTTGCGATTCCAGGTACGAGTTGTACACCCGACGCACGTCAGCCAGGGTCGTGCCCGTGCCGATGAAAACGTTGCCGTACTGCTGCGAGGACTTGGTGCCCTGCACGGTTTGCTGAC
Organism: Pseudomonas sp. 14A; assembly: GCF_018132745.1. Taxonomy (NCBI): domain Bacteria; kingdom Pseudomonadati; phylum Pseudomonadota; class Gammaproteobacteria; order Pseudomonadales; family Pseudomonadaceae; genus Pseudomonas; species Pseudomonas sp. 14A. The sequence continues at coordinate 874,326 of NZ_JAGRQJ010000003.1, read as the reverse complement.
GTGAATAACCGGCGGTGTCGACGTTGGCAATGTTGTTGCCTGTCGTAGCCAGAGAGGACTGGCTGGCCGACAGTCCCGACATCCCGATATTGAGCAAACTCATGGTTCAGACCTTATTACCTGGTGCCTTATAAAGGCGTGGTGGAGACACCCGCCGCAGCGTAGTTTTCAAAACTGTTCATCTGCTTGGCAATTTGCGAAATCTTCGTCGCGTAGTTCGGGTCGGTGGCGTAACCGGCCTTCTGCAACTCGCGTACAAACTGTTCTGGGTTATCGGCCGACTTCAGCACTTCTTGATAGCGATTGTTGCTCTGCAGCAACGTCACCAGATCGTGGAAGCTGTCCTTGTACGAGGCGTAGGAACGGAACTCGGCCGTCTCCTTGACCATCGCACCATTGCGGAACTCGCTGGTGATCGCGCGGGCCGAATCGCCCTTCCAGTTGCTGCTCGCCTTGATGCCGAACAGGTTGTGGCTGCTGCTGCCATCCTGGGCGCGCATGACCGATTTGCCCCAACCGGTTTCCAGTGCCGCTTGCGCCACCAGATAGCGTGGATCGACGCCGATGCGGTCGGCGGCTTCCTTGGCCATCGGCAGCATGGTGTTGACGAATTCGTCGGCGGAACTGAAGGCCTTCTTCGCCGGTGCCAGCGGAATCTGCGCCATGGCGCGACCGTATACCTGCATCTGCCCGCCGGCAGCTTTCTGCTCTTCGGCACGGGCCAGCCAGTCGCCGTTGTACAACGCGCCGGAGCCTGTGACGGCGGTAGTCGCAGCCCGTTGCGGCAAGGCGTTGGTCGCCGCTGCTGCAGTGGTCGCAGTGGCCGCGCTCGGCGCCGACGGCACCAGACCAGCGAGCAAGCGATCGGCCAGTTTCGGCGGCAATGCCAGACGCCGCTGATTGAGCAGTGCCATGTCATTGCGATGGGAAATATCGGTGTTGTTCGGCGCATGCACCGAACGCGATGCCCACAACGGACGCTCGCCATTGACCCGCGACAGCGGACCGGTGGCAACGGTGCCGGCGGCAATCGGCGTCGGCACGGCGGCGGCCTTGGCCAGCGCTTCCTGTTGCTTGGCGGCGGACGCGGCCGCTGCCTCGCCCGGGGCCATCGGTTTGTTCTTCGACATCTGCCGGATCAGCACGTCGGCCAGGCCGATACCACCGCCCTCGCGGGACATGGAAACCGCCAGTTGCTGGTCGTACATTTCCTGATACTGCTTGGCCGCAGGTGTGTTCAGCGGGTTGTCCTGGCCGAGCGCTTCGGTGGCCGAACGCATCGACTTGAGCATTTCGCCGAGGAACAGCGACTCGAATTCCTGCGCCACCTTGCGCATGTTTTCGTCGCTGTTCTTGTCGCCGACCTTGAGCTGGTTCAGACGATTGAGGTCGGAGTAGGAACCCGAATCGCTGCTGCTGACCAGACCGCTTTTGCGCATATCCATGGGGGCCGGCCTCAGATCACGATCAGGTCGGCTTGCAATGCGCCGGCCTGCTTCAGAGCTTCGAGAATCGCCATCAAGTCACCCGGTGCTGCGCCGACCTGGTTCACCGCACGGACGATCTCGTCGAGGGTGGTGCCAGGGCCGAACTTGAACATCGGTTTGGCTTCCTGTTCGGCATTCACTCGCGAGCGCGGTACGACGGCGGTCTGGCCGTTGGACAGCGGACCTGGCTGGCTGACGATCGGGTCTTCGGTGATGGTCACGGTCAGGCTGCCGTGGGTCACGGCGGCTGGCGACACTTTCACGTTCTGGCCGATGACGATGGTGCCGGTGCGCGAGTTGATGATGACTTTCGCCACCGCCTGACCCGGATCGATTTCAAGGTTTTCCAGGATCGACAGGTAGTCGACGCGCTGGCTCGGATCCAGCGGCGCAGTCACGCGCACCGAACCGCCGTCGATGGCTTGGGCGACGCCAGGGCCGAGCATGTCGTTGACCTTGTCGACGATGCGCTTGGCGGTGGTGAAGTCGGAGCGATTGAGGTTCAGCGTCAGGCTGTTGCCCTGGTTGAAACCGCTCGGCACTGCACGCTCTACCGAAGCACCGCCAGGGATGCGACCGGCCGACGGAACGTTGACGGTGATCTTCGAACCGTCACGACCTTCAGCGTCGAAACCGCCGACCACCAGGTTGCCCTGAGCGATCGCATAGACGTTGCCGTCGATACCCTTGAGCGGCGTCAGCAACAAGGTGCCGCCGCGCAGGCTCTTGGAGTTACCGATCGAAGACACAGTGATGTCGACTTGCTGACCTGGCTTGGCGAACGCCGGCAGATCGGCACTCACCGACACCGCCGCGACGTTCTTCAACTGCACGTTGCCCGATCCCGGCGGCACCTTGATGCCGAACTGCGAGAGCATGTTGTTGAAGGTCTGCAGGGTGAACGGGGTCTGCGTCGTCTGGTCACCGGTGCCGTTAAGCCCGACCACCAGGCCGTAACCGATCAACTGGTTGGAGCGCACGCCGGAAATGCTGGCGATGTCTTTCAGCCGCTCGGCGTGTGCAGTGAACGCCGCAGACATCAACAACGCGGCCACCATAAGGCTTTTCAGATTCAACGTAGCCACCTAGAAAGGGAACAGCGGGCTGAGGAAGAAACGGTCGAACCAGCCTGGCTGACTCGTATCGGCAAACGCGCCGGTACCCGAGTAGGTGATGCGCGCATCGGCGACACGGGTCGACGACACGGTGTTGTCGGTCGCGATGTCATCGGCGCGGACCATGCCGGCGATGCGCACCAGTTCGTCACCGGTGTTGAGCGTCAGCCACTTCTCGCCACGCACGGCGATGATGCCGTTGGGCAGCACGTCGGCCACGGTCACGGTGATCGAGCCGGTCAGGCTGTTGCTCTGCCCGGACTTGGCGTCGCCCTTGGTCGAACGGTCGGCACTGTAGCCGGCGTTGAGGCTCAGGTCACCGCCACCAATCGGGTTGTTGGTGGTCAGGCTGGAGCCGAACAACGAGGTCAGACCGATCGAGTTATCGCTGTTCTTGTCCATCTGCGAGTTGGCGTTCTTGCTCGCCTGGGTGCGCTCGTTCAGGGTGATGGTGATGATGTCACCCACCCGGAACGCCTTGCGGTCGCTGTACAGGTTCTGCTCGAAACCGGCCTGATAGATCGAGCCGTTGTTGGCAGCCGCCGGCAACGGTGTGCGCGGCAACACCGGGGCGTAGTAAGGGTCATTGGGCTTGGGCGTCGGGGCGACGCAGCCCGCGAGCGAGACGACCCCACTCAATGCCAGAACAGATACAAAGCGCTTCATGACCCTACCTCACGGTGTTGCTGGCGACCTCAGGCCGCCCCAAAGACTGGATTACAGATTCTGCGTTACGAACGAGAGCATCTGGTCGGCGGTGGAGATCACCTTGGAGTTCATCTCGTAGGCGCGTTGAGTGGTGATCATGTTGACCATCTCTTCAACGGTGCTGACGTTGGAGGTTTCCAGGGTGTTCTGCAGCGTGGTACCGAAACCGTTGAGGCCCGGGGTGCCGATCTGCGGCGCGCCGGAAGCAGCGGTTTCCAGGAACAGGTTGTTGCCCACGGCTTGCAGGCCGGCCGGGTTGATGAAGTCGGCGGTCTGCAGATTGCCGATCACTTGCGAAGCCGGGTTGCCGGCGATGGTGATCGACACGGTGCCGTCACGGCCGACTGTGAAGGTCTGCGCATCGTTCGGGATGATGATCGCCGGTTCCAGGGCGAAACCGCTGGCGTTGACGATCTGGCCATTGGAGTCGAGGTGGAAAGTACCGTCACGGGTGTAGGACGTGGTGCCGTCCGGCTGCAGGATCTGGAAGAAACCGCGACCGTCGATGGCCATGTCCAGCGGCTGCTCGGTGGTTTGCAGACTGCCGGCGGTGAAGTTTTTCTGCGTGCCGACAATGCGCACACCGGTACCCACTTGCAGACCCGACGGCAGTTCGCTGTCCTGGGTCGACTGGGCGCCTGGCTGACGCTTGATCTGATAGAGCAAGTCCTGAAACTCGGCACGGTCACGTTTGAAACCCGTGGTCGAGACGTTCGCCAGGTTGTTGGAAATGGTGGTCAGGTTGGTGTCCTGGGCGGACAGACCGGTTTTGGCAACCCATAGAGCCGGAAGCATTCGATTCTCCTCGTGCGCCTGTTTTACGGCGCGACGTTCTGATAATTAGCTGATCTGCAAGACCCGAGCCATGGCCTGGTCGTCGTCTTTGGCGGTGTTCATCATCTTGACGTGCAACTCGAACTGCTTGGCCAGGGCCAGCACCGAAGTCATTTCTTCCACGGCATTGACGTTGCTCGACTCGAGGAAACCCGAGACCAGTTTGACGTTGGCGTCGGCTTGCGCCGGCTGGCCGTCCTTGGTGTAAATCGAACCGTCGAGGCCTTTGTTCATGTTCTTGATGTCCGGGTTGACCAGCTTGATCCGGTCGACTTCGGCCATGACGCGGGGGCCTTCGCCCATCGCGCGAATGCTGATGGTGCCGTCTTCGCCGACTTCGACCTGCTGCTCGGGCGGCACGGCGATCGGGCCGCCATTACCGATCACCGGCATGCCGTTGCCGGCGCGCAATACGCCGAGGGCGTCGATGTTGAGGCTGCCGGTGCGCACGTAGCTTTCACCACCGCTGGGGTTTTGCACGGCGATGAAACCGTTGCCGGATACCGCGACGTCGAGTTCACGTCCGGTCTGCACCAGCGAGCCCGGCGTGAAGTCGGTAGCGGGACGTTCGCTCATGGCAAACGCACGCGCCGGAAAGCTGTCACCGAACACCGGCATCGAACGCGCCTGCTCGAGGTCGCGCTGGAAGCCGTTGGTGGAGATGTTCGCCAGGTTGTTGGCATGCGCCCGCTGCGCCAGTGCGTTCTGGCTGGCGCCGGTCATTGCCACATAAAGGTACTTGTCCACTGTGTTTCCTCTGCATGCCGGACGTTTGCCGCCCACCGCTGTACTGCTCAGCCATAAGCAATTTGCAGACCAACTTTATATTGGCGAGCGAAGGCCCGGTAAACAGGGGACTTGAGGGGATCGGAGGGGGAATTTGAAATGGGCAGAAGACGAAAAACCGGCGGTGTCATGCCGCTTCGCGGCAAGAGATCAAAAGATCGCAGCGTTCCGCAGCTCCTACAGGAAACCGCGTTCCAAATGTAGGAGCTGCCGAAGGCTGCGATCTTTTGATCTTAAGCTCCGCTGTCTTTCCCCACCTCATACTCACGCAGCTTGTTGGCAATGGTGGTGTGCGACACTCCGAGTCGCTTGCCCAACTGCCGACTGCTCGGGTGCTCGGAATACAAGCGTTCCAGCACCGCTTTTTCGAAACGCCCGACGATCTCGTCGAGATTTCCGTCCAGGGAAAAATCGCCAAGCGGCTGACGCACGCCGTAATCCGGCAGGCGAATATGTTCGGCCTTGACCGTTCCGCCGTCGCACAGGGAAACCGCCTGGAACAGCACGTTCTCCAGCTGCCGTACGTTGCCCGGCCAGTGGTAATGGCTGAGGCGATCCATCGCCGCCGGGGCCAGTTTCGGCAGCGGGCAGCCGATCTGCCGACTGGCCTGATCGAGAAAGTGTTCAACCAGCGGCGTCAGACCGTCGAGGCATTCGCGCAGCGGCGGAATGTGCAGCGACAGCACGTTCAAGCGGTGATAGAGATCCTGGCGAAACTCACCGCGCGCGCACAATTCGGACAAGTCCACCTGGGTCGCGCAGATCACCCGTACGTCCAGATAGACCTCTTCATCACTGCCGACGCGACGGAAGCAACCGTCCTGAAGAAAGCGCAGCAATTTGACCTGCAAGCGCGGGCTCATCTCGCCGACGCCATCGAGAAACAGCGTGCCGCCAGCGGTCAACTCCAGCAGGCCGAGCTTGCCCTCAGCGCGAGCGCCCTCGAAGGCGCCGGGGCCGTAGCCGAACAGCTCGGTCTCGGCCATCGACTCCGGCAACCCGGCGCAGTTGAGTGCCATCAACGGCGACTGTCCACGCGGGCTGGCGAGGTGGCAGGCGCGCGCGAGCAATTCCTTGCCGGTGCCGGTTTCGCCTTCTATTAATAGCGGCGCATCCAGCGGCGCCATGCGTCGCGCTTCGCGGACCACGGCGGCCATGACTTTCGAACTCTGGAAGATGCTGTCGAAGCCGCGCAACTCCTGTTTGCGCACGTTGTAGATGCGCTCGCCGACGCGGTCGGCGCGGTGCAGCGTCAGTACGGCGCCGGCCATGGCCTCGCTGTCGTCGTGCTCCGATTGCAGCGGTGCAATGTCGGCGAGAAAGATGTCGCCTTTTACCTTGACCCGCATGCCGTTGATTCGCGACTTGTTGGCGCGCACCAGTTCCGGCAGGTCGAAATCCTCGGCGTAGCGCGACAGCGGAATCCCCGGCACCTCATCGACGCGCACCCCGAGCAACTGCGCCGCCGCGCGGTTGGCCGCAACGATCGAGCCGCCCATGTCGATCGACAGCACCGGAAACTCCAGCGCGCCGAGCAGTGCGTTCAATTCCATGTGCCGGCGTTCGCTGGGCATCAGCCCGACGCGCTTGACGCCAAACACCCCGCCGATCGCCTCGAACTTCGGCCGCAATGCCTGGAACTGGATGTTGATCAGGTTCGGGCAGTGCAGGTAGATCGCATTGCCATGTTCACCGCCAACTTCACCGCGGGCAACGTTGATCCCGTACGCCACCAGCAGATTGAGAATGTCGCGCAGGATGCCGATGCGGTTCTGGCAGTGGACTTTGATGCGCATAGAAAAAGGCCCGACAGGTTTGAGAAGTAAACACATGTCCTTGTGGGAGCGAGCCTGCTCGCGAAGGCGCCAGCACATCCAGTATCGATGTGTCAGACAGACCGCTTTCGCGAGCAGGCTCGCTCCCACAGGGTTTTGTGGCGCGCCCGAGGCAGAGTTTTCTGTCGAGGCACGCAGATAGTTGTCAAGATTATGTGACAGCCCCTGCCCTTTTCAAACCCGCCAATCACCGTAAATGCGCATTACCCGACAAAGCGTAACGATAACTTTACGAAACTCGACGAAATTTCCTACGCATGCGCGGCTCAACAGGCTGCGCAGCTTCGCACTCTGGGGTATTCCTTTAGCCATCGCTGGACATAACAAAAACGAATTTCCTAGCAGGAGAGCAGCATGAAGCAGACGCAATACGTGGCTCGCGAGCCCGATGCGCAAGGTTTTATCGACTATCCCGCCGAAGAACACGCGGTGTGGAACACGCTGATCACTCGCCAGTTGAAGGTGATTGAAGGTCGCGCGTGCCAGGAATACCTGGACGGTATCGAAAAACTCGGTCTGCCCCACGACCGCATCCCGCAACTGGCCGAGATCAATAAAGTCCTCGGCGAGACCACCGGCTGGCAGGTTGCCCGAGTGCCGGCGCTGATTCCTTTCCAGACCTTTTTCGAGTTGCTTGCCAGCAAGCAATTCCCCGTCGCCACCTTCATTCGTACCCGCGAAGAACTCGACTACCTGCAGGAGCCGGACATCTTTCACGAGATCTTCGGCCACTGCCCGTTGCTGACCAACCCGTATTTCGCCGAATTCACCCACACCTACGGCAAGCTTGGCCTGCAAGCGACCAAGGAAGAGCGCGTGTATCTGGCGCGGCTGTACTGGATGACCATCGAATTCGGTCTGGTCGATACCCCGCAAGGCAAGCGCATCTACGGCGGCGGGATTCTGTCCTCGCCGAAAGAAACCGTTTATTGCCTGTCGGACGAGCCCGAGCATCAGATTTTCGATCCGCTGGAAGCCATGCGCACGCCGTATCGCATCGACATCCTGCAACCGCTGTACTTCGTCCTGCCCAATCTCAAGCGCCTGTTCGATGTGGCCCATGAAGACATCATGGCCATGGTTCGCCAAGGCATGCAGTTGGGCTTGCACGCGCCGAAATTTCCGCCGAAACCGAAAGCCGCCTGAACCGCGACTTTTGCTGACAATTGCGTCTGTCCGTCGCCGCCACTTTGCTTTAGCGTGACGGCATTGACGGCCCACGCGCTTTAATAAAAAACACACTCGTTTTCAGGAATCCACCATGTCGACTTTGAACCAAGCCCACTGCGAAGCCTGCCGCGCCGATGCGCCACAAGTCAGCGATGAAGAACTGCCGATCCTGATCAAGCAGATCCCTGACTGGAACATCGAAGTACGCGACGGCATCATGCAGCTGGAGAAAGTTTTCCTGTTCAAGAACTTCAAGCATGCGCTGGCCTTCACCAACGCCGTGGGCGAGATCTCCGAGGCCGAAGGTCACCACCCGGGCCTGCTGACCGAGTGGGGCAAAGTCACCGTGACCTGGTGGAGCCATTCGATCAAGGGCCTGCACCGCAACGACTTCATCATGGCTGCGCGCACTGACGAAGTGGCCAAGACCGCAGAAGGACGCAAGTAATGCACTTCGACGCCATCGGCCGGGTCCCCGGCGACCCGATTCTCGGTTTGATGGAGGCCTATGCGCTGGATGCCAATCCGCGCAAGTTCGACCTCGGCGTTGGCGTCTACAAGGACGCCCAGGGCCTGACGCCAATCCCGGAAGCGGTGAAAATCGCCGAAGCGCGGCTGGTCGAAAGCCAGGACACCAAGACTTACATCGGTGGCCACGGCAATCCGCTGTTCGGCAAGGTCATCAATGAGCTGGTGCTCGGTAGCGCCTCGGCATTGATCGCCGAACAACGCGCCGGCGCCACCCAGACCCCGGGCGGCACCGGTGCACTGCGTCTGGCGGCCGACTTCATCGCGCAGTGCCTGCCGGGCAAAGGCGTGTGGTTGAGCAACCCGACCTGGCCGATCCACGAAACCATTTTCGCCGCGGCCAAGGTCAAGGTCAGCCACTACCCGTACGTGGGCAGTGACAACCGCCTCGACGTCGAAGCGATGCTCGCCGTGCTCAGGGAAGTGCCGAAGGGCGACGTGGTGCTGCTGCATGCGTGCTGCCACAACCCGACCGGTTTCGACCTGAGCCATGACGACTGGAAGCGCGTGCTTGAAGTGGTGCGCAGCCGCGATCTGCTGCCACTGATCGACTTCGCTTATCAGGGTTTTGGTGATGGCCTGGAACAGGACGCCTGGTCGACCCGGTTGTTCGCAGCCGAAGTGCCAGAGCTGCTGATCACCAGTTCCTGCTCGAAGAACTTTGGTCTGTATCGAGACCGTACCGGGGCGCTGATCGTCTGCGCGACCAGCGCCGACAAGCTCATCGACATCCGCAGCCAACTGGCCAACATCGCCCGCAATCTGTGGTCGACGCCGCCGGATCATGGCGCGGCAGTGGTCGCGACCATCCTCGCCGATCCAGAGCTGAAAGCGCGCTGGGCCGATGAAGTGGAAGCGATGCGCTTGCGAATCGCCCAGCTGCGCAGCGGCTTGGTCGAGGCGCTGGAACCTCACGGTTTGCGCGAGCGTTTTGCGCACATCGGCGTGCAACGCGGGATGTTCTCCTACACCGGCCTGTCGCCGGAACAGGTGAAAACCCTGCGCGAGCGGCACAGCGTGTACATGGTCAGCTCTGGCCGGGCCAACGTCGCCGGCATTGATGCCACCCGCCTCGCATTGCTCGCGGACGCCATCGCTGACGCCTGCAAGTAGTCAGACACTGCAATAACCTGTAGGAGCTGCCGAAGGCTGCGATCTTTTGATTCTGCTTTTAAATACAAGATCAAAAGATCGCAGCCTTCGGCAGCTCCTACATTTGTTTCTGCGGTGACCTTCTGGCTTCCTCCCTGCGGCCATCTGTCGCATTAATTTGAATTAAAAGTCTGATTGTCATTTTTCCTGCTGTATCCTGCGCAGGCTTTGTAAAGCGCGGAGCACCTGATCTATCAACAGACTTAGCGAGGAGCGCAACCATGCACGAGATTCCCAATCTCCCCTTCCCAAGCCTGCACGTACCTGAGCAGACGACCCCGCAACACGCCGGTGCTGAAAAGCCCGAGCCGCAAGAAGCCGCTGACAGCCGCAAAGCCGACAGCGAAGAGTAAGACCCGCCGTACAGACCGTGTGGAAAGCGCTAACATGCGCTTTCCACACTGCCTGAAACCCGAGCCCGCCATGACCGACGAATTCTCCGAAAGCCAAGCTGCCGTGCTGATCGGCGCCACCGAGAAAATGATCGAGATCTGGAATCGCCTCTCACCCGAGAAACAGGCCGCCCTGCTCGAGCGTTTCGGCAGCGAAGAAAACGCCCTCGCCGCCCTCGTCACCACGCAACTGGTCGCTCCGGCAAAATCCTGAACGCGCCGCCCGGCAAATAGTTTTACTTTTCCCCGCCCTTGAGCGGTTCACGCCGGTATCATGAGCAGCCTATCTAATCTGCTGCTCCCGTGGATCGTTACCCATGTCGTCTATACCCGAGCCCCAGCGTCCGCTGACGGTTACGCTGCAAGTAGTCTCCATCGTCCTTTTCACCTTCATCGGTTACCTGAACATCGGCATCCCGCTCGCCGTGTTGCCGGGCTACGTCCACAGTGACCTCGGTTTCGGTGCGGTGATCGCCGGGCTGGTGATCAGCGTGCAATACCTCGCCACCCTGCTCAGCCGCCCGTACGCGGGCAAGATCATCGACAACCAGGGCAGCAAACGCGCAGTGATGATTGGCCTGGCTGGTTGCGGCTTGAGCGGTGTGTTCATGCTGATTTCCGCGTGGACGCCGAACCTGCCGCTGCTGAGCCTGATCAGCCTGTTGATCGGCCGTCTGGTGCTGGGCAGTGCGGAAAGCCTGGTCGGCTCGGGCTCGATTGGCTGGGGCATCGGCCGGGTCGGCGCGGCGAATACGGCGAAAGTGATTTCCTGGAACGGCATCGCCAGTTACGGCGCCCTGGCGATCGGCGCGCCGTTCGGTGTCTGGCTGGTGAGCCGGCTGGGGCTGTGGAGCATGGGCGTGAGCATCATCCTCCTCGCTTTGCTCGGTCTGGCGCTGGCATGGCCCAAAACCGCTGCGCCGATTGTTGCCGGCGAACGTCTGCCGTTCATGCATGTGCTGGGCAAAGTCTTCCCCCACGGCTGCGGACTGGCGCTGGGCTCGATCGGTTTTGGCACCATCGCCACGTTCATCACTCTGTATTACGCGACCCAGCACTGGGACAACGCCGTGCTGTGCCTGAGCCTGTTCGGCGCCAGCTTCATCGGCGCGCGGCTGCTGTTCGGCAATCTGATCAACCGCCTCGGCGGCTTTCGCGTGGCGATTGCCTGCCTGTCGGTGGAAACCTTGGGTTTGTTGCTGCTATGGATTGCACCCGATGCGCATTGGGCATTGGCCGGTGCGGCGCTGAGCGGCTTTGGCTTCTCGCTGGTATTCCCGGCGCTGGGCGTGGAAGCAGTGAATCTGGTGCCGGCCTCAAGCCGTGGCGCGGCGGTCGGTGCCTATTCGCTCTTCATTGATTTATCGCTGGGGATCACCGGGCCGCTGGCCGGGGCGATCGCAGCAGGATTCGGTTTTGCTTCGATCTTCTTGTTCGCCGCATTTGCAGCGTTGAGCGGACTTGGCTTGAGTGTCTATCTGTACAAGCACACGGCGAAGTATCGCGAGGTTTAGAAGTCCACTTTGCCGCGCCCGGCCTTGATACTGCCGCGCTTGGTTTTCGACTCCAGCCGACGCTTCTTCGAACCGAGGGTCGGTTTGGTCGGGCGGCGTTTCTTTTCGACTTTGGTGGCGCTGAGAATCAGTTCGACCAGCCGCTCCAGCGCGTCGGCGCGGTTGGCTTCCTGGGTTCGATATTGCTGCGCCTTGATGATCAGCACGCCATCGCTGGTGATGCGACTGTCACGCAGCGCCAGCAGGCGTTCCTTGTAGAACTCCGGCAATGACGAGTTGGGAATGTCGAAGCGCAAATGCATGGCGCTGGAAACCTTGTTGACGTTCTGCCCACCGGCGCCTTGCGCGCGGATGGCGGTCAATTCGATCTCGGCATCCGGCAGATGCACGTTGTTGGAAATCACCAGCATGGAAAAGCGTCCGTAATCAGAGGGTGCAGGATAACCTGATTCACTCAACCTCTGTGGGAGCGAGCCTGCTCGCGAAGGCGGTGTGTCAGTCGGCATTTATGCAAGCTGGTACGACGCTTTCGCGAGCAGGCTCGCTCCCACAGGGGAATCTTTCGGGACCTCTGGAAACAACAAACCCGGCACTCTGGCCGGGTTCGTCGTTTCTACCTGCTAGGTTATTTCGCCGTCGCAGCCACCACCGGCTGCACACTGCGCTTGTTCTTGATCACGTAGCAGACCCACATGAACACGACCCAAACCGGAATCGCGTACACCGAGATCTGAATCCCCGGAATCAACAGCATCACGCCGAGGATGAACACCACGAACGCCAGGCAGACGAAGTTGCCGTACGGGTACCACAGCGCCTTGAACAGTGGCGTCTGTTTGGTCTGGTTCATGTGCTGGCGGAATTTGAAGTGCGAGTAGCTGATCATCGCCCAGTTGATCACCAGCGTCGCAACCACCAGCGACATCAGCAGTTCCAGCGCGTGCTGCGGAATCAGGTAGTTGAGCAGCACGGCAACCAGCGTCACTGCCGCCGACGCCAGAATCGAACGCACCGGCACGCCGCGCTTGTCGATCTTCGCCAGACCTTTCGGCGCATCGCCCTGCTCGGCCATGCCCAGCAGCATGCGGCTGTTGCAGTAGGTGCCGCTGTTGTATACCGACAGCGCAGCGGTCAGCACGACGAAGTTGAGGATGTGCGCGGCGGTATTGCTGCCGAGCATCGAGAACACCTGGACGAACGGGCTGCCGCTGTAGGAATCGCCCGAGGCGTTGAGGGTTTCCAGCAGGCTGTCCCACGGGGTCAGCGACAGCAGGATCACCAGGGCGCCAATGTAGAAAATCAGGATGCGGTAGATCACCTGGTTGATCGCTTTCGGGATCACGGTTTTCGGTTTGTCGGCTTCGGCAGCGGTGAAACCGAGCATTTCCAGACCGCCGAACGAGAACATGATGATCGCCATGGCCATCACCAGACCGCTCACGCCGTTGGGGAAGAACCCGCCGTGGGACCACAGGTTGCTCACCGAGGCTTGCGGGCCGCCGTGGCCGCTGACCAGCAGGTAGCTGCCCAAGGCGATCATGCCAACGATGGCCACAACCTTGATAATCGCAAACCAGAATTCGGCTTCACCGAAGACTTTGACGTTGGCCAGGTTAATCGCGTTGATCAGCACGAAGAATGCGGCAGCGGAGACCCAGGTAGGGATGTCCGGCGCCCAGTAATGAATGTACTTGCCAACCGCTGTCAGCTCCGACATGCCCACCAGAATGTACAGAATCCAGCAGTTCCAGCCCGACAGGAAACCGGCGAAACCGCCCCAGTATTTGTGCGCGAAATGGCTGAAGGAACCGGCCACCGGCTCTTCGACGATCATTTCGCCGAGCTGGCGCATGATCATGAAGGCGATGAAGCCGCAGATGGCGTAGCCGAGGATCATCGACGGGCCGGCGGATTTCAGTACCCCGGCAGAACCGAGGAACAATCCGGTACCGATCGCGCCACCGAGGGCGATCAGTTGAATATGGCGATTTTTCAGGCCGCGTTTCAGCTCGCCTGATTGCGAGGGTTGTCCACTCATGAAAAAGGTCTCACGCAAGGTTTGATGATGTTCAGTAGACGTTGCTGCAAGGTTGCGATTTCAGGCAGCCCCGATCAAACCCCAGCGCAGGCACCAGGAGTTCAGCTCATTTACAACGGTCATGCGTCACCTGTTTGTTTTTATCTGTGACGAAATCGAACCCGGCACGCTTGTGGCGCGGCGGAGTGAACAAGGCGGATAGCCTCGAGATTTTTGCGATTACGCAGAGGGTCACAGTTAAAACGCGGCGCATTGTACACCGCTAACCCCCTGCTGCCAGACCCGCCTGATCAGCGTGTCGGTTGCCGGGATTGCGTGTGTCCGCCTCGATCGTCTCGTGCGGCTGCAAAATATGAGTCAGGCCTTTGCGGGCCATCGACGGGGACGAGGAGAAAACCGTCCCACGGGGAGAAGTGGAAATCAGTCGCGGCGTTCATTGCGCCTCCTTCTTGTTATTGGCCTGCACAACAGGCATGGGGCGCATCACACCCTGCCTGAGCGCTGGAAACAAGCGCGCCAGAGCCTTGCGTGGCGCCCGCACTGTCGGGTTTCGGAAGCTTTTCCTTACAGGGCGCCATAAGCAGGCAAAAGCGCACCGCTGGCGGACCGTTTTGTCACGTATTGTTTACAACGCGTAACGTAAACTTTCCGAATCAGAAATTTCCGAAGGACGTCTGCATCTTGACGGTCGCTAGCTTGCTATCGAATCCGACAACCCATTTTTCTGTTTTAAAACAAGAAAACTCATTTAGAAAAACAGAACAAAAAGTCTATTTAAAAATTAAATGGATAAAATTTTGCATTCGCAAAAAGCCTCAACTAGGTTTTTCACGTCTCACCGGCCACCTCGACCGGTCAGTCATAAACCGTGAAATTCTCTAGGAGATCGACCATGCAAGCACTGGAAAAAGACTTGGATACCGAACTGCAACTGGACGAATGGTTTGAAGCGCCAACCCATGAGGCCGCTGTGGAAATGATGCAAGCCGACGCGGTGGTTCCGTTCGGCACGGCGATGTGGCCTCTGTAAGACATCCCGGGCAGGCACGGTCCGGCCGGTCGTGCCTGCCGCTTCATTCCCCGGTCAGTCAGGGAGGATTCATGGACAAGCCCCGCGCCATCTCGCATTTCCTTTACTACCTCGAACATCACCCTGCCCTTGCCGGGCTCGACTCGGCGAAGGTAATGCTCGGCCATACCGCCGATTACGAAGCCCTGACCGGCGCGATCGCCGAACAGGCCGGCGAACATCCGCGCTTCCGGTTCAGCGCCAGGCGTCTGGATCTGGAAAGCACCGCAGCGCTAGCCGAGGCAATTGCCGACAGCGATCTGTACATTTTCTTCTACGACTCTTCTACCCTGCCCAACCCACGACCCGATGGCCCGGAGTTCGTTCGTGCGCTGCAAGCGGTCATGGCGGAAAACTGGAAGAAGTCGCTGCTGTTCAAGGATTACGGCGACTATTTCTACGACACTTTCAGCATCACCCCGCAACGCATCGCCGGGCTCAACAGTCACCTGATCCAGCGTATGTCCCAGGCGACCACGCTGAGCTTCAAGGATGACCACGGCTCATGGTTCGAAACGCCGATGAGCAGCATCAAGAAGTGGACCGACATCAACGGCGTCGGCAACTTCGACCTCGCTCCCGGCGAAATCGCCACCCACAGCGAAGCCATCAACGGTCATGTAAAATTCAAGGGCACCTTCCTCAGCACCATCCCGTTCGCGCGCAAGTACGGTGTGCTGGAATCGCCGCTGGAGCTGTGGATCGAGAACTCGACCATCAGCCGCATCGCCACCGACGTGCCGGGGCTGGAGCATGATTTCAACAAATACCTGGACGCCAACCCTTCAAACCGGCGGATTGAGGAGTTGGGGATTGGCACCAACGAAGGCGTGAAGGATCTGTATGCGCGTAATGCCGGGTTCGAGGAGCGGCATTGTGGGCTGCATCTCGGACTGGGCGGTGGCGCCAAGGGCAGTCATCACCTGGACCTGATTTTTTCTGGCGGGGTGTTGGCGCTGGATGACAAGCCGGTGTTTGATGGGCGATTCGTCTTCTAGACTGCGCATGAGCCCTGTAGGAACTGACGAGTGAAACGAGGCTGCGATCTTTAGATGTTGATTTTCAAGATCAAAAGATCGCAGCCTCGTTTCACTCGTCAGCTCCTACGGGTGAGCGCACCGCACATGAGAGCCAGACAAAAAAACGCCAACCCTTAGGTTGGCGTTTTGGCTTCAACTTGCAGCTTGCAGCTAGTAACTCACAGCTGCCTTATTCCGGCTTCTTGCGTCCAAAACCCGGACGCTGCCCGGAACCGGCCGGTGCGCCGCGACGCTTGCCCGAGGGCTTGTCGCCTTCGACCAGTTTGATCCCCGGACGCTTCGGCGCCGGTTTGGCCGGGCGCTTGTTGCTGGTGTCGGCTGGACGATCCGCCACTGGCGTACCGCGACCGGCCGGTGCACGACCTTCGCCACGCTCAGTACGGCCATTGGCCGGACGCGGTGCGCGCTCGCCGTCACGGGCGACTGGCTTGCGACCTGGACGCTCGCCTTCGATCTGCGGCTCGCGGCCCGGGCGTGGACCGGTCGGTGCGCCGGCGGCTGGACGCAAGGTGCGCACGCGCTCGGTCTTGGCCATCGGCCGCGACGATTTGCGCTGCATGCGTTCGAGCTTGTCCTTGCTCTTGGCGTTCAGCTGCGGCATCGCCACTGGCGTCAGGCCGACTTCGGCGCTGAGCACGTCGACTTCGTATTGGCTCATTTCGCGCCAGCGGCCCATCGGCAGATCGGAGTTGAGGAACACCGGACCGAAACGCACGCGCTTCAGACGGCTGACCACCAGGCCCTGCGATTCCCACAGACGACGCACTTCACGGTTGCGCCCTTCCATGACCACGCAGTGGTACCAGTGGTTGAAGCCTTCACCGCCCGGCGCCTGTTGAATGTCGGTGAAACGCGCCGGACCGTCTTCCAGCACCACGCCGGCCTTGAGGCGTTCGATCATCTCGTCATCGACTTCACCGCGTACACGCACGGCGTACTCGCGGTCCATCTCGTAGGACGGGTGCATCAAGCGGTTGGCCAGTTCACCGTCGGTGGTGAACATCAGCAGACCGGTGGTGTTGATGTCGAGACGGCCGATGTTGATCCAGCGGCCTTCTTTCGGACGCGGCAGCTTGTCGAATACGGTCGGACGGCCTTCCGGGTCGTCACGGGTGCAGATTTCGCCGTCAGGCTTGTTGTACATGATCACGCGACGCACCGATTCGGCGGCCTCTTCGCGCTTGATCACTTTGCCATCGATGGTAATGGCGTCGTGCATGTCAACGCGCAGGCCGAGGGTGGCGTCTTTGCCATTGACCTTGATCCGGCCCTGGCTGATCCAGGCTTCGACGTCACGGCGCGAGCCGACACCGATACGGGCGAGGACTTTCTGCAGTTTCTCGCCTGCTGGGCCGATTTCCTGGTCGTCTTTCTGATTGATGTCACTCATCTGGGCACCTCCCGGTGTGGTCTGTTCAGGCAGCGCCTGAAGTATTGAAAACTGGGTCCAGGCCGAAGGGATCGGCGAAGGGTCGCGAATCATACGCGGATGTGCGCCATCGCGCATCAGAGACTAGCTGATCGATTGCCGGTTATTTCTTTTTCCGCCGACCGGCACCACCGAGTTTGATCAGACGCAGCGCGGCTTCGGCCAGCACCGTGCGTTTGTCGTCCTTGTCGAGCTTCTTCCAGGCCTTGATCTCGCGCTTGCTGCGACCGCAACCCAGGCAGATGTCGTCGGAGAATTTGCAGAGGCTGATGCAGGGGTCTTTGGTTGAGCTCATCGCAATCTCCAGAACGACATTTCACCCTGTGGGAGCGAGCCTGCTCGCGAAGGCGCAGTGTCATTCAGTATCGATGTATCTGACACACCGCCTTCGCGAGCAGGCTCGCTCCCACAAGGGTCTACATTGGTTTCTCAATAGGCGTCATTCTTCGAACTCGCGCCGTTCGGCCTCAATCGCCTCAGCCAGCGCGCGGGCTTCGGCTTCTTCTTCGCTGAGCTCCGCTTCCGGCTGTTCGAGGGCGGCTACGGCGGCCAGGAGTTTCTCGCGAGCTTCGGCGACACCGAGAATGTCTTCTTCCGGTTCGGCGTCGGGCGCCGCTTCAAGTTCAACTTCAGCTTCAGCTTCAACAACCGGCGCGATAATCTCAGGCTCCGGCACCGGCGCTTCGCCATCCACCGCATCGCGCAGCAAGTCGTCGAAGTCGGTTTTGATGCCCTCTTCCATGCTGTCCAGCTCCAGCAGCAGGGAATGGAAACTGGTTTCTTCCTTTTCCTCCTCCGGCTCAGCGCTGGCGTCGGCCAGCTCCTGCAGACTCTGCGGCACCGGCGCGTCGTCGAAGTCGAGCACCGGTTCGGCTTCCATCTCGCGCAGTTCGGCCAGCGGCGGCAGGTCTTCGAGGTTTTTCAGGTTGAAGTGGTCGAGAAACGCCTTGGTCGTGGCGAACATCGCCGGTTTGCCCGGCACGTCGCGATAGCCGACGACGCGAATCCACTCACGCTCAAGCAAGGTTTTGACGATGTTACTGTTCACCGCCACGCCACGCACATCTTCGATTTCGCCACGAGTGATCGGCTGGCGATAGGCGATCAACGCGATGGTTTCCAGCAACGCACGGGAATAGCGTTGCGGGCGCTCTTCCCAGAGTCGCCCGACCCACGGCGAGAACTTCTCGCGGATCTGCAAGCGATAGCCCGACGAGACTTCCTTGAGCTCAAAGGCGCGGCCCTCGCAGGACTTGCCGAGCAGGGTCAGGGCTTTCTTGAAGACCGCCGGCTCCGGCCGCTCGCCTTCTTCGAACAGTTCAAACAGGCGCTCAAGGGATTGCGGCTTTCCCGAGGCCAACAGAAAGGCTTCAAGCAGGGACGCCAGCTCGCGGGGTTCAGTCAGGTTCATACAGGGACTCGTTATTCGGCTCGGGCTCGCACGTGGATCGCGGCGAACGGCTCATTCTGCACCAGCTCGACCAAGGATTCCTTGACCAGTTCAAGGATCGCCATAAAGGTCACCACCACACCCAGGCGACCTTCTTCAGCGGTGAACAGCTCGACAAACGGCACGAAACCGCCGCCCTTGAGCCGTTCCAGCACATCGCTCATGCGCTCGCGGGTGGACAGCGCTTCACGGCTGACCTGGTGGCTTTCGAACATGTCGCCACGGCGCAACACCTCGGCCATGCACATCAGAATCTCTTCCAGCGCGACGTC
The DNA here is from genome assembly GCF_018132745.1 of Pseudomonas sp. 14A. Classification (NCBI taxonomy): domain Bacteria; kingdom Pseudomonadati; phylum Pseudomonadota; class Gammaproteobacteria; order Pseudomonadales; family Pseudomonadaceae; genus Pseudomonas; species Pseudomonas sp. 14A. The sequence goes on along the minus strand of NZ_JAGRQJ010000003.1, from coordinate 855,507 downwards.
GGGCAACAGCTTGCGCGCCCGCGCTTCCGGGGCGTCGAGCTTGGGCACGATCACATCGCGACCGACCCGGCTCAGACCATCAATACCTTCGGCAGCGGCCTTGAAGCGCTCGTATTCCTGCAAGCGGCGGATCAGTTCAGCGCGCGGGTCGTCTTCTTCATCTTCAACGGTTTCGGCGCGCGGCAGAAGCATGCGCGATTTGATCTCGGCGAGCATCGCCGCCATCACCAGATACTCGGCGGCCAGCTCCAGACGCACCGATTGCATCAACTCGACGTAGCCCATGTACTGGCGGGTGATTTCCGCCACGGGGATGTCGAGGATATTGATGTTCTGTTTGCGGATCAGATACAGCAGCAGGTCGAGCGGGCCTTCGAAGGCTTCAAGAAAGACTTCCAGCGCATCCGGCGGGATGTACAGGTCCAGCGGCATTTCCATGACCGCCTGGCCATAGACCATCGCGAACGGCAGTTCCTGCTGGGCGCCGGCCTGGGGATCGACCACGGTTTCCACTGCGGACATTCAGGCCTCGACCATGAACGGCGTTGGATCGCCGCAACCGACACGGACCACTTCCGGGTCGTCGCCGGTCAGGTCAATCACCGTCGAGGCCTTGATGCCGCCAAAACCGCCGTCAATGATCAGGTCGACCTGATGTTCGAGCATCTGACGCATTTCGTAGGGATCGCTGAGCGGGTCTTCATCGCCGGGCATGATCAGCGTCACGCTCATCAGCGGCTCGCCGAGTTCGGCCAGCAGCGCCAGCGCGATCGGATGGCTTGGCACGCGCAGGCCGATGGTGCGTTTCTTCGGATGCAGCAACAGGCGCGGCACTTCGCGGGTGGCGTTGAGAATAAAGGTGTAAGGGCCGGGTAGATGCGCCTTGAGAATGCGGAAGGTGCCGGTGTCGATCTTGGCGTAATTGCCCAGTTGCGACAGGTCGCTGCAGATCAGCGCGAAGTTGTGCTTTTCATCGAGCTGACGCAGCCGTCGCACACGCTCGATGGCGGTCTTGTCGCCGATCTGGCAACCGATGGCGTAGGACGAGTCCGTGGGATAAATCACCACCCCGCCCTTGCGGATGATCTCGACCGCCTGTTTGATCAGGCGCGCTTGCGGGTTTTCCGGATGTATCTGGAAAAATTGACTCACATTCTCTACCTGTTCAGACGGCGGCAATATCTGTGTCATGTTTGAACCGACACCACAGGGGTGGAAGGTCCTCGGGAACCGGCCGGTACTGGCCGATCTCGGACCAGCCGCCAGGGCCATGGAAGTCACTGCCGGCGCTGACCAGCAGACCGAACTCACGGGCAAGGATCGCCAGGCTGCCCACCTGTTCTGCGGGCTGATGGCCATTGACCACCTCGATAGCATGCCCGCCTGCTTGAATATAGTCGGCAATCAGCTTTCGGCGCTTGCTACGGGTGAAATCGTAGTGCCAGGGATGCGCCAGGCTGACCCAGGCACCGGCGGCGCGCAGGGTGCCGACGGTGTCTTCGAGGGTCGGCCAGTGCAGCTTGACGTCGCCGAGCTTGCCGGCGCCGAGCCATTTGCGAAACGCCTCGGCGCGATCCTTTACATAACCTTCACGCACCATCCAGTCGGCAAAATGCGGCCGGGCCGGCGCGTTGCCGCTGTCGCCCAGTTCCTGCTGGATCTGCCGGGCGCCGTCGAGAGCACCGGGCATGCCCTTGAGAGCGAGCTTGCGGCTTATTTCTTCCGACCGCAGCCAGCGGCCATCGTGCAATTTGGCGATCGCTTCGACCAACGGCGCGGCGTTGACGTCGAAACCGTAGCCCAGCACGTGAATAGTCGCCCCGCCCCAGGTGCAGGACAATTCGACGCCGTTGACCAGTTGCATGCCCAACTCGGTGGCGGCAGTACGCGCCTCGGCGAGCCCCTCAAGGGTGTCGTGGTCGGTCAACGCCAGGACTCGCACGCCGTTTTCGAACGCTCGCGCAACCAGAACCGCAGGCGCCAGGGCGCCGTCGGAGGCCGTGCTGTGGCAGTGCAAATCAACATTCACGGGGAGTTGTAACCTCAAATCAGCTGGCGCTATCGCGCGCCCATATGTTTGTTATTATGCCGCCACATCCAGCTTCTGGCTCTCACTGTGAAACAATTCATCGATTTCATCCCGCTTCTGCTGTTCTTCATCGTTTACAAACTTGATCCACGGGTCGTCGACATTGCCGGCCAGCAAGTGACCGTAGGCGGTATCTACAGCGCCACGGCGATGCTGATCATCAGCTCCCTGGTGGTGTACGGCGCGCTGTTCATCAAGCAGCGCAAGCTGGAAAAGAGCCAATGGCTGACGCTGATCGCCTGCCTGGTATTCGGCAGCCTGACGCTGGCCTTCCACAGCGAAACCTTCCTGAAATGGAAAGCGCCGGTGGTCAACTGGTTGTTCGCTGCGGCGTTCATCGGCAGCCATTTCATTGGCGATCGCCTGCTGATCAAACGCATCATGGGCCACGCGCTGACCCTGCCAGACCCGGTCTGGACGCGCCTGAACATCGCCTGGATCGGCTTCTTCCTGTTCTGCGGCGCAGCCAACCTGTTCGTCGCCTTCACCTTCCAGAGCATCTGGGTCGACTTCAAGGTGTTCGGCAGCCTGGGCATGACCGTGCTGTTCCTGGTCGCACAGGGCATCTACCTGTCGCGCCACTTGCATGACACCGATACCACAACGCCAAAAACCGAGGACTGACATGCTCTACGCCATCATTGCCACCGACGCTGCCAACTCGCTGGAAGCTCGCCTGGCCGCACGCCCCGCTCATCTGGAACGCCTGCAAGCGCTCAAGGGCGAAGGCCGCATCGTGCTGGCCGGCCCGCACCCGGCCGTCGACAGCAATGATCCGGGCGCAGCGGGTTTCACCGGCAGCCTGATCGTCGCCGAGTTCGACTCCCTGAGCGCCGCACAGGCCTGGGCCGATGCCGATCCGTACATTGCCGCCGGCGTCTACGCCAACGTGATCGTCAAGCCGTTCAAGCAAGTCCTGCCGTAATCCGGTGTTGAAATGCCGAGGGGATTTATGTGGCGAGGGGATTTAGCGAAACGTCGCACCGCCCCGCTGGGTGGCGAAGCCGCCCCAAACCCATCCAACGCGGAATGTCTGACACACCGCGTTCAATAACTCACGACTGCTGCGCAGCCGAACGGCGATAAATCCCCTCGCCACAATCGCTCATTATTCTCGTTTGCCTGCCGACAACCTGCCCAATATCCATTTGGAAACAGGTGTCGCGATGCGCAAGGGTCCGTTGTGTCTGATGTTGCTCACGTTGTCGATCATGGCCCCCGCCCATGGTGATGAAACCACCGAAGGCGGCAGCTCCACGCCATTGTCGCTGAGCGCCGGCAGCCAGATCACCGAGCTGCAACAGCGGCTCAAGGCCAGTGAGCAGCAGCGCGAAGAACTGAACAAACAACTGCAAAATGCCGACAACACTCGCGAAAGCGCCCAGCTCGCCCGGCTGCGCCAGGAGAACCAGCGTCTGAAGCTGCAACTCAAGGAAGCCCAGGCCAGCCCGCTGCCGCGTTTGCTGACCGATCAACAGCAGTGGTTCGTCACTGGCGCCGGGGTAGCGCTATTGGCGCTGCTCTGCGGTATCTTTGCCAGTGGTGCAAGCCGAAAACGTCGGCAATGGCTAAATTGAGTGAGTCATGAGCGAGCTGTTACTGATTGATGATGACCAGGAGTTGTGCGAACTCCTGAGTAGCTGGTTGAGCCAGGAAGGCTTCCAGGTGCGCGCCTGCCACGACGGCCAGAGCGCGCGCAAGGCGTTGGCCGAAACCGCCCCGGCGGCGGTGGTGCTGGACGTGATGCTGCCCGACGGCAGCGGTCTGGAACTGCTCAAGCAATTGCGCAACGACCACGCCGACCTGCCGGTGCTGATGCTGTCAGCGCGTGGCGAACCGCTGGACCGCATCCTCGGCCTCGAACTGGGCGCCGACGATTACCTGGCCAAACCCTGCGACCCCCGCGAACTGACCGCGCGCCTGCGCGCCGTGTTGCGGCGCAGCCATCCCGCCGCTGTGTCAACGCAACTTGAGCTGGGCGACCTGAGTTTCAGCCCGGTGCGCGGCGTGGTCAGCATCGACGAAAAAGAACTGACCCTGACCGTTTCCGAAAGCCGCCTGCTCGAAGCCCTGCTCAAACAGCCTGGCGAGCCGCTGGACAAACAGGAACTGGCGCAACTGGCCCTCGGCCGCAAGCTGACCCTGTACGACCGCAGCCTCGACATGCACGTCAGCAACCTGCGCAAAAAAATCGGCCCCCACCCCGACGGCCGCCCGCGCATCGTTGCGCTGCGTAGCCGTGGTTACTACTACAGCCTCTGAACCAGCGCACTTATCCTGTGCGGGCCGGCTGGCGATGGTGTTTGTTTGGTCGGGTTTTTTGCGTGTATATCCGTTGCTGCGGTAACGGCTACTTAAGGTTCCGCTCTTACAGCGGGTCACCTTTTTCAAACGCCAAAAAGGTAACCCAAAAGGCTTGCTCCTATGTTCGGCCCTCGCAGGCTCGGGTTCCTTCGCTGCGGGATCGATCCGGGCGCAGCGGCTCCGGTTTGCTTCGCTGCACCTACTTCCGCTGTGTCTGGCTGCGCCAGACGGTCGCTACGCTCCCACGCCCGGATCAATCCCTCCACTCAGCCTTCCGATGTCGCCGGTTAGGCAAGATCAAGGGCACTCGAGCTAACGCTCATTGTTGAGTGGTTAGGAGCGGGTGGTTGGCTTTGGATTTGTGGTGTCTGATCGTTCCCACGCGCAGCAAAGGAATGCGGCCTGGGAAGTTTCGCGTCCCACAGCCTGAAGATCGCTGCCTTCGGTGCCTTCGGTGCCTCATAATCGGTTAATCGGGCATCGAACGAATAATGTCGGCCAAATCGTCCTTGGTTATCTCGTTGGCCTTAATGGCAGCGGCAATGTCTTTTTTGGAAAGTGGAAAACGCTTGAAAATTTCTTGCAAAGTATTCGCATCAACATTTGCCAGCCAGAGCGGATCAATGAAAGAACCGCCGTACTCAGGCTTCATCGGTACTTCTTCGTGGGCAATCGTACCCTTATGGTTGAGATACACCACATAACGATCATGCCCTTCAGGAAAGCTTTTATCGTGATATAGCGTAGTACCCTGCGGCAGCACGTAGTAATTCTCGTCGCCGTTTGGAACCTCGATCAGCAACGGTTCTTTAGTTTTGATCATCTTCTTATCGTGCCCCTGCGAACCATGATCAAAAATCAGGAATGCCAAAAAAATCGCATTGACCGATAAAGCTGCCATCAGCCATGGGCCGACTTGCCTGGTAAACGTTTTATTTGTCATGGGGATCTCGGTATTTGCTTTGTTAAGGCACGCAGCCGTTGCTCTTATGCTGAGCGAGTACCGTCTAAATGAGCGATCACAGCCTCGGCCCGTGCATTATCCAAAAGATCGCAGCCTTCAGCATCACCTGCACTGGGTATGTGTAAGGCCGGGCACGAAACGTCTTTACCGAAGCTTTACGCTGCGCTGACCGCCGCTGACCTTGATCTGCGTAATCTGCACTCATCCGGAACGTACCGGGAACGAGACAAGGAGATACACCATGCGCAAGACTCTTATCGCTCTGATGTTCGCTGCCGCTCTGCCAACCGTGGCCTTGGCCATGCCGCAGGATGGCGGTCCGCTGGGTGGTCCGCTGGATGGCCCGCGCCACGGTGGTCAGATGCACGGCGGCATGCACGGCAAAGGTCCGTACAGCCAGCTCGACCTGACCCGCGAACAACGCGAGCAGATTCGCAAGATCATGGGCGAGCAGATGCACGAGCGTAAGCAGGTGGTCGACAAGTACCTGGAGAAACTCTCGCCGGCCGACCAGAAAGCCATGAAGGACGAGATCGCGGCCAACCACAAGAAAGCCGAGTCCGATGTCCGTGCATTGCTGAAACCTGAGCAACAGAAGCAGTTCGACGAGATCCAGAAAAAACGCGCCGAACGCCGCGCCGAATGGGCCGAGTTCAAGGCCTGGAAAGCGCAGCAGGCGCAAAAGGCGCAATAATGGCTTGACCCTGGGCCCGACGACTCACCTCGTCGGGCCTGTTCCATTCAAATCGAATGTGGGAGCGAGCCTGCTCGCGAAGGCGGTGTATCAGCCAGCGATGAATTGACTGACACTACGCCTTCGCGAGCAGGCTCGCTCCCACATTTGAACGGTGTGATTTTCGAGGATTTTCTGTGCGTTCACTGTTCTGGCGGATTCTTGCGAGCTTCTGGCTGGCCATCGCTCTGGTAGCCGGGCTGTCGATTCTGCTCGGGCACATGCTCAATCAGGACGCGTGGATTCTCAGCCGCCATCCCGGCCTCAACACGCTGGCGGCGGAATGGACGCAGACTTACGAAACCCAAGGCGAAGAAGCCGCGCAGGACATTCTCGAACAACGCAAACGCCAGTATCACATCGACGTTCAAGTGCTCAACGAAACCGGCGATCCGGTGGTGCGTGGCACCTTCCCGCGCCGCGCCGCAGCATTCGAAGCGCGCCAGAACAACGATGACCGCCGCCTGCCATGGCGGCGTCTGACCGACGAAATCACCAGTGAAAAAACCGGTGACACCTACCTGTTCATCTACCGCATCCCACACCCGGAACTCGACGCCTGGCACCGCGAAAGCCTGCTCTGGCCGCTGAGTGCGCTGGGCATCGCGCTGGTGGTGCTGACCCTGTTCAGTTTGCTCGTGACTTTCTCCATCACCCGCCCACTGAGTCGCTTGCGCGGCGCGGTGCATGATTTGGGGCAGACGACTTATCAGCAGAACAGCTTGGCGAAACTGGCCAACCGCCGTGACGAATTCGGCGTGCTGGCCACCGATTTCAACCGCATGGGCGCGCGCCTGCAAAGCCTCATCGGCAGTCAGCGCCAGTTGCTGCGCGATGTCTCCCACGAACTGCGCTCACCACTGGCGCGCCTGCGCATCGCGTTGGCTTTGGCCGAGCGTGCCAACCCTGAAGAGCGCGAGAAACTGTGGCCACGGCTGACCCGCGAATGCGACCGGTTGGAGGCGTTGATCAGTGAAATTCTGGTACTGGCACGAGTCGATGCCGACAACGCCAGCGCTGAAGAAGTGGACCTGAATGCGTTGCTCGCCGCGCTGCAAAAGGATGCGCAGCTCAGCTCGCCCGAGCAGACCGTACGCCTGCAAGCCGAGCCGCAGCTGAATCTCAAAGGCTGGCCGACGATGATCGAACGCGCCGTGGATAACCTGCTGCGCAACGCCCAGCGCTTCAACCCGAGCGATCAGCCGATCGAATTGCAGGCTGCGCGGCAGGGAGAGCGGATTGTCATCAGCGTGCGCGACCATGGGCCAGGGGTGCAGACCGAACATCTGAGTCAGTTGGGCGAACCGTTCTACCGGGCGCCGGGGCAGACCGCTGCCGGGCATGGCCTGGGGCTGGCGATTGCCAAACGGGCGGCAGAACGGCATGGCGGCACGCTGACACTGGCCAATCATCCGCAGGGCGGCTTTGTGGCGAGTCTGGAATTGCCGTTGGTGCCGGGAGTTATCGTCCAGCCCTGAAAAGCCCCTCACCCCAACCCTCTCCCGGAGGGAGAGGGGGCCGACCGGGTTGTCTGCCGTTGTGCATCGACCTTATGGATTCGCAGAAACTAGTCATCCGGTATCCCGACTCCGGATTCAGCGAAGGTCGCTCAGGTCGGTGTAATTCCAAAGCATCCCCCAATCAGTCCCCTCTCCCTCTGGGAGAGGGTTAGGGTGAGGGGCTTTTGATCTTCAGGCTTTAGCGGGCCAGGCTCTGACGAATTCAGCCAGATCAACCTTCTCCGCTACCCGCGGCTCTTTCTGCGGTGTGCCGAGATAGAGAAACGCGATCACCTCCTCGCCTTCCACCAGCCCCAAGCCTTCGGCCACATGCTTCGAGTACGCCAGATCCCCGGTGCGCCACACTGCGCCAATCCCCTGCGCATACGCCGCCAGCAGAATCCCGTGAGCCGCACAGCCGGCCGTGAGCAGTTGCTCGGCCTTCGGGTATTTCACGTGTTCCTGCAATTTCGCGATGACCACAACCACCAGCGGCGCGCGCAGCGGACCATTGCGGGCCTTGTCGATCATCGCGTCGGTGACTTCGCCGCCCTGCTGGCGCGCCGCCTCGGCCAGCAACTCGCCCATTTGCTCACGCGCTGCGCCTTCGACGGTCAAAAAGCGGTACGGCTGCAAATGCCCGTGATCCGGGGCACGCAGGGCCGCGCCGAACAGGGCTTCGCGCTGCTCGGCAGTGGGGGCCGGTTCGACCAGTCGGGGAACGGAAACACGGTTGAGCAACGCGTCGAGAGCCTGCATCGGCCACCTCCTTTGAAAAATGTGCGGCTATTCTAGCTTCATCTGCGCAGCGCCTGCCGGTTTACATGCCTTGCCCCGCAGGTAGAATGGCGCCCTTCTCCCACCAGCCCGAGCGGATTTCATGGCGTTGCCGACCTTACGGATCATTGGTTTCATCATCGGCATCTTCCTGATCACCCTGGCTGTGGCCATGGTCGTGCCGATGGCCACGCTGGTGATTTTCGAGCGCACCAGCGATCTGCCGTCGTTCCTCTGGGCGAGCATGATCACCTTTGTCGCCGGCCTCGCTCTGGTGATACCCGGCAGACCGGAACACATTCATCTGCGCCCGCGCGACATGTATCTGCTGACGGTCAGCAGCTGGCTGGTGGTGTGCATCTTCGCCGCGCTGCCGTTTCTGCTGACCCAGCACATCAGCTACACCGACTCGTTTTTCGAAAGCATGTCCGGCATCACTGCCACCGGTTCCACCGTGCTCAACGGCCTGGACAACATGTCGCCGGGCATTCTGATGTGGCGGTCGCTGCTGCACTGGATCGGCGGCATCGGCTTTATCGGCATGGCGGTGGCGATTCTGCCGCTGCTGCGCATCGGTGGCATGCGCCTGTTCCAGACCGAATCCTCGGACCGCTCGGAAAAGGTCATGCCGCGTTCGCACATGGTGGCTCGGCTGATCGTGGCGGCCTACGTCGGCATCACCATTCTCGGCAGCCTGGCATTCTGGTGGGCCGGGATGAGCCCGTTCGATGCGATCAACCACGCGATGTCGGCGATTTCCACTGGCGGCTTTTCGACCTCCGACCAGTCGCTGGCGAAGTGGACGCAACCGGCGGTGCATTGGGTGGCGATCGTCATCATGATCCTCGGCAGCCTGCCGTTCACCCTGTACGTGGCGACGCTGCGCGGCAATCGCAAAGCGTTGATCCGCGATCAACAGGTGCAGGGTTTGCTGGCGATGTTGCTGGTCACCTGGCTGGTGCTCGGCACCTGGTACTGGTGGACCACCAAACTGCACTGGCTGGAGGCGCTACGTCATGTGGCGCTGAACGTGACCTCGGTGGTCACCACCACCGGCTTCGCCCTCGGCGACTACAGCCTGTGGGGCAACTTCTCGCTGATGCTGTTTTTCTACCTGGGCTTTGTCGGCGGTTGCTCAGGTTCGACGGCGGGCGGCATCAAGATTTTCCGTTTCCAGGTCGCCTATATCCTGCTCAAGGCCAACCTTAATCAGCTGATCCACCCGCGCGCGGTGATCAAGCAGAAGTACAACGGTCACCGCCTCGACGAAGAAATTGTCCGTTCGATCCTGACCTTCTCGTTCTTCTTCGCCATCACCATCTGCGTGATCGCCCTGCTGCTGTCGCTGCTCGGAGTCGACTGGATGACCGCACTGACCGGCGCCGCCAGCACCGTGTCCGGCGTCGGCCCGGGTCTGGGCGAAACCATCGGTCCGGCCGGCAACTTCGCGACGCTGCCGGATGCGGCGAAGTGGATTCTGTCGTTCGGCATGCTGCTCGGCCGACTGGAGATCATTACGGTGTTTGTGCTGTGTATTCCGGCGTTCTGGCGTCATTGACCGCGTCCGGCACCTGCGTCAGGCGCAAGCGGTACTCGCCGGGTGTGGTGTCGAACCAGCGGCGGAAGGCGCGGAAGAAGTTGCTCGGGTCGGCAAAGCCCAGCAGGTAGGCGATTTCCAGCAAGGTCATGCTCGGTTGCGCCAGATATTGTTCGGCCAATTCACGGCGGGTGTCGTCGAGCAACTGCTGGAAACTGGTGCCCTCCTCCTGCAAGCGCCGCTGCAAAGTGCGCTGCGACAGGTGCAGCGTCTGCGCCACGGTGTCACGCTTGGGCTCGCCCTGGGGCAATAAACGACACAGCACCTGCCGTGCCCGGTGCGTCACGCGACTTTCGGAAAACCGCGCCAGATATTCCCCGGCAAAGCGATCATGCAACAGCGCCATGGCTTCGTTGGCGGTCGGCAGCGGCGCCTCCATATCGGCACGTTCGAAGATCAACGCATCGTAAGGCGCGTTGAACACCAGCGGTGCGTGGAAGGCTTCTTTATAAGGTTGCAGATTTGTCGGCTGATCGCCCTGAACCAGCACTTTGACCGGGTGCAGCGGACGCCCGGTCAGCCAGCCGCACAGCGCCAACGCGCAGGCCAGTGACGCTTCGGCACTCTGCCGGGTCGGCGGCAGATGATCGCCGTGCACGGTGAGAATCAGCGCGTAGCCTTCATCGAGCAGGCGAAAGCTCAGGTCAGCGCTTTCGGCAATGATACGTTGATAGCGCACCAGACGCTGGAAGCCTTCAGCCAGGGTATTGCTCGACATCAGCGCATAGCCGGCAACGTGAAACGATGCCGGGCGCACCACTTTGCCCATGTTCAGGCCGATCGCCGGGTTGCCGGAAACCTCCACCGCGCGCTGCCAGAGCCGGGTCATGGAATCCTGCGGGAAACGCGCATCCGGATCTTCGAGGGCACTGAAGTCCAACCCCAGTTGCTTGAACAGAACCCGGCAATCCAGGCCGTCCATCTCCAGTGCTTTGACAATCCCCATCGCCCAGCTTGCAGAAGTCGTTCGTTCGCTCATGGTTGTTATTCTTTTACATGACGGGCTGCAGATAACCGCCCTATTTGCGAAGGATACTAAAGTGGCGCCGATTGTCACTGGCCCACGCCAATGATCACTCTAGACTCAAATAAGCTACCCGACGCACAACTTGTCGTCAGAACAATCACCACAGAGAGCGCGGTCGTGGAAAACATCAAGCAGTTCAACAGCTTCGCCGAGTTCTACCCGTATTACCTCGCCGAGCACAGCAACAGTACCTGCCGTCGTCTGCATTTCATCGGCACGTCTCTGGTCATCTTCATTCTCGCGCTCAGCATCGCCAAAAGCGCCTGGCTGCTGTTGCTCGCGCTACCTCTGGCCGGTTACAGCTTTGCCTGGATCGGCCATTTCTTTTTCGAGAAAAACCGCCCGGCGACGTTTCAGCATCCGCTGTACAGCCTGCTCGGCGATTTCGTCATGTACCGCGACATGATTCTCGGTCGCGTGGCGTTCTGAATGAGGGTCTGCCCATGAATGCCCATGCTCGCTTCACCCATATGAAGGACGGCACCGAGGAAGACTGGGCGATCATCGCCGCTGATTTCAGTGCCTATGCCAGACAGCTGCCGTCGCGGATCCTCGCGCATCTGAAGCTGCTTGAGGGCGACTTCGGCGGTTTCCCCGTGGATCGCCTGACCCACTCGTTGCAAACCGCGACCCGCGCCTTTCGCGACGGGCGTGACGAGGAATACGTGGTCTGCGCGCTGTTGCACGACATTGGCGACACCCTCGGTTCGTACAACCATCCGGACATCGCCGCAGCGATTCTCAAGCCGTTCGTGAGTGCGGAAAATCTGTGGATGGTGGAGAAGCACGGCATCTTTCAGGGCTATTACTTCTTTCATCACCTGGGCATGGACCGGCATTTACGCGAGCAATTCAAGGATCATCCGCAGTTCCACGCCACTGCCGAGTTCTGCGCCAAATACGACGCGGCGGCGTTTGATCCGGCGTATGACACGCTGCCGCTGAGTTTCTTCGAGCCGATGATGGAAAGGCTGTTTGCGCAGCCGAAGAACTCGATTTACAAAGCCGCGATGCAAGAACACAGCCCGGCCTGAGAACACATGTGGGAGCGAGCCTGCTCGCGAAAGCGCTGTATCAGGCACAGAAGTTTCGTCTGACGCTACGCCTTCGCGAGCAGGCTCGCTCCCACAGGGTGCTTTTTCGCTCAGGCGATCTCGGCAATTTTGGCAGCTTTCAATTCCGCCTCCCGCGCCTGCGCATCCGCCAATCGATACAGCTCGATCGTGCCGTCCCAATGCTCGATCAGCGCCGTGCACGACTCGACCCAGTCGCCGCAGTTGAGGTAGTCCACCTCCCCCACCTTGCGAATCTCGGCATGGTGGATATGTCCGCAAACCACGCCATGCAGTTCGCGCTTCACGCATTCGTGGGCGATGGCTTCTTCAAAGTCGCTGATGAAACTCACCGCTGTCTTGACCTTGTGTTTCAGGTAGGCCGACAGCGACCAGTAACCGTAGCCATAACGGGCGCGCCAGTGATTGAGCCAGCGGTTGAGCGTCAGGGTGAATTCGTAGGCGGAGTCGCCAAGAAACGCCAGCCAGCGGTGATAACGGGTGATCACGTCGAACTGGTCGCCGTGAATCACCAGCAAATGCCGGCCATCGGCAGTGACATGCACAGCTTCGTCGACCAACTGGATATTGCCCAGAATCAGTTTCGAATAGCGCCGCAGGAATTCGTCATGGTTGCCGGTGACGTAGATTACTTCGGTGCCGCGCTTGCTCATGGTCAGCAGTCGGCGGATGACGTTGGTGTGGGCTTGCGGCCAGTACATGCCGCTGCGCAGTTTCCAGCCGTCGATGATGTCACCGACAAGATAGACCTTGTCGGCGTGGTAGCCCTTGAGAAATTGCGACAAGTGCTCGGCCTGGCAATCCCGCGTGCCCAGGTGCACATCGGAGATCCACAGGGTTCGCACCCGTTGTTTGCGACTGGGTCGGGCGAGCTCGGCGCTGGTCATGGGCAACCCTCTGCGATGTTTTCGCCAGCTTGCGCGCGCGCCGTTAATCGCCCGTGACAGGCGCGAGTCAGTCGTGTGACAGCGCACATCGTTGAAAAATTGAGGAATCGGATGACAGACGCGACGGCGACAGCGCTTTAGACTGGCGCTCTTTTGATGAGTGTTCCCACGCTCCTGCGTGGGAACGATCAAAACTGTGTCTGGATTAAGGATTGCAATGACTCCGCGTACCGCCCTCGGCGCCCTGCACATCGGCGCTTTGATGTTCGGCCTGACCGGTGTGTTCGGCAAACTCGCTGCCGCATCGCCGGCGGTCATCGTGTTCGGCCGCGCTGCTTTCGCCGTGCTTGCCCTGGCCTTCTTCGCTCGATTCGCCAGCCAGAGCGGCTGGCAAAAGCTGCAAGCAGTGGACTGGCGACGCCTGGCGCTGAGTGGTGTGTTGCTGGCCGGGCACTGGGTGAGTTTTTTTGTTTCGGTGAAGATCGCCGGGGTAGCCATTGCCACCTTGGGCTTTGCAAGTTTCCCGGCGTTCACGGTGATTCTCGAAGGGCTGATCTTCCGCGAACGCATCCGCGCCAATGAAATTCTCCTGGTGGTATTGGTCAGCATCGGTCTGGTGCTGGTAACCCCGGCGTTCGATCTGGCCAACGGCGCCACCGTCGGCCTGCTCTGGGCGGTACTTTCCGGCCTGCTGTTTTCCCTGCTGTCGCTGACCAACCGCGCCAGCTCCGGGCGCATTCCGGCGGTGCAGGCGGCGTTGTACCAGAACGTCGTCGTGGCGTTGTGTCTGTTGCCGGTCGCGGCGCCGCAGTTGAGTCAGGTTCGAGCGCTGGACTGGTTGTGGATCGCCCTGCTCGGGGTGTTCTGCACGGGCGTGGCACACAGCCTGTTCGTCGCCAGTCTGGCGGTGATCAAAGCGCGCACGGCGGCGGTGGTGTTCGCCATGGAGCCGGTCTACGGCATCACCATCGCCTGGCTGCTGTTCAGTGAAACCCCGACCCTGCGCATGCTCATCGGCGGCGCGCTGATCATCGTCGCGATCGTGGTGTCGGCGCGGATGTCAGGCTCGGCCGACAAGAAAACCGTCGCCGCCGAGGCCGCCTCTCACTGAGTGCGGTCGTTGTGACCGAGGTCGCGGTCGGGATCGATCTGATCGCGCACCCGCTGTTTCAACACCTTGGCCTCGGGGAAACCACCGTCGGCCTTGCGCTCCCAGATCTGCACGCCCGCGCAGGTGATGTGAAACACCCCGCCGGTGCCCGGCACCAATGACACTTTGCCCAGGTCGTCAGCGAAGGTGCTGAGCAGCTCCTGGGCCAGCCACGCCGCGCGCAGCAGCCACTGGCATTGGGTGCAATAAGTGATGACAACTTCGGCTTTGGCGACGGTCATGATCGCTGAAACTCCTGAGACAGAGGGCGCCGCTATAATAGCCGGCTTTACCGCTTGCCCCGAGACTCACAATGCGCCGTTTGCTGCTCTGCCTGCTGCTTGGTTTCCTTCCCCTGCTGGTTCACGCCAGTGAAGCGCCACGACCGAAAGTCGGCCTGGTGCTGTCCGGCGGCGCTGCACGCGGGCTGGCGCACATCGGCGTGCTCAAGGCACTGGAAGAACAAGGCGTCAAAATCGATGCGATTGCCGGTACCAGCATGGGCGCGGTGGTCGGCGGCCTGTACGCCTCGGGTTACAAGATTGACGAGTTGGAAAAACTCGCCCTGAGCATCGACTGGCAAGCGGCGCTGTCCGACGCCCCGCCGCGTGAGGACGTGCCATTTCGCCGCAAGCAGGACGACCGCGACTTTCTGGTGAAGCAGAAACTCAGCTTTCGCGACGACGGCAGCCTCGGCCTGCCGTTGGGCGTAATTCAGGGCCAGAACCTCGCGCTGTTGCTGGAAAGCCTGTTGGCCCACACCAGCGACACCCGCGACTTCGACAAGCTGCCGATCCCGTTTCGCGCGGTGACCACCGACATCGCCAATGGCGAAAAAGTGGTGTTTCGCAAAGGTCACCTGCCGCAGGTGATCCGCGCCAGCATGTCGATCCCGGCGGTGTTCGCCCCGGTCGAGCTCGACGGGCGCCTGCTGGTCGACGGCGGCATGACCGACAACATCCCGCTGGATGTCGCACGAGAAATGGGCGTCGACATCGCCATCGTCGTCGATATCGGCACGCCGCTGCGTAACCGCAAGCAGCTGACCACGGTGGTGGATGTGCTCAACCAGTCGATCACCCTGATGACCCGGCGCAATTCCGAGGAACAATTGGCCACTCTGCATGCTGACGATGTGCTGATTCAGCCTGCGCTGGCCGCGTTCGGCGTGACCGATTTCGGCAAGGCTCAGGAGATGATCGATGCCGGCTACCGCGCCACGCGCATCCTCGACGCACGCCTGGCGCAACTCAAGCCCACTGAAACCCAGGACGCCGAACTCAACGCCGCGCGCCAGCCCGGACAGCGAACGCCGATCATTACCGCAATCCGGGTCGAAAACGATTCGAAGGTCGACGATGACGTGATTCGCTATTACATCCGCCAGCCGATCGGCGCGCCGCTGGACCTGGGCCGCCTGCATTCGGACATGGGCACGTTGTAC
Source organism: Pseudomonas sp. 14A (assembly GCF_018132745.1). Lineage (NCBI taxonomy): Bacteria > Pseudomonadati > Pseudomonadota > Gammaproteobacteria > Pseudomonadales > Pseudomonadaceae > Pseudomonas > Pseudomonas sp. 14A. The sequence continues at coordinate 839,963 of NZ_JAGRQJ010000003.1, read as the reverse complement.
GGTCTCGATTACTTCGATCAAGTGCGTTACCGCGTGGTGCACAAAGGCCAGGATCACACCCTGGTCATCAGTGCCAGCGGCAAGCGCAGCGGTACCGATTATTTGCGGGTCGGCCTCAACCTGTCGGACGACATGCGCGGCGACAGTGCTTTCAACCTCGGCGCCAGTTACCGCGTCAACGGCATCAACCGCCTCGGCGCGGAATGGCTGACCCGGGCGCAGATTGGCGACAAGCAGGAGCTTTACAGCGAGTTCTATCAGCCGCTGGACGTCGGCTCTCGCTACTTCGTCGCGCCCTATGGGTCGTTCGAGGCGCAGAACGTTGACTCGGTGCTGGATAACGATCCGATCGCGCAGTATCGCGTCGAGCGTTACGGCTTCGGCCTCAACCTTGGGCGACAGATCGGCAACAACGGTGAAGTGCGACTCGGCGTTGGGCAGGCCTGGGGCAAGGCTGACGTGCGCATCGGTGATCAGGATCTGCCGAGCGAAAGTTTCAACGAAGGCTTCTACACCGTGAAGTATTCCTACGACTCTCTGGACAACGTCTACTTTCCACACGAGGGCAAGGACGTCAGCCTGACCTTTACGCAATTCGAACCGGGACTGAGCTCGGACACGCGCTATCGTCAATGGGAAGTGAATTTCGACAAGGCCATGAGCCACGGGCCGGATACGCTGATACTCGGCGGGCGCTACGGTCGGACGCTGGACGATGCCAACGTGGTGACTTCGAGCTTCCTGCTCGGCGGCGCGCGGCAGTTGTCGGGGTTCCGTGAGGATGCGCTGTCCGGGCAGAACGTCAGCCTGATGCGCGCTGTGTATTACCGTCGCCTGACGCCGCGCTCATACCTGCCACTGGACTTCCCGCTGTACGCCGGCGCCTCGCTGGAGCGCGGTCGGGCGTGGAACAACGACAATGAATTCGACAGCGGCTACATCAATGCCGCGAGTGTGTTTATCGGCTTCGACACGCCGCTGGGGCCGTTGAATTTCACGTATGGGTTGAATGATGCGGATGAGCAGGCGGTTTATCTGAATCTGGGGCAGACGTTCTGACGTGAGACGGTGTTGGCCGACCTGACGCCTTCGCGAGCAGGCTCGCTCCCACAGGGAGAGCGCATTCCATTGTGGGAGCGAGCCTGCTCGCGAAAGCGGTCCAGGATGAACCCGAATCCGTTGGCGCTCAGCGAATCCCCGCCAACAACGTCCTTGCCGTCTGCTTCAACGGCTCGTCCCCTTCCCTGAGCAACTCATTGAGCAGCGCGATCGCACTGTCGATGTCGCCGTCGTCGATACAGGTTTGCGCCTGTTCGAGCTTGCCGGCGGCTTCGGTTTCGGTTTCGGTGGACTCGGGTAATTGCAGATCCAGAGGTTCCAGCACCAGCGACGTCTCGGGATCGCCGAACTCATTGAGGAAGTCATCGTCGAGCGGCTGGGCGTGGGGCTCGGGGATCCATTCAAGTTCGGCTTCTTCGCCAGATGCAGCCTGTGGCAGTTCAAAATCGACAGGCAGCACTGACAGGCTGGTGCCCAGTTCCGGATCATCGATCGGCGGTGCGGCGGAATCGACGCGGCTGTCGTTGAGATCCCAATTTGAATCCATCGACAGCTCGCCCAGATTCAATTCGAAATCATCCTCCGCGGGGCTGAGCGTCGATGCGAGCGGCGCACCGACGGTCGCTGCCGTGGCCACGGGCAGCTCGGGCGCCACTGGCGGTGTTGCAAACGCCGATGCGGCGCCCGCCAGTCTTGGATGGCGAGCGCGTGCTTCGACCAGTTCGCGGTCATCAACACCGAGGGCACGCAGATGTTTTTCCTGCTGTTCATAAGCGTCGCTGTCGCCCTGCCGCCCCAGTACTTCAAGGAGCTGCAAACCAAGATCGGTGCGCTCCGGTTCCTTGTGCAAGGCATCGCGCAACATGCCGGCGGCTTCGCTGAGGCGGCCGTAGGCCAGATAGATGCCCACGGCCTCCAGCACGTCGCCGGCACCGGGTTCGTCGCGATGATCGGCGCCCGCGTGCGACCCGACGGATTGTTGCAGTTCGGGCTCATCGACGTCGTCTTCGGCGCTCACCGGCAATAGCGGCAGCGCCGTGCCATCTGCTGTCGAACGTTGCTGACGGCGGCGTATGAGCAACGCTGCCAGCACCCCCAGCAGCAATATCAGTCCACCGAGCAATGGCCAGTTCAGCCCCTCGTCTGTTGACTCGACCGGAGCTGAAACAGCGACCGGAACCGGCGCGACTACGGGCGGTGGCGGTGCTTTCTGCACTTCGGCCAAGCGGGTTTGCAAGTCGTCGATCTGCTTCTTGCCGTCGGCAATCTGCACTTGCTGTTCTTGCAGCCTGAGGTTCTGTTCGTCGATGGTCTTTTGCAACTGCTGGGTCAGCAGCACGCTGGCGGCCAGTTGCTCGGCCTGCGCATCGTTGGCAACTGCCGCTGGCGTTGGCGGCGCAGGCGCGGCAGTGCGTTTGCCCTGGGCAGCCTGGGGCGGCGCGGTAACCGGTTCGACGGTTGGAAATTCAGAAGATTGCGGGCGAGGATCCGGCTCGTCGGTGGCGGGCACGATGCCAGGCGAGCCCGGCGGATCGATCAGCACGGTGTACTCGCGCAGCAGACGGCCGTTGGGCTGATCGAGTTGCACGAGGAAATTCAGGAAGGGTTCGTTGACCGGCTTATCCGAGGTCACCCGGATCATCTGGCGGCTGCCGCGCAGGATCGGAGTGAACTTGAGATCGTTGAGAAAGAACACCCGCTCGACGCCGGCCCGGCCGAATTCATCGGCCGAGGCCAGGCTGGCCGAGAGATCGTTTTGCGTCAAAGTGCCGACATCGACCAGCGCGATGTCGGCCTTGAACGGCTGATTGAGGCCTGAGTGAACAGTGATTTCGCCCAACCCCAACGCCATCGACCAGGTCGAATAGCTGAATACGCCAGCGAGCAGCAGCCATTTGGCGCCCCCGCGCAGCACGTGCCGACTTGCGAGCATGAGCATCCCTTAAATAAGCAAAACCGGTTTCTATGCGTTCGCACATCCGGTACGAACACGATATTGCCCAGTAGTTCTTATAGTCCGCTCAGCGCGATCTCTCAAAAAATCGCTGCCGGGATGTGCCTCAAGATTTTTCCAGGTTGGCCAGAATGTGCCCGTGCACGCGCATGCACACCTTCAAATCCGCCTCGTCGACGCCTTCGAACAATTCGTGGCGCAGCTGCGTGGCAATAGTTTCGATCTGTTCGATCAGGGGCAGCGCAGGTGCGCAGAGAACGATCTTTTTCGCCCGACGGTCTTCCATCACGGATTGGCGTTGCACCAGTCCCTGGTTCTCCAGACTATCGAGCAAGCGCGCCAGGGTCGGGCCTTCGACGCCGACACTCTGCGCCAGTTCGCGTTGGGTCGGCGCCTCTTCAAAACGCGCCAGATGCAGCAGCACCAGCCAGCGCGCCTGTGAAAGGCCCAGCCCGGCGAGACGACGATCCAGTTCGGCACGCCAGCCACGAGACATCTGGGCCAGTTGCATACCAAAGCGATGTTGATCGGTTAACGGCATAAAACACTCACGGTTAGACTGAAAATACGGAAAATCTAATTATTAGTCAGCTAAGCATGGGCGGCAGTTATAGGCAAGAGTCGCTCTGTACTGAATCGTTACAACTGCGCGAAGATCAAAAGCCCCTCACCCTGGCCCTCTCCCAGAGGGAGAGGGCACTGAGTGGGGGATGCTTTTGAGATTCGCCAACGTCAAAGCGCTGTGCTGAATCCATAATCGACTCGATTTTGCGGGTCGACATATGACACCAGACACCGCGGTCGGCTCCCTCTCCTCGGGGAGAGGGCTGGGGTGAGGGTGAGGGGTCGGGCCAGATTACATCTCGAATTCAGACTGCAACGCCGCCCGCACGCAATACAGCACGCCTTCAGGCACACGCCCGGCAAACAGCTCAGCCACTTCAGCGACCGACGGCAACTCGCCCTCACCATCGAGGAACGCGTCCTGCACTTCGCCCATCAGTTCCTCAGGCAAGTCCAGCGCCTGCTCCAGCGACAACTGCTGCTTGCCGATGGCTTCGGCGAGCATGGCGTAGACGTTCTTCTCCGAGCACTGCAACTGCCCGGCGATCTGCAGCGGGGTCATGCCGGCGCGGGCCAGGGTGATCAGCTCGTGACGGACATCGGCGACCACCTTCGGCGCCTCGGCCTCGCCGCCGAGCACTTCGAGGAAAGCTTCGCCATAGCGCTCCAGCTTGCGCGCGCCGACGCCGCTGACCCGGGCCATTTCCGCCAGCGAGGTCGGTTGGCTGCGGAGCATTTCCAACAGCGTCGAGTCGGGGAAGATGACATATGGCGGCACGCCGTGTTCTTCGGCAAGCTTGCGCCGTAGAGCGCGCAAGGCTTCCCACTGTTCGCGTTCTTCGCCGCGCACCAGTTGGCTGGCCTGGCTCTTGCTGCCGGTCTTGGCGGTGACTTGCGGTTTCAGGTCGCGGCGCAGTTCCAACTTCACTTCGCCTTTGAGCAAAGGCCTGCAACTGTCATTCAAGCGCAGACCGCCATAACCCTCGTGATCGACATCGGCCAAGCCACGCGCCACCAACTGGCGGAACAGCGAGCGCCACTCGCTCTCGCTCAACGCCTTGCCCACGCCAAACACCGACAAATGCTGATGGCCGAAGCTGCGCACTTTTTCGTTGTCCTTGCCCAGCAACACGTCGACCAGATGCCCGACGCCATAACGCTGGCCGGTGCGGAAAATCGCCGACAACGCCTGACGTGCAGGCTCGGTGGCATCCCAGGTCTGCACGCCGTCGACACAGTTGTCGCAGTGCCCGCATGGCTCGGGCATGTCTTCATCGAAATAGGCCAGCAACGCCTGGCGGCGGCAGCGGGTCTCTTCACACAGCGAGAGCATGGCGTCGAGCTTGTGCTGCTCCAGACGTTTATGCCGTTCGTCGCCTTCTGAGTTCTGCAGCATCTGCTTGAGCATCACCACGTCTTGCAGACCGTAGGCCATCCACGCATCCGCCGGCAGACCGTCACGGCCGCCGCGCCCGGTTTCCTGGTAATACGCCTCAAGGGATTTCGGCAGATCGAGGTGCGCGACGAAGCGTACGTTGGGCTTGTCGATGCCCATGCCGAACGCCACGGTCGCGACCATGATCAGGCCTTCCTCATTGAGGAAGCGTTTCTGGTGATAGGCGCGCAGATCATTGGGCAGACCGGCGTGATACGGCAGCGCCGGGAAACCCTGTTCGCTGAGGAACGCCGCAACTTCTTCGACCTTCTTGCGCGACAGGCAATACACGATGCCGGCATCGCTGCGCCGCTCGGCGAGGAACGCCAGCAACTGTTTGCGCGGCTGTTCCTTGGGCACGATGCGATAAAAGATGTTTGGGCGATCGAAACTCGACAGGAAGCGTTCGGCGTTCTGCAGGTGCAGGCGATCGACAATTTCTTCGCGGGTGCGCTTGTCGGCGGTCGCGGTGAGAGCGATGCGCGGAACGTTGGGGAACAGCTCTGCCAATTGGCCAAGTTGCAGGTATTCGCGGCGGAAATCGTGGCCCCATTGCGATACGCAATGCGCTTCGTCGATGGCGAATAAAGCGATTTCCAGGCTTTGCAGGAATGCCAGCATGCGCGGCTGCACCAGACGCTCCGGTGCGAGATAGAGCATTTTCACTTCGCCGCGTTTGATCCGCAGAGCGAGATCGCGCTGTTGCTCGGCGCTCAGTGTGGAGTTCAGTGCAGCGGCGGCAACGCCCAGTTCTTCAAGGGTGGCGACCTGATCGTCCATCAGCGCGATCAATGGCGACACGACCACCGCCAGACCTTCACGCAACAGCGCCGGCACCTGGAAGCACAACGACTTGCCGCCACCGGTAGGCATCAGCACCAGCGCATCACCGCCCCTGGCCACGCGCTCAATGATCGCACCCTGACGGCCACGGAAACTGTCGTAGCCGAAGATGTCCTTGAGGACGCGTTGAGCCTGTTCGAGCATAAAAACTCCAAAAATCTACCGATACATCCCTGCTCAGGCTGGTTCAGAGCAGCTTCGGCTGCTTAAACAAAACGTAAGAACACATTGCATGACCAGCGCAGCGCCGGCAGGGATCGCAAAACGCGGCAGTATACCCGAGGCCTTCGCCGCAGAGGGTGCCGCTGAGAAGACACTGGTAAACCTGCCACACACAAAACCCTGTGGGAGCGAGCCTGCTCGCGAAAGCGACCTGTCAGTCGATGCAAAAGTGCCTGATACACCGCCTTCGCGAGCAGGCTCGCTCCCACAGGGTTATTCATCTTTCCAGTAAGGCCGGTAATTCGGGCAAATCTGCCAAGCGGCTGGCTAGAGCGCGCAAGAAGGCCTAGAATTCCCGCATTGTTTATTCCCCAAGGTAGCCCCGTAATGTCCTTCGCTGAGCAACTGACCCGCCTGCAAGTCTTCCTCGACGCCGACGAGCTGCACGACGAGGCGCTGGATTACGTCGCCGCCCACGGTTACCTGACCGCGCTGTCGATTTGCTCCGAAGACGTTCCGGAGCGCGAGTGGATCGACGCTCTGTTTGCCGAAGAGCCGCATTACACCGACGAAGCCCAGCGTGCCGAAATCGAAGCCACACTGATCGGCCTCAAAGCGCACATCGCTCGCCAACTGGCCTCGGATGAAGAATTCGAATTGCCGTGCGAACTGGATCTGGGCGAAGAGCCGGACGACTCCGAACTGCGTGGCTGGTGCATCGGCTTCATGGAAGGCGTGTTCCTGCGCGAAGCGGCCTGGTTCGAAACCGCCGAAGAAGAAGTCAGCGAAATGCTCCTGCCGATCATGGTCGGCTCCGGCCTGTTCGACGAACAGCCTGAGTTCGAAGACATCGCCAAGGACGCCAATCTGATGGACGACATGATCGTGCAGATCCCGGAAGCCCTGACCGCGCTGTACCTGCTGTGCCAGGCCCCCGACGATAAACCGGCGATCCTCAAGCCTCGTCACCACTAAGACCCGGCCTATGGACAACCCCATAGGCAACCGCCCCCTGATGTTGCGCTACGTCCTGCTGGCCATCGGCTGGCTCAGCGTGGCATTGGGGGTGATCGGCATCTTCCTGCCGGTCCTGCCCACCACCCCCTTCCTCCTGCTCGCCGCAGCCTGCTTCGCGCGCAGCTCACCACGCTTCTATCGCTGGCTGGTCGAACACCCACGCCTCGGGCCATGGATTCGCGACTACCTCGAAGGCAACGGCATCCCGCTCAAAGGCAAGGTCTACGCGATCGGGCTGATGTGGGCGAGCATCCTGTTCTCGTGCTATCTGGTGCCGCTGGTTTGGGCGCGAGGGTTCATGCTGACCAGTGCGGTGTTGGTGACGGTTTACATACTTCGGCAGAAAACCTTGCGCAAATCCTGACGCGCTCAAGTCGACCGCTCATCTGAAAACAAGGCTCACCTGTCAGATATGACAGTAGGCAACGTCCTCCGGCAGGTGTGAGATAGCTCACACCAAATTGCCGGCCTTGAACGGCCAGGAGCGCGCCATGCATATTCAGTCCGACATAGACATCCAGTCTGACGAATTTATTGAAATCCTCAAACTGTATCCGGTTTTCGTACCTGGCTGGGTTACACCAGTAAACTCCTCCGACCCCGCTGACGGTGGTGTTGCCAGACGTGTTTTTGTCGGTGACCCAAAACGCCTGCTGTGTGTGGTGGATCCATGGACTGAACTGCAACGCCGAAACGCCCAGCCCATGGCCGCGTTCGATACGGTGGATTTGTATGTCAACGGAAATCCCGTCGACAGCGCCACGGTCTTTCCGGGTGAGGAGGACAAACGAGTTCCTCTCTACGCACCACAAGAATGTTTTGTGAATGGAGTCAACACGATTCATTATTTGGTGAAACGGATCAGTGGTAACGAGCAGCCATCGGACGTTTTGCGCGTGCTTTATTACCAGCGCTCACATGCCAACCTCGAGTTGGTGATTCCGCCGGCGGTGATTGAAAACGGCGTTACTGCTGAACTGGCAGCGAACGGTATCAAGTTCGAGTTCAGATATACACCGAGAGACCTCAATGATCGCTTGGTGCTTCAGATCGGTGAAAAAACATTTCCTGTAGACGTCACCGCCCCTGCCAAGCCGCTGATCAAAACGTTGTACCCTACCGACTTCGATGGCATCGCCGATGGCACGGTTCAGGTCAGATTCGTGGTAACAGATCAACTGGGTAACTTGGGGGCCTCTGAGCAGCAGACGCTCGAGATTCGTCTCGCCCAGAAGGACCTGATCAGCACTCTTGTATTAGTACCGCCTGACAATCCGATCCCTGTACCGATTGATCCGAATGGCGCAATCGCTCGGTTTGAAGCTAAAGCGGCAAATGAGGGCGATCTTGTTGAGCTAACGGCGCTCAACGCATTACCTGGCACCCCACCGTTTGCATCACTTAAATTGAACAAGAACAAGCGCGCAAACTTTAAACTTGATGCTGCATTGCTAATAGCACATCAGGGCAGAATCCTCAGACTTCAATGTGAATTGACCAGCAATGGCGTAAAGCACCTCTCTCCCATTTTGCGAGTGCGGATACCCGCACCGCGCTTGAACCTGAACTTCAGGAATGCACCCTATTCAGCGGTAACGGATTGCCTAATCACGGATATCAGTCTTGAACTGTTGAACAATGGCAGCCCTCAGACCGGGAAGACCGTAGTGGTCACCCTTCCCGTCGGATTCTCCTATGGCGATGGCGGGACCGGCGCACGAGCATTCACCACTGATAGCCTGGGTATTGTCACTGTCGGGGACGTACGTGCAGCGGGGCGGGCGGACAGCCATACATTGACCGCCAGCAGCGAAGGGCAAACGGCCACAACGACTATAGAAGTGGACGAGCCGGGAGTGGTTGACTGGATAGAAATGAACAGCCCGCCATTTGATATCGAGGTAACACCTGACGGTAAATACCTTTACGCACCTCTTCCGTATACAAATTCTGTCGCGGTAATTGATATACAGAAACTTCAAGCCATCAGGAACATACCTATTGAAATTGGTCCGCATACTATTTCTGTCAGCCCTGATGGAACCCGTGCCTACACCACTAACCGGAATAACACCGTTTATGAAATCGATTTAGTTCAGCAATCGGTCATGCGCAAACTCTCGGTTGCCAGCGAACTCGCCTTTGTCTCGGCGGTGAGCCCTGACAACTCCAGGGTGTGGGTCAGCACGTGGGAGTGGGGAAACATTCATGTTTTCAACGCAGCGACAGCAGCGAAAATCGCGACCATTGCAATCACGCAAAGCCCTTCATCGTTGCGTTTCAGCGCCGATGGCAGACGCCTGTATGTCGCCGTTAATTCATACAACGGCACGGCTGCCAGACTGGATATCATCGATGCTGCCAGCCTGCGTGTGATCAACCGAATCAATCTGCCCTCGGGATCAACTCCCGTATCCGTTGCCTCCAGCAACGACGCGCGCTTTGTTTATGTTGTGCTCTACTTCACAGGCCAAGTGGCCGTTATCGATACAGCGTCGATGAGTGTTGCGAAATACATTCCGGTCGGGCGAAAACCCTACGCGATCGTGATTAACAAAGAAGGGACATTCGCTTACGTCACAAACTATGAGTCCGGCTCGGTCTCGGTGATCGACCTTTCACGTCAGGAAGTGGTTCGCACCCTGCCATTGGGCGGAGGTACCGCGTACGGCATCGCGTTGAGCGCTGACGGGCGCAGAGCATTCGTGTGCAACACTTCCAACAGTCGGATTGCCGTGCTGAAACTCGGCTGACGGACTCAAGACCGCGGCAGCAATGCTGGACATGCTGGCGGTGAATCGGGTGCTGGATAATCTGGAATTGCCGCAATTGTGATGACATTCAGCTGAGTCCTGCGGTGTCAATTCCGGCTTCTTCTAGGGCGAGCCCGCGAAGGCTGACTGGCAGACAGTACATGTCTACAGACGGAAAAAACCCGCCGCCCCTTCAACCGGGGCGGCGGGTTTTGTCGTTTCAGACATCAGGTCAAACCGTATCCACCTTCAACGAATGATCATTAAGCATCCCGCTGATGATCGTCGCCGTGTCATGCCCCCCAGCCACCATGCCGCCCGCCCCCGGTGTCACGCCGTAGTGGCTGGCGAGGTTAACGCCGGCGAGGTCGATGGTCTGGTTCGGCGTGGCGCCGGCCATGGCGCTGACGTCGATGCTGGTCATCACCGAGGCGCCGCTGCCGCTGACGGTGAAGTGCAGGTAGTCGTCCAGCGACGCGGTGCTGGCGTTTTCGCCTTGCAGCAGTTGCGACAGGTCGAGTTTGTCGGTGCCGGGGGTGAAGTCGGTGATCAGGTCGTGGCCGCTGTTGCCCTTGAGCCACTGGAAGGTGTCGGCCCCTGCCCCGCCGGTCATCGTGTTGTTGCCCATGCCACCGATCAGCAAGTCATCGCCAGCGCCGCCATTGAGGAAGTCGTTGCCGAGGCCACCGTTGATCACGTTGTTGTTGCCGTCGCCGATGAGGCTGTCGTTGAAGTTCGAGCCGATCAGGTTTTCGATACCGGTCAACGTGTCGGTGCCGGCGCCGAGGGTGTTTTGCGCACCGAGCAGGCCGAGGTTGACGGTGACGGCGGCCGTGGCGTGGGCGTAGCTGGCGGTGTCGCTGCCAGTGCCGCCGTCGAGCAGGTCATTGCCGGCACCGCTGTAGAGCAAATCGTTGCCGCCGTCGCCGTGCATTTCATTATCGCCGGAGCCTGCGGTGAGCACGTCGTTGCCTTCGCCGGCGTTGATCACATTGTTGCCGCTGCCCGCTACCAACACATCGTCCCCAGCAGTGCCGGTCAGGGTGTGGCCGTCCTGATAGCTGATGCTGACGTTGGCCGTGTCGCTGCCGCCGTGGTTGTCGTTGGCGGTGTAAGTGCCGTGGTAGTCCGGTGTGATGTCATGGACCCCGGCGTAGTTGAGGGTCATGGTCAGTTGGTAGTTTTCCGCGGCGTTGGGGTTGCCGCCGCTGTTACCAATATTGGTGATGTGGATCTGGTAGACGCCGTCCGCCGAGGCGGTAAGCGTTTGCCCGTCCGCCAGCGCGGTGTAGGCGCCGCCGTTGAGCGAGTACTCCATGCTGATCCGACCGGCGTCCAGATTGTGATCAAGGTTGAGGGTTTCGCCCTGGCGCAGGTTCACGGTAATGCGGTCTTCATCGTTGGCATTGCTGTTGCTCACCATGCCGAGATAACCGCTGACCACCAGCACGGCAGTCATGGTCGCAGCATTGGCGCTGAAGGCGCTGCGCACGTTGGCCAGGTTCTGGTTGGCCGCGCTGTTGCTCTGGTTAGTGAAGCCGATCAGGCCGCTGCCGGTGAAGTCCGCCGCTTTCGGCACCCATCCGGTGTTGAAACTGGTTGGCGTGGCGCTGAGACTGTCGCCGTTCGGATCGGTGTCGTTGGCCAGCAACAGCTCACCTGGCACCACGATGTTGCCCGACAGCACGTTGGTGATGACGTGATCGTCCATCGCTACTGGCGGCGCGTTGGGAATCACTTTCACGGTCAACGTTGAGCTGGCCAGATCGCCGTCGTTGTCGCTCACGGTGAAGCCGATGTTTTCGGTGATCACCACTGCGGTGGTTTTCTGCGAGGTGTAGCTGTATTCACCAGTGTCGAGATTGACCACCAGCGTGCCGCTGTTGTTGGTGGCGATGCTTACGGAGTTGTTGGCGGTATTGAAGGTGCCGTGGTTGGCGCCGCCGCTCGCGGTCAACGAACCCTGGCCGCTGAGGGCTTTCGGATCGTAGGTGTAGGTGGTGCCGTCGACCATGATCGACTTGATAAAACCGCCATCAGCGCCGAACGAACCACCGTCACCCAGCAGCGAACCGGTGACCGGCGCGCCTTGAACAGTGCCGGACAGCACCGAGTTGAGCTGGTTGAGATCGGTGACCACCACGGCGTTGGTGTTGGTGTGGCTGATGCCATCGTAGGCCAGCGGATCGAGGTAGGCATTGCTTACGCCGTCACCCAGGCCGATGGCGTAGTTCTTGATGTTGTTGGCATCGAGGAAGTTTTTCAGAGCGGCCTCGTCAGCCGTGCCGATGTCGCCCTCGTTGGGCTTGCCGTCGGAGAAGAAGTAGCCGACGTTCTGCGCCCCGGTGAGCTTGCCCGAGGTGTTGAACGCGGTCTGCATCACCGCCACGGCGGCATCGTAGTTGGTACCGCCGCCGGCATTCAGACCGGCAAGCAGCGTCTTGGCGGTGGCGACATCGACCCACACCGTGGTGCGGTCGGCGGCATTGCTGCTGAACGTCACCAACTGCACTTTCACATCGCCCAGATCATCGTACTTGTCGAGCAAGGCGCCAATGGCCTGCTTGGCCAGTGCCAGCCGCGACAGGCCCGGCACCCCAGAGGGATCGGCCATGCTGCCGGAGATGTCGAGGACGATGAGGATGTTCGAATCGATCTCCACTGCGGTAACCGAGCGATCCGAGGCAACGGCTTTCGGCACGTCGTCGACGATGTTCACCACGAGGGTGCTGGTGGTGCTGTTGCCCAGTGCATCGGTGGCTTTGTAGGTGAACGTTTCGCTCAGGGTGTTCGGCCCGTCGTTGGCGCTCGGCGCGGTTTTCGCTGCCGACGTCAGCGTGTAGGTGTAGGTGCCGTCGGCGTTGAGCTGCAGTTGTCCGTAGCTGCCGGTGGCGTTGCCGACCAGGGTGTAAGTGATCGCGCCGCTGCCGCCACTGACCGAACCGACCAGCGTGCCGCTGGCGGTTTCGCCGGTATTGCCCGGATCGCTGCCGGTGACTGTGCCGGGGGCCAGGTCAGTGCCATCCTTGCTCAGGTCGAGGGCTTTTTCATAGACGGTGACGTCGGTGTCGCTGACGGCGACCAGGCAGCTGTCATGCACATCGATGGTGATGGTGGTGGTGCTTTCATCGCCGTCGGAATCGCGCACGGTGTAGGTGAATACATCCACCGCGCCCGGGCCGTTCACCACGTTCGGATTGCTGTGATAGATGGCGTTGCCGTTGGCATCGAGGGTGAGGTAGCCGTAGGTACCATTGATCTGCGAATTCAAACCGCCGACGGCTGAAGTGGAGGTATCGGCACCGGCACGCACGCCGATCACGGCACCGGAAACCGCCGGACCGTCAGCGCCGCCACTATCGTTAGCGAAGACGTTGCCACTGACGGTGCCGCCTTCCGCGACCGAAGCCGCATCCGGATTGGCGCTCGGCAGGTCATCGACGATATTGACGTTGATCTGACCGCTGGCGGTACTGCCATCGGTATCAGTGGCGACCACGTCGAAGCTCTCGCTGAGGCTGTTGGCACCGTTGGCGTTCGGATGAGCTTCATTGTCGACCAGGGTGTAGCTGTAGCTGACCACGCCGGAGGCCGGATCGTAACCGGTGATGGTGAAGGTGCTGCCCAGTGGCGAGACCACCGATTGCGGCAAACCGGCGGCGACGCCATTGCTGATCACCGCAATGCCGCCGACCGTGAGGGTTTGCAGGCCATCAAGCGCAGTGACGGTGAAGCTGCCGCTCTGGGTCAGCGCCGAGGTGTCGGGGCTGCTGCCGTCGCTGAGGTTTTTCTCGTAGACGGTGATCTCGCCGCCCTTCACATCGAGGCCGTCGAGGCACACCGGATCGTCGTTGTTATGGATGTTCAGCACCAGGTTGGCGGTGCTGGTGTCGCCGTCGGCATCGGTGATGGTGTAGGTGAAGGTTTCAGTGCCGTTGCCGCCGCCGTGGAGGTTTTTGAAGTCGGCGTCATTGGCGTCCAGCGAGTAGGTGTAAGTGCCGTTGGCGTTGAGCACCAGCGTGCCGTAAGTGCCAGTGAAAGTACCGGCAGTCACCGGGCCGCTAGCGACGCGGTCGGCGCCTTGCACATCGTTGTCGAGAACGTTGCCGGTCAGGGTCAGCTGGGCTTCGGTCGCGTTGTCGGCATTGCTGTCATTCAGCGCTTTCGGCACGTCATCGACGATGCTGACAACGATGCTGCTGGTGACGACATTGCCAAGCGAATCGGTGGCCTGATAGGTGAAGGTTTCGCTCAGGCTGTTGGCGCCATCGTCGGCGTGCGGCGTGGTGGTCGCTGGCGAAGTGAGCGTGTAGGTGTAAGTGCCATTGGCGTTGAGGACGATCTGCCCATAAGTGCCGGTGGCGCTGCCGACCAGCGCATAACTGATCGCGCCGACCGCACCGGTGACCGAGCCGACCAAGGTGCCGGAAGCGGTTTCGCCAGGGCTGTTCGGATCGCTGCCGACCACGCTGCCCGCCGCCAGATCCTGGCCATCCTTGTTCAGGTCGAGGGCCTTTTCGTAGACGGTGACGTCAGTGTCGCTGACGGCTTTCAGGCAGCTGTTGTAGACGTCAATTGTGATGGTCGTGGTGCTTTCGTCACCGTCGGCATCGCGCACGGTGTAGGTGAACACATCCACCGCGCCCGGGCCGTTCACCGTGTTCGGATTGCTGTGATAAACGGCGTTGCCGTTGGCGTCGAGAGTCAGGTAACCGTAGGTGCCGTTGATCTGCGAATTGAGCCCGCCGATGGCCGAAGTCGAGGTGTCGGCACCGGCACGCACGCCGACCACTGCACCGGTAACCGCAGGACCATCCGCGCCGCCGATATCGTTGTTGAGTACGTTGCCGCTGACGGTGCCGCCCTCAGCCACCGAAGCCGCGTCCGCATGGGCGGTCGGCAAATCGTCGACGATGTTGACGTTGATCTGACCGCTGGCGGTGCTGCCGTCGGTGTCAGTCGCGACGACGTCGAAGTTCTCGGTGAGGCTGTTGGCGCCGTTGGCGGTTGGATGAGCTTCGTTGTCGGCCAGGGTGTAGCTGTAGCTGACCACGCCGGTCGCCGGGTCATAACCGCTGATGGTCAAGGTGCTGCCCAGCGGGGTGACGATTGATTGCGGGAAGCCTGCGGCCACTCCGCCAGTGATGACGTTGATGCCGCCCACGGTGAGAGTTTGCAGACCGTCGAGGGCACTGACGGTAAAGGTGCCGCTCTGAGTCAGCGCCGAGGAATTCGGGCTGGTGCCGTCGCTGAGGTTTTTTTCGTAGACGGTGAGTTCGCCACCGTTGACGTCGAGGCCGTTGAGCAGCACCGGGTCGTCGTTGTTGTGGATCTGCAGAACGAGGTTGGCGCTGCTGCTATCGCCGTCGGCATCAGTGATGGTGTAGGCGAAGGTTTCGCTGCCGTTACCGCCGCCGATCAAGGCTTTGAAATCGGCATCGCTGGTATTCAGGGTGTAGGTGTAGGTGCCGTCGGTGTTCAGCACCAACGTGCCGTAAGTACCGGTGAAAGTACCCGGCGTGACTGGACCTGTTGGTACGCGGTCGGCACCTTGCACGTCGTTGGTGAGGACATTGCCGGTCAGTGTCAATTGAGTTTCTGACGCTGTGCCATTGCTGTCATCGTTGGCTTTCGGCAGGTCGTCGACGATGTTCACGTCCAGCGTGCCGGTGGCGGTGGTGCCGTTGTCATCGACTACCGTGACCGCGAACTGCTCAGGCAGATTGTTGGCACCGTTGGCGTTCGGATGCGCTTCGTTATCAGCCAGGGTGTAGCTGTAACTGACCACACCGGTTGCAGCGTTGAAACCAGTAATGGTCAGCGTGCTGCCCAGTGGCGTGGTGATCGATTGCGGAAAGCCTGCTGCGACGCCATTGGTCACCACGGCGATGCCGCCGACAGTCAGCGTGGTGACGCCGTCCAGTGCAGTGATGGTGAACGTGCCGTTTTGTGTCAGCGCGCCAGGGTTCGGGGCGCTGCCGTCGCTGAGGTTTTTTTCGTAAA
This sequence comes from Pseudomonas sp. 14A, assembly GCF_018132745.1. Classification (NCBI taxonomy): domain Bacteria; kingdom Pseudomonadati; phylum Pseudomonadota; class Gammaproteobacteria; order Pseudomonadales; family Pseudomonadaceae; genus Pseudomonas; species Pseudomonas sp. 14A. Next base: position 824,173 of record NZ_JAGRQJ010000003.1, on the reverse strand, counting down.
CCGTGAGCTCGCCACCGGCGACGTTAAGGCCATCGATGATTACTGGATCATCGTTGTTGTGAATCTGCAAAACGAGATTGGCAGTGCTGGAATCGCCGTCGGCATCAGTGATGGTGTAGGCGAAGGTCTCTGTGCCGTTGCCACCGCCGGTCAAGGCTTTGAAGTCGGCGTCGCTGGTATTGAGCGTGTAGGTATAAGTGCCGTCGGCGTTCAAAACCAACGTCCCGAACGTGCCGGTGAAAGTGCCCGGAGTAACCGGGCCGGTAGGCACGCGGTCGGCACCTTGCACGTCGTTGGTCAGGACGTTGCCGGTCAGGGTCAGTTGGCTTTCCGAGGCGGTACCGTTGCTGTCATCGTTGGCTTTCGGCAGGTCGTCGACGATGTTCACGTCCAGCGTGCCGGTGGCGGTGGTGCCGTTGTCATCGACTACCGTGACCGCGAATTGCTCAGGCAGATCATTGGCGCCGTTGGCATTCGGATGCGCTTCGTTATCAGCCAGGGTGTAGCTGTAACTGACCACGCCAGTTACAGCGTTGAAACCAGTAATCGTCAGCGTGCTGCCCAGCGGCGTGGTGATCGATTGCGGGAAACCTGCGGCGACGCCATTGTTCACCACGGCAATTCCACCGACGGTCAGCGTTGTGACGCCGTCCAGTGCGGTGATGGTGAACGTGCCGTTTTGCGTCAGCGCGCCAGCATCCGGGGCGCTGCCGTCGCTGAGGTTTTTTTCGTAGATCGTCAGCTCGCCACCGGCGACGTTCAGGCCATCGATGGTGACTGGATCGTCGTTGTTGTGGATCTGCAGAACCAGATTGGCGCTGCTGCTATCGCCGTCGGCATCAGTGATGGTGTAGGCGAAGGTTTCGGTTCCGTTACCGCCGCCGGTCAAGGCTTTGAAGTCGGCGTCGCTGGTATTCAGGGTGTAGGTGTATGTGCCGTCGGCGTTCAGGACCAAAGTACCGAACGTACCGGTGAACGTGCCGGGGGTGACCGGGCCGGTGGGCACACGGTCGGCGCCTTGTATGTCATTGGTGAGGACATTGCCGGTCAGGGTCAGCACGGTTTCCGAGGCAATGCCGTTGGCGTCGTCAAACGCTTTAGGCACGTCGTCGGTGATATTCACATCCAGCGTGCCAGTGGCGCTGTCGCCGTTGCTGTCGGTGGCGATCACTGTGAACTGTTCGCTGAGGTTGTTCACGCCGTCGCCGGCCGCGTGGGTTTCGTTGCCGTTGAGGGTGTAGCTGTAGCTGACCGTGCCGGTCGCCGCGTTATAACCGGTGATGGTCAGGGTGTTGCCCAGTTGCGTGGTGATCGACTGGGGAAAGCCGATCGGCACGCCGCCAACAATCACGTTGATGCCGCCGATGCTCAGGCTGTTCAAACCATCCGCTGCCGAGACCGTGAAGCTGCCACTTTGCGTCAGCGCGCCTGGATTGGCCGCTGTACCGTCAGGCAGATTGGCTTCATTGAGGTTGAGTTCGCCATCCGCTCCATTGAGGCCGTTGAGGATAACCGGATTGTTCACCGGTGGCAGTGGCACCACGACTGGCGCTGGCGTGTCGTCGCCATTGTCGATGTCCGCATCGCGACGATACTCGGGAAATTCGGGAATACCGTTGAAGCCAGCGGTGGGGAAACCAATGATCGGATCGACTCGGCCGCCGACTTCGGTGAGCAGAACGAAACTGTGCCCGCCGCCAAGTTCACCGGTATTGCCGGTGGGCGCGTTGGGGCCAGCCGCGGTGGCTTCGGCGGTTTTGCTTGGGTCTTCACCGGCGGCGATGGCTTGCTGGATCTGCTCGACATCGGTCAGTTGCGCCTGGCTCGGGGTCTGCGCTTCGTCGACGTTCACCGGCACCGCCTGGTCGGCCAGCAATTGCCCGGTCATGGTGATGCTGCTGCCGCGGCCGAGGGTCAATTCCTCGCCGTTTTGCAGTTTCACTGCCACCGCGCCTTCCGCGCCGGTGATCAGTTGATCGCCAGCGTACAAACGATCGCCTTCGAACAGCGGACGCTTGATGCCGTCGCTCGCCTGAGCGAACACCTGACCAATGACTTTTGTGACCGTACCGATGAGCGCTGCCATGTGAAATCCTCCGCTGCCGACCACCGTCGGCACTGGTTCGCGAAGCAGCCCATGGCTCAATCGGGTTGCCGGGGGCGACGCTCGCACCCTCGACAGTTCGTTTCGCAGGCCCGGTTTGAAACGAATTGTCAGCGCCATCAAGCACTTGCCAACCCTGTTCAATCCATCGACCCACTAGCGCTACGTAACGGTGGTGAATCACCCAAGCGACAAAAATCTGTCGCTCAATCGCCGTTACGCGTCCCTCCCCTTCAGCGGTACTTCGCAGTGTCTTGCAAAGTGAATGGAACTTTCCTCAAGCCTTTTCGAGCTCCCTAAAGCGCATAAAACAAAGGCTTTCGAGCTGAACAATGTGCTGCTTTTGAAAAACCGCATAAGTTTTTTTTGGAATAAGTCTTATGAAAATTTTTTCTTAGCTACGCTCTAGGATGTTCTTAGCTCTGTTGTTACAAGAGTGAAACGCTTACACCCTAAATTTACGTCAAATATTTGGCGACGGTAACACAACATTGAGATCCAGGGAGATGCACCCATGCGCGTTTTAACCCCCCTCTGCAGCGCGGTTTTGCTGGCCATGGCTTGCACTTCCCAAGCCCAGGCGATGAACCTCACCGAGGCGATTCAGAGCACCATCGCTACCCACCCGGAACTGGCTTCGCGCGTGGACGCCCGCTTGTCTGCGGATGAACAGGTGAAAGTGGCAAAAGGCGGGTTTTATCCGTCGGTCGATCTGAACGCTGCCTACGGGCGCGGCTACAGCGACAACACCAACACCCGCGCCTTCGGTAATCACAACACCGAAATCCTCAATTACACCCAGTCCGAGCTGCGTCTGCGGCAGATGATCTTCGACGGCTTCAACACCGCCAACGAGGTCGAGCGCACCAAGGGCGTGTCCAATTCGCGCGCCTACTACGCGCAAGGCACCGCACAGGATCTGGCCCTGCGCACCATTGAGGTCTACCTCGAAGTGCTCAAGCGGCGTGAACTGGTGACGCTGGCCAAGAACAATTTGCAGGCGCACTTGCGCGTCAACGATCAGATCGGCCTGCGCACCGAGCGCGGCATCGGCAGTACCGCCGACTCCGATCAATCGGTTGCTCGTCGTGCACTGGCGCAGAACAACCTCGACACCGCCGAAGTCGATCTGGCCGACGCCGAATCGAATTTCTACAGCGTGGTCGGACGCATGCCCGATGAGCTGGAAACCCCGGCCTCGACTCGTGGTGAGCTGCCGCCGGACCTGCGTGAAGCGCAGCAGAGCATGGTCGACAACAACCCGTACCTGAAATCGGCCCAGGCTGACGTGCAGTCCGCCGAGAGCCAGTACGAAGTGGCCAAGTCGCCGTTCTACCCGCGCTTCGACGCGGAAGCGGCAGTGGGTGCGAACAACAACGTGCAGGGCGACGAAGGTCACGACAACGAATGGCGTGTCGGTGTGGTGATGAACTACAACCTGTTCCGTGGCGGCAGCGACAAGGCACGCCTGGCGGCAAATGCCCACGACATCAACCAGGCGATGGACATCCGCAATAACGCCCTGCGTCAGCTCAACGAGAACATTCGCCTGGCCTGGAACGCCATGGAAAACGCCAAGAAGCAGACACCGACCGCCCGCGAATACGCCGAAACCACCAAACGCGTGCGCGCTGCTTATCAGGATCAGTTCGGCCTCGGCCAACGCACCCTGCTCGACCTGCTCGACAGCGAAAACGAGCTGTACAACGCCAACCGCCGCTACACCGAAATCCGCTACACCGAGGAATACTCGATGTACCGCGTGCTGGCGAACATGGGCCAGTTGCTGAGCAAACAGCGCGTGGTGCTGCCGGCTGATGCGATTGCCACGACCGAAGTGAAAAACCAGGCGCGCCTGCCGGAACTGAAATAAACGGTGCAGGAACTGACTTTGCCCTGATCGTTCCCACGCGCAGCAAAGGAATGCCTCAAGGGACGCTCCGCGTCCAGTGACGCGGAGCGTCACGGGCTGCATTCCCACGCAGAGCGTGGGAACGATCCGATAACCGAGCCCGTTCAACAGAGGCAATCACTATGACCAGCATGGAACCCGGCGCCACCGGGGTCGATCCGCGCCTGAGCTTCGACGACCCGTTACTCGACGGCCTGCTGATCCTCTGCAAACTGCATGGCGCCACGGTCAGTCGTGCCAGCCTGAGCGCCGGGCTGCCTCTGAACAAACAACGCCTGAGCCTCGATCTGCTGCCCCGTGCAGCCGCGCGGGCCGGATTGCAGGCGCGGTTGTTGCGCCGTGACCTGAAAGACATTTCGCCGCTGAACCTGCCGATCCTGCTGCTGCTCAACGACGGCCGCACCGCCGTACTGCGACGGTTTGGCGAAGATGGCAAAGCCCTGCTGCTGCCCAGCGAAGCCGACGGCGGCGAGCAATGGGTCAGTCGCGAAGAGCTCAGCGAACACTACAGCGGCCAGGCCTTGTTCGCCCGTCCGCGCCACGAACTCGAAGACCTGCGCGCGCCGCTGGTGCCACGGGTAAACGCGTGGTTTCGCGACACTCTCAAACTGTCGAAATGGCTGTACAGCGATGCGATCCTCGCCAGTTTCCTGATCAACCTGCTCGGCCTGATGGTGCCGCTGTTCGTCATGCAGACCTACGACCGCGTGGTGCCCAATCAGGCGACCTCGACGCTATGGGTGCTGTCGATCGGTTTGCTGATCGGCACCGGTTTCGAATTGGTGCTGCGCGTGGTGCGTGCGCACCTGCTCGACACCGCCGGCAAGAAAACCGATGTGATCCTCTCGGCAACCTTGTTCGAGCGCATCACCGGCATGTCGATGAAAGCGCGGCCGGCGACCATCGGCGGCTTTGCCCAGAGCATTCACGATTTCCAGGGCCTGCGTGAATTTCTCACTGCCGTGACCCTGACCAGCCTGATCGACCTGCCCTTCGTGGTGCTGATGCTGGTGGTGATCGGCCTGCTCGGCAGCTGGCTGGTGGTGATTCCGCTGCTGGCGTTTCCGATCACGATCATTTTCGCCATGGCGATTCAGGTGCGCCTGCGTGACACCGTGCAGAAAAGCCTGAGCCTCGGCGCCGAGCGTCAGGCGGTGCTGATCGAAACCCTCGGCGGCCTGGAAACCCTCAAGGCCTGCGGCGCCGAAAGCGAGCGTCAGCACAAATGGGAAAGCACCCACGGTGCCCTCACCCGCCTCGACAGCCATGCGCGCAACCTGTCGGCGCTGGCCACCAACGGCACCCTGTTCATCCAGCAGTTTTCCGGGATGGCGACGATTGTCGCCGGGGTCTACAGCATCATCGCCGGCAACCTCAGTGTCGGCGCGCTGGTCGCCACTTACATGCTCGGCAGTCGTGTGCTCGCCCCGCTCGGGCAGATCGCCGGGCTGATCACCCGCTACCAGCAAGCTCAACTGACCATGAAAAGCACCGACGCGCTGATGGCGCTGCCGCAGGAGCGCGACGGCAAACAGCGGCCGCTGGAACGCACGCAATTGCAAGGCGCACTCGACGTCAACGGCGTGACGTTCCACTACAACGGCCAGAATGCGCCAGCGCTGAGCGAGGTCAGCTTCAGCCTGAAAGCCGGCGAGCGGGTCGGCATCATCGGCCGCAGCGGTTCGGGCAAAAGCACCTTGGCGCGGCTGGTCATGGGTTTCTATGAAGCGGAGGAAGGTCAACTGCTGCTCGACGGCCTCGACCTGCGCCAACTGGACGTGGCTGACCTGCGCCAGCAGATCGGTTATGTCGCCCACGACTTGCCGCTGCTGGCCGGCAGCCTGCGCGACAACCTGACCCTGGGTGCGCGCTACATCAGCGATTCACGCATGCTCGAAGTCGCCGAACTGACTGGCGTCACCGAACTGGCCCGACAACACCCGCAAGGCTTCGACCGACCGGTGGGCGAACGCGGGCAACTGCTATCCGGCGGCCAGCGCCAGGCGGTGTTGCTGGCGCGCGCGCTGTTGCTCGATCCGCCGATCATGCTGCTCGACGAACCCACCAGCGCCATGGACAACAGCAGCGAGGACGCGCTGCGGCAGAAACTGCATGGCTGGGTGCAAGGCAAGACCCTGCTGCTGGTCACTCACCGCACCTCGATGCTGAGCCTGGTGGACCGGTTGCTGGTGCTGGACAACGGCCGGGTCGTCGCTGACGGCCCGAAAGAAGCGGTCATCGATGCACTGCGCAAGGGCCGTGTCGGCTCGGCGGCGGTCTAGGAGTTACGCCATGCCTGCTTCCTCCGATAGCAAATCACGCGGCTACTTCGACAGCTTCGGCAAAAGCGCCGAAGCCGAGTTCATGCCGGAAACCGCCGGCGCGGCGTTGCAGGATTCGCCGCGCAAATCGCGGATCACCGTGTGGCTGGCGGCAGCGCTGCTGATCGCCGCCCTGGTCTGGGCCAAATTCGCCGTGCTCGAAGAAGTGACCATGGGCGAAGGCAAGGCGATTCCGTCGAGCAAGGTTCAGGTGATCCAGAACCTCGAGGGCGGCATCGTCACCGAGATTTTCGTTCGCGAAGGCCAGATGGTCGGCAAGGGCGACACCCTGCTGCGTCTGGATGACACGCGCTTTCGCTCGAACAAGGGCGAAAGCGAGGCCGACCGATATGCGCTGACAGCCCAGGTAGAACGGCTATCGGCGGAGGCCGAGGGGCGCCCCTTCAAACTCTCCGCTGAAGTCATCGCCAAGGCGCCGCAAGTCGCCGAGGACGAACGCTCACTTTACGAGCAACGCCAACGCCGCTTGGCGAGCGAACAGCGCACCCTCAGCGAACAATTGCGGCAGAAAACCCAGGAACTGGCGGAGTTTCGCTCCAAGCAAGGCCAGTTCAGTTCCAGCCTCGCGTTGTTGCAGCAAGAGATGAACATGTCCGAACCGCTGGTGAAAACCGGTGCCGTGTCACCAGTGGAAATCCTCCGCCTCAGACGCAGTGCGGTGGAGATCCGTGGTTCGCTGAACGCCACCACGCTGGCGATTCCCCGCGCCGAATCGGCCATCGCCGAGATCCGCAGCAAGATCGACGAATCCGAGCAGACCTTCCGCTCCGAGGCCGCCAAAGAGCTGAATGAGAAACGCACCGACCTGTCGAAAATCACCGCTTCGAGCATCGCCATCGACGATCGCGTCAGCCGTACCACGGTGACTTCGCCGGTGCGTGGCGTGATCAAGCAGATGAAGGTCAACACCATCGGCGGCGTGGTTCAGCCGGGCAGCGACATGGTCGAAATCGTGCCGCTGGAGGACAACCTGCTGATCGAAGCCAAGGTCCGCCCGCAAGACGTCGCGTTCCTGCATCCGGGCCAGAAAGCCATGGTCAAGTTCAGTGCCTACGACTACACGATTTACGGCGGGCTGAGCGCCAAGCTCGAGCTGATCGGCGCCGATACGATTACCGATGACAAGGGCAACAGCTTCTATCTGATTCAGGTGCGCACCGATAAGAATCACCTGGGCGGCGACGTGAAACCGCTGCTGATCATCCCGGGGATGGTGGCGACGGTGGACATTATTACCGGTGAGAAAAGCGTCTTGGATTACTTGCTCAAACCGGTGCTGAAAGCGCGGACTGAGGCGATGCGTGAGCGCTAGTGATCTTTGAATTGCGGTGATTGATCTGGCGCTTTCGCGAGCAGGCTCGCTCCCACAATTGGAATGCGTTCCCCTATGGGAGCGAGCCTGCTCGCGAAGAAGCCCGCACAGACAATGATCATCTGTCGCCATGGTTACGCTGAAAAACCTCCTCCCCCATCGCCGCAATCTGCCCTTCGATCAGCGCTTCAAACGGCTTGAGCAACGGCGCAAATGTCGTCGGCGCTTCGAGGGTTTCCAGCGCCTGCACGATCGCCTCGATCGTCGACAGCGCCCCCGGCCCCGGCGCCTTGCGCAGGCGATAGCGCGACACGCCGCCCTCGGCCAGGGTCACCCGTGGCAGTGCTGCCAGCAGCGGATTGAGGTGCAGCATCTTGCGCGCTTTGCGCCAGGTGCCGTCCGGGACGACCAGCAACATTGGCTGATCATTTGGCGCGTAAACCTGCAACGGCTGCGCATCCTCAGCCGGGAACAACAAGCGCGCCTGATAGCCCGGCCGGTTCAACAGTTTCGGCAAATCCTCGAATACCTCACCGACAATCAGCTCGGCATTGCTCAGCCCCAGCGCCGCCAGACGCGCGGTATTGAGCGCGTGACTGACCTCGCTCGGATGCTGCAGCAGCAAGACTCGGGTGCGGCTATCAAGATGCGGAATCAATGGGCACAGGCAATGGGTCTGGGGGCGCAGGCAGCGCGGGCATTGGGCTCGGGACATGATGGGTTACGCCTGATTCAATTGCGCTTTGAGCAAATCGCGGAAGGTCTGGATCAGCGGCTCGCGGCTGCGGCCCCTGCGCATGATCATCGAAAACGGCGCCTGATAACCGAAGGTTGCCGGCAGCAGAACGCGCAGATCGCCCTTGTCGGCCCAGGCCTGCGCGTAGTGCTCCGGCAGATAACCGATGTACGCGCCGGAGAGCACCAGAATCAGCTGCGCTTCCATACTTTCCACAGTCGCGGCGCTGTGTTTGAAACCGTGCCGGGCCAGTTCCGCCTGACTCCAGTACCCGCGCCCGACCATCCGTTGCTGGGTGATGACCTGCTCGGGAATGCGCCGTTCGTTGAACAGTGGATGGCGACTGCTGCAATACAGCCAGTGCTGCTCGCGGTACAGCGGCATGTAGACCAGACCGCTCATGCGCGTGGAAAACGCACCGATCGCCAGATCGAGGCGATTGTCCTGCACGCCGAGCTGCAATTCATAAGGGCTCATCACTGACAGGTGCAAATGCACCGCCGGGTGTTCCTGGCTGTAGGCGCCGATGGCTTCAGCAAACGGCAGGGCCTTGTCGCTGACCGTGGAATCGATCACCCCGAGATTGAGCGTGCCGCGCAGTTCGCCCTTGAGCGCGGCGGCATATTGCTCGAAGCCTTCAAGCTCGGCGAGCAGGCGCAGGGTTTCCTGATGGAACAGCTCGCCCTTGCTGGTCAGGCTGAACCCGCCGCGCCCGCGATGGCACAGCACCAGACCAAGCGCGGCTTCGAGCTGGCTCATGTAGGTGCTGATCGCCGAGGTCGACAGGTTGAGTTCCTGCTGCGCGTTGGCGAAACCCTGATGGCGCACGACGCTGACGAAGATGCGCAGGAGTTTCAGGTCGGGTAAAGCGTTGGCCATGTCTACTCCGGGCTTTGCAACTGTGTGTCTGTGGGAAAAGCCCCTCACCCCAGCCCTCTCCCCGTGGGAGAGGGAGCTGATCTCCATGGCTTTCAAATCCTGAGTTCGACTCGATCTTTCAGGTCAATGCAGATTCCGCCAACAACTCGGTCGGCCACCTCTTCCCGAGGGAGAGGGAGCTGATCTCCATGGCTTTCAAATCCTGAGTTCGACTCGATCTTTCAGGTCGATGCAGATTCCGCCAACAACTCGGTCGGCCACCTCTTTCCGAGGGAGAGGGAGCTGATCTCCATGGCTTTCAAATCCTGAGTTCGACTCGATCTTTCAGGTCGATGCAGATTCCGCCAACAACTCGGTCGGCCCCCTCTCCCTCTGGGAGAGGGCTGGGGTGAGGGCAACAATCCCCAGCCGAACACACTATTCGAATCCGACAAAGTCTAATCTCAGCGCCGCCATTAGTTTAGAAAAATCTGAACTAAGTTTTTGCCCGTAGCGATTCTTCCCCGTCACTACATTTCGCATGATCGGCCCCACAGCGGCGTCCGAACCTGTGCTCAACGGCGCGCCGGGATAAATAAAACAAAGACGATGAGGCCCTACCCGTGGACAAGATTCTTCACCAACCACTGGGCGGCAATGAAATGCCGCGCTTCGGCGGCATCGCCACCATGCTCCGACTTCCCCATGTACCGACCGCTGCCGGCCTCGACGCTGCCTTCGTGGGCGTGCCGCTGGACATCGGCACTTCGCTGCGCCCCGGCACCCGCTTCGGGCCGCGCGACATCCGCACCGAATCGGTGATGATCCGCCCGTACAACATGGCCACCGGCGCCGCGCCGTTCGACTCGCTGTCGGTGGCCGACATCGGTGACGTGGCGATCAACACCTTCAACCTGCTCGACGCCGTGCGCATCATCGAAGAAGCCTACGACAACATCCTCGAGCACAACGTCATCCCGATGACCCTGGGCGGCGACCACACCATCACCCTGCCGATCCTGCGCGCAATCCATAAAAAGCACGGCAAGGTTGGCCTGGTGCACATCGATGCCCACGCTGACGTCAACGACCACATGTTCGGCGAGAAGATCGCCCACGGCACCACGTTCCGTCGTGCCGTCGAAGAAGGTCTGCTCGATTGCGATCGCGTGGTGCAGATCGGTTTGCGTGCCCAGGGCTACACCGCCGACGACTTCAACTGGAGCCGCGATCAGGGCTTCCGCGTCGTTCAAGCCGAAGAGTGCTGGCACAAGTCGCTGGCGCCGCTGATGGCTGAAGTACGCGAGAAAGTCGGTGGCGGTCCGGTGTACCTGAGTTTCGACATCGACGGCATCGACCCGGCCTGGGCGCCCGGTACCGGCACCCCGGAAATCGGCGGCCTGACCACCATTCAGGCGATCGAAATCGTCCGTGGCTGTCAGGGCCTCGACCTGATCGGCTGCGATCTGGTAGAAGTCTCGCCCGCTTACGACACCACCGGCAACACCTCGCTGCTGGCCGCCAACCTGCTGTACGAAATGCTCTGCGTACTGCCTGGCGTGGTTCATCGCTGAGGGTCGGGTCATGCACGCACGTGATCAGGTTTTGCACGCGGCCGCCGAGTTGGTCGCCGCGTTTGCGCGTAACGATCGCGAAGCTTACTTCGGCGCATTCAGCATCGATGCCAGCTTCGTTTTCTACACCCTCGACCAGCCGTTGCTGTCGCGCGATGCCTATCAGGCGTTGTGGGACCGCTGGCGCGCCGAGGAGGGTTTCGAGGTGCTGTCGTGCACCTCGAGCAACGCCTTTGTCAGCCTGCAGGGTGACGTGGCGGTTTTCATCCATGACGTGGCCACCGAGCTGCGCATGCAAGGGGAGCAACACTTCAGCCAGGAGCGCGAGACGATTGTTTTCAGAAGACAAACGTCGAGCCTAGAACAACAAGGCCTATGGCTGGCCTGTCACGAACATTTGTCCGCAATGCCGGAAGGGCTGCCACCCCCTTAGCCAATGGTGACGCTCACGCACGATGAGCGCGCCTGATGATCGGAGCAGATCATGAATAACAACAACAACGAAAAAAGCCTTAGCAGCATCGAAACAAACGGGGTCGAACAGATCCCGGATCATGAGCGCGACGCCCGACCCAGCGACTTGTTTCGCTTGATCTTCGGCGGCGCCAATACGTTTGCCACCGCGGTGCTCGGCAGTTTCCCGGTGCTGTTCGGCCTGTCGTTTCAGGCCGGTGTCTGGGCGATTGTGCTGGGTGTGGTGGTCGGCGCGCTGATCCTCGCGCCGATGGGCCTGTTCGGCCCGCTCAACGGCACCAACAACGCCGTGTCTTCCGGTGCGCACTTCGGCGTGCACGGGCGGATTGTCGGGTCATTCCTGTCGTTGCTGACGGCGATCGCGTTTTTCTCGCTGTCAGTGTGGAGCTCGGGTGATGCGCTGGTCGGCGGTGCCAAACGCCTCGTTGATCTGCCGGAAACCGACCTGACCCTGGGCCTGGCCTACGGTCTGTTCGCGCTGCTGGTGCTGACCGTGTGCATCTACGGTTTCCGCATCATGCTGTGGGTCAACCGCATCGCGGTGTGGGCCGCGAGCCTGTTGTTCCTGCTCGGCATCTTCGCCTTCGCCCCTGCTTTCGACAGCCAGTACGCCGGCAGCGTGGCGCTGGGTCAGGCCGGGTTCTGGGCAGCATTCATCGGCGCTGCACTGGTGGCGATGAGCAACCCGATTTCCTTCGGTGCGTTCCTCGGCGACTGGTCGCGCTACATCCCGCGTGAGACGCCGAAGGGCCGGATCATGCTGGCGGTGATCGCCGCGCAACTGGCAACGTTGATCCCGTTCCTGTTCGGCCTCGCCACCGCCACCATCGTCGCGATCAAGGCACCGGACTACATCGCCGCGAACAACTATGTCGGCGGCTTGCTGGCCGTGTCGCCGAGCTGGTTCTTCCTGCCGGTGTGCCTGATTGCGGTGATCGGCGGCATGTCCACCGGCACCACGTCGCTGTATGGCACCGGGCTGGACATGTCCAGCGTGTTTCCGCGCGTGCTCTCCCGAGTCAAGGCGACCCTGCTGATCGGCGTGCTGTCGATCGCCTTCATCTTCATCGGCCGTTTTGCGGCGAACCTGGTGCAGAGCGTGTCGACCTTCGCCGTGCTGATCATCACCTGCACCACCCCGTGGATGGTGATCATGATCATCGGCCTGCTGGTACGGCGCGGCTTCTACTGCCCGGATGACCTGCAAGTGTTCACCCGCGGCGAACAGGGCGGACGCTACTGGTTCAACCACGGCTGGAACTGGCGCGGTCTCGGTGCATGGATTCCGAGTGCGCTGGTCGGCCTGTGCTTCGTCAACCTGCCGGGGCAGTTCGTCGGCCCGCTGGGCGAACTGGCCGGTGGCATCGACATCAGCTTGCCGGTGACATTGGGCCTGGCGTCGGTGGTGTATCTGACGCTGCTGCGCTTGTTTCCCGAGCCTCGGGAGGTGTTCGGGCCAACGGATGTGCGCAGTGAAGCCGCCATAAAACCCGAACTACGTCAGGCCGCCTGAATAAACGCAAAACCCTGTGGGAGCGAGCCTGCTCGCGAAGACTTCAGCACATCCAACGTTGATGTGACTGACAGACCCCCTTCGCGAGCAGGCTCGCTCCCACAGGAAGCCTTGCAGACCCCATTTGCTTGACCATAAAAAAGACAATCGGAGACACGCCATCATGGCTTTGGATTTATTCGTCGTACTCATTTATGCCGCTGCGATGCTGATTCTCGGCTACTACGGCATGCGCAAGGCCAAGACCCACGAAGACTATCTGGTTGCCGGGCGTAATCTGGGGCCGTCGCTGTACATGGGCACCATGGCAGCGACCGTCCTCGGCGGCGCGTCCACCGTCGGCACGGTCCGTCTGGGTTACGTGCATGGCATCTCCGGGTTCTGGCTGTGCGCGGCACTGGGCTGCGGCATCGTCGCGCTGAACCTGTTCCTCGCCAAGCCCTTGCTGAAACTCAAGGTGTTCACCGTTACCCAGGTCCTGGAGAAGCGCTACAACCCGATGGCGCGCACCGCCAGTGCGACGATCATGCTCGCTTACGCGCTGATGATCGGCGTGACCTCGATCCTGGCGATCGGCACCGTGCTGCAAGTGTTGTTCGGTCTGCCCTTCTGGATTTCCGTACTGCTCGGCGGCGGTATCGTGGTGATTTACTCAACGATCGGCGGCATGTGGTCGCTGACCCTGACGGACATCGTCCAGTTCGGCATCCAGACGGTGGGCCTGATGTTCCTGCTGCTGCCGATCTGCCTGTACCGCGTAGGCGGCTGGGATCAACTGGTCGCGCAACTGCCGGCGGCCAGCTTCAACTTCACCAGCATCGGCTGGGACACGATCATCACCTACTTCATGATCTACTTCTTCGGCATCCTGATCGGCCAGGACATCTGGCAGCGGGTGTTCACCGCCAAAAGCGAAAAAGTCGCCAAGTACGCCGGCACCTCGGCCGGGATCTACTGCATCATCTACGGCCTGGTCTGCGCCTTGATCGGCATGGCTGCGCATGTGCTGATCCCGGATCTGGACAACGTCAACAACGCCTTTGCCGCCATCGTCAAAGTCTCGCTGCCTGACGGCATCCGTGGCCTGGTGATCGCTGCCGCACTGGCAGCAATGATGTCCACCGCCAGCGCCGGCCTGCTCGCCGCGTCCACCACGCTTACCGAAGACCTGCTGCCGAAACTGCGCGGCGGCAAACAGTCCAACGTCGCGGTCAGCCGTCTGTTTACGCTGCTGACCGGGATCGCGGTGCTGGGCATTGCTCTGGTCGTCAACGACGTAATCAGCGCGCTGACTCTGGCTTACAACCTCTTGGTCGGCGGCATGCTGATTCCGCTGATGGGCGCGATTTTCTGGAAGCGTGCGACTACCGCCGGGGCGATCAGCGCGATGACGCTGGGCTTTATCACGGCGCTGGTGTTCATGGTCAAGGACGGCATGGACGCGAACACGCCGATCTATTACAGCCTGGGTGTCAGCCTGGTGAGCTTTGTACTGGTCAGCCTGTTCTCGCCGCGCCCGGCGACCGTGGCAACGGCGGTGTGAATCGGCTGTAACGACTTGACGTTTTCTTCAGCGGGTGTGGCGTCGGTGGCCACACCCGTTTTTTCGCTTGGCGAAAAGCAAAAGATCGCAGCCTTCGGCAGCTCCTACACTTTGTAGAAACTGCCGACGGCTGCGATCTTGAAATCTCTGATCGCAGGTATTAACGGCGACGTGGCTGGCGTCGGCGCTGTTCGTCGTCCGTGCGAATCGGTACCGGTTGCAGAGGCGGTTCGATCAAACCGAGGGCAACTCCCAAATCGTGCAGCCAGTTCTGGATTTTCTCTTTCATCGTCATGCCCCCTTCAGGGTGGTGCTGAGCGGCCGGAATTCTGAGGCCGCTTCGCACTGATAATAGTCCGAAGTCCTACGCAATGCTCGGTCAAATCCGCAATGATCTGTTACTGAATTGAACAGAATCTGTTGCGATTGGTTCACGCTGTTTCACGCACTTCATGCAAAGCCACGGGATAGACCGCTTGCTGCACGTCGATCCAGGCATTCAGGTTGGCCCCGGCCATACCCTTGCGCCACATGAGCCACGTTGTCGCACCCGCGAACGGCTCGGCCAACGGATGCACGGCGACGCTTTCACGACCCGGCAGGCTGGCCAGCATCGACTCGGCCATCAACGCCACACCACTGCCGGCAATCACACAGGCGAGCATGCCCTGATACGACTCGATCTCCATCGGCCGGCCCATCGCCGCGTGGTAGTGAGAGAACCACGCTTCCAGACGCATGCGATAGGAACAGCCCTGACGGAAGGTGAATACCGAACGCCCTTCCACATCGCGCGCGCTGTGCACCGGTGGATGGTCGATTTCGGTGATCAGCACTAGGCGTTCCTCGCACAGCGGTACGCCATCGAGGCCGGCCAGTTCCAGCGGTCCGTCGACCAATGCCGCGTCGAGGCGGCCGGTGAGCAACCCTTCGAGCAATTCCCCGGTCGGCGCCGATTGCACCTGCAAATTCACCATCGGGTATTGCTTGTGATAACGCGCCAGCAACGCCGGCAGATGGATCGCCGCCGTGCTGTACATGGTGCCCAGCACGAAATCCCCGGCCGGTTGCCCGCCCATCACCGCCGCACTGGCCTGATCGCGCAGAGCGAAAAGTTTGCCGGTGTAGTCGAGCAGGACCTTGCCCGCCGGCGACAACTGCAAGCGCTGCCGTTCGCGGACGAACAGCTCAACGCCCAGTTGCTCCTCAAGCTGTTTCAGCCGCGTCGACAGATTTGATGGCACGCGATGCAGGCGCTCGGCGGCGCGGGTGATCGAGCCTTCCTCGGCGACCGCCTGAAATATCCGCAGCTGGCTGAATTCCACTGCTTTCTCCTGAACAGAACAAGTTACTCACTATTATTCAATTTTAAAGAAAGTCAATCGATCCTAGCCTGACGGTCATTGCTGCTTTGAAGGAAGCCCGACCATGTCGCCGCTGATACGTTTATCCGCCTGTTTCGTTGCCCTGATGATGGCCATGGGCATCGGCCGTTTCGCCCTGACACCTCAGATGCCGCACCTGCTCAGCGAAGGGCAGATCGACCTCACCGCCGCCGGTCTGATTGCAGCCGCCAACTACTTCGGCTATCTGCTCGGTGCCGTGGATGCGATGTTCGCCCAGCGGCCGCAGCAGGTGCAGCGACGATTGCATGGCGGATTGTGGCTGTGCGTGCTGCTGACCCTGGCGTCGTTCTGGGCCAACGGTTTCTGGTCGCACTTGTTGTTGCGCTTTGGTACCGGCGTGGCGAGTGCCTGGGTGCTGGTGATGATTACTTCGCTTAGTCAGCCGCTGGCGGCGGCGGCGAATCGACCGCGCTGGGGTGCTCTGGTTTTTGCCGGACCGGGTCTGGGGATTTTTCTCACAGGCTTGCTGGCGCTGGTCTCACATCGCTTGCAGCAGACATCGGCAACCCTGTGGCTGATTTACGCAGCCGCCGCGTTGCTGATGATGCTCGGCGTCTGGCGGTTGTTGCCGCAGCCCACCGCGGTAACCACGCCAGCGACAACGCATGTGAACGCAGCGAACCGAGGCATCGGTCGGCTGGCGCTGGTATATGCGCTGTACGGCATCGGCTACATCATTCCGGCAACGTTCCTGTCGCAGATGGCCAACGCGCAGTTTCACGGCCAGTGGCAGGCGGATCTGTTCTGGCCGTGCTTTGGCCTCGGCGCGGCAATCGGTGTGTGGTTGGTGAGTCTGCGCCGACATGATCCCGAGACCACGCGGCACTGGCTGATGGCGACGTTGTGGCTGCAAGCGGCCGGTGTGTTCGCCTGTCTGCTGGGCAGCGGCCTCGGTCTGGCGCTGGGGGTGATCCTCTGCGGCACGCCGTTTCTGGCCTGCATGCAACTGGTCATGCAGCGTTCGCGAGAGCTGGCGCCCCACGCCACTCAGCGCAACGCCGGGATGCTCACGGCGTGCTTCGCTGTCGGCCAACTGAGCGGCCCGCTGCTGGCGGCGCTGAGCAGCCATTTCAGCGGCGGTTTGCAGCCAGCGCTGCTGATCGCCGGTGCCGGCCTGCTGCTGGCCGGCGCGCTGGCGATGCAGGCCAGGGCTACTGGCCCAGCGCCTTGCGCAAACGCCGACGCAGCCACTGTTCGGCGCTGACGAAAGTGATGCCGAGCAGCACCAGCACGGCGCCGATGACGAAGTTCAGGCTCAACTGTTCGCCGAGCAGCAGCACGCCGAAGGTCACGCCGAACAACGGCGTCATGAACGAGAACACCGCAAGGTTGGCCGCCAGATAACGGCGCAGCAGCCAGAACCAAACCAGGTAGCTGAAGAACGACACCACCAGCCCTTGGAACAGCACACTGGCCACCGCCACGGTAGTCAGGCTGACGTGGGTGATCTGGCCGCTGAACAACGCGATCAACAGCAGACCGATGAAGCCGACCATCAGCTGATAAAACAGGGTCAATGTCACCGGCGCTTCCGACAGTCGCGAGGCCCGTACCACCACGGTGGTCGCGCCCCAACAGGCGCCGGCCAATACGCCGAAGGCATCGCCCAGCAGCATGCGCCGATCAAGGTTGTCCCACGACACACCACCAGCGAAGGCAATCGCGATGCCGATGAACGCCAGCAGAATCCCCAGCCATTGCAACGGGCGCAAACGCTCGCTGGCCAGCAGGAAATGCACGCCGAGTGCGGTGAAGATCGGCGCGGTATACAAGAACACCGACATATGCGCGGCGGTAGTCAGTTGCAGGCCTTCGGCGATGAACAGGAACTCCAGACCAAACAGCGCACCGGCCAGCAAGCCGCCGCGCCAGGTGCTGCCGACCTGATCCCAACCGCCCTTCCAGCAGATCAGCAAACCGACCAGCAACGCAGAAATTCCCGAGCGCCCCGCCGCTTGCATTACCGGCGCGATGTCCGTTGCCGCCCACTTGATCAGGACTTGCTGCACACCCCAGATCAGGCACAGGCCGATCATCACTTGCAGGGCAAAACCGTCGGCATTGCGCCGCTCGGCACTCACCGCAACACCTCGAACACACACAACATGGCAGGCCATCCAATGGTCAGAAAACAGTGTCGGGGATTATCAATCAGTCGCGCGGAAAAAGCCGTCTGGAAAAGACATTAAGTTGGTCAGTGGCGTCAGCGCTGAATGGTTGACGGCTGCGCCGTCATTCGCGAGCAGGCTCGCTCCCACAGAGGGTTCGGTGAACATGTGGGAGCGAGCCTGCTCGCGAAGAGGCCAGCATTGCCAACACAACTGCCGGATCAGCTCAGGCAAACCGCTTCGCCACCAAATAACCCACCGTGCAAGCAACTGCAGTCGCCACTGTCCCCCACGCCCAATCCATCAAACTCACCTGCACTGACCAATCGCGCAAGGTCGCCCAATTGGTCAGGTCATAAGTGCCGTAGGCCACCAGCCCCAACAGCGCGCCCAGCTTCGCCGCCCTCTGCCAGCTCAGCGCCGGCAACACGACAAACACCACGCAGCCAATGACGTACAGGCAATAAAAAACCGCTGCGGGCAACAGCAGCGGTTTATCCAGCATCAGCGAACCGAGCAGTTCGCGATAGGTCGGCGCCATCAGCAGCCCGAGCCAGATGCCGTCGAGCAGCAGAAACGTCAGCAACGTAGCGACGTAAGCGATCAGCGCCTTTTTCATTTGCCCTTCCTTCTAATGTAGGAGCTGCCGGAGGCTGCGATCTTTTGATCTGTTTTTTCAAGATCAAGATCAACAGATCGCAGCCTTCGGCAGCTCCTACCATGGGCCTGCGGGGAGTCAGGTTAGTTCAATGCGATCGGCGTGAATGACGATCTTGCCTTCCTTGTACAGCGAGCCGATGGCTTTCTTGAAGTTGCCCTTGCTGACGCCGAACAGGCTGCTGATCAGTGCCGGATCACTCTTGTCACTGACCGCCAGGGTGCCGTCGTTCTCGCGCAACTTGCCGAGGATCTTCGAACTCAGGCTGCTCGCCGCTTCCTGGCCGACCGGTTGCAGGCTCAGGCTGATCTTGCCGTCGGCGCGCACTTCCTTGATGAAGCCTTTCTCGCGCATGCCCGAACGCATGAACTTGAAGATCTCGTTCTTGTGGATCAGGCCCCAGTGCTTGTTGTTGATGATCGCCTTGAAGCCCATGTCGGTGGCTTCGGCTACCAGCAGATCAACTTCCTGGCCCGGGCTGTAGGTGGCCGGGGTCTTGTCCAGGTAACGATCGAGGCGTGCGGTGGCGGTGATGCGGCGCGTGTGTTTGTCGAGGTAGACGTGCACCACACAGTATTCGCCAGCAGTCATCTGGCGCTTTTCTTCCGAGTACGGCAGCAACAGATCTTTCGGCAGGCCCCAGTCGAGGAACACGCCGATGCTGTTGACTTCAACCACTTTCAGGCTGGCAAATTCGCCGACCTGAACTTTGGGTTTTTCCGTGGTGGCGAGAAGTTTGTCTTCGCTGTCCAGATAGATGAATACGTTGAGCCAGTCTTCATCTTCGCTGGGAATATCTTTGGGAATATAACGGTTGGGCAAAAGAATTTCGCCGTCGGCACCGCCGTCCAGATATAAACCGAAGTTAGTGTGTTTAACCACTTGCAAACTGTTGTAACGCCCGACTAAAGCCATTTCCGAAACCCTCAATACGTGGGCGGCATTCTACCCGTTTTTGCCGCCAACGTCGGGCGACAGATCCTCGCACCGGCAAATCTGCGTCAACCCGTTGATTTTGCTTGATCACTGCACTACAGGGTGCCGCTCGTCAGTCCGACCCGACGCTTCACAGCTGCGCTGATTGGCCTCATTTCAATTAAATGTTCTCATTTAAAACAGCAGGTTAGCTGCTGAATACAAGTGGCGGGCCGGCAATAATGCAGCGTTACGGTTGGTTAATCCGGGGGATATTTACCAAGCTATTGTCAAGTTATTCCTGTACGATGCCTGGCCGAGTTACTTTTCTAAAGGTTAATGGCCGCCATGCGTGTAAAAGCATCCACCAGCAAAGCAAAGCCAGCTCCAGCCGTTGAAACCAGCGAATCGATCAACGATCAGATCGCAGCATTCCTCAAGTCCGGCGGCGAGATCCAGCAAATTGCCAAAGGCGTCAGTGGCCAGACATTCGGCCCGTCCAAGCAGATCAGCCTGGGCAAGAAGTAATACCGGTTTCACCCCGTCCAGAGGCGCTTTGAGCTTCGAAGCGCCTGGACTGGCACCGCGCAACACCCCTTCGCTTTAAACAAAAATTCCTGAAAATCGACGAACGGCCATCAATGCCGGGTATTCGCCGGTATCCTTGCACGCGTCTAGATCAAGCGTTTCAGCAGGCCCTCGCCCTGCGCTCGCGGTTCATGGAGTGACGCATGCGCCCATTTCCCTGTTTATTGTTTGTCAGCCTGCTGTCAGGCGCGACCGCGCACGCGCAGGTTTTTCAGGGTGAACTGGGTGACTTCGATCTCAAGCTTGGCACCACGCCTAGCCGCAGCATGGCCCAGGGTCTGGTCAAACCGGCGGCGGTCGGTTCATTCCATGGCGGCCTCGACCTGAGCCACGACAGCGGCGTGTATTTCGGCCAGTACGCGCCGAGCATGGGCATCAGCCCGGGCAAGAACCTCGAGATCGACTCCTACGTCGGCTTCAAGCAACCGTTCGATCAGGTGCTCGGCTATGAAGTCGGAATGATCCATTACAGCTACCCACGCGTGGACACCCTCGACAGCCAGGAGCTGTTTGGTGGCCTGACTCTGCTCGGCAGTCGCTTCGGCATTGCCCTGAGCAACGACCCGGATAAACAGAACAACACATTGTTTGCCGACCTCACTGGCAATCAACCGTTCGGCATTGGCGTGAGCATGAAGTACACCACTCACCAACTGAACACGCCGGTGGCGGTCGACGGTGGTTATGTCAGCAGTTTCACCGATTGGTCGGTGAAACTGTCGCGGCCGTTCATGGGTGTCGATCTCGATCTGATCTACAGCAATTCCAGCCTCAGCGGCAACGATTGCTCGGCCTATTCCGGCCACAACAGCGAGTGCGACGGCCTCGTCACCCTCAAGGCCGTACGCACGTTCTATTGATCGGCTGAACTGCCGCGCGCATCCTGCATCACATAAGAATCAGATTTCCGACGCCAGGCTCTCGCAAGGATTTGCCCATGTCTCGCTGGTTCAAACAGATTGCCGCCCTGCTGATCTTCACCCTCGCCCTCGGCGCTTGCAGCCGCGTGGGCCTGGCCTACCGCAACCTCGACGTAATCATCCCGTGGTCGCTCAGCGATTACGTGGACATGAACGGCGAGCAGAAAGACTGGTTCAACGAACGGCTCAAGGAACATCTGAGCTGGCACTGCACCACGCAGTTACCCGGTTACCTCGACTGGCTGGACCGTTTGCAGGCCATGGTCGAGAGCAATCAGGTCAGCGACGCCGCGCTACAGGAGCGCACCGCCGAAGCCAAGCAGGCCATCGCCGAAACCGCCCGGGAAATCACCCCTTCGGCCATCGAGCTGCTGCAAGGACTGGACGATAAACAGGTGGCAGAAATGAACGAAGCGTTTGCCAAGGATTTGCGCAAACGTCAGCAGGAATACGTGAAACCGCCGCTGGCTCAGCAGATCAAGGAACGCGGCGAGCGCATGGAAAAACGCCTGAACGATTGGCTAGGCCCGCTCAGTGATACACAGAAACAACGCGTCGTGGCCTGGACCAATGCCTTGGGCGACCAGAACACCCAATGGATCGCCAATCGCGCGCACTGGCAGCAACAGTTCAGCGCCGCCGTTGCGCAACGCCAAAGCCCCGAATTCCCACAACGCATAGAGACACTTCTGGTCAACCGCGAGCGCTTATGGACAGCGGATTACCGCAAGGCCTACGCCAACACCGAAGCCCAGGCGCGCTCGCTGTTTGTCGACTTGATGGCCGAGAGCACGCCGCAACAGCGTCAGCGTTTGTTGAAGAAAATCGAGGGCGTGCGCAAGGACTTCAATGACCTCAAGTGCCTGAAGGCCGCGAAGAAACCTTGAAATCACTGGAATCCAATGTGGGAGCGAGCCTGCTCGCGAAAGCGGTGTATCAGACAGTTCAATGTCACCGACAGACCGTATTCGCGAGCAGGCTCGCTCCCACAGGGCGGATTTCGCTGGCTCAGGCGATTTGAGCCTTTGAGGCGACCTCATCAAACGTCACCTCATTCAGCGCATCCTCCTGCTCATCCAGCACCTGACGCGGATGGTCATTGCCGGGGATGCTGCTGTCGATCAGGCTCAACAGGCTCGAACCCCGTGGCGTCAGGATGAAATTATTGCCGGTGCTGCCTTCATGATCCGGCCGCGGCTCGATGAATCCGCGCTCCAGCAAGAGCTTTTCATAATCACAGGCCAGGGTTTTCAAGTGATCGAGATTGTCGATCGGCTCGCCAGCGCTGGCTTTCTCGGCCGCATGGTCTTCGGCATAAGCGCGGGGAGCGAAGCTGTGGCCAGCGCTGTTCTGCACTTCATGCAGCAAACGTTCAATCAAATCCCAGTTATAAGTCGTCATCCTGATCCAACCTCCGGTGCGGGTGATTTTGTGCCGCTTTCAAGGTTGTGACCGAAGCGCTGCGCAGCCGTTCAGCAGTATTTCCGGACCCGACCGACCGGCGGCTGTCGATTCCCTCGCACGATGAACGACTAGGCTGAAACAGCCGGTTCAACCCGCAGGAGACATCGTCATGAACGTTACAAACCATCCGGTGGTATCACGCGAAGAATGGCTCGCCGCGCGTCAGCAGCATCTGGCCCGCGAAAAAGCCTTCACCCGGGAACGCGATCGCCTCAGCTCCGAGCGCCGCGCCCTGCCGTGGGTGAAAGTCGACAAGGACTATCATTTTCAAGGGCCGAACGGCGAGCTCAAGCTCAACGATCTGTTTGGCAACAACAGCCAGTTGATCATCTACCATTTCATGTTTGCCAAAGGCTGGGAGCAGGGCTGCCAGGGCTGCTCGTTCCTCAGTGACCACATTGATGGCGCCAACCAGCACCTGGCCCATCACGACGTCGCGGTGGTTGCAGTTTCCCATGCGCCATTCAACGAGTTTCAGGACTTCAAAAAGCGGATGGGCTGGAAGTTCGACTGGGTTTCGTCAGAAGGTTGCGATTTCAATTACGACTTCGGCGTCTGCGCCCGGGCTGAAGACGTCGCCGAGGGCAAGGCTACCTACAACTACGAAAAAACCGACAGCGCCGAGGAAGAAATGCCGGGGCTGAGCGTGTTCTATCGCAATGACGAAGGCGAGATTTTTCACACCTATTCCACATACGCGCGCGGCATGGATATGCTGGTTGGCGCTTACCACTATCTGGATCTGACGCCCAAGGGCAGGAATGAAGACGAGATCATGGAATGGGTGCGGCATCATGATCGGTATGACGGTGCGCCGAAGTCGGGTTGCTGCCATGCCGATTGAGGACAATCCTGGACCCACAGTTTCTGAACTTTTACCAGGCTCCAGCCCTCAACCGGTTAACCCGCCTTAACCGGAACTGAGGCCTGCCCATGAAAACCCTGATCAAGCTGTCCCTCGCCGCCACCCTTGCCTGCGCCCTGCCCGTCTGGGCCTGCACGCCGGAAGAGGCGACGATCAAACGCGAACAACTGGCCAAGGAAGTCTCCAGGCTCACCGAGCAGAATCCGGAAAAGGCCAAGGAGATCAACGCCGAGTTGCAGAAAATGGATCTGGACACGGCCAGCGCGGATCTGCCGGACAAGTGCCAGCTGATCGATCAGCGTTTGAAGGAACTGGGGTCGGCGGAGAAGAAAGCCGACAATTGAGACGAAAAAAAACCGGACAATGTCCGGTTTTTTTATGCGTTTAGAACGCGTTATTCAGCCGCTGGCTCGGCTGGCTTGCGGCGCTTGAGCGGGGCCATGCCGTCGCTGCTGACAAGGGAATCCGGCTTCGGCCGGTTCACGCTCTTGCGCTTGGTCGGCGTCTTGGCGGCGGTTTTCTTTTTGTCGCCCTTGGCGTCAGTCTTTTTCTTTTTCACGCCGACGGCTTTGCCCGAGGCCTTGACCTTTTTCGGTCCGCCGTAGGTGCCTTTGACTTCCTTGATGGTGCGGCGCTCGAAGCTCTGCTTCAGGTAGCGCTCGATGCTCGACATCAGGTTCCAGTCGCCGTGGCAGATCAGCGAGATCGCCAGACCGTCGTTGCCGGCGCGGCCGGTACGACCGATGCGGTGTACGTATTCGTCGCCGCTGCGTGGCATGTCGAAGTTGATCACCAGATCCAGACCGTCGACGTCCAGACCACGGGCGGCAACGTCAGTGGCGACGAGGATCTTCACACCGCCCTGCTTCAGACGATCGATCGCCAGTTTGCGATCCTTCTGGTCTTTCTCGCCGTGCAGCACGAACGCTTTGTATTCCTGAGCCACGAGGCGGCCGTAGATACGGTCGGCCATGGCGCGGGTGTTGGTGAAGACGATGGCCTTCTGGTAGGTCTCGTTGGCCAGCAGCCAGTTCACAATCTGCTCTTTGTGCTGATTGTGGTCGGCGGTGATGATTTGCTGACGAGTCGTCGAGTTGAGCTGGCTGACCGCGTTGAGCTGCAAGTGCTCCGGATTGTTCAGAACCTTGGCGATCATTTCGCGCAGGCCGGAACCGCCGGTGGTGGCGGAGAACAGCATGGTCTGCTGACGGTTCGGGCATTCATCGACCAGACGCTGCACGTCTTCGGCGAAACCCATGTCGAGCATGCGGTCGGCTTCGTCGAGCACCAGCACTTCGACTTCTTTCAGGTCGAGGTTGCCGGCATTGAGCTGCTCGATCATCCGCCCCGGGGTGCCGATGAGGATGTCCGGCACTTTGCGCAGCATTGCCGCCTGCACCTTGAAGTCTTCACCGCCGGTGATCAGGCCGGACTTGATGAAAGTGAACTGCGAGAAGCGTTCGACTTCCTTCAAGGTCTGCTGGGCCAGTTCACGGGTTGGCAGCAGGATCAGCGTCTTGATGCTGACGCGGATCTTCGCCGGGCCGATCAGGCGATTGAGGATCGGCAGGACGAAAGCGGCGGTTTTGCCGCTACCGGTTTGCGCCGTCACCCGCAGATCACGCCCCTGGAGCGCCAGCGGGATGGCCGCGGCTTGCACAGGCGTTGGCTCGACAAATTTCAGCTCGGCCACGGCTTTGAGCAGGCGTTCGTGCAGGGCGAATTGGGAAAACACGGGTGCTACCTCGAAGATATGCAAAAAAACAGCTGCATAGGTTACCGGTTTCGAGCGCTCAGGCCGAGTTTCTTTGTGCAAACGCCGACAATCAGTGGTTTTTTTGTTGCCCGATTTGTCACTCGCTGCAATACACGGCGTCTTAAATGCTCTAATCGGCCCTCGCGTCTTACAGAAGAAATGTTTCGCTTATGGATATCAAACAGCTCTGGCTCAAAGCCCAAGGCCTCTGGGGCACGCTCGAAGAGCACCCAATTCTGCAATCGGGACTGGCGCTGCTGGTGCTGCTGGTCATCGCGCTGGTGCTCGGACGGGTGGCGCGTTACCTGATCCTGCATGCCAGCCGCATGCTCGGCCGCCAACCGGCGTTGCACTGGATCAACGACTTCCGCCACAACAAGGTGTTTCAACGGCTGGCGCAGATGACGCCGTCGCTGGTGATCCAGTTCGGCCTGCACCTGGTGCCGGAGCTGAGCAAAACCGCGATGAATTTTCTCGGCAACGTCGCCCTGGCCTTCACCATCCTGTTCCTGCTGCTGGCGGTCAGCGCCCTGCTCAACGCCCTGCTCGACATCTACGCCCGCACCGAGCACGCCCGCACGCGCTCGATCAAAGGCTACGTGCAGCTGGCGAAAATGGTTTTGTACGTATTCGGCGCGATCATCATCGTCGCCACCCTGATCGACCGCTCGCCGCTGTTGCTGCTGTCGGGTCTGGGTGCGATGTCGGCGGTGATTCTATTGGTCTACAAGGACACCCTGCTGTCGTTCGTCGCCAGCGTGCAGCTGACCAGCAACGACATGCTGCGGGTCGGCGACTGGATCGAAATGCCGCAAGTCGGCGCCGATGGCGACGTGGTCGACATCACGTTGCACACGGTCAAAGTGCAGAACTTCGACAAGACGATCGTCTCGATCCCGACCTGGCGGCTGATGTCCGAGTCGTTCAAGAACTGGCGCGGCATGCAGCAGTCCGGCGGTCGGCGGATCAAACGCAGCCTGTTCATCGATGCCAGCGGCGTGCGCTTCATCCGCGACGACGAGGAAGAAAAGCTCTCGCAGGTGCACCTGCTGACCGACTACATGGGCCGCAAGAAAGCCGAGCTCAAAGCCTGGAACGAAGCGCAAGGCAATGTCGCAGCGATGTCGGCAAACCGCCGTCGGATGACCAACATCGGCACCTTTCGCGCCTATGCACTGGCGTATCTGAAGAGTCACCCGGAGATTCAGCCGAACATGACCTGCATGGTCCGGCAGATGCAGACCACGGCGCAGGGCATTCCGCTGGAAATCTACTGCTTCACCCGCACCACCGTGTGGGCCGATTACGAGCGGATTCAGGGGGATATTTTCGATTACCTGCTGGCGGTGTTGCCGGAGTTCGGGCTGAGCCTGTATCAGCAGCCGAGTGGCGGGGATTTGCGCGCCGGGTTGCTGCCGGCGGTGTTGGGCTCGGCGAGTATTCCGGAGCCGGAAAAACACCTGATGTAACCCAAAGATCCAATGTGGGAGCGAGCCTGCTCGCGAATGCAATGTGTCAGTCGACCCATACTTATCTGACCCAACGCCTTCGCGAGCAGGCTCGCTCCCACAAGGGTTATGCGGCGGCCGGGGATCTGCGGATGCCCAACCGGCTGATCCACACAGCCGCCAGAATCACACCCCCGCCAAGGAACAATCTCCCCAGTTCCTCATGCTGATTCCAGATCAGCAGATTCAACAGCAGCCCCACCGGCACATGCAGGTTGTTCATCACCGCCAGGGTACCGCCGTTGACCATGCACGCGCCCTTGTTCCACCAGTACAGGCCCAGCGCCGTCGACACCAGCCCGAGAAACAATAAAACCGCCCATTGCAGCGGTGCTTCCGGGAGAAAATTCGACTTGCCGAACAACAGGAACGCAGGCAGCACAACCATTAACGCGCCGAGGTAGAAGTAACCGAAGCGGCGGTAATGCGGCAGATCACTCGGATGCTTCGCCACCAGATGCTTGTACAGGACCTGCCCGGCGGCGTAGGTGAAGTTGGCCAGTTGCAGCAGCAGGAAGCCCATAAAGAAGTCGGGACTGATGCTGTCGAAGCGAATCACCGCCGCACCGCCGACCGCCACCAGCGCAGCAATCAATGCCCACGGATTAAAGCGGCGGTTCAGCGCGTCTTCGATCAACGTCACATGCAGCGGTGTAAGAATGGTGAACAGCAAAACCTCCGGCACGGTCAGCACGCGGAAGCTCAGGTACAGGCAGACGTAAGTCACCCCGAACTGCAACGCGCCGATCAGCAACATGCCACGCATGAACGCCGGCTCCACCGAACGCCAGCGCGTCAACGGAATAAACACCAATCCGGCCAGCACCACACGCACCAGCACCGCGAAGTAGCTGTCGACATGCCCGGCCAGGTATTCGCCGATCAGACTGAAAGAAAATGCCTGGATCAGCGTCACAAAAAGTAGATAGCCCATGTTCGCCTCGAAATCGAATGGCGGCGACGATAGCGGGTTTTGCCGCTCACTGCGAATAGCCGGAAACACAAATAACCGGTGGGAGCGAGCCTGCTCGCGAAGGCAGCGTGTCAGACGGCTGATACTTTTCTGATACACCGCTTTCGCGAGCAGGCTCGCTCCCACAAGGAGTCATGTGTTGTTCGTCAAATCGCAGACAAAAAAAAGCCCGATCTCGCTAAAGCGTTCAATCGGGCTACAGCACTCAGGAGCAAAAGTGCAAAGGGAGGTTCGATGCGCGTAAAGCCTTGAAGGGGTTGCGCCAGGTCACTAGACCATCCAGCGATTATCTGGCGATTAACCGATCAAGCGACCTGAGACAATTTGGCGTTGGCCTGATTCAGGCCCTTCTCCTGGAAGTCACCGCCCAGGTTCATGCCCTCTGCATGGATAAAGGTCACGTCGTTGATGCCGATGAAACCCATCACCTGGCGCAGGTACGGTTCCTGGTGATCCGCCGGGCCACCGGCATACACACCACCGCGAGCAGTCAGGACAAAGGCGCGCTTGCCGCCGAGCAGCCCCTGCGGACCGGTTTCGGTGTACTTGAAGGTCACCCCGGCACGCAGCACATGATCCAGCCAGGCCTTGAGCGTGCTCGGGATGGCAAAGTTGTACATCGGTGCCGCCATCACCAGCACGTCGGCGGCGAGCAGCTCATCAGTCAATTGGTTGGAGCGGTCCAGCGACGCCTGTTCGCTGTCGTTGCGCTGCTCGGCGGGTTTCATCCAGCCACCCAGCAAATTGGTGTCCAGATGCGGCACCGGGTTCGCGGCGAGGTCACGCACGGTGATCTGATCGGCAGGGTGCGCGGCTTTCCACTGAGCGATGAAGGTCTGGGTCAATTGACGGGAAACCGAGTCTTGCTGGCGGGCACTGCTTTCGATGATCAGAACGCGGGACATGGTGTGTAGCCTCCATCCGAGAATGTTGTAAGTCGATGGAGTGAAGGTTAAACAGAGCTGAATCGATGAAAAAGCGCAAATATCCGCTGTAATCCATCGATAAATTCGTTTATAAGCTAAACCCATATCCCCTGTGGGAGCGAGCCTGCTCGCGAAAGCGGAATGTCAGTCACAGCATCTCTGGATGACATTCCGTCTTCGCGAGCAGGCTAGCTCCCACAATGGAACCCAAGGCGTTCAGAGTACCGAGCTTATTTCGGGGTGCAGGTCAGTTTGATGCGCAGCTTGATGATCTCGCGGGTGAACTTGGCCGTGGCGTTTTTATGCTTGCCCGCCGGGACATCGATGCTGCGGGTGCGTGGTGCTTCCGGGCCGTTGCTGAATACCGCACGACAGGTCGCATCGACGTCACCGTAGTTGGCCACGCGGATCGAGCCGATGTCGTTGTCCGTGTCGTAAGTCTCGTAATCGATCTTCATGCCGTTGAGATCCTTTTGCACATCGATCGGATAGGCAAACGCGGTCAACGGCAGCAGCGCCAGCACCACACAACAGAATTTTTTCATTCGGCAGTCTCCATGAGGGACGGCCAGCTTAGGACAAGAGGAGCTATTGATGAAAGCGCCCCGCGTGACCCTTGATCAATGGCGAACGTTGCAGGCCGTGGTCGACCACGGCGGATTCGCCCAGGCCGCCGAGGCCCTGCACCGTTCGCAATCGTCGGTGAGCTACACCGTCGCCCGCATGCAGGATCAGCTCGGTGTGCCGTTGCTGCGCATCGACGGGCGCAAAGCCGTGCTCACCGAGGCCGGCGGCGTATTGCTGCGCCGTTCGCGGCAATTGGTCAAACAGGCCAGCCAACTCGAAGACCTCGCCCATCACATGGAGCAAGGCTGGGAAGCGGAAGTGCGGCTGGTGGTCGATGCGGCCTACCCGAGCGCGCGGATCGTCCGCGCCCTGACCGCGTTCATGCCGCAGAGTCGCGGCTGCCGCGTGCGCCTGCGCGAGGAAGTGTTGTCGGGGGTCGAGGAAGTGCTGCTCGAAGGCGTGGCGGATCTGGCCATCACCGGCCTGAGCATTCCGGGCTACCTGGGTGCGGAGTTGAGCGATGTCGAGTTCGTCGCCGTTGCCCACCCTGATCACCCGCTGCATCGGCTCAACCGCGAGTTGAGCTTTCAGGATCTGGAAACCCAGATGCAAGTGGTGATCCGCGACTCCGGCCGCCAGCAGCCGCGCGATGTCGGCTGGCTCGGCGCCGAACAGCGCTGGACCGTCGGCAGCCTCGCCACCGCCGCGACCTTTGTCAGCAGCGGCCTGGGCTTTGCCTGGCTACCGCGGCACATGATCGACCGCGAACTCAAGGATGGTTCGCTCAAGCTGCTACCGTTGGACCGAGGCGGCAGCCGCAATTCGAGTTTCTATCTGTATTCGAACAAGGACAAACCCCTGGGCCCGGCCACGCAAATCCTTATTGAATTGTTGCGCACCTTCGACACCTTGCCGCTGGACGCACCGTTTGCCGCACCTGAACAAGCCTGACACGGAGTTCACCGATGGCGTATTTCGAGCACGAAGGTTGCAACCTGCACTACGAGGAATATGGCCACGGCGCGCCGTTGCTACTGGTTCACGGGCTCGGCTCGAGCACCCTGGACTGGGAAATGCAGATCCCCGCGCTGGCCGCGCACTACCGGGTGATCGTCCCGGACATTCGCGGCCACGGGCGCTCGGACAAACCCCGCGAGCGCTACAGCATCGCCGCATTCAGCGCCGACCTGCTGGCCTTGATCGAACACCTGCGCCTCGGCCCGGTGCACTATGTCGGGCTGTCGATGGGCGGAATGATCGGCTTTCAACTGGCTGTCGATCAGCCGCAAGCGCTCAAGAGCCTGACCATCGTCAATAGCGCGCCACAGGTCAAATTGCGCAGCCGCGATGATTATTGGCAGTGGTTCAAACGCTGGAGCCTGATGCGCCTGCTCAACCTGGAAACCATCGGCAAAGCCCTCGGCAGCAAACTTTTCCCCAAGCCGGAACAGGCCGATCTGCGACGGAAAATGGCCGAACGCTGGGCAAAAAACGACAAACGTGCTTATCTCGCCAGCTTCGATGCGATCGTGGGCTGGGGCGTTCAGGAACGACTTTCACGGGTGTCCTGTCCAACGCTCGTCATCAGCGCCGACCGTGACTACACACCGGTGGCGTTAAAGGAAACCTATGTAAAACTGTTGCCGGATGCGCGGCTGGTGGTCATTGACGACTCGCGCCATGCCACCCCGCTCGATCAACCCGAACGCTTCAATCACACGCTGCTGGATTTTCTCGCCACAGCCGACCTTCACTCTCAGGATCACTGACCCATGCTGAAAAAACTCGCCCTCGCCGCCGGCTCCGTACTGTTTGCCGCCAACCTGATGGCTGCTACCCCGGCCAAGGCGCCTCACGTGCTGCTGGACACCACCAACGGCCAGATCGAAATCGAACTGGACCCGGTCAAGGCACCGATCAGCACGAAGAACTTCCTTGAATACGTCGACAGCGGTTTCTACAACAACACCATTTTCCACCGCGTGATCCCGGGCTTCATGGCTCAGGGCGGCGGCTTCACCCAGCAGATGCAACAGAAAGAAACCAAGGCGCCGATCAAGAACGAGGCCAGCAATGGCCTGCACAACGTTCGCGGCACCCTGTCGATGGCGCGTACTTCCAACCCTGATTCGGCGACCAGCCAGTTCTTCATCAACGTCGCCGACAACGCGTTCCTCGACCCGGGCCGTGACGCCGGTTACGCGGTGTTCGCCAAAGTGGTCAAGGGCATGGACATCGTGGACATCATCGTCAACTCACAGACCACCACCAAACAAGGCATGCAGAACGTGCCTGTCGACCCTGTGATCATCAAGTCGGCCAAGCGCATCGACTGAGTTTCGCCGGGCATATCGAGCGGCGCCCGGCTGAGCCTGCGCCGCTCGCACTGATAAAAGGAGAGCCCGGATTCCGGGCGGTTATCTGATGCTCTATCGCCGTTTCGAACAACTGATCGATATCTTCCGCGACGCCCCGACGGCGTCCCCGCCGGACCGCGTCTGGCCCTTCTACGTCTATTACCTGAAGCAGGTCTGGCCGAGTTTCGCTGCCCTGCTCGTTATCGGCCTGTTTGCCTCGTTGATCGAAGTAGCGTTGTTCAGCTACCTGAGCCGCATCATCGATCTGGCGCAAGGCACGCCCAACCCGAATTTTTTCAGCGACCACGCCCTCGAATTGACCTGGATGCTGGTGGTTGCCCTGGTGCTGCGACCGATCTTCTTTGCCCTGCACGACCTGCTTGTGCATCAGACCCTGAGCCCCGGCATGACCAGCATGATCCGCTGGCAGAACCACAGTTACGTGCTCAAGCAGAGCCTGAATTTCTTCCAGAACGACTTCGCCGGGCGCATCGCCCAGCGCATCATGCAGACCGGCAACTCGCTGCGCGATTCTGCCGTGCAAGCGGTCGACGCGCTGTGGCACGTGGTGATCTATGCGATCAGTTCGCTGGTGCTGTTCGCCGAGGCCGACTGGCGCCTGATGATCCCGTTGCTGACCTGGATCGTCGCTTACATCGGCGCGCTGTATTACTTCGTGCCGCGCGTGAAAGAGCGTTCGGTGGAAGCCTCTGACGCGCGCTCGAAATTGATGGGGCGCATCGTCGATGGCTACACCAACATCGCCACGCTGAAATTGTTTGCCCACACCAACTTCGAACAGCACTACGCCAAGGAAGCCATCGAAGAACAGACCGTCAAAGCGCAAATGGCCGGTCGCGTGGTGACCAGCATGGACGTGGCGATTACTACCATGAACGGCCTGCTGATTGTCGGCACCACCGCGCTGGCATTGTGGCTGTGGACGCAGTCGCTGATCACCGTCGGCGCGATTGCCCTGGCCACCGGCCTGGTGATTCGTATCGTCAACATGTCCGGCTGGATCATGTGGGTGGTCACCGGCATTTTCGAAAACATCGGCATGGTCCAGGACGGTCTGCGCACCATCTCGCAACCGGTCAGCGTCACCGACCGCGAGCAGGCCAAACCGCTGGCCGTGTCCTCGGGCGAAGTGCGTTTCGAGCACGTGGATTTTCACTACGGCAAGAAGAGAGGCATCATCGGCGACCTCAATCTGACGATAAAACCGGGGGAGAAAATCGGCTTGATCGGCCCGTCCGGCGCCGGCAAATCGACCCTGGTCAACCTGCTGCTGCGCCTGTACGACGTCGAGGGCGGGCGGATCCTGATCGACGGGCAGAACATCGCCGAAGTCGGCCAGGAAAGCCTGCGCGCGCGGATCGGCATGATCACTCAGGACACCTCGCTGCTGCACCGTTCGATCCGCGACAACTTGCTCTACGGCAAACCCGACGCCACCGACGCCGAACTGTGGGAGGCGGTGCACAAGGCTCGCGCTGATGAGTTCATTCCACTGCTGTCCGACGCTGAAGGCCGCAGCGGTTTCGACGCGCATGTCGGCGAGCGCGGGGTGAAATTGTCGGGCGGTCAGCGCCAGCGCATCGCGATTGCGCGGGTGCTGCTCAAGGACGCGCCGATCCTGATTATGGACGAAGCCACCTCGGCGCTGGATTCGGAAGTCGAAGCAGCGATTCAGGAAAGCCTAGAGACCTTGATGCAGGGCAAAACCGTGATCGCCATCGCCCACCGTCTCTCGACCATCGCGCGCATGGACCGTCTGGTGGTGCTGGAAAACGGCAAGATCGCCGAGAGCGGCACCCACGCCGAACTGCTTGCGCATCGTGGTTTGTATGCACGGTTGTGGGCGCACCAGACCGGAGGGTTTGTCGGCATCGATTGATGCCTGGCGGTGCGGTGAAAAAACTGTGGGAGCGAGCCTGCTCGCGAATGCGATGGATCAGCGACAAATTCGTCAACTGACCCGACGCTTTCGCGAGCAGGCTCGCTCCCACAGGGGATCTGGAACTAGGTTTGGCGATAGGGCAACGCGGTGCGGGCCTCTTCGGCATAGGCCAGAACCCCCGCGCGCTCCTGCTGGAGAAAATCCTTCACCGCCGCTTTCAAACCCGGATGCCGCAGGTAGTGCCAGGAATGGGTAATCACCGGTTCAAACCCGCGAATCAATTTGTGCTCGCCCTGCGCCCCGGCATCGAAACGCTGGATGCCATGGGCGATCGCGTAATCCATGCCCTGATAGAAACACGTCTCGAAATGCAGCCGATCAAACTCGGCCAGGCAGCCCCAATAACGCCCGTAGAAACTGTCGCCACCGACCAGGCTGAACGCCATCGCCACCGGCCGTGAGCCCTGTTTGGCAAGAACCACCCGAATCGCCTCGGGCATGCGTTCAGCCAGCAGGCTGAAGAACTCCCGCGTCAGATATGGCGCCTGACGCCGCACCGCGTAGGTGTTGGCATAGCAGGCGTACACGAAATCCCACTGCGCCTCGCCCAGCTCACGCCCCTCCAGCCACTCGAACTCAAAGCCCTGCCCCGCCACCTGCTCGCGCTCCTTGCGCATCTGCTTGCGCTTGCGTGAGCTGAGGGCGTCGAGGAAGTCCTGAAAGTCGCGGTATTCACGGTTCTGCCAGTGATATTGACAGCCGATGCGCTGCAGCCAGCCCGGTTGCTCGGCCATCGCCGCATCGGTAAACGGATCAGTGAAATTGATGTGCGCGCTGGACAGTTCCTCGATCTGCAGATAACCCGGCAGGCTTTTCAGCAGTTCGAAACCGTCTTCGACCTTCGCCGCCAGCAAGCGCGGGCCGCTGACCGGGCTGAACGGCACGGCTGTCAACAGTTTGGGGTAGTAATCGATGCCGGCGCGGGCGCAGGCGTCGGCCCAGCCGTGATCGAAAACGTACTCGCCGTAGGAATGCCACTTGCGATAACTGGGCAGTGCGGCGATCAGTCGATCATCTTCGATGTGCAGCAAATGCTCGGGCTGCCAGCCTGAATGCGGGCCGACACTGCCGCTGTCTTCCAGCGCGCTGAGGAAGGCGTGACGCAGGAACGGCTGGTTGTCCGGCACCAGCGCATCCCAGCTTGCCGGGGCGATTTCTGACAGGTCTTGCAGGCGTTGCAACGGCATTCACTGGCACTCCACAGCTTGGCGACAAAGCCCGGCGAGTATCGCTGATCGCGGCCCGGTTGCACACGCTCAATCGGCCGACAGCGCTCTAGGTCGATAGTTCACGCCTGATATGTATCGTCATCAACCTGCCATCACTGTGCCACCGCTCTGTCATAAACCATCGCGATACTGGCGCCTGTTTTTAGAGCGCCGGGTTCTAACCCGGACACAGTTTTCCGGCCTCCAGGCCGGTTGTGCCCAGGATGGTTCAGCCATCCCCTTCATCTTCGGAGATTGCTATGCGTCTTGCTTCCACGAAAACTGCAGCGGCCCTGTGCGGCGGCTTGTTGCTGGCCATGAGCGTTCCGGCCAGTGCTGCAGTCGACGCCAAACTGCTCGACATGCTCAAGGCCAACGGGTCGATTTCCCAGGCGCAGTACATCGAGCTGCAAACAGAACTGGCCAAGGATCAGAAGGCTCAGCAAATCGCCCAACAGGCGCAGCAGGAAACCAACGAACAAGTGGCGGCGGTCGCGAAGAAGACCAACGAACAGAGCCTGTTCGATCAGAAACTGGCCTGGGCGGCCAAGACCCAGTTCAAGGGCGACGTACGCATTCGTCAGGAAACCATCAAGATCGACGGCGAGCCGAACAACGGCGGCCGCGACAAGGATCGCCAGCGTATCCGTGCGCGTCTGGGCGCCTATACCGAGATCAATCCGCAAGTCGACACCGGTATCCGTATCGCCACTGGCGGCGGTGACGACGCGCGCTCGACCAACCAGGATCAGGACAACTACTTCGACAAGAAGCAGATCTGGCTCGACCTCGGCTACATCGACTACCACCCGGATCAGATCAAGAACCTGCACGTTATCGGCGGCAAGATGCTGCAACCGTGGGTGAGCATGGGCGATGTGATCTGGGACAGCGACATCAACCCGGAAGGTCTGGCCGTTACCTACAAATACCCACTGGGCGGCAGCGCCGAACTGTTCGGCAGCCTGGGTAACTACAACCTCAAGGACAACGTTGACGGCGACGGCGTGCAATTCCGCCACGACCTGCGCCTGACCGCTGGCCAGTTGGGCAGCCGCTTCAACATCACCGACAACCTGAAAATGACCGTCGGCGGCAGTGTCTACGCCTACCAGAACGACGAAGACAGCCGCTGCACCGGCACCTCGACCCCGTGCGCATTGGCAGTCAACGGCAACTCGGCGAACAACGAATTCCGTCTGTATGAAGGTTTCAGCCAGATCGACATCGGCGGCCTGCCAATGCCACTGTCGTTCTACGGCCAGTACGTGAAGAACAACGATGCCGTGACCGATCAGGACACCGCATGGTTGCTCGGCGCCAAGTCGAAAGTGTTCGGCTTCAACCTCGACTACAACTACCGCGACGTGCAGCGCAACGCCGTGGTCGGCGCTTTCACCGACTCCGACTTCGCCAACGGCACCACCGGTTCGCGCGGCCACAAGTTCAAGGTCGGTTACGACATCGACAAGAACTTCGCCGTCGGCGCCACGTACTTCCTGACCAAGGCCGACTTCGCCAGCCGTAGCCAGCGCGATGCAGATGCCAACACCCTGCAGCTGGATGCTGAAGCGAAGTTCTAGGAAAACAGCTGCAAGCTGCAAGCTGCAAGCCAAGAGTTGCGAGTGAATGCCTTTACTTGCAGCTTGAGGCTTGAAGCTTGAAGCTGCCCCTGTAGGAGCTGCCGAAGGCTGCGATCTTTTGATCTTGATCCTGAAAACAAGATCAAAAGATCGCAGCCTCGTTTCACTCGACAGCTCCTACAGGGGGTTGTCTTTTCGTCGTTGCTCGGCCAGACGTTCAGCCAAAGCATCGACGTTCTCTTCCGGTTTTTCCGGCAGCGCCTTCAGGGTTGCCTGCATCACACGCATCTGCCGCATGAAGCGCCGGCAGTTGGGGCAGAACAACAGGTGATGACGCACCATCAGCGTCTCGCGAAAGCTCAGTTGGCCATCGAGATAATCGCTGGATCGTGCCACTTGCTCCTTGCAGGTCAACATTCTCCTGTCTCCTCAAAATGTTCCACGGTCGCAAAGACCTTCAAACGTGCCCGGTGCAGCAGCACGCGGACATTGGAGAGCGAGATCTCCAGAAGATTACAGATCTCTTCCAGCTCCAGGCCCTGGCGTTCGCGCAACAGCAAGACACTGCTCTGCAACTCGGACAGACTCAGCAACGTGTGTTCGAGGCATTCGCGCAGTTCGTTTTCAGTAAGCAGCGCTTCGGGGGTGTCCTGGTGCCAGGCAAATGGCGCGACCAGCCAGTGGCCATCGCTGGAAGAGAAGCGATCGTCACCGATGGTGCCGTGGGGCGATGGCAAGTCATCGAGCAACACTTCCCGGCGATTGAGCTTGTAGCGACTCTTGGCCGAATTGGCGGTAATGGTCAGCAACCAGGTCTTGAGGCTGGAACGGCCTTCGAAACTGGCCAGATGGCGCACCACCGACAGCCAGGCATCCTGCACCACTTCCTCGACATGACGCTGGCCGACAATCGCGTAAGCCACCGCACGCATGGCGCTCTGATATGTGGTGACCAGTTCCTTGAAAGCCTTTTGCTCCCCCGCCAGCAGGCGCGTGAGCAGTTGGGTGTCGTCAGCCGCCATCCATCAATCCCCTTGTCCGGACTTCGAAAATGAACGCGGCAGGTGTGCACCTGCCGCGACGTCCGAAAAATTACAGCGTTTCAGCCGCTTCGAATGTAGGAAAGATCGACGCGATTAAGGGGAAATTAACCTGTTTCAGCGCTTGCGCAGCAACACGCTACCGATCGAATAACCGGCACCAAACGAACTGAGCACCGCCAGCGAACCCGAGGCCAGATCATCCTGATATTTGTGAAACGCGATGACCGAACCGGCCGAGCTGGTGTTGGCGTAGCTGTCGAGAATCACCGGGGCTTCTTCTTCGGTAGCTTCGCGGCCGAGCAGCTTGCGCACGATCAGGTGGTTCATGCTCAAGTTGGCCTGGTGCAGCCAGAAACGCTTCACGTCGCCGACGTTGAGCTGGTTCTCTTCCAGGTGCTCGCCAATCAGTTCGGCGACCATCGGGCACACGTCCTTGAACACCTTGCGGCCTTCCTGCACGAACAGCTTGTCGCGGGCACCGATGCCCTCTTCTGCCGCTCGGTTGAGGAAGCCGAAGTTGTTACGGATGTTGTTGGAGAACTTGGTCAGCAATTTGGTGCTGACCACGTCGAACTGGTACGCGGAGGTCGCCAGATCCGCGCGTTCGATGATCACCGCAGTCGCGGCATCACCGAAGATGAAGTGGCTGTCGCGATCACGGAAGTTCAGGTGCCCGGTGCAGACCTCCGGGTTGACCATCAGGATCGCCCGCGCCTGGCCAAGCTGTACGCTGTTGGCGGCGGCCTGGATGCCGAAGGTGGCGGAAGAACACGCCACGTTCATGTCGAAACCGAAACCTTCGATGCCCAGCGCTTCCTGGACTTCGATGGCGATGGCCGGGTAGGCGCGTTGCAGGTTCGAACAGGCGACGATCACGCCGTCGATGTCGGCGGCGGTTTTGCCGGCTCGTTGCAGGGCTTGTTCAGCCGCGCCGACAGCCATTTGGCAGAGCACCGACCATTCATCGTTGGAACGCTCGGGCAGGCGCGGGGCCATGCGTTGCGGATCGAGGATGCCGTCTTTGTCCATGACAAAGCGGCTCTTGATGCCCGAGGCCTTTTCGATGAACGCGGCGCTGGATTCGGTCAGGGCCTGGACTTCGCCGCTGGCAATGGCCTCGGCGTTATCGGCGTTGAACTGGGCGACATAGGTATTGAAAGACTGCACCAGCTCTTCGTTGGAGATGCTGTTGGCCGGTGTGTACAGGCCGGTGCCGCTGATGACGACGTTATGCATGGTCGTTTCTCTAATCTGTTCAGGCAGAAAGTGCTGGAACCGTCGTACCAACACGCAAAGGGTCTATTCCCATCCGGGGGACGCAAACCTGGCATCGTTTTATTCCGCAGCGCGACACGGCCGAAGGCTCTGGGTCGCGAAACGGCGGGTTATGGTGGCGAAGTTTGCCATAAACCCGAGGTTTTGGCGCCGTTCTCAAGCACAACTGCCATTCACCATATGAACTCAACTCTGTGGCAAGGGGATTTATCCCCGCTCGACTGCGAAGCAGTCGCCAACCCATCATGCTCGGTATCTGATGAACCGAGGCTTAGGTTTTGGGGCGGCTTCGCCACCCAACGGGGATGAATCCCCTCGCCACAAAGCCCGCTTCCACAGGGGGATTGTGTATGGCTGCAGGTCAGGGCTCGACCTGGCTCCACTGTTTGTTCAGGCGCTTGTCGGAGATCGGCACTTTGGTGCCCAACTGTTGAGCGAACAGCGACACGCGGTATTCCTCCAGCCACCAGCGGTACAACTCCAACTGCGGATCACGCTTGCCTTCCTGCGCATGCTTGGCCGCGCGGGCCTGGTATTGCGCCCACAGGCCAGCGAGTTCGCCGCTCCAGACGCGATCCTTCTGCACCTGTGCGCCGAGTTTCTCGAAACGCTGCTCGACCGCTTTCAGATAACGCGGCAACTCCTTGAGCCACTGCATCGGCGTTTCGCGGACGAAACCCGGATAGACCAGATTGCCGATCTGCTGCTTGATGTCGTTGAGTGCCACCGCTTGCGCCAGATCGATCTTGCCCTTGAAGCGTTTTTGCAGACCGTGCCAGATCTTGAGGATTTCCAGCGTCAGCCGCGCGACTCGCTCCGCGTGCTCGGTCCAGTTGCCGCGTTTGCGTTCGGCCAATGCCGCCAATCCGGCGCCATCGCGGGGCAACGGGTCTTCACCTTCGAGAATGCAGCTGTCGAGGCTGGCCAGCAGAATGTCTTCGACCAGCGCATCGACCCGGCCCAGTTCGCGATACAACAGGCCCAGTTCAGTCTGCCCTGGCAACTTGCCGCGCAGGAACTTGGCCGGTTCGGCCAGTTGCTGCATCAACAAGCGCTGCAGGGCACGACGATGCTGGAATTCGGCTTCTGCCGGGGTCGAGAAGCGTCCCTCCTTGACCGTGCCGCCCTCTTCCACCAGCGCCGGATACACCGTCATCGACAGTCCGGCGATCTTCTGCTGGGTCTTTTCTGCTACTGGCGCGAAGACTTTTGCCTCGACCGGTTGCTGACTTTTCGCACTCTGCGGCACCGCCAGCGCGGCCTGGCTGGCTTCAGCGAAGCGTGCGGTCAACTCAGCCAGATCGCGGCCTTCGCCAAGGAACTTGCCCTGGCCGTCGACGATTTCCAGGTTCATGCGCAGATGGCTTTCAACCTGCTGCGCCGCTTCCGCCCACGCTTCATCGCTGACCCGCGCGCCGGTCATGCGCAGCAGCTCGCGACCGAGCGCTTGCGGCAGCGAACCTTCGGCGAAAGTCATGCGCTGCAACGCGGCCTTGATGAAGTCCGGCACCGGCACGAAGTTCTTGCGCAGGGCCTTGGGCAGATTACGTACCAGCGCAATGCACTTGGCCTCGATCAGGCCCGGCACCAGCCACTCCAGACGCTCCGGCGGCAACATCGGCAGCAATGGCGCTGGCACCCGCAAGGTCACGCCGTCGCGCGGGTGATTGGGCTCGAAATGATAAGTCAGCGCCAGTTCCAGATCGCCGATGTGCAGGGTGTCCGGGTAATCACGGGCGGTGACTTCACTGGCCTCGCGAGCCAGTACGTCTTCTTCGCGCATGATCAGCAGCTGCGGGTCTTTCTGGCTGTTGACCTTGTACCAACTGTCGAAGGTCGCGGTCTGGTGGATCTCCGCCGGCAGGCGTGCATCGTAGAAGGCGTAGAGGGTTTCTTCGTCGGCGAGAATGTCGCGCCGGCGCGCCTTGGCCTCGAGTTCGTCGAGCTGCTCGAGCAGTTTCTGATTGGCGCTCAGGCATTTGGCCCGCGACTGAATCTCGCCGCGCACCAGGCCTTCGCGGATAAACAGTTCACGGGATACCACCGGATCGACCGGGCCGTAATGCACCGGCCGGCGACCGACGACGATCAGGCCGAACAGGGTGATCTGCTCGTAGGCGACGACCTGGCCGCGCTTCTTTTCCCAATGCGGTTCGAAGTGGTTTTTCTTGATCAGGTGCCCGGCCAGCGGTTCGATCCAGTCGGCGTCGATCTTGGCGACCATGCGCGCGTAAAGTTTGGTGGTTTCCACCAGCTCAGCGGTCATCAGCCACTGCGGGCGCTTCTTGCCGATGCCCGACGACGGATGAATCCAGAAGCGCCGTTGGCGGGCGCCGAGGTAATCGCCGTCTTCGGTTTTCTGGCCGATCTGGCTGAGCAATCCGACCAGTACCGCTTTGTGCAGCTTCGGATAATCCGCCGGCTCTTTGTTCAGGCTCAGCTGCATGTCGCGGCAGATCAGGCTCAACTGACGATGGGAATCACGCCACTCGCGCAAACGCAGGTAATTGAGGAAGTTCTTCCGGCACCAGTTACGCAGCGGGTTGGCAGTGAGCGCCTGGCGCTGCTCTTCGAAACCGCGCCACAGATTGACGAGCCCGGCGAAGTCGGAATCCGGATCCTTCCATTGCGCATGGGCCTGATCCGCCGCTTGCTGACGCTCCGGTGGACGCTCGCGCGGGTCCTGAATCGACATCGCACTGGCAACGATCAGCACTTCCTGCAAGCTGCCGAGCTTGGCCGCTTCCAGCAGCATGCGGCCCATGCGCGGGTCGACCGGCAAGCGCGCCAATTGGCGACCGAGTGGGGTCAGCTGACTATTTCGATCCACCGCCGACAGTTCTTGCAGCAGGTTGAAACCGTCGCTGATCGCCTTGCCGTCCGGCGGCTCGATAAACGGGAACGCGGTGATTTCACCGAGGCGCAGATGGAGCATCTGCAAAATAACGGCGGCGAGGTTGGTGCGCAGAATTTCCGGATCGGTAAATTCCGGGCGCCCAAGGAAGTCCTCTTCGCTGTACAAACGCACGCAGATACCCGGCTCGACCCGGCCGCAACGACCCTTGCGCTGATTGGCGCTGGCCTGGGAAATCGCTTCGATCGGCAAACGCTGGACCTTGGCCCGATAGCTGTAACGGCTGATGCGCGCGGTGCCGCTGTCAATCACGTAACGAATACCCGGCACGGTCAGCGAGGTTTCGGCGACGTTGGTCGCCAGCACAACGCGGCGGCCCGGGTGCGACTGGAAAATCCGCTGCTGTTCAGCCGGAGACAGGCGCGCGTACAGCGGCAGGATTTCGGTGTGTTTGAGCTGGGCCTTGCGCAACATGTCGGCGGCGTCGCGAATCTCGCGCTCACCGGGCAGGAACACCAGCACATCACCGGGGCTGCGTCGTTCGCTGCGCTCGTAGGCGGCGATTTCGTCGAGGGTGGCGAGAATCGCCTGATCTACGGTCAGGTCATCCTCGACCCGGTTGCCCTCTTCGTCCTGCTCCAGCGTCAGCGGCCGATACCAGGTTTCCACCGGGAAGGTACGGCCCGACACTTCGACAATTGGTGCGTCGTCGAAATGCTTGGAGAAGCGCTCCAGATCGATGGTCGCCGAAGTAATGATGACCTTCAGGTCGGGACGGCGTGGCAGCAGGGTTTTCAGATAGCCGAGGAGGAAATCGATGTTGAGGCTGCGTTCGTGGGCTTCGTCGACGATGATCGTGTCGTAGCGTTCCAGATAACGATCGTTCTGGGTTTCCGCCAGCAGAATGCCGTCGGTCATCAGCTTGATCAGGGTGTTGGCATCGCTCTGATCTTCAAAGCGCACCTGATAGCCGACCAGCGCACCGAGCGGCGTGCCGAGTTCTTCGGCGACACGGCTGGCGACGCTGCGCGCAGCGATCCGACGCGGCTGGGTGTGGCCGATCAGACCGTGCTGGCCGCGCCCGATTTCCAGACAGATTTTCGGCAACTGGGTGGTTTTGCCCGAGCCGGTTTCGCCGGCGATGATCAGCACCTGATGTTGCTCCAGGGCCTTTTTGATCTCGTCGCGCTTGGCCGCGATCGGCAAACTGTCGTCATAACGAATCACCGGCAGGCTGGCACGGCGCGCCAGCACCTGATCACAGGACGCCTGCATGCGCGTCACCCACTGGGCCAGTTTGGCCTCGTCGGGTTTCTTGCGCAGCTCAAGCAACTGCCGCCGCAGCCGGTGACGGTCGGCGAGCATGGCGTGATCGAGGTTTTTCAGCAGTTTGTCGATGGAGGGCGATTCGTCGGTCATCGGGTAGGCAATTCGGTCGTCTATTTATGCAGGGGGCGGATTGTCGCAGAAAAGCAGCTGCAAGCGCCAAGCTACAAGTCGCAAGTCACTGCGGCTTTCAACTTGCAGCTTGAAGCTTGCCACTTGCAGCTGCGTCTTGTTATTCGTTGTCGAGGCCCTTGCGCCGGTATGGGAAGACGTCGATCACCTTCCCCGCCCGAATCGCTTCCTGCAAGCCCTTCCAGTAATCGGCGTTGTACAACTCGCCATGCAACTGATCGAACAACTTGCGCTGCCCGGCATCGGCAAACAGGAACGGCGGGAATTCTTCGGGAAACACGTCCAGCGGGCCGATCGAGTACCACGGTTCGGAGGCCATTTCGTCCTCCGGCGTGCGCGGTTGCGGGATGTGGCGGAAGTTGGCTTCGGTCAGGAAGCAGATTTCGTCGTAGTCGTAAAACACCACTCGCCCGTGACGGGTGACCCCGAAGTTTTTCAGCAGCATATCGCCGGGAAAAATATTCGCCGCCGCCAATTGCTTGATCGCCAGACCGTAATCTTCCAGCGCTTCACGTACCTGGGCGTCGTTGGCGTTTTCCAGGTAGAGGTTGAGCGGAGTCATCCGGCGTTCGGTCCAGCAGTGGCGGATCAGCACGGTTTCGCCTTCGACCGACACCGTCGACGGCGCCACTTCAAGCAGCTCTTCGAGACACGCCGGATCGAACTTGCTCAGCGGAAAACGAAAGTCGGCAAACTCCTGGGTATCGGCCATGCGCCCGACCCGATCAACGCTTTTCACCAGCCGGTACTTTTCGATTACCGTGGCGCGGTCGACGTTTTTCGACGGCGAAAAACGGTCCTTGATGATTTTGAACACGGTGTTGAAACCCGGCAGGGTGAACACGCTCATGACCATGCCGCGCACGCCCGGGGCCATGATGAACTGATCGTCAGTGTTGGCCAGGTGATTGATCAGCGCGCGGTAGAACTCCGACTTGCCGTGCTTGTAGAAGCCGATCGAGGTGTACAGCTCGGCGATGTGCTTGCCCGGCAGAATGCGTCGCAGAAAACCGATGAACTCCGCCGGCACCGGTACATCGACCATGAAATACGAGCGGGTAAACGAGAAGATGATCGACACATCGGCTTCGTCGGTGATCAACGCATCGATCTGAATGCCACGACCTTCACGGTGCAGCAGCGGAATCACCAGCGGCCATTGTTCGTCGCGGGTGTAGATGCGTCCGACCAGATACGCGCC
Organism: Pseudomonas sp. 14A; assembly: GCF_018132745.1. Classification (NCBI taxonomy): domain Bacteria; kingdom Pseudomonadati; phylum Pseudomonadota; class Gammaproteobacteria; order Pseudomonadales; family Pseudomonadaceae; genus Pseudomonas; species Pseudomonas sp. 14A. The sequence continues at coordinate 780,209 of NZ_JAGRQJ010000003.1, read as the reverse complement.
TTTGTTGCGGTAGAGCACCGAGGAAAACAGCTCGACACTCAGCTCCGGGTCTTTGCACACCCAGTCCGGCAGGTTCTCGCGCAATTGCGCTTCGAGCCGCAGCAAGTCGCCGGGCAAATCAGCGTAATCCTCGCTGAAGCGGTAATCGGAGAAGATGCTGGCGAGCATCCCGGACAACTGGCCCTGCGGCTTGTACGTACGGGTTTGCGCGGCGCGGGCACGGCGCAGGCTTGGGCGCGTGGTGTGGATGAACATGCAGCCGTCGCTGATCAGGTCGTGGCTGAACAGCCCGCAGAAAATCGAGTTGTACCAGGTTTCGGACAGCTCATCGTCGAAGCGCAGGTCGATCACACTGATGTAGGCGCTTTTCACCAGCGGCCAGCAGCTGACGTTCATCAGCGTTTCTTCGTCGAAATACTCGCGCAGCCGAGCAACGGTTTCGCCGACCTTTTCTTCGTACAGATTGATCCGCGCCGCCGAGGCGGCCTGTGCCTCCTGCCAGCGCGCCTGTTCGAAACGCTCACGCGCGCCGTCGGTGATGCGGCGGAAATGCTCGCGATAATCGTCGAAGCCGGCGAGGATCATCCGGGCGATCTCGGTGGCTGGCCATTGCTGCGACATAAATGAACCTCGGCGGGAAATCGATTCGTTTGAGCTTAGTCACGGAAACGCTCGCAGGAAAAGCGCAATTTCTGCCAAAACCGATACAGGGCTGACCGTTGATGCGCTTTCTCGAGCCGATGCATCGGCAGGCAAAATTAAAAGCCCGAATAGCGGTTGCCATGATCCGGACGCTCGGCAACACTCTCGTCCCGATCAAGGAAGGAGCCCGCCGTGAGCCCTGTCGATATTTTCCGCATGTTGTCGCTGGCCGCTATCTGGGGCGCGAGTTTTCTGTTCATGCGCATCATTGCCCCGGTGATCGGCACGATCCCCACCGGGTTCTTTCGCGTGTCGATCGCGGCGGCCGGTCTGCTGGTGATCCTTGGGCTGATGCGCATCAGTTGGGACTTCAAGGGCAAGCTGAAAACCGTGATGCTGCTGGGCGTAATCAACTCGGGGATTCCGGCGACGCTGTATTCGGTTGCCGCCCAGGTTTTGCCGGCCGGCTATTCGGCGATCTTCAATGCGACCACGCCGCTGATGGGCGTGTTGATTGGCGGCCTGTTTTTCAGCGAAAAACTCACAGCGGCCAAGCTCAGCGGCGTGTTCCTCGGCCTGTTCGGCGTCGGCGTGCTGACACGCGCAGGTCCGGTGGCCTTCGATCTGCAGCTGCTGATGGGCGCGGTGGCCTGCCTGCTTGCGACCACTTGCTACGGCTTTGCCGGTTTCCTCGCGCGGCGCTGGCTGGATCAGGCCGGTGGGCTGGACAGCCGTTTGTCGGCATTGGGCAGCATGCTCGGGGCGACGTTGTTTTTGCTGCCGCTGTTCGCCTACAGCACCATCACTGCGCCGCCGGTCAGTTGGGGCGGCTGGCAGGTCTGGCTGTCGCTGCTCGGCTTGGGCCTGGGTTGCACGGCGTTTGCCTACATCATCTATTTCCGCCTGCTCAGCTCGATCGGCCCGGTGAAATCGATGACCGTGACCTTCATGATCCCGCCGTTCGGCGTGTTGTGGGGGGCGTTGTTGCTGGATGAGCCGTTGTCGATGGCGCACATTTATGGCGGAGTGTTGATTGCGGCGGCGTTGTGGCTGGTGTTAAAGCCGGCGGTGGTTAAGCCTGCAAACGCGTCAGTCCGTTAGATTTTCTGCCGCAGATATTCGCGAGCAGGCTCGCCCCTACAGAAGAATACATTCCAATGTGGGAGCGAGCCTGCTCGCGAAAGGCGGCGCAACAAGCGCCACCTGCCTATCGGCTATCCGGTTTTACGGAACACAAATACCAACCCAACAATGATCAGCAGCATCCCCAGCACACTCAACGCCGCCAGCCGATTACCGAAAATCAGGTAATCCATCGCCGCCGTCACCGCCGGCACCAGATAGAACAGGCTGGTGACGTTCACCAGATTTCCCCGCGCAATCAGCCGATACAGCAACAGCGTCGCCAGCACTGAAACCACCAGGCCCATCCATAACACCGGGACAATGAAGCCTGCGCTGTGCTCGAAGTGAAACGGCTGGAACGGTACGAAGATCGCACACAACAACAGCCCGGCCAGATACTGCACTGGCAGCGTACCGAGCGGATTGTCGGTGATGCGTTTCTGCATGATCGAGCCAAGCGTCATGCTCGCCAGCGCCAGCAAACCGAACAGCATGCCAGCCCAGGACATTCCAGCCAGACCGATCCCTTGATAAACCACCATGATCAGCCCGGCCAGGCCCAGCGCCAGGCCGAACAGGCGGCTCGCCGAACGCTGCCGTTCCATCAAGACCACGGTAAGGATCGGCTGAACGCCCATGATCGTCGCCATCACCCCCGGCGTGACTTTGCAGTCCAGCGCCAGCAGATAAAAGATCTGATAGGCCCCGAGCAACACCAGTCCCGTGGCGATCGCGAACAGCATCGGCTTGCCACCCTTGGGCAACTTCAATCTCAGCAGCGGCGCCAGCAAGACCAGCCCGCACAGGGCGATGGCGAAGCGAATCAGCAGAAAGGCAAAGGGCGAAGCATGGGCCAGGCCCCATTTGGAGAAAATCGCCCCGCTGCTCCACAGCAGAACGAACAGGCTCGTGGACGCCGCCGCGAGCGAGGATTGTTTCGAAAGGACAAACATGAATACCACCTGTAGTCAGGCAAGAAGCCAACTCAGCCGAAGCTGAAATTCAGTAGGTTTTTCTGGCGGGCGCGGGGGCAGCAGAAACTGCCGATCAGCCCCGAACGCCAACGCCCGGCGGCGATACGACTGCGCACACCGGCGTGCTACTGACAGGTGGAGGGTAATGACTGATCTGCACAGGCTGCTGATTCCCGCACGGCACGACGCCAGCGTTGACCGCTGAATCGACTACCGCGTTGATGAGGGATGCAGGCATGAATGCTGATCTTTATTGAGGAAATGAACGCGCGAGCCAGGCGGCTCGCGGGCTGACTATAACCAGCCCGGGACACAGATTGCAATGACTTGGGCGAAGGGCCGGTAGCGACAGTCTGGCGCCGGGTGGTTAGGGTGATTGGCGCGGCAACGGATTGTCAGGAGACATGGAATGCAAGAGATCATATGCCAAGGGAACGGACGTATTTGCGGTATCAGGTTTATCGGTCAGAGGCGAGGAAGCGGGCCGCTTCGCAGATTGCCGGCTTACAGGGCCAACTCAAGGCGGCCGACGCTTCGATTATGGATTTATCTCTGATTCGGTTCGAACCGATAAACAGGCATGCGCTGAATGCTTTTGAAACATGGGAAGAACCCTGCTTTTTCTGGCATGAAGTCATCGCGTGGAAATCACGTGAACCACGCGCATTGGACATCTCTATCTGGTTCGATGGGCAGCTCTGCGGCCTGTGTTTTGCAAACCCGAACAATAGTCGACGAAGATTACGAGTTGTGAGACTGGAAGGGCGCCCTGGCGGAACACATCCTTTGAAAAATCGGATAGGACTACTAGCGATGATGGTAATTGAGCAATACGCGCATTTCGTTGGCTGCGATGTTATCGAAATACAAGAGCCGCTGGACGGTGCGATACCCGTTTATCAGAAGCTGGGTTTCAGCTACGACATCGAAGGCCGCCTTGTCAAAACCTTGGAGAATCCAGTACTGTGAAAACCAATCAATTACTGATCGAACCGGGAGGCGACATGAAAAAAGCGAAACAGAGACCTCCCGAAGCGCTGGTCAGATCGCTGAAAACCAAAAGACTGGCTGATCACGAATTGACCGCTAATCAACGGCGTCTGTTGCAACTGCTGATCACCGGTATCGAAGATGAGCCCTCGGTGCTGGCCGCTGGCCGATTGTGAAAAAACCGCTCCTGAGGAGCGGTTTTTTATTTCTGTTCCAGCCTCAACCAAACAACCAATACCCCAGCAACGTCAGCACCAACACCGCCAGCACCGGGCGCATTACCCTGTAGGCCTTGGGATGCCGGCGCTTCCACTGCTTGACCACGCCGCTGAAACGGTCGCTGAAGTTCTTGCTCCAGGCATAAGCCTGGTTGATGCCGCCAACCCGTTCGTCGTCCAGATTCTGCGGCGCGGTGGCGCGGCCGAGCCAGCCGCTGATGAAGCGGTTGATCCGGGTCATCAGGCGGCTGCTCAGTGGGCGTTCGATGTCACAGAACAGAATGACGCGAGTCTGAGCGGTTTCATTCTTGACCCAGTGCACGTAGGTCTCGTCGAACATCACGTCATCGCCGTCGCGCCAGGCGTAAACCTGACCGTCGACGAAGATCCGGCAATCGTCGGAGTTGGGTGTCGACAGGCCGAGGTGATAGCGCAGCGAGCCGGCGAACGGGTCACGGTGCGGGTTGAGGTGACTGCCGCCCGGCAGCAGTGCAAACATCGCACCCTTGACGTTGGGAATGGCACTGACCAGCGCGACGGTTTTCGGGCACAGGGCTTCGGCCGATGGCAACGGTTTGTCGTACCACTTCAGATAGAAACGCTTCCAGCCTTTCTTGAAGAACGAACCGAAACCGGCGTCGTTGTTCTTCTCGGCGGCGCGAATGTAGCCCTCGTCAAACAGGTGCATGGCTTCGTCGCGAATGGTTTCCCAGTTGTCGCGCAGTACATCCAGCTCCGGAAACTTGCTGCGATCCAGATACGGTCTGGATGGCACTGCGGAGAACAGGTACATCAAAGCGTTATATGGGGCGAACAGCGCCGAATGGTTGACGAACTGACGCAGCACCGGCAAACGCGCCTTGCCGCGCAAATGCACATAGAGCGTGCTGCCCAGAAACAGCAACAGCACAAACGCCTTGGCGGCAAACGAAACGCTCATCAACAACTCCTTGAATAAAGACAACGCTGCGCAATGCCCTTTACCCGGCATGGCAGCCGGCCATGATAAACACTACCGGCTCCGGGAAAAACCCGCCTGCCACAAGATTCAGTGTTAAGCATTACGCAACAAAGCCTTTATTAACATGCGGCGCCTGAACCCTGGCTGACATGAATCAACAGGCTTACTGCTGGTTCTCCTGCTCGGTGAACAGGTCACTGAACAACATGCTCGACAGATAACGCTCACCCGAATCCGGCAGCACCACGACGATGGTTTTCCCCTGCATCTCTGGTTTCTCCGCCAGACGCACCGCCACCGCCATGGCAGCACCGCAGGAGATGCCGCACAAAATCCCCTCTTCCTGCATCAGGCGCAAAGCCATGGCCTTGGATTCTTCGTCAGTCACCTGCTCGACACGATCGACCATCGACAGATCAAGGTTCTTCGGCACAAAACCGGCACCGATGCCCTGAATCTTGTGCGGGCTCGGCTTGATCTCGGCACCGGCCAACGCTTGTGTAATCACCGGCGAAGACGCTGGCTCGACGGCCACCGACAGAATCGGTTTACCGGCGGTGTTCTTGATATACCGCGAGACACCGGTAATGGTTCCGCCGGTACCTACCCCAGCCACCAGCACATCCACGGCACCGTCGGTGTCGTTCCAGATTTCCGGGCCGGTGGTCTTCTCATGAATCGCCGGGTTGGCCGGGTTATCGAACTGCGCTGGCATGAAGTATTTGTCGGCATCGCTGGCGACGATTTCCGCAGCTTTCTCGATGGCGCCCTTCATGCCCTTGGCCGGCTCGGTCAACACCAGTTCCGCGCCCAGGGCTTTCAGAACCTTGCGGCGCTCGATGCTCATCGACGCCGGCATGGTCAGCATCAATTTATAGCCACGCGCAGCGGCAACGAAGGCCAGACCGATACCGGTATTACCGGAAGTCGGCTCGACAATGGTCATGCCCGGCTTGAGTCTGCCGCTGCTTTCGGCGTCCCAGATCATGTTGGCGCCGATTCGGCATTTGACCGAATAACCGGGGTTGCGCCCCTCGATCTTGGCCAGGATCGCGACCCCGCGCGGCGCGATGCGGTTGATCTGGACCAGCGGCGTATTACCGATGGAATGGGCGTTGTCAGCGTAAATACGGCTCATGGCTGGGTCCTTATGCAGCGTTGAATTCAGCCTTCCAAGGTAAGCCCGTTGCCGATCACAGTCCAGTCGGGTCGAACGTCTGCAAACGCGCGGAGTCAATCGCATTGAATCGTCAAGCCACACTCTTGAAGGAACAATGGCATGAAACGTCGTTACAGCTGGCCGCTCTGGACCCTGGCGGGTGTCGTGGTGCTGCTGGTCGCCCTGCATTTCGCCCTGCCCTATCTGGTACGCGACTACCTCAATGACAAGCTCGCGGACATGGGCGATTACCGTGGCCAGATCACCGATGTCGACCTCGCGCTGTGGCGCGGCGCCTACAAAATCAATGGCCTGAAAATCGTCAAAGTGGATGGCAAGGTGCCGGTGCCGTTCGTCGATGCGCCGTTGATCGATCTGTCGGTGAGCTGGCATTCGTTGTGGTACGACCATGCCGTGGTCGCGCAGGTGCAATTTCTCAACCCCGAAATCAACTTTGTCGACGGCGGCCCCAACAAGCAGAACTCACAGACCGGTCAGGGCACCGACTGGCGTGAACAATTGGGCAAGCTGCTGCCGATCACCCTCGATGAAGTACAGATCAACGACGGCCGTATTACTTTCCGTAATTTCAATTCCAAGCCGCCGGTGAACATGAACGCCAGCAACGTCAACGCCAGCATCTACAACCTGACCAATGTGGTCGACAAGGAAGGCAAACGCGACGCGCGCTTTGAAGGCAAGGCGTTGCTGCTGGGCCACGCGCCGCTGGAAACCACCGCCACCTTCGATCCACTGAGCAACTTCGAAGACTTCGAATTCCGCCTGCGCGCCCGTGACATCGAGCTCAAACGCATGAACGACTTTGCCGCCGCCTACGGCAAATTCGACTTCAACGCCGGCCACGGCGATGTGGTCATCGAAGCCAAGGCAGAGAAAGCCCGACTCACCGGCTACATCAAACCCCTGCTGCGCGACGTCGACGTATTCAACTGGCAGCAAGACGTCGAAAACAAGAACAAAGGCCTGTTCCGCTCAATCTGGGAAGCATTGGTCGGCGGCACCGAGACCGTGCTGAAGAACCAGAACAAAAACCAGTTCGCCACCCGCGTCGAACTCAGCGGCAATGTTCACCAGCAGAACGTCAACGCCTTCGAAGCGTTTTTGCAGATTTTGCGCAATGGCTTCATCCAGGCATTCAATGCGCGATATGAGCGGCCGAAGCCGGATGAGGGTTAATTTTTGCGGTTGACGACATATCGACCTGTGTCTTCGGCCGCTATCGATGAACGCTGTTGCAGCGAATCCCAGCCCAGACAGGCCAAGGCCAAAGAACGTGGCACTGCTTCACGCCCATTGCTGTAACGGCTGATGCTGCGAGCGCTCACACCGAGCGCTTCGGCCGCATCATTGAGAGAAAGTCCGGTACGGGCGCGCCAATCGATAAAAATGCGCGTGTTCTCATCCTGGGCATTTTGCGCTAGCGCATCCATATACAAGGTGTCTGCACCGATCTGTACGTCGGGTTCAACCCATTCAACGATCCAACCCTCGTCCCCGACTACGGCAGTCGCAAAGACTTCGCGATCAAGCAGTGGCCGCAGACCTGGATAAGTATGAATATCCATCCCCAAATCAACTGTCAGTTCCTGACCATTGATAAATGCCAGCGCCAACCTGAAATCCGACAGGACGTGCGCAGATCGCAGACGCGGCCGTTTCATGGGTAACATCGATTTTCTGCCTTTTTACTAACCGAGTAGGAAAGGCTATCGCCAAATCGGCGATACCGGAATACTGGCCATCCGCCGAGACTGAGTCAACATGTGACGCTCCATTCAGAGACTGAATAAGCCGTCTGCGTTCACAGTCGACCGGCGTGCGCGTTATAGTCGGGCATCCGATTATTTCGCCCCCGCCCTGCCCGTCAGGTCGGCGTTACCGTTCGAGGATCTGCAGATGAAGTTCGAAGGCACCCAGGCCTATGTCGCCACCGATGACCTGAAGCTGGCGGTCAACGCCGCCATCACCCTGGAACGGCCGCTGCTGGTCAAGGGTGAGCCGGGCACCGGCAAGACCATGCTCGCCGAGCAACTGGCCGAGTCGTTCGGTGCCAAGCTGATCACCTGGCACATCAAGTCCACCACCAAAGCCCATCAGGGTCTGTACGAGTACGATGCGGTCAGCCGTTTGCGCGACTCGCAACTGGGCAATGAAAAAGTCCACGACGTGCGCAATTACCTGAAGAAGGGCAAGCTCTGGGAAGCCTTCGAGTCCGAGGAGCGGGTGATCCTGCTGATCGACGAAATCGACAAGGCCGACATCGAGTTCCCCAACGACCTGTTGCAAGAACTCGACAAGATGGAGTTCTACGTTTACGAGATCGACGAGACCATCAAGGCCAAGAAGCGTCCGATCATCATCATTACTTCCAACAACGAGAAAGAGCTGCCGGACGCCTTTCTGCGCCGCTGCTTCTTCCACTACATCGCCTTCCCCGACCGCACTACCCTGCAGAAAATCGTCGACGTGCACTACCCGGACATCAAGAAGGATCTGGTCAGCGAAGCGCTCGACGTGTTCTTCGACGTGCGCAAGGTACCGGGCCTGAAGAAAAAACCTTCGACGTCCGAGCTTGTCGACTGGCTGAAACTGCTGATGGCCGACAATATCGGCGAAGCGGTGCTACGCGAGCGCGATCCGACCAAAGCCATTCCGCCACTGGCTGGCGCACTGGTGAAAAACGAACAGGACGTGCAACTGCTTGAGCGCCTGGCGTTCATGAGCCGGCGCGGCACCCGCTAAGAGGCTGCTGCCATGTTGCTCAACCTGTTCAACGAAATGCGTGCAGCCAAGGTACCGGTCTCGGTGCGCGAGCTGCTCGACCTGATCAACGCGCTGAAACAGCGCGTGACCTTCGCCGACATGGACGAGTTCTATTACTTGTCGCGGGCGATTCTGGTAAAGGACGAGCGGCATTTCGACAAGTTCGACCGCGCGTTCGGCGCCTATTTCAACGGCCTGGAAAAACTCGACGATCACTTGCAGGCGCTGATTCCCGAAGACTGGCTGCGCAAGGAATTCGAGCGTTCGCTGAGCGACGAAGAACGCGCGCAGATCCAGTCCCTCGGTGGGCTGGACAAGCTCATCGAAGAGTTCAAGAAGCGTCTGGAAGAACAGAAGGAACGCCACGCCGGCGGCAACAAATGGATCGGCACCGGTGGCACCAGTCCGTTCGGCTCCGGTGGTTTCAACCCGGAGGGCATCCGGGTTGGCGATGCCGGCAAGCGTCAGGGCAAAGCGGTCAAGGTCTGGGACCAGCGCGAGTACAAGAACCTCGACGATTCAGTGGAACTGGGCACGCGCAACATCAAGGTCGCCCTGCGTCGTCTGCGCAAGTTCGCCCGCCAGGGTGCGGCGGAAGAACTCGACATTGACGGCACCATCGACCACACCGCCAAGGACGCCGGCCTGCTGAATATCCAGATGCGCCCGGAACGCCGCAACACGGTGAAGCTGTTGCTGTTATTCGACATCGGCGGCTCGATGGACGCGCACGTGAAGATCTGTGAGGAATTGTTCTCGGCCTGCAAGACCGAGTTCAAGCACCTGGAGTACTTCTACTTCCACAACTTCATTTATGAATCAGTGTGGAAGAACAACATGCGCCGCACTTCCGAACGCACTTCGACCCAGGATCTGCTGCACAAATACGGCGCCGACTACAAAGTGATCTTCATCGGTGACGCCGCGATGGCGCCTTACGAAATCACCCAGGCCGGTGGCAGCGTCGAGCACTGGAACGAAGAGCCGGGTTACGTGTGGATGCAGCGCTTCATGGAGAAATACAAGAAGCTCATCTGGATCAACCCGTATCCGAAGGACACGTGGGGCTATACCTCGTCGACCAACATCGTCCGCGATCTGATCGAGGATCAGATGTATCCGCTAACGCTGCGCGGGCTTGAGGAAGGGATGCGGTTTCTTTCCAAATAATCGTTAACTCGACGAACGCCTTCGCGAGCAGGCTCGCTCCCACATTGGAATGCTTTTACCTGTGGGAGCGAGCCTGCTCGCGAAGCTTTTAGCGATCTTTGAAGCGCTGCAAATACTCGACATGCTCGCGGTGCGCGACGTCCTGCACCACCGGCCTCATTCTCACTTTCGTTCCCGGCAGGCACTGCGCCAATCGCGCCAGCGCCAGCGGTGTCAACGCGCCCAGGCGCGGATAGCCACCAATGGTCTGCCGATCATTGAGCAACACAATCGGCTGCCCGTCCGGCGGCACCTGAACCGCGCCCAACGGAATCCCCTCGGAGATCATCGGCGCGCCCTGATATTGCAACGCCGCGCCGAGCAGGCGGATGCCCATGCGGTCGGCGCGACTGTCGATGGTCCAGGCGCTGTTGAAGACATCGAACAGGCTCTGCCCGCTGAACTGGCCGATCTGTGCGCCGAGCACCAAGTCCAAAGGCGCATGCGTTTTGAAATCCGGCCGCAGCGCCGAAGGCATTTCCCGTACTGCCAACGCTTCGCCGCTGTAACCGAGCACCGCCCCTTTGGCGAGCGGAAGGCCCATGCCATCAAGCCCGCCCAATTCTTCGCGCAGCACCGTGGCACTGCTGCCCAATACCTTCGGCGCAGTGAAACCACCGGCTGCGGCCAAATAAGCCCGGGCGCCGAGCAACGGCTGGGTGAAGCGCAATGTCTGCCCTTTCGCCAACCGGAAGCTGCGCCACGGCGCCAGCGGTTGGCCGTCGATCTGCGCGCCGAGATCCGCTCCTGCCAGCGCCAACAGGCAATCCTCCTCAGCCACCACGGCAAACCCGCCGAGGGTGATTTCAACCACCGCCGCATCCAGTTCATTACCCAACAGCCAATTGGCCCAGCTCATCGAGCACCAATCCGCCGCGCCGCCCTGCGTCACGCCCAGATGTCGCACGCCAAACCGCCCGGCGTCCTGCAACAGGCACAGCGGTGTGCTGGCTTCGATCGTCAATCGACTCACGCCAACGCCTCCAGTGGTGTGTCATCGCCGCCCAAGCGTATGAATTCGGCGTGGTCGACCGCTTCGAAGCGCACCGTGTCGCCCGGTTGCATCAGGCTGTAGCCGTCGCGGTGGCGATCGAAGAGTTTCGCTGGGGTGCGCCCGATCAGGTTCCAGCCACCGGGTGAGACCACCGGATACGCTGCGGTCTGCCGCTCGGCGATACCGACGCTGCCGGCGGCGACTTTCTTGCGCGGTGTGCTCAAGCGCGGCGCGGCGAGCATTTCTTCGACCAGGCCCATGAAGGCAAAACCCGGCGCAAAGCCAAGAGCGAACACCTGATATTCCCGTGCGCTGTGGCGACGAATCACCTCCTTCACCGCGAGGCCGCTGCGTTCGGCCAACAGGCTCAGTTCCGGGCCGACACTCAAGTCATACCAGACCGGCAAGACATGACACTGCCCAGCGCTTCGCGCATTTGGCGACAGGTCAACCAACGCCTCGGCGATCAATTCGCGCGCCTGCGCCGGACTCAACAGCGTCAGATCGTAATGCACCATCAACGTCGTGTAGGACGGCACCAGATCGATCAGTTGTGCACCAAAAGCCGTGCGCAAGCGCTCGCTGGCGGCGAGCATCCACGGCATGTTGGCTTCGGCGATGTCATCGAACAGACGCAGCATCAGGCAATCGAGCGCCACCACTTCAACCCGTGGATTCATGACGCACTCGACTGCTGCAAGGCCTGACGAATACGCCGCACGGCGGCCACGGAACTGGCGTTGTCGCCGTGGACGCACAAGGTGTTGGCGCGCAGGATCAAGGCGCTGCCATCGCTGGCGCTGAGTTCGCCGCCACGGGCGATGGTCAACGCTTGCTCGATGATTTTTCCGGCATCGTGATGCACGGCGCCCGGCAGTTGCCGTGAGACCAGCCGGCCGGCGCTGTCGTAGGCACGGTCGGCAAAAGCTTCGAACCACAGGGTTACGCCGTATTCATCGCCGATCTGCTGCGCGCCAGCGTTGTCTCGGGTCGCCATCAACATCAGCGGCAGGCTGCGGTCATAAGCGGCCACGGCCTGCACCACTGCACGCAGTTGCGCCGGATTGGCCATCATGTCGTTGTACATCGCGCCGTGGGGTTTGACGTAGCTGACCCGCCCGCCCTGCGCCTTGCAGATGCCGTCGAGGGCGCCGATCTGGTAATGCAGGATGTCTTGCAGCTCTTGCGCGGAACAGGCCATGGAGCGCCGGCCGAATCCGACCAGATCCTGATAGGCCGGGTGCGCGCCAATCTGCACGCCGTGTTCGAGGGCCAGCGCCACGGTTTTGCGCATGATGCTCGGGTCGCCGGCATGGAACCCACAGGCGATGTTGGCGCAATCGATGAAGGGCATGACTTCGGCGTCCAGACCCATGGTCCAGCTGCCGAAGCTCTCGCCAATGTCGCAATTCAATAGCAGGCGGCTCACGGTGAACACTCCTGTAGCTGCTGGTCTTTTTATCTGTAGGAGACTTCTGCGCAGGGTATCAGTTACTGCGCGTCGAGTTGCTTGCCACGGGTTTCCGGCAGGCTCAGCGCCGCCAGAATCACCACGCCGTAAGAAACCGCCGCGAAGGCGCCGATGCCCATGCTCAGCGGGACTTTCTGGCTGAGCAGGCCGATCAACAGCGGGAACAACGCCGCCAGTGCGCGGCCGATGTTGTAGCAGAAACCCTGGCCCGAGCCGCGAATCCGCGTAGGAAACAATTCAGTCAGAAACGCGCCCATGCCGCTGAAAATCCCCGAGGCGAAGAAGCCCAGCGGAAAGCCCAGCCACAGCATCACGCCGTTGCTGACCGGCATCTGCGTGTAGAGCAGAACGATGGTGAACGAGCCGACCGCGAACAAGATGAAATTCTTTTTCCGCCCGAGCAGGTCGGTCAGATAAGCACTGATTACATAGCCAACGTAGGAACCGACGATCACCATCGCCAGATAACCGCCGGTGCCGAGCACGCTCAGACCGCGCTCGTTCTTGAGGAAGGTCGGCAGCCAGGAGGTGATCGCGTAGTAGCCGCCCAGCGCACCGGTGGTCAGCAAGGAAGCGCGAAACGTGGTGAAGAGCATGCCAGGGGCAAAGATCTCGTAGAACTTCGCCGGGTTCTGCGGGTTTTGCGCGGCTTTGGCTTCGCGATAGATCTCAGGATCTTTCACGAGGCGACGGACGAAAATCACGAATATCGCCGGCACGATGCCAAGGATGAACAGCGCGCGCCAGGCATCTTCCGCTGGCAACACGGAGAACAGCAACGCGTACAGAATCGCCGTCAGGCCCCAGCCCAGCGCCCAGCCGGATTGCACCATGCCCACCGCTTTGCCGCGATCCTTGGCGCGGATCACTTCACCGATCAGCACCGCGCCGGCCGTCCATTCACCGCCGAAACCGAAGCCCATCAGGGTGCGCGCGATCAGTAATTGTTCGTAGTTTTGCGCGAAGCCGCAGAGGAAGGTGAAGAAGGCGAACCACAGCACCGTCAGTTGCAGCGTTCGCACGCGGCCGATGCGGTCGGAGAGGATCCCGGCGACCCAACCGCCGATGGCCGAAGCGATCAGTGTGCTGGTGTGAATCAGCCCCGCTTCGCCAGTGGTAATGCCCCACATCGCGATCAGCGTCGGCACGACGAAGCTGAGCATCTGCGTGTCCATGCCGTCCAGACCGTAACCGATCTTGCAGCTCCAGAACGTGCGGCGCTCCTGCTGGTTGATGTTGCGATACCAGTCGAACGGCCCGGGGCGCGTCACAGGCTTGGATAACGGGAGGGTGTCGGGAGCACTCATGGCAAATCTCCGCTGGGCTTTTATTGGTCTTGTTCGAAGCTCCGACGACGCCTATCGTGGGAACCGGATGCGCCGATTTTTCGTCGCCCTGCCCTGCGCCGTCCAACGAATAAAAACCCGCCTTAGGCATAAGAAAAATTTGTCAGCCGAGCCTTGTCCATGAATCTGAAGTTTCTCGAGACCTTTGTCTGGGTCGCGCGCCTGAAGAGTTTTCGCCTGACCGCTGACAAGCTGTTCACCACCCAGGCGTCGATTTCCAGCCGCATTGCCGTGCTCGAAGGCGAGCTGGGCGTGAAGCTGTTCCTGCGCGATTCACGCGGCGTCAGCCTGACCCCGGAAGGCTTGAAGGTGCTCGATTACGCTGAACAGATGCTCGACACCATGGCGGCGCTGAAACAGTCGATCGAGACCCGTTCGAGCAAGGTCGGGCGGGTGCGTATCGGCGTGATGGACACGGTGATTCATACGTGGCTGAGCCCGCTGGTGGCGCAGATGACCGATCTGTACCCACGGGTGGAAATCGAACTGGTCGCGGATACTGCGCTGAACCTCTGCGATCAGCTGCAAAAAGGTTTTCTCGATCTGGTGTTGCAAACCGATCTGATCCGCCACGAAAGCGTGCGCAGCCTGGAGTTGGCCAGCCATCCGCTGGGCTGGATCGTCGCCAGCAATTCGATCTACAACCGCAACTACGCCGACCTCGCCGAACTGGCGCAGGAGCGGATCATCACTTACTCGAAAAACTCGCGACCGCATCAGGATATCGTCGCCCTGATGCAGGCCAACGGCGTGCTGGCGCCACGGTTGAATTGCGTGAATTCGGTGTCGGCGATTACCCGTTTGTTGCGTGACGGCTTTGGTATCGGCGCGCTGCCGCCGGTGCTGGTGGCCGAAGAACTGGCGCGCGGCGAATTGATCTTGCTCGACATTGACCAGCGGCCGGCGAATCTGCCAGTGGTGGTGTCGTGGCGGGTCGGGGTTGAGTGGGTCGAGGAGATTGTGACGTTGTGTCAGCAGGTGCTGGCGGGGTATGCGCACAGAGTGGGTGGAACCTACATCGTGTTGTGTACTTGAAAAGCAAAAGATCGCAGCCTTCGGCAGCTCCAGGTGTTCACATTCCCCTGTAGGAGCTGCCGCAGGCTGCGATCTTTTGCTCTGGAGCCCTTAGAGGCCGCGGACGTCGCGATCTTCGATCGGTCGGCTCTGGCGCAGGCGGCGGCCGCCGAGCACTACCCAGTCGATCAGGCGGAACAGGCATTCGATGCCGAACGACAGCAGCAACGCGCCGCTCATGCCCCAGATCATTGCCTCTGGCGTCAGCAGGATCTGATAGCTGTAGCCGTTCCAGGTTTCCTTGCGAATGTCCGGATCGGCGGCCAGGACCACTTGCAGGAAGCGCACATACCACGGGCCTTGCATCGCCTGGAATTGCTTGTCCAGCGCGACCTGGCGGGTGAGCAAGGTGTTCAGGCTGTCGGCATCGCTGCGGAAAATCGGGTCTTCGCTGGCCCGGTAATGCGCGACCAGCGCCTGCATATCGCCTTTGAAAAACTGATCAGCCGTGCCCTGAAAGCCACGCAGGCCGGTCTGCGCTTCGATCAGATGCGCTTCGACACGCTGGGCGTAATCGTTGATGAACCCCGGCACCTGGACACCGATCAACAGACCCGCCGCAAACAACACCAGCCGTAGATAACTGAGCAACATGGGTGCAAATCCTTATTCGGTCTTGCCCTGGCTGACGCATTCGCCGCGTCGCCACAGGCTCCATTGGCCCGGTTCGTAGCGGGTCCAGGTTTCGTTTTCGGTCAGAGGCTCGGTGGCAATCACCGTGACCACATCGTTGGGCGTGGTTTCGGCCTGGAAGTCGACAATCACATCGACATCCTTGAGCCGCGCCGGGCCGAACGGTGCGCGGCGGGTGATCTGAGCCAGTTTGGTCGAGCAGTAACAGAACAGCCAGTCGCCGTCGCTGAGCAGGCAATTGAACACGCCCTTACTGCGATATTCAGCGCAAGCGGCGACCAGATCCGGCAGCAGCACTTCGATATCGACCGGCTCGGGGAAGGCTGCGCGTACCCGGTTGAGCAGGTCGCAGAATGCCGCTTCGCTGTCGGTATCGCCGACCGGGCGGTAGAAGCTTTTGATCGGAATGAAGTCGGCGAGCTGGCCGTTGTGCGCGAAACACCAGTTGCGCCCCCACAATTCGCGGACGAACGGGTGGGTGTTGGACAGGCAGACCTTGCCGACGTTGGCTTGGCGGATGTGGCCGATGACCACCTCGCTCTTGATCGGATAGCGCTGCACCAGGTTGGCCACTTCCGACTCGCTGCTCGCTGCCGGGTCCTGAAACAGACGCAAGCCGCGCCCTTCATAGAAAGCGATGCCCCAGCCGTCGCGGTGCGGGCCGGTGCGGCCGCCGCGCTGCATCAGGCCGGTGAAGCTGAACACGATGTCGGTCGGCACGTTGGCACTCATGCCCAGTAATTCACACATGTGCGGACTCTCGGGTTACAGACGCGGCTCGACCCGCATGCGCTGCGGATTGTTCGGCACTGGCGGGCGACCGTAGCGGTCATCACCGGCGCCGCCGAACGGTTGATCATCGTCGCGCTCTTCGGCACGGGCGGCGGCCTTGGCGGCCTCGGCGCGTTCACGCCGCGCTGTCGAGGCGCGCTCGATCGGCAGGCGGATCAAGACGAAAACCAGATACACCCCGAAGGCGATCATGCCGTACATGAACAGATCGGAAACCGCGCGCCAGGCGTTGTTGCCGACCTTGAACAGCATGTCCAGGGCGGTGATGGCGATGGCCGGTGCAACTTTGGCTTTCACCGGATCGACGATGGTCGGGCTGAACAGCAACACCGCCATCAGCACACGCAGCGGCTCGCGCAGCCAGCGCCACATCCAGGTGGTCAGGCGCATCCATACCAACAGGCAGCCCACGGCGGCAAAGGCGTAAAGGCCCCAGGCGATCAGATAGTCGTTCTCGGTCATGGTGTCCATGGCAAGGCAGGCAAATAGGCGCTTATAGTAACGACTTTTCGCCCATGCGGCTTGTCCCAATACCAGACGGCCAGCAGCCGCCCCTGTGGGAGCGAGCCTGCTCGCGAATACGGACTGTCAGTTGCAATAGCTATGCCTGACACACCGCTTTCGCGAGCAGGCTCGCTCCCACAAGGGCTGCGGCGCTTTCAAGACCCGCGAAAAACCCAATTCCGAATATTGTCCGAGAGCCTTCCATGCCCGAATCCGCCATTGCCATCACTGCCCCGATTGCCCAGCGGGCGCCCGGCGCCGACCCGTATGCCTGGCTGCAGGAGCGCGACACCGACGCGGTGCTCGACTACCTCAAGGCTGAAAACGCTTATCAGGAAGCGCAAACCGCCGATCAGGCCGAGCTGCGTGAAAGCCTGTTCAACGAGATCAAGGGCCGGATTCTCGAGACCGACCTGTCCTTGCCCTCACCTTGGGGCCCGTATCTGTATTACACGCGCACCACTGCCGGTGATGAATACGCCCGGCACTACCGCTGCCCGCGTCCGGCGGACGACAGCCTGACGCTGGATGAAAGCCGCGAGCAACTGCTGCTCGATCCGAACGCGCTGGCCAATGGCGGCTTCTTCTCGCTGGGCGCTTTCAGCATCAGCCCCGATCACCAGCGCCTGGCCTACAGCGTCGACACCTCGGGCGACGAGATCTACACGTTGTTCGTCAAGGAGCTGTCCAACGACAGGGTCAGCGAACTGGAATTCGAGGACTGCGACGGCAGCATGACCTGGGCCAATGACAGCCTGACCCTGTTCTTCGGCGTGCTCGACGACACCCATCGCCCGCATAAACTGTTCCGCTATCGCCTCGACGGCACTGCCGCCGAAGAGGTTTTTCACGAGCCGGACGGGCGGTTCTTCCTGCATTGCTACCGCGCCAGCTCCGAACAGCAATTGCTGCTGTCGCTGGGCAGCAAGACCACCAGTGAAGTCTGGGCGCTGGACGCCAATCAGCCACATCTGCCATTCAGTTGCCTGGCGCCACGGGTCGAAGATCACGAATACGACGTTGACCACGGCCTCCTCGATGGCGTGTGGACCTGGTTTATCCGCACCAACCGCGACGGCATCAACTTCGCTCTGTATCAGGCCCCGGACACTGGCGTGCCGCCGAGCGAGGCCGACTGGCAGAACCTGATCCCGCACAACGAAGAAGTGATGCTCGACGGCGTCAGCCTCAACGCAGAGGCGATGACCTTGAGCCTGCGCGAAGGTGGTCTGCCGATCCTTGAGGTTCACCCGCAGGGCCAGGCGTCGTATCGCGTGCAATTGCCCGATGCGGCCTACAGCCTGCATGTGCAAAACAGCCTGGAATTCGAGAGCGATCGCATTCGCTTGCGCTACGAAGCGTTGAACCGCCCGGCCCAGGTGCGCCAGTTGATCCTCGCCAGCGGCGAGCAAACGGTGCTCAAGGAAACCCCGGTACTCGGCCCGTTCGATGCCGATGCCTATGTCAGCCAGCGCCTGTGGGCGACTGCCCCGGACGGCACGCAAGTGCCGATCAGTCTGGTGATGAAGCGCGAGATGGTCGGTAAACCGGTGCCGCTATATCTGTACGGTTACGGTGCTTACGGCTCCAGCCTCGACCCGTGGTTTTCCCACGCACGCCTGAGCCTGCTCGATCGCGGCATGGCCTTCGCCATCGCTCACGTACGCGGTGGTGGTGAATTGGGCGAAGCCTGGTATCGCGCCGGCAAGCAGGAACACAAACACAACACCTTCAGCGACTTTATCGCCTGCGCCGAGTTTCTGATCCTCAACGGCATCACCTCGGCGGAGAAACTGGCGATCAGCGGCGGCAGCGCCGGTGGTTTGCTGATCGGCGCGGTGCTCAATCAGCGCCCGGATCTATTCGGCGTAGCGATTGCCGAAGTGCCGTTCGTCGACGTGCTCAACACCATGCTCGATCCCGAGCTACCGCTGACCGTCACCGAATACGACGAATGGGGCAACCCGGAAGAACCGGACGTCTATGATCGGATCAAGGCTTACGCGCCGTACGAAAACGTCACCGCGCAGGCTTATCCGCCACTGCTGGTGATCGCCGGCTACAACGACAGCCGTGTGCAGTATTGGGAGGCGGCCAAGTGGGTGGCGAAATTGCGCGCAACCAAGACCGATGACAACGTGCTGCTGCTCAAGACCGAACTGGGCGCCGGGCATGGCGGCATGAGCGGGCGCTATCAGGGATTACGTGACGTAGCGCTCGAATATGCATTTGTGTTCAAGGTTTTGCAGATTGCCTGAGGAACTCTGAGGGTGGCTTGGGTCTTAACAGCAGACCCAAAGCCTCCACCGATTCCCTGTGTAGGAGCTGCCGAAGGCTGCGATCTTTTGGTCCTTGTTTTGAACAACAAGATCAAAAGATCGCAGCCTTCGGCAGCTCCTACATGGGGACCGTGTGCTCCTTGGAAACAGTGATAACAAAAAGACCGCATCGACATGTCTGAACCGACCTTTCTGAACAACGAAATCCGCGACTGGCTGATGGATTGTGGCCTGTTCGATCAATTGCAGCTGGCCGACTTTGCGGCCGCTTCCGGTTACTTCAGCATCAGCACCGTGGCTGAGGGCGAGGCGATTTTCCGCGAGGGCGATGCCGGCAGTTTCATGTGCATCATCCACACCGGCCAGGTCGCCGTGCAGAAAACCGGCGCCGACGGCCAGGTCATCACCATGGCCACCCTGCGCAGCGGCCGTGCCTTCGGTGAAATGGCCGTGCTTGATGGCGAGCGCCGTTCGGCTACCTGCATCGCGGCGAGCAACTGTCAGTTGCTCAATCTGGGCAAGGACTCGCTGGAAAAAATGCTCAACGACGCACCGAAAATCGCCGCAAAGATCATCCGCGCCCTCGCCGTCTCGCTGTCCAAACGCCTGCGCATGGCCGACGGCCAACTCGCCGCGCAACAGGTTTAACCGCCGGGGGACTTGACCTTGTTGCCGTTCGGCTCGATGCCCGGCACCGGTTGATCCTTGCTCGGCGGGCTGGGCATTTCGATCGGTACCAGCGGCGGGCTGCCGCTGCCGGCGCCCGACTTGGGCAGGGTGATCGGGGTGATCTGCGGATACGGTGTCGGCGTCGCGGTGCCGGGCGAACCGGGTTGCGGCGTCGGGCTGACCGGAACGCTCTGCTGGGCCTGCACTGCAGTAATCGCGAGCGCGGCCAGGGTAATGACCGTTAGAATGGTGCGCTTCATCAAGGGCTCCGTTTGGCCTTAGTCTGTGCTCAGGCTACTCCCAACGCGCCTGCTTGCCTTCCCCCCTGTAGAGATTTCCATGAAACGTTTCGTTCTGCTCGACACCACCCCGATCCCTGAAAACGGCGGTGCCTTGTGCCTGTTCGAGTATGGCGAGGACTTCGTCATCAAGATCCAGGGTGGCGACGGCGGGCAGTTGATGAACACGCGCATGCACGGTTCAGAAGACGCACTGGCCGAGATTCCCTGCCGCAAGGTCGCCGGCCGGCCGAATTCGCGGGTGTTGATCGGCGGCCTGGGCATGGGCTTCACCCTCGCCTCGGCACTCAAGCATCTGGGCAAGTCCGCCGAAGTGGTGGTCGCTGAGCTGGTGCCCGGCGTAGTCGAGTGGAATCGCGGCCCGCTCGGGGAGAAGTCCGGTCGGCCGTTGCTCGACACGCGCACGGTAATCCGCATGGAAGATGTGGCCAAGGTGCTGCAAAGCGAGCCGAACGGTTTCGATGCAATCATGCTCGACGTCGACAACGGCCCCGAAGGTCTGACTCAGAAGGCCAACAGTTGGTTGTACTCCGCCGCTGGCCTGAATGCCTGCGCCAAGGCGCTGCGCCCCAAAGGCGTGCTCGCCGTGTGGTCGGCCAGCGCCGACCGGCAGTTTTCCGACAAATTGAAGAAGGCCGGCTTCAAGGCCGAAGAAGTCCAGGTCTTCGCCCACGGCAACAAGGGCACCCGCCACACGATCTGGATTGCCGAGAAGCTCAAGGGCTGAGCTAAACTCTTCGCATAACCGTCATCAGTCTTTCTGCAAAGGTGAACCCATGAGTTCGTCCACCCCCACCAACACGTCGAAGCTGGACCGCATCCTCGCCGACAACCAGCGCGACAAGGAAATGGGCTACCGCGACAAGGCCCTGAAGATGTACCCGCACGTCTGCGGCCGCTGCGCCCGTGAGTTTTCCGGCAAGCGCCTGAGCGAACTGACCGTGCACCACCGCGACCACAACCACGACAACAACCCGCAGGACGGCTCGAACTGGGAGCTGTTGTGCCTGTATTGCCACGACAACGAACACTCGCGCTACACCGATCAGCAGTATTTCGGCGAAGGCTCGCTGAGCACACCAAAGATCGCCAAGGCCACGCATAACCCGTTTGCCGCCCTGGCTGGCCTGATGAAAAAAGAAGACTGAAGACTTTCATCGCCTGAGCTGGCCCTTTCGCGAGCAGGCTCGCTCCCACAGTTGGAATGCGTTCCCCTGTGGGAGCGAGCCTGCTCGCGAAGGCGGCCGACCAGACATCACAAATCTCGAATCTGCCCGCCCTCCCCCAATCCCCGTATAATCGCGCTCTTTTTCCCGAAGGCACCCCGCTCGTGGCAGACAAACGGTACAGCTGCATTGGTTTGTATAACCCCAAATCACCAGAGAACGTCGGTTCGGTGATGCGCGCCGCAGGCTGTTACGGCGTGGCATCGGTGTTCTACACCGGCAAGCGTTATGAACGCGCCGCCGACTTCGTCACCGACACCAAACGCGTGCACTACGACATCCCGCTGATCGGCATCGACGACCTGAAAAAAATCCTCCCGCTCAACTGCGTGCCCGTCGCCGTGGAATTGGTCGAAGGCGCCCGCCCATTGCCGGAATACACCCACCCCGACCGCGCCCTTTACATCTTCGGCCCGGAAGACGGTTCGCTGGATAAAGAGATTCGCGACTGGTGCGAAGACGTCGTGTACATCCCGACCACCGGCTGCATGAACCTCGCCGCCACGGTCAACGTCGTGCTCTACGATCGTATGGCCAAAGGCTTGAACACCCGCTCCGGGCCGAAATTCCGCTGAAGCGTCGCACATTCGATGGAACAAGCTGACCGCCGTGGCAGTCAGCTTATCTATCAATCGCACCCTGCCTGGAGATAGATCATGAGCGAGCTCAAACGCGTAGAACGCATCGAATCCACCCCGTTCCAGTCGCCTTCGCATAAAAACGTGCACGGCTGGGAGCGCGTCGGCTCGTTGACCGGCGGCGTCCTGATGGTCGGCAAGGGCCTGCGCCGTGGCGGCGTGTTCGGCCTGATTCAAGTGGCGCTCGGCGGCATGGCCGTGGCCCGTGGCATTACCGGGCACTGCTCGGCGAAAAGCCTGCTGGAAAAAGGCCGTCAGGACATGAGCAACGTGCGGGCGAAGATCGAACGCGCCGGGGAAGAACTGAGCAAGCTGAAAACCAATGCCGAGGTGGCCACCGAAACGGCGACCGTTACCGGCAATGATTCGCTGACCTCGCCGAAGGCTGGGGTTTGAGGTTTTAAAGCAAAAGATCGCAGCCTCCGGCAGCTCCTACACGGAATCACGTTTTCCATGGTAGGAGCTGCCGAAGGCTGCGATCTTTTGATCTTTACGGGTTCAACAACCCACCACTTCATCAGCCCGCGCGAAAAATCAGATGATCTTCCCAGTCATCCTCCGGCACGCTGCCTTCGGCGAGCATGCGCCCGGACTGGGAAATCCGCTCATGGTGCACCGCATCGCGGTCGCCACACACCAGGTGATGCCATAACGGCAGATCCTTGCCTTCGCTGACCAGACGATAACCACAGGTTGGCGGCAGCCATTTGAATTCTTCCGCCTGCCCTGGCGTTAGCTGAATGCAGTCGGGGACAAACTTGATCCGGTTCGGATAATCGCTGCACTGGCAGGTCTTCAGATCCAGCAATTTGCAGGCGATGCGCGTGTAATAGACGCTGTTGTCTTCTTCGTCCTCGAGCTTTTGCAGGCAGCACAGACCGCAGCCGTCGCACAGCGATTCCCATTCCTCATGATCGAGTTGATCGAGGGTTTTGCGTTTCCAGAACGGTTCGACTATCGCGGCCATGGCTCAAGCATCAACATCAAGGTGGTGAAAAGGCCGCCAGTCTAGTGCCAGCAGGCGCGGGGGCCAAGCGCTGGCGACTGTCGGTAAATCCGCTTGTCAGCCCCAGCGCCGCCCGCTGAGCAAACTGGTGGCTGCACTTTGAAACCAATGTGGGAGCGAGCCTGCTCGCGAAAGCGCTGTGTCAGACACGCTGTTGTCGACTGACACGCCCTCTTCGCGAGCGGGCTCGCTCCCACAGCGAAATCGGGTGAGTCAGTAACCGCGGGTGAAATCCACTTCCCCACGCAACGCCTCACCCGCCTCGTACGCTTTCAGATTCTGCACAAACAAATCCACCATCAGCGTCGGTGAAGTCGGTGCCGAGCTGTGCCCGGTCAGGAGCAAGCCCCACGCGGTCCAGAACGGGTGACGTTGCGGCAATGGTTCCTGACGGCAGACGTCGATTACCGCGCCGGCCAGGTGCCCTTCTTTCAAAGCTTCGACCAGATCGGCATCAACCACCGCGACACCACGCCCGGCATTGATGAACAAGCCGGTCGGCTTGAATTGCTTGAACAGTGCCGCGTCGTAGATATCGTGGGTGTGTTCGGTGTTCGGCAGCAGATTGACCACGTAGTCCACCTCGCCCACCAATCGCGGCAGATCTGCCAGCGCGCCGACTTCGACAAACGGCGCCTGTGCGCGAGCGCTGCTGGCGATGCCGTACAGCTCGACGCCGAACGGCCGCAGAAATTGCGCGACACTCTGGCCGATGTCACCGGTGCCGACGATCAGCACCTTGCGCCCGACCAGACTCTGGCCGCTGCGGTTGTCCCATTTGCGCTCGACCTGGCTGACCAGCCGCGCCAGCACTTCGCGTTCATGGCCGAGGATGTAGGTCAGCACGTATTCGGCCATGACCTGACCGAAAATCCCCACGGCGCGGGTCAGGCGATAATCGCGGCGCAGGCCGTCGGCGAGCAGCGGCGTGATGCCGGCCCAGGTCGATTGCAGCCATTGCGGTTGATGGCCCTGGCGCAGCAGGGTCGCCAGCAGGTCCGGCTGGCCCAGCCACACCGGGCAATCGGCGGCCTGCCGCGCCAGTTCGGCGGAGTCGCCGCTGGTCAGGACGTCAAGCTCGGGGAGTGCCTGACGCAGCAGGCGGGCGTATATCGCGTGGTCGTGTTCAGCAATCAGAACGCGCATCTTCAAACCTTTCGCAAACCGTGCAGACGGCCGCCGGGTTGGGGCCGGCCATCGCGGTAAAAACAGTTCCAGGGTTAACCGAGGCCCAGGACAGGGCCTCGCGGGTCAGACCGGATCGTTGCGTCGCAGCAACTCTTCGGGCAGGTGCTCGATGTACTCGTCCTCGGCCGGCGGCATTTGCAGGTGATAGCCCTGCTTGTCGAGGTTTTCCAGGACCACGGTGATGTCTTCGCTGGCCAGTTTGCGCTCGGGCGACAGCACCAGATCGAAGGAATGCTTCGCTTTGCCGAAAGCCGTCATCAGCGCATCCGGCACGCGCTCGAGCGCATCGCTCTTGAGCACGTAGAGATACATGCCGCTGCGCTTGGAGCTTTGGTAGATGGAGCAAATACGTTTCAAGGCTGTTCTCCGGCGGTGGCCAGGCTGTCGAGCAGCTTCTGGCCGAGCAATTCGCGGCGCCAGCCACGCAGCGAATCGGGCAATTGGTAAGGACCCTCGGGGAAGCCGCTCTTGACCAGAGCTTCGAGGGTTTTCTTGCGCAGCATCAGTTCCGGGGCAATACCCAGGCGTTCGGCCTCGGCCTGACCCAGCGCGCGCAATTGTTTGATCAACGCAGCGGCTTCGATCGGCAACGGCTCCGGCACTGCCGGCGGCCATTGATCAGGGCCCACACTGCCAGAGCGCTTGATCAGATCAAGCAGAAACTGACCGTCCTGACGTACGGTACGCGGGTGCATGTCTTCGATCTTGCCCAGCGCTGCGAGGTTATCCGGCTGCGTGCGGGCCAAGGGCCACAGCGAGTGTTCCCGGACGATGCGGTTGCGCGGCAGATCGCGGGCGCGGGCTTCTTTTTCGCGCCAGGCGCACAGTTCACGCAGCACGGCGAGTTGCGCCCGGGACAGCTTCCACGCCAGTTTCGCCTCGCGATAGACCTCGTACGGATCGGTTTCGCGGCGCAGGTTGGCAACCAGTTCGGCGCCATCCTCCAGCACCCAGGCGAACTTGTCGGCGGATAGCTTGGGACGCAACTCGACGAACACCTCGGCCAGATGCACGGCGTCTTCGGCGGCGTAGCTGATCTGGGTTTCGGACAGCGGGCGCTGCAACCAGTCGGAGCGGGTTTCGCCCTTGGGCAGGTCGATGCCGAGTACTTCCTGCACCAGTCGCGAGTAGCCCATCGAAAAGCCGAGGTTCAGGTAAGCGGCGGCCAGTTGCGTGTCGAACAGCGGCGCCGGCAGGCTGCCGGTCAGGCGCAACAGCACTTCGAGGTCTTCGCTGCAGGCGTGCAGGACTTTCAGCACCGCCGGGTTCTCCAGCAACGCGGCCAGCGGTTGCCAGGCGTTGATGGTCAGCGGATCGATCAGGTAGGCGCGTTTGCCGTCGCCGATCTGCAACAGGCCGGCAATCGGGTAGAAGGTGTCGACCCGCATGAATTCGGTGTCGAGGGCAACGAACGGCAGCTGCTGCCACTCGGCGCAAAACTGCGCGAGGCTTTCGTTGTCGCGAATCCAGTGAATATCGATAGCCACACGGCTCTCCCTTGAAGAATGGCGCGCAGTATATATCGCCACCGACGATTTACGCGCCTTTGAAGGGCAAGAGCTGTAAGGAAATGTCTTGCCTGTCAGCAAGAATAGTCTGACAGCAGAAACAGAAAAGCCCGTCGCATTGGCGCGACGGGCAGGAAACACTTCACTGCTTGGCCAACACGCCGTCGATCACCGCGCCGCGACAACCGGCAAACATGTCCAGCGCCGGCTGATACACGCTGCTGCGCACTTCCAGCAGGCCGAGCATCGAGTGAAACAGATTGTCCTGGCTCAGCGGTTTGTCACGGCTCAGTTGCAGGCAATGGGTGTCGACCGAGTAGGCCTTCTGATAGCTGTCGGAGAACCACGCCAGCATCGCTACATGCTTTTGTTGCTCGGGCGCCAGCATGTACGGCGTGCCGTGCAGAAACAGGTTGTACTCGCCCAGCGATTCGCCGTGGTCCGACAGATAAAGCATGGCGGTGTCGACTTTGTCCTGATTGCTGCGCAGCACATCGATCAGGCTCGCCAGCACATGGTCGGTGTACACCAGCGTATTGTCGTAACCGTTGACGATACTTTCGCGGCTGCAATTGTTCAGCGCGTTACTTTCACACACCGGAGTGAAGTGTTCGTACTCCTTGGGATACCGCTTGAAGTAATCCGGGCCGTGACTGCCCATCTGATGCAGCACCAGCACGGTGTCCTTGTCCAGATGATCGATGAAACTTTGCAGACCTTGCAGGAGGATTTCATCGCGACACTCGCTGTTGGCGCATAACGCAGAGTCTTGCAACTTGCTGACATCCTGCACCGTGACGCGGTCGCAAGTGCCTTTGCAGCCGGACTGGTTATCGCGCCAGATCACATCAATGCCGGCGCGCTTGAGTACATCAAGCAAGCCTTCTTCGTTCTTGGCCTTGCTGGCGTTGTAATCCTTGCGGCCCATGTTGGAGAACATGCACGGTACCGAGACTGCGGTTTCCGTGCCGCAGGAATGCACATCGGTAAAGGCGATCAGCCCGGCCTCCTTGTCCAGTTGCGGGGTGGTGTCTCGGTCGTAACCGAGAATGCCGAAGTTCTGCGCCCGCGCACTCTCCCCCACCACCAGCACCGTGAGGGATTTGCGTGGCTGTAGCTGCAAGTCGGGGTTGCGCTGGGCATCTTCGCCGATCTTGATGAACGGCTGCTGCGCCGAGACCACTTGCTCTTGCAGATAACCAATGGATGCGCCGATGTAATTGCTCGGCACCAGCATCAGGCGAATTTCGTGGTGATTGCGAAACAGCGACGACAAGCCTTGGTAGTTGGCCAATGCCACAACACCGATCACCGCCCCCGAGGCAACACTGACAATAACTTTGCTGAACAACTCACGATGCCAGCGGCGATAATTGACCGGTACTTTCCACAACAACAAACACGGCAGGACACCCAGCAAGAGAATATAAGCAAACAACTTCAATGAGAGCAGATCACGCACTTCCGTCACGTTGGTTTCGGCAAAGTTGCGAAACATGCCCGCATCAATCATGACGCCATATTGGCTCATGAAATAAGCCACGCCGGCGCTGACTAAAAACAAGAGAGTCAAGAGTGGTTTTAGCAGTGGCCGGAAAGCGAATAACGTCAGGACTATGTTGAACGCGGCGAAGATCATCACGCCGAACGCCACGCGCATGGCGATGCCCTTGCCATCGGCTGCGGTGATCTCGAACAGATGTTGCCAAAGCACCAGATTGAAACCGAGCAACAAAAAGGCGCTGGCAAACAACGTCACCCATTCCGGGCGCACGGCTTTAAATTTCAACATGATGAGTGACTGTTCCTGAAAGAAGAGCCTCGTCGATTGTGAAAATTTCATTCACCGAGGCATGCCAAACTTTAGGCAGCCATGGATCAATTTTTCGTGAAAAAGATGCTAATGATTAGTTGCCTCGGAGTACGAACGTGAAAGTTTGCGAGCATTTGAGAATGGTTCAGGTTTTATTCAGTTTCAGGCACTTCGCAATTTCCTCTGTGGGAGCGAGCCTGCTCGCGAAAGCGCAGTGTCAGCAAAATGAATGTCTGTCTGGAGGAACGCATTTGCGAGCAGGCTCGCTCCCACATCGGGACAGGGTGTTATCGAGTTTTTAGGTCTGGCCCGGGGTTTTCTGATTTGCCGATGCGCGCGTCGCGACGCCTAATCCTCAGCCCCTGCATTTGAAGGCCCGCTGATGAATCACTCCCGCCCCGCCGCTTGGCTGATGCTCGCAATCATTCTTGTCGCACTTAATCTGCGCCCATCAATGGCAGCCATCGGGCCGCTGCTGTCGGCGATCCGTAGCGATACACCGTTGAGCTTCAGCCTCGCCTCACTGCTGACGATGCTGCCGGTGATGGCCATGGGACTGGCGATGTTTTTCGGCCTGGGCCTCAGCCGGCGCCTGGGCGAGCAGCGCACGGTCCTGCTGTCATTGCTGATCATCGGGCTGGCGACGTTGTCACGGCTGTTTATCGATTCGGCGGTCGAACTGATCGTCAGCGCGATCGTGGCTGGCATCGGCATCGCGCTGATTCAGGCATTGATGCCGGCGCTGATCAAGACGCGCTTTGCTGACAACGTGGCGTTGTACATGGGCATCTACGTGACTTCGATCATGGGCGGCGCTGCGATTGCCGCATCGTTCGCGCCGCTGGTGATGACGCGAACCGGCAGTTGGCGCATGGGGCTGGCCATTTGGGCGGGGCTGGCTTTAGTCGCCTTGCTGGTCTGGTGCTTGCAGCCCGCGCCAGCCATATCGACAGTGACCAAGCGGGAGTCTTTCATCACCCGCCGTCGCGCCTGGTTGCTGGCGATTTTCTTTGGCCTAGGCACTGCGTCCTACACCTGTGTCCTCGCCTGGCTCGCCCCGTATTACGTGGAAAAAGGCTGGAGTGAACAGAGCGCCGGGCTGCTGTTGGGTTTTCTTACAGCGATGGAGGTCATTTCCGGCCTGGCAGTGCCTGCGATCGCCAATCGCAGCCGTGATCGACGTGGGATAGTGGCGATTCTGCTGTTGCTGATCATCGGCGGTTTCTGCGGGCTGATACTCGTCCCGCAATATTTGGCCCTGCTGTGGCCTTGTCTGTTGGGCCTGGGGATTGGCGGTCTGTTTCCGATGAGCCTGATCGTAGCGCTTGATCACTGCGACGAGCCGCAGCGCGCCGGTGGCCTGACCGCGTTTGTGCAGGGGATCGGTTATCTGATCGCAGGCCTGTCGCCGCTGTTGGCAGGGATGATCCGCGATCGACTGGGCAGTTTCGAAGGCGCGTGGTGGGCGCTGACGGCGGTGATGGTGATCATGCTGTTGATGGTGATGCGCTTCGACCCTCGCCACTACGCACGCCACTTGCCTCGCCCGGGCTAGAGGCCTCTGGCCATCTTTTGCGCACGAGATTGGCAACGTCGTGTTACTAAAAGTTTCTGTCCCACATGTGTCCGTGAAATGTCCTACAAGGGTTTCTCCTGGCACCATCGTTCCGTTAGGATCGTACGCACACGTTTGCGCGAATTCTGCGCAAGGGGGCACAGCGAGACGGAACTCATGCTGAACAGTAATTTGCTTCGCAAGCTCGACATGCAGGACTTGATGGTATTTGTGGCCGTGTACGAGCAGAGCAGTGTCACCGATGTCTCGGAAACTTTGTTCGTCAGCCAGTCCACCGTCAGTTATTGCCTGAAGAAACTGCGCACCAGTTTCGAAGACGAACTGTTCATCAACACCCGCACCGGCATGCGCCCGACCTACAAGGCCTGCAGCATGTACGGCCATGTGCAGAAAATCCTCGAAAGCATCAACCTCTGCCACGCCGGTGCCCCGGCCTTCGACCCGAGCCGGCAGGCGGTGACTTTCAACATTTGCGCACCGGAATACTTCGAGCAACTGATTCTGCCGCGACTGTTGAAGCGCTTCGACTTCGACGATTTGCCGGTGATGGTCAACATGCACAAGTTTGAAACCGACGTTCCGGCCGAAGAGTTGCGCGACGGCAGCCTCGATCTGGTGATCAGTTTCGGCCCGCACTTTCACCGCCAGCATGCGGATCTGAAATCACGGATGCTGCTGGAAGATGACCTGGTCTGCGTCTTCGACAAACGCGCCACGCCACTGGAACCGCGTTTGAGCCTGCAAGCATTCACCGAACGTCGGCATGTGTTCCCGACGCCGTGGACCTCGAGCACCAACATGGTCGATGGCTGGCTGGCGCGGCAGGCGCAGAAACGCCAGATCGTCGCGCGCTCGAACAGCTACAGCGCCGCGTTGAAGATGATCACCGGCACCGATTTCATCCTCACCCTGCCCCGGCGTATCCAGCGTTTGCTGACCAACGACGCGGTGTTCAACCACTGCGAGGCGCCCAATGGCTTGCCGGGTTTCACCCTCGACATGCAGTGGAGCCAGAACGCCGATCAGGACAGCGCCAACGTCTGGCTGCGCGAACAGGTGATTCAAGTGTGCAGCGAGCTGGAAAACGCCTGAGCGTCAGACGCCGATCGCGGCTTTGCTGTAGGACTCGCGATCGATGTCGAGCAGTTCGACACACAGTTGCACTTCGAGCCCGGCCGGCCATTCGCAGAGTTCCTGCAACACTGCCAGCAGACTTTGCGAGAGCTGCTTCTTGATCTCCGCCGAGCGCCCGCTGAGCAAGGCCAGCTTCACATGGACGAAGGCACGCTCGCCTTGCGCCGTGCCGACCTTGAAGTTGTCGATCTTGATCGCGCGGCTCTTGATATCGAACTCTGCGCCGAACTGACCGGAACCGACCAGCGTGTTGTTGAGCCGGATCAGGGCGATGTCAGCGTTCAACTGCGTCAGGTTGGCGGTGTATTCCATGTGCAGGTGTGGCATTGCGGATCTCCAGTCGACGGATGCGGGGGGCGTACATATAACACAGTCGGCTCAACGCATTCCCTGTAGGAGCTGTAGAGTGAAACGAGGCTGCGAGCTTTTGATTTTGTGTTTTTCCCAATCAAGATCAAAAGATCGTCCGATCGCGGCCCGAGCCTTCGGCAGCTCCTACAAGGGATCGTAGTGCTCAGTTGGCCGTTCACTCATGAACGCTTCGAGCCGCGAGCGCAGCCAGCGTTCGGCCGGGTCACTGTCGACGTGGCTGAGCCAGACCATCGACAGGTCCAGCGTCGGCGTCTTGAACGGGAACGGTTCCTGGAACAACAACCCTGACGCCGCCATGGCCGCTGCGGTGTAATCCGGCAGGCTGGCGATCAGGTCGGTGCCGGCCAGCAACGCCGGCAATGCGCTGTACTGCGGCACCGACAACACCACCTGCCGCGTGCGACCGAGTTCCGCCAGCCACTCATCGGCGTAGCCACTGACATTGGCCGTGTGCGACACCAAGACATGCGGGCGAGCGCAATATTCGTCGAGGGTCAGCGGTGTAGCAGAGGCATCGGCGCGCAGGATGCTCGGCTGGATGTGCCGCAGCAGTTTGCGTTTGGCGTTTGCCGGCAGGCCGCGGGTCTGGCTGATGCCGACGGTGATATCGCCGGCAGCGAGCAGGTCGGGAATGCGCCAGTAATCGACATGCTGCACCACGAACACCACGCTCGGCGCCTCTTGGCGCAGCGCGCGCAACAGCGGCGGCAGCAGGCCGAATTCGACGTCGTCGGACAGACCGATGCGAAAGGTCATGGTGCTGGTGGCGGGATCGAAATCGCGGGTCAGGCTCAGCGCCGCCGAGAGTGAATCCAGTGCCGGTTTGAGATGGCGGTAAATGTCTTCGGCGCGGGCCGTCGGCTCCATCCGATGGCCGACGCGGATGAACAGCGGGTCGTTGAGCATCGTGCGCAAACGGTTGAGCGCCGAACTGATGGTCGGCTGGCCAAGAAACAGCTTCTCCGCCGCGCGAGTCACGTTGCGTTCGAGCATCAGGGTCTCGAAGACCACCATCAGGTTGATGTCGGCCTTGCGTAGTTCATTGCGGTTCATCCATTGCCCCCTGCTCCCCCGGAATAGCGGCAGTGTAGAAAAGTCCGGGACCCGGCGTCCATCAACGGTTACGCGGTTTACTGCACACTCACGGATTTCACGCCCAGGCCCATGATGCGTGCGTCATCGCTCATTCCGAGACTGCGCGGGCTGACGGCGTCGGGCAAATGCAGTTCAAGTCTCAGCGCGCCATCCTCCGGCAGGGTTTGCCTGACCTGTTCATTCAACGGGATTTCCAGAGAATTGCCCTGAAAGGCTGTCAGCCGAGTCGAAAGAACTTCAACGCCGTTGAGCCTGACGATGACTCGCTGAGCAAGAGTTGGCGGCATGACGAACGCCAGCGCCTGGATCGAAATCGATTTGGCCTGCGCTGGCACGCGCAGCGCCATTTCCGCGTCATGGCCCTCACTCCAGGTGCCCCACGCTTCCGGCGCTCCCCAGCCTTTGATCAGTTGTCGACTCTTGCGATCGAATGTGTAGACAACGCCAGGACGGCTCAGCGCGATGGATGCCAGCGCCCGCCCCTCATCGATCATCGGCAGACATTGCTGGCAACGATTCCAGCCTGGTGCAAGCACAACGAAGTCATCGACCCGGGTCAGCAGATCGCTATCGCTGTGAACGCTTTTGGCCGCCAGAGCCTGCGCTTCATCGTCCAGGATATATAGAGAATCGGCTTCGTACTCTCCGGTTTGCAGCCGATGCCGAGCCACGCGCTGCGCCTTGTCGAGCGCCGAAATGCTCATGCGCCCCATGTACACCGCGTCGGTTTTCAGTCCATGTGCTCCAGCGAAATCAGCGATCGCTTGCCAGCGTTCGGGCTGGTTTTGCGGCAGCAACCCGCGAACACTCCTGTAGTGCCCGGCCGCGCTGTTCCAGAAGGGGTCGCGCATCGGACTGACCCAGTCCGATGCGGGGGCTACCATCCTTGATGCGCGCAGCCCCGCCCAGCCGTTGTGCGTATCTGCCACCTGCACCACCAGCGCCAAGGCGAGTAACCCCATGGCAACTGGCGCGCGAAAGCCCCGCACAAGCAGGTACACGAGGAACAGTTCGATTGCATAAAACACCGGCCAGAACATGCGCCCCGAAGCGCGAAAAATACTGGCCAGCCGCTCGATGAATGTCGGCAACGGATAGTTGAAAGTCTGCGTCCCAACACCGATGTGATGGGACAACGCGAACAGGGTCAGGCCGATCATTGCGAACACCAGCCACCACCGCTCGCCCAGCGCAGCCCTCGGCGAAATCCCGCCGCGCAACCCTGCCACCGCCGCCAGCGGTAACAGCATCAGCACACCGAGGCCGAAATAATTGAAGCCTTCATAATCGCCGCCGCCCGTGCGGATGTCCGGCAATACCTGCGACCAGCCATCCGAATCGAATGGTGCCAGCAGATTCATCCGGTAAAAACCGAACCCCCCACTGCCAGCGCCGTCGGCAATGCTGAAGTATCCGGCCTGCCAGCAACACACGCTGACCAGTGCGAACAGACCGCCGAACTCGATCAGCCCCTGACGGCGAGTCAATCGGTCAAAAATGACTTTGCCGAGCAGATCGGCAAACCAGATCAACGCCACCATGACCAACAGATACGCATGCACCAGCGCTGTCGCCGCCAGCAGACAGCCCCAGGCCAGCCGCCGCCGTTGCAACGCAGGATGCAGCGCCAGGTAAAGTGCCGCCAGTAGCAGAAAGTGCCCGGCCAGAGACAGATGTCCTCCGGCACGAACAAACATCGGCGGGGAAAACAGCAACAGTCCCGTGGCCAGAAGCCGGATTACGACGTTATCCGTGATCAAGCCGAGCAGCTTCCAGCCGAACCACGCTTGCAGTACGAAACAGATGAGCAACCACAAGCCAAAATACTGGAACGTTTCTGGCAGCCAGGCGTTGAACGGTTTGAACAGCAGTGCCAGCAGCGGATTGGAGTCAGAAAAGATGATCGCACTGCCCAACTCCATGCCGTAGGACGGGTTGAGCCCGAGGGGAAAAGTCCACGGTGACTGGCGGAAAAAAACCCAGCCCAGATAATGCGTAGCCGGATCGCCCTCGCTGAGCCAGGCAATGTTCTGCGGATCGAGTGCGCGCGGACCGATCACCATGAAAAAAGCAAGCACGCCCAACAGCAACGGCAGAATCGTCAACGCTGAAGATCTGTTCCAGGGCTTCATCGATACGTCCAGAAATTATGCAAAACGAAAGTGAACGCCGGAATCGTCAGGGCCACTGCGCCGATGCCAAACAGATAATTCAACCCGGCCATCTGCGCAGCCCAGGCCACCAGCATCGCCAGCAGAAAACCACCCGCCGACACCGTCAGAAAGCGCAGCAACGTGCGCCCATGCAGACGCGCGGAGAAGCTCCAGGCGGTATTGATCAAATAAGAAACCACAGTCGCCACGGCAAAGGCGAAACCATTGGCCAGCGGCGGTTCGGGCGCGATGAAGCGGATGAACAGCACAGCCACCAGCGCATGCAACGCGGTGACGAACAGCCCGGTTACGGCAAAGCGCAGACCGCGCCGGACAAGCGCAGATTTGTCGCCGGCGATCACGGTTTCTGCGCCAGCACGAAAACGCTCAAACCGGCCAGCCGGTTTTTCCTCATCAACGGCAGCTCAAGGCGGCACAGGGTCTTGAGCACACTGTTTACCCACGGGTGATGACGCTTGAGTTGCGACTGCGGCTCTGCGGTTTGCGAACCTTGAGGCATCAGGCGCAACGCAGCGGCGATAGGAAACACCGCACCGAAATAGTAGGCGCCGCGCTGCACGGTCAAACCGGCATCGCCCGCCAGGGTTTCGAATTGCGCGAGGGTGTAGCGGCGCTTGTGCTCGAGGAAATCGTCGTGACCGCTCCAGAGAAACTGAAACGCCGGCACCGTCAGCAGAAAACGACTGCCCGAAGGCACTTTATCGACATAGCTTTTGAGCAGGCCGAGGTCGTCGTCGACATGCTCGAGCACATCCATCAGTAACACCAGATCGGCATCAATGCTGTCGATGTTACGTCGGTAATGCACCGGTTTGCCCGCGGTGGTGGCGCTTGAATCGGCGGGGTAACTGATGTCGACGCACCACGCCTCATGCGCGTCGGTGTGGGTGAGCAGATGATGCGAGAAAAACCCCGAGCCGGCACCGACATCGAGTATTCGTCGGATCGGCATGTCACCCAGCAATTGCCGGGTCGCCGCCGCTTTCGAGCAGTAATACCAATGCTCATCGATGCTGTCGCCGAGGATGTCGGTTTCCTTGAGATCCATCTGTCAGTCCTTGGGGTCGTAGACGCGACGCACCAGAAAAACCGGCCGGCGTTTGGATTCGATATAAGTGCGGCCGAGGTATTCGCCAAGTACGCCGATGCCGATCAATTGCAGACCGCCGAGAAACGTGACCGCGACCATTAAAGACGCATAACCGGGCAGATCGATACCGTGGATCAGCGTGCGCAAGACAATGAACATCGCGAAGGCAAACGACACCAGCGAAACCGTCGCTCCCAGGTAAGTCCAGACCCGCAGCGGTTCGGTGCTGAAACTGGTGATGCCCTCCAGAGCGAAATTCCACAGGCGCCAGCCATTGAACTTGCTCTGTCCGGCCACGCGCTCGGGGCGCTCGTAGTCGACATGCGTGGTGCGGAAACCTACCCAGGCGAACAGACCTTTCATGAAGCGGCGCGACTCGGGCAGGGTCAGCAAGGCATCGACCACGCAGCGGTCCATCAAGCGGAAGTCGCCGACATTTTCCGGTAACGGCTGTTCGGCGATGCGGTTGTGCAGGCGATAGAACCAGTGGGCCGAGGTCGATTTGGCCCAAGTGTCGCTGCGGCGGCTGACGCGATGCCCCAGCACCACTTCGTAACCTTCGCGCCAGCGCTCGATCATCTGCAAGATGACTTCCGGCGGGTCCTGCAGATCGGCGTCGATCGGCACTACGATCTGCCCGGTGGCCATTTGCAGACCGGCCGACAACGCCGCTTCCTTGCCGAAGTTGCGACTCAGATCAACGATGCGCAGACGCGAATCCTGCCGTTGCCGTTCAAGCAAGCGCTCAAGGGTCGTGTCGGTGCTGCCATCGTTGATGAAGACCAGTTCAAGATCGATCAGCGCCTGCGCCTGAAAGACATCGTCGATGCGCGAAAGAAAGCTGTCGAGGCTGTCGGCCTCATTGAAAACGGGGATCACCAGCGACAACGTCACTTGCCCGGCCTGTTGCGTTCCGTGCTCAGTCAAAGGAGTGCTCTTTTTATGGTTTGTCGGTCATCGAAAGTATTTCGAGGCCATGAGCCGTCCCGTATTAAGCAGTAGCAGGCACGCACGTGCAAGCATGACACGGCGTCATATCGGCCAATTCGCCGGGCAGTCGCGGCGCTCTGGCCAGCGTCTTTGAGAAACATCCGCGAACGATTGGAAACAAATCCCCGATAGCCAAAAAAACCCGCTGCGCTAGGCTTGCGTCGATGCGCCACACTGGTTGGCGCACCTTTCTATCGCAGGGAGCGAACCCCATGTATTTCGAAATCTACCGACAAACCCGAGGCACCCCAAGCACAGGCAAAGGCCAGTGGCGCTGGCGTCTGCGCGCGCGCAACCACGAGACAGTGGCCAGTGGCGAATCGTATGTGAACAAGGCTGATTGCCTGCACGTGATCAACCTGATCAAAGCCGTACAGGACGAGACGCCAATCAAGGAAATTTGAGCGACGTTCGGTTCATCTGCAAACCGGCATCGTTTGTCGCCCTTCAAGGCGTTTATTTGAATGCTTGCCAGCGGTGTTCATCAAAGGTGCATGTACTGCAATTTTTGCTGCCATGCACCCAAGGATTTCAGCCATGTCCCATGAGCACCGCTACCTCATCAGTTTCATCGTCGACAACCAGCCGCAAAGCCGCACGCTGATCCACGATGGCGACACCCTTGATCCGGGTCTCGCTGAAACGCTGGTCAAGACCGCTTTTCCCGAATTGAAGGCCGCTTCACTGAGCGACGTCCAGGTGCAGAAACGCATCAGGCCCGACGAAGGCGACAACGTCCCCGGCCACTATCAGCAGCCATGAGCCGATCCCGGGCCGCCACCATCCATTGATGCTGCGGAGATTACGCTCCATGAAATCACTCGCCGCGATATGCCTTGCGGTCCTGGCTTTGAGCGTCCAGCCAAGCCATGCAGACACCATCGACGCCTTCATCGAAGAGGCGGCACAGCAAAGCCTGTTCCAGCACAACAGTTCGCGCATCGCCTTGGAAAAGGCAAGCTTGCCCGAAGTCAAAGCGTTCGCCAGACAAATGATCGCCGACCATGAGCACTTCGATAAACAAATCAGGCAGCTGGGGCAAAGCCAACATATGGTGGTTCCCGCCGAACCCTCCGTGGCATCCAAAGCCAAGCAGCTACGCCTTGAATCAAGGGATGACGCCTTCGACCGCATCTACATCGACAGCCAGGCCGAAACCCTTGAGCAAAAGCTGATGCTGTTCAAGAAAGAAGCCATGTCATCGCACAATCCGCAGCTCAAGGCGTTCGCCCAATCCGCGTTGCCGAGCATCGAGAAACAGGCAAAAACTGCCCGCGACCTGCAGGAAAAACTCAAGCCCTCCGCTGGCGCACTGAAATCCGTCAACCCCTGACCAAGCGGGGAACAATCAAAGCTGTAATAGAGCTACGCCCAACAGCACGGCAATCACTGCCGATACCGCCAGCACTTGAGTCGAAGTCAAGGCCAGCGCCGCGTCCTTTGAGCGGCCGATAAAGCGGCCACGGGTCTGATGCCGATCCGGCTGCGCTTCGAACAGGTTGTCCGGGTGCTCGTTGTCCTCAGGCTCATTGGTCTGCTGACCGGACCATGCACTTCGCGCCATCAAACGGTCGAGAAGACCGGGCATGACCGATTGGCCAATAATCGCTTTGATCGTCGATCCACCGAGCCAAAGCTCACGAGGCGGGTGCCTGACCACACTGAAAATCGCTCGCGCCGCGACGTCGGGGTCATGGATCGGTGGCACCGGTTGCGCACGCTTGGGCAATTTGTTGCGCGCCCAGTCGAACTGCGGCGTGTTGATCGCCGGCAACTGCACCATGCACACGCGAATATGGCTGCGCTCATGCAGCAACTCACAGCGCAATGAATCAGTAAAACCGCGTACAGCGAACTTCGCCCCGCAATAGGCGGCCTGCAACGGAATCGCGCGATAGGCCAATGCCGAGCCGACCTGGATGATCAGGCCCTTGTTGCGCGGACGCATCAACGACAGCGCCGCCAAGGTGCCGTGAACCGTGCCGAGATAGGTCACCTGAGTGACGCGCTCGATCTCGGCGGCAGACAATTGATCTATCGGCGAAAGCACTGTGACCATCGCCGCGTTGATCCAGACCGCCAGCGGCCCGAGCATGGCTTCCAGTTGCTGCGCGGCCTCCTGCACGGCGAGCGCATCGGCGACATCGACGCTGACGGTTCCAACCTGTACGCCATACGCTTGCAGCTCCTCTTGCGTGGCAGCCAGTCCCGCCGGATCACGCGCCAACAGGCCGATGCGGTAGCCGCCAGCGGCAAACCGGTGGGCCACTGCGCGACCCACGCCAGCACTGGCGCCGGTTATCACTACCAACGGTTGCTCCTGCATGGATCGCCCTCCCGGCGGTCAATCAATCGGCCCGATATTGATCATCAGGTCATCGCCCAGCCCTTGCACCTTGGCCAGCACGTCCACCGGCGTTTCGCTGGAAAAATGCACAACATAGCCCATGCCGCTGCCATCTTCTTCGATTGCACTGACCCACGACTCCACCTCGTCAGCATCCAGCCCCAGCGCCTGGCCGAACTGGCGGTTGCGGTGATCGGAATCGGTTTCGTCCATCGGATAATCGCTCATTGCCAACATCTCCTCGGGGACTGGTTCCCTCAATGAATGCTCAACGTGGTCTTAAGGATGGACGCCGGCCCCGCGCCGACAGTTCGTTTTTTTAATCGAGCATCGAGCGCAGCTTGCGCAACAGATCCACCGGCGCGTAGGGCTTGGCAATCAATTCGAACTCATTGTCAGCCAGCTCATTGGGCGCCGACTCGTCCGCGCAGTAGCCGGTCGTCAGCAGGATCTGCATGGCCGGATAGCGCTGGCTGATTTCCCGCGCCAGTGCCAGCCCGTTCATCTCTCCGGGCATGACCAGATCAGTGAATACCAGCTCATAGTCGCTACTCCGCAGCGCGGCCAGTGCCTCGCTCGCGTCTGCAGCGATGGTGATCCGGTAACCCTGTTCGGACAGTACGAAGCGCGCCAGTTCAGCGACTTCGGCGCGATCCTCGACGATGAGGACGCGCTCCGTGCCCTTGAGATTTTCTGCGGTTTCAGGGGAGCCAGGTGCCGATAGCTGACTGTCATCCGCCGGGAAGAACAGGCGCACCGTGGTGCCGAGCCCCGGCGCCGATTCGATTTTGACCACGCCGCCGGATTGCTTGACGAAACCGTAGACCATCGACAAACCGAGGCCGGCACCGTTGCCCTCCTCCTTGGTGGTGAAAAACGGTTCCATCACTTTGTCGAGATCGTCAGCGACAATGCCCACGCCGTTATCGGCAATCGCGATGCAGACGTAACGCCCCGCCGCCAGTCCGCCCTGGTGCGGGTCCGTCGCGTCCGGGACAACGACGTTGCGGGTCTGCACGGTGATCTCTGGCTGCGGTTGCCCCAGCAGGGCGTCACGGGCATTGG
Source organism: Pseudomonas sp. 14A (assembly GCF_018132745.1). Classification (NCBI taxonomy): domain Bacteria; kingdom Pseudomonadati; phylum Pseudomonadota; class Gammaproteobacteria; order Pseudomonadales; family Pseudomonadaceae; genus Pseudomonas; species Pseudomonas sp. 14A. The sequence continues at coordinate 740,864 of NZ_JAGRQJ010000003.1, read as the reverse complement.
ACAGTAGATGATTCAATGCCATCTCGGCCTGCGCCGGGTCGAGCCGGCAGTTCCACAAGTCCTCGGCCAGTTCGAATCGCGGTTCCAGATCGGCGGATTCATGCGACGGCAGCGCAGAGCGCTCAAGCATGGCATTGAGATTGATCACCCGGCCTTCGAGCCGTTGCCGCCGGGAAAACGCGAGCAGATGCTGGGTCAGCAAACGTGCTTTTTCCGCCGCCGCACGAGCGTGGCCGGCGCCTACCACAATGCGTTGCGGATCGATGCTCGGCCGCTTGGCGGTGTGCTGGATCAGCTCGATGTAGCCGATCATCACTTGCAACAGATTGTTGAAATCGTGGGCAATGCCACCGGTCAACTGGCCCAGCGCTTCCATGTTCTCGCTGTAGCGCAGACCGTCCTCGGCGTCGCGTCGGCGGCTGACGTCCATTTGCGAGGCGAAGAAATACACCAATTGTCCGCGCTCGTTGAAAAGCGGCGCGATGAACAGCTCGTTCCAGAACGATGAGCCGTCCTTGCGGTAGTTGAGCACCTCCACGCAGGTTTCGTGTTGATGTTTGAGCGCTTGCTTGACCTGTTGCAACACGGTGCGATCAGTCTGCTCGCCTTGCAGAAACCTGCAGTTGCGCCCGAGCACTTCTTCCAGCTCGTAGCCGCTGAGTTCAAGAAACGCATTGTTGGCAAAAATGATGGGATCGTCGGGCTGCGCAGGATCGGTGACAATCATGGCCATGCGGCTGACCTGCACCGCCGCAAAAAACACATCTTTGCGTTCTTGCGAAAGGGTCGCCGCATCGGCGCGGTCGACGATCGGCCTGGATTTTCTGGGCAATTTGACCTCCGCTGAGTTACTGCCGTTTCGCTGTGACCATCATCTGCGAGCGTAGTGCCAAGGCCGGACGCCGATAGCGCGGGCGTCCGATGAATTGCCGCAGAACATCGACGGATCCGAATCGTGTCGCTGATTGTCGAAAGCTCACCGAGGTCCGCCAGGGAGAACCACCGTGGATTTGTTGTTTCTGGGCACGTCTGCCGGCGTGCCGACCCGCCAGCGCAATGTCAGCGCAACGGCATTGATCGCTTCTGCCGGCAAAGGCTGGTACCTGATCGATTGCGGCGAAGGCACTCAGCATCAGGTGCTGCGCACGCCGCTGTCACTGAGTGAATTGCGGGCGATTTTCATCACTCATGTGCACGCCGATCACTGCCTGGGCTTGCCGGGTCTGCTGGCGAGCACCGGCATGTCCGGACGCACGCGGCCGCTGGACATTATTCTGCCGGCGGCGCTGCAGCCGTGGCTGAGAATGAGCCTGGAGGTGACGCAATCGCATCTGCCCTTCGAGATCAACCTGCACGCTGTGGAAACGCTTACCGAATGGCGCAACTTCAACGTTCAGGTGCAGACCGTCGAGTTGTCCCACCGTGTGCCGTGTCATGGTTATGTGTTTACCGAGTCCGACCCGGAGCCGCGTCTCGACGTGCAGCGACTCGACGCCGAGGGCATCGAACGCGGCCCGCTCTGGGGTCAGTTGGCCCATGGTCAGGATGTGGAGGTTGACGGGCGAATGCTGCACGCTCGCGACTATCTGCTGAGCGCGCGACCTGATCGGCGCATCATCGTCTGCGGCGACAACGATCGGCCGGCACTGCTGGCCGAAGTGGCGCAATCGGCGGATGTGCTGGTGCATGAAGCGACATTCGTGCAGGCAGCAATCGACCGCGCTCGTGCCAGTTACGGCCACAGTAGCGCCGCCGCTGTCGCCGGATTTGCCGAGGCCGCCGGTGTGCGCAATCTGGTGCTGACGCACTTCAGCGCGCGCTATCAGGCCAACCCGGCGGTGAGTCCGTCGATCGAAGATGTGCGCAGTGAAGCGGCGGCGCTGTATAACGGCCAACTGATTCTGGCGCGGGATCTTCAACGCTATCACCTCGACCGCTTTGGGCATTTGCTGCCCGTGGCAATCGAGCGCAAAGCGATGGAAATCGCGCCGTAGCTTTGATACCGCGTCCGCCCGCTCGGCAGGCGGACGCTGGTGGGCAGGGTTACTTCTTGGCTTCCTTGTCCGGATCCGCCGAGCGTTCCAGAAACGCTTCGGTCAGTTGCGGCAAATGCTTGAGCAGCCATTCAGCCATGGCCACCTCCTGCGGCAGAATCTGTTCGCAGGCCTTCTGTGTTTGCGTGTCCCCCGCCGCCTTCGCCGCTGCAATAAGGACGGTGTAGCTGGCGACTTCCATGTTTTCGAAAACGTAGCCGGCCATGGCGCCCTTGATCACTTCATCGCTCATCAAGGAGCCGCCAACCGCCTGACCGAACGCCATCAATTTGCCACCCAGGTCCTTGATCGTCGACGAATCGCCGCCCAGACGTTGCAGGCATTCGTCGATGAGTTTCTGCTGGCCAAGGGTTTCTTCGATGTGCTGATCGATGCGTGCCTTGAGCTGCGGGTAGTGTTCCAGACGTTTGGATTGTGCCTTGAGCATTTGCTCGGCCTGTTGCTCCATGGCATGGGCATCACGCAGCCAGTCGAGCAGGTTTTCCTGTGGAGTAGCCATTGTCGAGTTCTCTTCTTGATGATTTCACAGTGATCAACCGGGGCGCGCCGGCTGATGCCAGGCGCGCCCCACGTGCCTTACAAACCAGGCTTGGCCTGCGCGCCGGAGCCTAGGTCCGCACCGGTGACCGGCTCGCTGTTGGGGTCGGACATGGTGCGCATTTTCATGTTTTCCAGCAGCGCTTCGTCGGCGCTGTCCAGTTGCACGGTGGCCAGGCCATCACCGCCGTCGACCGCCGGCGTCGGACTTTCGACGAACTCCCAATCGTCGCCCTGATTCCATGGACCGCGCATGCTTTCGGTGCCTTGCGACATGTTGAAGTAGACGTTGGTGAACTCAGGCATGCCGGGCAGCTTGCCTTGCGGGAAGTTTGGCTGAATCGAATGCAGGGCTTTTTCGAATGACAACTGGTGGGCGATCTCACGGGTCATCAGAAAGCCCAGCGCCTCTTTCACGCCGGGGTCATCGGTGACGTTCATCAAGCGCTCATAGACGATCTTCGCCCGTGCTTCAGCAGCAATATTGGAGCGCATGTCGGCGGTCGGCTCACCGATGGTATCGACGTACGCCGCCGTCCAGGGCACACCGGCAGAGTTGGTCAGCGGCGAACCGGCACCGTAGAGCAGGCTGGTGATGTGCGAGTCATTGCCGTTGCCATTGAGCGAGCGATACAACTCGCCCTCCTGCTCGACACCTTCGGCCATCCGGCCTTTCGCGCCCTTATTGAGCATGACGATGATCGAGCCAATGATTTCCAGGTGGCTGAGTTCTTCAGTGGCGATATCCATCAGCAGGTCTTTGCGTCCCGGATCGTCCTCGGCCAGGGCTTGCGTGAAATAGCGCGAAGCCGCCGCCAGTTCACCTTGTGCGCCGCCAAATTGCTCGAGCAACAGATTGGCCAGCCCCGGATTGGGCTCGGCAACACGAACGGTGTATTGAAGTCGCTTGTTATGTAGAAACATGACAAATCTCCTCAGTCGGGTAAGCGTGGCAAGTTCTGGGTAAAAGTTTGCCTACCCTTTTGTGAAGCATTGTCTGTGCGAAAATTTCAAAAAAATCGTGGGGACAGGACAAATGGTTTGAACCGCGCGAGCAAGCGAAGCGGGGGTGTACCGCTGGGGATATTCGCACTGGAACGACTGGAACTTATTGCCGGAATCGAGTCTCCAGCGCGCGATTCGATTTCCGGCGCCGCGATCACTAACGCAGCAGATGCACCACCAACCCGACCAGCGCACAGCCCAGCAACACCTGAATCACTCCGCGCTTGAAGCGAAACAGCGCAATGGCCGCGGCAAGCGCAATCAACGCCGACGGCCAGTCCATGCTGCCGCTGAAGCCTTGCGGCCAGAGCACGTGGTAGCCGAAGAAACACGCCAGATTGAGAATCACGCCGACCACCGCAGCGGTGATCGCGGTCAGTGGGCCGGTGAATTTGAGTTCGTCGTGCGTCGACTCCACCAGCGGGCCGCCGGCGAGGATGAACAGGAATGAGGGCAGAAAGGTAAACCACGTCACCAGCGCGGCGGCGACCGCTCCGGCGAGGAACACCTGATCGGCGCCGAACACCTGCGTCACATAAGCGCCGACAAAACCGACAAACGCCACCACCATGATCAGCGGCCCCGGTGTGGTTTCGCCCAGCGCCAGGCCGTCGATCATCTGCGTCGGGGTCAGCCAGCCGTAGTGACCAACCGCACCTTGATAGACATAGGGCAACACCGCATAAGCTCCACCGAAGGTGAGCAGCGCTGCCTTGGTGAAGAACCAGCTCATCTGCGTCAACGTGCCTTGCCAGCCGAATAGCGCGGTCAATACCCCCATCGGCAATGCCCACAGCGCGGCACCAATCACGGCGAGCATGGCCAGTTTCGTCCAGCTGAAACGGGCATGCGCCGGGGTTGGCGTGTCGTCGTCGATCAACGCCGCGCCGAAAGACTTCTTCGCGGCGCTATGCCCGCCCGCCCTGAATTTCTCCGGCGCCAGTCGACCGCCGAAATAACCAATCACCGCCGCACCCAGCACGATCAACGGGAACGGCACATTGAACGCAAAAATCGCGGTAAACGACGCCGCCGCAATCGCCCACAGCCAATTGTTCTTCAGCGCCCGCGAACCGATGCGATGCGCCGCCTGCACGACAATGGCCGTCACCGCAGGCTTGATCCCGTAAAACAGCCCGGCGACCACCGGCACTTCACCGAAGGCGATATAGAGCCACGACAGGAAAATCAGGATGAACAGCGAAGGCAACACGAACAGCGCCCCGGCCACAATCCCGCCCCAGCTCCGATGCATCAGCCAGCCAATGTAAGTCGCCAACTGCTGCGCCTCAGGCCCCGGCAGCAACATGCAATAGTTCAAGGCATGCAGAAAACGCCGCTCGGAAATCCAGCGCCGCCGCTCGACCAACTCCTGGTGCATGATCGAAATCTGCCCGGCCGGCCCGCCAAAACTGATAAAGCCCAGCTTCAACCAGAACCAGAACGCCACGCGCAGACTGACGGCCTGCGGCCTAACGTCGTCATCACCCACCAACGGCTGAACTTCACTCATCGAGCTGTTCCTTTTATGCAGTCGGCAGGTTGTACCTGAAAAGCCTCACGAACAAAACGCCAGAAACGAAAAAGCCCCCGTAATCATCAATGATTACGGGGGCTTCGTCTTGTTCAATAATGGCGGAGAGATAGGGACTCACCATAAACGTCGATCAACCTCAACGAACATAGAAAATCAAGGTCTTGCGGCGGATAAGTAGTACAATCGAGTAGTACAATTCCCTGTATCACTCACCTATTCCCGGCGTGTCAATGGCTGACAATCTGATCCAAAAGAAAGGCGAATCCACTTGGTACGTGAAGCTGGCAATCCCCGCTGACGTGCGTAAAGCCTTCGGTGGGAAGGCTGCATTTATCCAGTCATTGAAGACTGGCCTGCGATCCGAGGCGATGGATCGACGCTTACCTTTCCTGGCCTCTTGGAAAGCACAGATTCAAGCGGCACGAGATAAACGAACAAATCGCGGTGATGGGTGGAAAGAACCGGTTGCAACGTCTGCTCGTGCATTTGCCGATGTTTTCCGCCAGCTAAAGTCAAATTTGGTAAATGACGACGCAAGGGATGTAGCCGTCTCAGAACCAGCAGATATTCAAGCTCTCCACCAACTCGTTTTCGATGACTCCGAGAATGGGCGACGGAGACGTGCAGAGGCAGACCGTGTTTATGCTTTGCAGGGGCTTGAGGGGGAGATAGCTTTGCATAACCTCGCCCATAGATTGGTGCTCGAAACCTTTGGTGAGGTTGTTACATCCGAGCAGCAGCTCTCGCCAGTCGAAGCGGCTGAAATGCAGGGAATTTTAATTGATCCGAAAGCCCATAAACCGAAGTCGCCAATCACCAAAGCCAGATTGGCAACATTTCGTGAATACCGGGAGACAAGGAAAGTTGCCCCCAAGACTATCGACCAGCAGGAATCGAAGCTGGACAAGCTTTCCGCTTTCTTGAAAGAGAAAGAACGCAGTCTCGACTTTGACGCTGTTTCAGCGTGGCTGGACTCCCTCAAACTGGCGAGCAAAACGCTCACGCAGTACCTGCTGGCTGGCAACGTTTTCTGGAAGTGGGCAATGAAGCACGACGTTCGCTGGCGTGAAGATTTCAAAGATCGTGCAAATCCCTTCGAAAATCATGATCTGCCGCAGGTGAGGGGGAAGGCTAAAACCGACGCTCAGCGAAAAGATTTCAATCTGGAAGACATCAGCAAACTACATGCAGCAGCTTTAACCGAGGGGCATGCCATCCTGGCCGATCTTATCCTTCTCGGTACATACACCGGCGCCCGCATCGAAGAGCTATGTCAGTTGAAGGCGGAACACGTCATTGAGCCAGACGGTATAAAGAGCTTCGATATTGTGGACTCCAAGACAGCAGCAGGCATCCGTGTTGTACCAATCCACCCTGCCCTGTCTGCTCTCGTTGATCGTATGGTTGAGCAATCCAAGGGCGGGTATCTGGTGCCCTCTGACAGCAAAAACAAATACGGCATCCGATCAGACGCTCTCTCCAAGGCGTTTGGTAGGCTCAAGAAAACTCAAGGGTTTGGCCCCCAACAAGTTTTCCACTCTATCCGCAAGACAGTGGTGACGCAGCTTGATAGAGCATCAGTTCGCTGGACTTTGATAGCAGAACTTGTTGGTCATGAAACTGGCACCACGACAATGGACGTTTATAGCCGAGGTGCGACGGCAGCACAGAAACTAGAGGCAATTTCAAAACTCCCCCTGCTTCCGATAATCCCCGAAGCTGTACAGGAGACATCTGAGTAAAGTTTGGTTGGTGGTATGCCCTGCAACCCGGCAGGAACGGGGCACAAAAACAAAACCCCATACACAAAACCAACTAACCAAGCAAGTATTGTCTTGACAAACTCAACTTTCGTGTTACCATATTCAATGTAGAGCAGTAGTCCTTCTCGGCTCTTCGCAACAACAGATTTTTATCAATCATAGTCTGAATGGGTTTGCTGTTGTTGTCTGGTGGTAGCGTCCTGTTGCCACCTCTATTCCCCATCTCATCGTCATTGTTTACTCCTTTTCAGTGACGGTGGGCGAGCCACGTTAAGTGTTTCCTCAAATCCCTCAATGTCTCCTTGTGTGTCCTTGAGAAATGCCATCAACGGACGTTTCCCCGTTGGTTCCTTGCGTTCCATCCAGTAGCGTTGGCAAAACTGGTACATCAGGATAAACGGAATCAGGGCCATTTGTTCAATAGACCCTTGGCTGTAGGGTGATGGAAAACAGCACTAATTTAATCGGCGTTGAAATCGAGAATGGCCCTAGCGGCCATTTTTATTGTCTCGGCCACAAACGTTACAACCGATACCCCAAAACCCCCATATAAGCAGGAGGCCATTAGTGGCAAACAAGGTTATCCGCTGCTCGCATTGCGGCTGTACACACGCTCCAGAGCGTATTCGTATTCGCAACTATTGCAGCATCCGCTGTCGAGTGGCAGCACATCGTGCAAATAAGAAAAATCTGGTTGATCTTTCAATCAACGACAACAACCTGATAGGAGAACAAGATGAAACACAACGAAGAAACAGGCCAATTCGAACGACCAACCCAATCACTTAAACCCAACCACGAGGAAACAAACTAATGTCGATTCTACGAAAAGAAGTAAAGCAGGAGCTACAAGCCCTGAAAGATGCAGCCACAGCCTCCTATAAAGGCCGTCAGCATGGCTATGATGCCTACGCCGACACTGATCAGAAAACAGGTCGTCCTATTGCCAAGATGGTGACTGGTGCATACGCCCCTGAATTGGTTTTGACTCCCGCTGAAATCATTCCAACATATCTGGCGAAGATCGCAGAAGGCTACACGCTGCACGAGTTCGGGACAATGCAACATGTTGGAACTTCACACTACATCTATTTCTACAAGCCGGAAGCACAGCAGCGAGCTGACATCAAAGCTCTGCTCCTGGAAGTGGAAGCGAAGTACAAGCGAGACATCGAAGAACACAATAACGCTATTGTGCTGCGTCAAGTAGAACTTGAGCAGGCGAGCATAGATCGCCAAGTTGAAAAAGAGTTGGCAGCGGAGCGTCAGGCTCAACGCGATGCAATCGAAACTCGTATTCGTGCAGAGCTTTCGAAGTGATAGACCGTAGAGGCTAAACCCCGGATAGCCCTCGGGCCATTACCCACCACCCCACATAAAGGAAGTGCCAATGTACATCGGCAGGACATCACTCGCCTTTCTACTGCTATTGGTGCTGATTGCAGTATCGCACTTTAGTCAATCGGCACGGATCGAGTCCGTTAGCCAACACGCAATTGACTTGAATCGGCAAACATACAACCGGCTCCAGTTGGAACGCTCGCAAGACAGGGCGATAAACGAAGAGCAAACACGGAAAATTGTTTCTATTGAAATTATGCGAGCCACATCCAACAACCCGAACATAAAAAATCATACAGGAAACATAAATTGAATAACCAAGAGAAACAACACATCGAACAAATTTTCAAAACAGTTATGGTGACAAAACCCACGGCCTCCTTCCAGAAGCTTCGAAAGAGCGTTAATCGCCAAGCTGCTTTAATCGCTTTTGGCCTTTCTGCCAGTTCAGCGAAAGAATACGCCGACAAGTTGAAAGACTTCACTGACGAACAGTTCAACCAGATTGTGACAGGTGCAACTGCTTCAATCATGAAAGCAGCAACTCCAGAAGCGCTAACTTACGAAAACACCTCTGTTGATATGACAGTGCAAATCCTCAAGGCCAAATACGGGGAGTCTGAATGAATCAGCCTGCATTACTGCAAGGAATTTTGAGCGTGCTGCAAGAGTATGCCGCTCAATATCCTATCTCCCTACGCATTCAATTGGTCGAAGAGCTAATCGAAGCAATGGGAACACGCCAGTCACCAGAGCCTATACCAACTGGCCGAAGGGCTTGGCGAAGACAAGAAGTGAAGGAAGAGCGCCCCACGTGGGCACTTCCACATTACGCCTACTAACTAAATCAATTGCAGGAGCTATCCCCATGAAATCCTTCATCTGCCGGTATTGCGAACACGTTTTCTTCTCGACGAAGTTCAAGCCTTTTTGCAATCCAGCGTGCCGTCATGCGGCAACAGCTATAGACCCATTCAGTAAAAAATCTAATAGACCAGTTGACCCCGAGGGAACTAAAAATGAAACCAGCTACAACCAAAGCAGCCGCTAAACGTCAACCAACTTGCCAACTGTGCAATAAGCGTTTTCGCACCCGAAGCAAAACAGCGAAATTCTGCAACACATCATGCCGTACCAGCTTCAACAACAAAGCCCGCCACGTAAAGAAAATCGCCAACGCCAGTACTTCCCCGTTCTTCTACGAACTCGCCCGTCAGGCTATCAGAGCCCGCACCATCCAGATTTATCACCACTTCGACCAGCAGCAACTTGAAGCCTTGTACGACGTGTACGCAAGTTGTCAGCGGATGAATGGGTATGGTCTACGAAAACAACACGGTGAGGCTTCGTTCGAGTTGTCTCATATCGCCCCTGTACGTGGTAAAGCTTCCATTGGCCTGTTCAGAGCCGACAATCTAGTCATTGCACCAATGGCGCTCAATCGGTCGCACAGTACCAAGCATTATAGTGGCGGGGCTTCAATCTCTCGTGCAGACCTCTTGCCCCGTTTCGCAGTATCCGAGGACGCCAAAGAATCGGAAGTAGTGCAGCGCGTTATAAAGCTGATCGGTGAAGACGTGGTGCAGGCTGTAGTCCAGTCACGCAAGATCAAACCGAGTAAGCGACAAGCACTGTACTCTTGGCTAGTCGAACATCTCGATCCAGCCAATCCAGATCATACCGAACACTTGAAGACAATCGAAACGGCGTCAGCCCTTATCCTAGCTAATATAAAGCGCGAGCTTGAAGGCAAGGAGCCAGCGCGTGATTTCCGTGCTTGGCTCGACTACTACAACGACACCAGTGTTCTCCTGAGCGAGTGGGAACGTATCGGCAAAGCGTATCGCCCTGAGTTGTTGCCAGCTCTCGAACGTATCCAATTCCTTTTCGCCAACACAAACTCTCGTTTCAATTACAACTTCGCCTTCGACGCTGTCGACCTTCAACTTGTCTTCGATATGTTGCATGGTCAGCCAGTCCACACTATCACTTCGATCATCGACGCAATGTACGCCAAGGCAGTGGCTAGCCCGGCCATATACCAGCCAACCGAAGCCCTTGTGTCAGTTGTTGAGCAGCCTCTACGCGCTTCTCTGAGCGTGACGGAATCGTTCCTTGAAGGTTTGGATGATTGCCCGACTTACGTCGCCCTAGACGCCTTGTGCGTCGGCTCCGTGTCAATTGATCGCGAACTTATACACGCCCCGTTTTAAAACAAACGAGTGCATGCAGTAGAAGTGTAACGCACACGGTGCGATTCGCTTGTAGGCCATATAAACCGGGGCTTACAGCCATTTTAAGTGTGCGTGGATCGTGTGCAAAATCCGCCAACATTTTCAACATAAACCAGCCCAAAAAATCGACCAGAAGGAAAAACAAAATGCTCAAATCTTCAAACGATCCATCGTTGGAATTCAATGACCTTTTAGTTGTGCCAGCTAACGAAGTTCGTGGCCTGTTTTGGCCAAGGGATGCAGTAGCAGAAGTTTGCATCACCCAAGACGAACTTGATGCACTTAACGCCTATCGTGCCTCCCGCCTACAAGAGCCCGACTAAACTAATCGAACCAGTTTTATATAAAATAAAGTATGGAATAACTTGTCGGAAACTCGTTTAAACTATCGAAACAGGGTCGATTAGTGCGGTTACCCAAGGGCGTTGGAGTGGTGCGATGCCCGGAAACATCGATTCCAGAGCCCTCTGCCGTTCAGAACACCAAGCAAAAGCCGGTTTTCCCCGCTTGCACGCAAGATCTGGAGAGTTTGAGAGGGGGAATGGTCGCTCCGTTTCACACAGAAGCGCGTCACCGTCGCTTTCGTCACGTATTCGACCTGGGCCATGCGGATTCTGCATCTGAGTGCCAACCCGTTCATCAAGTTGCTGAGCTACGATCTTAGCCACCCCCCTCAAGGACGACAGCCATGCCAGACAACACAGAAGCCAATGTAGCTACGGCGGACGTACTAACCCTCCTGCTGCACAACCAGCACGCTCTGGCTGCTGCAATTGAAGAAGTGGCGTTGTGGGCCAAAGCCGGTGGCTCAAGTGAAACCCATGATAACGCCGTCATCGCATTGCAGACTCTCGACGCGAACGCATCCGCCATCACCGCAGGGATTTTCAAGCTCAGGCAATAAAAGCTTAGTGGGAAAACCAATGTAACAAATCTAGAACGACCATTCGAGACATGTTATAGTTGCTCTCAGACAGAATTCAGAGGGCGAGAAAATGACCACCGACACCAACATCACCACCAACACAATCGACGTAGTGAGCTACTGCCGTGTGTCCAGTCAGGGACAAGGTGAAAGTGGGTTGGGTCTTGAGGCTCAACGAGAGTACATCGCTCGTGCCGCCAAACAGAATGGTTGGAACATCGTTGGTGAGTTCGTGGACGTAGTGTCGGGTAAGTTGGCTATCGAGGATCGTCCCGAAGGCAAGAAGGCACTGGCAGCGTGCAAGAAGCTGAAAGCACAACTGGTGGTCGCCAAGCTGGATCGTCTATCCCGTTCGGTTCACCACATTGCACGCCTAATGGAGCAGACCGAATTCAAAGTCGCCACCATGCCGCAAGCCAAGACGTTCGAGCTTCATCTGTTTGCAGCCCTTGCCCAACAGGAACGAGAGTTCATCGCCAACCGTACCAAGGAAGCTCTGGCAGCCCTCAAGAGCCGTGCGGACGCTGGCGACGTGCAGTCTATTGAAAAGATTTCCCGCCGTTCCGAAGCACTGGGTAAAGGCCGTACAGAAACCAACCGTGCTAAGGCCACTGAGGCAGTTCAACAACGCGTGAATACATGGCAAGAGTCGGTGCGTGATCCAATCGATCTGTGCATCCGCAAGGGCGGTCGCACACTCCAACAGGTTGCTGATTGCCTGAACGGCAAAGGAATCACCACAAGCCGGGGAGGCCAATGGTCGTCCATGCAAGTGAGTCGTGCAATGAAAAACCTGGCCCTTCACTTCCCTTCGAGTGAAGCGGCTCTGTGAGCCCCTGTACGGTCTTCCACGGCTCCCCACAAAGGCTTGCACGATGCCCTATAGCCTCGCCTACGCGAGGCTTTGTCGTCTTTGTGTTCTGATAACGCAAAGGTTATTTTGAAAAATGGTCAGCTTTTAAATGGGCCACCCGTGTCAGGCTAAGAGAGTGGGATGGGTCGCCAGATTATTTTTCCAGTTGAAAAACCAAACGACTATCGAAGCGCATGAAAAAAAAAATCGGGGGCTTGGATATTTTCCCGAATGAGGTTCCTTCCTGCACCAGCCCCCCACTACTTATTTTTTCTGGGCGAGCGTCAAGGGTGCATCGAATGTCCATCATATTTTTTTCGCGGGGGGGGGCAAGTTTACTTTTTTACTAACTTCGCTTCAGCTCCTTTGGAAGAAATGCATCAATTTCCTTGTCGGAAAATGTCATGTCTTCGAGTTGTTTTAGAGCTTCTTGTGCCTTCTTGTATGCTTGATACGTTGTGCTCGGGGCTCCAGAGTATACAGTGTGCAACTCTACCAGCAACTTATCCCTTTGACTTTGCAAGAACTCGATGGGTGCTTCGCACATGCGTAAATCGGTGATCAGTGACAGGTACTTTTCTCTGATAATCCAAAGGTCTGCCCCTGCTTGTCGATGCTTCTGGGCGAGCTCGCCTAGATCATAATTCTTCGTATAAGAGTTGAGCATAAGCAAAGCTGTGGAAACAAGCATGCCCAGAAAAGCCGCAAGTTTCCCGTCACTAAACGCGGCGGCGACAAATCCCCCAGTTGTCAAAGCAGACAGGATGAGCTGAAGAAGTTTTATGTTGGAGAGTCGCCCTAAAAGTATGTCAGCACACTTTTCGTGCGTTTTATGGGTATAGACAACTCGTCCAAAGCACTCGCGTAACTGGCCCTCAAGGATGGCTCGCGAATTTGGTGTGTCATCAGTTTGGGAATGAGGTTCCAAAAATTTCTCTCCATTTCTGCTTTGCTGACCACTCCCGCTTCGGGGAAGCCATTTCGTGTTCAATTGCTTCGAGTGCAATGTTGTAACACCGAATGGCCTTCCATTGGAATCCCCCAGCGCAATATACGTATTGACCGCTACCGGGTGCCTTCCAGTAAGTTTGATTTTTATCTTGCCCGGCCATGAACTGAAAAAAGTCGCGACACATGAAGTCATAGTACAGGTATGACTTATCTCTGTTTTGCCAAGTGCCAATAAATTGATAGGCGAGAGTGTCAATTAACATCCCGCTAATAGGAACATCCCAATTTCGCTTCCATGCTCTCATCATCCGGCACAGAGGGATTAAGTTCCCATTGCACGCGTCATTCCTGATTTTCATCGCGGATATTTCGGGTTTTGGGTTTGTAGTTCTCCAGCTACCGCCGTTATTCGAGTCGGCGTAAGTGTAGCTGTCATCGACATTTAGGAAGGCGGGTAACACTTCAAATGTTATGCCATCATTGAATGGTACGAGTATTACCTGACCATCCCCCCTAATGCTCGTTGTGGGGTAGGTTTTTTCTATGGCTCTCTTGACGGCTTGTAGCAAGGCGGACTGACCATTTCCAATGTAACTGTCATACTGGGAGTAAACTGAATATGGCAGTTGAAAGAGTACATCTAAATCGCTGAAACCCTGAATCGCAGTGTTTCTGCCATAAGAGCCAAGATATAAACCGTGTGCGACATCAGATGCGGTGTTCCAATACTCCAAATTCAGTCGCCGTGTGATAGCCTTGTAGCGACTCGAAATGGTGCCCCCATCTTGGGTTCGGATATTATTGCAAAAAGTATTGAACCACTCTGCCAATGCCATTTTTTCTCCTTGGGCGAAAATGCCAAAATTAGTTTCTTCTGTGGAAAGCGGTCTTGGTCACTACTTGCATGGGAATGCGTGCTTCAGGACGAGTAGGGTCAGAATCCCTTCATCTTGATGTAATTGTTCTGGGTTCTCTTTCAGGTACTTCACGACAACCCTCGCTGCTTGTCCGTTGCTGATGCCAGATAACGGCAGGCATGTCTGGTTTTCAATCGGGATGCCCGTATTGGTATACATGATTAGGCTCCGTACGCCTTGCATAAGGCCAAGGCAGTAGCCAATGCTCACTTCCTCGTCAGCCTTCTTCGTGTCGTTGAATCTGATTGCGGCCTGACAGGCGTCGAGGAGTTTGTTCCCGTCCGCCATGACGCCACCACTTGCCAGCGCCCCAGCCATTGCAACCGCAGCCATCCATGCCTTCATGTTGAAATCCTTCTGAGTGATACAGCATGGTAGCGGGTGCAGTGATAGGCAGCCATCTCGTCACACCTTCTCCCAAGAGGTGGGAGTCAATCCTCCTTGATCCCCGGCGTGCCTTTGGCCGCCCGAAAAGCGGAGAAAAATGATGCTACAGTAGTGGCTCATTCATCGCGGAGTTAAGGAACAATGCCTATCCGTAGAAGTGGGAACTTTGACTTGGGCGCCGGCGTACTGCGGCTGACGCAAGAAAAGCTAGCTGGTTTCCTGAGCGAGGAAGAGCTTGCTCAAACAGAAATGAAACTCGTTGACGGGAAACTCACATTCAACGCTCCCGACTCTGTGTTGAAAAAGATTACGCAGCATTTTGGTCAGCCAGCCGGCTGAGTTGCTTTGCGAGATTGCCCATGCTCTTTGCGTGGGCAGTTTGGAGAAGAAAACGTGGGTGAAACGGATACGCCAGACTTCAATAAAGCCCGAGGCTATTTGATCGGCTTTTCAACTGTAGTCTTGCTGTTGTGGTACTTCGGTGCAGACCTTTCGACTTTCAAACTGCTTGGGAATGAGATCAGGCTCAAAGAAAACGTTCAAAATGTATGGATGGTTCTTGCTGGTATCAACGCTTATCTGTGGTTGAGGCTATATCAACGAACCCCCGAAGGCAGCTTCCGCTTTGATCTTGCAATGCACGACCTGTATGAGAAGACGCTCATCAGAGTCGTCAGGCGTCTAGGCAGGAAACAGATGCGAAATCATGTTTTGGAGTTGATTCAAAAGACACCTGGCACTGTTGATGGCGAGTTCAAACTCATAAGCTTCAACCCCAAGGGAAAGATGACTCATCTCGAAAGAACTCCACCAAAAGGCACAGAACCCCCAGACAAGCTAGCGATGGTTCGAAAGCTGGACAGCAGGACGAGAAACGAAATTCGTTATTCTTTTTACATTCACTACATCGTTGCCGGAAACGAGCACCATCAGAGTGGTGGTCAAGCATTCACAACAACTCCTTCTCGCCTCGTTGCAACGCTAGTCAGGTGGTATGTTTTCGCCAGAGGCGCGATTGTGTCGCCTTGGTTCTTCGACCACGTGACCCCCTTTGTATTGGGTGGAATGAGCATTTGCGTTGCTTTGTTCAACTGGTGGCAGATCAACTACCCTCAGGCATGAACACGGCTGTAGGGACGTGATCCACACGGACAGAATCGGCTGAAAGCCTAGTGCTACTTGGCGTAGAGGTGGTATTCAGTGTGCGTAAATCGCACCCGCCAAGATTGCATTTGAGACTTACAAGTTCCGATATATACCGATACTTGTATTGTGGTCGCATAATATAAGAGCGAAGCGAACGCCTTCGCCGCGTGCATCCCTCGCATCACCCCCACCTTCCTGCCCCTCAAAACATCACATCGACTCTGGGAAGCCCTCTGCTTTGGCTTGCAATCTACCCTGTGATCATTGGCTCCGTACCGCTGGAGTGGTCGCCACTCTGGTAGCATTTGGAATAACAACCAGAATGGGGGCAGCGATGGAACGAGAGGTGAAAAAAGGATGAAACCAAAACGCAAAGTGGTTCTGCTGTCGTTGGGAGGT
This sequence comes from Pseudomonas sp. 14A, assembly GCF_018132745.1. NCBI lineage: Bacteria > Pseudomonadati > Pseudomonadota > Gammaproteobacteria > Pseudomonadales > Pseudomonadaceae > Pseudomonas > Pseudomonas sp. 14A. Next base: position 724,815 of record NZ_JAGRQJ010000003.1, on the reverse strand, counting down.
GTCGTTGGGACACTCTTTCTGGGTGCCGTCAGTGGTGCCGGTAAAATGCTCACGACAGATCTGTGGCCTTCCCTTCGCCCGTTTATCTCCACGGCTTGGACTTGGACACTGGAACTCTTTACGTGGCTTGCACAGCCCGTAGCGTTCCCGCTGTGGTCATTCATTGTGGCACTGCTGGTGGTTGTTGGAATAATCGGGTTTCTTGGCTTGGTCGTCGCATCGTTCAGTTCAGACTTGAACGCCGTAAATGCCAAGTTTGACCCCGAACTTCCCTCCCTTAACGAGAGCGCCCAGCAAGTCTTAGCAGTGATTGCAATTCATGGCGGCAGGAACGAAGGGCTGTATCTAAGCCAGATTCCTTCAACCGCTGGATTGTCGCAGTTGGTTTACGAAGGGGCTATGGACGTTCTCTACCATTGGAATCTGATCTCCATTTCCTATTCCAACTGGGGGGATCAGGTTTCTTTATCTGCCCTCGGGCGGGCATACGTTCTACACCCTCAATCACCGTTAGCGTGGGTGGTTAAAAGCGCGTAGAGGGTGGAAAAACAGACGCCCCAAGGGCCCGCCATTGAGCGGGCTATTCTTTACCTGATTTTCTGATACCAACGATGTTGCATCATCGCAAAACAGGAACACTTGAGTAGTACAACAGAGTAGTACAATCGAAAAACAAAAAGCCCCGCAATCCATTGATTTGCGGGGCTTTTCTATGTATGGCGGAGAGATAGGGATTCGAACCCTAGGTACCGGTGAAGGTACAACGGATTTCGAATCCGTCCCATTCGGCCACTCTGGCATCTCTCCAACGGCGCGCATCATAACAACACTTTCGTTGGTTGCGAACCCCCCAAACGAAATTTTTTCCGTGCTATCAGATGCTTGCGTCGATTAAAGCGGTACGCCCAGACGAGCGGCGACTTCTTCGTAGGCTTCGATGACGTCGCCGAGGCCCTGGCGGAAGCGGTCCTTGTCCATCTTCTTCTTGGTGTCCTTGTCCCACAGACGGCAGCCGTCCGGGCTGAACTCGTCGCCGAGGACGATGGAGCCGTCGCTGAACACGCCGAATTCAAGCTTGAAGTCGACCAGCAGCAGGCCGGCGTCGTCGAACAGTTTGCTCAGGACTTCGTTGACCTTGAGCGATAGTTCCTTCATGCGCGCCAGTTGCTCGGCGGTGCCCCAACCGAACGCCACGACATGGGATTCGTTGATGAACGGGTCGCCCTTGGCGTCGTCCTTCAAGAACAGTTCGAAGGTGTACGGGTTGAGCTTCATGCCCTCCTCGACGCCCAGACGCTTGACCAGGCTGCCGGCGGCGTAGTTACGCACGACGCATTCCACCGGGATCATGTCGAGCTTCTTCACCAGGCATTCATTGTCGCCCAGCAGTTTGTCGAACTGGGTCGGCACGCCGGCCGCTTCGAGCTTCTGCATGATGAAAGCGTTGAACTTGTTGTTCACCATACCTTTGCGATCGAGCTGTTCGATGCGCTTGCCGTCGAACGCCGAAGTGTCGTTGCGAAACAGCAGGATCAAGCGGTCAGCATCGTCGGTCTTGTAAACCGATTTGGCTTTGCCGCGGTAGAGTTCTTCACGTTTTTCCATGATGGGCTCCGCTTGCTAAGTAGGTGGGCTAGGCGATGTGGCGCCAGTCGAGCCCTGAATCTTGATCGGCCAGTTGCAGCCAGTCCGGGTCGCACCCGAGGGTGTCGACAAAACATTGCCGGGCCAGCTGCGGCAGGTTGTTCTTGCTGCTCAGATGGGCCAGGACCAGGTGTTGCAAACCCTGCCAGCCCAACTCGGCCACCAGGAATGCCGCCTGATGGTTGTTCAGATGTCCGCGTTCGCCGCCTACCCGCTGCTTGAGAAAGTACGGGTAGTGACCACGGGCCAGCATGTCGCGGCAATGGTTCGACTCGATCATCAATGCATCGAGGTCCCGATAGCCATCCAGCACCCGCTCGCAGAACGATCCCAGGTCGGTCAACAGGCCGAAGCGCCGCTGTTCCTGATCGCTGAAAACGTACTGGGTCGGCTCCTGCGCGTCATGGGCCACGGCAATGACCCCGACGTTCAGTGCGCCGATCTGCAGTTGCTCGCCGCCGGCCAGAAAACCAGCCGGTTCAAGCGGTTTGCGCATCCCGCGCAATGTGCCGCGACTGAGGTAGACCGGCAGATTGTAGCGCCGAGATAGCAAACCCACGCCATGCACGTGGTCGGCATGTTCGTGGGTCACGAGTATCGCGCTCAGTTGCGCCGGGTGCACACCCAGGCGCAACAGACGTCTTTCGGTTTCCCGCAGGGAAAAACCACAATCCACCAGCACATACGTATCAGCACTGGCGATCAGCGTGCCGTTCCCTTGGCTACCGCTGCCGAGAACGGCAAAACGCATATCGGATCAGCCCAGGTTGTCCTGAATCACGCTCAACACTTTACGCGCGACATCGGCCGGCGCGACGGTGTTGATGTTCTTTTCGACGGTAACCTGGATGTTCTCGCCCACCTTGCTCAGGCGAACCTGATAACGCTCGGCGCGGGCTTCGACTTCTTCCTTGCTCGGCGCACTGCCGAACAGGCTGCTGAAGAAGCCAGGCTTGTCGTCTTTCTTCTCGGCTTTTTCGGCCAGGTTGATGTAGTACAGGCCCAGGCTGCGGTTGATGTCTTCAACGCGCCATTCGCCCTGTTCCAGCGCACGGCCGACGCTCGACCAGGCGCGGTCCAGATCGGTACCGACGTTCAACACCGGGTTGCCGCTGCCGTCTTCGTTCAGGCTGACACGGCTCGGCGCATCGAAATCACGCGAGGCCAGCATCGACACCGAACCGCCCTTCTCGGAGGTGCGGCTCATGCTCGCGAGCATGTCGTCGACCAGCGCAGCGTCCAGGCCAGTGTTGACCGAACGGTTGGTGAAAGCCACGTCGGCCGTGCTGCCGGCAGGACGCTCGGCGCTGACCACGTAGATCTCACTGGTGTTGCGCTGCACGCCCGGCTCGATGCGCACACGCACGCGGGTTTCGCTGTCGCTGGCGATACCGGCCGCACTCAGGCGCTTGGCCATCGAAGCGGACAGCTCGTCGGAGTGCTGCCAGGTGGTGGTGAACTCACCGGTCTGCGGACGCTGTTCATCCAGACGGAAACCGTTGTCCTGGAAGAACTGCAGCGCCACTGGCCAGACTTCGGCCGGAGGGTGCTGGGCCACGACCCAACGCGAATCACCGCTCTTCTGCAGCGAGTAATCAGTTGCGTCGGCAACCGCCGAAAGCGGCTGAGGACGCGGCACAACGTACTCGCCCGTCGCGGTGTCATCGGCCACGTTGCGCGGGATCGGCAACAGCGGATCGAGGCGCTTGGCAGTGCTCACATCCGGTGGCAATTGCATCGGTGCAGTCTGTTGCGCTTGCAGGTAATCGCTTCCACGGTCGCGGAAATAACCTTCCGGCCCCCAGACCCATCCGCAGCCACTGGTGCTGGAGATAATCAAGGCAAGTGCGGAAAGTCCGGCCATTCGCTTCATGCGTTGTACTTCCTCAATTAAACCAGGACGTTGCACTGGCGCAGGGCCGAGCGCAGCGTTTCATGACAAGGGGTGCTCAGCCAGGTCAGTGGCAGGCGGATGCCTTCGTGCATCAGGCCCATTTCGACCAAAGCCCACTTCACCGGAATCGGGTTGGCTTCGATGAACAGGTCCTTGTGCAGCGGCATCAGTTTTTCGTTGATTGCGCGTGCGGTATCGGCGTCGCCCTTCAGCGCGGCCTCGCACAGGTCAGCCATTTCGCGCGGGGCGACGTTGGCGGTGACCGAGATGTTGCCTTTGCCGCCCAGCAGGATCAGCTCGACAGCGGTCGGATCATCGCCGGACAGCACGATGAAATCCTTGCTCACGCCATCGATGATCGCTTTGGCGCGCTTGAGGTCGCCGGTGGCTTCCTTGATGCCGATGATGTTCGGCACGGTGGACAGGCGAATCACCGTCTCGGCCTGCATGTCGCAGGAGGTGCGGCCGGGAACGTTGTAGAGAATCTGCGGAATGTCGACCGCTTCAGCGATGTGCTTGAAGTGCTGGTACAGGCCTTCCTGGGTCGGCTTGTTGTAGTACGGGACAACCAGCAGGCAGGCATCGGCGCCGGCGGCCTTGGCGTTGCGGGTCAGCTCGACGGCTTCGCGGGTCGAATTGGCGCCGGTGCCGGCGATGACCGGAATGCGCCCGGCAACCTGTTTGACCACGGCTTTGATGACGGCGATGTGCTCTTCTACATCAAGGGTGGCCGACTCGCCGGTAGTACCGACGGCGACGATGGCATGGGTGCCGTTCTTGAGGTGGAAGTCCACGAGTTTGCTGAGGCTGTCCCAGTCAAGACGCCCTTGTGCATCCATGGGAGTGACCAGTGCCACCATACTGCCCGCAATCATGAAACCGCTCCTGCCGGAAAAAGAGAGCGGTAATGGTACTGGCGCCAAGATGCTTGCACAAGCGAAGTACTGCGCCGCCGCCATTCCCCTTGGCGCCGCTTTTCGCTACCCTTCAGACTTTGATCGGTACAGATCAGCTCGTACGCCGGGTTTCAGCCTCCCTTTTCGGCCTCCCAGGCCCCGTTCCTGCGTCGCATCGACGCGCTCCCGCACAGTGGAGCGAGCCGCGAACGCTGGCCGGGTCTCTTTTTACGGACCGCCAGAACAGGCACTCCCGGCTACCAACGCCCGTCAACCTACCGACCGCTCATCGCTTTAGGAATGCTGCATGTCCACCCCCACAGTTCGCGAACAATTCCTTGTCATCAGTGCCCTCGGCGCCAACCCCATGGAGCTGACCAACGTCCTGTGCCGCGCCAGCCATGAAAACCGCTGCGCCGTCGTCACCTCTCGCCTGACCCGCCACGGCGAGTGCAGCGCCCTGGTGCTGGAAGTTTCCGGTAGCTGGGACGCCCTCGCGCGCCTCGAAGGCAGCCTGCCGTTGCTGGCCAAGCGTCACGCATTCACAGTCAACGTGGTGCGCAGCGCCGCTCTGGAAAATCGTCCGCAAGCGCTGCCTTACGTGGCCTACGTCAGCTCGGCGTATCGCCCGGACATCATCAATGAGCTGTGCCAGTTCTTCATGGACCATAACGTCGAGCTGGAAAACCTCACCTGCGACACCTATCAGGCGCCTCAGACCGGCGGCACCATGCTCAACGCCACGTTCACCGTGACCCTGCCGGCGGGCACCCAGATCAGCTGGCTGCGCGATCAGTTCCTCGACTTCGCCGATGCGATGAACCTGGATGCCCTGATCGAGCCTTGGCGCCCACAAAACCCAATGTAAGGAAGCTTTCATGGCCGTTGTCATCGACCAACCGGTTGCGGATTTCACCGCGCCTGCGACCAGCGGGCAGACCGTCAGCCTGTCCGAACTCAAGGGCAAGCAAGTGGTGATCTACTTCTACCCGAAGGACAGCACCCCGGGCTGCACCACTCAGGGCCAGGGCTTTCGCGATCAATATGCGGCGTTCAAGGCTGCCAACACCGAAGTCTTCGGCATTTCCCGCGACAGTTTGAAGTCGCACGAAAACTTCAAAGGCAAGCAGGAATTTCCGTTCGAGCTGATCAGCGACAAGGACGAGGCGGTTTGCCAGTTGTTCGACGTGATCAAGCTGAAGAAGCTGTATGGCAAGGAATACCTGGGCGTTGATCGCAGCACTTTCCTGATTGATAAGGACGGCGTGCTGCGTCAGGAATGGCGTGGTGTGAAAGTGCCGGGGCATGTTGATGCCGTGCTGGCGGCGGCTGAGGCTCTGAATAAAGCCTGATGTTTTTGCTGCGTCTGTAAAGACGCCTTCGCGAGCAGGCTCGCTCCCACAATTGAAATGTAATCACCGTGGGAGCGAGCCTGCTCGCGAATAGCCTCTCTGTAAAATCCGGATCAACCGCTATAGCAACGGCGCCACCACCGGCTCCTTGCGCGGCCACGCATCGAGCACAGCCTTGAACAGCGTCGCCAGCGGGATCGCAAAGAACACGCCCCAGAATCCCCACAACCCGCCAAACAACAGCACCGCGCAGATGATTGCCACCGGATGCAGATTCACTGCTTCCGAAAACAGCAACGGCACCAGCACGTTGCCGTCCAGCGTCTGAATGATCCCGTAGACCGCCATCAGGTAGATGAACTGATCGCTCCAGCCCCACTGGAACAGCGCAATCAGCAGCACCGGTACGGTCACCACCACCGCACCGACATACGGCACCACCACCGACAAGCCGACCAGCAACGCCAGCAGCGCCGCGTAATTCAGGCCCAGCGCGATGAAGGCGATGTAGGTCACGCCGCCGCAAATCACGATCTCGATGCCTTTGCCACGTATGTAATTGGCGATCTGCCGGTTCATTTCCTGGGCGACGCGGGTGATCAGCGCGCGCTCGCGGGGCAGATAGCCGCGCACCCACTCGCCGATCATCGCCCGATCCTTGAGGAAGAAGAACACCAGAATCGGCACCAGCACCAGGTAGATCATGATGTTCACCAGCAGCGGCAGACTCGACAACGAGAAAGTCAGTGCCCACTGACCGAACTTGCCGATCTCGCCCCGCGCCGCTTCGATCGCTTGCAAGACTTGCTCGTCAGACACCAGATGCGGATAGCGCTCGGGCAATAGAAGCAGCAGCGATTGCCACTTGGCGAGCATGCCCGGCAACTCGTTGAACAGCGTGATCAACTGATGCCAAAGCAGCGGCAGCACCACGACAATAAACAGCATCAGCGCGCCCATGAACAGCGCAAACACCAGCCCCACCGCCACCCCGCCCGGCACGCGCAGCCGCTCGAGCGTCACCACCAGGCCCTGCATCAGATACGCCAGCACCATCCCGGCCAACACCGGCGCAAGCATGCCGCCGAGGGTGAGCACGGCGGTGAAGGCGAGAAACAGCAGCACTGCCAGCACCACGGCTTCTTCATCGGAGAAGTAGCGCTGAATCCAGTCGCGTAACACTTTGAACATCAATAATCCCTTCGGTTTTTAGCGCGGCGCTTCAGGCTTTTTTCAACCAGTAACGGTAGACGCCAGCCTCGTCTTCTTCGCGCAACAGCGCATGACCGGCGAGTTTGGCAAAGGTACGGAAGTCGCGTTGCGAGCCGGCATCGGTAGCGATCACCTTGAGCACAGCGCCACTTTGCAGTTTGTTGAGTTCCATTTTTGCCTTGAGCAACGGCAAAGGACAGTTCAGGCCACTGGCGTCCAATTCTACGTCATGGGCTACAGCGTCAGTCATTGCGTCACTCCGGTTCGGGTTGTCGAGCTGCCTAGAATATCTGGTCGCGGCTTCGGTGTCCGGCTACAGTAAGGTCTTTGTCCTCCAAGGCTTTGTGCATGACTTTTCTGCGCCCTACCCTGCTGACGCTCGCTTGCCTGCTCGCCTCACCAGGCTTTGCCGACGATCTGCCGTCACTCGGCGACGCCAGTTCTGCCATCGTCTCACCGCAACAGGAATACCAGCTCGGCCGCGCCTGGCTGGCCATGCTGCGCAGCCAGGTTTCCCAGCTCAACGATCCGCAACTCAAGGATTACGTCGAATCCAGCGTCTACAAGCTGGTGGAGACCAGTCAGGTCTCCGACCGACGTCTGGAATTCATCCTGATCAACAGCCCGCAACTCAACGCCTTCGCAGCGCCGGGCGGCGTGGTCGGGGTCAACGGTGGCCTGTTCCTCAACGCCCAGACCGAAGGTGAATACGCCTCGGTGCTCGCTCACGAATTGGCGCACTTGTCGCAACGCCACTTCGCTCGCGGCGTCGAAGCCTCACAAAGAATGCAGGTGCCGATGATGGCCGCGTTGCTGGCGGGTATCGTCATCGCGGCGGCAGGCGGCGGTGATGCCGGTATCGCCACCATCGCCGGCACCCAGGCTGCGGCGTTGCAGGAACAACGGCGCTTCTCACGGCAGAACGAACAGGAGGCCGACCGTATCGGCATCCTCAATCTGGAAAAGGCCGGGTACGACCCGCGCTCTATGCCGACCATGTTCGAGCGTCTGATGCGCCAATACCGCTTCGATGCCAAGCCGCCGGAATTCCTCCTGACTCACCCGGTCACTGAATCGCGTATCGCCGACACCCGCAACCGCGCCGAGCAGGCGAAACCGGGCGGCATAGAAGACAGCATGCGCTACCAGTTGATCCGCGCGCGGGTACAGTTGATCTACGAGGAAACCCCGGGGCTGGGCGCCAAGCGTTTCCGCGCCCTGCTCGATGAGAATCCGAAAAACGACGTGGCGCGTTACGGCCTCGCCATCGCCCAGATCAAGGGCGGCCAGCTCAATGAAGCGCGGGAGAACCTCAAGCAACTGCTGGCCAAGTCACCCAACGAGATCATCTACAACCTCGCTCAGGTCGATCTGGACATCACCAACAATCGCCTGCCCGATGCGCAGTCACGGGTCGACCGCATGCTTGCGCAGTTCCCGGGCAACTATCCGCTGAATCAGGTGCGCGTCGATCTGCTGCTGAAACAGAATCGCGCCGCCGATGCCGAGAAGGCACTCGACAGCCTGCTCAAGTCGCGCCCGGATGATCCGGACGTCTGGTATCAGGTTGCTGAAACCCGCGGTTTGTCGGGCAACATCATCGGCCTGCATCAGGCGCGCGCCGAGTATTTTGCACTGGTCGGCGATTACCGCCAGGCCATTCAGCAGTTGGACTTCGCCAAGCGCAAGGCGGGCAACAACTTCCCGCTGTCCTCGCGCATCGATGCCCGCCAGCGCGAACTGATGGAGCAGGAGCGTATGGTCAAGGACATGATGGGCTAAGTCTTTCCCGACTAAGACAAAAGCTGCAGACACAAAAAAACCGCCTCTTTCGAGGCGGTTTCTTTTTACCTTGTTGCTGGCTTATTCAGCCAGTTTGAAGGTGATGAAGCTGGCACGGCCCTGGCGCAGCACGCGCATCGACACCGAACGGTTCTTCGGCAACGCCTTGGCGATGTCAGTGAACTCCTTGGCCGAGCCGATGGCCTGGTTGTTCAGGTGGGTGATCACGTCACCCGGTTGCAGACCGATCAGGGCCGCAGGACCGTCCTGCACTTCCTTAATCACCACACCACCTTTGAGGTCGTAGGTTTTCTTCTGCTCGGCGGTCAATTCACCGACCGCAACACCGAGGCGGTTGCTGCTGCTTTCAGCGCCGGATTTCGGCAGCGTGTCCAGCTCTTTGTCTTCATCCGGGATCGCGCCGACAGTCAACTCGACATTCTTGCGCTTGCCTTCGCGAATCACTTCCAGATTGGCTTTGGCGCCAGCCTTCAGCGCGCCGACCAGATGCGGCAAGTCGGCCGACATGACGATCGGCTGACCGTTCATGCTCAGGATCACGTCGCCAACCTGCAGGCCGCCCTTGGCCGCAGGGCCGTCATCCTGGATCTGCGCAACGAGGGCGCCGGCCGGCTTATCCAGACCGAACGATTCGGCGAGGTCCTTGTTCACTTCCTGAATGACCACGCCCAGCCAGCCACGGCTGACTTTGCCACCGCTCTTGAGCTGATTGGAGACATCCATCGCCACGTCGATCGGGATCGCGAACGACACGCCCATGAAGCCGCCGGAGCGGGTGTAGATCTGCGAGTTGATGCCGACCACTTCACCGTTCAGGTTGAACAGCGGGCCACCGGAGTTGCCCGGGTTGATAGGCACGTCGGTCTGAATGAACGGCACATAGTTTTCGTTCGGCAGGCTGCGACCGACGGCGCTGACGATGCCTTGGGTCACGGTGTGGTCAAAGCCGAATGGCGAACCGATTGCGACGACCCACTGGCCGGCCTTCAAGTCCTGGGATTTGCCGAGCTTGAGCACTGGCAGATCCTTGCCTTCGATTTTCAGCAACGCCACGTCAGAACGTGGGTCGGTGCCGACCAGTTTGGCTTTCATCTCACTGCGATCAGCCAGACGGACGAGGATTTCGTCAGCATCGGCGATCACGTGGTTGTTGGTGAGGATGTAGCCATCCGGCGAAATGATGAACCCCGAACCCAGCGATTGCGCTTCACGCTGGCGGCCATCGCCACGTGGCGAGCGCTGCTGAGGCGGCATGCCGCGCTCGAAGAACTCGCGCAGCATCGGTGGCAGGCCTTCCAGATCCGGCATCTGCTGATTCACGCGACGGTCCGGCAGTTTCTGCGTGGTACTGATATTCACTACCGCTGGCGACGCTTGTTCGACCAACTGGGTGAAATCAGGCAGATCGGCCGCTTGCGCAGCAGGAACCGCCTGACCGAGCAACAGCACGGTGGCGAAGATGGAAAGGTAAGACTTCAAACTTGGTATCGACATACAGCTCCCGTTACGACGAGCAGGGTTAAGCGATATGGAGCAAAGGAACACCGGAAACCACAGACCGGCATTTTTGTTCCGGGAACAACAAACAAGGCCAGAGCCGTGAGGCTCTGACCTATAAAAAATTTTCAGGGGTTTTGCAAATGAAAATGCTCAGCAAACATTTCGACGTCTCGACGACGAAGTGGAAATGACTGAAATCAGCTCACTGCTTGCTGGTCGCAGCGCCATCGTTGTTACGCATCGATAGGGCGATTCGTTCGGCGGTGCCAATCGGAATTTCACCGACCACCGTGACCATCATTTCACCCTGCGGCGTGGTCAGGCGACGGGATACCGCGACGGTCGGGCCCAACTGAGTGCGGGTGTCAGTGACGGTTGCGCCATTCAACGGTTCAAGGAACACCGAGAAACGCGCCAGACCATCGTCATACATCAGGCTGCTGACTTGGGTCTTGGTCTGCGCATCCTTGTGCGAACTGCTGCTGGTCAGCTCAAAGCCTGGCGGGAGCCAGTCCGAACGCCAGTTTTGCACGGTTTTAGCTGCAGAAGCCTTGTCGCTTGCAATGTTGATCGGCTTGCAATCAGGGTCCGCCAACAAGTCCTTGTCCGACGGGATTTCATCCGTGTCGAGGCTGGTGAACTGGAAACGCTCGAGCAACTGCCCTTTGTCATTCAACAGCAACGACTTGAGTGGCAGCCCGGTTCTCTTGTCCAGATGCAACTCGAAACCGTAACGGTGCTGATCACGAGGGGTCAGCGAGACGATCACTGCCTCACGGCCAGCCACGCGCGACTTGCCAATGACGGCAAGGTCATACCAATTCTTCAGCTTTTTGGGATCCAGCGCACGGGCGGCAGCGTTGGGTGAGTCACCCAATCCCGCAATCAGGGTGCCGCTGACGCATTGAGTACGTCCATCAATGCGCACGACTTCCTGAGCCGAGCCGTCGAGCTGCAATAACCGCTCGCGGACCTGGCCATTCTGGACGCGATGCCAGATGTTGTGCGTGGAAAAACTGCCGTTGCGCTCGTAAACGAAAGTGCCGTGGAAGCTTTGCTGCTGCTCGGCCTGGCCCAGACGGGTCAACCAGTCCTGGGCCTCGTCAGCGTGGGCTGGAACAACGAACCAGCCACTGAGCAGAAGCGAAAGTAGAGGGATGGCGCGCATGATCCTCCTTAACGGTTTTCCAGGCTTGCGGCACGTGCGTATGGCAGCGCGCTTTCAGTTCCTTTGAGTGCAGCCTGCTGAGCGTGCTGACGCAGGTAGCCTGGCAGACGCTGATCATGCCAGCCTGGCTGACCTTGCAGAACGCCGTTAGCCATAGGGCCAGTCGCTTCCGAGCTTTCGCTGTAACCAGCCAGAACTGCCGGACCTTTGACCTGTGGAGTGGCCAGAGTAGGCTGATTCGACTGTTGGGCCAGCTCAACACCAGCAATTTCGTCCTGGTTGTACAGGCGAACACCGGCCAGAACGGCCACGGTTACCGAAGCGGCAACAGCGAGGCGACCCAGGTTACGCCATGGGCTGCGGGATACTTTGGCCGGAGCCGTTTCGTCTTCCAGCGCAGCGGACACTGCCGCAGCGATATCCAGACGCGGAAGCAGCAGATCCTTGTGCATGGCTGCCCGAGCGATCTGGTAACGAGCCCAGGTCTCACGGGTATCTACATCATCCAGTGCGCTGAGCACTCGACGCAATTCCAGTTCGTCCGCTTCGTTATCCATCACTGCGGACAGCGATTCCTGCAGGGCTTCACGACTCATGGCGTTCCTCTCTTGGCTGTCGCCGCTGTCTCAGTTTTCCTGCAACAACGGTTGCAGGGCTTTATCGATGGCCTCCCGAGCGCGGAAAATCCGGGAGCGCACGGTACCCACCGGACACTGCATGACGCTCGCAATGTCCTCGTAACTCAGACCATCGAATTCACGTAAAGTTAAAGCCGTACGCAAATCCTCTGGCAGTTGCTGGATGGTCCGATGGACAGTGCCTTCGATCTCATCCCGCAGCAATGCACGTTCCGGTGATTCGAGATCCTTGAGGCCGTGATCGCCATCGTAGAACTCTGCATCCTCTGAACTTACATCGCTATCCGGCGGCCGACGGCCGCGGGAAACCAGGTAGTTCTTTGCCGTGTTAATGGCAATACGGTACAGCCACGTATAAAACGCACTGTCACCGCGGAAATTTCCAAGTGCCCGATACGCCTTGATAAAGGCTTCCTGAGCAACGTCCTGGGCTTCATGGGTGTCGTGCACAAAACGCACGATCAACCCGAGAATTTTGTGCTGATATTTCAGCACCAGCAGATCGAAAGCTCGCTTGTCGCCACGCTGTACGCGTTCGACCAGCTGCTGATCCTCTTCCTGGGTTAGCATGAACACTCCTCGATAAGCCCGGAGGAGACTTGCATTACTAAACGACCAGACTTGCAAACATAGACTCGGGCTTTTCGCAAAAGTTCTCCCCCTCCAAGCAAGTTTCCTGCGGGCTCTGATTTGGCACGCACGAAAAACGCAGCGCGGGTTGAACCGGCTGCGCGAATAATCTTGTTATCGGTTTCGCCGGCAGGAATCCAAACGCAGATTCCGCACTGAAGCCGACACTGTCCCTGGTTTCTGGCACCGTCTATTGATCTTGGGCCTTTGGCAAAAGTTCCAATTATTTATAGCCGTACCCACCTGACATTGCGCAACCCTGCTCGGAAAAGACTGTTTCAGCGCCGATACAGGTGTCTATTCCCGAAACCGCCGGAAAAAACTTCCGACGAAGCACAGCGCTTTTAAATGCGCAGTAGTCTCACAATGCCATCTGGGCCCGGCTATTGTGCCGCCCAACCCCTCTATATACTAGTGGGCTGTGTGGCTGTCTTGACTCGCCGATCCAGCTGTCTTGCGCCAACCCCGACCCGGGTCGCTTTGAGCGGAATCCTGAAATGAGCCAACAGTTCCAACACGATGTTCTGGTGATTGGCAGCGGTGCTGCCGGTTTGACTCTCGCTTTGACCTTGCCCGGTCATCTGCGCATTGCCGTATTGAGCAAAGGCGATCTCGCCAACGGTTCGACCTTCTGGGCCCAGGGCGGCGTTGCCGCCGTGCTCGACGATACCGACACTGTCGAATCCCATGTCGACGACACCCTCAATGCGGGCGGCGGCTTGTGCCATGAAGACGCCGTACGCTTCACCGTCGAGCACAGCCGCGAGGCCATTCAATGGCTGATCGACCAAGGCGTACCGTTCACCCGCGACGAACAGTCCGGCACTGAAGACGGTGGTTTCGAATTTCACCTGACCCGCGAAGGTGGCCACAGCCATCGACGCATCATCCATGCTGCCGACGCCACCGGCGCGGCGATCTTCAAGACCTTGCTGGCCCAGGCCAAAGAGCGTGAAAACATCGAATTGCTGGAACAGCGCGTCGCCGTCGATCTGATCACCGAACGCCGCTTGGGCCTGGAAGGCGATCGTTGCCTGGGCGCTTACGTGCTGAATCGCGCCACCGGCGAAGTCGACACCTACGGCGCACGCTTCGTGATTCTGGCCTCGGGCGGCGCAGCCAAGGTCTACCTTTATACCAGCAACCCCGACGGCGCCTGCGGTGACGGCATCGCCATGGCCTGGCGTTCCGGTTGCCGGGTGGCGAACCTGGAATTCAACCAGTTCCACCCGACCTGCCTGTATCACCCGCAAGCCAAGAGTTTCCTGATCACTGAAGCGTTGCGTGGCGAAGGCGCGCATTTGAAGCTGCCCAACGGCGAGCGCTTCATGTATCGCTTCGATAAACGCGCCGAGCTGGCGCCTCGTGACATCGTCGCGCGGGCCATCGACCATGAAATGAAGCGCCTGGGTGTCGACTGCGTTTATCTGGACATCAGCCACAAGCCTGAATCGTTCGTCAAAAGCCACTTCCCGACTGTTTATGAGCGCTGCCTGGGCTTCGGCATCGACATCACCAAACAACCGATCCCGGTGGTCCCCGCCGCGCACTACACCTGTGGCGGGGTGATGGTCGATCAGTACGGTCGCACCGATGTACCCGGCCTCTACGCCATCGGCGAAACCAGCTTCACCGGCCTGCACGGCGCCAATCGCATGGCCAGCAACTCACTTCTGGAATGCTTCGTTTATGCCCGTTCGGCAGCGGCGGACATTCTTGCGCAACTCGATGACGTTGCGGCGCCAAGCGCCCTGCCCGTCTGGGATGCCAGCCAGGTCACCGACTCGGATGAAGACGTGATCATCGCGCACAACTGGGACGAGTTGCGCCGATTCATGTGGGACTACGTCGGCATCGTGCGCACCAACAAGCGTCTGCAACGGGCGCAGCACCGGGTGCGTCTGCTGCTGGATGAGATCGATGAGTTTTACAGCAACTATAAAGTCAGCCGCGACCTGATCGAGTTGCGCAACCTGGCACAGGTTGCCGAATTGATGATCAGCTCAGCCATGGAACGCAAGGAAAGTCGCGGACTGCATTACACCCTCGACTATCCGGATATGCTGCCCGAAGCGCTCGACACTATTCTGGTGCCGCCCACCTACGCCGGCTGAACTTGAGCCGCACTCGCAGGCGTCGGTGCAGATCCGCCGCCTGCGAGTCACGTGGCACGCAGATCGATCTGACCCGCCACTCTCCGCGCAGACGAAAGCGCAGCACCACAATCAATGGCAGCGCCAGACTGTCCGGGCGCAGTTGCACCGCTTGCCAGCCATCAGCCTGATTCCACACCTGCCAGCCATCGCCATCGCGGCGCAAGCCGCAAAATGCTTTCGGATGACTCAGCAAAATCTGCCGTGGCAGCACCCAAAAACCATGCAGCGCACAGGCGCAAGCGCCGAGCAGACTGGCCCAGAGTGGAATCGACAGCAGAAACAACGAGCCCATGGCGAACGCCTGGGCCAGCAGATACGCCGCCAGCAACTGCCGTGAGGCATGCCAGCGGCATTCGAACGTATTACTTGGGCTGGACACGATCCAGAATCATCCGGACCATGCGTTGCAGCTCCGGATCTTCCGACTCGCTGCGCTCCATGAACCAGCCGAACATGTCCTGATCCTCACAGGTCAGCAAACGCACGTACAGATCGCGATCCACTTGATTCAACGTCGCGTAAACCTCCTGCACGAACGGCACCAGCAGCACGTCAAGCTCAAGCATGCCGCGACGGCTGTGCCAAAAGAGGCGATTCAGTTCAACTTGTTCGACCATGGAGCCCTCCTCGAATTTGCCGGGCAGTATACAGCCCCGGCGCGGGCCGCACAGTCGGCTTTGGTCGGGGACCCCTGATCCTTTATCAACTACCCATTTCAACCCTGCCCCCTTATGATGTGCCCCAGTCTATTTACCCTGCGATGACCCATGGCCGATTCTGCTTTTTTCTGCACCCTGTCTCATGAAGGCGTACTCGCGGTTCGCGGTGCGGACGCCGGAAAATTCCTGCAAGGCCAGTTGACCTGCAATATCAATTACCTGAGCGACACCCGCGCCAGCCTCGGCGCCCGCTGCACGCAGAAAGGCCGGATGCAGTCGAGCTTCCGCATCCTGCTTGAGGGCGACGGCGTGGTGATGGCGATGGCCAGCGAGCTGCTCGAGCCGCAACTGACCGACCTGAAAAAGTACGCGGTGTTCTCCAAATCGAAACTGACCGATGAAAGCGCCGCCTGGGTGCGCTTCGGTCTGGCGCATGGCGATGCAGCCCTGACCAGCCTCGGTCTGGCACTGCCCGCCGAAACCGACAGCGTTGTGCGCCATGAAGGCCTGATCGCAATTCGCGTCTCGCCCGAGCGCGCCGAACTCTGGGTGCCTGCCGCTCAGGCGCCAAACATTCAAAGCCAACTGTCCGCCACGCTGGCTGAGGGCGAACTGAATCAATGGCTGCTGGGCCAGATCCGCGCCGGTATCGGTCAGGTCATGCCTTCCACTCGCGAACTGTTCATCCCGCAGATGCTCAATCTGCAGGCGGTCGGCGGGGTGAGCTTCAAGAAAGGCTGCTACACCGGCCAGGAAATCGTTGCGCGCATGCAGTACCTGGGCAAGCTCAAGCGTCGGCTGTACCGCTTGCGCCTCCAAGCAGCAGAGTTGCCGGAGCCCGGCACTCTGTTGTTCGCGCCCAGCCATAACAGCTCGATCGGCGAAGTGGTGCTGGCGGCCAATGCCGAGGGAAACATTGAACTCCTGGCCGTGTTGCAGGCCGAAGCTGCCGAAGCCGGTGATTTGCGTCTGGGCGCCCTCGAAGGCCCCGCGTTGCACGTGCTCGACCTGCCTTACGAACTGGATCGCGACCGCGAAATCCAGCGTTGATCGCAGCATTGTTGCAACACCCTAGAGAGTCCAAATGAGCGAACTGGCGGAAAAGGTCCAACAGGATTTGGTTGCGGCCATCGATAACGATGACCTGGTCCTGCCAACGTTGCCGGAAGTGGCCCTGCAGATTCGCAAGGCCGCCGAGGATCCGGAAATCAGCGTCAGCGATCTGAGCAAAGTCATCGGCCGCGACACCGCGCTGTCGGCGCGCCTGATCAAAGTGGTCAACAGTCCGCTGCTGCGCGCCGCGCAGGAAGTCACCGACCTGCACACCGCCATTACCCGTTTGGGCATCAACTACAGCAGCAACCTGGCGATCGGTCTGGTGATGGAGCAGATCTTCAACGCCCGCTCCGAGGTGGTCGAACAGAAGATGCGCGAAGTCTGGCGCAGCAGTCTGGAAATCGCTGGCGTCAGCTATGCGCTGTGTCGTCGCCACACCCAGCTCAAACCCGATCAGGCGGCACTCGGCGGGTTGGTGCATCAGATTGGCGTGTTGCCGATTCTGACTTACGCCGAAGACCACAATGAACTGCTCTCCGATGCGGTCAGCCTGACCCATGTGATCGAGCAGATTCACCCATTGCTCGGCGAGAAATTGCTGCGGGTCTGGGAGTTTCCCGAGCGCCTGGTGCATTTACCATTGCTCTATCAAGACTTCAGCCGCGACTCGACGCGCATCGATTACGTCGATGTCGTGCAAGTAGCCAATTTGTATTGCCGCAAGGACACCGATCATCCGTTTGCGCGGATTGACCCGTTTAGCGTGCCGGCTTTCAGGAAGCTGGGGATTGATCCGGAGAACAAGCAGTTCTGCGCGGATCTGGAAGAATCGCGGTCGATGTTCTACTGACCTGTGGTGAGGGGATTTATCCCCGTTGGGTTGCGAAGCGACGCTGAACTCTGCGACCCGTTTTTTTCCAGACAGATTGTGATCGCTGAACTGCGACTGCTGCGCAGCCGAGCGGGGATAAATCCCCTCGCCACAAAAAACCCTTGCCACAAAAGTATTACCCGGCAATAAAACTGACCCGCACCTTCAACCCTGCCTGCTCGCCATCATGCAAGGTGATCTGCGCCAGATGCGCGCGACAGATCTCGCCGACAATCGCCAAGCCCAGACCTGAACCGGCAACCTGCTGATTGCGCCGATAAAACCGTTCGAACACCCGATCACGCTCGTGCAGCGGGATGCCCGGCCCGTCGTCCTCGACCTCAAGCACCGCCGGGGCCGTGACCCGCAGAATCACATTGCCGCCCGATGGCGTATGCGCCAGCGCGTTGTCGACCAGATTGCTCAGCAGCTCATTGAGCAGCGTCGGCTCACCGCGCAGCCACACCGGTTCATCCGCCTCCAGCGCCAGCGCCACGCCGCGCTTGTGCGCCAAAGGCGCCATGGCCATGCCCAGCTCTCGGGCCAACTGGCTCAGATCGAGCAACTGCGCGCCGCCCTCGGCAATCGCCCGCGCACCGTTTTCGACCCGGGCCAGCGACAGCAGCTGATTGGCCAGATGAGTCAGGCGATCGGTGCTTTGTGCGGATGATTCCAGCGTGGTGCGCCAGGTTTCCGGCTCGTTCGAGCGCAGGCCCAGTTCCAGCCGTGCTTTCAGTGCAGCCAGAGGTGTGCGTAATTCATGGGCAGCATCGGCAATGAACTGCGCCTGCCGTTCGAACTGGCCGCGCAGACGCTCGGTGAAATGATTGAGCGCGCGCACCAACGGCCCCAATTCATGCTGCACTTCCACCAGCGGCAGCGGCCGCAAATCGTCAGGCTGGCGTTCCTCAACAGCGGTTCTTAACCGCTCCAGCGGGCGCAACGCCGCACTCACCGCGAACCACACCAGCAGCAATGCACCCACGGCCAGCATGCCCAAGCGCAACAGGGTGTCAGCCGCCAGACTGCGCGCCATGCTGACCCGCGCTTCGTCGGTTTCAGCCACGCGGATTTCCGCCATGCCGTTCATGTTCGGCTCGCTTACCGCTTTGAGCAGGCTGACCACACGCACGTTCTGGCCGTTGTACTTCGCGTTGTAGAAGCGCGCGAGCGCCGGATAGCTGTCGGTACGCGGCGTGCCGGGCGGTGGTCCGGGGAGGTTTTCGTAACCGGAGATCAGCTTCTGGTGAATGTCGTTGACCTGGTAATAGATGCGCCCGGCGCTGTCATAGGCGAAGGTATCAAGCGCCACGTAAGGCACGTCGGCGCTGAGGCTGCCGTCGCGTTGCGACAACCCGGCAGCGATGGTCCGTGCCGAGGCCAGCAGCGTGCGGTCATACGCGGTGTCGGCGGCCTCGCGACCGTTCCAGTAAGCGCTCAAGCCACTGGCGAGCATCAGCACCACCAGCAACCATCCAAGGTTCCACAGCAACCGCCAGCGCAGGCTGCTGGGCTTATGCATCGCGGCTTTCCAGCAGATAGCCGAGGCCCCGGAAGGTGACGATGGCTACGGGCTGGCCGTCGAGTTTCTTGCGCAAGCGGTGCACGTAGATTTCGATGGCGTCGGGGCTGGCTTCTTCGTCGAGGCCGAACACCTGCGCGGCCAGTTGTTCCTTGCTCATCACTCGCCCCGGCCGCGCGATCAGCGCTTCGAGGACGGCCTGCTCGCGCGAGGTGAGGGTCAGCAGTTCGTCGCCGAGGGTGAAGCGCCGCGTATCGAGGTCGTAAGCCAGCACGCCACAGCGCTGCTGACGCTCGCCGCCAAGGACACTGCGGCGCAGCAAGGCTTTGACTCGCGCTTCCAGTTCCGTCAGTTCGAACGGCTTGGCCAGGTAGTCGTCAGCACCGAGATTGAGGCCATGCACGCGATCCTTGACGTCACTGCGCGCGGTCAGCATCAACACCGGCAGGTTCTTGCCCCGTGCACGCAGCCGCGCCAGCACCTCGAAACCGTCCATGCGCGGCAGGCCTACGTCGAGGATCGCTACGGCGTATTCCTCACTGCCCAACGCCAGGTCGGCGGCCACGCCATCGTGCAGCACATCCACGGTCAGACCGGTGCTCTTGAGCGCCTGAGCGACGCTTTCGGCCAGTTGCAGATGGTCTTCGACAAGCAGGACACGCATGGATTTGTACCTCGTTCAGGGTTGGCCGACGCCGCGCTTTGCCGCGGAGTTTACAGCCGCAACCGCCGCTGTGAAGCCCGAAAACCGTGAAAGACAACTGAAAGGTTGTTGAAAGGTTAGCCGGTTAGAGTCGGCCCACGGACAGTTTCGACTGTCGCCGCTGCTGCCACACAGCGCAACGAAAAACGCCATGAAGCGTTTTCGACTCATAAGAACAATAACGGAGTACCCCAGCATGCCCTCCATGCGCACCAAGGCTTTAATGCCTGCTCGCCTTGCTCGATTCCACCATTGCACTGTCGGTTTCTCGCCGCAGTCCTATATCCCCTCCGTTGTTTCAGTCCTTGCGCGCGCGCCGCGAGAAAACTGCGCCTGCCGCTAAGCTTTAGCGTTGCCCTTTGGTCAGTCAGTCCATCAATAACAACAACTCCTCTGGAGACTCAAATGAACGTATCACTGCGTAAAGTCGCTCTCGCCGCTGGCGCGATGCTGTTTGCCGGCCAACTCATGGCCGAGCCGAAACGTCCGGAATGCATCGCCCCCGCCTCCCCCGGCGGTGGTTTCGACCTGACCTGCAAACTGGTGCAGAGCGCACTGGTCAACCAGAAGCTGCTGAGCAAACCAATGCGCGTGACCTACATGCCCGGCGGTGTAGGCGCGGTGGCGTACAACGCAGTAGTGGCGCAACGTCCGGCGGATGCCGGCACGCTGGTGGCGTGGTCGAGCGGTTCGCTGTTGAACCTGGCTCAGGGCAAGTTCGGCCGCTTCGATGAAACCAACGTGCGCTGGCTCGCGGCCGTCGGCACCAGCTACGGCGCCATCGCAGTGAAAAGCGATTCGCCCTACAAGACCCTCGACGATCTCGTTCAGGCGTTGAAGAAAGATCCAGGCTCGGTGGTTATCGGCTCCGGCGGCACCGTCGGCAGCCAGGACTGGATGCAGACCGCACTGATCGCCAAGGCTGCCGGAATCAACCCGCGTGAACTGCGTTACGTGGCCCTTGAAGGCGGCGGTGAAATCGCCACGGCCCTGCTCGGCGGCCACATCCAGGTCGGCAGTACCGACATCTCCGACTCCATGCCGCACATCCAGAGCGGCGACATGCGCCTGCTCGCGGTATTCGCCGACAAACGTCTCGACGAGCCGGAAATGAAAGACATCCCGACCGCTCGCGAACAAGGCTACGACATCGTCTGGCCGGTGGTGCGCGGCTTCTACCTCGGGCCGAAGGTCAGCGACGAAGACTACGCCTGGTGGAAAGACGCGTTCGACAAACTGCTGGCCTCCGAGGAGTTTGCCAAGCTGCGCGATCAGCGTGAGCTGTTCCCGTTCGCCATGACCGGCCCGGAACTGGACACCTACGTGAAAAAGCAGGTCGCCGACTACAAAGTGCTGGCCAAAGAGTTCGGCCTGATCCAGTGATCGTCTCTGTCTAGTGGCTGCGTCTCCTACGCGGGACGCAGCACAGGAGCTCCCATGCTTATTCAACGCATTTTCGCCTCGGTGTTGCTGCTGGTGTGTGCCGGCCTGGCACTGATGGCGTGGCCGTACCAAGCGGCTTTTTCCTACGAACCGGTCGGCCCGCGCGCCTTTCCGCTGCTGATGCTCGGCCTGATGGGCCTGGCGCTGCTGTACATGGTGTTTCGCCCGGCGCCGATCAAACACAGTGAAGACGAGCCGCCGCTGGATCGCGAAACCCTGACCAAGATCGGTGTATGCGTGGTGCTGCTGCTGGTATTTGCCGGCACCTTCGAACCCCTTGGCTTCATCGTGGCCAGCATCATTACCGGCGTACCGATGGCCCGTCTATATGGCGGCCGCTGGCTGCCGAGCGTGGTGATCATCAGCCTGATGGCGGTTGGTCTCTATCTGCTGTTCGATCGCTTGATGGATGTTCCGCTGCCCCTCGGCCTGCTCAGCGTCCTGGAGAACTGATATGGATACCCTTGGCTATTTGGGTCAGGGCTTCGGCGTCGCGCTGAGCCCGTACAACCTGGTGACCGCCCTGTGCGGCACCCTGATCGGCACCGTCGTCGGCCTGTTGCCGGGGCTTGGTCCGATCAACGGCGTGGCGTTGCTGATTCCGATCGCGTTCGCCCTCGGTCTGCCGCCGGAGTCGGCGCTGATCCTGCTCGCAGCGGTGTATCTGGGCTGCGAATACGGCGGCCGGATCAGCTCGATCCTGCTGAACATTCCGGGCGAAGCCTCGACTGTGATGACCACCCTCGACGGCTACCCGATGGCCCGTAAAGGTATGGCCGGTGTCGCGCTGTCACTGTCGGCGTGGAGTTCGTTCATCGGCGCGTTCATCGCCACCTGCGGCATGGTGCTGTTTGCGCCGCTGCTGGCGAAATGGGCGATTGCCTTCGGACCGGCGGAATACTTCGTGCTGATGGTGTTCGCGATTGTCTGTCTCGGCGGCATGGCCGGTGATCGACCGCTGAAGACCTTTATTGCGGCGCTGATCGGCCTGTTCCTTTCCACCGTCGGCATCGACGCCAACAGTGGCGTGTACCGTTTCACCGGCGACAACATTCACCTGACCGACGGCATCCAGTTCGTTGTGCTGGTGCTGGGTCTGTTCTCGATCAGCGAAATCCTTCTGCTGCTGGAAAAAACCCACCACGGCCAGGAAGCGGTGAAAGCCACCGGCCGGATGATGTTCAACTTCAAGGAAGCGGCGTCGGTGTTCGTCGTCAACGTGCGCTGCGGCGTGCTCGGTTTCATCATGGGCGTGCTGCCCGGTGCTGGCGCAACGCTCGCCAGTGCCGTGGCCTACATGACCGAGAAGCGCATCGCCGGCACCAGCGGCAAATTCGGTGAAGGCGATCCCCGTGGTCTGGCCGCGCCGGAAACCGCTATCGGCGGCGCGGCGTGCGGCGCTCTCGTTCCGATGCTGACCCTCGGCGTT
This sequence comes from Pseudomonas sp. 14A, assembly GCF_018132745.1. Lineage (NCBI taxonomy): Bacteria > Pseudomonadati > Pseudomonadota > Gammaproteobacteria > Pseudomonadales > Pseudomonadaceae > Pseudomonas > Pseudomonas sp. 14A. The sequence continues at coordinate 702,239 of NZ_JAGRQJ010000003.1, read as the reverse complement.
CCGGGTTCGGGCACCACGGCGGTGATGATCGGCGCGCTGTCGCTGTACAACATCACCCCGGGTCCACTGCTGTTCCAACAGCAACCGGACATCGTCTGGGGCCTGATCGCTTCGTTGTTCATTGCCAACGTGATGCTGGTGATCCTCAACATCCCGATGATCCGCGTGTTCACCCGCATCCTCGCCGTGCCGAACTGGGCGCTGGTGCCGATCATCGCGATCATCACTGGTATCGGCGTTTACGCGGTGCACGCGACCACCTTCGATCTGTTCCTGATGATCGGTATCGGCATCTTCGGTTACATCCTGCGCAAGCTGGATTTCCCGCTGTCGCCGCTGCTGCTGGGCTTCATCCTCGGTGGCCTGATGGAGCAGAACCTGCGTCGCGCCCTGTCGATCTCCAATGGCGCGCTGGAGATTCTCTGGTCGAGTCCGATCACCTTCGGTTGCTGGATCCTCACCGCGATCATGCTGCTGATGCCGCTGATCCGCATCTGGCGCAAGCGTTCGGCGGCACGGCGCGTCATTGCCGATGTCTGATCGCTTGTCCCTGAAAGCCTGGTGGGGCACCCCGCTGGTCGGTCTGCTTGGCGGTTTCATCGCCAGCCAGATCGGCTGGCCGCTGCCGTGGATGGTCGGCTCGTTGCTGGCGATCATCCTGGTGCGCTGCCTGACGCCGTGGCAACTGGCGGAAATCCCTGGCGGGCGCAAGTGCGGCCAGTGGATCGTCGGCATCGGCATCGGCCTGCACTTCACCCCGTTGGTGATGGAACAGGTGCTCAGTCATTTCGGTTTGATCTTCTTCGGTGCGCTGGTCACGAGCCTGTCGGCGGTGGTCGGCGTATGGCTGATGCGCCGCACCGGCGAGGATCGTGCCACGGCGTTTTTCTCAAGCATGCCCGGTGGTTCCGGGGAGATGGTCAACCTCGGCGCCCGTAACGGTGCATTGCTCAGCCATGTCGCGGCCGGGCAGAGTCTGCGGGTGTTGGTGGTGGTGTTGTGCGTGCCGGCGGCGTTCAAGTATCTGCTCGGTGACGGCACGCCGATTTCTCACGCCGGCAGCGTCGATTGGCGCTGGCTGGCGATTCTGTTTCCGGCGGGCGCCCTGCTCGCCTGGTTCTGGCAGCGTCTGCGCCAACCCAATCCATGGCTGTTCGGGCCGTTGCTGGTCAGTGCGGCGGTGAGCATTACGTGGGATTTGCACATCGGTTTGCCCAATGGCGGCAGTCAGATCGGCCAATGGCTGATTGGCAGCGGTCTGGGCTGTCACTTCAATCGGCAGTTCTTCCGCCACGCGCCGTCGTTCATGGGCCGGACGTTGATCGGCACGGCGCTGACCATGTTGATCGCGTCGCTGGCGGCGTTGGGCTTGAGTGCGTTGACCCATCTGGATCTGCGTTCGCTGACCCTGGGCATGATGCCCGGCGGGATTGCCGAAATGAGCCTGACCGCGGAAACCCTGCAATTGTCGGTGCCGCTGGTGACGGCGATGCAGGTGATGCGGCTGTTGTTCGTGCTGTTTCTGGCGGAGCCGTTGTTCAGGTATTGGAACCGTCATCCCGCGTAAGACTGAAAACCGAGTTGCCCTTTTCGCGAGCAGGCTCGCTCCCACGGGGTTTTGTGGCTTGCACACAATTGCTGTGGGAGCGAGCCTGCTCGCGAAGGGGCCAACCCGATCGAGACATCAAATCGGTGGCAAGCGCCAGTCGATCGGCGTTTCGCCATTCTGTTCGAGAAACTTGTTGGTCCGGCTGAAATGCCCACAGCCCAAAAACCCGCGATATGCCGACAACGGCGACGGATGCACCGAGGTCAGCACCAGGTGCTTGGTCGCGTCGATCAGCTTCTGCTTGCTCTGCGCATGGGCGCCCCAAAGCATGAACACCAGATGCGGCTGCCGTTCGCTGACCACCTCAATAATGCGGTCGGTGAAGTGTTGCCAGCCCTTGTCCTTGTGCGCGTTGGCGTTGGCGCGCTCAACCGTCATGGTGGTGTTGAGCAGCAGCACGCCCTGTTCGGCCCAGCTCTGCAGGTAGCCGTGGTTGGGAATATCGATATTGAGGTCGCGTTTCAACTCTTTATAGATGTTGACCAGCGACGGCGGCGCCGGCACGCCCGGTTGCACCGAGAAGCACAGACCGTGGGCCTGGCCCGGGCCGTGGTAAGGGTCCTGGCCGAGGACCACCACTTTCACCTTGTCCAGCGGCGTTGAGTTCAGCGCATTGAAAATCATCGGTCCCGGCGGATAGATCTCCTTGCCGGCCGCCCGCTCCTGCTGCAGAAAGCTGCGCAACTCTGCCATGTAAGGCTGGTCGAACTCAGCACGCAGTGCCTCCTTCCAGCTCGGTTCGAGTTTGATACGGTCGTCAGCAGTCATGGTCATTTCCGGCAAAAACAATGGGGCGAACCCTAGGAAAGCCGACCACGCTTGTCAATTGATCTGACGCAGATCCGGCACTTTCCCCCATAGCGATCATACTGTTCGCTCAAATTCCCGATCGAGGTCACGATGAATCTGCACTTCGAAGAACTGACCGGCACCGACGGCGCCCGCATCGGCATCGCCAGCCTGGATGCCGAAAAATCGTTGAACGCGCTTTCACTGCCGATGATCAACGCGCTCAGCGACAAATTGAACGCCTGGGCCAATGACCCGCAAATCGTCTGCGTGCTGCTGCGCGGTATCGGCAGCAAAGCCTTCTGCGCCGGTGGCGAAGTGCGCAGCCTGGTCGAAGCCTGCCGCGCTCACCCCGGCGAAGTCCCGCCGTTGGCCGCGCAGTTTTTCAGCGCGGAATATCGCCTCGATTACAGCCTGCATACCTATCCGAAGCCGCTGATCTGCTGGGGTCACGGTTATGTGCTCGGTGGCGGCATGGGCCTGTTGCAGGGCGCCAGCACGCGGATCGTCACGCCGAGCAGCCGTCTGGCGATGCCGGAAATCACCATTGGTCTGTATCCGGACGTTGGCGCCAGTTGGTTTCTCGCCCGATTGCCGGGCAAGCTCGGCTTGTTTCTCGGCCTGACCGGCGCGCACATCAACGGCCGTGATGCGCTGGATCTGGATCTGGCCGACCGCTTCCTGCTCGACGAACAGCAACCGCAATTGATCGAAGGCTTGTTGCAATTGAACTGGCAGGAACAGACCGCCATGCAGCTCAACAGCCTGCTCAAGGCTCTGCAGCAGGAAGCAGTTGAGCAAATGCCCGAAGCGCAGTGGCTGCCGCGTCGTCAGCAGATCGACGAACTGCTCGATGTCAGCGACGTTGCCTGTGCGTGGAAAGCCATCAGCCTGCACCGCGACAGCAGCGATCCGTTGATTGCCCGCGCGGCGAAAACCATGACCGAGGGCTCGCCGCTGACTGCGCATCTGGTCTGGGAACAGATCAGCCGCGCGCGGCACATGTCGCTGGCCGAAGTATTCCAGATGGAATACACCCTGAGCCTCAATTGCTGCCGTCATCCGGAATTCAGCGAAGGCGTGCGCGCGCGTTTGATCGACAAGGATCAGAAGCCGCACTGGCACTGGCCGGATATCAATAACGTGCCGGATGCGGTGGTCGAGGCGCACTTTCATAAAGTCTGGGAGGGGCGGCATCCGTTAGCGGATCTGACCCAGTATTGAGGTGACGCGAGGCCCGCGATGGCGACTGGAATGCCATCGCGGGCCGGCTCAATCGGTCATCTTGTCAGACATTCAGTTCGTAGAACTCAATGATCTCCTTGATTGCCCGCTGCGCTTCATCGTCGCCCTTTAGCAAAATATCCTCGACATCCCTCAGTGGCGGAAGCGGGTGCAGACGTTCAGCAATTTGCCTTGCGCTGTAGTCTTGAGTCGCTGTTCCTTCGCTGACTCTTATGAAGCCAATAGCGCTTTCACCTGCGGCAAAATGACTGGAAACCCGGATTTTCGGCGCCATGCCGTAATCCACCACAATCACCAGATCATCGCGCTCACGATGAAACTTGAGGTTGTCGATCGTCAGCCTGCGTTCGGAAAAATCGATCCCGTCCCGGCCGCCTCCGTTGTTGATGATCACGTCTCTGCCGAGGCCATCGTATCGGTAGATATCATTTCCAGCGCCGCCGGCCAGCGTGTCATTGCCCGGCCCACCCACCAGCAGATCATCACCGGGGCTGCCCGTGAGCACGTCATCCCCGTGCATGCCTCGGATCTCTCCCGCGCCGCTTATGGTGTCGTTGCCGCGACCGCCCACGAGTGGCAGCGCTCGTCCGTCTCGCAGGGAGGTTGAACGGCTGGGATTGTTGACGATGACACCCGTATGAAAAGTCTCGGGCGCAGGTCCCAGCTGACTTGATTGCAGCAGTTGCTTCAAACTTGCGACCGCCCCATCGGCAAACTTTACTAGCTCAATACCGGCCCCCTCAAGTTCACCGTTGTGGGGCAAGACGATGCGGACTTTTTGCGTCCCGCCCCATTGGATATCGAGTGTCGGATGAAGCATTTTCGCTCTCGGCGGGTTGCGGTAAGCCCCGCGACTCGGGTTGGGTTCCAGCTTGACATGGGTGGTCTCTATCAGCGCAGCACCCCAGCTCAATTGCAGTGCATCACGCCTCGCTTCTGCTGGAAGGACGACCGTGTCCTGATCAATCAATCCGTACTCGTCTTTCCACCCCGCTACGCCAACTTCTGCTCGGTGGAAAACAGGGTTGAGCACGTCCGCAATTGTGGTGGTCGCTGCGGCGTGCGCTTGCACGATGTAGGTGTCGGCGCCGTCCTCGCCGTACAGCCAATCCTCCCCTGCACCGCTGAGCAGATAGTCGGCGCCTTCGGAACCGAGCAAGGTATCGTCACCTGCCCCGGCGGATAAAAACGCGCCCGGTGTTCTGTCGCCGACAGTGCCGTAGTCAAGTGGGGAGCCTGCATAACCGACGATCAGATCGTCTCCCGCGCCGCCGTGGAAAACGTTTTCCACTTCGACGTTGATTCGCCCGCCGGCATCGTCGCCATGGACGACTTTGCGTTTGATCGTTTCAGTTGTGACATCCCAGCGAAACGCCTTGGGCACTGTTGCGCCCGAACTGAAGCTTGCTGCCGGATAGACGTACCAGCCTTCAAGCGCGCCGGACTCCTTTCGGTCTTCAACCAATACCTCGCCCTTGTTGAATGAAAACCCGTTGGCCGAGCCGGATCGATAATAGCGAGGCGCCTGACTTGAGAAGGCTATTGCTCCCTCGGCTTTCACCGGTTTATGTTCGACACGGGTTGTGGTTTCCGACTGCCTTTCACTGACTACGGCTTGCCCGCCATCAGCCTTCATCCATGGCGGCGTTTCAGACAGTGTTCCTGCGTCGACGCTGTCCTCGCTCAGCTCGGTGTGAGTGGTGTAACCGGTGTCGCTGGTGGTGACATGACTGCGCACCCAAACGCCTTGCTCATTCAAGGTAAAACCTGTGGCGTGTTTGCGGGCGGAGCGTTTTGACTTGGTTTGCGCGAGGAACTCATCGGTCCAGTTGACCGTTTGAACAGATGCCACCGGGCCTTGCGCCGCAGCGGTGACATCGTCTGGCTGAACCGGATCCTCAACTTTGCTTTCAGGGGTTGCCGGGGCGGTGACAGGTTCCGGTACGGGTGGCTCGGACATCTCTATCGGTGGCAGTGTTTTGCGCAGGACATCTGCGTAATCAAGTACCCCGCCGTCGCTGAAACTGAATGTGGAATCCTTCCACTTCTCGTGATTCTTGATGAGTATCGCGTCGCCCGTGCCATTGGCCAATCGCAATACCGTGCCGACGGTAACTTCGATAATGTCGGCTTTCAGGCTCTGCGCGCAAAAGCCCGCGCCGAACCTGATGGTGTTGCGGCCGCCGGCATCGGTGACGATATCCAGGCCGTCACCAGCGCCGAAATAGTAGACGTCGGCGCCATCCATGCCATCCAGCACGTCAGCACCGGGACCGCCATCAAACACGTTGTCGCCAGAATCGCCGCGAAGGTAGTCCGTGCCTTCCCCGCCCAGCAGGGTGTCGTTGCCACCGCCTCCGAGCAACGTGTCGTTACCTGAGCCACCGTGCAGATAATCGGCATTGTGCTCGGCCTCAGCGCTGTTTTCGTAATCGCCGGCAAGAATGTCGTCACCCGTACCGCCGTCCAGCGTGTCGGCACCGAAACCACCCTGTAACGTATCGTTTCCTTCGCCGCCCTGAACCACGTCATTGTTGCTTCCGCCCGGCTGCAGGTCAGACACATCGCCATCGAGAAAATCCGCCCCTGCGCCACCCGCCAGCGTATCCGCGCCGCCCATGCCGCGCAGGGTGTCATCCCCCGCGCCGCCATCGAGAAAGTCGTTGCCGTGATAGCGAACCGGATGCTCAGGGCTGTCGCCGATCAGATCGTCATTACCTTCGCCGCCGAAGAGCAAATCATCGCCACCGCCGCCCCAGAGCGTGTCATCGCCGGAGCCACCGTCCAGCAGATCATCGCCAAAAAAATGCGCGGCATCGCCTTCGACGCCATCCAGTACGCCGTCATCACCCTGCAAAATGTCGTTGCCAGGGCCGCCATACAAAGCGTCGCTGCCACCGTTACCGCCGAGTGAATCATCACCACTGCCGCCGTCCAGCACATCGTTGCCATGGTGTCTGCTGGGCAGGCCACCGCCCCAATCGAGGTTGTCACCAAGCATCACGTCGTTGCCGCTGCCACCGGCCAGGGTGTCGTTACCTTGATCGCCTTTGAGAAAATCGTCGTCAGCTCCGCCGTCAAGCAGGTCCTCACCCCAGCCGCCGTTGATAATGTCCTTGCCGCCCTGCCCATACAGCACGTCACTACCGCCCTCGGGCGCACTGTTTATCGAGGCCTTTGAATAGACCGCTCGGTGACTGGTCACACCGCGAGCAATCGTGACGGCAGCGCGCTTGACCGACCAACCTTGTTCCAGCGCACCGGTGGTTTCGTCTCCGGATAACACATCGTCGCCAGCACCGCCGATCAAAGTATCCCGGTCATTGCCACCGAGCAGAACGTCTCGGGATGCCGTACCGATAAGCAAATCGTCACCTTGCCCGCCGTCGAGCCAGTCTCCGCGGCTTGCCTTGCCCTTGGCGTCACCGTCGGCCATAGCTTTTTCGAGCGTCGTCTGCTTGTCGCCGAATAACCGATCGTCTCCAGCCTTGCCGAACAATCGATCAGAACCGCCCAGGCCGAGAATGACGTCGTCTGCCGCGGAACCGTAAAGTACGTCGGCCTTGTTGCGCTGTTTAACCTTGGGCAGCAGCACCACGTTGCCCAGCTCATCAAAGGAAGGCTGATCGCCGGGGACAGTGGGATCGGCGTCTTTGGCTTTCCAGTCGCCCTGAAGCGTCAAATCCGCAGCAGTGAGCGGCTGCCCCTCATATTCAGGGAGGCGGATGCCAAGCATCCCGGGCTGAAAGTTCTTGATGACCACCAGATCGCTCTGGCCATATTTGATGTTGAGGGTGTGTTCAACAAGCGTCAGGGTGATGGACCGATCCTCGGTAGACCAGATATTGCTCAGAGGCGCGCAGCGTTTGAGTTGGGGAATCGGCGCGCCGTTGATCCACAGTTGCCCATCGGCGTTGGCATCAAGAATCTCGTCGATGCCATCGCCGCTGGCGAATTCATAACGGTCGTTGCCTTCGCCCCCGATCAAAGAATCGTTACCCTTTCCTCCGAGCAGAACATCGTCACCGGCCATCCCGTACAACTCATCATTGCCGTCACCTCCGGTTAGCGAGTCGTTACCGCGACCGCCTTCAATGACATCGTGACCGGCCATCCCATGGATCGAGTCATTGCCCACGCCGCCATACAGATGATCGGCATTTGCGCCACCAGCGAAAGATCGCCCACCGTCATCACCGAACAGGGCCAGCGGGTTCAGCACTCCGGTGGTCATCGGCGCCTGTTTGCTTGAGGCGAGATCGGAGTAGGAGAACTGCTGCAGCGAGTGTTCGCCAAACGAGCCCTGGGTTCGGGCAATCAAACGGGCGAGCATCTGCGCACGATCCGTCAGCCACTGCGCGGTGATAAAGCCTTCGCCAGTGTGCGGATCGTAAAGCTCGAGGTTGCGATCGGGATAACCGTCGGCTCGTTCTATGACGACTTCACTGAGTTGCTGCAAAGAGTTGCGCAACGCCAGACCGAGCGGCGTCGCCTCGCCTGCCAGTTTCGCCCATGCATTGGCATTGCCGAACTCGCTTATTGTCCGGGTGACGATGTTTTGCGACTGCTCCGGGGAGAATGCCGAGAAGAAGGCGTAAGCGTTGCTGGCGAAGGTGTCGTTGGTGGTGGCTGTGGCAGCAGAATCGCCGTCGTGAGTGCGCTTGAACATGTCGAGAAATTCGTTCTGGCCGTAGCGCAACATCAGCTCGACCACGGCGGCAACAGGCGTGCCTTTGACTACATGCTGAATCAGCGGATTCACACTGCCACTGGCCAGCGCGATGTTGATTTGCTCGGGTACGACCGAGAGCAGACTTTGCAGTGGATTGATGCCGAAATTGCTGATCGCCGCTCGCAGGCCGACGCTGTAGGCGTCGATGGCGAAGAGAATGTTTTTATAGTCGTCGAGCCGGTTGGGTTTTGCCTGAGTGGGTGGGCCGTCATCTTCCGCATCCGGGTCGCCCGCAGAGATCAGTCTCCACGTTTCATAGGGAGGCTTTCCACCTAACAAGCTGAAACCGACCGTTCCAGACCAGCCGGAGTTACGTTTCACGGCGGTGTCGTCCTCCCCGCAAACCTCCTTGAACAGGGCCTCGCCAATCGCGCTGGCGTCGATTTCTGCGATCTGGCTGATTGACGGAACAGTCCAGGGTGCCAGTTGACCGGCAAGGGATCCGTTGATCAGGGTATTGATGAAGTTGACGGCAACCTGGTTGGATGAAAGCTGCATCAGGTCTTCACTGAAAATTGTATTCAGTCTGAGTTCACCCTGGCGGGAGGTGTAACCACGAATCAGGGCAGAGTAGGCACCGTTTCCACCGTTGGCATCAATGGCCACGGCAAGCCAGAGTCTGGCGCTTTTCAGCACGTCTCCAGCCTCTTTATCGGCAGCTGCAACGTCAGAAACTTTCTCACCAATAATATCGAACAGCTTTTGGTACAGGGGGGCGCAGCTTGTCCCTGCTAATTTCAGTGCATTGTACTGAAGTTGTTTTGAGCGCAGCCTCATTCCTTTGGAAATATTTGCCGCGTTGAAAATCTCGGATTTTTCCATATCGCTGAACACATAACTCATTGTTACTTCCTTGTAATAACAGAGCGTGAAAGATAGTCACTGAGATATTTGAGCATCTCAGGTGCTTCGCGTAATGACGCTAATCCGAGTCCTACGCTACCGTGCCCCCCGGCAAAGTCGAAGTTATCCAGATTGATATTGCAGAAGAAATTCAGTTTGCCGAAATCAAGATTTTCCAATTCAGTTCTGCTGAACCTTGCCAGTTTCTCGTCAGTCAGTTTTTCCTCCGCCGCCGGGCGTATCAAGCCGTCACAGTTGATCAACCGAGGGGTTCCATCTCGCCGCGGCCAGCCACTAATGACAAACGTTCTAACCGAGTCTTCATTCTTGAAATGCGGCGGAGGTGCATCCAGCCAAATCTCCAGCCCCGGATAATTCTTTAGTTTCACAATCAACTCATCCGGCCAGTTGACGTGCCGATAACCCCGTTCATGGGGCTCGGTAGTTTCTTTTCTGGTGAAAAGTCCGGCATTCAATTTATAGAGCCGCCAACTTTTGGGGATCGACTCTGCGCGCTGATCCTGGTACCGGTGCAGCCCCGTCCCGGTCCACCAGAAAAGCCCCTTCAGAGCAATCGCCAGACACGCTTTCTTGTTCACCATCTCCGGCATGCCAACGTAAAACTCGGGGACTAGCGTCTTATCTATATAGGCGCCGCCTAATATCGGCACTTGCTTCATGCTCGCCAGCTTGCTCTGACAAGCTTTTTCGTCTGCCTGGTGAATAGCCGCCGACTCGGCAGATTGTTCTTTGCGAATATAAAATTCCGCTACGCAATAACAGACATAAAAGAACAACCCATACTTCAATAACCTTTTGACCCACTTGATCGCCTGCTTACGCGACTTCCTGGACATTTCAAACCTCCCGCTCAAACTGCGGAACGGTTGGTATGTCGTTATGCCCGGATATCGCGCTTGCGAAAACCTCAAAATATTGGCTCACGCCTGATTCCACACTGAACCGACCTGCCGTCAACTTCGCGGCGCTGGCAAGGCCACCGTACTCACCTGCCGACTTCAAAACCTTGCTGATACTTCTGGCAATTCCTTGATGGTCGAAGAAATCCACCAATATGCCATTAGCCCCCTCGACAATGACTTCCCTTACCGGAGCCGTATCCGACGCAACAACCACACAACCGGACGCCATCGCCTCCAGTAACGACCAGGACAAGACAAACGGATACGTCAAATAGACATGAACTTTCGAACACTGCAGAACCGCTCGATAAGTCTGGTAGGGAAGTTTCCCTGTGAAATGCACTCTGGAGTGATCGAAACTGACCTCCGCCTCCATCCTGCTGCGCCAATCCCGGTACCCGACCGGCTTACTCCCATAACTGACACCGTCACCGCCAACCACGATGATCTGCGCATCGGGGCACTCGGCCTGAATAAGCGGGATCGCTCGCATGAAACTGTGAAAGCCGCGATAAGGCTCGAGGTTCCTGGCGACATAGGTAACGATCGGCTGTCCGGCTTTGAGCTCGATTCCATTGGGCAATCTGATTGCCCCGACTTTCGCCAGGTCAGAACTTTGAACCACACCTTCGTGAATGACCCGAATCGCCGACCGGTAAGCGGCCGGAAACAGGCTGCGCTGCCACTGGGTCGGCGCGATTGCGATATCACATTGTTGAAGATTCAACAGATGCAGCGAGTTGAGCACGCGTAGCCGTGACGACTCCCTTGCGGCTCGGCGGAATTCAGGGTCGAACCCGCAGTCGGCGCCCTGCGCTCGATAGTAATACTCGCAATAGTGAATCAGTGGCGTATCGGGATAGATGTCCTTGGCGAACAGCGTCTCTCCCCATCCGGGATGAGCAAGAATGACATCTGGCTGATAACCCGAACGTTTCAGCCTGCCCAGAATTTCAAAAACCTTCTGCCCGTCGATCACCGCTTGTTCGTAGCGGATCAGATACGGGTGAATATTGCCGGGCGCTCGGCTGGTCGCTCGATATCGATGGATTTGCACACCGGCGACGCCCGGTGCCGTGTCCCGGCCGATCGCCACAACCTCATCACCGCGCTCCAGCGCTGCCAGCACCACATGACGGAACTGACCGGGAAAATTTTGATGAATAACCAGTAGCTTCATAGCGCTGAACGTCCATTTTTCGCCGCTATCGAGCTGAGGATTGCTCGCCTCGTTCGGCATCCACGAACGCTAACAAACACCACGAAATGAAACTGTAGGACGCTTCCGGGATTGTCCTAGGAGATGGCCAACGGAAGGACTTTTCGACGGGCAAAAAAAAGCGGCGCATCATGCGCCGTTTTTTTATTTACGGTCAGTTACCAGCGGTTACCACGGCCGTTGTAGTCACGGCGACCGCTGTGACGATCATAGTTGCCGCGACCCCGGTGGTCATTGTCCCAACCGCCGCGACGGTGACCGTCCCAGCGTCCGCGATCGTTGCCGTGCCAGCGCCGGCTTTCGTAGTAACGAGGGGCCGGTTGATAGTGCCGCGGCGCCTGGTAATAACGCGGTTGCTGGTAGTACCGCGGCGCTGGCTGGTAGTAGCGCGGCTGAGTGTAATAAGTGCCGCCGCTGCGGTAATAGGAGCCGCCACCGCTGTAATAGGCCGGTGCGGGTGATGTGTAGACCTCTGACCTGTAGTAGCTGTCTCCGTATGAATAAGGGACGCATCCGCCAAGGGAAAAAAGCATCACGGCAAGCAATAGGATTCGGCGATACATGGCGGCCTCCTGGACCGCGGGTTGGCCACACCAGCGACGCTGGCAGGCGACCGTCAGCAATTGCGTGACTGTCGAAGAATCAGACAGCGATTTCGGAATCTGGTGCGTTCCTGCAACAAGTTGAAACAAGTGATTATGAAATCTTGTTTACCCGCAAAATCAGCGACCAATGAAGCGTAAACGCGCTGCATGACGGTGCAACCGCGCACCACCACGATGCGCTATCGATCGCCCCGCTCACTTCGGCAATCCAGCAGATCCCCGCCGCAGAGGCCTCGGCGCGACTTGGCACGCCTCTCGCTTTAGTAAACCCGTGCAGGAGTCATCACAGGTTCGCGGCACCACAATTTGCAATGGCTGACTAGGGTTCCGGCTCGCAATCGCGAGTGGCTGGTCCGAGAGTTGGCGACCTCCAGTTGAGGTTACACGGCGGGACAAAAGCCCGGGAGACAAGCCACCGTTCGCGGTGCCGCGTTGCCTTCCTGTCCGCCCTCGATCAACTGGAGAATCCGCAATGATCCGACTACGTTTCCCCGCCCTGCTCGCCGCCGCTTTCGCCGCGCTCATCAGCACGCAGTCTTCCGCCGCCCAGAAAGACCACTTCAGCGTGTGCTGGACGATCTACGCCGGCTGGATGCCATGGGAATACGCCGGCAGCCAAGGCATCGTCGACAAATGGGCGAAGAAATACGGGATCAAGATCGACGTCGTGCAGCTCAACGACTACGTCGAATCAATCAACCAGTACACCGCCGGCCAGTTCGACGGCTGCACCATGACCAACATGGATGCACTGACCATTCCCGCTGCCGGTGGCGTCGACAGCACCGCGTTGATCGTCAGCGATTTCTCCAATGGCAACGACGGCATCGTGCTCAAAGGCGAAGGTAAAAAAGTCGCCGACCTCAAGGGCATGGACGTCAATCTGGTCGAGCTGTCGGTCTCGCATTACCTGCTCGCCCGGGCGCTGGACTCGGTGGACCTGACCGAGAAAGACCTGAAGGTGGTCAACACCTCCGACGCCGACATTGCCGCCGCGTTCAACACCGACGACGTCAACGCCGTGACCACCTGGAACCCGATGCTCTCGGATATCAAGGCCAAACCCGGCGTCACCGAAGTGTTCAATTCCAGCCAGATCCCCGGCGAGATCATGGACATGATGGTGGTCAACAGCGCCACCCTCAAAGACAACCCGGCCCTGGGCAAAGCGCTGACCGGGGCGTGGTTCGAAGTGGTCGCTTTGATGAACGCGAAAAATGCCGCGAGCAAAGCTGCGCTGGAGCACATGGCCAAGGCCTCGGGAACTGATCTGGCAGGGTTCCAGGCGCAATTGGACACCACAAAACTGTTCGCCACGCCGAGCGAAGCGCTGAATTTCGCCACCAGCAAACAACTGCCGGACACCATGCGCAAAGTCGCCGAATTCTCCTTCGAGCACGGCCTGCTCGGCGAAGGCGCGAAAGACCCGAGCGCGGTCGGCATGTCCTTCGCCAACGGCGTGACCAGCGGCGACACCGCCAATCTCAAGCTGCGTTTCGATCCGACCTACGTGCAGATGGCCGCCGACGCCAAGCTGTAAGCCACGGAGGATTTGGCCATGCGCCTGATCAATCGCCACCCTGATCGCCCGAGTCGCCTGTTGCTGGTGATCCTGCCGTTCGCGCTGGTGCTGTTCGCCTACTTCACAGGCTCGGCCGAGCGCCTGGCGGACAACTCCAACGACAAACTGCTGCCCAGCGCCGTGCAGATGAGCGACGCGGTAAAACGCCTGGCCTTCAACGCCGACAGCCGCACCGGTGAATACCTGTTGTGGCAAGACACTGCGTCCAGTCTGCGCCGTTTGGCCATCGGCCTCGGCATCGCGGCGCTGGCGGGTCTTTGCCTCGGTATTGCGGCGGGCACGCTGCCGCTGTTCGGCGCGCCGTTGTCGCCGTTGCTGACGGTGCTGTCGATGGTGCCGCCGCTGGCGATCCTGCCGATTCTGTTCATTGTCTTCGGCCTGGGCGAGTTGTCGAAAGTCATGCTGATCGTCATCGGCATCACCCCGGCACTGGCCCGCGATCTGGAACAGCGTGCCCGTGACATTCCGGTCGAACTGCTGATCAAGGCGCAGACCCTCGGCGCCTCGACCTGGACGCTGATGCTGCGCGTGGTCTTGCCGCAGCTGTTGCCGCGCTTGCTGATCTCGCTGCGCTTGATGCTCGGTTCGGCGTGGCTGTTCCTGATCGCCGCCGAAGCGATCGCCTCCACCGATGGCCTCGGCTACCGAATCTTTCTGGTGCGGCGCTACCTGGCGATGGATGTGATCCTGCCCTACGTGGTGTGGATCACCCTGCTCGCCTGGCTGATGGACTGGGGCCTGAAACAGCTGACCCAGCGCGCTTTCCCTTGGTACGAGGGAGCGGCGAAATGAGCTTCATCACAGTAAAAAACGTCTGGCAGCAATACGCCGATCAAGTGGTTCTGGAAGGCTTGAACCTGAGCGTCAACGAAGGCGAGTTCTGCACGCTGGTCGGCGCCTCCGGTTGCGGCAAATCGACCTTCCTGCGCCTGCTGCTCGGCCAGGAAAGCGCCAGTCGCGGGGAGATTCTGCTCGACGGCCAGCCCTTGGCCGGCGAACCGGATGCCAGCCGTGGCGTGGTGTTTCAACGCTACTCGGTGTTCCCGCATCTGAGCGTGCTCGACAACGTCGCCCTCGGTCTCGAATTGCCGCGTGCGCCCTTGCTTGGCCGGCTGTTCGGCAACGCCAAACGCGATGCTCGCGAGCAGGCTGCAGCCCTGCTGACAAAAGTCGGCCTCGGCCATGCGCTGGACAAGTACCCGGCACAGCTGTCCGGAGGCATGCAGCAACGATTGGCCATCGCCCAGGCGCTGATCATGAAGCCGCGTGTGTTGCTGCTCGACGAGCCCTTCGGCGCACTCGATCCGGGCATTCGCAAAGACATGCACGCGCTGCTGCTGGAGCTGTGGCGCGAGACGCAACTGACGGTGTTCATGGTCACCCACGACCTGTCCGAAGGCTTCAGCCTCGGCACGCGTCTGCTGGTGTTCGACAAGGTGCGCCTCGACCCGCACGCCCCCGGCGCCTATGGCGCCCGCATCACTTACGACATCCCGTTGAACAGCGACCGCCGCGCCCAGCGCGCCGCCGTCGAGGCCCTGCCGCTGCCGCTGGCGGGCACCCTTCGCACTGCTTAAGAGGACTGCTGCAATGACTGATTCAATCCAACTCTTCCCACCCTTCGCTGAAGAACTGCTGCCGGGCGGCGGCCACCGTTCGTTCGTGCTCAAGCGCGGCCAATTGCTGCGCCTGACCGACCTGCGCGGCGGCGCCAATGTCAGCCTGACCTTGCTCAATGCCAATGAAAAAACCGAGCGGCTGAACCTGCCCGACAGCCTCAAATGCCAACACACCGCCAAGCTCACCGCCGGCCACTGCCTGTACTCGGACATGGGCCGCGTGCTCGCCGCGATCACCGCCGACACCTGCGGCTGGAGCGACAGCCTCGGCGGCGTGCTGTGCGCGCAAGAGGTCGCAGAAAAATACGGCCAGGGCCGCTACCAGGAACTGCGCAACGGCTTCTTTCGCAACGGCACCGACAACCTGCTGGTGGAGCTCGGCAAGTGGGGCCTGGGCCTGTCCGACCTGCTGATGACCCTCAATCTGTTCAGCCGCGTGAACGTCGATGAGGCCGGGCGTTTCCACTTCGTCGAGGGCAATTCGAAGGCCGGCGACTACATCGAGTTGTATGCGCCGATGGACACCCTGGTGGTGCTCACCGCCTTGCAACATCCGATGGACCCGTCCCCCGAATACGCCCCGAAACCCTTGAAGCTGAGCTGGATGAACGCCGACGCCAGCGTCGCTGAACACTGCCGCACTTCGCGCCCGGAAAACGAGCGCGGCTTCATCAACACCGACCGTTTGTTCGCCTGAGGATCGCTGCCATGTCACTCGCAATCGCCACTTCGCACAAGCAAGCCGACAGCGCGATCTACCGCGCGACCATTCCCGCCGGCGAGCCCTGGCTGATGGAAGTCAAGGCCGGGCAGACCCTGCGCATCCTCGATCTGGAAGGCAATCAGGCAGTCGACACTTTGTTCTACAGTCTCGCCAACCCCAAGGAACGCTACGACGTGCAACGCACCTTGCGCCGGCAGAACAGCGTCTACCTGAGCACCGGCAGCGTGCTGTATTCCAACCTCGGCCAGCCGATGCTGACCATCGTTGCCGACACTTGCGGGCGCCACGACACCCTCGGCGGCGCCTGCGCGCAAGAGAGCAACACCGTGCGCTACGCCCTGGAAAAACGCTACATGCACAGCTGCCGCGACAACTACCTGCGCGCCTGCGCCCACGACGGCCGATTGAGCAAGAGCGACATCGGGCCGAACATCAATTTCTTCATGAACGTGCCGGTAACGGCGGATGGCGGGCTGACGTTCGAGGACGGTATTTCGGCGCCGGGCAAGTACGTCGACTTGCGCGCGGAGATGGACGTCATCGTGCTGATTTCCAACTGCCCGCAGCTGAACAATCCATGTAATGCCTACAACCCGACCCCGGCGGAGTTGCTGGTATGGAACTGACCATCAGCCGTTTACGCCGTTGGCTTTTTGCCCTGTGCCAGGCGCGTTCCGGGCAGTGCCTGAAATCCACCAGACAACCCTGAACCCTGTGGGAGCGAGCCTGCTCGCGAATGCGCAGTGTCATTCAGCATTGATGTGGCTGATCCACCGCCTTCGCGAGCAGGCTCGCTCCCACAGGGGGGTTGTGGTGGGTTGGAGTGAAGTGTGTTTTTTCCATCCGGGACGGCCCGGATGTCTGTCGAAAAACAGCGGGACGGCCCGCTCCCCCTTCAGGGGTTATGCCATGTTCGAAAAAATCCTCATCGCCAACCGTGGCGCGATTGCCTGTCGCATCCTGCGCACGATCAACGTGCTGAAGGCCCAAGGCGTCGCCGTGTATTCAGAAGCCGATGCTGCCAGCCTGCACATCTCCCAGGCCGCTGAAGCGCACAGCCTCGGCGAAGGCGCGGCGTCCGCGACGTATCTGGCGGTCGACAAAATCCTCGCTATCGCCAAACAAAGCGGCGCCACGGCGATTCATCCCGGCTACGGATTTCTTTCCGAGAACGCAGCGTTCGCCGAAGCCTGCGAAGCGCAGGGCATCGCCTTCATCGGGCCGACGCCGGAGCAATTGCGGGTGTTCGGCCTCAAGCACACTGCTCGCGCGTTGGCCAAACAGCACGGCGTACCGATGCTCGAAGGCACCGACCTGCTCGACAGCCTCGATTGCGCGCTGAGCGCCGCCGAACAGGTCGGCTACCCGGTGATGCTGAAAAGCACCGCTGGCGGCGGTGGCATCGGCATGCGCGTGTGCCGCAGCGCCAGTGAATTGAGCGAATCATTCGAAGCGGTGAAACGCCTCGGTCAGAACAACTTCAGCGACGCCGGGGTGTTCATCGAGAAGTACATCGAACGCGCGCGGCATCTGGAAGTGCAGGTGTTCGGCGACGGCTGCGGTGAAGTCATCGCTCTCGGCGTGCGCGACTGTTCAGTGCAGCGGCGCAACCAGAAAGTCCTCGAAGAAACCCCGGCGCCAAACCTGCCAGAAGGCATGGCCGATGAGCTGTGCGCAGCGGCGATCAAACTGGCGCAAGCGGTGAATTACCGCAGCGCCGGCACCGTCGAATTCGTCTTCGACAGCGAGGCCCAGCGCTTCTATTTTCTCGAAGTGAACACACGCTTGCAGGTCGAGCACGGCGTCACCGAACAGGTGTGGGACGTGGATCTGGTGCGCTGGATGATCGAGCTGGCCGCCGGTGATCTGCCGCCGCTGAATGAGTTGTATCAGGGCCTGGAACCGCAGGGCCATGCGATTCAGGCACGTCTGTACGCGGAAGATCCGGGGCGTGATTTCCAGCCAAGCCCGGGCCTGCTGACCGCTGTGCAATTCCCGCCAGCCAACGGCGTTGAGTTGCGCATCGACACCTGGGTCGAGGCCGGCGTGGAAATCCCGCCGTATTTCGACCCGATGATCGCCAAGCTCATCGCGTGGGCGCCGAGTCGCGAACAGGCTCGCGCCGAACTCCATCAGGCATTGGGCGACAGCCTGCTATATGGCGTGGAAACCAACCGCGATTACCTGCGCCAGATTCTGTTCGATACTCCATTCGCCAGCGGCCAGCCGTGGACCCGTTGCCTGGAAAATCTGCTGTATCACGCCAACACCTTCGAGGTGCTCAGCGCCGGCACGCAGACCAGCGTGCAGGACTATCCCGGACGCCTCGGCTATTGGGCCGTCGGCGTGCCACCCTCGGGGCCGATGGACAGCCGAGCGCTGCGCCTGGGCAATCGTCTGCTCGGCAATGAACAAGGCGCCGCCGCACTGGAAATCACCATGAGCGGGCCGATCCTGCGCTTCAATTGTGTCGCGGTGGTCGCGGTGACCGGCGCGCCGATTGCCTTGACCCTTGACGCTGAACCGGTGCCGATGAACACCGCGCTGCTGATCCCGGCCGGCGCGACATTGCAACTGGGCAGCATCAGCGGCGCCGGCGCGCGCAGTTATCTGTGCCTGCGCGGCGGCGTGCAGGTGCCGGATTATCTGGGCAGCAAAAGTACCTTCACCCTCGGCCAGTTTGGCGGGCATGGCGGTCGCGCGTTGAGGGCCGGTGACGTGTTGCATGTATCGGCATTGACCGAGCGCAGCGTCGGCCAGCAACTGGCCGAACAGCACATCACGGCGCTGCCGAGCGTGCGCCAGATCCGGGTGATCTACGGCCCGCACGGCGCGCCGGAATACTTCAGCGAAAACTACATCGCCACATTCTTCGCGACCCAGTGGGAAGTGCATTTCAACTCCAGCCGCACCGGCGTGCGTCTGATCGGGCCGAAGCCTGAGTGGGTGCGTGAGGATGGCGGTGAAGCGGGTCTGCACCCGTCGAACATCCATGACAATCCGTATGCGATTGGTGCGGTGGATTTCACTGGCGACATGCCGGTGATCCTCGGCCCGGATGGCCCAAGTCTGGGTGGGTTTGTCTGCCCGGTGACGGTGATCGAGGCGGATCTGTGGCAGCTGGGGCAGCTCAAGGCGGGCGATAAAGTCCAGTTCATTCCGGTCGACCTCGGCACCGCCCGCGATCTTGCTCTGAAATGGGATCTTCCCTGTGGGAGCGAGCCTGCTCGCGAAAGCGTCGGCCCAGACAAATCGATATTGACTGACACGGCCTCTTCGCGAGCAGGCTCGCTCCCACAGGGTTTAGTGTCGCCAGTGGTGTTGGCGTTGGGTCAAGGCGATCAGCGACTGGTTGCACGGGTTTCTGGCGACACTCATCTACTGCTGGAAATCGGCGCGCCGGAGCTGGATCTGGTCCTGCGCTTTCGCGCCCACGCGCTGATGCAGGCGCTGGAAAGTCAAGCCCTGCATGGGGTGATCGACCTCACCCCGGGCATTCGCTCGCTGCAAGTGCACTACCAGCCCGAGCAACTGCCGCTGGCCGATCTGCTCGGCATCATTGCCGGCGAATGGGACGCGGTGTGCGCTGCCAAGGACTTGCAAGTGCCGTCGCGCATCGTGCACTTGCCGCTGTCGTGGGACGACCCGGCCTGTCAGTTGGCGATCGAGAAATACATGACCACCGTGCGCAAGGACGCGCCGTGGTGCCCGAGCAATCTGGAGTTCATCCGGCGCATCAACGACCTGCCGAATCTCGACGAAGTGCAGCGCACGGTGTTCGATGCGAGTTATCTGGTGATGGGCCTTGGCGACGTTTACCTCGGCGCGCCGGTGGCCACGCCGCTCGACCCGCGTCATCGTCTGGTGACCACCAAGTACAACCCGGCACGCACCTGGACCGCCGAGAATTCGGTGGGTATCGGCGGCGCCTACCTGTGCGTGTACGGCATGGAAGGCCCGGGCGGTTATCAGTTTGTCGGGCGCACTCTGCAGATGTGGAATCGCTATCGCGAAGTCGCCGCGTTCGATGGCAAACCGTGGCTGCTGCGCTTCTTCGATCAGATCCGCTTCTACCCGGTCAGCGCCGAAGAACTACTGCGCATCCGCCGCGATTTCCCCCTTGGGCGCTTTGATCTGAACATCGAACACAGCCAGCTCAACCTCGCCGACTATCAGGCATTTCTCAGTCAGGAAGCCGAGGGCATCAACGCTTTCCGTGCGCAGCAACAGTGCGCGTTCAAGGCTGAACGCGAGCGCTGGATCGCCAGCGGCCAGGCGCATTTCGACAGCGAAGAAGCCGTGCCTGACGCCAGCGAAGAAGCACCGCTGCAAAGCGGTGAACACAGCGTCGACAGCCACATCGCCGGCAATCTCTGGCAGGTGCAGGTCGAGGCCGGCCAGCGTGTCGCTGCGGGCGATGTGCTGGTGATTCTCGAGTCAATGAAGATGGAAATCCCTGTGCTCGCGCCGCTGGCCGGTGTGGTGCGAGAGATCCGCGTGCAACCCGGTTCGGCGGTGCGCGCCGGACAACGGGTGGTGGTGCTGGAACTCGACTGAAGCCATTTTTTATGAGGATCAACCGATGAATCTGCAACTCGATGCACTGCGCCAGGCCTATCGCAATGGCGACACTACACCGCGCCAACTGCTGCTGCAATTGCGCGAAAAAGCCGCTGCCCTGAATCCCGACTATCACCTGTTCATTCACTTGCTCAGCGTCGATGAACTGGAGCCGTATCTGGCCGCCCTCGACGGTCGTGACCTCGACAGTCTGCCGCTGTATGGCGTGCCGTTCGCGATCAAGGACAACATCGATCTGGCCGGCATTCCCACCACAGCCGCGTGCCCGGCGTTTGCCTATGTGCCGCAGCAGTCGGCGACCATCGTCGAGCAGCTGTTGGCGCTGGGGGCGATTCCGCTGGGCAAGACCAATCTTGATCAGTTCGCCACCGGCCTCAATGGCAGCCGCTCACCTTATGGTGCGTGCCCGAATAGCGTTTTGCCCGAATATCCGTCTGGCGGCTCCAGCGCCGGCTCGTCGCTGGCGGTAGCGTTGGGTGTGGCGAGTTTTGCCTTGGGCACTGACACCGCCGGTTCCGGGCGAGTGCCGGCGGCGCTGAATAATCTGGTGGGATTGAAGGCGAGCAAAGGCCTGATCTCCACCGCCGGCGTGCTGCCGGCGTGCCGCACGCTGGACTGCGTAACCACCTTCACCGCCACTGCTCGCGAGGCCAGTCAGTTGCTGGCGTTGACCGCCAAACACGATCCTCGCGATGAGTACAGCCGAGGCAACCCGGCATGGAACGACGGCTCGGCGTTCGGCGCGCCACGGCCGTTTCGCTTCGGCGTGCCACGGGCGCAGGACCTTGAATTTTTCGGCTGCAACGAAGGGCCGCAACTGTTCGCAGCGGCCATCGAACGGCTCAAGGCCTTGGGTGGCGAACCCGTCGAGCTGGACCTGTCACCGTTTCTGGAAGCAGCGCGTTTGCTCTACGACGGGCCGTGGGTCGCCGAGCGTTACAGCGTCGCCGGTGAGCTGCTGGAGCAGAACCCCGAAGCGGTGCTGCCGGTGATCCGAGCGGTGCTGGCCAAGGCTCCGGCAGTGACTGGCGTGCAGACCTTCCGCGCGCAGTATCGATTGCAGGCATTGAAGGCCCTCTGCGACGAGGCCCTGGAAAATCTAGACTGCGTGCTGACGCCGACCATCGGCCGCCCGGTGACCCTGGCCGAGCTTGAGGCCGAGCCGGTGCTGCGCAATTCCGAACTTGGCTATTACACCAACTTCATGAACCTGCTCGACTACGCCGCCGTCGCCGTGCCGACCGCGTTCATGAACAACGGTTTGCCTTGGGGCGTGACGCTGTTCGGGCGGGTGTTTACCGACCAGTATCTGTTGAGCGTGGCCGATGCCTTGCAGCGCCAGCAGGATAGTGCCTTGCCAGCTCCGGCGAACCCTGCGCGCAATGACCGCGCTCGATTGGTGGTGTGTGGCGCGCATCTGCAAGGGCTGGCGTTGAACTGGCAATTGACCCAGCGTGGCGGGCGCTTGCTGGAAACCACGTTCAGTTCGCCGGACTATCGACTGCACGCCCTCGCCGGCGGCCCGCCATTGCGGCCGGGCATGGTACGGGTCAAGGACGCCGGCGTGGCGATTGCCGTGGAAGTGTGGGAATTGCCGAGCAGTGAGCTGGGCTCGTTTCTCACCGGGATTCCGGCGCCGCTCGGGTTGGGCAAGGTGCAACTGGCGGATGGACGCTGGGAGAGCGGGTTTATCTGTGAGCCGTATGGCCTGGAGGATGCGGTGGATATCAGTCATTTGGGGGGATGGCGGGCATACCTCAAAACCCTGGCCTGAATCTGTCGCCCTGTGGGAGCGAGCCTGCTCGCGAATGCGGTATGTCATTCAACATGGATGTGGCTGACCCACCGCTTTCGCGAGCAGGCTCGCTCCCACAGGTTCTGGCGCACCACCCCCGAATAAAGGAACGACCATTCACGCCGCACAGGGAGCAGTTATTTGCGCGCAGTGCCACTAGAATGCATCCCATCGGGCCACTGCCAACGGATCTGCCATGCCGCTTCGTTCTCCCTTGTACTCGCAACGTTCACTGGTGCTCACCCTGGTCGCCCTGCTCGGCGCCGGCTTTCTCGCTACGTCACTGTTGAGCTATTTCGCCTCCCGCGCGTCGATCCGCGACAACATCGTCAACACCGAACTGCCGCTGACCTCCGACACGGTCTATTCGGAAATCCAGAAAGACCTGGTCCGGCCGATCCTGATTTCCTCGATGATGTCCCGCGATACATTCATGCGCGACTGGGTGGTCAACGGCGAGCAGAATCCCGAGCAGATGACCCGCTATCTCGACGAGGTCATGACCCATTACGGCGCCTACACGGCGTTCTTCGTTTCCAATGCCACGCTCACCTACTACCACGCCAAAGGCGTGCTCAAGCAGGTCAAAGTCGACGAGCCGCGCGACACCTGGTACTTCCGCGTGCGCGACATGCAGGACCCGTACGAGATCAACGTCGACCCGGATCTGGCCAACAGGGACAACCTGACGTTCTTCATCAACTACAAGGTCTACGACTACCACAACCGCTTCATCGGGGCGGCGGGCGTGGGCCTGACGGTGGACGCGGTGATCAAGCTGATCGACAAGTATCAACAGCGCTATCAACGCAGCGTGTACTTCGTCGATACCTTCGGCCGCCTCGTGTTGACCGGTGCCGAGGGTGGCCCGGAAGGCGCGCACATCGGCCAGAGTCTTGGCGAACTGGAGAGCATGAAAAGTCTGGTCAGCCAATTGCCCAAGCCACACAGCGGCAGCTACGAGTATTCCACTCAGGGCCAGGGGCATTTTCTCAACGTGCGGTTTATCCCCGAGTTGAACTGGTACCTGTTCGTCGATAAACGCGAGGACGGCGCGCTGAGCGAGATCCGCCAGTCGCTGTACCTCAATCTGCTGATCTGCCTGCTGGTGACGTTGATCGTGCTGGCGCTGCTCAATCGGGTGATCAAGCGCTTCCAGGCGAAGATTCAGGCGCACGCCACCCTCGACAGTCTCACTGAACTGCCGAACCGACGCGGCTTCGACATCCTCGCCGCGCAAGCGCTGCACGAGGCCCAACGGGAAACCAAGCCGCTGACCGCGTTGCTGCTCGACCTCGACCACTTCAAAGCCTTGAACGACACCTATGGCCACATGGCTGGCGATCAGGTGTTGATCGGTTTCGCCCGCGACCTGCAAAGTTGCCTGCGCCACGCCGACATCGTCTGCCGCTGGGGCGGTGAAGAGTTCATCGTTCTGTTGAAAGACACCGACGGTGAGACCGGGCAGAAAATCGCCGAGAAAATCCGTCAACACGTCGAGCAACACGAATATGCCTACGATGGCCACAGCCTGCATCTGACCGTGAGCATCGGCGCCACCACCGTGCAACGTGATGACACCTTGCACACTCTGCTGTCGCGGGCCGATCATGCGATGTACCGCGCCAAGCAAACCGGGCGCAACCGCACCTGCATGGAAATGCCGCACTCGACCTATGCCTGATAACGACGTCAAACCCGACCACTGCCCGGCCTGCGGCGCCCGCAACGATTGCAGCCTCGCCGACCCGCGCACCGCCGACCGCGAATGCTGGTGCTATGGCGTGACCATCGACCCGGCGGTGCTCGAAGCGCTGCCGGCCGAGCTGCGCAATCAAGCCTGCCTGTGCCCGCGCTGCGCACAGGTCGAAGCGCAACTGCAAGCAGGCCGGCGGCCGATCCCGTAAGATGCGCGGCCCTTCATCCGTTGAATCCTGACCATGCGCGTCGACCGCTTCCTCAGCAATCTGCCCCGCTACAACCGTCAGCAGGTTCGCCTGTTGCTGGTGGAAAAGCGCGTGCGGATTGACGGAAAAGTCGTCAGCGACCCGCACAGTGAGGTGCTGGAATTCAGTCGGGTCGAAGTCGATGATGAGGTGCTGCAAAGCGGTAAACCGGCGCGCTATTTCATGCTGCACAAACCGCCGGGCTGCGTCAGCGCCACCCGCGATCCGCAGCATGCAACCGTGCTCGACCTGCTCGATGAACCGCACAAGGACGATCTGCACATCGCCGGACGTCTGGATTTCAATACCACCGGGCTGATGCTGATCACCAATGACGGCACCTGGTCGCGACGCCTGACGCAGCCGCAAACCAAACTGCCGAAGGTCTATTACGTCGAAACCGAACAGGACATCGACCCGAGCTACGCGCTGAAATTTGCCAAAGGCATTTACTTCGCTTTTGAAGATCTGACCACGCAACCGGCGCAACTGGAGCTGCTCGGCCCACGCTCGGCGCGACTGAGTATCGTTGAAGGCCGCTACCATCAGGTCAAGCGCATGTTTGGGTTTTTCAACAACAAAGTCCTGCGCCTGCACCGCGAATCCATCGGCGAACTGACCCTCGATCACGCGCTAAAACCGGGCGAATACCGCGCTTTGCGCACCGAAGAGATTCATTTGTTCTAAGCCGGCGACCGCTCAGCCGAAGTTGTCGAACAATTCGCCGACGGCACTTGCGTGATCCTGAGTCCCCTGCTTGAATCAGGACGTCGGCCGAAATGTGACCGATTAGTCACCACATACTTCCAAGAAACTTTTTGTCGGTCGTCTGCCCTCAAGGGCTGCGCCTCAGCCGGCAATCTGCCCGCCAATAACAACACCCGTCGACCTGCCTTACCGGATCGACATGGGCCAGCAAATTTCAGGCGTATGCCTACCTGTCACAAAGCTCGTGCAATCTCGATTGCGCGCATACCCGCTTGCTTGCCAGGAGTCTTATGACATGAGGCCAGAAATCGCTGTGCTGGATATACAGGGTCAGTATCGGGTCTACACGGAGTTCTATCGCGCAGACGCCGCAGAAAAGACCATCATTCTGGTCAACGGCTCGATGGCCACGACTGCGTCGTTTGCACAGACCGTGAAAAACCTGCACCCGCAATTCAACGTGGTCTGCTACGACCAGCCCTACGCGGGCCGCTCAAAAGCCCACAACCGGCATGAGAAACATCTGACGAAGGAAGTCGAAGGGCAGATTCTGCTGGAACTGATCGATCACTTCGCCGCCGAACACGTGCTGTCGTTCTCCTGGGGCGGCGCCGCCACCCTGGTCGCCCTCGCCCAGCAACCGCGGCGCATTGAAAAAGCCGTGATCAGCTCGTTCTCACCGGTGATCAATGCGCACATGCTCGATTACCTCGAGCGCGGCGTCGACTACCTCGGCAGCCGCGACGGCGACCGGGTCGGCCATCTGGTCAACAACACCATCGGCAAACACCTGCCGTCGCTGTTCAAGCGCTTCAACTATCGCCACGTCAGCAGCCTCGCCGAGCATGAATACGGACAGATGCACTTTCACATCAACGACGTGCTGCACAGCGACCGGCAGTGCTATGTGAATGCGGCGAAAAAAATCAACGTGCCGGTGCTGTTTCTCAACGGCGAATGGGACGAATACACTGCCGCCGAGGACGCGCGCCTGTTCGGCAATCACGTCGCGCACAGCAGCTTCACCACCCTGCAAGCCACCGGGCACTTTCTCGACATGGAGCACAAAGCCGCCTGCCGCGACAGCCAGAACGCCCTGCTCGGCTTTCTGAAGCCCGCGCCGCAAGCCAGCCGAACGCGCTATTCGTTTGTGCAGGATCAACATGCCCTGGCCATTTGAAACAGCGTCATCGCGGGCAAGGCTGCAAGCTTGAAGTGCCTGTTGCACCGGCGCAGTCCTTGTTCGCGATCGACCGATTTCTGCGCGGCAAAGCCCTCGCAGAGAAAAGAAAACTTCAAATCCGTGGCCGAGTCTGGTACAAAGTCAGCCGCTCTGAGCGGGTATAGTTTAGTGGTAGAACGAAAGCTTCCCAAGCTTTAGATGAGGGTTCGATTCCCTCTACCCGCTCCACCGAATATTGATCTCGCGTTGTGTTGTCTGACGGGGGATGCAGGAATAGAAAAGACCGGCCTTGATGGCCGGTTTTTTTGTGTCTGGAAGTTGGTGAAAGACAATTTCCAAGGAAAAGCCTTCAGCTCCAAAAAGAACCCCAGCGACTCTGAAAATCATCCAGAGAAGGATCGCTACCAACGTCGCCCTCCTTCGTTGAAACGACGGGTAAGCTCGCTCTATCAGTCGCAATGACTGGCTGAGCGATCTGCTTTCATTTTGCGGCGTAAATGTCACCGCAAAACACTGCAACACAACCATCGTTCCTCCAAACACGCGCGGCCTAGACTGGGTTGACCACCTCGCCGGACGCCACAATGGCTGAACGGTAGCAAGTCTATTGATCTGTAGAATTCAGTAGGTATAGTAACCACCAAGCACACCACAGGGAGGTGTTGTGAACAGCCGTTTTTTAATCGGACAACTCGTCGCGGACGGTTGGTTTCTGGTACGTATCCGGGGCAGTCATCATCACTTCAAACATCCAACCAAACCAGGATTGGTAACAGTGCCGCATCCAAAAAAGGATCTGCTCAAAAAAACGGCCATCAGTATTTTGCAACAGGCCATGCTCTGAATCCGTTCTCAGCGTTGCCTTGGAGGATCACGAACATGCTTTACCCGATTGCGATTTCAATAGGCGACGAGGAACACGCTTGGGGAGTTGAAGTGCCGGACATTCCTGGCTGCTTTTCTGCCGGCGACGACCTTGATGACGCTGTCGCCATGGCGCGCGAGGCGATCGAAGGTCATTTCGAAATTCTGGCAGACGACGGTGCGCCGATTCCATCGGCCAGCAAATTGAGCCTGCATGTCGCCAATCCGCAGTACGCCGGATGTGCGTGGGCGGTAGTGGATATCGACGTGGTCAAATACCTGGGCAAAGCACAGAAGCTCAACATCACTCTGCCGGGGCACTTGCTCAATCGCATTGATGAGTACGTGTTGCATCATCCTGAGGAGAAAAGCCGATCGGGGTTTCTGGCTTCGGCGGCGTTGAAGGTCTTGCAGCAGGGTTAAAAAATTCTTACTGCCCAACCGGCTCTCAGTCGCCGGTTTTTTTCATGTCTGACGTTTGGGGAAATTCTCGCTCTGCTGATTGAAAAGTATGAGGAGCAGCATTTTCCGATGCCGCCCTCTGATCCCATTGAAGCCATCAAATTCCGTATGGATCAGCAAGGCTTGACGCCGCGGGATCTCGAGTCCTTTATTGGCACCAGTGGCCATGTTTCGGAAGTATTGAACCGCAAGCGCAAGCTGAGTCTGGCAATGATCAAACGTCTGCACGATGGCTTGCGTATTCCTTAGCAGACCGGTAGGAAGTCCAAAACCCGGCTCACCCGAGGGTACCATGTGCACAGCCACCATCAAGTGCAGGCGAAGCCTGACTGGAAGGTACATGTGCAACCGTTGGTCAATCCAGGCCGGGCTGCTAAACCCGATCACTGGAAATCAGTGACGCGAACCAAGTTACCGACCGCCCGCCAGCCGCACAAGCAGGCGGATTCTGGCGTACCGGTAGGCAGCGGCGCAAGGATTTGTAGGCATCGGGACGTAACGCGATTCGACTTTAAACAGCCATGGCGCACCACGTGTAAAAACCTGGAAACCAGCAGGAAATTTCCGACGAGTTCAGCGTGAACGAGTTGAAAGGATGCCAGAGGACGATGATGGTGGCGGTGCGGCGGTGATCGGGTTTTCAAGCGCCAGCGAGCCCCTCACCCTAACCCTCTCCCGAGGGAGAGGGGACCGATCGGGTTGTTCTTGCGAGTTACGCCGACCTGAACCAATGCGTCGAACTCACGATAAAAAACGAGCTAGACGAATGAATATTTTCAACGGGTCGCAACAATAAACAAACGTGGAAACGGCAACAGCACCGAGCCGTCAGCCAAGGCCGGATAAGCTTTGGCAACCTCCGCCAGATACCGTTGCAGATACTGCGCCCGCTCCTCCTCGGTCAATGGGCTCAGGAATGGAATCAACCCGCTACCCTTGAACCACTCCACCACCCCCGCCGCGCCACCCGCGAGCTGATGGTGATAAGTCGTGCGCCACACATCGACCCGCGCGCAATGCGGGCGCAGCATCGAAAAATACTCACTGGCACTGGCCATGTCGGTACGCTGCCCGGCTGCGTCTGCCAGCTTGCTCGCCCACGGCCCATTGGCGGCGACTTCACGCATCAAGCGGTGGGACGGTTCGTTGAGGTTGTCCGGCATCTGGATCGCCAAGCTGCCACCGCCTGAAAGCTTGCTCGCCAGGACTGGCAGCAACGAAGCGTGATCAGGCACCCATTGCAACACTGCATTGGCGAAGATCACATCAAACGGGCCTTCATCGGTCCACTTGTCGATCTCGGCCACCTCGAACTGCACACCGGGCAAGCGCTTGCGCGCGGCGGCGATCATGTCCGCCGAACTGTCCAGGCCACTGACCCTGGCCTCGGGAAAACGCTGCACCAGCAACTCGGTGGAATTGCCCGGCCCGCAACCGATATCCACCACCGCCCGGGCCTGTGCCGTGGGCATCGCCGCCAACAGATCACGGGCCGGGCGGGTGCGTTCATCTTCGAAAGCGACGTATTGCTTGGCAGACCAACTCATTGCGTTCTCCTGTTGGGTGTTCAATTGCTTTTCACGATACAGGCAGCATGAAAGGCAATTCCAGTGCGAACGTTGCATGAGGTGTCTGAGTGAACGGTCGACTCTCCATCAATCGTAATAGCCGACAGTTTTTTTCAGATGATCCGAGAACTCATAGATGTCATCTACCGAGTTGATCGCATGACGGGTCTCGTTTTTTTCTTCATCGAAGATGCCGAGATACTTTTGTGATCGATTGAAATGCAAACGGCAGATCGGTTTGCGATTATTGTCGTCCAGCAAGATACCGAAATAGCTCTGTGTATCGCGCTGAACAATTCGCTTGGCATCGACGACAGATCGAACCAACGCCCGAACGATGTGATAGCCCTCCAGCTCTTCCAGCGTTGTTAAAACCTTGTCATCTGATTCGTCACGCGGATCTACCGGATCAGTTCCGGCAGAAACTAATGGCAGGGAGGCCAACGCTGGCTGGATAGCGCCGCTCATGGCCGATTTGAGCCGATCATTGATCTGGTCATTCAAAAATTGACCGACAGCTTTTCTGGTCAGCTCGTGAAACTGGTCGCGCACTTTCTGCGTGATCACGCCGTCATAAACCCGAGAAGCGAAAACCTTTACAAAGTCATCGTCCGGCTTGCTGACCTGCGCGGCGAGGACCTTTTTGATTTGGCTGACATATTTCAACTCCCCCGCTGCGTTGATGATGGAATCAACATCAAAAGCTGACTTCGTCAACTTTACCAACTCGGGGACTGAATACTCATCAATGTCCAACAAATCCAATTCAAGGAACGGTTTCTCATCCATTTTGTTTGGCGCGTCCAGATCGGTGAAAAATTTATAGACTTGGCCGTTGGTAAGAATGGAGATTCGAGCGCTGGTGACATGGAAATATCGGAACAACTGTGAGGCGTGATTGATGTGCAACGGTTCACCGATCTTTTTGCATTCGATCAGAATCTGCACTTCCCCCTCTTTCATGATCGCGTAGTCGATCTTCTCGCCTTTTTTGGTGCCGATATCGCAGACGAATTCGGGGGTCACCTCAGTCGGGTCAAAAACGTCGTAACCCAGAACCGTGCTGATAAAAGGCATGACGAATGCATTTTTCGTTGCTTCTTCAGTCTGGATCGCAGCGCTCTGCAAGCGGACTTTTGCGGCTAGGCTGGCTAACTTTTCGAAGAATTCCATGAGGCGCCTCTTACGGGTTTCTATCCGTGGAATGAGCTGATGGCAGTTTGACTGCCATTTGATACTAGACCTAAACCTCCACAATGAAAGGTGTCCATATATAAGCCTAAGATTGGCAAGTCCTAACCCAGGTATTGAGTGAACGAAGAACTTGTAAACAGAATTTTCAGCGCAACGCCGATGTCTGAATTTCAAGCTCCCAAAACAAGGACTCCCATCATGAAATTCGCAAAAATTGCCCAAAAACTCGCCCTGTGGGCCGGTAGCCCGAAGACGTTCATGGGGGCGTTGATCCTGATCGGGTTGTGGGGTTTGAGCGGGCCGATTTTTGGTTACAACGACACTTGGCAACTGATCATCAATACTTCGACGACGATCATCACGTTCCTGATGGTGTTCCTGATTCAGAACACGCAGAACCGCGATACCGACATTCTGCACTTGAAACTCGATGAGCTGCTGCGGGTGAACAAGGAAGCGCAGAACGCGATGCTCGGGCTGGAGGCGCTGGATCTGAAACAGCTTGAAGCGTTGCGCCGACATTACCGCGCGCTGGGTGAGAATCAGGTGTTCGATCTTGAGGGGCTTGGCGACAAGAGCAAGCCAAAGCAGGATTTGAATGAGTGCTGAGCAAGTAAACACACCCTGTGGGAGCGAGCCTGCTCTCGAAGACGGAGGGTCAGTCAAAACATCATTGACTGACAGACCGCTTTCGCGAGCAGGCTCGCTCCCACAGGGGAAGCATCGCTTTTCAACTCAAGATTTCGTTCGCGCTGAACAATACGGCGAAGTTAGCGACTGGCCTGCAACGCGCGGGCCTTCTCCAGATGGCTTTGCAGCTTCGGCAAAGTCTCATCGGCAAACGCTTTGATTTCCGGCACGTCGGTGGTCTGTGCCTGTTGCTCGATCTGGGTGATGGCCTCTTCGGTCGCCTTGACCTGACTGGCAGCGTAAGCCTGATCGAAGGTCGCGCCATCCTTTACTTCTGGCATCAACTCTTTGGCCTTGTCGGCGAGTTCTTCGCGAGGTGCGACCGGCAGGTCGAGCTTCTTGGCGATTTTCGCCAAATGCTGGTTGGCCGTGGTGCGGTCGTTGATGACGACAATGGTGTAATCCTTGACCTCTTTGGATTCGGTCTTGCCGTGGGCCAGACGGCTGGCTTCGATGTCGGCCATGCCTTTGGCGGAGGCATCGTTGATGAATTCGGCAGGCGACTGGGCGAACGCAGTGCTGGCGCACAGGCCCAGCAAAGTCGCAAAACTGGCATTACGTAAACGGGTGGCCATCCGGCTCATGGTCGCGCCCTCCTTCGTGGAAAATTCAAGCGGGCCGTGATTCGCCCGCTGCTCAAATAGTCGCGGCGGACAATTGTCCGCCTCAGTTAAGAAGGCTTTGGCGTTCAAAGGTTTAGAAAATCTGCCGGGACCGCGACGAACGGTGCGCTCGCTTCAGATGCCCAAGGCCCGATGATTCAGGCGCTTGGCCGCATACATGGCTTGATCGGCATGCCGGAACAGTTGCTGTTCTTCTTCACCGTGTTCAGGGAAACGCGCCACGCCGATGCTCGGTTCGATACGCAGGTCATGGCCGTCGAGGCGCATGGGCTGCGCCAGTACCAAGCGGATTTTCCCGGCGACGCTGTCGGCATCTTCAGCGGCATGCACGCTATGCAACAGCACGACAAACTCATCGCCACCGATACGCGCCACGGTGTCGGTTTCACGCACGCAGCCTTTCAGCCGATTGGCCACGGTTTGCAGGAGCATGTCACCGACGGCATGGCCATGGGTGTCGTTGACCTGTTTGAAGCGATCCAGATCGACATACAGCAGCGCCATGTGTCCGTGCACGGTTCGCGCATGGGCCAGCGCAGCCCTGAGCCGATCACGCAGCAGTTCGCGGTTGGGCAGTTGCGTCAGTTGATCGTATTGCGCCATGCGCCTGAGCCGCGCATGCAGTTGCTGGCGTTCGATGGCCGTGGCGACTTGTGCGCAGACGTATTGCAGCAGTTCCTTGTCCTGCTCGGTGTAGCGTTCGCCGCCCGCGAGGCTTTTGACGATCAGGGCACCGATGGTGCCGTTTTTTGAGCTCAGCGGTACGCCGAGCCAGCAAGGCGCGTTCTGCTCCGCCACCAGCGCAGCGAAGTCGGGCGTGGCATCGGCGCTGTCCGGGGTCAGCAACATTGGCTGGCCGCTGCGGATCACTTGCGCGCAAAGCCGTCCGATGACCGTGCCGGGCTGCTCGGGCTGCAATTCGTGATCGTCGACGTGATAAGGAAAATTCAGCTGCGCGCAGTGTTCGTCGTACAGCGCCACAGAAAAATTCAGCGCCGGCAGCCACTCGCCAATCAGCAGATGGATGCGTTTGAACAGCGCCAGCAGATCCTCCGCCGCATGCGCCGCCTCGGAAATCGCGTACAACGCCGCTTGCCGCGATTCGGCCTGCTTGCGCTCGGTGATATCGCGGGCGACGGCGATGCGCAGTTGGTCGACCTCCGACCAGCGCGCCGACCAGGAAATATGCGCGACGCTGCCGTCCTTGCGCAGGTAGCGGTTCTCGAAATTGTGCTTCGGGTCGCCGCCCATGATTTCGCCTGCGGCCGCGAGGGTGCGCTGGCGATCGGCCGGGTGCACCAGCTCGATCATCGAGCGGCCGATCAGCTCGTCAGGCGTGTAGCCGAAAATCCGCTCGCAGGCAGCGCTGACAAAAACGAAACGGCCCTGTTTGTCGACCGCGCAAACGGCGTCCAGCAACAGGTCCATGTAGCTCGCCAGCGGCGCAGGGTTAGGGCTTTCCATGGTTCTACGGGATGTCCGCACAGTGCAGCGATTTCAATCGTCCATGATCGTGATTGCGCGTCCCTGCCCATTTCATCAAGTCTTGTTCGGCAGCAGCCCCGGCAGCGCGTGCATCAACGCATTGATGGCGAAGCCGATAAACATCACGCCGCATAAACGGGTGATGAGCAGCTCATGACGCTGATACACCGTGCGCACCCGCTGCGCGCCGACCACGCCGATGAGGATAGCGTAAGCCAGCGCACCGCCGATAAAGCTCAGGGCGATCAGCGCCGGCAGCATCGACCAATTGAGCAGTTCGGCGCGGCTCGACAGCAGCGCCGTGAAGGTCGCCACCGCCACCGGGTAGGCCTTGGGATTGGTCAGGCCGAAGACGATGCCGTGCCAGAACGGCTGTCGCGCCGCCCCTTGCGCCTCGTCGCCGCTGCGGCGTTGGGCACGCACCGCACGCCAGCCGAGCCAGAACAGGTACACCGCGCTGAGCACGCCGAGTACATCGAACGCGGTGCTACCGATCTCACGGGCGCCGACGATTGCCACCAGCGCGGTACTGCACCAGATCACGTCGCCGAGCAGATGCCCACACAGAAACCCCGCCCCGGCCCGTCGCCCATGGGCCGCGCCAATGCCGAACACCGCCAGCACGCCCGGCCCGGGCGTGATCCCGTAGATGAAACCCGAAGCCAGAACGGCCAACAGCAATGATGAAGTCATGGAAAACCTGCGAGCGCCAGAACACGTGGCGGCCAGTCTATATCAGCCGACTGCGCCCGATCACTGCGCGTCGTTAAAACGCATGCCGGGGTACGGTTTCTGCCGACACGCAGCCAGCCGCGATTGCAAATCGCCGACATGGGCTTCCAGCTTGTGCCCGTCGGGGTCGAGAAAGTAGAACGACGCGCCCTCGCTACGGTTGTCTCGCCACTGCGGCACCTGAGCCGATTTCAACGTCTCAACCAGTGAAGTGAAGTCTGCCGCGCTCACGCTCAAAGCGTAATGGGTATAGTCCGCGCCCGGCTCCCCACTGCGCTGAGGATCTTCTGACAAGCACAACCACAGTCCGGGCAGTGACAAATAGGCGCCGTTATCCCACGTCGCTTCAACGTCCAATTGCAGCACATCGCGATAGAACGCCAGACTGCGCTGCAGATCGCGGACGGCCAGGGTCAGGTGGTTAAGACCGGTAAGCATCGAATCAGTAACCTCTGAGGTCTTCGGAAACGACATATTGCTGGCCGTCGTAGATCAGGGTGACCTGGGTGTTCTTCAGGTTGGTGGTTTTCGAAGCGCATTGTTTGCCCGAAGTGAAAGACTCCATCAACGAACCGCTGGAACTGACGATCAGATCCGCAAACCCGTTGTGGCTGGATGAGCCGATTTCGACAGTCCTGCGAATGCGTGTGTCTCGCGTATCGCACTCCCCGGTACCCTCACCGAAATCCTTGCGCACCACCAGGCCTTCCAGCACTGGGCGTAAGCGATTGCCTTCGCGAACATACAAAGCCAGGTCGGTTTTGGAGTACGGATTCGCTCTGGAACCGTGGCTCATGAACGTCGATCGCAGCCCGAACGCACGGACATCCGCCGCCAAGCGGTAACGCGCCGTATCGATGATCAGATCATCGAAGCTGATCGCATCGGAGTTGTAAGCGCCGGGTTTGGTATAACTGGCGACTGTGTTGCCCGTCGTGGCGTTAATTACTGACAATGCCAGATCGAACACGCCGTCTTGAGCACCCGCGGAATCGGGAACGAAGGTGGCCTTCGCTGCAATTGATTGAGTGTTGAACGCAGGCCAGATTTTGCAGCGCGAGAGAGTATGACCGTCGAATTTTTTTACTTCGCAAGCGGCATGGACCTGAGCCGTAAGCGCGAACAAGCCGAGGGCGATATAGATTCGGAGATGCAGATTCATGATTCTTCCTTGAAGTATTCGTATCAGTAACACCAGTCACATGCCCTTGAAACCTTGCGGCAAAACGTAGGTTTTGCCGTCATAGCGCAACGTGGTCAGCACCGGCTTTTCGTGGGTAGTTTTCGACTCGCAGGTGTCGGGTGGCCCCTCACCGACCAGGCCCGTAGTGACCGAGCGGACAATGATATCGGCGTAACCATGGGAACTGGTTTTGCCCATCTCAAGCGTACGCACCGTCTCCGAGCGCTCTCCGGCGCAATTGCCATCCCATTCGCCACTGAAGCTGTAGACGACCAAGCGATCCAGCACCGGGCGCAGTTTGTCGCCTTCTTTCACATAAAGCGAAAGCAAGATTTCATCCAGCGGATTAACGCGTGACGAGCCTTTGAAATGAGCGCGAACGCCGAAGGCACGCAGGTCGGGCGTGAGTTTATAACGCGCCGTATCCAGCTCCAGACTCTCCAGCGCGATGGCATCGGAGAGAAACGCCGACTGCTGATGATAGGTCGCCAGCGGCTTGGGGCTGCCAGCGGTAGTGACGGCCAGAGCCAGATCGTATGAACCCACCCTGCCGTCCTGGCCATAGACCGGATCGGGCACGAACGTCGATAGCGCGGTAATCGTCAGCGACGGATAAGCCGGCCAGTCCTTGCACAAAGAAAAGTCCGCTTCGCCACTGACCGCAGGCGGCGTGCAATCGGCCCACGCCTGCCCAGCCACCAACCACCCGCAGAGCGCCGCAGCGCTGATCCATATGGACTTCATTGTCACTTCCTGCTCCTTGAAGATATTTCCAGGCGCGCACTATCCCTTTCTGCATCGGAGGATTCAACAGATCTGGCCAGCGAATCCTCTCATGTGTCTGAAGTCGGAATTCGCGAGCAGGCTCGCTCCCACAGGAAATCCGCATTGCAAATGTGGGAGCGAGCCTGCTCGCGAAGGCGTCATCGCCGACGCAGCCAATCTCAATACTTGTCGAGCGTACGCAATTTCTGCGGCAAGCCCCACAGCAGCAACGCTGCGGCGATCAGCGCGGCGACGCCGATGACGTACAGCGCCGGGGTGGTGCTGCCGGTGAGGTCCTTGATGCGCCCGACCATGACCGGGCTGACGATCCCGCCGAACTGCCCCAGGGTATTGATCACTGCGATCCCGCCTGCCGCGCCGGCACCGGCGCCCGCCAGCAGCTTCGGTGGCAGTGTCCAGAAGCTCGGAATCGAAGCGATGATGCCGGCGCCGAGCAGGCCGAGAGCGACGATCAGGAAGGTCGTGTGGCTGGCGAAGATTCCCGCGCTGAAGAAGCCGATCGCGCCGACGATCACCAGCCCGGCGACAAACTTGCGCCGTTCACCGGTGGCGTCGGACAAGCGTCCGATCACCACCATGCTGATCGCCCCGCAGATGTACGGAATGGCGGTCAGCAGGCCGATCATCACCGGGCTTTCGGTGCCGGCGCTGCGGATCAATTGCGGCGCCCAGAAATTCAAACCGTAGGACGCGACCTGAATCAGGAAGTAGATCAAACCCAACGTCAGGAAACCGGGGATTTTCAGCGCCGCGAGCAATGAGCCGCCACTTTTGTGTGGCTCGTGATGGGCGATGCGGCTGGCGAGCAACTTCTTCTCGTCAGCGGTCAGCCAGTGCGCATCCTCGATGCGGTCCTTGAGCTGAGTCAGCACGAGAAAACCGAGGGCGATGCATGGCACGCCTCCGAGCAGGAACAACCAGTGCCAGCCGCGCATCTGCAACACGCCGTCGAGGTGTTGCAACACCAGCCCCGAGAACGGCGCGCCGACCAGCCCGGCAAACGCCGAGGCCAGAAACAGCATCGAGGTGATGCGGCCACGGAAGTGCTGCGGAAACCACAGGGTCAGGTAATACAGCACGCCCGGAGCAAACCCGGCTTCCATCGCGCCGATGACGAAGCGCAGCGCATAGAACTGCCATTCGCTGTTGACGAAGACCATCGCCGCCGTCGCCACGCCCCAGGACATCATGATCCGCGCAATCCAGCGCCGTGCGCCGACCTTGTACAGCATCATGTTGCTCGGCACTTCGAACAGCACGTAACCGACCACGAACAGCCCGGCGCCGAGGCCGTACGCGGTGTCGCTCAGGCTCAGGTCGGTCTGCAACTGGAATTTGGCGAAGCTGATGTTGATGCGATCGAAAAAGGCGAACAGGTAGCAGACCATGATCAGCGGCATCAACCGCCAGGCGACTTTGCTGACCAGGGCTTTTTCGGCATCGTGATCGACGGACGGACTTACGCCCGCCTCCATTACATTGAGGCTCATGGATTTTTCTCCAGACGGACTGCCGATGGGCGTCCGATTGTTTTTGTTGTCTGGTGGTACTGCTGAATGCTTTTGAACTGTGGGAGCGAGCCTGCTCGCGAATGCGCCAGATCAGTCGATACCGATGTTGAATGACACACCGCGTTCGCGAGCAGGCTCGCTCCCACAAGGGTTTTGTATCTTAAGGTCGGCATCGGATGCAGATCGCAGTTGCGCCCGGCCTTGGCCAGTTGACCGGGAACTTCGTGGCCCAACAGATCGGGCAGGCCGCGCGAAAGCTTCAGCAGCAACGGCAAGTCGATCCCGGTGGGAATGCCGACTTCATCGCACAGGTTAACCAGGTCTTCGGTGCAGATATTGCCCGACGCCCCCGGCGCAAACGGACAGCCACCGAGGCCACCGAGCGCCGCATCGAAACGCCGCGCGCCGGCCTCGTAAGCGGCCAGTACATTGCACAAACCAAGGCCGCGAGTGTTGTGGAAATGCAGGGTCAGGTCGGCCGGCGAAACCCGCTGCAAAACGCGCCGCACCAGGCGATCCACCTGACGCGGATTGGCCATGCCGGTGGTGTCGGCGAGGCTGATGCCCTGGATGCCGAGTTCCTGATAGGCGTCGACGATGTGCAGCACGCGATCCTCGTCAATCTTGCCTTCGAACGGACAACCGAAGGTGGTGGCGATGCTGCCATTAAGGCGCACCCCTGAACCGCTGACAAACGCAACGATGTCAGCGAACGCGGCCAGCGACTCCTCGCAACGCATGCGCATATTGGCGAGGTTGTGGGTCTGGCTGGCGGACATCACCAGATTCAACTCATCGGCATTGGCCGCCAGTGCGCGTTGCGCGCCTTTGAGATTGGGGATCAACGCCACGTAAATCACCCCTGGCTGACGCTGGATGCCGTTGAATACCTGCTCGCCGTCACGCAGGGCCGGAATGGCTTTGGGCGAGACGAACGAGCCGGCTTCGATGCGGCTGAATCCGGCCTGCGAGAGTTGATTGATCAGGGTGATCTTGTCAGCGGTTTCCACCCAGGTCGGCTCGATCTGCAAGCCATCGCGGGGCGAGACTTCCTGGACGATCAGGGTTTGCGAATAGTCAGTGATCATTGCACCACCCCCTGGCCTTTCAGACGTTCGATATCGAGTTCAGTCAGGCCAAGATTGGCGAGAATAGCGTCGGTGTGCTGGCCCAGTTTCGGCCCGGACCAGTTTACCCCGCCGGGGGTCTCCGAGAGTTTGGGGACGATGCCGGGCATTTTCACCGTTGCGCCGCCGGGCAACTCGGCATCGAGCAGCATGTCCCGCGCCTGATAGTGCGGATCGGCGACGATGTCAGCCACCGAGTAGATGCGCCCGGCCGGCACTTCAGCGGCTTCGAGGGCGGCCAGTACCTCGTCAATCGGCAGGCTGCTGGTCCAGTGCGTGATGGCCGCATCGAGCAAACCGCTCTGCGCCGCACGACCGTCGTTGTGGGCGAACTCTTCTGCGTCGGCCAGGTCGGCGCGGCCGATGGTGTGCATCAGGCGCTTGTAGATCGGGTCGCTGTTGCCAGCAATCACCACGTAGGCGCCGTCGGCCGTGAGGTAGGTATTGGAGGGCGCGATGCCCGGCAAGGCGCCGCCGCTGCGTTCGCGGACATGGCCAAGCATGTCGTATTCCGGCACCAGACTTTCCATGACGTTGAACACGCTTTCGGCCAGCGACACATCGACGACCTGTCCACCGCCCTGCCCGGTCTTGACCCGCAACAGCGACATCAGCGCGCCGATCACCGCGTGCAGCGAGGCCAGCGAATCGCCGAGGCTGACGCCGACTCGCGCCGGTGGCGAATCGGGATTGCCGGTGGTGTAGCGGATGCCGCCCATGGCCTCGCCAATCGCACCGAAACCGGGCCGGTCACGGTAAGGGCCGGTCTGGCCGTAGCCGGAGATACGCACCAGGGTCAGGTTCGGATTCAGCGCATGTAGCACGTCCCAACCCAGACCGAGTTTTTCCAGCGCACCGGGGCGCAGGTTTTCAATGATCACGTCGGCGTCGCCGGCCAGTTGCTTGACCAGTTCGATGCCTTCAGCGGATTTCAGATTGAGCGCCAGGGATTTCTTGTTGCGCGATTGCAGGTACCACCACAGCGATGTGCCTTCGTGCAGCTTGCGCCATTTGCGCAGCGGGTCGCCCTGACCCATGGCTTCGATCTTGATCACCTCGGCGCCGAACTCGGCAAGCATGCGCGCGGCAAACGGCGCGGCGATCAGGGTGCCGATCTCGATCACTTTGATTGCACTCAAAGGGGCATTCATCGCGGGTACCTCTTGTTCTTGGAATATGTCGCCAAGGCTAGAGGAACGATCGTCAGCGAATCCAGCCGTCTCTCGGCAATGGGCGTTCGCGAAATGCGAATGCTCCGCAGTGATTGCGTGGTGAATTCAGGGCCGCCTTCGCGAGCAGGCTCGCTCCCACAAGGATCTGTAGTGGTTTCAGATTCTGTGTTCACACAAGTTCAATGTGGGAGCGAGCCTGCTCGCGAAGAGGCCATCAGCCGCAATGAAGATCTACCGCCCGCGCAAATGCTCAAACAACATCCGGCTCACCGGCGACAACCCCGCCTCATCGCGCACCACCACAATCAGCGCGCGATCCGCCCAGGCATCGGTCAGCGGCACCGCGCGCAAGCCCAGCGCCTGACCGAACAACTCATAGGCTCGCTGCGGCAGAATGCCGATGCCCATGTTCGCCTGGACCATCCGGCACACCGCATCGAATCCCGGCACATGAATGCGGATGCGCAGGACTTTGCCGGCCTGCCGCGCCGCCGCATGGGTACGCATGTTGATCGAACTGGCTGCGTGCAAGCCGACGTAGTCGCTGTCGAGGGTTTCACTGAAAGTCACCGATTCGCAGGTAGCCAACGGATGCTCCGGCAGCATCAGCACCACCAGTTTGTCCTGACGGTACAACACGCTGTGCAGGCTTTTGGTGTCGCTGTCGTCGGAGCAGATGCCGAGGTCCGCGACGCCATCGAGCACGCCCTGAATGACCCCGGCGCTGGGACGTTCTTCGAGGTCGGTCTTGACCTGCGGATGCTGCGCCGAGAAGTCGCGCAAGTCTTCGGGCAGAAACTGAATGATCGCCGACAGATTGGCCAGCATGCGCACGTAACCGCGCACACCGTGGCTGTGCTCACCCAGCTCCAGGCCCATTTTTTCCACGTTGAAGAGCATCTGCCGCGCATGGTGCAGCAGGGTTTCACCGGCCGGCGTGAGGATCATGCCTTTGGCCTGGCGCACGAACAAAGCGATGCCCAGCGCCTCCTCCAACTCCATCAGACGTTTGCTGGCCGCCGACACCGCGATGGCTTCGCGCGCAGCCGCACGGGTCAACGTGCCTTCCTCGTGGACGGCGACGAACAGTTGCAGAGTGATCAGGTCGAGACGGCGGATCAGGCTTTTTTGCAGCATGGGAAGCTCGAGTACTGAGTGATTTGAATCGGCAGGATAGCCCGGTTTTCGTTTTAGTCAGACATGTGAACAGTCCGCAGACTTTCATGGTTTCGCCCTACAAACTAAACTCCGCCGCCTCTCAGGAATGACGGAAACCGCCGATTTATTCCGGACTTTTTGCTTTGTAAAGTCTTTGCACCAGCGGTGGGTTCGTAATGCAGGGCAACAAGCGACTGAAACAGGGATGAGCCATGAACGCCAGCGTCACCCTTTTGATCACCTGCAGCACGGT
This sequence comes from Pseudomonas sp. 14A, assembly GCF_018132745.1. Lineage (NCBI taxonomy): Bacteria > Pseudomonadati > Pseudomonadota > Gammaproteobacteria > Pseudomonadales > Pseudomonadaceae > Pseudomonas > Pseudomonas sp. 14A. The sequence continues at coordinate 661,328 of NZ_JAGRQJ010000003.1, read as the reverse complement.
TTTCCTCGCCCAACTGGGCATGAGTATTTATCTGCCGGCGCTGCCGGAGATTGCCCGTTATCTGCGCGCCGAACCTGCGCAGGTGGCGTGGGGGTTGTCGCTGTACCTTATCGGTATGGCGCTGCCGATGTTGTTCTGGGGCAGTCTGGCGCAGCGCATCCGACGCAAACCGGTGTTGCTGGCAGCGCTGGTTATTTATGGGTTGAGCAATCTGGCGTTACCGACGGGTTCGACGCTTGAATCGTTTTTGCTGCTGCGATTGTTGCAAGGCGTGGGTGCCAGCGGTATTTCGGTGATGGCGCGGGTGCTGATCCGCGACAGTTTTCGCGGCGATCTCCTCGCCAAGGCGCTGTCGTGGATTTCGATATCGTTCGTGGTGGCGCTGGGTATCGGCCAATATCTGGGCTCGCTCATCGAGGTGACGCTGGGCTGGCAGGCGATCTTCTACTTGCTCGGTGTGACGTGCCTGTTGATGGCGGTGATTGTCTCGCGAGTGACTTTCCCTTCGATGACTGACGAACCCGTCAGCACCTCATCCTGGTCCGCTTATCGACGGATTGCGTTGCACCGGACGTTTCTTCTTCCGGCTCTCGCGGGTGGTTTGGGCTACGGCGTGATCATCGCTTTCAACACTGCCGCACCGCTGATTCTGCAGGGGCCGTTCGCGTGGTCGACGGTGGATTACGGACTGCTCGGCTGGCCGATCAGCGCGGCGTATTTTCTCGGCGCACTGGCTGTCAACCGCTTCGTCGTGCGTACCGGTCAGGCGCGGTTGATGACCATTGGCGTGGGTTTGGTCTTGGCGGGCAGTGGCGTGATGTTGCTGGGAAGCTTGACGGCCAGCTCCATCGCCATTCTGTTTTGGCTGCCCTATTGCGTGGCAGTGTTTGGCCAATCCTTGAACTACCCGATCAGCCTGTCTCGCGCCAACGATGGCGCACCGATCGCCGGGGCTTATGCGATGGCGTTGAGCGGCTTTATCCATCAGTTGATGGCGGCGATCATTGGCGCGATGGCCAGCCTGATCGCCAGCCCCCAAGCCTGGCCGTTGTCGCTGCTGTGCGTGTTACTGGCAGTGGGCGCGATGCTGTGCGTGCGGTTCACGCCGAGGGGAGACATCCGTTAGAACGCGTTGCGAGCTTTACCTTGAATCGATTATCGGCGACGGCGTTGTGCGGGTTTTGTGATGGCCGCGGTCAGCAAGCGAACCAACTGCGCGCTGTCGTCTTTGCGGCCCAAAACCAGGATGGATGAGCCTTGCAAGCAGGCATCGATGGCAGGCCACGAAATGTCCTTCGCGCCTTCGATATCAAAAGAATCATCCACCGCGCCGTCGACCTCAAAACCTCCCGTCAGCAAGCCTCGTGAATTGCCCGAGGTTTGCCCGACCGCGACGATCCGTCCGTCGTCGATATCATTCAGCGCGAAGCCTGCCTTCCAACTCCTGAGATCGAGTGTCTGTATTGCGGGGGTGATCACAGGATTCTCGAACGCTGTATCCATCTGACCGGCGTCGGTGATACCGCTGATCACACCATGCTGGAGCTTCATACCTTGCGTTGATTCGACCGCCGAACCGAGCAGCAGCAGGCGCTCTGCCGTTTGCGCAACGATGTTCTCCACGTGGCTTTCGAGCGGTTTGCCATCCCTTTGGATGTTCAGCACCAATACTCCCTTGTCGCCAAACTGTTCTGCGACGTTTCCGCTGCTGTCGAATGCCATGACCAATCCCTGATTGGTAACTTCGATTTTGCCATGCACCAGAATCAGCCCGTTGGCGAGCTGAATGATCCCCGACAATGAAATGGCTACCTTAGGCAGCGTCAGGACCAGCCAGCCTTTGTCAGCGAACGATGGATCATTCGCGCCACCGCGAAGCAACCGCGTCAACAAACCACTACCGTTTTGAGACGTCACGAAAAGCAGCCCGTCCGCCCCTTCAACCTGCGGGGTAGATTTCGTCAGAATAAATCGCCCATGCGTGGCACCGGACAACAAAGGGATACGCGTAGGCACAATCTGGTAGCCGCTCCTGTCGTCGCCGAACGCGATGTCCGGCGAGCCGTCGGGCAAGAACCGGGCGATGACCTGGTGGAGTTTAATGACCTCGTCCTCGATGATGCCAATCACCCCACACATCCAGATCAGCCCATCGTCCGCATCCACTAGCAAGTGTCCGCCTTGCGAGAGCAGAGGTGTACCAAAGTGGCCAGACAGATAGCCGGCGTCACCGAAGCTCGAGTCCGGACTCCCGTTGGCATCCAGACGAGCAAGGCCGTAGTACGAATGACCTGATCGCTCAACGGTTGCGCTGACCATGATCTTCCCTGAAGGAGTGATCGCCACGCCTTTGCTGATGGTTTTGCTCGCCCCGGGAAATTTCAGGGTTCGCAAACCAAAAAGCTCATCCAGCTCTCCGGCTGACTGTGCTTTGGGTGCCTTTGGCGCGGGGGATTTCGACATGTTCGTATTCTCTTCAAGAGATCGACGTCGACCCCCTTGTTCAGAGCATTCGACCCGAAGAAGCCATGTTGAACAACTGACATAAATGACAGTTTTTTAGAACTTAAGGCTATTGACGTCCAACCAACCAAGTCTAAAAAACTGGTAGTTCTTACAGGTCCAAAACCGGTTCAAATCTGTAAACCTTTTCATTCATCATTTCTGAATGAGCAAACCGGTCATGAGTAGCGGACATCCAACGGACGCCCAGCCGGGGCTTCCGACGATCGTATTTCCTTTTGAGGGCGGTAAAACCGCACGCCGTCCCGTACTGTTCGGAACGGGGCCGGCGGGTGGTTTGATCGAGATATGGGATGCCGGGGAAAACTTCCATTACGCTTCAGGCCCCATCGGAAGCGACGAACGCTGGACAGTTGATGTTTTCGAAGAAATCGCTCCGGGACTTCATCAGATCCGTGCTCGCGTGATAGCGGGCGCCGCCTCGGAGTGGTCCGCCCCTCGCTCATTCAGAGCCAACGCAACAGATGATGCCCCTGTCATCGATTTGCCTGGGGAAAGCGAGCAGGTCAGCGATGTCGTGACATTCCAGGGAACAGTGCCTCGCGCAGGCGGTTACGTCGACATTGTCGATCTGAACGACGGTCGCCACCTCGCTCAGGTAAGGGTTGGGCCTGACATGACCTGGTTCACACAGCTGACCGGTCTCGGTGCGCGAGTACACAGAGTTTCCGTCAATCATCGATTGGACGGCGTCGCGTCGAACTGGGCGGGCGTACGCACCTTTACGGTGGTCGCAGAAGCGAGCGAAGGACTGTTCGACTTCGCTCGCCTGCGCACCTTCATTCAAAATGCGTTACGGAAAATCTCTTCGATCTGGCGCTGATCCGCTGCCCGTGGATTGGTCAGTCCGCAGGCGTCCTTCAAGGCATTGGCGGCGAGCACAGGGATGTCGCTGAGCTTCGCGCCCAGCTCGCGCAAGCCACCGGGTATCTCGACGTCTTTGGCAAGGTTGCGAATGGTATTGATGGCCGCCTGCGCGCCCTCTTCTGCGCTGAAACCGCGAATATCCGCGCCCATGGCGTGGGCGACATCCCTGAGTCGGTCAGCGCATACCAGCGCATTGAAGCTCTGCACATGCGGCAACAGCACAGCGTTGCAGACGCCGTGGGGCAAGTCGTAGTAGCCGCCGAGCTGATGCGCCATGGCGTGCACAAATCCGAGCGAGGCGTTGTTGAACGCCATGCCCGCGAGGAACTGCGCGTAAGCCATGTTCTCCCGCGCCGCCAGGTCGCTGCCGTCGCGCACCGCCAGGCGCAGGTTGCCGCTGATCAGGCTCATCGCTTTCAACGCGCAAGCATCGGTGATGGGGTTGGCGGCGGTCGAGACGTAGGCTTCGATAGCGTGGGTCAGTGCATCCATGCCAGTGGCGGCGGTCAGGCCTTTGGGCATCGCGACCATCAGTTCCGGATCGTTGACTGACAGCAGTGGCGTGACGTTGCGGTCGACGATGGCCATTTTCACGTGGCGCGATTCGTCGGTGATGATGCAGAAGCGGGTCATTTCGCTGGCAGTGCCGGCGGTGGTGTTGATGGCGATCAGCGGCAATTGCGGCTTGCTCGAGCGATCGACGCCTTCGTAATCGCCGATCTGCCCGCCATTGGTTGCGCACAGGGCGATGCCCTTGGCGCAATCGTGTGGCGAGCCGCCACCCAGCGACACGACAAAATCGCAACGGCTTTCCTTCAACAGCCCCAACCCCGATTCGACATTGGCCGTGGTCGGGTTCGGTCTGGCGCCATCGAAGATCACCGAATCGATGTCCTGCATCGCCAGTTTCTCGGCGATCATCGCGGCCACGCCGGCCTTGGCCAGCCCGCTGTCGGTGACAATCAGCGCCTTGCGAAAGCCATAATTGCGAATCGCGACCATGGCTTCGTCGAGGCAGCCGCTGCCCATGATGTTGACCGCCGGAATGAAGAAGGTGCTGCTCATCGTGTGTCTCCTGACTGGAGCCGGATCGACTGCCTCGATTCGGCGGGTGCACACAGGATCGACCGATCGGTCACGAGCAATGTTGATCTGGCTCAATGTCCGCTCGTGATAAAGTCGCCGTCCATCTGCCCTTTGTTTTGAGACCGCCCACGCAATGACCGATTTTCTCGATGTCGACGCCACCCTCGAAGACTGGAACGCCCTGCGCGCCGCGAACGATTTCCAGGGTTTGCTGGTGGGCAATGGCGCCAGCCGCGCGGTGTGGGATGACTTCGGCTACGACTCGCTGTTCGAAAACGCCCGTACGGTCGAAGAGAAACCGCTGAGCCCATCGGAACTGGCGGTATTCGACGCGCTGCAAACCCGCAGCTTCGAGCAAGTGCTGGGCGCCCTGAAAACCACCAGCCGGGTCAACAAGGCGCTGGCGGTCAGTTCAGCGGCGCCGCGCAATCGCTATTACGCGATCAAGGAAGCGCTGATCAACACCGTGCACGCGGTGCACATCCCGTGGCGGCTGGTGCAGCCTGCGACACTGACGGTGCTTAATGCAGAACTGGCGCGCTATCGCACGGTGTTCACCACCAACTACGACCTGCTCAATTACTGGGCGCTGCAACACCCGGGCGAGGCCATTGACGACCTGTTCAACGGCGCTGACGCGAGTTTCGATCTGAGCCAGAGCGCCACCGAAAAACCGCGCCTGCTGTACCTGCACGGCGGGCTGCATCTGGTGCGCAATCAGGACGGCACCGCACGCAAACTGACCTCGACCGAGGGCACCCTGCTCGGCAGTTTCGCCATCAACAACACGATCAAAACCCTGGACGACGTGCCCCTGTTCGTCACCGAAGGGCCGAGCGCCGACAAGCTCAAGACCATCCGCAGTTCGGATTATCTGTCGTTCTGTTACAAGCAGTTACTGGCCCATGGCGACAGCCTGTGCATCTTCGGCCACGCGCTGGGCGAGCAGGATGCACACTTGGTGCGGGCATTGCGCCTGGCCAGACCCGCGACCGTGGCGATCTCGATTTACCCGCGCAGTGCCGCGTTCATCCAGCATCAGAAGCGTCACTACGCCAAGGTGTTTGAAGGTACCGGAGTTGAGTTGCGGTTCTTTGATGCCAAGAGTCATGCGCTGGGCAGTCCGAAATTGGCGGTACCGGTTGAGGTTTGATATTGGCCGGGCTGACGCCTTCGCGAGCAGGCTCGCTCCCACAATGGAATGCGGTCACCTGTGGGAGCGAGCCTGCTCGCGAAGACGGCCTGGCAGCCAATCCAAAAGGTGACTGGAACACCGCTTTCGCGAGCAGGCTCGCTCCCACAGGTTGATGTCGGATTTCAGAGGACAGGCAGGGTCTTGTCCTTGATGGTTTTCGTCGACCCGTTGGCCTTCACGCTGGCAATGCCCTTGTCGCACGCGCCATCCGATGAATACGACTCGCTGCTGCCGATGACCTGGTGATTGGCCGCCTTGAGGTTGAAGTACGGGTGGCCGTCCTTGGTCGATTTTTTCTCGTAGCGCTCGTCATGCGGGCTGTTGGCCTGCACCGAGGCGATGCCGCCGTCGGCGCCGGCGCGGGTGCTGTAGAGTTCGCTGGTCAGAATCGTTTCGGCGTTCGCCGCTTTCAACACGAACCTGAATTGGCCGTTGCTGCTTTTGCTCACTTCGTACCATCCGGACATGTCTGTTTCTCCTCGGGCGATTGAGAGATTTCGCGCTTCAGAGTAAAGACCAGCGTCTGCGATCTGTCGCCTGCCCCGACTACAAGCTGATTTTCGTACCGAGCAGACCGAGGAAACCGGCCAGCCATTTAGGATGCGCCGGCCACGCCGGAGCGGTGGCCAGATTGCCCTGAACATGGCCGTCGGTCACCGCAATGTCGATGTAGGTGCCGCCCGCCAACCGAACTTCCGGGGCGCAGGCCGGATACGCGCTGCACTCACGCCCTTCGAGCACACCCGCCGCCGCGAGCAGTTGCGCGCCATGGCAGACCGCTGCGATGGGCTTGCCGGCGTTGTCGAACGCGCGCACCAGTTCGAGCACTTTGTCGTTCAGCCGCAGGTATTCCGGCGCACGACCGCCGGGAATCAGCAGCGCGTCGTAATCGGCTTCGCTGGCCTTGGCGAAGTCGAAATTGAGTGCGAACAAGTGACCGGGTTTTTCGCTGTAGGTCTGATCGCCTTCAAAATCATGAATCGCAGTGCGCACGGTGCTGCCAGCGGACTTGTCCGGGCACACGGCGTGGACCGTGTGGCCGACCATCTGCAGGGCCTGGAACGGCACCATCACTTCGTAGTCTTCGACGTAATCGCCGACCAGCATCAGGATCTTTTTCGCGGCCATGGGAATACTCCTCGGGGAAAGGTCTGGGGAGTATTCAAGGTAGACCCAAATTGAGCTGCAAGCTGCAAGCTTCAAGCTTCAAGCTTCAAGCTTCAAGCTTCAAGAAAAAACAGGATCACCCATATCAGGCACACCAGCGTCATGCTGCAACTTGCAGCTTGCCGCTTGAAGCTTGCAGCTGCCTGTTAAGGCATATAGCCGTCAGCGCGCAGCAGTGTTTCCAGGCAGTGTTCGCTGATGTGGTAGAACGCTTTCAGCTCTTCGATCTTTGCCAGCAACTGCGTCGGATCGACCGGCTCGGCGCGTTTCACCGCGAGAATCATCTTGTTCTTGTTGGTGTGTTCCAGCGAGATGAATTCGAACACCTTGGTCTCGTAACCACAGGCTTCGAGAAACAACGCGCGCAAGCTGTCGGTGACCATTTCCGCTTGTTGGCCGAGGTGCAAGCCGTATTGCAGCATCGGTTTGAGCAGCGCCGGGCTCTGGATCTGCAGGCGGATCTGTTTATGGCAGCACGGCGAGCACATGATGATCGACGCGCCCGAGCGGATGCCGGTGTGAATCGCGTAATCAGTGGCGATGTCGCACGCGTGCAGGGCGATCATCACGTCCAGCTCGCTCGGCGCCACCGTACGCACGTCACCGCACTTGAACACCAGCCCCCGATGCTCGAGCTTGGCCGCTGCGGCGTTACACAGGTTGACCATTTCTTCGCGCAGCTCGACGCCGGTGACTTCGCCCTCGGCCTTCAGCGTGTTGCGCAGGTAGTCGTGAATGGCGAACGTCAGGTAGCCCTTGCCCGAACCGAAATCGGCGACCCGCACCGGTTTGTCCAGCGCCAGCGGCGACGAGGTCAGGGCATGGCTGAACACTTCGATGAACTTGTTGATTTGCTTCCACTTGCGCGACATCGCCGGGATCAGCTCGTGCTGCGCATTGGTCACGCCCAGATCCTTGAGGAACGGGCGACTTAATTCGAGGAAGCGGTTTTTCTCGCGGTTGTGCTCGGCGGACGGCGCTTCACGCAATTGCTGAGGCTTGCTCTTGAACAGCGAACTCTTGCCCTTTTTGCTGTATTCCAGCTGCGCTTCGTCGGTCAACGCCAGTAAATGAGCATTTTTGAACGAGGTCGGCAGCAGACCGGCAATCAGCGCCACGCCTTCGCTCAGCGGCAGGTTCTTGGTGATGTCGCGGGTCTTGTAGCGATAAACGAATGACAGGCACGGCTGCGCCTTGACCGTCACCGGTTTGATGATGACCCGCTGCAGATCCGCCTCTTCACCGACGTATTTGGCCAATACCAGTTTGATGAAACCGCTGTCGTCGAGGCTGGTTTGCAGCAGCTCGATGAACTGGGCGTGGTGATCGGCGGCCGGTTTGGCGGACGGCGCGGAAGAAGCGGAAACGGACATGGACAAGCGGCCTCGGACGGGCGGAATCAGGAATGGCGGGTATTTTAGGGGGGATGGGGGTTGAGGACACCCTCTTATTTACCCAACGGTTCAGAAGCCCCTCACCCCAGCCCTCTCCCGGAGGGAGAGGGGGCCGATCGCGCTGTTCTCCAGAACTACGCCGACCTGAAAAAACGAGCCGAACTCAGGTTCTCAATCCATAGTCGACTCGGACGTTCAGGTCGGTTTCGAGCAAAAGACACCTCGGTCGGCTCCCTCTCCCTCCGGGAGAGGGCTGGGGTGAGGGTCTGGGGCTCAAGTGAAAAGCCATATCAGCCCAACACCACCAACCGATTCGGCAACTCATTGCGCACCTGCGTCACCGGCACATGCACCTTCAACAACTCACCACACGCCTCCACGCACGTGACAAACCCTTCAAGCGTGCGGCCTTCGCGGACCTGTTCGGTGAACGCCGCGACAATCGCGTCCCAGTTGCTGTTATCCAGCCGTTTGGAAATCCCCTCGTCCACCAGAATCTCCACATAGCGCTCGGCCTCGCAGACAAAAATCAGCATGCCGGTGCTGCCCACGGTGTGGTGCAGGTTCTGTTCGAGAAACTGCCGCCGCGCCAGGTTGGAGGCGCGCCAGTGACGCACGCGGCGCGGCACCAGATGGGTGGTGATTTTCGGCAGACGAAACAGCAGGCAGAGGACAATGAACATGCCCCATTGCACCAGCAGCAGGCTGCGCAGGGTCAGCCAGCCGGTGAGGTAGTGGACGATGCCCGGCAACACCAGCGCCAGCAGACTGGCCCAGAGCAGCGGGATGTACGCGTAATCGTCGGCGCGGGCAGCGAGCACCGTGACCAGTTCGGCGTCGGTGTCGCGTTCGACCCGGGCGATGGCCTCGGCGACTTTGCGTTGTTCGTGTTCAGTCAGTAATGCCATGTCGAAAAGTGCCTGCTCATTATTCTTTTGATCTCACCAGCCGCCGGACGAACCGCCGCCGCCGAAACTGCCCCCGCCACCGCTGAAGCCGCCACCGCCACCGCCACCGCCACCAAATCCGCCGCCTCCGCCAAAGCCGCCCCCTCCTCCGGAGCCACCCCGGCCGGCAGGCAGGATACCGAGCATCTGGCAGACAGACACCGTCAGGATGAACAACATCACCAGAAACATGAACAGCGCCGGGTGCCGCGAGATGAAATCATCCGCCGGGTCGCCGCTGGATTCGTACACGGTCGACGGTTCGTCCAGCGGATTGCCACCGAGCACCACCAGCATCGCCGCAACGCCATCGCTGATGCCTTTGCTGAAGTTGCCGGCCTTGAACGCCGGCGTGATGACCTGATGAATGATCACCGACGACTGCGCATCGGTCAGGCGATCCTCCAGGCCATAGCCGACTTCGATGCGCAGTTTGCGCTCGTCACGGGCGACGATCAGCAAGGCGCCGTTGTTCTTGTCCTTCTGGCCGATGCCCCAGTGCCGACCCAGTTGGACGCCGAAATCCTCGATGGTGGTGCCCTGCAGATCCGGCAGCGTGACCACCACCAATTGCTCGCCAGTGGCCTGCTCGTGCGCCTGCAATTGCTGGCTCAGTTGCGCGCGAATCGATGGCTCGAGCATCTGCGCCTGATCGACCACGCGCCCGCTCAGCGGCGGAAACGACAATTCGGCCCGGGCGCTGACGGCGAACAGCCACAGCATCAGCACCAGGCCCAGTTTCAACACACGCATGGGCAACCTCGAGTCAGAATTTCACTTCCGGGGCCTTCTCCGCGCCGGGCGTGGTGGCTTCGAAGGTTTCGCGCATCGGCAGATCGCTGTACATCACGCTGTGCCACAGGCGACCGGGGAAAGTGCGGATCTCGGTGTTGTACTTCTGCACCGCCAGAATGAAATCGCGACGGGCCACGGCAATGCGGTTTTCCGTACCTTCGAGTTGCGATTGCAGGGCGAGGAAGTTCTGGTTGGCCTTCAGATCCGGGTAGCGCTCGGAGACCACCATCAAACGGCTCAACGCGCCGGTCAGTTGATCCTGTGCCTGCTGGAACTGCTTGAGCTTCTCGGGATTGTCGAGGGTGCTGGCATCGACCTGAATCGAGGTGGCCTTGGCTCGCGCTTCAATGACTGCGGTCAGGGTTTCCTGTTCGTGGGCCGCGTAGCCCTTCACGGTTTCCACCAGATTGGGGATCAGGTCGGCACGGCGCTGGTACTGGTTCTGCACCTGGCCCCAGGCGGCTTTGGCCTGTTCGTCGAGCGTCGGGATATTGTTGATGCCGCACGCGGTCAACAGCGTGGCGAACACCAGCAACGTGGCGATCTGTAGCCGTGAACGGGAGGTTGAGCTGATATTCATTGCAGTGATGCTCCATGACACATTTGATTTAAAAACCGAACGCTGGGCATTCCCGGCCAGCGGTTGGGGCATAATCGGCGCCGCCACTGGCATGCGACGGGCTAATCGGCTAAAAAGTGCCCTTCGCGTTCACGTTGCCGCTGTCGGCTGCGGTTTTCCGGCTCAGGATTTTGCGCCGGTATCCGAACAACAATAGTCGCTCCCTACATTTTGGCTGGCCGGTGTTGCATCACCGTTTGGGCTCTAGAGAAAAAATTCATGAAGAAGCTGTGTTTGCTGGGTCTGTTCGTCAGCCTGGCCAGTCATCAGGTACTGGCCGCCACGACCCCGGTACCTCTGGAAAACAAGGACGCTTTCATCAGCAACCTGATGAAACAAATGACCCTCGACGAGAAGATCGGCCAGTTGCGCCTGATCAGCATCGGCCCGGAAATGCCCCGCGAGCTGATCCGCAAGGAAATCGCCGGCGGCAATATCGGCGGCACGTTCAACTCGATCACCCGCGCGGAAAACCGTCCGATGCAGGACGCGGCCATGCGCAGTCGCCTGAAGATTCCGATGTTTTTCGCGTACGACGTGATCCACGGTCACCGTACGATTTTCCCGATTCCGCTGGCCCTCGCATCGAGCTGGGACATGGACGCCATCGGCCAGTCCGGTCGCGTTGCGGCTAAAGAAGCCGCTGCCGACAGCCTCGACATCACCTTCGCGCCGATGGTGGATATCTCCCGCGATCCGCGCTGGGGCCGCAGTTCCGAAGGTTTCGGCGAAGACACCTACCTGACCTCGCGCATCGCCAAAGTCATGGTCAAGGCCTATCAGGGCGAGACCCCGAGCGCTGCCGACAGCATCATGGCCAGCGTCAAGCACTTCGCCCTGTATGGCGCGGTCGAGGGCGGCCGCGACTACAACACCGTCGACATGAGCCCGGTGAAGATGTACCAGGATTACCTGCCGCCCTACCGCGCCGCGATCGATGCCGGTGCTGGCGGTGTGATGGTGGCGTTGAACTCGATCAACGGCATCCCGGCCACGGCCAACACATGGCTGATGAACGACCTGCTGCGCAAGGACTGGGGCTTCAAAGGCCTGGCAGTCAGCGATCACGGCGCGATTTTCGAACTGATCAAGCACGGTGTCGCTCGCGACGGTCGCGAAGCGGCGAAGCTGGCGATCAAGGCCGGCATCGACATGAGCATGAACGACACCCTCTACGGCAAAGAACTGCCGGGGTTGCTCAAGTCTGGCGAGATCGAACAGAAAGACATCGATAACGCCGTGCGCGAAGTCCTCGCTGCGAAATACGACATGGGCCTGTTCAAGGACCCGTACCTGCGCATCGGCAAGGCCGAGGATGACCCGGCCGACACCTACGCCGAGAGCCGCCTGCACCGCGCCGAGGCCCGCGAAGTGGCACGTCGCAGTCTGGTGCTGCTGAAAAATCAGAACGAAACCCTGCCGCTGAAGAAAGACGCGAAAATCGCGCTGGTCGGTCCATTGGCGAAAGCGCCGATCGACATGATGGGCAGCTGGGCCGCCGCCGGGCGCCCGGCACAATCGGTCACTTTGTTCGACGGCATGAGTTCGGTGATCGGCGACAAGGCCAACCTGATCTACGCCCGTGGCGCCAACATCACGGGCGACAAGAAGGTCCTCGACTACCTGAACTTCCTCAACTTCGATGCCCCGGAAGTGGTCGATGACCCGCGCCCGGCCAACGTGCTGATCGACGAAGCGGTGAAAGCAGCGAAGGATGCTGACGTAATCGTCGCGGCAGTCGGCGAGTCCCGTGGCATGTCCCACGAATCCTCGAGCCGCACTGACCTGAACATCCCGCAAACCCAGCGCGAATTGATCCGCGCGCTGAAAGCCACCGGCAAGCCGTTGGTGCTGGTGTTGATGAACGGCCGTCCGCTGACAATTCTCGAAGAAAACCAGTCGGCCGACGCGATCCTGGAAACCTGGTTCAGCGGCACCGAGGGCGGCAACGCCATCGCCGACGTGCTGTTCGGCGACTACAACCCGTCGGGCAAACTGCCGGTGACCTTCCCGCGTTCCGTGGGCCAGATCCCGACCTACTACAACCACCTGAGCATCGGCCGGCCGTTCACGCCGGGCAAACCGGGCAACTACACCTCGCAGTATTTCGATGACACCACCGGCCCGCTGTTTCCGTTCGGTTATGGCCTGAGCTACACCACCTTCGCCCTGAGCGATATGGCGCTGTCATCGACCACCCTCAACGCCAGCGGCAAGCTCGACGCCAGCGTCATGGTCAAGAACACCGGCAAACGTGACGGCGAAACCGTGGTGCAGTTGTACATCCAGGACGTCACCGGTTCGATGATCCGGCCGGTGAAAGAACTGAAGAACTTCCAGAAGATCATGCTCAAGGCCGGCGAACAGAAAGTCGTGCACTTCACCATCACCGAGGACGACCTGAAGTTCTACAACGCCCAGCTCAAATACGCGGCCGAGCCCGGCAAGTTCAACGTGCAGATCGGCCTGGATTCGCAGGCGGTGACGCAGCAGAGTTTTGAATTGCTGTAACAGCAGCAACACTGCAAAACACTGTGGGAGCGAGCCTGCTCGCGAAAGCGATCATTCAGACAAAAAATTGCTGAATGACACACCGCTTTCGCGAGCAGGCTCGCTCCCACATTGGATTCAGGGTGTATTCAAAATCGTGGTTATCCGCGTCTATCGAGAATATTCACCACCAACCGATCCACCCAGCCCCACACCCGCTGCTTGACCCGCCGCCACAACGGTCGGCGCTGCCATTCCTCCAGGCTCACCAGCTGACTCAAGCCGAAGTCCTTCACGAAGCTCGACTCCACCGCTGCCGTCAACGCCGGGTCCAGTGCTTCCAGATTTGCCTCCAGATTGAAACGCAGATTCCAGTGATCGAAGTTGCACGAACCGATGCTTACCCATTCGTCGACCAGAACCATTTTCAGGTGCAGGAAACACGGCTGGTACTCGAAGATCTGCACCCCGGCCTTGAGCAGGCGCGGGTAATAGCGATGCCCGGCGTAGCGCACTGACGGGTGATCGGTGCGCGGCCCGGTCAGCAACAGCCGCACATCGACCCCGCGTGCAGCGGCTTTGCGCAGCGAGCGACGGATTTTCCAGGTAGGCAGAAAGTACGGCGTGGCCATCCAGATGCGTTTTTGCCCGCTGTTCAGCGCGCGAAACAGCGATTGCAGAATGTCGCGGTGCTGGCGGGCGTCGGCATACGCCACACGGCCCATGCCCTCGCCCTTGTCCGGCACGCGCGGCAAACGTGGCAGACCAAAATGCGCGGCCGGGCGCCAGGCGCGGCGGTAACGGTTGGCGATCCACTGGCGATCAAACAGCAATTGCCAATCGATCACCAACGGGCCGCTGATCTCGACCATCACCTCGTGCCACTCGCTGACATCATGGCCCGGCGTCCAGAATTCATCGGTCACGCCGGTGCCGCCGACCACTGCCAGGCATTGGTCGACCAGCAGCAATTTGCGGTGGTCACGATAGAAGTTGCCGACCCAGCGCCGCCAGCTCAGGCGATTATAGAAACGCAGCTCGACTCCGGCCTGAGTCAGGCGCTGGCGCAGGTGCAGCGTGAACGCGAGGCTGCCGTAATCATCGAACAGGCAACGCACGCGCACGCCGCGCTCGGCCGCCGCGACCAGTGCCTGGACGATGGCTTCGGCGCAGGCGCCGGCCTCGACCAGATAGAGCTCCAGTTCGATCTGCTCTGTAGCTCCAGCGATATGCTCGAGCATGCGCGGAAAGAACTGCGGGCCGTCGATCAACAGTTCGAAACGGTTGCCGTCACGCCAGGGGAACACCGCACCGCGCATGTCAGCGCGCCGTGAAGATCAGCACCGCACCCACCGGCACCGACAGACTGATCGCCGACAGATCGGCGAGTTTGCGCAGGTTTTCCAGGCCCGGCGCCAGATCGAAATCCTCGGCGTTGATCACCAGCGGCTCCAGTGTCACCACCTGAAAGCGCCGATCATCCAGACGCGTGGCGAGCAACTCGGCCGGGTATTCGTGCTGCTTGCCGTGCAGGCTGACGGTCAGCGGCAGGCGCAATTCCAACTGCGCGCCGGGGGCCAGATCGTTAATCGGGCGCAGATCGATCTGGGTGGTGATGGTCGCTGCCGGAAATTGCTCGATCTGGAACAGCTCCTTGCGCATGCGCTCATCGCGCAGGGGAATGCCGCTGTTGATCGATTCGAGCTCGACTTCGACCTCGGCGCGACCGTTGGGGTCGACCTTGCCGTGCAGCACCAGAAAACGCTGCACTTCCGACACGCTGGCATTTTTGGTGCTGACGAACGACAGCCGCGACGACTCGCCGTCCAGGTACCAATTGGCCTGGGCCGGCAGCGCAGCGGCGGTCAACAACAGACTGGCGAAGGTTGTATAGAGGGAGCGGTTGAACATTGAACACTCGTGGGGGCGATAAACCTGCACGAACCTTAACCGCCCGCCAAGTTATTGCAAGCCCTGTGGGAGCGAGCCTGCTCGCGAATGCAATGCTCGCCGCACAGCATGTATTGCGGCTTGCGACGATTTCGCGAGCAGGCTCGCTCCCACAGGGGAGACCAGATAATTCAAGGATTCAGGCGACAGCCCTGGCGTTCGCTCAGCCACTGCGCGCTGTTGCTGCGGCCCATGCCGCTGACGATGATGGTTTTGCTCGAAGCGTCATCGGTAAAACCGCTGGTTGGCAGCCATTGCTTCACATAACCGCGGCAATACCCAGCGTCGTTGTTCATCACATAACGACACGAGCAATATTCCTTGGCGGTGTAGGCGCTGATGATGTCCGGGAAAGCCCAGAGGTTTTCCCGTTCATACCAACCCCAACCGAGCAGCACGACCAACAGCAACAATAGAAACCGCCTCATGGCCGCACCGCCTGCAACACGCGTTTGAGCAATTCGTTGTGCTGGTAGCTGCCATCACGATCATCGGCGTAACGCACGATCACCAGTTTCTCGCTGGGCATCACGTACAGCGCCTGGCCCCAGTGGCCGAGGGCGGCGAAGGTGTCGGGCGGTGCGTCGGGCCACGGCGATGTTGCGCCATCGACAGGACGATTGAGCCACCAATGGCCGCCGGGCATGGCTTCGTCCTGATGCGCCTTATAACCGGCAAAGGGCTTGAGATTGAATGTCACCCAATCCTCGGGCAACAATTGCCGATCATTCCAGCGCCCACCGCGCGCCATCAGCAGACCGACCCGCGCCAAATCGCGCGCGGTGAGATAGGCATAGGACGAGGCAACAAACGTACCGCTGGCATCGGTTTCCCACACGGCGTGGCGAATGCCCAACGGCTCGAACAAAGCTGTCCACGGATAGTCGGGATAACGCTGCGGCCCGACGATAGTTTTCAGCGCGGCGGCGAGCAGATTGCTGTCACCGCTGGAATAACGGAAAGCCTGACCCGGTGCGGCGTAACTGTCGTGATTCGCAGTGAAAGCCGCCATGTCGCGACGGCCCCGCGTGTAAAGCATCGCCACCACCGAAGATTTCAGCGGGGCGTATTCGTAGTCTTCCTGCCAATCAAGACCGGAGGCCCACTTCAGCAGATGGCCGAGGGTGATCGCCGGATGTTTTTCCAGCGTCGGGTAGAACTTCAGCGCCGGATCGTCGAGCTTGAACCGGCCTTCGCCGTAGGCCACGCCAAGTACCGTGGCCAGCAGACTTTTGCTGATCGACCAGGTCAGATGTGGGGTCTGTTCGGTGGTCGGAGCGGCGTAGCGTTCGTAGATGATCTGGCCGTCGTGGATGATCAGCAAGGCGTCGGTGCGGATGCCTTCGCGGGTGGCGTCGTTGCGGGGCGCGAAGGCGTAGTTTTCCAGTGCCAGGGCAGCCGGGCCGGTGATCTGCGGGGCGATCGGCCATTGCTCGCCGGGCCATTGTTCGGCGCGGACGGTGAGGCTGATCAGCAGCAGGAACAGCGACAGGCCTTTGAACATGGTGGGGGCTCTGGGAATGAACCTGCTGAGCCTAGTCGGGGTTTATGACAGATGTGTGGTGTTCTTGAGGCCGCTTTCGCGAGCAGGCTCGCTCCCACATTTCGACAGACGAAACACGATCTTTCTGTGGGAGCGAGCCTGCTCGCGAAGGGGCCGCTCAGGTCACCGTCAAAGCCTTGGCCAACCGCTTGGCCCTCGCCCCTGCCGCCAACTGCATCACGCCCTTGTCCCGCTGCCACATCTGCGCCCACTCCACTGGACCATCGGCCAGCGCCTGTTCCACCTCCCGCGCCAGCGCTTCAAATTGCGCAAACAACCCGCCCAGCAGCACATGCCCGGCCGGATTGTTCGGCGCTTGCCGGCTGGCCTCGGCGCACCCGGCCAGAAGCGCCAGCAAACGCAATTGCAGGGGCTGCGGCCAGTCGCTGTCCTGGCCGACGCCATACAACCACGCGGTCATGGCGCTGAGCACGTAGACATCTTCAAGACTGCGAAACGGTTTGACGTAGGCGTCCCAGCCATCGCCGGCGAGCAGTTCGCACAGGGCGCCGTCCAGATGCAGGCGGCCGTGGCTGATGTCCGGCATCAACGGCAACGCCGGCAGTTTTTCCACCTTCACGCCGGGCTCGCCGGGATACACCACCGCCAGACTCAGGCGCGGTGTTTCGCCCGGCTCCTCACTGCGCGCAGCCACCAATAACCAATCGGCGGCGTCGCCTGCGGTGACGAAATCCTTGCGCCCGCTCAAGCGCAAATCGCGCAGCCGCGTTTGCATGTCCGCTGGGCGCAAGCTGCGTTGTTCGGTCGCGCACAAGGCGCCGAGGCTCAGCGGCGCGCTCGGCCACAACATGCGCAGCGCCGCCTGATAACCGACCAGAAACGCCAGCCCCGCCGTCGCCAACCGCCGCCCGCCTGCCACCGCCAATTCGAACGGCGTGACGTTGCCCAGCGCCTGCAACAACGTTGCAAAACCCTCAGCCAGATCAGCAGCGGCGGGCAAGCGTTCACTGCGGTGCAACAGATCTGTCCAGGGCATGGGCGCCTCCTTGTGGGCTGTCATATAAGCATCACCGAACGTTCATGGCGATGACACCGGGGCTACATAGCCTGACTTTGCACAACACGGCTGCATAAAGAAAGTCGATCGGCTGCAACCCACGACGGGTTAAAGGCCCGTACGGAGATTCACATGACGCAAATCGCCCGCATCAGCGACACCGGCAATGAACGCCGCCTGCAAGCCGAACGCCTGATCGGCGCCGAAGCCTTGCAGCAAGCCCAGGCCCTGCGCTTCGCCGTCTTCAGCGGCGAATTCAACGCCAAACTCAAAGGCGCGGAACTGGGTCTGGACATGGATGATTATGATGTTCACTGCAGCCACATCGGCGTGCGTGATCTGAACACCGGGCGCCTGGTCGCCACCACGCGTCTGCTCGATCACACTGCCGCCAGCAGCCTCGGCAAGTTCTACAGCGAAGAAGAATTCAGCCTGCACGGCCTCGCCCATCTGCAAGGCCCGATCCTGGAAATCGGCCGCACCTGCGTCGATCCGGCGTACCGCAACGGCGGCACCATCGCCGTGCTCTGGGGCGAATTGGCCGAAGTGCTCAATCAGGGCGGCTACAGCTACCTGATGGGTTGCGCGAGCATCCCGATGCAGGACGGCGGCATTCAGGCCCACGCGATCATGCAGCGTCTGCGCGAACGTTATCTGTGCACCGAACACCTGCGCGCCGAGCCGAAAAATCCGCTGCCGACGCTGGATATTCCGTCCAACGTCATCGCCGAAATGCCGCCGCTGCTCAAGGCCTACATGCGCCTCGGGGCGAAGATCTGCGGCGAGCCGTGCTGGGATGAAGACTTCCAGGTCGCCGACGTGTTCATCCTGCTCAAGCGCGACGAACTTTGCCCGCGCTACGCCAAGCACTTCAAGGCGGCCGTGTAATGAGCCGGTTGCGGGTGTACGCGCGAATCGCGCGAGTGCTGCTGGTGGTGACACTGGGGCTGACCATGGCCAGCGTCTTCGGCGTGTTCGAACGCATCGGTCTGGCCCACTCGATGGAGCGGCGCCAGCGCTGGTCGCGTTTTTTCATGGCGCGTTTGAGCAATGCCCTGCCGTTTCGCGTGAGCGTGCATGGCGAGCTGCCGAAACAGCCGATGCTGTGGGTCAGCAATCACGTGTCGTGGACCGACATTCCGCTGCTGGGCATGCTCACGCCGCTGTCGTTTCTGTCCAAGGCCGAAGTGCGCACCTGGCCGGTGGCCGGCTGGCTCGCAGCCAAGGCCGGCAGCCTGTTCATCCGCCGTGGATCGGGCGACAGCCAGTTGATCCGCAAGCAGATGACCCGCCATCTGCAAACCGAACATGCACTGCTGATGTTCCCTGAAGGCACCACCACCGATGGCCGTTCGCTGCGCACTTTTCATGGTCGCCTGCTGTCGGCGGCGATCGATTCCGAAGTGATGCTGCAACCGGTGGCAATCCGTTATCTGCGTGACGGCGAAATCGATACGCTGGCGCCGTTCATTGGTGACGATGACCTGCTCTCGCACCTGATGCGCCTGTTCAGCCATGACTGCGGCGACGTCGAAGTGCATCTGCTCAAGCCAATAGAGTGTCAGGGCCGCGAGCGTGCGGCGCTGGCGTTCGAAGCGCAGCAGGCGGTGCAGAAGGTGTTGTTTGGTGAGGTCGCAAAACCTGCCGAACCGCGCCGCACAGGCAACCTGATAGCCGCCTGAGCCAATACAAATCCTCTGTGGGAGCGAGCCTGCTCGCGAAGGCGGCGTGCCATTCAGCATCTATATTGGCTGAGACACCGCATTCGCGAGCAGGCTCGCTCCCACATTCAGATCTTCAGTGGATCAGAGTTTTGCGCAAAATCCTGCAGTTGCGGATAAAACAGGCTGAAGTCTTCACTCAGCGGCTCATACAACCGCCGCAACTCCGCCATGGCCCCGGCCAATTCCTCCGGCCTGGTCAGGCGTCGCGAGATCCCGCGCAGCACCTGTTCCAGCACCTCAAACTCGCGATACGAGCCCAGCCAGTCGTTGGCGACCATGTGCGGGGCGATCTTCGCCAGCCGTTCCGGCAATTGCCGTTCGCGGGACAGTACGTGATAGACGTCTGCGGTGAACTGCTCCAGCGGTCGGTCGGCATACAGCGTCCAGTCCCGCGCCAGGCAATGATCGAAAAACACATCAAGGACGATCCCCGCATAGCGCCGCCGCGTCTCGGTAAAGCGCCCCAAAGCAATGTCGACCAGTGGATGTCGATCGGTGAAGACGTCGATGCGCCGATGCAGCGCAATCGCCGCCTCCACTTCCGGGTCGAACTGGCCTTGCAGCCGACCTTTGACGAAGTCGCCATACAGGCTGCCGAGTAACTGACCGGGGCGGTGGCCGCCGAGATGCAAATGCGCGAGATAGTTCATGGGCGCAGCTTAGCACTGCGTTCGCTGCTCCAGCACCCTCGTATCGTTATAACCCGATATAGCGATTTATGCGCTCGTCAGACCGAATTCATATTGGTATATCGCGATCCAACGATTTAAAGTTCGCTCCATCGCGATATATCGCTACTGCCACCACGAGCCCAAGCCATGAACCTCGACCTCGACGAAATAATAAAAGCCCTGGCGCACCCAGTACGGCGAGACATCCTCAACTGGCTGAAGGACCCGAAAGGCGAATTCCCCGAGCAGTTGCACAACCACGAGTACGGTATTTGCGCCGGGCAGATAGATCAGCGTTGCGGCCTGTCGCAATCGACCGTTTCCGCGCATCTGGCGACCCTGCAACGGGCCGGGCTGATCAGCAGCCAGAAGGCCGGGCAGTGGCATTTTTTCAAACGTAACGAGGACGTCATCCAGGCGTTTCTCAGCACCCTCAGTAAAGAGCTCTGACCCTTAACGTCAGCCAGCCGACAAGGAAACCTGCATGCCCCTTTCGCTTCTCATCCTCGCCCTGAGCGCTTTCGCCATCGGCACCACCGAGTTCGTCATCATGGGCCTGCTGCCCGACGTGGCGGCGGACCTCGGCGTGTCGATTCCCGGCGCCGGCTGGCTGGTCACCGGTTACGCCTTGGGCGTGGCCATCGGTGCGCCGTTCATGGCGCTGGCCACCGCGAAGCTGCCGCGCAAGGCCGCGCTGGTGGCGTTGATGGGCATCTTTATTGTCGGCAACCTGCTCTGCGCCATCGCCAGCGACTACAACGTGCTGATGTTTGCCCGGGTGGTCACGGCGCTGTGTCACGGTGCGTTCTTCGGCATTGGCTCGGTGGTGGCGGCCAATCTGGTCGCACCAAACAAACGTGCCTCGGCGGTGGCGTTGATGTTCACCGGTCTGACCCTGGCCAACGTGCTCGGCGTACCGCTGGGCACCGCATTGGGTCAGGAAGCCGGCTGGCGTTCGACCTTCTGGGCCGTGACCGTCATCGGCGTGATCGCGCTGATCGGCCTGATCCGCTTCCTGCCGGCCAAGCGTGACGAAGAAAAACTCGACATGCGCGCCGAACTCGCTGCCCTCAAAGGTGCCGGCATCTGGCTGTCGCTGAGCATGACCGCGTTGTTCGCCGCCTCGGTTTTCACCCTGTTCACCTACGTCGCCCCACTGCTCGGTGAAGTCACTGGCGTGTCGCCGCGTGGCGTGACCTGGACACTGATGCTCATCGGCCTCGGTCTGACGGTCGGCAACATCATCGGCGGCAAACTCGCCGACAAAGGCATGGCCGCCACGCTGATCGGCGTGTTCATCGCCATGGCCGTGGTTTCCACGGTGCTGAGCTGGACCAGCGTCGCGCTGATCCCGACTGAAATCACTCTGTTCCTCTGGGCCACCGCGTGTTTCGCCGCTGTGCCGGCGCTGCAAGTCAACGTGGTGACCTTCGGCAAGGCTGCGCCGAACCTGGTTTCGACCCTGAACATCGGCGCCTTCAACGTCGGCAACGCCCTCGGCGCCTGGGTCGGCGGCAGCGTCATCGCCCACGGCTACGGCCTGAACAGCGTGCCACTGGCCGCTGCGGCGCTGGCCGTGCTTGCCCTGCTGGTGACCCTGATTACCTTCCGCCAGAACGGCAATGCCGAGCTGGCGCCTGCTTCCAACTGATCAACTTCCTTAATTAAAGCGAGGCTTTTAGACATGGCGACTATTTTCGACCCGATCAAACTCGGCGACATCGAGCTGAACAACCGCATCATCATGGCCCCGCTGACCCGCTGCCGCGCCGACGAAGGTCGTGTGCCGAACGCGCTGATGGCCGAATACTACGTACAACGCGCCTCGGCCGGCCTGATCCTCAGTGAAGCCACTTCGGTAACGCCGATGGGCGTCGGCTACCCGGACACCCCGGGCATCTGGTCCAACGATCAAGTGCGTGGCTGGGCCAACGTGACCAAGGCGATTCACGGCGCCGGCGGCAAGATCTTCCTGCAACTGTGGCACGTTGGCCGCATTTCTCACCCTTCGTACCTGAACGGTGAAGCGCCGGTCGCGCCAAGCGCCATCCAGCCCAAGGGTCACGTCAGCCTGGTGCGCCCACTGGCCGACTATCCAACGCCGCGCGCTCTGGAAACCGCTGAAATCGCCGACATCGTCGACGCCTACCGCACCGGCGCCGAGAACGCCAAGGCCGCCGGTTTCGACGGCGTGGAAATCCACGGCGCCAACGGTTACCTGCTCGACCAGTTCCTGCAAAGCAGCACCAACCAGCGCACCGACCAGTACGGCGGCTCGCTGGAAAACCGTGCGCGCCTGCTGCTGGAAGTGACCGACGCCGCGATCGAAGTCTGGGGCGCCGGCCGCGTGGGTGTGCACCTGGCACCGCGTGCAGATTCCCACGACATGGGCGATGACAACCTTGCCGAGACCTTCACCTACGTCGCCCGTGAACTGGGCAAGCGTGGCATCGCGTTCATCTGCTCGCGCGAAAAAGAAGGCGCCGACAGCCTCGGCCCGCAACTGAAAGAAGCGTTCGGTGGCCCATACATTGCCAACGAGAAGTTCACCAAGGAAAGCGCCAACGAGTGGCTGGCCAGCGGTAAGGCAGACGCCGTAGCGTTCGGCGTGCCGTTCATTGCCAACCCGGACCTGCCGGCACGTTTGCAGGCCGATGCGCCGTTGAACGAGCCGCATCCAGAGACTTTCTACGGCAAGGGTCCGGTCGGCTATATCGACTATCCGACCTTGTAATCACGCTGTAGCGCAGAAATGAAAAAGCCCCGGACTTGTGAGAGTCAGGGGCTTTTTGCTGTTGGCGCAGGGTAAGAGCCAGCGAACACCGTTTCACAACAGCGACACAATTTCCCTACAAAATCCACGGCTGGCTACGTTTAAACTCCCCGCCGCGATCATCAGCCATGGCGGCTGATTGACATCCTGCCGGGCAATTGCGCATTTTGTTTCATTTGCGCAGGCTTGGGCTCAGGCGCAGCATGTCCAGCCCGGTGTCGACCCAGCGTTCAGCCTCGGCGTGCAGTTCGAAGCTGTCCGGGGCCAGCAGCCAGCCGTACAGCAGGCCGTCGATGTAGGCATGAATGCTGATGGCCGCGCGGGCAGTGTCGAGGTCTTCCGGCAACTGGCCGCGATTCACCGCGTTACGCAGGGTCAGGCCGATGCGCACGTTGCAATCGAGACTGGCCGTCCGGCGCTGCTGGCGCAGATCGCACATTTCATCGGTGAACTCGCACTTATGAAACAGAATTTCGTTGATGCGCCGGGTTTTCGGGTCCAGTGCAACTTGATGAAACAAATGAATCAGCAACTGCCGCATGCAGCCCAGCGGGTCCGGTTCGTCCTCGCTTTCGCTGGCCTTGGCCAGTTCATCCAGCGGTTCGTGCAGGCTGTCGAGCATGGCCTGGACCAGGTCGGCCTTGTTGCTGAAATGCCAGTAGATGGCGCCACGCGTCACGCCGGCGAGGGTCGCGATGTCCGCCAGGGTGGTGCGGGCAACCCCCCTTTCATAGAAGGCTTTCTCGGCCGCTTCCAGAATCTGGCTGCGGGTTTCCTGAGCTTCCTCTTTGGTACGACGGACCATGGCAGTAAAACCTCAAACAGGATGTTTCAGGGATGGCTGAATATCCGCTGAATAAAGAGGGGGCGATCTCTCGCGAATCGACTCCCCGGCCTACAATTTCAAACCTTGCGACGACTTTTGTATCAGGGTGGGTACACGGCGCAGGTGTTTACAAACAACCATGAACGTAAGTATATTACTTAGCAAGCTACTTATCCACCCGGTGCCCGATTTTTACTCTTTCACACTTCTTGTGCGCTTCTTGCGCGCCTGACCCGAGGATCTTCATGCAATTCAAGCCAGCTGTTACCGCTCTGGTCACTGCCGTCGCCCTGGCATCGCTGCTCAGCGGATGTAAAAAGGAAGAAGCGGCCCCAGCCGCTCCGCCTCCTCAGGTCGGCGTCGTCACCCTGCAACCACAAGCCTTTACCCTGACCTCGGAACTGCCGGGCCGCACCAGTGCGTTCCGCATCGCGGAAGTTCGCCCGCAGGTCAACGGCATCATCCTCAAGCGTCTGTTCAAGGAAGGTGCCGACGTCAAAGCCGGCCAGCAGCTGTATCAGATCGATCCGTCGGTCTATGAAGCTACGCTGAAAAGCGCCGAAGCCGAGCTGCGTTCGACCAAGTCGATTTCCGACCGCTACAAGCAACTGGTCGACGAACAAGCCGTGAGCCGTCAGGAATACGACACCGCACTGGCCAACCGCCTGCAATCGGAAGCCTCGTTGCAGAGCGCGCAGATCAACGTGCGCTACACCAAAGTCTACGCGCCGATCTCTGGCCGTATCGGCCGCTCTTCGGTGACCGAAGGCGCACTGGTCAGCAATGGCCAGGCCGATGCAATGGCAGTGATTCAGCAGCTCGACCCGATCTACGTCGACGTGACCCAGTCGTCGGTGGAACTGCTGGAACTTCGCCGCGAGCTGGAAAGCGGCCGTCTGCAGAAGGCTGGCGACAACGCCGCCGCAGTCAAGCTGACCCTGGAAGACGGCAGCCAGTACAAGCTCGACGGCAAGCTGGAATTCTCCGAAGTCTCGGTTGACCAGACCACCGGCTCGGTGACCCTGCGCGCGGTGTTCCCGAACCCGGATCACACCCTCTTGCCAGGCATGTTCGTTCACGCCCAGCTGCAAGCCGGCGTCAACAGCGCAGCGATCCTCGCGCCGCAACAAGGCGTGACCCGCGACCTCAAAGGCACCCCGACCGCACTGGTCGTCGGCGCCGACAACAAGGTCGAACTGCGTCAGCTCAAGGCCAGCCGCACCGTCGGCAGCCAGTGGCTGATCGAAGACGGCCTGAAAGCCGGCGATCGTCTGATCACCGAAGGGCTGCAGTACGTCAAACCGGGCGTCGAGGTCAAAGCGACCGAGGCGACTAACGTCGGCACCAAGAACCCGGCCCCCGCACAGGCAGCTGACAAAGCCGCCGGCGGCAAAGGGGAGTAATCCATGTCAAAATTCTTCATCGACCGTCCGATTTTCGCCTGGGTAATCGCCCTGGTGATCATGCTGGTCGGGGCACTTTCGATCCTGAAATTGCCGATCAACCAATACCCGAGCATTGCGCCACCGGCCATTGCGATCCAGGTGACCTACCCAGGCGCGTCCGCACAAACCGTGCAGGACACCGTGGTCCAGGTCATCGAGCAACAGCTCAACGGTATCGACAACCTGCGTTATGTGTCGTCGGAAAGTAACTCCGACGGCAGCATGACCATCACCGCGACCTTCGAGCAAGGCACCAACTCCGACACCGCGCAGGTCCAGGTCCAGAACAAGCTGAACCTGGCCACCCCGCTGCTGCCGCAGGAAGTGCAGCAACAGGGTATCCGCGTGACCAAGGCAGTGAAGAACTTCCTGCTGGTGATCGGCGTGGTGTCGCGTGACGGCAGCATGACCAAGGACGACCTGTCCAACTACATCGTGTCGAACATGCAGGACCCGATCTCGCGGACCGCCGGTGTCGGTGACTTCCAGGTCTTCGGTGCGCAGTACGCGATGCGTATCTGGCTCGACCCGGCCAAGTTGAACAACTTCAACCTGACCCCGGTCGACGTGAAGAATGCGATTGCCGCGCAGAACGTCCAGGTGTCGTCCGGTCAGCTCGGTGGCTTGCCTGCCGTGCAGGGCCAGCAACTGAACGCGACGATCATCGGCAAGACCCGTCTGCAGACTGCTGAGCAGTTCAAGGAAATCCTGCTCAAGGTCAACAAGGACGGTTCGCAGGTTCGCCTCAAAGACGTGGCTGAAGTCGGCCTCGGCGGTGAGAACTACGCGATCAGCGCCCAGTTCAACGGCAGCCCGGCGTCCGGTCTGGCGGTGAAACTGGCCAACGGCGCCAACGCCCTCGATACCGCCAAAGCGCTGCGCAACACCATCGACAGCCTCAAGCCGTTCTTCCCGCAAGGCATGGAAGTGGTGTTCCCGTACGACACCACTCCGGTGGTGACCGAATCGATCAAAGGCGTGGTGCACACCCTGGTCGAAGCGATCGCGCTGGTGTTCCTGGTGATGTTCCTGTTCCTGCAGAACTTCCGCGCCACCGTCATCACCACGATGACCGTGCCGGTGGTACTGCTCGGTACGTTCGGCATCCTCGCCGCCGCCGGTTTCAGCATCAACACCCTGACCATGTTCGGCATGGTGCTGGCCATCGGTCTGCTGGTGGACGACGCCATCGTCGTGGTGGAAAACGTCGAGCGGGTGATGAGCGAAGAAGGCTTGTCACCGAAGGAAGCGACAAAGAAATCCATGGGCCAGATCCAGGGTGCACTGGTCGGTATCGCCCTCGTGCTCTCGGCGGTACTGCTGCCGATGGCGTTCTTCAGCGGCTCCACGGGTGTGATCTACAAGCAGTTCTCGATCACCATCGTGTCGGCCATGGCCCTGTCGGTACTGGTTGCCCTGATCTTCACCCCGGCGCTGTGCGCGACCATGCTCAAGCCGATTCCGAAAGGCGAGCACGGTACCCCGAAGAAAGGTTTCTTCGGCTGGTTCAACCGCAACTTCGACCGTGGCGTACGCAGCTACGAACGCGGCGTCGGCAACATGCTGACCCGCAAGGCGCCGTATCTGCTGGCGTACCTTTTGATCGTCGTCGGCATGATCTGGCTGTTCACCCGCATCCCGACCGCGTTCCTCCCGGAAGAAGACCAGGGCGTACTGTTCGCTCAGGTGCAGACCCCGGCCGGTTCCAGTGCCCAGCGCACGCAGGTGGTGGTGGATGAAATGCGTGAGTACCTGCTGCGTCCGAACAAGGACGGCGGTGAGGCGGACGCGGTGGCTTCGGTGTTTACCGTGACCGGCTTCAACTTCGCCGGCCGTGGTCAGAGCTCGGGTATGGCGTTCATCATGCTCAAGCCGTGGGGCGAACGTAACGCGGACAACAGCGTGTTTAACCTCGCTGCGCGTGCCCAGCAACACTTCTTCAGCTTCCGCGACGCGATGGTGTTTGCCTTCGCCCCGCCAGCGGTTCTGGAATTGGGTAACGCCACCGGTTTCGACGTGTTCCTGCAGGACCGCGCCGGTATTGGTCACGAAAAACTGATGGAAGCGCGTAACCAGTTCCTCGGCATGGCGGCGCAAAGCAAGGTGCTGACCCAGGTGCGTCCGAACGGTCTGAACGATGAGCCGCAGTTCCAGCTGGAAATCGACGACGAGAAGGCGAGTGCCCTCGGCATCACCATCAGCGACATCAACAACACCCTGTCGATCGCACTGGGCAGTAGCTACGTCAACGACTTCATCGACCGTGGTCGGGTGAAGAAAGTCTACGTGCAGGGCCAGCCGGACTCGCGCATGAGCCCGGAAGACTTGAAGAAGTGGTACGTGCGTAACGCCGAAGGCACCATGGTTCCGTTCTCGGCATTTGCCAAGGGCGAGTGGGTCTACGGTTCGCCGAAACTGGCGCGCTACAACGGTGTGGAAGCGGTTGAGGTCCTCGGGGCTCCGGCGCCGGGCTACTCCACCGGTGAAGCGATGGCTGAAGTCGAAGCGATTGCCAAGAAGCTGCCGTCCGGTGTCGGTATCTCCTGGACCGGTCTGTCCTACGAGGAACGTCTGTCCGGCTCGCAAGCACCGGCGCTGTACGCCCTGTCGCTGCTGATGGTGTTCCTGTGTCTGGCGGCGCTGTATGAAAGCTGGTCGATTCCGATCGCGGTCATGCTCGTGGTACCGCTGGGGATCATCGGTGCGCTGATGGCCACCAGCCTGCGCGGTCTGTCCAACGACGTGTACTTCCAGGTGGGCTTGTTGACGACCATCGGTCTGGCGGCTAAAAACGCCATTCTGATCGTCGAATTCGCCAAGGAACTGCATGAACAGGGACGCAGCCTGCGTGAAGCGGCGATTGAAGCCTGCCGCATGCGTCTGCGCCCGATCATCATGACCTCGCTGGCCTTCGTTCTCGGTGTTGTGCCGCTGGCGATTTCCACCGGCGCCGGTTCAGGCAGTCAGCATGCGATCGGTACCGGCGTGATTGGCGGTATGCTCACGGCCACGATCCTGGCGATCTTCTGGGTCCCACTGTTCTTCGTTACTGTGTCGTCCATCGGTCAGCGCAAAAAGACCGACGCGGATGAGACTACTGAAACTCCTAAAGAGGCTGGCCAATGAGCAAGTCGCTACTCTCCATCGCAGTCGCCGCCTTCGTGCTGAGCGGTTGCTCGCTGATACCTGACTATCAGCAGCCTGAGGCTCCGGTCGCAGGCCAGTACCCGCAGGGGCCGGCGTACTCGCCGGCCCAGGCTCCGGCGCAAGCCGCTGCCGAACAGGGCTGGAAGCAGTTTTTCCATGACCCGGCCCTGCAACAGCTGATCCAGGTCGCCCTGGAAAACAACCGTGACCTGCGTGTCGCGGCGCTGAACATCGACGCTTACGCGGCGCAGTACCGCATCCAGCGCGCCGACCTGTTCCCGGCGGTGTCGGCCAATGCCGCCGGCAGCCGCCAGCGTCTGCCGGCCCGTGCCTCGCAGACCGGCGAGTCGATGATCAGCAGTTCGTATTCCGCCACCGTCGGCGTCAGCGCCTACGAACTCGACCTGTTCGGTCGGGTGCGCAGCCTGAGCGAGCAAGCGCTGCAACAGTACTTCGCTACTGAAGAAGCACGCCGCAGTACGCAGATCAGTCTGGTCGCCAACGTCGCCAACGCCTACCTGACCTGGCAGGCGGACAAGGAATTGCTCAAGCTGACGCAGGACACCCTCGGTGCCTTCGAAGAAAGCTACAAGCTGACCAGCCGCAGCAACGAAGTCGGTGTGGCCTCGGCGCTGGATCTGGCGCAGTCGCGCACCTCGGTCGAGAACGCCCGGGCACAATTGGCGCGTTATACCCGCCAGGTCGCGCAGGACGAAAACAGCCTGACCCTGCTGCTCGGCACCGGTATTCCGGCCAACCTGCAAACGGCCAAACCGCTGTCTGATGACCTGCTCAGCGATGTGCCGGCCGGTCTGCCTTCGGACCTGCTGCAACGTCGTCCGGACATTCTGCAGGCCGAGTACAACCTGAAGGCGGCTAACGCCAACATCGGCGCGGCGCGTGCAGCGTTCTTCCCGAGCATCAGCCTGACCGCCAACGCGGGCAGCCTGAGCCCGGATCTGTCCGGTCTGTTCAAGGGTGGTTCGGGGACGTGGCTGTTCCAGCCGCAGATCAACCTGCCGATCTTCAACGCCGGCAGCCTGCGCGCCAGCCTCGACTACGCCAAGATCCAGAAGGACATTGGCGTGGCGAACTACGAGAAGTCCATCCAGACCGCCTTCCAGGAAGTCGCCGACGGCCTCGCCGCCCGCCAGACCTACACCGAGCAGCTGCAAGCGCAGCGTGACTTCGTTCAGGCCAACCAGGATTACTACCGCCTGGCCGAACGTCGCTACCGCATCGGCGTCGACAGCAACCTGACCTTCCTCGATGCCCAGCGTCAGTTGTTCAGCGCGCAACAAGCGCTGATCACCGACCGCCTCGCGCAGCTGACCAGTGCGGTCAACCTGTACAAGGCACTGGGCGGTGGCTGGAATGCGCAGACCGCGCAGAACGAAGCGCTGAAAGAAGAAGCGCCGAAGATGAAGCTGTTCTGATCATCGGCTGAATACAAGGAGCCCACCGATTGGTGGGCTTTTTGTTGCCTGCCTGAAAGGTGTGTTGTTCGGGCTGACCCCTTCGCGAGCAGGCTCGCTCCCACATTTGAAATGCGCCCACCTGTGGGAGCGAGCCTGCTCGCGAAGAGGCCCGCACATCCGCCCAAAAAACCCGGCTCAATCTTGCGTTCGATAATCGCCCAAAACCCGCTTTTACCAATTGAATCAAAACATCCGCGCCCCGCACCATTCGCTCCACAAAACCAATAACAACAGGTTTGACACCATGCTCCAGCGCCCTGCCCCGCCCGGCTGACCGCCACCGCTTCACCTCAGATATGCATCACTTTGCCTGCGCCGCACCTGCCGCGACAGCGCAGCCGTTCGCCCTAAAAAAAACAAGAGAGACCCAAGTCCATGACAGTTTTCCCTGTGCCTTACGCATTGCCCGCTGTGATCGCCCTGGCCATCGCCGGTCTGGCCCTGCCGGCAAGCGCCGAAGATGGCGGCTTCGTTGAAGGCGCCAAGGTCAACCTCAACCTGCGCAACTTCTATATCAACCGCAACTTCACCAATCCGACCAAGACTCAGGGCAAGGCTGAAGAGTGGACGCAGAGTTTCATCCTCGACGCCAAATCCGGCTTTACCCAAGGCACCGTCGGTTTCGGCATGGACGTACTCGGGCTGTATTCGGTCAAGCTCGATGGCGGTAAGGGCACGGGCGGCACGCAGTTGTTGCCGCTGGACCATGACGGCCGCCCGGCGGACAACTTCGGCCGCACTAACGTCGCCTTCAAGGCCCGACTTTCCCAGACCGAAGTCAAGGTCGGTGAGTGGATGCCGGTGCTGCCGATCCTGCGTTCGGATGACGGTCGCTCGCTGCCGCAGACCTTCCGTGGCGGCCAGATCACCTCGAAGGAAATCGCCGGCCTGACCCTCTATGGCGGCCAGTTCCGCGCCAACAGCCCGCGCGACGACAGCAGCATGAGCGACATGTCGATGACCGGCAAAGCCGCGTTCACCTCTGATCGTTTCAACTTCCAGGGCGGCGAATACCTGTTCAACGACAAGCGCACACAGATCGGCCTGTGGAACGCGCAACTCAAGGACATCTACAGCCAGCAGTACCTCAATGTGCTGCACAGCCAGCCGCTCGGCGACTGGACGCTGGGCGCCAACCTCGGCTTTTTCTATGGCAAGGAAGATGGCAGCGCGCGTGCCGGCGACCTGGACAACAAGACCTGGTACGGCATGTTTTCGGCCAAGTACGGCGGCAACACGTTCTACCTCGGCTTGCAGAAATTGACCGGCGACAGCGCGTGGATGCGGGTCAACGGCACCAGTGGCGGCACGCTGGCCAACGACAGCTACAACGCCAGTTATGACAACGCTCAGGAACGCTCCTGGCAGCTGCGCCACGACTACAACTTCGCCGCCATGGGCATCCCCGGCCTGACCCTGATGAACCGCTACATCAGCGGCGACAACGTGCACACCGGGACGATCACCGACGGCAAGGAATGGGGTCGCGAATCGGAACTCGGTTACACGGTGCAGAGCGGCACGTTGAAGGATCTGAACGTCAGATGGCGCAACTCGACCATGCGCCGCGACTTCAGCAACAACGAGTTCGATGAAAATCGCCTGATCGTCAGCTACCCGATCAGCCTTCTCTAACCACCGATTACGTGTAGGAGCTGCCGAAGGCTGCGATCTTTTGATCTTGTTTTTAACAAATCAAAATCAAAAGATCGCAGCCTTCGGCAGCTCCTACAGGGGAATGCATTCCAAGGTGGGAGCGAGCCTGCTCGCGAAAGCGGCAGACCGGCCGCCATTATTCTCGAGATTCGACGCCCAGCTCATCCCACACCGACTCGGCCAAATGAAACGTCGCGTTCGCCGCCGGGATGCCGCAGTAGATTGCGCTCTGCATGATCACTTCCTTGATCTCGCCACGGCTCACACCATTATTGGCCGCAGCACGCAGGTGCAGTTTCAGTTCGCCCTCGCGGTTCATGCCGATCAGCATGGCGATGGTGATCAGGCTGCGGGTATGACGGGGCAGGCCCGGGCGGGTCCAGATGTCGCCCCAGGCGTGCCGGGTGATCATCTCCTGGAATTCCGAGTTGAACTCGGTCAGCGTGGTCAGGCTGCGATCGACGTGGGCATCGCCCAGCACCGCGCGGCGTACTTGCATGCCTTCGTCGTAACGTTGTTTCTCGTCCACAAAATCTTCCTCACTGAGCCTGCAGAAACGCCAGCACCCGATCACTGAAATCAGCGCCGGCCTGCACGTTGGACAAATGCGCCGCATAGAACTCGGCGTACTCGGCGCCGCGCACATGGTCGCGAATGAAGTGCCCGCCGGACGGCGGCGTCACCGCATCTTCGCTGCCGGCAATCACCAGCAATGGCACGTTGATCGAAGCCAGTTGTTCACGGAAATCGGCATCGCGTACGGCCGCGCAGTTGGCCGCATAGCCTTGTGGATTGGTTGCGGCAAGCATGTCGGTAATCTTCTTCGCCGCCTCGGGATGTGCTGCGGAAAAGTCCGGGGTAAACCAGCGCGCAATCGAGGCATCACGCAGCGCGACCATCGCCGCCGGGCCGTCACGCAGTACGGTTTCGATGCGCGGATTCCACACCGACGGGTCGCCGATTTTCGCCGCCGTATTGCACACGATCAGTTTGTGCAGACGATGGCCGGCATTGATCCCCAGCCACTGACCGATCAGCCCGCCCATCGACAGTCCGCAGAAATGCGCGCGCTCGATATGCAGCGCATCGAGCAGACCGAGCACGTCGCGACCGAGTTGTTCGATGCTGTACGGCCCCTCGGTGACCAGCGATTGCCCATGGCCGCGCGTGTCGAAACGCAGCACGCGGAAATGCTCGGTGAACGCCGGCATTTGCGCGTCCCACATGTGCAGGTCGGTGCCCAGCGAGTTGGACAGCACCAGCACCGGCGCCTCCGCCGGGCCTTCTATTTGATAATGCAGTTCGCCATCGGCGAGTTGAACGAAAGCCACAGCCCTCTCCTTCAGACAGTCAAAGCGTTGTGTTCAGCCACCGCACGCTCGACCCAGACTTGCGCCTGGCCGAGGTAATGCGCGGGGTTCAGAAGATCATCGAGTTCAGCGCCACTGAGTTCGGCGGTGACTTGCGGCTCGTCAGCGAGCACCGCACGCAGATGGCGTTGCTCGGCCACCGCGCGTTTGCAGCATTGCTCGAGCAGATGATGCGCGGTGTCGCGGCCGACGCGTTGGGCGAGGACGATGCTCACCGCTTCGGCCAGCACCAGGCCCTGGGTCAATTCGAGGTTGCGGGCCATGCGCGCCGCGTCGACTTCCAAACCGTCGGCCAGCAAACGCGCCTGTTGCAGCGAACCGGACACCAGGCAGCAGATTTCCGGCAGGGTTTCCCATTCGGCATGCCACAAACCGAGGCTGCGTTCGTGCTCCTGCGGCATCGCGCTGAACAGCGTCGACACCAGCCCCGGCACCCGCGTGGCCGCGCCGATCAGCACCGCCGCGCCAACCGGGTTGCGTTTGTGCGGCATAGTCGAAGAACCGCCCTTGCCCGGTGCGGCGGGCTCGAATACTTCCGCTGCTTCGGTCTGCATCAACAGGCTGATGTCGCGGCCGAATTTGCCGAGGCTGCCGGCGATCAGGCCAAGCACCGCGCCGAATTCGACGATGCGATCACGCTGGGTATGCCACGGTTGCTCGGGCAGGGTCAGTTGCAGCTCTTCGGCCAATGCTTTGGCGATCGGCAACGCCTGTTCACCCAGCGCCGCGAGCGTGCCGGAGGCGCCACCGAATTGCAGCACCAGCAGCCGCGGTTTCAGCTCCTGTAGACGCAGACGGCTGCGCGTGACGGCGCCCAGCCATCCGGCGATTTTCATACCGAGAGTCACCGGCGTGGCATGTTGCAGCCAGGTGCGCCCGGCCAGTGGCGTGGTAGCGAAACGTTGTGCCTGAGCTGCGAGCGAGTCGGCCAGTTGCGCCAGTTGGTCTTCGATCAGCGCCAGCGCCTGGCGCAATTGCAGGACCAGCCCGGAATCCATCACGTCCTGACTGGTCGCGCCCAGATGCACATAGCGCTCGGCTTCGGCATCGCTCGAGGCGATCTGCTTGCCCAAGGCCTTGACCAGTGGGATCGCCGAATTGCCGGCCGTGGCAATCGCCTCGCCCAGCGCCGCGAAGTCATACAGGCCCGCGTCGCACGCTGTGGCAATCGGTGCCACGGCCGATGAAGGAATCAGCCCGACCCGCGCCTCGGCCCGGGCCAGCGCCGCTTCGAAATCAAGCATCGCCTGCACCCGGCCCTGATCGCAGAACACTTCGCGCATATCGCGAGCGGTGAAGTAGGCATCGAACAATTGATTGCCCGGTCGCTGAGTCATAAACAGTCCTTGCCGGCGCGGGCCTCGCAGCCCGCGCACATGGGTTTACAGATCGTGGTGCAGATACTTCGCCTGCTTGGGCAGACGCAGACTGAACAGGAAAGCCACCGCCATCATCGCCGTGACGTACCAGTAGAAGGCGTTTTCCATGCCGCCGGCTTTGAGACTCAGGGCAACGAATTCTGCCGAGCCGCCGAAGATTGCATTGGCCACCGCGTAAGCCAGGCCGACACCGAGGGCGCGCACTTCCGGCGGGAACATCTCGGCTTTTACCAGACCGCTGATCGAGGTGTAGAAGCTGACGATCGCCAGCGCCAGGGTGATCAGCACGAAGGCGAGGAACGGGCTGCTGATGCTTTTCAGGCTGAGCAGAATCGGCACGGTGAACAGCGTGCCGAGGGCGCCGAACCAGAGCATCGAGTTACGTCGGCCGATCTTGTCGGCGAGCATGCCGAACAGCGGCTGCATGCACATATACAGGAACAGCGCGCCGGTCATGATGTAGCTGGCGGTCTTGGCGTGCATGCCGGCGGTATTCACCAGGTATTTCTGCATGTAGGTGGTGAAGGTGTAGAAAATCAGCGAGCCGCCAGCGGTGTAACCGAGCACAGTGATGAACGCCGCTTTGTGATCGCGAAACAGTGCAGTGATGCTGCCGGCGTCTTTGTGTGCGCGGGTTTCCTCGTTGGTGGTTTCCTTCAGCGAACGACGCAGGAACAGCGAAATCAGCGCCGCCACCGCACCGACCACGAACGGAATCCGCCAGCCGTAGGCACGCAAGTCTTCTTCGGTGAGGAACTGTTGCAGCACCACCACCAGCGACACCGCCAGCAGTTGTCCGCCAATCAGCGTCACGTACTGGAACGAGGCGAAGAATCCGCGCTGGCCCTTGAGCGCAACTTCACTCATGTAGGTCGCGGTGGTGCCGTACTCGCCGCCCACCGACAGACCTTGCAGCAAACGCGCGAACAGCAACAGCACTGGCGCCCAGACGCCGATGTCCTTGTAGGTCGGCAGGCAGGCAATCAGCAGCGAGCCGAAGCACATCATCAGAATCGAGATGAGCATCGAGTTCTTGCGCCCGTGCTTGTCAGCGACCCGGCCGAAGATCCAGCCACCAATCGGCCGCATCAGGAACCCGGCAGCGAACACGCCAGCGGTGTTGACCAGTTGCACGGTGGGGTTATCGGAGGGGAAAAACGCCGGGGCGAAATAGATCGCGCAGAAGGCGTAGACGTAGAAGTCGAACCACTCGACTAGATTGCCGGAGGAAGCGCCGACGATGGCAAAGATGCGCTTGCTGCGCTCTTCGCCGGTGTAGTGGGAGGTGGTGGTTGTCATTGTTTTTTCACTCGATAGGGACAGTCACAGTCTAGACATACTTTGCAACAGTCCCGTTCCGCATCGGATCATCACCCACGTCTGGATCAGCCTTTGTGGCGAGGGGATTTATCCCCGCTCGAGTGCGAAGCACTCGCAAATCAGATACACGCGGTTCATCTGAATACCGCGCCGACTGGTTTTTGGGGCTGCTTCGCAGCCCAGCGGGGATAAATCCCCTCACCACAGGGACTCTGTCCTGCAGGGGATTTGGGGTGTTCTCTCAATAATCGAAGAACACCGTCTCGGCATCGGTGCCCTGCAGAACTACATTCCACTGGTACACACCCGACGCATCCGCCTTGGCCAGCAAGGTCTGGCGACGCTCCGCCGGCACGCACTCGAGCAACGGGTCAGCAACGTTTGCCGGTTCGCCCTCGAAATAAATCCGCGTCAGCAAGTGCTTGACCAGACCGCGAGCAAACACCAGCACCACCAGATGCGGCGCCTGGGTCGAGCCTTTCAGGCCGGGCACGGTGCCGGGTTTGATCGTGGTGAAACGGAAGCGCCCCTCGGCGTCCACTGGCACCCGGCCGAAGCCTTCGAAGTTCGGGTCGAGTGGCTTGTCCTGATGATCTTCCGGGTGGTCGTACTTGCCGGCGGCGTTGGCCTGCCAGACTTCGAGCATGGCGTCGTTGACGACATCGCCATTGCCGTCCACCACTTGGCCGGTGATTGCCACGCGCTCGCCGAGGGTCAGCTCGTTGGCCAGGGTTTCGCGGTTCAGCCAGGTCAGGCCGATGTGGTAATACGGCCCGACGGTGTGGGACGTGGTCGCATAGAGCGTCATCTTATTTCTCCATCGGCGTGGCTTCACGGCCGCGCAGCACGATGTCCCAGCGGTAACCGAGGGCGTAGGACGGAATGGTTTTTTCCAGATCGAAAGCAGCGATCAGGCGTTCCTTGGCCGAAGTGTCCGGCACGCAGTTGTAGATCGGGTCATACGCCAGCAGCGGATCACCAGGGAAGTACATCTGCGTGACCAGACGCGTAAGAATGCTCGGCCCAAACAGGGAAAAGTGGATGTGCGCCGGGCGCCAGGCGTTGTGGTGGTTGCCCCACGGATAGGCGCCGGGCTTGATGGTCTGGAACTGGTACCAGCCATCGGCATCGGTGACGGTGCGGCCGGTGCCGGTGAAGTTCGGGTCCAGCGGCGCGTCGTGCAGGTCGCGGGCATGGTTGTAGCGGCCGGCGGCATTGGCCTGCCAGATCTCCACCAGAATCCCCGGCACCGGCAGGCCGTCTTCGTCGAGCACGCGGCCGTGAATGATGATGCGCTCGCCCAACGGCTCGCCGTCGTGCTGGGCGGTCAGGTCATTGTCCTTCTCGGCAACGTGTTCGGCGCCGATGGTCGGCCCGGTGATTTCCGACAGCGAGTGCGGCAGGTGCACCAACGGCTTGGACGGCGAGCGCAGGTTGGTGGATTGATACGTCGGGTGCAGGTAGTCAGGCTGAGTGCCTGCCTGTGGGCGACGGTAACCAGGCTTGTCAGTCATTTCGCTTTCCTCAGTTCTTGTAAGTGCCGCAGCGCGTCAGACACGTTCGATGGCCAAGGCCAGACCCTGGCCAACACCGACGCACATGGTCGCCAGACCTTTCTTGCCGCCAGTCTTTTCCAGATGATGCAGGGCGGTCAGCACCAGCCGCGCACCGCTCATGCCCAATGGGTGACCGAGGGCAATCGCGCCGCCATTCGGGTTGACCTGCGGCGCATCGTCGGCCAGGCCCAACTCGCGCAATACCGCGAGGCCCTGGCTGGCAAACGCTTCGTTGAGTTCGATCACGTCGAAATCGCTGACCGCCACGCCGAGGCGCTCGGTCAGTTTGCGCACCGCTGGCACCGGGCCGATGCCCATCACCCGAGGTGCGACACCGGCGCTGGCCATGCCGAGCACTTTTGCGCGGGCGGTCAGGCCGTGTTTTTTCACCGCTTCGGCTGACGCCAGAATCAGCGCAGCAGCACCATCGTTGACCCCGGAGGCATTGCCGGCGGTGACGGTTTTGTCCGCGCCATTGACCGGTTTCAGTTTGGCCAGCGCTTCAATCGTAGTGTCGGCGCGCGGATGTTCGTCCTCGCTGACCACGGTTTCGCCCTTTTTGTGGGCGATGCGCACTTCAACGATTTCTTCAGCGAAGTAACCGGCAGCCTGCGCGGCGGCGGTACGTTGCTGACTGCGCAGAGCAAAGGCGTCCTGATCTGCGCGCGAGACTTTATAGTCGTCGGCAACGTTGTCAGCGGTCTGCGGCATGGCATCGACGCCGTACTGCGCTTTCATCAGCGGGTTGATGAAACGCCAGCCGATGGTGGTGTCTTCCAGCTTCATGTTGCGCGAGAACGCCGCGTCGGCCTTGCCCATCACGAACGGCGCGCGGGACATCGACTCGACGCCGCCGGCAATCGCCAGCTCCATTTCACCGCTGGCAATCGCACGGAATGCAGTACCGATCGCGTCCATGCCCGAAGCGCAGAGGCGATTGAGCGTAACGCCGGGCACGCTGTCCGGCAGCCCCGCCAGCAGCAGCGCCATGCGCGCGACGTTGCGGTTGTCTTCGCCGGCCTGGTTGGCGCAGCCGAGGAACACTTCATCGACGGCATTCCAGTCCACCGATGGATTGCGCTCCATCAAGGCCTTGATCGGCACGGCGGCGAGGTCATCGGCGCGCACGGCGGACAATGCGCCACCGAAGCGGCCAATGGGGGTGCGAATCGCGTCGCAGATATACACGTCACGCATCATGCTTCTCCCGGCGCCTGACCGTGGGCGGCGGCGGTGCGCGCTTCAAGATCACGCAGCGCGGTCAGCTCGATCTCGGTCGGCTCAGCAGTGGTTTCAACGGATTCGGCAAAACGGATCGCCCAACCGGTGGCGGCGACCACTTGCTCGCGGGTCACGCCCGGATGCAGCGCGGTGACCACGAATTCGTGGGTGCCCTCCTCCGGTTCCATGATGCACAGGTCGGTGATGATCCCCACCGGCCCGGCGCCCGGCAGGCCCAAACGCTTACGCGAATCGCCACCTTCGCCGTGACCGACCGAGGTGATGAAGTCGAGCTTGTCGACAAACGAACGCGCCGACTGCTTAAGGATGATCAACACGCTTTTCGCCGAACCGGCGATCTCCGGCGCGCCACCGGCACCCGGCAGACGCACTTTTGGCGCGTGGTAGTCGCCGACCACGGTGGTGTTGATGTTGCCGAAACGGTCGACCTGCGCGGCGCCGAGAAAACCGACGTCGATGCGCCCGCCCTGCAACCAATAGCGAAAAATCTCGCCGGTCGGCACCACGGTGTCGGCGGTCTCGGCCAGCTCGCCGTCACCGATGGACAGCGGCAGCACGCTAGGCTTGGCGCCAATCGGCCCGGATTCGTAAATCAGCACCACGTCCGGCGATGAAGTCAGGCGCGCGAGGTTGGCGGCTTTCGATGGCAGGCCGATGCCGACGAAGCATACCGAGCCATTCTTCAAGCGACGGGCCGCCGCGACGGTCATCATTTCATTGGTGGTGTAAGTCATTACTTGGCCTCCGAAGCAGCGGCCAATTTGGCCTGGAATTCGCTGAAGTCAGCGCAGCCATGGATGTATTCGTTGATCCACGCGGTAAACGTCTCACGGTCGCGAGCGATCGGGTCCCACGCCTGATAGAAACGATTGTCACGCTCGGTGTAACCGTGGGCGTAGGACGGATGCGCGCCACCCGGCACATGGCAGACCGCGCTCAAGGCCCAGGTCGGCAGTACGCAAGCGTTCATCGGTGCGTTGAGGTCGTCGACGATTTCTTCCACGGTGACGATGCAACGCTTGGCCGCCAGCGCGGCTTCTTTCTGCACACCGAGAATGCCCCAGAGCAACACGTTGCCTTTGCGGTCGGCTTTCTGCGCGTGAATCACGGTGACGTCCGGGCGTACCGATGGCACTGCCGCCAGCACTTCGCCGGTGAACGGGCAGGTCACGGTTTTGATCAGCGGATTGACCTTCGGCAGGTCGGAGCCGGCGTAGGCACGCAGCACCGCGAACGGCAGGCCGGACGCGCCGGCGACGTAGGCGTTGGCGAGGTCGGCGTGGCTGTGCTCTTCGATTTCCAGCGCGTGCGGCCACTGCTTTTCGACTGCGTCACGCAGGCGGTGCAGCGAGCCCACGCCCGGGTTACCGCCCCAGGAGAAAATCAGTTTGCGCGCGCAACCGGCGCCGATCAGTTGGTCGTAGATCAGGTCAGGCGTCATCCGCACCAGCGTCAGATCTTTCTTGCCTTGACGAATGATTTCATGACCCGCTGCCGTAGGGATCAGGTGAGTGAAGCCTTCGAGGGCGACGGTGTCGCCGTCGTTGACGAATTGCTTCACCGCGTCGTGCAGCGAAAGGATCTCAGCCATGGAGCGGGCTCCTGTTCTTGTAAGGAATCGCCAGTGATAAAAAGGCGCGAGGTTCAGCGCCGGAGTCACTGAAGATTAAGCTCGGGAAATTCGCCAAACAATCCGATAATCGACTGAGTGTTCGTTTATCGAACAGATTGTTGTTCAGCTAACAATCAGATCAAAAGCTTCGCGAGCAGGCTCGCTCCCACCTTGGAATGCATTCCAGAATGTGGGAGCGAGCCTGCTCGCGAAGGGGCCAGCCTGTTCAATAACGATCTGCGCCCGACTCAGGTCGCATCCGCATGGCTGACCATGCCCTTGATCAGCACCGCCGCCGTCGCCAACCCCGCCGGGATCACCAGAGCGGTCAGCACTTGCTCGAAATTCCAGCCCAGGCCGAGCAAGGTTGCGCCCATCCACGCGCCGAGGATCGCGCCAAAGCGGCCGATGCCGAGCATCCACGACACACCGGTCGCGCGGCCTTGAGTCGGGTAGAAGCGCGCGGCCAATGACGGCATCGCCGATTGCGCGCCGTTAACGCACATGCCCGCCACCAGTACCAGCGTCGCCAGCAAGGTGATGTTGCCCAGGCTCTGCCCCACGGCGTAGGCAAACACCCCCGCCAGCAGGTAGAAAATGCCGATGACCTTGTGCGGATTGAAGCGATCCATCGCCCAGCCCACCCCGACCGCGCTCAACACGCCGCCAAACTGGAACAACGCACCGATGAACGCGGCCTGCTCCATGCTCGCGCCGCTGTCGCGCATCAGCGTCGGCAGCCAACTGGTCAGCAGGTACACAATCACCAGGCCCATGAAATAGGTCAGCCACAACAGCAGCGTGCCGGTGCTGTAAGTACCAGAGAAGATCACCGCAAAGACATTACGCGCCTTCACGGTCTTCTGTTCCGGCACGCTGAAGCTCGCAGCCTGGGCAACGGTAACCGGGTCGATCGGCGCGAGAGTCTTGCGTACTTTGTCGGTGCCACGGTTGCGCACCACCAGGTAGCGCGCCGATTCCGGCAGCCAGAACACCAATACCACGGCGAGGATCAGCGGCAGGATCCCGCCGATCATCAGCAGAGCATGCCAGCCGAACGCCGGGATCAGCTTCGCGGAGATGAAACCGCCGCCGGCCATGCCGAGGTTGAAACCGCAGAACATGCTGGTCACCAGCAGCGACTTCTTGCGCTCGGGTGTGTATTCCGAGAGCAGCGTCGTCGCGTTGGGCATGCCCGCACCGAGACCGAGGCCGGTGAGGAAGCGCAACACCAGCAGTTGTTCGACGTTGGTGCTGTAC
The DNA here is from genome assembly GCF_018132745.1 of Pseudomonas sp. 14A. Taxonomy (NCBI): domain Bacteria; kingdom Pseudomonadati; phylum Pseudomonadota; class Gammaproteobacteria; order Pseudomonadales; family Pseudomonadaceae; genus Pseudomonas; species Pseudomonas sp. 14A. The sequence continues at coordinate 620,275 of NZ_JAGRQJ010000003.1, read as the reverse complement.
GCCGAGGCCAGGCTGAAGCCGCCGAACAGAATCACCGCACCGACGAGTACGACTTTGCGCCCGAAGCGGTCAGCCAGAGGGCCGGAGCCGAGCGCACCGAAGACCATGCCGATCAGCGCAGCACTCATCACCGGGCCGAGGCTGGCGCGGTCGATGCCCCAGTCTTGCGACAGCGCCGGGGCGATGAAGCCCATGGCGGCGGTGTCGAGGCCGTCGAGAAATACGATCAGGAAACACAGGATCACCACCCGCCACTGATAGCGCGAGATCGGTTGGGCGTTGATGAAGGTCTGCACATCGAGGCAGTTACCCACAGCGGACTGAGGCTGGTTCATTATTTTTATTCCACGCAAAAAACGCAGTCGAACGGCGGCCGGCCAGAGAGCACGGCACGGTCACAAGAATAGAAGGTTGGAATCAGGCGTTGCGCGGGACCCGGCAACAACGGGTGAAACACAGACAGACGGGGATCGGGCGCATAGTGAGTTGCCTCTTGTCATTATTATCGTGGTCGACAGTCCGGCGGGCTCATACACGTCAGCACCGGATGACGCTGCCGCGACATTAATGATCCGAGGGTTTTAGCGTCAATTCGATAAACGCAACACTGTGCGTTTATCGAACAGCTTCCTCAGGCGAACAATTGCGCACTGAGGTCGCGACTGGCGCTGAGCAAGCCGGGCAAGAAGCGCTGCTCCAGCTCGGCGCGACTGACCCGTCCGGCGTGGGTGCTGACATTCAGCGCGGCGACCACTTGCCCCGAGGCGTCGTAGACCGGCACAGCGATCGAGCGCAGGCCCTGTTCCAGTTCCTGATCGACAATGCACCAGCCCTGCTGCCGCACCTGCTGCAAACATTCGAGCAACGCGTCCGGGGTATGAATGGTGCGGCTGGTCTTGGCCACCAGTTCGGCGTGGTCGAGGTATTCGCCCAGGGAGGTGTCGTCCAGCGCGGCCAACAGAATGCGCCCCATCGACGTGCAATACGCCGGCAGCCGTCCTCCGACGGAAAGGTCGACCGAAATCAATCGCTGAGTGGTCGCCGAACGCGCGATATAGAGAATGTCATCGCCCTCCAGCGTCGCCATGTTGCAGGCCTCGTGCAGTTGCTCGCTCATGCGGTCCAGATACGGTTGGGCGGAGACGGCCAGCGGGGTTGAGGACAGATAGGCGTGGCCGAGGGTCAGCACTTTCGGCAGCAGCGAATAGGTGCGCCCGTCGGTGGTGGCGTAGCCGAGCTTGATCAGCGTGTGCAGGCAACGGCGCACGGCGGCGCGGGGGATTTCCGTGCGATGACTTATCTGCGCGATGGTCAGGTGGCGTTTGCGTTCCTGAAACGCCTGCACCACGGCCAGGCCACGGGCCAGCGAGGTCATGAAATCCGGATCACCGGTCAGCGCCTGAATGCGCTTGGCCGGCGAGGCGACGATGGGCGGCGCCACCGACGTGAAGGAGTTGCGCATTTGATCGTTCATTTCTTGTCCTTGTCCGGCACGCATCGATGCCTAGTCAAACGGCTCGCCGCGCGATGCACAAGCACCGGGGCGCCAACATTGGGCGATTATCGAACCGCCGACCGATAATCGCAATCCAGCCCCCCGCCCTCCTCTTCATGCTAGAAGCAGCTTTAGCGATTCTGCCCGCAACTTAGTTGTGCTAGTTAATGGCGCCAAAAACAGAACGCCTGTTCTATAACGCTGTCTTTACACTTAACTAGCGGCAAAAGTTGCCAGCAACAAAACCATCACACATTCAGAACCGTTTTTAACTTGGCAAAGATAGTCATTCCCGAATCGGCCGCTATAATGCACTCTGGTCGCGGCGCTTTAATCAAAGGCCCGCGACTTGCTGAAGCGAGGTCCTTCGTCTCAGCTCCGGCCAGCGCCCGGCGCCCATCACACATGCAACGCCAGCGCTCGCTGAAACAGGAAACTGATGCTGCGTCAGTTTTTATCTGGTGCCGTAGCCGCCTGTAACACGGAAGTCTTGATCGCCTCTGCAATGTCTCCGCGCCCGATCGGGCTGTGGACGACTGGCGGGCTCGCTCAATTGACTCGTTGCAGTGTGTTTCACCGGATATTCAATTCAACTCATACAGGTAGCACCGTGACAAAAGACGAACTGCGCGCGGAACTAGAGCGCCAGGAACAACGTTACAAGGAAGTTTACGGCGGGGAAGTCACCACCTACGCCGCTCAGCCGGAACCGGAACGCAAGGCATGGCGCAAGCGCCCTACCGTCCAGGATCAGGTGTTCAAGCAGGAAATCGAAAAGATCGAAAAGGAACTCAAAGCCGAAGAGCCATGAGCCACGGCGGTTGAGCATTCGAAAGTCGGCGTCCGCCTGAGCCACAGCGCGGTGGAAGACGACACCTCGCGCGCCCGCTAACCGCGGGCAGCGGCTGCATCGCTGTTTTGCATCTTATGAACGAGCGTCCCACAGGTTTCAGAGATATTTCAGACAAGCGTTTGAGCCTTTGCGATGTCTGAAAAAACGCCTCGAAAATATAGTTTATTCAATAAAATCAATTAGTTGAAAAACCCTGCGTGCTGCTTGGTTTTCACGCCCTGCAACAAATTAAATCGAAGAAGGGTGTGACCAGTGAGCAGACGGGGCATCGATTTCCTGTCTTTTCTGGCATAATCGCGCCCCCTTACGACCGGGTCAGAAAACCTTCATGATCGATTTATTCAGCGGACTGGATGCTTGGGTGCTTGTGAGCCTCTTGCTCGCCCTGACGTTTGTCCTCGCCTTCGAGTTCATCAATGGATTTCATGACACCGCTAACGCGGTAGCCACTGTTATCTACACCAAAGCCATGCCGCCACACCTGGCGGTGTTCTTTTCCGGTGTGTTCAATTTCCTCGGCGTGCTGCTGGGCGGCGTTGGCGTGGCGTATGCCATCGTCCACCTGCTGCCGGTTGAGCTGCTGATCAATGTGAACACCGGCCATGGCCTGGCGATGGTGTTCTCGTTGCTCGCCGCGGCAATCGCCTGGAACCTGGGCACCTGGTACTTCGGTATCCCGGCTTCCAGCTCGCACACCCTGATCGGCTCGATCCTCGGTGTCGGCCTGGCCAACGCGCTGATCAACGACATTCCGTTGAGAGATGGCGTGAACTGGCAGAAAGCGATCGACATCGGCGCCTCGCTGGTGTTCTCGCCGATGGCCGGCTTCCTCATCGCCGCGCTGGTGCTGATCGGCCTGAAATGGTGGCGCCCGCTGTCGAAGATGCACAAGACGCCGGAACAGCGCCGCAAGATCGACGACAAAAAGCACCCGCCGTTCTGGAACCGTCTGGTCCTGGTGATCTCGGCCATGGCCGTAAGCTTCGTGCACGGTTCCAACGATGGCCAGAAAGGCATCGGCCTGATCATGCTGGTGCTGATCGGTATCGTCCCGGCGCAGTTCGTACTCGACCTGAACAGCACCACCTACCAGATCGAACGCACCCGCGACGCGACCCTGCACCTGAGCCAGTTCTACCAGCGCAACGCCGATTCGCTGGGTGAGTTCCTGGCCCTGGGCAAGAGCGTGGAAGGCGACCTGCCGGAGAAATTCCGCTGCAACCCGCAGCAGACCGAACCGACCATCACCGCCCTGCTGCACACCCTTAAAGGTGTAGCGGACTACCATTCGCTGTCGTCGGACAGCCGCATCGAAGTGCGTCGCTACCTGCTCTGCCTGGACGACACGGCGAAGAAAGTCGGCAAGCTGCCAGGCCTCGAAGCCCGTGAAAAGGCTGACCTCGACAAGCTGCGCAAAGACCTGACCACCACCACTGAATACGCGCCATTCTGGGTGATTCTGGCGGTCGCCCTGGCACTGGGCCTGGGCACCATGGTCGGCTGGAAGCGTGTGGTGCTGACCATTGGCGAGAAGATCGGCAAGCAGGGCATGACCTATTCCCAGGGCATGTCGGCACAGATCACCACAGCCAGCCTGATCGGCATGGCCAACATCTTCAGCCTGCCGGTGTCGACCACTCACGTGTTGTCTTCGGGTGTTGCCGGGACCATGGTTGCCAACAAAAGCGGCCTGCAGGGTGGCACGGTCAAGACCATTTTGCTGGCCTGGGTACTGACCTTGCCAGCGACTGTGGCGCTGTCGGCCGGGTTGTTCTGGTTGGCTTCGAAGGCTTTGGGTAGTTGATCGTTAGCTGCTGATTGAAAAGGCGTGATTCGTGAGGATCACGCCTTTTTTGTTATTGGGGGTAAGAAGTCTGCCGAAGGGGCAAAAGATCAAGAGCCGAAGAAAAAGCCAGATCAAGAGCCCCTCACCCTAGCCCTCTCCCGGAGGGAGAGGGGACTGACCGAGGTGTTTGGGCGAGTTACGTCGATGTGAAAGTCCGAGTTGAACTCAGGATTTGAAAAGCACACAAATCAGCTCCCTCTCCTCGGGGAGAGGGCTGGGGTGAGGGGCGAATCCAACACAGATCCAAAGCAGACCACACGCTTTTCACCACTCAAAACAATGAGCGCAAGCTCGAGTGCTTTTGATCTTGATCCACCGGCGACGTCGGAAGGCTGAGCGGAGGGATTGATCCGGGCGTGGGAGCGCAGCGACCGTCTGGCGCAGCCAGACACAGCGGAAGGAGGTGCAGCGAAGCAAACCGGAGCCGCTGCGCCCGGATCAGTCCCGGAGCGAAGGTACCCGAGCCTGCGAGGGCCGAACGCAGGAGCAAGCCTTTTCGGTTACCTTTTTGGCGTTTGAAAAAGGTGACCCGCCGTAAGGGCGGAACCGTAATCAGCAACACCCGAAGCAACGGATATTCACCCAAAACCCCAACAGCCTGGTCGGTCCACAGGCCGCCAAGGCACAAAAAAAAAGGGGCAACCGAAGTCGCCCCAAAATGCCTTGCGTGCCCATCAATCCAGAAGAACTCACTTGCGCCGCTTGTGCGCATCCTTCCAGATAAAAAATCCAAACCCTGCAAAAAACAGCACCATGAGCCCCACCGTGAGAACCCCGGCAAACACCACGTTATCGAAAAACATGACTGACCTCCCGGCCCTGCTTTGCTTTGCTGCGATGGATTCAAATTAACAAACACACAGGCGCACATATTGACCAGGATCAATATCCGCAACGTTGAGAAATAAAGGAGGGGAAATAACTGACGTGCATCAACGAATGCAGCGGGAGATCAACGCTTTTTCGGCTTGTTCTTCGATTTTTTCTTGGCTTTTCCCAACGGCATCACCTGCTCGAAAGCCTGGCGCACTTCGTTCAGGCGCTTCTCGTTGAGGTCATGCACACGCTTGGCGCGTTCAGTGCTGAGGTCGATCAGTTTGTCGTCTTGGCTCATGGCGTCCGGCACATCGCAAAAGAGATCACAGCTGCCGTCACCGACAGGATTGCGCCAATCATGCCGCTTGGCGCAGGCGCTGACCAGTCACTGCTCAAATCTCGATATCGACCCACAGCCCCTGACGCGGCTGATCGTCTATCAGCGGCACCACCGGCACGGTGTTGTCGGCGTTCAACTCGGTACCCGGCACGGCCAGATGCTCTTCAGGATCTTCATCCGCCTCGCGGCGTCGGCGGTCACGTTCCTGTTGACGACGCTGTTCTTCGCGCGCCAGCAGACGATCCTCTTCCGGATCACGCTTCTGCAGATCGATCGTGCTTTCGTTGGAGCTTTCCTGCACCGGCACCACTGGCGGGATGTCCGGCCGCTGGCGGATCGGATCCTGCTGGGAAGTGATCGGCACGGCGCTCAAGGGGAGCATCGGTGGCAACATATAAAGGTCTCCTGTCTGCAGGCTATCGGCTGGGGTGCAGGCGCCTTGAGCCGCCTGTCGCAAACTTGTGACCCGGTAGACACTGACAGGTGCCCTGCCGCTTGAAAAAAGCGACACATGACGCCTCGGCTTCAGCTTGCAGCTCGAAGCTAAAAGCTTGCCGCTGCTCCTATTCCTTTGGCCCTGAAGCCCGCATTCCGTTAAGATAGCCCGCTTTTTCAAGGTGGGAGTCAGGCAGCATGGCGCAGCAGTATCAACCGGGGCAACGCTGGATCAGTGACAGCGAAGCAGAGCTTGGTTTAGGCACCGTTCTGGCACAGGACGGCCGCTTGCTGACCGTGCTTTACCCGGCCACTGGCGAAACCCGCCAGTACGCGCTACGGAATGCGCCCCTGACCCGCGTGCGGTTCTCGCCGGGCGACTCCATCACCCATTTCGAAGGCTGGAAGATGACCGTGCAGCAGGTCGACGACGTCGACGGGCTGATGGTCTATCACGGCCTCAACGGGCAGAACGAAGTCGTCACCCTGCCGGAAACCCAGCTGTCGAACTTCATTCAGTTCCGCCTCGCCAGTGATCGTCTGTTCGCCGGGCAGATCGACCCGCTGCCGTGGTTCTCCCTGCGCTACAACACCCTTGAACACACCAGCCGCCAGTTGCAGTCCTCGCTGTGGGGCCTGGGTGGCGTGCGTGCGCAACCGATCGCGCACCAGTTGCACATCGCCCGCGAAGTCGCCGACCGTATCGCCCCGCGCGTATTGCTGGCGGACGAAGTGGGTCTGGGTAAAACCATCGAAGCCGGTCTGGTCATCCATCGCCAACTGCTTTCGGGGCGCGCCAACCGCGTGCTGATCCTGGTGCCGGAAAACCTTCAGCACCAATGGCTGGTGGAAATGCGCCGCCGCTTCAACCTGCAGGTCGCGCTGTTCGACGAAGAACGTTTCATCGAAAGCGATGCCACCAACCCATTCGAAGACACCCAATTGGCGCTGGTCGCGCTGGAGTGGCTGGTCGACGACGAGAAAGCCCAGGACGCCTTGTTCGCCGCCGGTTGGGACCTGATGGTGGTCGACGAAGCGCACCACCTGGTCTGGCATGAAGACAAAGCCAGTGCGGAATATTCGCTGGTCGAGCAACTGGCCGAAGTCATCCCCGGCGTGCTGCTGCTCACCGCCACCCCGGAACAACTCGGTCAGGACAGCCACTTCGCCCGTCTGCGCCTGCTCGACCCGAACCGTTTCCACAACCTGGCCGCGTTCCGCGCCGAGAGCGACAACTATCGCCCGGTCGCCGAAGCTGTGCAGGAACTGCTCGACAAGGGCCGTCTCTCCGCCGAGGCGCACAAGACCATTCACGGTTTCCTCGGCAACGAAGGCGAAGCCCTGCTCACCGCCGTCAACGATGGTGATACTGAAGCCAGCGCCCGCCTCGTGCGTGAACTGCTCGATCGCCACGGCACCGGCCGCGTGCTGTTCCGTAATACCCGCGCCGCTGTGCAGGGTTTCCCGGAGCGCAAACTGCATCCGTATCCGCTACCGTGCCCCGACGAATACCTCGAACTGCCGCTGGGCGAACACGCCGAGCTGTACCCGGAAGTCAGCTTCCAGGCCCAGCCGGAAACCAGTGAAGAAGAGCGCTGGTGGAAATTCGATCCGCGCGTGGAGTGGCTGATCGATCAGCTGAAAATGCTCAAGCGCACCAAAGTGCTGGTGATCTGCGCCCACGCCGAAACCGCGATGGACCTGGAAGACGCCCTGCGCGTGCGCTCCGGCATCCCGGCCACGGTGTTCCACGAAGGCATGAACATCCTTGAGCGTGACCGCGCCGCCGCCTACTTCGCTGATGAAGAATTCGGCGCGCAGGTGCTGATCTGCTCGGAGATCGGCAGTGAGGGTCGCAACTTCCAGTTCGCTCACCACCTGGTGCTGTTCGATCTGCCGTCGCACCCGGACCTGCTCGAGCAGCGTATCGGTCGTCTTGACCGGATCGGCCAGAAGCACATCATCGAATTGCACGTGCCGTACCTGGAAACCAGCCCGCAACAGCGTCTGTTCCAGTGGTACCACGAAGCACTTAATGCTTTCCTCAACACCTGCCCGACCGGCAACGCCTTGCAGCACCAGTTCGGCCCGCGCCTGCTGCCGCTACTTGAAGAAGCCGATGACGGCGAATGGCAAGCGCTGATCGACGAAGCACGCGCCGAGCGTGAACGTCTCGAAGCCGAGCTGCACACCGGTCGCGACCGTCTGCTGGAACTCAACTCCGGTGGCGCTGGCGAGGGTGAAGCGCTGGTAGAAGCGATCCTTGAGCAGGACGATCAGTTCGCCCTGCCGATCTACATGGAAACCCTGTTCGACGCGTTCGGCATAGACAGCGAAGACCACTCGGAAAACGCCCTGATCCTCAAGCCGAGCGAGAAGATGCTCGACGCCAGTTTCCCGCTGGGCGACGACGAAGGCGTGACCATCACCTACGACCGCAATCAGGCGCTGTCGCGCGAAGACATGCAGTTCATCACCTGGGAACACCCGATGGTGCAGGGCGGCATGGATCTGGTGCTGTCCGGTTCGATGGGCAACACCGCCGTCGCGCTGATCAAGAACAAGGCGTTGAAGCCGGGCACCGTGTTGCTCGAATTGCTCTACGTCAGCGAAGTGGTCGCACCGCGCTCGCTGCAACTGGGTCGCTACCTGCCACCGGCGGCGCTGCGTTGCCTGCTCGATGCCAATGGCAACGACTTGTCACCACGGGTGTCGTTCGAAACCCTCAACGATCAGCTGGAAAGCGTGCCACGGGCCAGCGCCAACAAGTTCATCCAGGCCCAGCGCGATCAGCTGACGCCACGGATCAACGCCGGCGAAGAAAAGATCGCCCCGCGTCACGCCGAGCGTGTGGCCGAAGCGCGCCGTCGTCTGGCCGCCGACACCGACGAAGAACTGGCGCGCCTGACCGCGTTGCAAGCGGTCAACCCGACCGTGCGCGACAGCGAACTGGAGGCGTTGCGCACTCAGCGTGAGCAGGGTCTGGCGATGCTCGACAAAGCGGCGTTGCGCCTGGAAGCGATTCGGGTGCTGGTAGCGGGTTAAACCGCCCTGCTCCACCGCTGAAAACCAAGAGGCCCGCAGTGATGCGGGCCTTTTTTATTTCAGAAGCAAAAAGCAAAAGATCGCAGCCTTCGGCAGCTCCTACAGGGAGAATGCGTTCCTCCTGTAGGAGCTGCCGAAGGCTGCGATCTTTTGATCTTAAGCAGTCGCCGCAGAAATTTCTGGCTCAACCACCGCCACCAACCCCTCCTTCATCCGCTGCGCATCGCGAACAAAACACCGCGATGCCAGAAACAGAAAGACCATGGTCAGGAACAGCGCCACCGGGATCAGGTACATCGCGTCGTGCAGGCCGACAGCCTTGAACGCTTCGGTCATCTGCTCAGCCCCCGCCGCCAGCATCGCCGTGTGCGCGAAGTGATCCGACAGCCCACCGACGACCACTGGCCCCAAGCCGCCGCCGAGCAGATACAGACCGGCGAAGAACAACGCCATCGCCGTGGCCCGCAGGCGTGGTTCGACGACGTCCTGAATCGCCGTGTACACGCAGGTATAGAAGTTGTAGGCGAACAGCCAGCCGACGCTGAACACCGCGACGAACACACCGATCTCGATGCGCCCGGCATGCAGCGCCCACGCTGTGCACAGGGTCGAAATGATCAGACTGAACGCGGCAAACAGCAGCCGCCCACTGGCGAAACGCTGATGAATCTTGTCGGCGATCCAGCCGCCGAGAGTCAGCCCGACCAGTCCGGTGACGCCGACGATCACGCCCGTGGCCACCGCCGCCTCCTGCAACGGCATGAGGAAATAGCGCTGCAGCATCGGCACCAGGAACGAGTTGCAGGCATAGGTCGCGAAGTTGAAGCACAGCCCGGCCATCACCAGCCAGAGGAAGGTCGGCACGGCGAGGACGCGGCGGATCGGCTTGTCGACTTTCTCTTGCGAGACCTGCACGGATTCCGCGGCACCGCGCTTGGGCTCTTTGATAAAGAACATGAAGATCGCGAGGATCAGCCCCGGCACGGCGGCAATGAAGAACGGCGCGCGCCAGCTGTCGAACGCCTTGACCATCGCGCCGATGGTGAAGAACGCCAGCAGCAGCCCCAGCGGCAGGCCGAGCATGAAAATGCCCATCGCCCGCGCCCGACGGTGTGCCGGAAACAGATCGCCGATCAGCGAGTTGGCTGCTGGTGCGTAACTGGCTTCGCCGATGCCGATGCCCATGCGCACGATCAAAAAGCTCCAGAAACTGCCGACCATGCCGTTGACCGCAGTCAGCGCACTCCAGGTCGCCAGGCCCCAGCCCATCAGCTTGCTGCGTGAACCGGTGTCGGCCATGCGCCCCAGTGGCAGGCCGGCAATGGCGTAAACGATGGTGAACGCAGTGCCGATGATGCCCAGCTGAAAGTCGCTGAGGTGCCATTCCATGCGGATCGGTTCGATGATGATCGCCGGGATGGTGCGGTCGAAGAAATTGAACAGGTTGGCGAGGAACAGCAGGAACAGAATGCGCCAGGCATTCGCCGCTTGGGTCGAGTTCTGCATGGGTCCGTCTCTTTATTGTTATGAGGGCTTCACTGCCAGCGCGTCGAGCCCGGAACCTGCAATCTAGTCAGCCGCGCGGGGGCTGTCTGTCATCATTCGTCAGCCTGATATCGAACCATCGCACTGTAACGAAACGTAAGCCCTTGATAACTCTGGAATCCCCCGCCATACGGGGCTTTCGCGGCAAAATCCGGCGACAAAAAAATAGTTTCGCGCCCCCCTTCCCAACGCCATGGCAAAGCCTAGAATGGCCGCCGGATCCGTCCGGATCTTCCGATCAATCCCTTTGATACCTCCGCCCATGTCCGAAGCCAGTCCGTGTCTGAATTGCGGTGCCTGCTGTTCCCATTTTCGCGTGTCTTTTTTCTGGGGTGAGTGCTCATCCGCTGGCGGGACGGTGCCCGATGAACTGGTCGCGCAGATCACTCCGAGCCGGGTAGCGATGATCGGCACCGATCGCAAGCCCACACGTTGCACGTCTCTGGCGGGTGAGGTCGGCAGCGCTGTGGCCTGCACGATCTACGACAAGCGCTCGAGCACCTGCCGCGAGTTCGAGGCGTCATGGGAGAACGGCGAGCACAATCCCGACTGCGACAAGGCCCGCGCCGCCCACGGCTTGCCACCCTTGCCGCCACACTGGAACGACCTGCCGCTGGAGCGCATTGCCTGAGCCTTAGCGCGAATCGCTATGAGGCTAATGGCAAAATCATTACCACCAATATGCCACTACGCCTTCGAGCCTGAAAACCGCCTCTATACTCCTCCCATTCGCCTGCGCTGACTGACGCACGGCCTTATGAATCCGAGACGGGGCACGCTATGGAGTGGCTTGGTTTGCAGTTTGTTGCCGAGCTGCCGGCGAGCGGGCAGATTCTCCTCGATTGCAGTCACAATCCCTTGCTGGTGCTTGTAGCCTATCTGGTCGCCTGCGCGGCCAGTTTCGCCACGCTCGATATGGCCGAGCGCGTCGTGCATGCCGAAGATCCAGGGTCGCGGCGAATCTGGCGCTGGATCGGCGCGACCTGCCTGGCCGGCGGCATCTGGGCCATGCACTTCATCAGCATGCTGGCTTTCCAGACACCGATCGACATTCAGTACGACCTCGGCGTCACCCTCTTCTCGTTACTGATCGCCCTGCTCGCCTCGTGGCTGGCCATGCACACTCTCAGTGAGGTGCAGCCGAGCGCGTTGCATTGCCTGAAAACCGCGTGTGTCATTGGCTTGGGCATCGCGGGCATGCATTACGTCGGCATGGCGGCGATGAAGTCGAGCGCCACCGCCTACTATCAGCCGGGGCTCTTCGCGTTGTCGGTGCTGATTGCCATCGGCGCCAGTTTCGCCGCGCTGTGGGTGGCGCGCTATCTGAGCGAAGGCAGCGGCGTGGCGCATCAATTGCTCAAGTACAGCGCTGCGCTGATTCTCGGTGCCGGCATCATCAGCATGCACTTCACTGGTATGGCTGCGCTGGACCTGGTGCTTCCCGAAGGCGCTCTGGCAGCAAGCGGCGGCGACACCGGGCATCTGCAACTGGGCCTGACCGTAGCGCTGATCATCCTGCTGATCCTCGGCAGTGCGATCAGCGCCGCCCTCGCCGACAAGAAACTGCAGAACAAGGAAAACGATCTGCGCCGGGTCAACGCCCTGCTCAGTCAGCTCGATCAGGCGCGCATGTCCTTGCAACAAGCGGCCAATTACGACGCGCTGACCAACCTGACCAACCGCCGTGGCTTCAACCAGCTGTTCGCCGAGAAGCTCAGCCAGAAAACCAGCGAGGGCGGGATGCTCGCGGTGATGTTTCTCGACATCGACCACTTCAAGCGCATCAACGACAGCCTCGGCCATGATGCCGGCGATGCGCTGCTCAAAGTCATCGCCCAGCACATCAAGAGTTCGGTGCGCAGCCATGAAGACGTGGTCGCGCGGTTCGGCGGCGACGAGTTCTGCATCCTTATCAGCCTGCGCGATCGTGAAGAGGCGCGCGGCATGGCGCAGCGCATCATGCACAAGATGAAAGAGCCGATCGAACTGGCCGGCCGGCGCATGGTGATGACCACCAGCATCGGCATCAGCCTGTTTCCCGAAGACGGCACCACTTGCGAAGAGCTGCTCAAGCACGCCGACCTGGCCTTGTACCAATCCAAGGGCGCCGGGCGCAACGGTCTGCACTTCTTCAATTCCAGCCTGAAGACCCGCGCCAGTTTCGAGCTGCAACTGGAAGAAGAACTGCGCAGTGCGCTACGGCAAGACCACGCGCTGATGCTCTACTATCAGCCGATCTTCGAACTGAAAACCGGGCGCGTGACCAAGCTCGAAGCACTGATTCGCTGGCAGCATCCGGTTCACGGTTTGCTTACACCGGATCGCTTCATCGGTATCGCCGAAAACAACGGTTTGATCGCCGAACTGGACAATTGGGTGCTGCGCCGCGCCTGCAGGGATCTTGGCGAGCTGTCGCGGCATGGTTGTGCCGAATTGAAAATCGCCTGGAACTGCTCGCCGCTGAATCTGGCGCGCGAAGAGCTGGCCGAGGAGATCGAGCACGCCTTGCACACGGCGGGCGTTGCCCCGGAACGCCTGGAACTGGAGGTCACCGAAAACGCCTTGATGGGCAACATCGCCAACACTCTGGTGCTGTTGCGGCAGATCCGCGCCCTCGGTGTGTCGCTGTCGATCGATGATTTCGGCACCGGCTACTCGTCGCTGGCCTACCTCAAGCGCCTGCCGCTGAACACCCTGAAGATCGACCGCTCGTTCATCCTCGACATCCCCACCGCCACGGCGGACATGGAGATCGTCCAGGCGATCATCGTCATGGCCCACACCCTGCATCTGCAGGTGGTCACCGAGGGCGTCGAGAGTCTGGAACAATACGAGTTTCTCGAGCGTTCGGGCTGCGACTTCATTCAGGGTTATCTGCTCAGCCGCCCGGTGCCGCTGGACGAATTACGCGCGGTGCTCGATGAAATCAACCAGCGCAAACCCGTGCTCGGGGTCAATCCGTTGAGTCTGGCGCGCGATACATTTGCACCAGCGTCGCTGGATCCTTCGCTAAAAAGCCTTGCGCCCCATGCAGGCGCATCAATTGTGCGGCCAATCCGCTGATTGGCGTCGCCGAGCCCTGCTCGCGGGAAAATTTCACCGCCGTGTCGAGATCCTTGAGCAGCGTACGCACGTGCCACTTGATCGGCTCGAAACGGCTCTCGGCCATTTGCGGGGCAAGGATCTGCAAAGGCTTGGAATCTGCAAAACCACCGGCCAACGCCTCGGCGATCAGACTGGCATCGACCCCGGCCTGCTCGGCCAATGCCACCACTTCGGCAATCACCAGCGCATTGCAGGCGACAATCATCTGGTTGCACGCCTTGGTCACTTGCCCCGCACCGATGCCGCCCATGTGCGTGACGCGCTGGCCGAGAGTGAGCAGCACCGGGCGTACGCGCTGAAGATCTGCCGCTTCGCCGCCGACCATGATCGCCAGGCTGCCGGCCTCGGCGCCGACTACGCCGCCGGACACCGGGGAGTCAAGCCAGCCCATGCCGCTTTTCTCGGCCAGCTCTGCGGCCATCTCGCGAGTCGCGGTCGGTTCAAGACTGGAGAAATCCACCAATAGCTGGCCGTTCTTCGCACCTTCGGCAACGCCGCCAGCGCCAAACACCACCTCACGCACCACGGCAGTGTCGGCCAGGCACAGCATGACGATGTCGGCGTGTGCGCACAGTTCGGCGGGGCTCGTCACTTGTCGGGCGCCGGCCGCAACCAGTGGCGCGCACTTGTCCGGGTTGCGGTTCCACACCGTCAGCGGGTGACCCGCCGCCAGCAGACGCTGGCACATCGGCAGACCCATCAGGCCGATTCCGGCAAACCCCAACGAAGGTAGCGTTGACATCATTTCGCCTCTTTTCGATTAAAGAACACCGAATCATGGCCGATTCATCAACGATCAGGAAAGGATTCCGCCCGGCGATCAGACCAGCCAGCACTACGACGCCCGGGCCGTATTCGCGCACACAAGACGCGAGATCTTATTCCGTGAGGTTCGCCGGCACTGTTCGGCGGGCCAACCCAGTCCAGGTAAATGGCGCACCATGACCTCCAAAAACAACCCCGCCAGTGCAACAGCCGATCTGACCCTGAGCCCCGCCGCGAACAGCGCGTCATTATCGAAACCCGCGCCGCCTTCGCGCCCGCTGTCGACCCAGCAATACCTGTACTTCACCGAAACCAACACTGACCGCATCCTCGATAACCTCGACGGCCTGCGCGATTCGGTGTTCCCGCGCCCGGCGCATCAGGAAGGCGACAACGAACAGCACAACGACCAGGAATTCCCCTCGGTGTGCCTGATTGGCCTCGGTCGCTGCGGCTCCAACATCGCCCTCGACGTGGCGGAGCTGGTGTACAACGCGCGCAAGTTCTACCTCAACGAATTCAACAACGAAGACCGCCCGACCGACCGGCGTCTGGCCGACAAGGGCTACAGCCCGGCGCAGTGGATCAAGAACAACCTGCGCATCGGTACCAGCAAATCGACCAAACCGGTGTTTCTGGTCGAACCGCTGGTGATGCTTGGCGACCTCGACAAGGATATTGCCGGGCGCATCCGTTTCTCGCGCAAGGGCGAGAAAAGCGGCTTCCTGCGCGACTACAGCAAAATGAAGATCATGGACTTGTCCGAAGTCCACGCCGGTGGCGCCGGTAACGCGCCGATCCTCGGCCAGTACCTGGCGAAGATCATCCTCAACAAGGACACCCAGCGCTTCTCCAGCCCCGACTGGAAAATGATCCACTCGTAC
This sequence comes from Pseudomonas sp. 14A, assembly GCF_018132745.1. Lineage (NCBI taxonomy): Bacteria > Pseudomonadati > Pseudomonadota > Gammaproteobacteria > Pseudomonadales > Pseudomonadaceae > Pseudomonas > Pseudomonas sp. 14A. The sequence continues at coordinate 605,146 of NZ_JAGRQJ010000003.1, read as the reverse complement.
CTGATCGACAGCTGCGGGATCAAGGCCAACCAGTCGCGCCTGTATTTCTCGATTTTCAGTGCCGGCGGCGGTACCGGTTCGGGCATGGCCTCGGAGTTCGGTCTGGCCCAGCAGCACTCGTACATGAACAAGACCTTCGACACCAAGCCGATGGACGAGCATGACGGCAAGAGCGGTCATTCGTTTGTCTTTGAGCCGATCTTCACCAGTGGCATCTGCGTGCTGCCGAACATTTCCGACCACCGCAGCGAAATGTCCGAGGCGCTGCACATCAACGCCGGGCGCCTGCTGTGCAAATACCTGTCGGAGGAATGGGATTTCTCCTACAACTTCGCCAACGAAGACAGCAGCGAAGCCAGCGTGATGGGGCGTATCCGCCCGTGGAACGCGATGATGCTGATCTCCAACGACATCATGCGTTACGCCGAAGAAAGCGATGACGGCAATATCCAGAACATTGATGTCAATGCCATGGAGAAGCACGCCAACCAATACATCTCGCAGCAGATCTTCAACATTCTGACGGCGCAGGCAGTCACCACTGACTACGACCAGAACTACTTCCGCCGCGCCGGCATCGACATCGGCGAAACCATCCGCCTGGACGCCAACGACCTGTTCATGAGTCTGGCCGGGCCGGTGGCGATTGCCTACGCCGAATCGGTGGTGCCGGAAACCCCGCCGCCGAGCAGCGACAAGTTCAAGGTCTTCGATAAAGAGCCGCAGCGCCTGAACATCGACGACCTGTTCTTCCGTTCGATCGACCTGCCGCACTTCAACAAGGTCACTCAGGCCATCGAAGGCATCAGCCTGCTGCCGATCGAATCCAAGCGTTATCGCGCTTCGCTTGAGCAGTACAAGAATTCCGGCTACGACGCCGCCGCGCTGCACGACCTGCACTTCTTCAAGAATTGCTCGTCGGTGGTCTCGATCGTCTCGCTGCCGAAAGACTACAAACTGTCGTACATGGACCTGAACCGGTTGAAGACCCACCTCAACAGCCTGTTCCCCAACACCACGCTCAAGCGCTACGCGCTGGTGATCGGCGCTTCGGCCAACCTGTCGCTGACGACCCTGATCGCCAAGAGCCCCTGCCTGTCGGACGACTTCCTCACGCTGATCGTGGCGTTCATCAAGCGCTGCTTTGCGAAGAATCCGTACCGTTTCGACGAGACGCTGGATAACTCGATTCTCGACTTCATTGTTCAGGAAGAATTCGACGAAGACCGCATCGACGAATTGCTGAACGAATTCGAAAACCCTGCGAAGATCCTCGACACCAACTGGTACGCGATCAAACCGATGTACGAGAAGAAATACCGCGAGCTGATCAACGACAAGGACAAGTTCGTCTCGATCAATGACATTCGCCTGTCGCGCGATTGCGTGAAGAAGTCGATCAAGTACCTGCGCGAGATCTACCGCCACCGGATTGGCAAGACCAAGGTGATTTCGCTGAATAACCATACCGGGAAGACTTACTCGGTCTAATCCAGTACCGAGTCGCCCCATTCGCGAGCAGGCTCGCTCCCACAGGAAAGTGCATTCCAAGGTGGGAGCGAGCCTGCTCGCGAAGGCGCCCTCGACTTCACCGACAAATTCAGCTTTACGAACATCCAGAAACAATTAAGCGACCCTCAGGCCGCTCTAGAAACTGTTCCCGTTACGTTTACGTCACCGTGAGGCGTGGCATTTCTCCACGGCAAGGTGCCATCACGCTACTCCGCTACACACTTGCGGCGCGGCAATCGAGGCACCAAAAGAGTGCGAGCAATTAAACGGCCGCCCTTTCCTGGATCAGAATCCACGGCGAAACCACCACTGCCCACAGCTGTGGATCTCGCTCGAAAATATCCAGCGCCCGCGTTTCAGACAGCTTGGCGACCTTGTCGTCGGCCAGCCAGGCCGCGACTTTCTCGCCTTCATCCGAGGCCACGGCCTCGGCGGCGGCGATCAAATCCAGGTCAGGGTCGACCCACAATAGGGCACCCTTGGCGAAGAACGGCTCCAGCTCTTTCCAGGTAATAGATGCCGTTTCACCAAGCAGCTTGGCATAGAGGGTGCTAGGTTCTTGATTCATGGGAGCTGTCCGGAAAAGAAATCGACGCGAATGATAACGTCGGTGGTCCGGCAGAAAAACCCGGTTGCAAATCGCTGCACCGAACGAAAAGAGCAGGAACGCCAGGGAATGCTGCCTTTTGGGATATATGCCCCCGATTGCCCCGCCGCAATTCTGTCTCTTTCATTCAAAAATGCGACACCCCCAAGTTTTGCCCCGTGACGCCCGCTTCCCAGTTGATCAAGCGGCGCTCTACACTGTACCGGTACAGTTGCCGGGGCATTTTCCGGAGGGTATCGCAAAGATATCTGACCCGGTTCTGCTGCTACGGCGCCAGAACTCTAAAAAATACAACAGTAAGAGTGGAGCACTATGACTAAGGCTACTAAGCAGATTTCCAAACTGTTTGCCGCTATGGTTCTGGCCGGGGTTGCCAGCCATTCGTTCGCAGCTGACACCATCAAAATCGGTATCGCCGGTCCTAAAACCGGTCCAGTAGCCCAGTACGGCGACATGCAGTTCAGTGGCGCGAAGATGGCCATCGAGCAGATCAACGCCAAAGGCGGCGTCGACGGCAAGAAACTCGAAGCCGTTGAATACGACGATGCCTGCGATCCGAAACAAGCGGTAGCGGTAGCGAACAAGGTCGTCAACGACGGCGTCAAGTTCGTGGTCGGTCACCTGTGCTCCAGCTCCACCCAGCCAGCTTCGGACATCTACGAAGACGAAGGCGTGATCATGATCACCCCGGCTGCCACCAGCCCGGACATCACCGCCCGTGGCTACAAAATGATCTTCCGCACCATCGGTCTCGACAGCGCCCAGGGCCCTGCCGCCGGCAACTACATCGCCGATCACGTGAAACCGAAAGTGGTTGGCGTGCTGCACGACAAACAGCAGTACGGTGAAGGCATCGCCACCGCCGTGAAATCGACCCTCGAGAAGAAAGGCACCAAGGTTGCCGTCTTCGAAGGCGTCAACGCCGGCGACAAAGACTTCTCCGCCATCATCGCCAAGCTCAAGCAAGCCGGCGTCGACTTCGTCTACTACGGCGGCTACCACCCGGAGCTGGGCCTGATCCTGCGCCAGGCTCAGGAAAAAGGCCTGAAAGCCCGCTTCATGGGTCCGGAAGGCGTGGGTAACGATTCGATCACCCAGATCGCCAAGGACGCGTCCGAAGGCCTGCTGGTGACCCTGCCGAAATCCTTCGACCAGGATCCGGCCAACGTTGCCCTGGCTGACGCGTTCAAAGCCAAGAAGGAAGATCCGAGCGGTCCGTTCGTGTTCCCGTCCTACTCAGCAGTGACCGTGATTGCCGAAGGCATCAAGGCGGCCAAGTCCGAAGACGCGACCAAAGTGGCTGAAGCCATCCACGCCGGTTCGTTCAAGACCCCGACCGGCGACCTGAGCTTCGACGACAAGGGCGACCTGAAGGACTTCAAATTTGTCGTGTACGAGTGGCACAACGGCAAACCTAAAACCGAAGTTTCGCCTCAGTAAGGCCTTGCCCGACTGACTGCCAATAAAGCCCACGGCGTGCCGTGGGCTTTGTTTTGCGAATGTATGGGCCGCGCTGGCGTGATCCGCCAGTCGACCCACCTGAAAATCTCAAAACCGTCATCAGCGGTTCGCTGGCAAAACCCGGATTCGAAGTGGATAGAGATCCACGGGGCCGGGCGGGAAAATGACTCCACCAGTGAAATGCGTACAGGTTTTTAGGAGCGCTGTAATGCCTGACCTCTATCACTTCTTCCAACAGCTGGTTAACGGCCTCAACGTTGGCAGCATGTATGCCCTGATCGCCATCGGCTACACGATGGTCTACGGCATCATTGGAATGATCAACTTCGCCCACGGCGAGGTGTACATGATCGGTTCCTACGTGGCCTTCATCGCCATCGCCGGGCTGACCATGATGGGACTCGACAGTGTCCCGCTGTTGATGACTGCGGCGTTCATCGCCAGCATCGTCGTCACCAGTTCCTACGGTTACAGCATCGAACGGATCGCCTACCGCCCCCTGCGCGGCAGCAACCGTCTGATCCCGCTGATTTCTGCCATCGGTATGTCGATCTTCCTGCAGAACACCGTTCTGCTGGCGCAAGACTCCAAGGACAAAGCTATCCCCAACCTGATCCCGGGCAACTTCGCCTTCGGTCCGGGTGGCGCACAAGAAGTGCTGATTTCCTACATGCAGATCGTGGTGTTCGTGGTGACCCTGATCGCCATGCTCGGCCTGACCCTGTTCATCTCCCGTTCCCGCCTGGGCCGCGCCTGCCGCGCCTGTGCCGAGGACATCAAGATGGCCAACCTGCTCGGCATCAACACCAACAACATCATCGCCCTGACCTTCGTCATCGGTGCTGCGCTGGCCGCCGTTGCCGCAGTGCTGCTGAGCATGCAATACGGCGTGATCAACCCCAACGCCGGTTTCCTCGTCGGCCTCAAGGCCTTCACCGCTGCGGTACTGGGCGGCATCGGCAGCATCCCCGGGGCCATGCTCGGCGGCCTGGTGCTCGGTGTAGCGGAAGCGTTCGGTGCCGATATCTTCGGCGACCAGTACAAGGACGTCGTTGCGTTCGGCCTGCTGGTTCTGGTGCTGTTGTTCCGTCCGACCGGCATTCTGGGCCGTCCGGAGGTTGAGAAAGTATGACTAGGAATCTTAAACAGGCACTGTTCAGTGCCTTGCTGGTGTGGGCGGTGGCCTACCCGGTACTGGGTCTGAAACTGACCATCGTCGGCATCAATCTGGAAGTGCACAACACCAGCCCTGCGGTACTCGCGACCATCGCGATCTGCTCGGTGCTGATGTTCTTGCGCGTGCTGTTCAACCAGCAGATCAGCAAGGCCTGGCGCTCCTCGCCGGGCATGCCGCTGATCCCGGCCAAGGCCAGCAACTTCCTGACCCTGCCAACCACCCAACGCTATTTCATCATTGCGCTGATTCTGATCGCCCTGGTCTGGCCGTTCTTCGGCTCCCGTGGCGCGGTGGATATCGCCACGCTGATCCTGATCTACGTGATGCTCGGCCTGGGCCTGAACATCGTTGTCGGTCTGGCCGGTCTGCTTGACCTGGGTTACGTCGGTTTCTACGCCGTCGGCGCCTACAGCTACGCGCTGCTGTCGCACTACTACGGCTTGAGCTTCTGGATCTGCCTGCCGATTGCCGGCCTGATGGCGGCGACGTTCGGCTTCCTGCTGGGCTTCCCGGTGTTGCGTCTGCGTGGCGACTATCTGGCGATCGTGACCTTGGGTTTCGGCGAAATCATCCGTCTGTTCCTGCGTAACCTGACCGACATCACCGGTGGCCCGAACGGCATCAGCAACATCGAGAAACCGACGTTCTTCGGCCTGACCTTCGAGCGCAAGGCCGCCGAAGGCCTGCAGACGTTCCACGAGTATTTCGGCCTGCAATACAACTCGATCAACAAGGTGATCTTCCTTTACCTGGTTGCGCTGTTGCTCGCACTGGCCGCGCTGTTCGTGATCAACCGTCTGCTGCGCATGCCGATCGGCCGTGCGTGGGAAGCACTGCGTGAAGACGAAATCGCCTGCCGCGCGTTGGGCCTGAACCCGACCGTGATCAAGCTCTCCGCCTTCACCCTGGGTGCTGCGTTCGCCGGTTTCGCCGGCAGCTTCTTCGCCGCGCGTCAGGGTCTGGTGACGCCCGAGTCGTTCACCTTCATCGAGTCGGCGATCATCCTCGCCATCGTCGTATTGGGTGGCATGGGCTCGCAACTGGGTGTGATTCTGGCGGCGATCGTGATGATCCTGTTGCCGGAAATGATGCGTGAGTTCAGCGAGTACCGCATGTTGATGTTCGGTGCGCTGATGGTGCTGATGATGATCTGGCGTCCTCAAGGTCTGCTGCCGATGCAACGCCCACATATGGAGTTGCGCAAATGAGCCGCGAGATCCTTAAAGTCGAAAATCTGAGCATGCGCTTCGGCGGCTTGCTGGCGGTCAACGGCGTGGCGCTGACCGTCAAGGAAAAACAGGTGGTCGCCCTGATCGGCCCGAACGGCGCCGGCAAGACCACCGTGTTCAACTGCCTGACCGGCTTCTATCAGCCTACCGGCGGCAGCATCCTGCTCGACGGCGAGCCGATCCAGGGCCTGCCGGGCCACAAGATCGCCCTCAAAGGCGTGGTGCGGACCTTCCAGAACGTGCGTTTGTTCAAGGATATGACCGCGGTCGAGAACCTGTTGATCGCCCAGCACCGTCACTTGAACACCAACTTCCTGTCCGGCCTGTTCAAGACCCCGGCGTTCCGCAAAAGCGAGCGCGAGGCGATGGAATTTGCCGAGTACTGGCTGGAAAAGGTCAACCTCAAAGAGTTCGCCAACCGCACCGCCGGCACCCTCGCCTACGGCCAGCAACGGCGTCTGGAAATCGCCCGCTGCATGATGACCCGCCCACGGATCCTCATGCTCGACGAACCGGCCGCCGGCCTGAACCCGAAGGAAACCGAAGACCTCAAGGCGCTGATCGGTGTGTTGCGCGAAGAGCACAACGTCACCGTGCTGCTGATTGAACACGACATGAAACTGGTCATGAGCATTTCCGACCACATCGTCGTGATCAACCAGGGCACACCGTTGGCCGACGGCACGCCGGAACAGATCCGCGACAATCCTGAAGTGATCAAAGCCTACCTGGGGGAAGCGTAAATGCTGCAGTTCGAAAACGTTTCCACCTTCTACGGCAAGATCCAGGCCCTGCACAGCGTCAACGTCGAAGTCCGTCAGGGCGAGATCGTGACGCTGATCGGCGCCAACGGTGCCGGCAAATCCACGCTGCTGATGACGCTGTGCGGTTCGCCGCAGGCGCACAGCGGCAGCATCCGCTACATGGGTGAGGAGCTGGTCGGCCAGGACTCGTCGCAGATCATGCGCAAGAGCATCGCCGTGGTCCCGGAAGGGCGTCGGGTGTTTGCCCGTCTGACCGTTGAAGAAAACCTGTCGATGGGCGGATTTTTCACCGACAAGGGCGACTATCAGGAACAGATGGACAAGGTTCTCGGACTTTTCCCACGCCTGAAAGAGCGCTTCAACCAGCGCGGCGGCACCATGTCCGGCGGTGAACAGCAGATGCTCGCTATCGGCCGCGCGCTGATGAGCAAGCCCAAGCTGCTGCTGCTCGACGAGCCGTCGCTGGGTCTGGCACCGATCATCATCCAGCAGATCTTCGACATCATCGAACAGCTGCGCAAGGACGGTGTGACGGTGTTCCTGGTCGAGCAGAACGCCAACCAGGCGCTGAAAATCGCCGACCGCGCCTACGTTCTGGAGAACGGCCGCGTGGTCATGCAAGGCACCGGTGAAGCGCTGCTGACCGACCCGAAAGTACGCGAGGCGTACCTCGGCGGTTGAGTGTTATCGCTGAACAACGAAACGGCCTTCGGGCCGTTTTTTGTTTCCTGAGCACCACCAAGGTAACCCTGTGGGAGCGAGCCTGCTCGCGAAAGCGCTCTGTCATTCAACATTATGGGTGCCTGACACACCGCCTTCGCGAGCAGGCTTGCTCCCACAGGAATACCGCTGAATCCGAAATTTTTTATAAATTTCTCGCCCCGCCTGTAACGCATCCCCCCACCCGTTCTCTAGAGGGACAAGCAAGCGCAAACCGCTTGCAGAAACCCTGATAAAAAACTGGAGAAACATCATGACTGCGACTACCCGTACCCTGTCCGCTACCGCCCTGGTTCTGGCCCTCGGTTCCGCTCTGAGCATCGCCACTGTCTCCACCGCCCAGGCCGCCGATGCCAACATGGAAAAATGCTTCGGCGTGGCCATGAAGGGTAAGAACGATTGCGCCGCAGGTGCCGGGACTACCTGCGCCGGCACGGCGAAAATGGACTATCAGGCCAACGCCTGGAAGCTCGTTCCGAAAGGCACCTGCGCCACCACCGAAAGCAAAACCTCGCCGACCGGTTTCGGTCAGCTCGAAGCCTTCAAAGCCAAGTCCTGATCCACGGCCTGCCTGAGTGACGCCCATGTTCAGTCATCACGAACCGTCCCTGCCGCGCACTCAGGCAGCTCGCACCGAGCTCCCTGCCCGCGCCGGGCTGGGGCTCAAGACCGGGCACTTCCTCGAAGTGCTCGGCTCCTTACCGGACCTCGGTTTCTTCGAAGTCCACGCCGAAAACTACATGGTGGCCGGCGGCCCGTTTCATCATTTCCTCGGTCTGATTCGCGAACAGTACCCGCTGTCATTGCACGGCGTAGGCCTGTCGATCGGTGGCGAAGGCGCGCTGGACAGCCAGCACATCAAACGCCTCGCCGATCTGATCGAGCGCTATCAGCCACAAGCCTTTTCCGAACACCTGGCCTGGTCGAGCCACGGCCCGGTGTTCCTCAATGACCTGCTGCCACTGGCTTACGACACGCCGACGCTGAACCGCGTCTGTGCGCACATCGACCAGGTGCAGAACACTCTGAAACGACCGATGCTGCTGGAGAACCCGGCGACCTATCTGGGATTTGAGCACTCGACGATCGACGAGGCCGAGTTCATCGCCGAAGTGATCCGCCGCAGCGGCTGCGGCTTGTTGCTCGACGTCAACAATATGTACGTGTCGTGCATCAATCATCAGCGCGATCCTTTGGCCTACCTCGATGCATTACCGCTGCACGCGGTCGGCGAGATTCATCTGGCCGGCTTCGCTGAAGATTGCGACAGCCTTGGCGATCGCTTGCTGATCGACGATCACGGCGCGCCGATTGATCAGGCCGTATGGGATCTGTACCGGCAAGTGCTGCAACGTATCGGCCCGGTGGCGACGCTGATCGAGCGTGACAATCACGTGCCGGCCTTCGACGTTTTGCTCGCCGAAGCGCAGCACGCCGAGACGCTGTTGCGCCAAGCGGAGCGTGCGGCATGAGCACGCAAGCGGACTTCGCCGCCGCCCTGCTCAATGCGCAACTGCCGTATCCCAAGGGCCTGTGCAGCCGCAACGGCGCCGATCCGTCGCGGCGTTTCGCGGTGTATCGCAATAACGTGCAGAGCTCGTTGATCAATGCCCTGGCCGACAGCTATCCGGTGGTGCTGCAATTGGTCGGCGATGAGTTCTTCCGCGCCATGGCGGCGATTTTCGTCCAGAGTCAGCCGCCACAAAGTCCGTTGATGAGCCGCTATGGCGAAGACTTCGCCGACTTCATCGCAGAGTTTGAACCCATCGCCGGCGTGCCTTATGTGGCTGATGTTGCGCGGCTTGAGCATCTGCGCACTGTCGCCTACCACGCCGCTGATGCGCAGCCGATCCGGCCTGAACAAGTCAGTGCCGCGCTGGCCGATCCGCAGTCGCTGAGTGAACTGTGTTTCGAACTGCATCCCTCGCTGCACCTGCTCGACTCTGCTTTTGCGGTCGTGGCGATCTGGGCCGCGCATCAGCAGGAGCCAAGTCTCGCGGGCATTGGCCTCAATCAAGGCCAGCATGCCCTGGTGCTGCGCAATGGTCTCGACGTTGAGGTGTTCGCTCTTGAACCGGGTGCGAGCGTGTTCATTGGTCATCTGCTCCAGGGCTCGCCACTGCTCGCGGCGGCAGAAAACAGCCCGCCGTTCGATCTCGCCCAAACCCTCGCCTTACTGATTGCGCATAACGCGATCACCCGTCTGAATTACAAGGAGTTGCCATGAACGCTTTGGTCTTGCGCGTCATTGCGCTGTTGGAAAAAATCCCGCACAGCCTGATCGCCCTCATCGCGCGTTTTTCCATCGCTGCGGTGTTCTGGAAATCCGGGCAAACCAAGGTCGAAGGACTGGCCGTGGATTTGATTGACGGCACCTTTGAACTGGGCTGGCCACGCTTGGCCGACTCGACGATTCCGCTGTTTCAGAGCGAGTACGACGTGCCGCTGCTCTCGCCGGAAACTGCCGCGCATCTGGCGGCTTTTGCCGAGCATGTGTTTCCGCTGTTGATTCTGCTCGGTCTTGCCACACGGTTTTCAGCGCTGGCATTGCTTGGCATGACCCTGACCATTCAATTGTTCGTCTACCCGGATGCCTACCCCACCCACGGCACCTGGGCGGCGGTGTTGCTGTACCTGATGGCGACCGGGCCGGGCAAATTGTCGATCGACCAGCTGATTGCCCGCCGTTTCGCAAAATAAGATCCCCCCTGTGGGAGCGAGCCTGCTCGCGAAAGCGGTGTGTCATTCAACATCGGTATCGACTGAACTGACGCATTCGCGAGCAGGCTCGCTCCCACAGGGAAATCACATCAGCGCTGCAGTCGATCCAGCGCCTCGCCACTGCGTTTGAACCAACCCATCAGATAATCCGCGAGCACCTGCGTGCGTTTCGGCAATCCACCCTGATACGGGTGCACCAGATACATCGGCATGCGTCGGGTCTGGTAATCGCGCAGCAACCAGCGCAAGCGGCCGTCCGCCAGTTCCGCTTGCAGGAGATACGACGGCAAACGGGCGATGCCGGCACCGGACAGCGCTGCTTTTTTCAGCAGGTTGTAATGGTTGCTGGCGAACGGACCCGAGACCCGTACCCGCAACAACTCGTGCTGCTGGTGATACAGCCATTCTTCGCGGCCGCTGTAATGGCTGTTGAGCAGACAACGATGCTCGGCCAAGGCATGCGGCGTCGCTGGCTCGCCGAAGCGCTCGAGGTAGGCCGGGCTGGCGCAGGTCATTTCGTGCCACGCCAACAGCGGCTTGGCCACCAGCCGATCGTCATTGGCCACTTCGGCACGAATCGCCAGATCAAAACCATCGCGGGACAGATCGCGATAACTGTTGTTCAGCTCCAGCTCGATTTGCACCTCGGGGTATTGCCCGGAAAACTCCAGCAACAAACCATCGAAGAAGGTCTCGCCGAGCGACACCGGAACCGTCATGCGCACGGGACCGGCCATGTCGTCCTTCAACCGCGCCAACGCCTGCCGCGCGCGTTCGACCTGAACCACCAGAGCCTGAGCCTGCGGCAGCAGCGCCGCCCCCGCCGCCGTCAGGCTCAAGCGCCGGGTGGTGCGTTGCAGCAATACCACACTGAACTGCGCTTCGAGCTGGCTGATGCGCTTGGACAACTGGCCTTTGCTGCAGCCCAACTGCTGCGCCGCAAGGGTGAAACTGCCGGCCTCGATCAGCACAGCGAACGCGGCGAGATCATCCATTTCGCTCATGGATTGTTTCCATTTGAAAACCAAAAGTTGCCTATTAGTGCGCTTATCCGCAGAAAAAACCACTTTAGACTGAAACCTCATTCACACACATGAGGTACAGCTCGATGAAAATTCTGTTGATAGGCGCAGGCGGCACCATCGGTTCGGCGGTGGACAAAGAGTTGTCGCAACGCCACGAGGTCATTCGTATCGGTCGCAACAGCGGTGACTTGCAGGTGGATATCAGCGACAGCGCGTCGATCCGCAAGCTGTTCGAACAGACCGGCAAGTTCGATGCGCTGATCTGCGCGGCGGGCAACGTGACTTTTGCAGCGCTCGACGAGATGACTGGGGACAGCTTCGCCCTCGGCCTGAAAGACAAGTTGATGGGCCAGGTCAATCTGCTGCTGATCGGCCGCGAGTTCGCCAATGACGGCGCCTCGTTCACCTTCACCACCGGCGTGCTCAGCCACGACCCGATTCGCAGCGGCGCTTCGGCAGCGCTGGTCAACGGCGCCCTCGACAGCTTCGTCCGCGCCGCCGCCATCGAACTGCCGCGTGGCCTGCGGGTGAACTCGGTGAGCCCGACCGTGCTGACCGAAGCCCTGGGCAAATACGCGCCCTACTTCCGTGGCTTCAAGCCGGTTGCTGCAGCGGAAGTCGCATTGGCCTACGCGAAAAGTGTCGAAGGCCTGCAAACCGGTCAGACGTTTCACGTGGGTTAAGGCCCTTGTGATGAACGGTCAGGCTGCGTAACGTGGCGACACTTGTCTGGAGAGCCAAAGATGCGTGTTGCCCGTTCGTTCGTCCTCGTTGCCCTGCTGCCGATGTTTGCCGCCTGCCAGTTGTTCGACGGCCAGCGTGAAAGTGTGTCCCATGCCGGGCAGACGCGGATGCAGGGGCAACTGACCGCCGCCGACGGCAAACTGGTGTTCCAGCCGTGCCAGGAGCAGCGGCAACTGGTGGTCAACGACATCGGCGGCACCAGCGTCCTGCAAGAAGCCGCCACCCTCGCCGACGAGCAGGGCAAGCTGTTTGCCGATGTGCGCGGCAAGGTTTCCGGCGATCGTCTCGACCTCGGCCAGTTGTATCGCGTCGAGCGCTCGGGCACGGCCTGCGACGATCCGAATTTCAAACTGCTGATCCTGCGCGCCGCCGGTCATGGCCCGGAATGGAACGTCAAGGTCAGCGGCAAAGGCATGGTCATCGAGCGCGACGGCCAGCCGCCGCTGGCCGTGCCGTATGTGGAAGAGCAACTGGGCGACGGCCGCTTCAATCTCAGCAGCGAAGCCAACAACCAGCGCATCGAATTGTGGGTCGCGCCACAGCGCTGCGTCGACAGCAGCACCGGCAGCGTGCAGCACATGAGCGCCGAATTGCGTATCGACGGTCAGGTGCAGCGCGGGTGCGGCTATTTCGGCGGCGCGCGTAACGACTGATCGTTTTTCTCCCACGGATCCGCTCGCGGCGGCTTATAATCGCCGCCTTCAAACGCCCTGGCGCAGTTGTGCGCCCCGCGAATCCGGATCCCCCCCATGTTACGAATCACTGAACTCAAGCTGCCAATCGACCATCCCGAAGAAGACCTGCGCGTCGCCATCGTGCAACGCCTGGGCATCGCCAGCGATGATCTGCTCGATTTCACCTTGTTCAAGCGCAGCTATGACGCGCGCAAAAAGTCCTCCGAACTGTGCTTCATCTACACCATCGACCTCAACGTACGCGACGAGGCCAGAGTGTTGGGCAAGTTCGCCGACGACCGTAACGTCAACGTGGCGCCGGATGTCAGCTACAAATTCGTCGGCCAGGCACCGAGCGATCTCGGCCAGCGGCCGATCGTCGTCGGTTTCGGCCCGTGCGGCATCTTCGCCGGCCTGCTGCTGGCGCAGATGGGCTTCAAACCGATCATTCTCGAACGCGGCACCGAAGTCCGTCAGCGCACCAAGGACACCTGGGGCCTGTGGCGCAAAAGCGTGCTCAATCCCGAGTCCAACGTACAGTTTGGCGAAGGCGGCGCGGGCACGTTCTCCGACGGCAAGCTGTACAGCCAGATCAAGGACCCGAAATTCCTCGGCCGCAAAGTCCTGCACGAGTTCGTCAAGGCCGGCGCGCCGGAAGAAATTCTCTACGTCAGCAAGCCGCACATCGGTACGTTCCGCCTGACCGGTATGGTCGAAAACATGCGCGAGCAGATCCGCGAACTGGGCGGTGAAGTGCGCTTCCAGGAGCGCGTCAGCGACGTGCTGATCGAAGACGGCCAACTGGTCGGCGTGAAACTGGCCAGCGGCGAAACCCTGCATTCGAAGCATGTGGTTCTGGCCCTCGGCCACAGTGCCCGCGACACCTTCCGCATGCTCCACAGCCGTGGCGTGTTCATGGAGGCCAAGCCGTTCTCGGTGGGCTTCCGCATCGAACACCCGCAGTCGCTGATCGACCGCGCGCGCCTGGGCAAATACGCCGGCCACCCGAAACTCGGCGCTGCCGATTACAAACTGGTGCACCACGCCAAGAATGGGCGTTCGGTGTACAGCTTCTGCATGTGCCCGGGCGGCACCGTGGTCGCGGCGACGTCGGAACCGAATCGCGTGGTCACCAATGGCATGAGCCAGTACTCGCGTAACGAGCGTAATGCCAACTCCGGCATCGTCGTCGGCATCACCCCGGAAGTCGATTATCCGGGCGGCCCGCTCGCCGGTATCGAGTTGCAGGAGCGCCTGGAATCCCACGCGTTCATCCTTGGCGGCAGCGACTACAAGGCCCCGGCGCAACTGGTTGGCGACTTCATCAACGGCAAGCCGTCGACCGAACTGGGCGAAGTCGAGCCTTCGTACAAACCAGGCGTGGCGCTGGGCGATCTGGCCTTGGCGCTGCCGGATTTTGCCATTGAGGCGATCCGTGAAGCCTTGCCCGCGTTCGAGAAGCAGATTCGCGGTTATTCCCTGCACGACGCCGTGCTGACCGGAATCGAGACCCGCACTTCATCGCCGCTGCGCATCACCCGCAACGAGTCGCTGCAGAGCATGAACGTCAAAGGCCTGTTCCCGGCCGGTGAAGGCGCGGGCTATGCCGGCGGAATTCTCTCGGCGGGTGTCGACGGGATTCGCATTGCCGAGGCAGTGGCTCGCGATATCCTCGGACTGGAAGCCTGATCAGCATCAGCTGACCCAACACAAAACCCTGTGGGAGCGAGCCTGCTCGCGAAAGCGGTCTGTCACTCAACGAAGTTGTTGAATGTGACTCCGCCTTCGCGAGCAGGCTCGCTCCCACAGTGGTTTCTGCATTTGGCTTTAGATGTTCGCGCGCAGCACCGAGGTCGGCAGCGCCTCCCCGCGCTCGGCACTCGCCGCCACCGCTGCAATCAAATCACCCAGTTCATACCCTTGCGCTTTCAGCCACTCCTGATCGTAATACGTGTCGGCATAACGCTCGCCGCCATCGCACAGGATCGCCACGATCGACCCCGACTGCCCCGCCGCTTTTATCTGCTGCGCTGCCATCAGCGCACCGATCAAATTGGTCCCGCTCGACCCGCCGACATGCCGCCCCAAACGCTGCGCCAGATAATGCATGGCCGCCAGCGACAAGGCGTCCGGCACCTTGACCATCGCATCGATCACCTTGGGCAGGAACGACGCTTCCACCCGAGGCCGGCCAATGCCTTCTATGCGTGAACCGCAATCCAGACGCAGGCTGGCATCACCGCTCTGGTAAAAATCGAAGAACACCGAACGCTCGGCATCGGCACACAACACGCGGGTGCAGTGCTGGCGATAGCGCACGTATCGACCAAGGGTCGCTGTAGTCCCGCCAGTGCCGGGGCTGGAAATCAGCCAGGTCGGCTCAGGGTGCTTTTCGTAGCGCATCTGCTGGAAGATCGATTCAGCGATGTTGTTGTTCGCTCGCCAGTCGGTGGCGCGTTCGGCGTAGGTGAATTGATCGATGAAGTGACCACCATGCTCGCGGGCCAGGCGCTCGGATTCGGCGTAGATCTGCGTCGGATCCTGCACCAGATGACTCTGGCCACCGTAAAAGGCAATCTGGGCAATCTTCTCTTTCGAGGTGGTCGCGGGCATCACCGCGATAAACGGCAAACCGAGCATGCGCGCGAAATACGCTTCGGAGATCGCCGTCGAGCCGCTGGATGCCTCGATCACTGGCGCGCCGGGTTTCAGCCAGCCGTTACACAGCGCGTAAAGGAACAGCGAACGGGCCAGGCGATGCTTGAGGCTGCCGGTCGGGTGGCTGGATTCGTCCTTGAAATACAACTCGATGCCGGCAAAACCGGGCAGCGGCAAAGGGATCAGGTGGGTGTCGGCGCTGCGCTGGAAGTCCGCCTCGATGATGCGGATGGCTTCGCGTGCCCACTGTCGGTTGTCGCTCATGGTTTCGGTTCTCATTGAATCAGGCAGGAGATCGGTCTCCTGAAAAGGTCTGCCGCAAGCTTAGGAAAAATCCCGCAGGCGGCAAAGATACAGCTGAGTCTCAATGTGTCAGGCAACTGCTAGGCTCAGTGCTGCCCGTACCAGACAGCCTGTAACGACATATAACAAAAAAGAATATAACTTTTGTTTTAACAACTAACGGTACGAGTTAGGGTGTTTCACCTTTTTCTTGATTCGATGGAGAGCGACCTTGCCTCTGCGTAGCACTTTCACGCGTTTCTTTCAGTTGGAAGCCGCCAGCGGTCTGCTATTGATCGCCGCAGCCGTTCTCGCGCTGATCATCAATAACTCACCGCTGTCGTGGCTGTACACCGGCCTGCTCGACACTCCGGTGGTGGCGCAGATCGGCGCGTTGAAAATCGCCAAACCTCTGCTGCTGTGGATCAACGACGGCCTGATGGCGATGTTCTTCCTGCTGATCGGCCTGGAAGTGAAACGCGAAGTGCTCGACGGCCAATTGTCCAAGCCTTCGCAAATCGTCCTGCCCGGCGCAGCGGCGATCGGCGGCATGCTGGTGCCGGCGCTGATCTACTGGTTCCTCAATCGCGACAACCCTGCGGCCCTGAGTGGCTGGGCCATTCCGACCGCCACCGACATCGCCTTCGCCCTCGGCGTACTGGCGCTGCTCGGCAAGCGCGTGCCGGTGTCGCTGAAACTGTTCCTGATGACCCTGGCGATCATCGATGACCTCGGCGCCATCGTCATCATCGCAATCTTCTATTCCGGCGAACTCTCGACCCTGTCCCTTGGCCTGGCGGCTGCGTGCATTGCCGCGCTGGTGGCGATGAACCGGCTCGGCGTGGTCAAGCTCGGGCCTTACATGATCATCGGCCTGATCCTCTGGGTCTGCGTGCTCAAGAGCGGTGTCCACGCGACACTGGCCGGCGTGACCCTGGCTTTCTGCATTCCCCTGCGCACGAAAAACGCCGAGTCGTCGCCGCTGCTGACCCTCGAACACGCGCTGCACCCCTGGGTCGCCTACGGCATCCTGCCGCTGTTCGCCTTCGCCAACGCCGGCCTGTCACTGAGCGGCGTCACCGTCGAAAGCTTCACCCACGACGTACCGATGGGCATCGCCATCGGCCTGCTGCTGGGCAAGACCGTCGGCGTGTTCGGTCTGACCTGGCTGGCGGTCAAGATCGGCATCGCCGCCCTGCCCCAAGGCGCCAATTGGGGCCAGGTCCTCGGCGTGGCAATCCTCTGCGGCATCGGCTTCACCATGAGCCTGTTCGTCGGCTCGCTGGCCTTCGAACCCGGCGTGAGTGATTACGCCGGCATGGATCGCATGGGCATCCTCACCGGCTCGATTCTCGCGGCGGTGATTGGTTATGCGGTGACGGCGGCGGCGAGTCGCAAGAATTCACAACTGCAATGACCCCTGTGGCGAGGGAGCTTCACCCCTCGCCGCAGATTTCTCGCCTCACAGTTACGCAGCGAACAATCCCCACTTCATTAGCGACGCGTCCTACAGCCACACTTTCCCCGCTTCGATAACGTCGTGCGGCCCCTACTCGAGGGGCTGTCGATGGTGAACGAAGGGACGATCAGTGGCGCGGAACAAGGACATTCCCCGGGTGCAAAACCCACCGCAGGGCGACGGACAATACCTATCACCCCGCCCCCGATACGTCGGATATCACAGCCTTTCCCGATTTAAGAAGAGCAAAAAAGAAAACGCCGTTCAACGGTGGGCTCCGGGATCGCTGGATCAATGCAAAAGGCCGAATAATTTATGAATGGGACTATTTACATGGCGAGCTTGAAGCCTATCGCGCAAGTGATGGCAGCCATTTAGGCTCTTACGACCACAGAACTGGTGAACAGATAGATCCACCCAAAAAAAACCGTAGTATTAAAAAATATTTATGAGGATTACATGGGACTCAAAGCCAGACTCGAATGGTACGACCAACAAACCGAACTGGGTGAGGGGGAGGAACTGTCGAAAGATTTTGGCGAGGACGGCTCATTAATGGAAGCATTAGGCCTACCGTCGAAAAGCTTCAATAACGGCGGATTTGATGTAAAAGCCGATTGGATCAAGACTCTCCAGCCCCACTTCCAGCATTCCATTCAATTTTCTTCTTACGACTATCAGGTATCGTTCGTTTACCGGGATCAATGGTAGATGGGACTGGAACTGAGATTGGAATGGTACGACACAGCAACCTTGGAGTTTCAGGGGGAAGAGTCGTCAAAAGACCTGGGTGGTGACGAGTC
Organism: Pseudomonas sp. 14A; assembly: GCF_018132745.1. Taxonomy (NCBI): domain Bacteria; kingdom Pseudomonadati; phylum Pseudomonadota; class Gammaproteobacteria; order Pseudomonadales; family Pseudomonadaceae; genus Pseudomonas; species Pseudomonas sp. 14A. Next base: position 587,310 of record NZ_JAGRQJ010000003.1, on the reverse strand, counting down.
AGTGTTAAACGCCTTGGGGATTCCCGCCGCGGACAACATCAACAATGGCAGTTTCAACGTCGCTCAAAATTGGCTCGCCACCATTCAGCCGTATTTTCAACATCAAATCGATTTGAGAGTTCACGACTATCAAATTTCGTTTGACTACGGCTAACAGCCCCGGAAGTATTAGCTCCATGCACTTTCTTTTAATTACCGGTTTTTTCCCTGACGAAGCCCAAGATGACTCCTTGCAATTCGAGCTGGATATCACAGGCAGCGAGATGAATGAAAAAGTGGCCCAGCTCATTGAATCAAAGCCCTTGGATGAGGTGGAACCCGGCGAGCTGTTGTTGACTCTGGATCAGGTAACCGCATTGGAAAACCTGCTCAACGTCAGTTTTCCAAAGGGCCTCGAATACTTCATGGGCACCTACGCCACATACTGAATGAGCAATTCACAAGCAAAGAAAAACCCCGACCAGACACCTGATCGGGGTTTTCTTTCACCCAGCTTCTCGCTTAGTGCGATACGCGGCTGGTTCCGCCAACGGTGGAGATCCGTACCCGCTCGCCAACGCGGAATACTTCATTCTCCTGAACCTGCTGCACATAGGCGCGCATGCTGCCGTCGTCTTCGCGGACGGTGATTTCCACGCCCTGGGTGCGGGTCAGGCCTTCTTCGGTTGCCGAGCCAAGCAGGCCGCCGGCCACTGCGCCGATGACCGCAGCGACGATGCTGCCCTTGCCGCCGCCGATGGCGCTACCGCCGACGCCGCCGACCACTGCGCCTGCTGCGCCGCCGATCGGGGTCTTGGTGCCTTCGATTTTTACCGGTCGCAGGGATTCGATGGTGCCCATGCGAATCGTCTGTACACGACGCGCTTCGTCACGGGAGTAGGAGTCGCCAGTGAGGCTCGATTGGCAGCCGGTCAGCAACATCGCCATCGTCGAAAAAGAAGCAACCAGCAGAACAGACTTACGCATAGCATCAACTCCAAAAGAACATGTGTTCATTAAACTCCGTGGCCTGGCGCCTGTCACGACACCATCCGGATAAAATTGGCTTCCATTCAGGCTGGGTACAGATGCCCGCGAGCGTCCCACTTAAAGTAGCGTGAAATCATCGATCCTGCGCCATTGCCCTTTATCCGCTCGGTAGACTGCTCAGGGTGCCAGTCGTTCAAGAATCCACTCGGCGCCCTGGAGGCGGTAGTTGAGGCGATCGTGCAGGCGGCTCGGACGGCCCTGCCAGAACTCAATGCGCTCAGGCACCAAGCGGTAACCACCCCAATGTTCCGGGCAATGCGGCTGGGTGTCGCTGAAGCGTTGCTCGGTGGCCTTGAGCAAATCTTCCAGTTCGCCACGACCGTTGATGACCCGGCTCTGCGGCGAGGCCCAGGCGCCGAGGCGGCTACCCAGCGGACGCACCTGATAATACGCATCGGACTCTTGCGCCGTGACCTTGACCACCCGCCCCTCGATGCGCACCTGGCGCTCCAGGGTTGGCCAGAAGAAGGTCATGGCGGCAAACGGGTTGGCCGCCAGCTGCTGGCCCTTGGCGCTGTCGTAGTTGGTGAAGAAGGTGAAGCCCTGCTCGTCCAGGCCCTTGAGCAACAGAATGCGGCAATGCGGACGACCGTCGGCGTCGACCGTGGCCAGGGTCATGGCATTGGCTTCCACCGGCGCCTGCTCGGTTTTCACCGCGTCGGCGAACCACTGGTGAAACAGCGCAAACGGCTCGGCCGGGGCTTGCGCCTCGGTCAAACCGTCACGGGTGTAGTCGCGACGCATATCGGCCAGAGCCTGGGTCATGGCGGATTCCTTTTCGTTAGCGGATCACTTCTTGGCAGCGTCGGCTGCGGCGACTTTCTTGTCGGTCGCGGCGGCTTTGGCTGGTGCAGTTTTTTTCGCTGGAGCCTTGGCCGGAGCCTTCTTCGCCGGAGCCTTGGCGGCGGTTTTCTTGGCTGGCGCCTTTTTCGCCGCCGGCACAGCGGCTTTTTTCGCCGCAGGCGCCGGGGTAACCGGTTTGACCACTGGCTTGACATCTTGCGCAGCAACCATCGTCACCGGCTTCGGCGCTGGCATGTTGTATTTGCTCAGCAGCGCAACCATGGTGTTTTGCGGAGTCACCAGCAGTTCGACACGACGGTTCAAGGCACGGCCCTCAACGCTGTCGTTGGCCGCACGCGGCGCTTCGGAACCCATGCCGCGCAGCATCAGGCGATCACGCTGCAAGCCGCTGAGGCGGAAGATCGCCGCCACCGATTGCGCACGCTCCTGGCTCAATTTGACGTTGGCTGGCGCGGAACCGCTGGTATCGCTGTGACCGAGCACCAGCACCGCGGTTTTCGGGTCGGCTTCAAGGATTTTCGCCACGCGAGTGAACGGGCCAAGGGTGACCGGCAGCAGCATCGCCGGGCGGTCCGGGTTGAACGAACCTTCCACCGGCGCCGTAACCACCAGTACGTTGTCGCGACGTTCGAGTTGCAGGTTGCTGTCCTTCACCGCTTCACGCAGACGCGGTTCGTAGTCATCGAGCCAAGCCTGGGTCACCTTCGGATCGGGCATCGGCACGGCTTTGACGGTTGGCTGGTCCTTGCCGCCGAACGGCCACCACCATTTGCCATTGGACTCGGCCTCGGCTTTGGCCACCTCGACCGGTTTGGCTTCAGGTTTGACCTCGGCTTTCAGATCAGCCTTGATCGCTTCATCGCTGGAACCGAACGGCCAGTACCACGGATTGCTGCTTTCGGCCTTGGCAACTGGTGCGGTCGCTGCAGGTTTCAAAGGAGCCGGAGCAGAATCTTTGGCCGCGACTTTGTCGGAAGAGCCGAACGGCCACCAACTGCTGCCGTCCGCATCGTTTTTCGGGGTCTGTGCGCAACCGGTGAGCGCTACACACAGGGCCAGGGCGAGGGTCTTTTTAGATGACATTGAAAATCCACAAAATGAAGTAATGAAAAATCAGAGCACTTTCGCCCGGATAAACAGCCGTTTTGAAACGAAAATCCCTTCGAGGTTCCGACCCTGGAACCTCTGTCGAAGCTTTACAGACAAGTGGCAAGCACCCGCGCCAGTTTTTGTGCGCGCGGATCCATCAAAACGTAAGGGCCCAGGGTATTTGTCACGAAACCGAAAGCCACATCGTGCTCAGGATCAGCAAAACCGATCGAGCCGCCTGCTCCCGGATGGCCGAACGCGCGCGGGCCGAGGCCGTAGGTGGCGTTGGGCACATCCGGTTGATCGAGCATGCAGCCGAGGCCGAAACGGGTGCGCGTGAGCAAAGTCTTGTCATCGCCAAGGCTGTGCTCGCGGGTCAGCTCTTCGAGCATCTCGCTCTCGAGCAGGCTGCCGTCGAGCAGGCCGGCATAGAACCCGGCGAGACTGCGCGCATTGCCGTGGCCGTTGGCCGCCGGTTGCTGCATGCGTCGCCATTCCGGCTTGTTGGTGCTGGTCAGCACTGACGGCGGATTGGTGAAGGCGCGGGTAGTCATGGCTGTCGGTTCGCGCATGGTCACTTGCAGCAGGCGCTGGGCCGCGGCGTCGCCGGTGTTGCCCTTGCCACGCGCAATATGCGCGACACGATGAAATTCCTCATCAGCCAGACCCACATGGAAATCCAGGCCCAACGGTTTGGCGACCCGAGCGACGATCGACTCGCCCGGCCCACGACCGTCGGCGCGCCGCAGCAATTCACCGACCAGCCAGCCGTAGGTGATCGCGGCATAACCGTGACCAGTGCCCGGAGTCCACCATGGCGCTTCGGCCGCAAGGGCGTCGACCATGGTTTGCCAGTCGTAAAGGGCTTCAGGCGCGAGCAGTTCGCGCAGCGCCGGCAGGCCGGCCTGATGGGAGAGCAATTGGCGCAGGGTGACGGATTCTTTGCCGGCGGCGGCGAATTCCGGCCAGTAGCGGGCAACCGGGGCATCGAGTTGCAACTTGCCTTCGGCCACCAGTTGCAACGCGGTGACGGCGGTGAAGGTTTTGGTGCAGGAGAACAGGTTGGCGATGGTGTCGCTGTGCCAGGCTTCGCTGCCGTCCTTGTCGGCGGTACCGGACCAGAGGTCGAGGACGGTTTCTCCACCGACCTTGATGCACAGGGCTGCGCCGCGTTCCTGGGGATCGTCGAACAGTGCGGCGAAAGCCTCGCGCACCGCTTCGAATTGAAGCTCGTAATGTCCCTGAATCTGCACCCGCAACTCCCCCGCGAAAACGCTCTACAAAGTGGCCCGCATTGTTCCAGCCCTTGAGGGATTTGGGAACAGGCGCGGGCCGGACGGTTGATCGGCAATTTATGGTGATCCCTTCGCGAGCAGGCTCGCTCCCACAGGGGATCTCCTCTGCTGTTGATATCCAGTGTGGGAGCGAGCCTGTTCGCGAAGAACGATAACGCGGTCTGAAACCTAGTGACCATTCCCCGAATGCCCACCCGCCTGCGCAGCCCCCGGCGCATTGCCAGCCTCGGCCTTGCGCCCACCTTCAACCTCGGCAACCGGTGCTTTCTGCGCCTCCTTGCCCAACTGCTCCAGCGCCTGCAGATTGCTTTTGCGCACCGCCTCGACGAAGCCCTGATAAGGCAGATCGGTCACCCCGACCAGACCGAAATGCCCGTTCTCGCCGTCGAGCAAACGCCCGGTCACCGGTTGGTCGAGATACTGGAACCAGTGCACGCCAACAATCGACGGTTCGCTCAGCGCCTGTTTGAGGAAGTTGACATAAGCCGGACCGCGATCTTCTTCCTTGGCCAATTGCGTCACGCCGCCCCAGAACGGCCCCCGGTCAGCCGAGCCGAAGTTGAATTCGGTGATCAGCACCGGTTTGTCCAGCGCTGCCAGTGCGGCGAAGTCGTAACCGTCCTGCGGCTTGAGCGTGTACATGTTGAAGCTCAACACATCGCAATACTGCGCGCACGACGCCACGGCTTCAGGCGTGCTGATGGCGAAGCGACCGCCAAGCAGCATCTGGTTGGGCGCGTGCCATTTCAGCGAATCGGAAATGGTCTTGAAATAGGTGTCGGCAAAGACCTTCTGGAAGTATTTGAAATCCGCTTCGATCTCCGGATGTTCCGGGTTCGGCAATGGCGGCACGAACCCCGGATCTTCCATCAACTCCCATGCCGGCAAATCGATGCCCCAGGCCTTGGACAGTCCGGCCTGATTGCGGTACTTGTCGCGCAATTGCTTGAGAAAGGCGCGTTTGGCCGGTACGTCGGTGGTCATTTTCAACGTGCCGTAGGCCAGCGCGTAGCGAGCCTTCGGATCGTCACCAGGGCCGGCCCAGGCCAGTTCGTTGTCGGCGTAATAACCGATCAGCCACGGATCGTCACGATGATCGCGGGCGGCAATGGCCACGGCGCGCTCGGTGGCCATGGCAAAACGCGGATCGAACGGATCCGGCATGCCGCCCCACCAATCGCTGCCGGTGCTGATGCTGGTGTAGTCGCCGACGATCGACAGCGGCAAGGTGTACGGTACGCGATCGGCATCCGCCAGCGACGGCGCGCTCCAGTTGCCTATCGTGTTGAAGCCCCAGGCTTGCAGGCGGTCGAGGGTATGGCGGGTCCAGCGTTCTTCATCAATCGCGGCTGTGCACGGAGAGGTTTGCGCGCTGGACGCTTGCACCGCATCGGTCTGCGCCGCTTCGGCAATACCCGATTTCGGCTCGGCAGGCACCGCTGCAGTCTCAGCAGCCTGCACCGAGCCGGCCTCAGCCGCGCCCGCCTTCGCCGCTTCGGCAATCCCGGCCTTGTTGTCGCTGTCCGCCTTGCACGGTTCGCCGTACAGGCGTTGCAGATTGGCACCATAGAAGTCGTACCAGCGGCCGTTGCCATAGCCACGGCCCTGATCGGCGCCATTGCCGCCACGGTTGTCGCCCTCGCCGAAATGCGCGGCCAGCGGGTCGTCGTTCTTCGGCAACGATTCGAACATGTACTCACGACCAGCCACGTAGGTCTGGTTGACCTGCGGGCTGACGGTGTTGACGCCCAGCGAATAGAACGGGTGGCCTTCAGGGGTCACCAGATACCAGCGGCCATCACGTTTTTCCGTGCGGAAGAAGCCGCTGGCCTTGAACGCCGGGCCTTTGTTCCAGCCGCCGAACTTGTCCAGCGAAGCCTTTTCACGCTCGGTCAGCCACGTATTCAGTTGTTGCTGCTCTTTGTTGGCGGCGCTTTTAAGTTGCTCGTCGCTGCTGACTTTTTCCGGCCACTTGCTGCGGGTTGACTGACCGTATGCGTCGACCAGATTACCGTACACCGCGCGCGTCACCGACTCGCCGTCCTGCACGCCGAAACGCTCAAGCAACAGGCTCTGCGCAACTTTCGGCTGATCCATCGACAGACTCACCGAAACCACCTGGCTGCGATCGATCTCGCCCGTGCTGCTGGCCAGCAGAATGCGTTGGCCATCGACGGTCATCGGCATCGGCGGCCCGGCTTTCATGCCCTGGCTCAGCGGCGTCGAAGCCACCAGCGGCACCAGCAAGGTCTGCGCGGGGCCTGCGGGCAGATCGACGCGGCTGACCAGAGTGCGGCCATCGTTGCTCTGGATCTGCACATAGACTGTGACCGCCCAATTCATCGCACTTTGCAGACGCAGGGTCATCATGCCGGACTGCGACCAGTCCCAAGCGCCGGTCTGCGGAGTCAGGCGCAAGGTCGGTCGGGCGACCGGGTTGAACGTCACCCGGCGCAGCACTTCACCTTCAGCGGTCTGTTCGGCATTGGCCTGCGGCAGGTCGGCGTTTTCCGTGGCGACCTTGACCACGTCGGCCGGGCGCACGAAGTTGAACAGCGTCTGCTGACCGGCGGGCGCGGCCAGCAACGGCGCGGCAAAAATCATGGCGAAAACAGCGGGCAACGAACGGCGGATCATAAGAACGGAGTTCTCCCTAACGACCAGTCAAGGCCAGTGGAAAAGCGGTGGCAGAGAGATAGACAACGCGGCGGGCCAATCGGCCCACCCGTGTCTCAGGATATTTCACGACGGAAAGGAGGCAACGCATTGAGGATCGCCTTGCCGTAGCGCTGGGTGACCAGACGCCGGTCGAGCAAGGTGATGGTGCCGCGGTCTTCTTCGGTGCGCAGCAGACGCCCGCAGGCTTGAACCAGTTTCAGCGAGGCATCGGGCACGGAGATTTCCATGAACGGGTTGCCGCCGCGCGCCTCGATCCACTCCGACAACGCGGCTTCGACCGGATCGTCGGGCACCGAGAACGGAATCTTGGCGATCACCACGTGCTCGCAGTAGGCACCCGGCAAATCGACACCCTCGGCAAAACTGGCCAGCCCGAACAGCACGCTGGAATCACCGCCATCGACCCGCGCCTTGTGCTTGTTCAGGGTTTCCTGTTTCGACAGGTTGCCCTGAATGAACACTTGCTTGCGCCAGTCGCGGTCGAGGCCATCGAACACGTCCTGCATCTGCTTGCGCGAGGAGAACAGCACCAGCGTGCCACGGGAACCTTCCACGAGATCGGGCAGCTCGCGAATGATCGCCGCCGTGTGGGCGGCGGCATCGCGCGGGTCGGCCTTCAGATCCGGCACGCGCAGCACGCCGGCATCGGCATGATGGAACGGGCTCGGCACCACCGCTGTGACAGCTTTTTTCGGCAGGCCGGCGCGCATGCGGAAACGGTCGAAAGTGCCCAGCGCCGTCAGCGTCGCCGAGGTCACCAGGCAGCCGTAAGCGACGTTCCATAAACTGCGACGCAAGGTTTCCGCCGCCAGAATCGGGCTGGCGTTGACCTCGATGTCGAACAGCGAACCGCTTTCGGCCAGGGTCAGCCAGCGCGCCATGGGCGGGCTGTCCTCCGGGTCTTCGGCGGTGAACGCGGTCCACAATTCCCAGTTGCCGGAAGCGCGGGACAGCAGGCTGCCGAACAGCGGATACCACTCTTCGGCCTGATTGCTGGCGATGCCGATATTGACCTCGCCATCCATGCCTTCCTTGAGCAGGTCGGTCAGGCGCTGGAACAGATCGTTAAGGCGCGAATAGCCTTTTTTCAGCTCGATGCCCATCTCGCGCATGTCCTCGGGAATCACTCCGCCGACGAAACGATGACGTGGGCGCTCGCGGCCTTCGACGTCTTCGCCTGGCTTGAAATCGGCGATCTGCTCGCACGCGGTGAACATGAACTGCTGCTGGGTCTTGATCTCCCGCGCCAGCTCCGGCACCTGCTCGATCAGCTTGCCAAGATCGCCCGGCAGCGGATGCTGGGCGAGCAGTTTGGTCAGATTCTTCGCGGTTGTTTCGAGCCAGTCGGCGGTGGAGCGCAGGCGCGTGTAATGGGCGAAGTGGCCGATGGCCTTGTCCGGCAAATGGTGACCTTCGTCGAACACGTAAATGGTGTCGCGCGGATCGGGCAGCACGGCGCCGCCGCCCAGTGCCAGATCCGCCAGGACCATGTCGTGGTTGGTGACGATCACGTCAACCTTGCCCATGCCCTCGCGAGCCTTGTAGAAGGCGCACTGGCCGAAGTTCGGGCAATGACGGTTGGTGCACTGGCTGTGATCGGTGGTCAGGCGCGCCCAGTCGGCGTCTTCCAGCGCGTTGGGCCAGCTGTCGCGGTCGCCGTCCCATTTATTGCCGGCGAGCTTTTCGATCATGCTGGTGAACAGCTTCTGACTGGCCTCGTCGACTTCGATCTTGAAGCCTTCTTCTTCGAACAGCTGCGCGGTGGCGGTTTGTGCGTGGCCTTCCTGCAGCAGCATGTCGAGCTTGGACAGGCACATGTAGCGGCCACGGCCCTTGGCCAGGGCGAAACTGAAATTCAGCCCGCTGTTGCGCATCAGGTCAGGCAAATCCTTGTAGACGATCTGCTCTTGCAGGGCGACGGTCGCGGTGGCAATCACCAGACGCTTGCCGGCCAGTTTCGCCGTAGGGATCGCCGCCAGGCTGTAGGCCACCGTCTTGCCGGTACCGGTGCCGGCTTCCACCGCGACAATCGCGGGGTCGCCACTGCGCCGGCCTTCATCGTCGGTGTCGATGTCACCGAGGACCTTGGCGATTTCGGCGATCATCAGGCGCTGGCCGTAACGCGGCTTGAGGCTCTTGGCCTCTAGAAAACGCGAATAGGCGCCCTGGATCGTGGTTTTGAGTTCAGTGCTGATCATTGAGTGTCGGGCGCAAAAACGCTGGATAAATTTTCAGTAGTTTGGTTCGGCGGCTATCATACCCCGCTAATCGATCCCGCGCAGAACGGAGTGACCCAATGACACCTTTTAGCCTCGTTTACCCCCTGCATGTCCTTGCCGCTCTGGTGTGGGTTGGCGGCATGTTTTTCGCCTGGATGGTCTTGCGCCCTGCGGCTGTGAAGGCTCTGGACGGCCCAGCTCGCCTGACCCTGTGGGTGGAAGTGTTTCAAGGTTTTTTCCGTTGGGTCTGGGTCGCGGTGATCCTGTTGCCGATCAGCGGCGTGGGCATGTTGCATCTGCAGCAGGTCGGGTTTGAAACCGCGCCGAAGTATGTGCAGGTGATGATCGGTTTGTATGTGGTGATGACGGCGCTGTTCATCCGCATTCAGGGGCTGATGCTGCCGGAATTGCGCAAGGCGGTTGAGGCGAAGGATTGGCCGGCGGGTGCGGCAGTGCTGGGGCGGATTCGGCGGGTGGTGGGGCTTAATCTGCTGGTCGGGTTGGTGCTGGTGGCTGTGGCTGCGGCTCGGCCAATGTTCTGACAATCTGCGACTCAAAGATCAAAAGCCCCTCACCCTAGCCCTCTCCCAGAGGGAGAGGGGACTGATTGGGGGATATTGAGGAGTTACGCCGACTTGGAAGATTTTCGCTGAATCCATAATCGACCTGGTCTTTCAGGTCGATGGATAGCGACAGACACCTCGGTCGGCTCCCTCTCCCTCTGGGAGAGGGCTGGGGTGAGGGCTTGCCTTTAGAGGCGCTGCACAGTAACCGAACCCGCCGCTCCCTCCGGCCCCGGCTGGCCATCCGCGCCGGCCTTGCCGTTCTTGCCGCCGTCAGCGCGGTACACCAGGCAGCCCTTGGATTTGCCGCCCTTGCCTGCTTTACCACCGAGACCCGCCGGGCCGCCGGCACCGCCAGCCACGTTGACCTTGATCAGCTCGACCGGGAAATCCCGTGGTACGGCGAGGCGCACCAGCGCACCCGGCGCGCCCGGCTGGCCATCGCTGCCGTCACTGCCATCGGCACCGTGGCCGGCCGAGCCATAGGTGCAGCCCGGATCTTCACCGTTGCCGCCGTCGAGGCCGACGAAACCTGGCGCGCCCCGGCCGCCACGGGCATCGACCGTCAGCTGCGGCGCGCTCAGGGCCTGGAATTGCAGATTCAGATTGCGCCCGGCCCGGGCCGCTTTTTCATAAGTGCCGGGGGCGCCGCGCGCGGTGATCTGGCTGCCCTCGCTCAACTCAGCGCGCTTGACCTTCACTTCCAGCGCTTGTTCAGCCGGAACGATAGCAATACGTGCTTCGTGGCCCAGGCGCAGTTCATCAATGTTCAATTCAGTCACGTTGGACGGGATCAGCAAGGTGCCGTAATCGGCGACTTCCAGTTTCTCCAGTTGCAGCGTGCTGGTGGTGTTGGGCAAGCGCATCAAAGAATTGCTTTGCACGTTGACCACCTGAGCGCAGGCCAGTGGACTGATGAATGCAGCGAGCAGGCAGAGTTTACGCATGGGAAGAAGCCTCCGGAGCGGCCGGGGCCGGGATGGTTTGCAGGTGGAAAACGCCGAACAACAGAATGCGGCCACGGTCACGCCAAGGGTGCGGACGGCCCTTGAGGCTGCGGTTGCACAGCAGCACTTCGAGTAGATGAATCAGCAACAACAGAGCGCCGGCCAGATTGACCAGCAGATGCAGCGGATGAACAAACGGCACCAGTTGATTGGCCAGTACCACGCAGCAGAACAGCAGGGTCAGCAAACGCCCCAGCCCCCAGAACACCTTCATACGCTCCCCCGTGTTGCGAATTATTCTTTGCACGCACAGTACCGGCTTCTGCGGGGGATAAGCCAGAGGGAAAAATGAAATTTGTGCAAACGCTGATGAAATGGCTGCCGGGGCGAAGATCTCGACCCGGCAGCTCTAGCCTGCGTACTACAGACCTTTCCTAACGATTGATATGCAGCTGGACCCGGCGATTTTCCGCGCGGCCTTCATCGGTGGCGTTATCGGCGACCGGCTCACTTTCGCCTCGACCCTCGCTGGTGAGCTTGTTCGGCGCCAGCCCCTGACTGAGCAAGTACGCCGCGACACTGCTTGCGCGCCGCTCGGACAAAGCCTGGTTATAGGCGTCCGAGCCTTTGCTGTCTGTATGCCCGATGACTTTGATACTGACCACATCGGCATTGCGCAGCTTGTCCATCAAAGTGTCGAGCTGGGCTTTTGCCGCCGGGGTCAGATCGGACTTGTCGAAATCGAACAACACGTTACCGGCATCGCTCAAGGTGATCACTTCAGTTTGCGGCGCCGGTTCAACCGGTTTGACTGCGACCGGATATTGCGGAAGCGGGCAGCCACGATGATCGACTTCGGTATTTTCCGGCGTGTCCGGGCAGCGGTCGCGGCGGTCGAACACGCCGTCGCTGTCCTCGTCGCCATCCTGGGCGTAACAGATCAGCCCGCCGGTGACGATACCCAATGCCGCGCCGCCACCGGCCCAGCCGGCGCTTTCAATGGCGCCAAGACCGCCGCCGACCAGGCCGCCAAGCAGGCTGCAGATCGGCCACGTACGTTGATTGAGGGGGGCGGTGCCATCGCTGTGAGTGGCACAACCGGTGAGCAAGCTGCCTAGCAGCAGCACCGGCAAGACGGACCTTGAGAAAACACGCATTTGTGAACGCTCCTGTGTACCGGCCCATACCGGTTACACAGGAGTAAAGACCCGCATCCGCGACTGCACAAGCCGCGGATGCGAGAGGGGCTAGCGGACGATTTTGATTTCGGTGCGACGGTTCTGCGCGCGACCATCGGCCGACTTGTTGTCGGCAACAGGCTGGCTTTCACCAAGGCCCGACACCGAAACGAAGCTGGCACGCGGTACACCCTGCTGAATCAGGTATTCCACCACCGAGTGCGCACGACGATCCGACAGTTTCTTGTTGTAGGCATCGCTGCCGACACTGTCGGTGTGACCGGTCACGGTCAGTTGCGCGGTAGAGGATTCCTGTTTCAGGCGATCGGCGACTTTGTCGAGCACTTGCTTGTCAGGGCCGGTCAGCGTGGCTTTGTCGAACTCGAAGTGCACATCACGAATGACGATGGTTTCTTCCTTGACCACAACCGCTTCTTCGACCACTGGCGCAGGCGTCGGTGGCGGGCAACCGTCAGCATCGACCTGCACGCCTTTAGGTGTGCCCGGGCACTTGTCGCGACTGTCCGGCACGCCATCGCCGTCTTCATCGCCGTCACCATGCACCCAGCAATAGGCCGCTGCCGTACCACCGACAAGCAGTGCACCGTAACCGGCCCACGAAGCGCTTTCCGTCGCGCCGAGACCGGCACCGACCACACCGCCGACCGCCGCACAGGTCGGCCAGTCGGTCTTCTGCAAACCTGCACAACCAGTCAACACACTGGTTAGCAGAACCAAGGGTAATGCTGTCCGAACTATGCTCATCTAGTTTTCTCCTGAGGGATCGGCTTAAAACCGATTCAGGGAGTAAAGACCGGAGTTTTAATCTCCGCCAGCAATAGGCCACCGCTGTTTGCGACCGTGTTCACAGGGGTTCGCCTCTTTCGGCGAAAACCGCCGCCACCGGGCGCTTTGCCGACGCGGTCTGGCAGGCTAGTCTTGGCGGTCTGACTGAGGAGCTTCGATGAACGTCGCCATTTCTTCGCGCACGCCACAACAGACGTTGGCCGCTCTGCTGGATCGCTACGCCCCGGCCCGACTGCTGCTGATCGGCGCCAGCGAATTTCCCGCCTTGAGCGCTTTCAAGGACGCGCATCCAGATACCGTGGTCGCCCATGCCGCACCCGGCGCGCTGCCGGCTGAGCTGGCCGCGCAACGCTTCGATCTGGCGCTGGTGGTCGATTGCCTGGAACATTTGCCCAAGCGCGATGGCCTGAATCTGTTGGGCGGCATCCGCAATCTCAACGCCAGTCGCATCGCGGTGCTGGCGGATCTGGCGGCCAGTGGCTGGCAGGAAACCGACTTCTACTCATTGGCCCTGCAGGCCAGCGAGCGTTTCCAGCGCGACGAGCAGGTGCTGACCCTGTTCACCTACGATCTGCTTGACTACAAACAAGTCCCCGACTGGCTCAATTCACGCTTCTGGGCCAATCCGGAAAACTTCGGGAAATACTGGTGGTAATGCAATGAGTACAGCCATTTGCCCTTGCGGCAGCGGCAATCTGCTGGACGCCTGCTGCGGCCCTTATCACGACGGCCACCCGGCGCCGTGTGCCGAAGCCTTGATGCGCTCGCGCTACAGCGCTTACGTGCTGGGGCTGGTCGATTATCTGGTGGCGACCACCCTGCCCGCGCAGCAGGCGGGCTTGAACCGACAATCGATCAGCGACTGGAGTGCACAAAGCACCTGGCTCGGCCTCGAGGTTGAAAGCTCGGAAGTCTTTGGCGGCCAGCCGGAACACGCCTTCGTCACCTTTACCGCACGCTGGCACGACAGCCAGGGCGAGCACAGCCATCGCGAGCGCTCCTCATTTGTCCAGAACGGCGGGTGCTGGTACTTCATCGATCCGACGGTGCAGATGAAGCTGGGGCGCAATGACGGCTGCCCTTGCGGCAGCGGGCAGAAGTTCAAGAAGTGTTGTTCGGGTTATTTCGGCGCTTGAGCTGAAGATCAAAAGATCGCAGCCTTCGGCCGCTCCTACAAAGAATTTGCGTTCATTCTGTAGGAGCTGCCGAAGGCTGCGATCTTTTTAGGTCTAGACTGGCACCAAAGGGAGTAACACCATGCTCGGTCATCGACGCACATTACATTTTCTGCTGTTGATGCTGACCCTCAACCTCGGCGGCTGCGCCTCTTGGTTCAGCGATGACAGCGTCGAGCCCGCCGTGCATCTGGTGAAAGTCGAGGTGGTGCGGGCCAAGTTGCTCGAACAGAAATTCATCCTGCACTTTCGCGTCGACAATCCCAACGACAGCGACCTGACCGTGCGCGGCCTCGAATACCGGATTCATCTGGCCGACATGCTGCTCACCGAGGGCGAGCACGAGCACTGGTTTACCGTCGGCCCCAAGCGCAGCGCTTACTTCAAAGTGCCGATCCGAACCAACCTGTGGCCGAAGGTCAAACAGGTGGTGAAACTGCTGAAAAATCCGAACCAGCAGATTCCCTATCGATTGCAGGGGGAAATGGAAACCGGTTTATTCATCGCCCACTACGTGCACCTTGAGCGCAATGGCGTGATAATCCCCGCCGATCTAACTCCGGAGTGACCTCGATGACCCAGCAACCCCATGTCCATGGCCCTGACTGCAACCACGATCATGACCACCATCACGATCACGATCACGACCATGGCCATGTCCACGGCCCGAACTGCGGCCACGCCCACCAGGAACCGGTGCGCAACGCCCTGAAAGACGTCGGCCGCAACGATCCTTGCCCATGCGGCAACGGCAAGAAATTCAAGAAGTGCCACGGCGCTTGATGTCACTGGCGAAGGTCTTCTTCGCCTGACCTGCCGCCTTCGCGAGCAAGCTCGCTCCCACAGTGACCGCGTACCGATCTCCTGTAGGAGTGAGCCTGCTCGCGATGGGGCCGGCACCTCCAACATTGTTGGCGCCTGACACACCGCTTTCGCGAGCAGGCTCGCTCCCACAGGGATCGCGTTTCATCTGAAGAAATATGGTCACTGTGGGAGCGAGCCTGCTCGCGAAGGCGGCGGCGCCTCCACTACAAAACTTCAGCCTGCCGCCAAAACCTGCACACTACTGACCACCGTCGCATACTCCCCATGCAGATTGCCCAGCGACATCCCGTGCACCTCTTCAGCGGTACGCGGTGTGCCGAAATAATCGGCCTTGTCGAAGGTGAAGCACGCATCCTCAGCCACAAACGTATCGAACGCCAAATTGCCTGCGGTGCGCGCCGTCGACTCAACTGAGTTGTTGGTCGCCACGCCGACGATGATCAGTTGCCTGATCCCTGCCTCACGCAACCGCCCTTCCAGCCCGGTCGCGCAAAACGCATCCGGAACGTCTTTCTGGATCAGCCATTCACCGTCCTGAGGGACAAATCGCTCTTGAAACTCCACCCCGGACTGCTCCGGCCAGAACACCGAATCAGGCGAGCGCGACAAATGTTGCACGTGGATCACCGGCCGCCTGCTCCGCCGCCACAGCGCCAGCAGCTCAAGCATTCTTTCCTCGGCCTGAGGATTATTCCGCCGCCCCAGACGCGGGTGCAAAATGCCTTTCTGCTGGTCGATGATGATCAGCGCAGCGTTGCTCTGAAGCTCCATAGCGATCTTTCTCCTGACAGGGCTCGGGACTCGTTCCGTAGTTCAACATCAGCGCTTTCCCACAAGCAACTGTCACGCCTCTGACCGATCAGCCGACAACTGCATAAATAACCGCTCGCCCCGCTTGCGCGGCCCTCGCGCCGTCACTAACGTAGCGGCTTTATTGCGCCCCCAGCCTTATACCCCCGCAGGAGCTTCGCCATGGCCTCGCCAGCCCTTACACATTTTCTTCCCCGGTTCGGCGTTGCCGCAGCAGTGGCCGGTGTTCTCGGCCTGTCCGGTTGCCAGACCTGGAACGCCCAGGACAGCCTGCCGCCGACCTCCGGCGTGCAACCGCTCAAGGGCCTGGCGCAGAACGTTTCGGTGCGGCGCAATGCGATGGGCATGCCGCTGATCGAAAGCAACAGCTTCCATGACGCGCTGTTCAGTCTCGGTTACGTCCACGCCAGCGACCGCATCAACCAGATGGTCACCCTGCGCCTGTTGGCTCAGGGCCGGTTGGCGGAAATGTCCGGCGCGTCGATGCTCGATGCCGACCGCTACATGCGCGCGGTCAATCTGAAGAAGAGCGCCGGCGAGCTGTACAAGGCCTCGTCGCCACGGCTCAAGCGCTTCTTCGAGGTGTATGCACGGGGCGTCAACGCCTACCTGTTCCGCTACGCCGACAAATTGCCGGGCGATCTCGCCGCCAGCGGTTACAAGCCGGAATACTGGAAACCGGAAGATTCGGCGCTGATTTTTGCCCTGCTGAATTTCAGCCAGTCGGCCAACCTGCCGGAGGAAATTCAGTCACTGGTGCTCGCGCAAACCGTGACCACTGACAAACTCGCCTGGCTGAGCCCGTCGGCGCCTGATGAAAACCTGCCAGTGGCTGAAGCCGACAAACTGCAAGGCCTCAAGCTCAACGGGCAGATTCCGGGACTGACGGAATTGAGCAACGCCAGCCAGCAACTGTCGGCGCTGAACCTGCTCGCCACGCCGACTGCGAACAATTGGGCGATTGCCCCGCAACGCAGCCGCAGCGGCAAGAGCCTGCTGGCCAGCGATGCGCACGGGCCGCTGGCCGCGCCGTCGTTGTGGAGTTTCGTGCAGATACGTGCGCCGAAATATCAGGCTGCCGGGGTCACGGTTGCCGGTCTGCCGATGGTGCTCGGTGGTTTCAACGGCAAAGTGGCGTGGAGCATGACCAGCGTGCTCGGCGATAACCAGGATCTGTTCCTCGAGAAAATCCGCCGTCAGGGCAGCAGCCTCACTTATGAAGTCAACGGCAAATGGCAGCCGCTGGGCGTGCGCAACGAAACCTACTTCGTCAAAGGCCAGCGGCCGATTCGCGAAGCCGTGTACGAAACCCGCCACGGCGCGCTGCTCAACAGTGCCCAGGCAGCGGCGCAGGGCAGCGGTTTCGGCCTCGCCTTGCAGACGCCAAGCTTCACTGACGACAAAACCCTGGATGCCTTCTTCGACCTGACCCGCGCGCAGAACGTCGAGCGCGCCTCGGACGCCAGCCGCGAAATCCGCGCCATCACCCTCAATCTGGTATTCGCCGACGCAAGCAATATCGGCTGGCAAGTCACCGGGCGCTTCCCCAACCGTCGCGAAGGCGAAGGCCTGCTGCCCTCGCCGGGTTGGGACGGTCGCTACGACTGGGACGGTTACGCCGACCCGATGCTGCACCCCTACGATCAGGACCCGGCACAAGGCTGGCTCGGCACCGCCAATCAGCGCGTGATTCCCGACGGTTACGGCATGCAGTTGTCGAAATCCTGGGCGGCACCGGAGCGCGGCGAACGCCTGGCTGAACTGGCTGGCAGCGGCAAGCACGACAGCCGCAGCGTGATCGCCATGCAGTACGACCAGACCACCACGTTCGCCGCCAAGCTGAAAAAAATCTTCGAAGCGCCGGGGATGAAGCAACCGCTGAAACAGGCGATCGACGCCCTGCCGGACGCCGAGCGCAGCAAGGCTCGCGAAGCCTTCACCCGTTTGATGGCGTTCGACGGCAAGCTCAGCCCGACCTCGGCGGATGCGGCGATTTACGAACTATTTCTGCAGGAAAGCATAAAGCAGATCTTCCTCGATGAACTGGGTCCTGAATCGAGCCCGGCGTGGAAGGCCTTTGTCGCCAATGGCGATCTGTCCTACGCGGCGCAGGCCGATCATCTCTTGGGACGTGAGGACAGTCCGTTCTGGGATGATCTGCGCACGCCGCAGAAGGAAGACAAATCCGTGATTCTCGCCCGTAGCCTCGCTGCAGCGATTACAGCGGGAGACAGCCAGTTGGGCGGCGATCATCGCGCCTGGCAGTGGGGCAAATTGCACAGCTATGCGTGGAAAAACAGCAACGGTCAGACTGTACGCGGGCCGCTGGCGGCTGGAGGCGATCACACCACGCTGAACAGCTCGGCATTTGCCTGGGGTCAGGACTTCGCCACGATGCGTGCGCCGTCGATGCGTTTCATCGTCGACTTCGGCCAGAGCGAACCGCTGATGGCGCAGAACGGCACGGGGCAGTCGGGCAATCCACTGAGTCCGAACTACCTGAACGGGATCGATGCATGGCTGAAAGGTCAGTACATCGGCTTGCCGATGCAGCCGCAAAACTTTGATCGGGTGTATGGCAAGGCCCGCTTGACCCTGACTCCAGGGAAATAAAGCAAAGATCAACAGCCCCTCACCCTAGCCCTCTCCCGGGGGGAGAGGGGACTGATTGGGGGATGCTTGGGTCTTGCGCCGACCTGAAAGAGAGAGGGTGAATCCAACATTGGATCAGGCTCAAGGCTGTGCCAGATCCATATTCAACTCGGTCCTTCAGGTCGATGTACCTCGCCAGACACTTCGGTCGGCCCCCTCTCCCTCTGGGAGAGGGCTGGGGTGAGGGTAGCGCTTTAAAGCCGATCGAACTTCCAGCCTCACGCCCGCCTCATAGCTAACAAGCCCCCCATTCCGGTCACGACATGGATCTTGTTATTGCCCGACCTGAAGGTCTCTACTGCCCCGCCGGGGATTTCTATATCGATCCGTGGCGGCCGGTCGAGCGCTCGGTGATCACCCATGCCCATGGCGATCACGCGCGCACCGGTAATCAGCACTACCTGTCGAGCAGCGCCAGCGCCGGGATTCTGCGCGCGCGTCTGGGTCAGGACATCCAGTTGCAAACCCTCGACTACGGCCAGCGCCTGACCCACCACGGCGTCACCTTAAGTTTTCACCCCGCCGGGCATGTCCTCGGTTCGGCGCAGGTGCGCCTGGAATACGGCGGCGAAGTCTGGGTCGCATCGGGCGATTACAAGGTCGAGCCGGACGGCACCTGCACGCCCTTCGAACCGGTGCGCTGCCACACCTTCATCACCGAATCGACCTTCGGCCTGCCGATCTATCGCTGGCAGCCGCAGGCGCAGATCTTCGCCGAAATCAATCAATGGTGGGCGGCCAACATCGCCGCCGGCAAGGCCAGCGTGCTGTTCTGCTACTCCTTCGGCAAGGCCCAGCGGATTCTCCACGGCATCGACGAAACCCTCGGGCCGATCCTCAGCCACGGCGCGGTCGAACCGCTGAACCGTGTGTACCGCGATGCCGGAGTGTACCTGCCGCCGACGATCTACGCCGGCGACGTGAAAAAAAGCGACCCGATCATGCGTCAGGCGCTGGTCATTGCCCCGCCGTCGGCGGGCGGCAGCACCTGGATGCGCCGTTTCGGCGAGTTCAGCGATGCCTTTGCCAGCGGCTGGATGCGCCTGCGCGGGACCCGGCGGCGGCGCGGCGTCGATCGCGGTTTCGTCCTTTCCGACCACGCCGATTGGCCAGGTCTGCTGTGGGCGATCAACCAGACCGGCGCGGAACGGGTGATGGTCACCCACGGCTCGATCGGCGTGCTCGTGCGCCATCTGTGCGAACAGGGCCTCGATGCACAAGGCTTCACCACCGAATACGGCGATGACGAAGACGACAACATCGCCAGCGAACCCACCGTTGCCGAGACATCGCCATGAAAGCCTTCGCCGAGTTATATGCCGAACTCGACGCCACCACGTCGAGCAACGCCAAGCTGGCGGCAATGCAGGCGTATTTCGCGCAGGCCGCGCCAGAAGACGCCGCATGGGCGGTGTATTTCCTCTCTGGTGGTCGACCTCGGCAACTGGTACCGGTGCGCATCCTCCGAGAGCTGGCGGTGGAAGTTTCAGGGTTGGAGCCGTGGTTGTTCGAAGAAAGCTATCAGGCGGTCGGCGATCTGGCCGAGACCATTTCTCTGGTGCTGCCGGAGAATTCCCACAGCTCCGAGGCCGGTCTTGCCGAATGGATCGAAGACAAACTGCTGCCGTTGCGCGGCGAAACACCGGAGTATCTGGCGCGGCAATTGCCGATGCTCTGGGCGCAACTGGATCGGCCGAGCTTGATGTTGTGCATCAAGCTGATCACCGGCAGTTTCCGCGTTGGCGTGTCGAAGTTGCTGGTCACCCGCGCCCTCGCCTCAATGGCCGGGCTCGACAGCAAACGCGTGGCCCAGCGCCTGGTCGGTTACACCGATCTGTCGCACCGGCCCAACGCCGCGAGTTACCTGAAACTGATCGCCCCGGAATCCGCCGACGAACACGCCCAGCGCGGCGGTCAGCCCTACCCGTTCTTTCTTGCCCACGCGTTGTCGCAACCGGTCGAGGAATTCGAAGCTCTGCTCGGCCCCGCCAGCGACTGGCAGGTGGAATGGAAGTGGGACGGTATTCGCGCGCAAGTGGTCAAGCGCGACGGCAAGCTGTGGGTGTGGTCGCGCGGCGAGGAACTGGTGACCGAGCGCTTCCCCGAGTTCGATGTGCTGGTCCACGGCTTGCCCGACGGCACGGTGATCGACGGCGAAATCGTCGTTTGGAAGAGTACCCATCCGACGACTGAAGATGCCTTCGATCCGCAATCCGATGAGCCGCCGGCCGTGCAACCGTTCGCCCTGCTGCAACAACGCATCGGTCGCAAGACGCTCGACAAGAAGATTCTCGAAGAAGTGCCGGTGGTGCTGCTGGCCTACGATCTGCTGGAATGGCAGGGCGAAGACTGGCGCAACCAGCCGCAGGTCAAGCGCCGTGCGCAACTCGAAGAGGTGATCGCGCGCTGCAACAGCCCCGTACTGCTGCCCTCCCCTGTATTGACCGGCGAAGACTGGCTCGACCTCGGCCGCCAGCGCGAAGCGTCACGCAAACTCGGCGTCGAGGGCATGATGCTCAAGGCGCGCGATTCGCTGTATGGCGTCGGCCGGACCAAGGACATGGGCGTGTGGTGGAAGTGGAAGGTCGATCCGTTCAGCGTCGACGCGGTACTGATTTATGCCCAGCGTGGACACGGCCGTCGCGCCAGTCTGTACAGCGATTACACCTTCGCCGTGTGGGACGGCCCGCCGGAATCCAGCCAGCGCTCGCTGGTGCCGTTTGCCAAGGCGTATTCGGGGCTGACCGATGAAGAGATGCGTCAGGTCGACAGCATCGTGCGCAAGACCACCGTGGAGAAATTCGGCCCGGTCAGCAGCGTGAAACCGAGCCTGGTGTTCGAACTCGGCTTCGAGGGCATCGCCCTGTCGCGCCGCCACAAGAGCGGCATCGCCGTGCGCTTCCCGCGCATGCTGCGCTGGCGCAAGGACAAGACCGTCGAAGAAGCCGACAGCCTCGCGACTCTGCAAGACTTGTTGGCCTGATTCATTCTCGACACATCGCAGAATCCTGTGGCGAGGGGATTTATCCCCGCTGGGCTGCGCAGCGGCCCCCAGCAATTTCCCCCTGAAAATCGTGAACTCAGGTTTTTGCGCCTGCTGCGCAGCCGATCGGGGATAAAGCCCTTCGCCACAGTTTCAACTGCTCTGAGCCACGCGCTTGAACCGAAACAGTGCATGCAAACAGCTATGCCCGTTTCCGGGCATTCAACTACCCTTGCCGCTCTGCACTCGACCTTTTAAAACACCTGTTCGGCACTCTGGTTCGGAAATTGCTACTTTCTATAGGTCGTAAGCGTTGCAGTAACAATAATTCTGCGCCACAAGCGCTCATATTGGTTCTTAGGGATTGAATAATGAAAAAAGCATTGCTGACCCTTTCTGCACTGGCGTTGTGCATGGCCGCCGGCTCCGCGCTGGCCAAGGAATACAAAGAGCTGCGCTTTGGCGTTGACCCTTCGTACGCACCGTTCGAGTCGAAAGCGGCCGATGGCAGCCTGGTCGGGTTCGATATCGATCTGGGCAACGCGATCTGCGCCGAACTGAAGGTCAAGTGCAAATGGGTTGAAAGCGATTTCGACGGCATGATTCCGGGCCTCAAGGCCAACAAATTCGACGGCGTGATCTCGTCGATGACCGTGACCCCGGCGCGCGAGAAGGTCATCGACTTCTCCAGCGAACTGTTTTCCGGCCCGACCGCTTACGTGTTCAAGAAAGGCTCCGGCCTGAGCGCAGACGTCGCGTCGCTGAAGGGCAAGACCGTTGGCTATGAGCAAGGCACCATTCAGGAAGCCTACGCCAAAGCCGTGCTGGACAAGGCTGGTGTGAAAACCCAGGCCTATCAGAACCAGGATCAGGTGTACTCCGACCTGACCTCCGGCCGCCTCGACGCAGCCATCCAGGACATGCTGCAAGCCGAACTGGGCTTCCTCAAGTCGCCGAAAGGCGAAGGTTACGAAGTCAGCCAGCCGGTCGACAGCGAATTGCTGCCGTCGAAAACCGCTATCGGTATCAAGAAAGGTAATACTGAGCTGAAAGCACTTTTGGATAAAGGTATCAAAGCGTTACACGACGACGGCAAATACGGCGAGATTCAAAAGAAACACTTTGGCGACCTGAATCTGTACAGCGGCAAATAATGCCCCGGCGCCCATCCTCGATGGGCGCCTTTTCCATCCGCTCAGGTTGCTGATTTATGTTTGAAACCCTCCTGCAAGATCTGGGGCTGGCCTCGTTCAGTCTGCAGGGCTTCGGCCCGTTGCTGCTGCAAGGCACCTGGATGACCATCAAATTATCGGCGATGTCGCTGCTGGTGGCCGTGTTGCTCGGCCTGCTCGGCGCCAGTGCCAAACTGTCGAAAGTCAAATTGGTGCGCCTGCCCGCGCAGCTCTACACCACGCTGATTCGCGGCGTGCCGGATCTGGTGCTGATGCTGTTGATCTTCTACAGCCTGCAAACCTGGCTGACGTCACTGACCGACTACATGGAATGGGAATACATCGAAATCGACCCGTTCAGCGCCGGCGTGCTGACGCTGGGCTTCATTTATGGCGCGTATTTCACCGAGACCTTCCGTGGCGCGATCCTCGCGGTGCCGCGTGGTCAGGTCGAAGCCGCCACCGCGTACGGCCTCAAACGTGGCCAGCGTTTTCGCTTTGTGGTGTTTCCGCAAATGATGCGCTTCGCCCTGCCGGGCATCGGCAACAACTGGATGGTCATGCTCAAGGCCACCGCGCTGGTGTCGATCATCGGTCTGGCTGATCTGGTCAAGGCAGCGCAGGACGCCGGTAAAAGCACCTATCAACTGTTCTACTTTCTGGTCCTTGCCGCTTTGATCTATCTGCTGATCACCAGTGCTTCGAACTTCATCCTGCGCTGGCTCGAACGCCGCTACGCCGCCGGTGCCCGGGAGGCCGTACGATGATCGAACTTCTCCAGGAATATTGGCGCGCCTTCCTTTATACCGACGGCCAGAACATCACCGGACTGGCAATGACGATGTGGCTGCTGACCGCCTCGATCTGCATCGGCTTCATCGTCTCGATTCCGTTGTCGATTGCCCGCGTCTCGCCGCACTTCTACGTTCGCTGGCCGGTGCAGTTCTACACCTACCTGTTCCGTGGCACGCCGCTGTATATCCAGTTGCTGATCTGCTACACCGGCATCTACAGCCTCGCCGCCGTGCGCGAACAGCCGATCCTCGACAGTTTCTTTCGCGACGCGATGAACTGCACGATCCTCGCTTTCGCGCTCAATACCTGCGCGTACACCACGGAGATTTTCGCCGGGGCGATTCGCAGCATGAACCATGGCGAAGTCGAAGCGGCCAAGGCTTATGGCCTGACCGGCTGGAAGTTGTACGCCTACGTGATCATGCCGTCGGCGCTGCGCCGTTCGTTGCCTTACTACAGCAACGAAGTGATCCTGATGCTGCACTCGACCACCGTGGCGTTCACCGCGACCATTCCCGATATTCTGAAAGTCGCGCGGGATGCCAACTCGGCGACCTTCCTGACCTTCCAGTCATTCGGCATCGCCGCGCTGATCTACCTGACCATTACTTTTGCGCTGGTCGGTCTGTTCCGCCTTGCCGAACGCCGCTGGCTGGCCTTCCTCGGGCCGACTCACTAGCACCGGTTTGACAATAAAGAGATAACAATGCGCCACCAGATTCATGACTTGCTGGCCCCGCTGCCGGGGACCGCACGGCAGATTCACAGTTTCCACTTCGGCCCACAGCAGGCCAAGGGCAAGGTGTACATTCAGGCCTCGCTGCATGCCGACGAACTGCCGGGCATGCTGGTCGCCTGGCACCTGAAGCAGCGTCTGGCCGAGCTGGAAGCTGCCGGCCGCCTGCGCAGCGAAATCGTCCTCGTGCCGGTGGCCAACCCGGTCGGCCTCGAACAAGTGCTGATGGACGTGCCGCTGGGCCGTTACGACCTGGAGAGCGGGCAGAACTTCAATCGCTGGTTCGTTGACCTCAGCGAAGAAATCGGCAACGCCATCGAAGGCCAATTGAACGACGATGCGCAGCACAACCTCGAACTGATCCGCACCAGCCTGCGCAACGCGCTCGCCCGCCAGACGCCGACCACACAACTGCAATCCCAGCGTCTGACCCTGCAACGCCTGGCCTGCGATGCCGACATGGTGTTGGACTTGCACTGCGACTTCGAATCGGTGGTGCACCTGTACACCACGCCCGAAGCCTGGCCGCAGGTCGAGCCGCTGGCGCGCTATATCGAAGCCCAGGCCAGTCTGCTCGCTACCGATTCCGGCGGGCAGTCGTTCGACGAATGCTTCACCCTGCTCTGGTGGCAACTGCGCGAGCGCTTCGGTGAGCAGTTCGAGATTCCGCTGGGCAGCTTCTCGGTGACCGTCGAATTGCGCGGTCAGGGCGACGTCAATCACCCGCTGGCCAGCCGCGATTGTCAGGCGCTGATCGATTATCTGATCCAGTTCGATGCCATCGTCGGCGAGACCAAGCCGCAACCGCCGCTGCCGTACCCGGCCACGCCGCTGGCCGGGGTCGAACCGGTGACCACGCCAGTCGGCGGCCTGCTGGTGTACTGCGCGACACCCGGCCAATACCTGGAAGCCGGCCAGCAGATCGCCGAAATCATCGACCCGGTCCACGACAAGGTCACCCCCATTCATTGCACCGCCGCCGGCCTGCTGTATGCGCGCTCGCTGCGGCGCATGGCCACTGCCGGCATGGTCATCGCCCACGTCGCGGGCGCCGAAGCCTATCGCAGCGGCTACCTACTTTCGCCTTGAGGATGCTCGTCCATGTACAAACTGACCGTTGAAGGCCTGCACAAAAGCTATGGCGATCATCAGGTGCTCAAAGGCGTTTCGCTCAAGGCCAAAACCGGCGACGTGATCAGCCTGATCGGCGCCAGCGGCTCGGGCAAAAGCACCTTTTTGCGCTGCATCAATTTCCTCGAGCAACCCAATGACGGCGCCATGAGCCTCGATGGCCAGGCGATCCGCATGGTCACCGACCGGCACGGCATGCACGTCGCCGACGCCGATGAACTGCAACGCCTGCGCACGCGGCTGGCGATGGTGTTCCAGCATTTCAACCTGTGGAGCCACATGACCGTGCTGGAAAACATCACCATGGCCCCGCGCCGGGTGCTGGGCTGCAGCAAACAGGAAGCCGAGGATCGCGCCCGGCGGTATCTGGACAAAGTCGGCTTGCCGGCGCGAGTCGCCGATCAATACCCGGCGTTTCTGTCCGGCGGTCAGCAACAGCGCGTGGCGATCGCCCGGGCGTTGGCGATGGAGCCTGAGGTGATGCTGTTCGACGAACCGACCTCGGCACTCGACCCGGAACTGGTGGGCGAAGTGCTGAAAGTGATTCAGGGTCTGGCCGAAGAAGGCCGGACGATGATCATGGTCACCCACGAGATGAGTTTTGCGCGCAAGGTGTCGAATCAGGTGCTGTTTCTGCATCAGGGCCTGGTGGAAGAAGAAGGCGCGCCCGAAGAGGTGCTGGGCAATCCCAAGAGTGAACGGCTGAAGCAGTTCCTCAGCGGCAATCTCAAATAACGCCGTACACAATTCCCCTGTAGGAGCTGCCGAAGGCTGCGATCTTTTGACTCTGCTTCAAAGATCAAAAGATCGCAGCCTCGTTTCACTCGTCAGCTCCTACAGGGGAATCGCGTTGTTTTAAACCTTTGGTCTGTTGCTGTGGTCTCTGAAACAACACCTCCAGAGCGCACGCAGCCGGCATGGCGAAATCCCCCGACTTTGCAAAAACCTGGTTCAGCGCCCGCGACTGGAAGCCGTTCGCCTTTCAGAAACAGGTATGGGCGGCGGTGAAAAACGGCGAATCCGGGTTGCTCCACGCCAGCACCGGCGCCGGCAAAACCTATGCGGTGTGGTTTGCTGCACTCAACCGCTTCGCCCGCTTGCAACCGCCCGTGGCCACGCCGCGCAAACGCAAACTGCCGGCCGAGCCGTTGACGGTGCTGTGGATCACGCCGATGCGCGCCCTCGCCGCCGATACCGCCCGCGCGCTGCAAAGCCCGGTGGATGATTTACAGATTCCGTGGAGCATCGGCCTGCGCACCGGCGACACCAGTAGCAGCGAGCGCGCTCGTCAGGGCCGGCGTTTGCCAACGACGCTGATTACCACCCCGGAAAGCCTGACTCTACTACTGGCCCGCGCCGATGCGCGCACGGCGTTGTCGACCCTGCGCATGATCGTCGTCGATGAATGGCACGAATTGCTCGGCAACAAACGCGGCGTGCAATTGCAACTGGCCCTCGCCCGCCTGCGTCATTGGCAGCCGGAACTGATCGTTTGGGGCGTGTCCGCCACCCTCGGTAATCAATCCCACGCCGAGCAAGTGCTGATCCCACAGGGCGGCGGCGTCAGTGTTCAGGGCAAAAGCGAAAAAACCCTGCAAGTCGACACCCTGCTCCCACCGGCCATCGAGCGTTTTCCCTGGGCCGGGCACATCGGTCTGAAGATGCTGCCGCAAGTGGTGGCCGAACTCGACGCCTGCGCCAGCAGCCTGGTGTTCACCAACACCCGCGCACAATCGGAGATCTGGTATCAGGCGCTGCTGGAAGCGCGGCCGGACTGGGCCGGGTTGATCGCGCTGCACCACAGCTCACTGTCACGCGATACCCGCGATTGGGTCGAGCAAGCGTTAAAGAATGGCCAACTGAAAGCGGTGGTCTGCACTTCGAGCCTGGACTTGGGTGTGGATTTCCTCCCGGTTGAGCGCGTGCTGCAGATCGGCTCGGCGAAAGGCGTTGCGCGGTTGATGCAGCGTGCCGGACGTTCCGGCCACGCGCCGGGGCGCACCTCGCGGGTCACTTTGGTCCCGACTCACAGCCTGGAGCTGATCGAAGCGGTTGCCGCACGCGACGCCGTCGAACAGCGGCGCATCGAGCCGCGTCTGTCACCGCACAAGCCGCTGGATGTGCTGGTCCAACATTTGGTCAGCATGGCCCTTGGCGGTGGGTTTATTCCTGAAGACTTGTATGAAGAAGTCCGTGGTGCCTGGGCTTATCGTGACCTGACAGAGGCAGACTGGGCCTGGGCGCTGGCGTTCGTGCGCCATGGCGGGATGTCTCTTACAGCGTATCCGGATTACCGCCGGGTCGAGCCGGACGAACACGGCGTCTGGCGCGTGCCGGATGCGCGCCTAGCACGGCGCCATCGCATGAGCATCGGCACCATCGTCAGCGACGCGAGCATCAACCTTAAATTCTGGAGCAAGGGCGGCGGCGGCAAACAACTGGGCAGCGTCGAGGAAGGCTTTATCGCGCGACTGAAACCCGGCGATGGTTTCCTCTTCGCCGGCCGCCTGCTGGAACTGGTGCGGGTGGAAAACATGACCGCCTACGTCAAACGCAGCACCGCAAAAAAAGCCGCCGTGCCGCGCTGGAATGGCGGGCGCATGCCGTTATCCAACGAACTGGCCGAAGCAGTGGTGACGCGCTTCAGCGCCGCTGCTCAAGGTCAGTTCAACGGCCCGGAAATGCATGCGCTGCGGCCGCTGCTGGAGACGCAGATACGCTGGTCCGGCTTGCCCACCACGGAAAATCTGCTGGCCGAGGTGCTGAAATCCCGCGAAGGCTGGCATCTTTTCCTCTATCCGTTCGCCGGGCGTCAGGTGCATCTGGGACTGGCGAGCCTGCTGGCGTGGCGCGTCAGTCAGCGGCAACCGGTGACCTTCTCGATTGCCGTGAATGATTACGGCCTGGAACTGCTCAGCGCCACGCAGGTGGATTGGGCCACGCATCTCGACGCTCACCTGTTCAACGCCGATGACTTGTTGCTGGATGTGCTGGCCAGTCTCAATGCCGGTGAGCTGGCGTTGCGCCGCTTCCGCGAAATCGCGCGGATCGCCGGGCTGGTCTTCGCCGGGTATCCGGGCGCACCGAAAAGCACCCGCCAGGTGCAGGCGTCGAGCGGCTTGTTTTTCCAGGTGTTCAAACAATATGACGCCGACAACCTGCTGCTAGCCCAAGCTGGGGAAGAAGTCCTACGCGAGGAACTGGATATTCGTCGTTTGGAACAGACATTGGAGCGGATCAATCGGATGAAACTCGACGTGCATCAGGTTAAACGTCCTACACCGTTGGGCTTTCCGCTGCTGGTGGAGCGGATGCGCGAGAGCATGAGTTCGGAAAAACTGGCTGACAGGATCAGAAGAATGGTCGGTGACCTGGAAAAAACCGCTGATAACGGAAAATCGTCGTGAGTGCGTACCCGGTGCGTCTGGCCGGTGAGGAGTTGTGGCTGCTGCCGGAGAAAGCGCTGTACTGGCCAGCGCAGGAGGCGCTGCTGATCGCCGACGTGCATTTCGGTAAGGCGGCGGCCTATCGCAGCCTCGGCCAGCCGGTGCCCCATGGCACAACGGCGAGCAATATCGAGGTGATCGACGCGTTGCTGGCGCGGTTGCCGTGTCGCCAGTTGATCTTCCTCGGGGATTTTCTGCATGGGCCTGGTTCCCATGTCCCGACCACACTGAATGCGCTGGCAGAGTGGCGAGCGCGGCACGCTGACCTGCCGATGACGCTGATTCGCGGCAACCACGACAAACGCGCGGGCGACCCACCGGCATCGTTGAATATCCGCGTGGTGCCCGAACCATTGCTGCTCGGCCCGTTCGCCTTACAACACGAGCCCGATGCGCATCCGGAACGGCACGTGCTCGCCGGCCACGTGCACCCGGTTTATCGATTGCACGGCAAAGGTCGGCAGAGCTTGCGCCTGGCCTGCTTCAGGTTGGGTGAGCGCATCAGCCTGATGCCGGCATTCGGTGCGTTTACCGGCGGCTATCAGGTCGAGCGCGACGACAGTTGCAAGGTCTTCGTGATCGGCGACAACGAAATATGGCCCGTCAGCTAGATCGCAAATCGATCAGGCTGACGGGCCATATTCATGACGGTCGGTCAGGCAACAGGCGCCGGAGGCGGCTCGTCCGGCAGCGTCGGTTCGCCTGGTTCGGTCGGTTGTTCGTTGGGAGTATCGGGATCGGGCTGGCCGGGCACGCCGCCGGATAGGCTCAAAGACGGATTCGCCAATAACGACCAGGCCAGAACGCCTATCTGATTGGGCTCAAGCCTTGCCAGTTCAGCGCTGATTCGCGGGTCGATCTTCATAGGGCACTCCTCAGTGAAGGCCCGAATTTGTGTGTAACAAAAACGGGCAGTACACCCCATAGAGTGTCTGCCCGCCAAAGAATTCCCGACATCCGTCGGATGGTCGATCAGGTACGCGGCAAGGTTACGCCACGCTGGCCCTGATATTTGCCGCCACGATCCTTGTAGGAAACTTCACATTCTTCATCGGATTCGAGGAAGAGCATCTGCGCCACACCTTCGTTAGCGTAGATTTTCGCGGGCAGATTGGTGGTGTTGGAAAATTCCAGGGTCACGTGACCTTCCCACTCAGGCTCGAGCGGAGTGACGTTGACGATGATGCCGCAGCGCGCGTAGGTGCTTTTACCCAGGCAGATGGTCAGCACGTTGCGCGGAATGCGAAAGTACTCGACGGTGCTGGCCAGGGCGAAGGAGTTCGGCGGAATGATGCAGACGTCGCTGTGGATGTCGACGAAGCTGCCGGCGTCGAAGTTCTTCGGGTCGACAATGGCCGAGTTGATGTTGGTGAACACCTTGAAGTGGTTGGTGCAACGCACGTCGTAGCCGTAGCTCGACACGCCGTAGGAAATCACCCGGCTGTCGTCGCTGCCGCGCATCTGGCGCTCGACGAACGGTTCGATCATGCCGTGTTCCTGCGCCATGCGGCGAATCCACTTGTCCGATTTGATGCTCATGGCGGGTTTGTCCTGAATAGCGAGGTGGAAAAATTCTGTCCGGCATCTTACCGGGCGCGTCGCCGCGTTCAAAGTGCGCAACGCAATTCTCGGCGAACACCCCGTATTTACGCGATGTGGCGACGAACCGTCGCACCGCCGATCCCTAAAACACAGAATCCTTTGCAAGAAACATTGGCACGTTCCGGAAAAAGGGTTAAGGTGGCGTCACTGTGTTGCTTGTGTCACTGAGAATCTCTACACGATATGTTGAATTTCGATCCAACCATCTACAAGAATTTTTCCTGCTCTTTGCACTCAGTCTCGGCCAGGGTTCTTCCTGAGTCGCAGTTATCTTTGTTCAAGGAGTTACACCATGTCTAATCGCCAAACCGGTACCGTTAAGTGGTTCAACGATGAAAAAGGCTTCGGCTTCATCACTCCACAATCCGGTGACGACCTGTTCGTTCACTTCAAAGCTATCCAATCCGACGGCTTCAAAAGCCTGAAAGAAGGCCAACAGGTTTCTTTCATCGCTACCCGCGGTCAGAAAGGCATGCAAGCTGAAGAAGTACAAGTTATCTAACTTGTAGCTTCTTTAGAAAAGAGCCCCGCCCTTAAAAGCGGGGCTTTTTTGTGGGCGCCTGTTTTGTTCAGGCAAAAAAAATCGCAGCCCGAAAGGCTGCGATTTTTTGTTTGTGCTTTTACCAGGCCACGCCAAACCCTGCGGTATAACGGGTCTTGTTCAGATCCGCATCGTTGGTGCCGCTGATGATGTCGCGCTCGGCCTTTAGGTTGAGCGAGGCCCAGTCGGTGACCTTGTAGCGCAGGCCCAGCTCGGCATCCAGCGCGTAATCGGCAACGCCCGACAGCGGCTTGCCGACTTCGCCATTGGTGAAGAACTCGACCTTCTTGCCGATCAGGTAGCGGTTGTAGTCCCACTTCATCGCGACGGAATAGAAGTTGTCCTTGCTGCCATCGCGGTATTCATAGTCGGTGCGGTTGAGCAACGAGCCCAGCGAGAACGCGCCGAGTTCGTCGTCCCAGAACTGGTAGCCCGGACCGGTACCGACCACACGCTGGCGGGCCAGCTCTTCGATGTGATCACGCTTGTAGTTGATGCGCCCCTGCCAGAACCACTGGTCGGTGAGGAAGCGGTCGAGGGAGTATTCGGCGCGCCAGTTGTTGGTGGTGGTTTCCGCATCCTGCACTTCGCGGTTGTATTCCCCCTCGGCGGTATGCCGCCACCGACCGTGCCGCGCCGAGGTCTTGAAGCCGACGTCGTAGTCGTCGGTGTCCTTTTCGGCGCGCTGATAGTCCAGCGCCAGATCAACATTGCCCTTCCACACCAGGTCGGTGACGATCGGCTTGGGCTTGAGAATCTGCTGAATGCTCGCCAGCTCGACCGTCTTCGGCGCCTCGCCATTGGACAGGGTGACCTTGCCATCGTCAGCCGCCGTCAGCGACTTCGACACTTCACCGGCATAGGCATCCTGCTTCACCAACAGGTGCTGATCGCTATCGAGGGTCTTGACCTCTTTCCAGTCAATCGCCACCGCACCGGCGTATTTGGTCTGGATCAACAGCTTGCCGCCGTCGAATACCGTGATAGTGCCGCTCAGCTTGTCGCCGTTTTTCAACCAGACGGTGTCGGCAAGCAGGGGCGTGGACGCGCTGAAAACAGCAAGGCACAACAAGGTTCTGGGGAACATAAGCAGATCGGGGGCTCAGAGTTGGCGAAAAAGGTCGGCATTATCCGGAGGATTTTGCCCATGACAAGGACTGACCGGACTATTTCAATTGAGTTCATTTCTCAACTGCGCCACGAGCGATTACCCTTGTCGCCATTGTCACGCCAATGCTCAGGAGCCGCGTACGTGAAAGACCCGCTCGACAGCGTCGAAAACGATGCGCAAATCCGACGCACGGCACTCTACTCGACACTCGCGCAAGTGCCTGAAGGCAAAGTCGTCAGTTATGGCCAGTTGGCCGAACTTGCCGGGCTGGGCCGCGCCGCGCGCTGGGTCGGGCGGACTTTGAGCCAGTTGCCCGGCGATACCAGGCTGCCCTGGCACCGCGTACTCGGCGCCGGCGGGCGCATCAGCCTGCCGGTCGGCAGCCCCTCCGGTGATGAACAACGCGCGCGATTGCGCATGGAAGGCATTACCGTCCAGAACAATCGTGTGGATATTCGGCGCCATGGCTGGCGTCCGGTAGAGCACAGCGGTTAGAGTGCGCGCTTTGTTTTCGCAATTTTGAGGCAGACTTCAGCCCATGCCCCGTAAAACCTGGCGCGCCGCGCTCGCCGCCTATGCCAGTCCTTCGACGCTCGTGCTGTTGTTGCTCGGTTTTGCCGCCGGCCTGCCGTACATGCTGGTGTTCTCGACGCTCTCCGTGTGGCTGCGTGAAGCGGGCGTGGCCCGTGAAACCATCGGCTATGCCAGCCTCATCGGCCTGGCGTATGCGTTCAAATGGGTCTGGTCACCGCTGCTCGACCAATGGCGCCTGCCTTTGCTGGGCAAGCTCGGCCGCCGCCGTTCGTGGCTGGTGCTTTCCCAGGCGCTGGTAATTCTCGGCCTGATCGGCATGGGTTTCTGTGATCCGCAGAAACATTTGTCCTGGCTGATCGCCATTGCCGTCGTCGTCGCCTTCGCCTCGGCCACGCAAGATATCGCAGTCGACGCTTACCGTTTGGAAATCGCCGATGACAGCCGCCAGGCCGCGCTCGCCGCCAGCTATATGTCCGGCTACCGCGTTGCCGCCCTGCTCGCCACCGCCGGCGCGCTGTTCTTCGCCGAAGGTTTCGGCTCAACTGGCTTCAACTATAAGCACGCGGCATGGACCGGCACTTATGTGCTGTTCGGCGCATTGATGGTGCCCGCGCTGCTGACCACGCTGTTCATGCGCGAACCACCGGTGCCGTTGCGCACGCAGTTGCAGGCCGGGCGCTACACGTTCATGCATCAACTGATGTCGGTATTCGTGCTGATCGTTTTGCTGGTTTCCGTGCCGGCGATGTTCACCCAGCTGTACAACACCGATTTCGCTGGCGTGCTGTTCGGTGACATGAGCCCGCTCGATTTGCTGCTCGAAGACCGCGCCTTTCTGCGCGCCATCCTCTACATATTGCTCACCGGCATGTGTCTGTCGGCCATGGGCCGGCGCGGACTGGCGCCGGTACTGACGCCGGTGAATGACTTCATCCTGCGTTATCGCTGGCAGGCGCTGTTGCTGCTGGGCCTGATCGCCACCTATCGCATGTCCGACACGGTAATGGGCGTGATGGCCAACGTGTTCTACATCGACCAGGGCTTCACCAAGGATCAGATCGCCAGTGTCAGCAAGATTTTCGGCCTGATCATGACCCTCGTCGGCGCCGGCATGGGCGGGCTGTTGATCGTGCGTTTCGGCATTCTGCCGATCCTGTTTATCGGTGGCGTGGCTTCGGCGGCGACCAACCTGCTGTTCGTCATGCTCGCGGACATGGGCCCGAACCTGCAGATGCTGGTGGTGACCATTTCCCTCGACAACTTCAGTTCGGGCCTGGCGACCTCGGCGTTCGTCGCCTACCTGTCGAGCCTGACCAACCTGAAATTCTCGGCGACGCAATATGCCCTGCTCAGCTCGATCATGTTGCTGCTGCCGCGTTTGATGGGTGGCTACTCCGGCGTGCTGGTGGAGAAATTCGGCTATCACAGCTTCTTCCTCATCACCGCCCTGCTCGGCGTGCCGACGCTGCTGCTGATTGCACTGCACTGGTTTCAGGAGCGCCGCCGCGAAGGGCCGACACCAACGCCCGAGCCTGCACCGACGCCGGTCACCGAAGACTCGTAGGACGCTTCGCCAGTGGCGGGAGGAATCCCGCCACTCGACCTCTGTGCCGGCCACACTTCTGTACGGCAGCAAAACTCGCCGGTACACTGCTCCGTCATTTCCAGTCATAGCAACCGACAACGGCCAACCATGCGCACCAGTCAATTTTTGCTCGCCACACAGAAAGAAACGCCTTCCGACGCTGTCGTGATCAGCCACCAGCTGATGCTGCGCGCCGGCATGATCCGCAAGCTTGCCTCGGGCCTGTACACTTGGCTGCCGATGGGCCTGCGAGTCATGCGCAAGGTCGAAGCCATCGTTCGCGAAGAGATGAACGCTGCCGGTTCTCTGGAAGTGTTGATGCCGAGCACCCAACCGGCCGAGCTGTGGCAGGAATCGGGGCGCTGGGAAGAATACGGCCCTGAGCTGCTGCGCATCAAAGACCGCCACGGTCGCGACTTCTGCGCGGGCCCGACCCACGAAGAAGTGATCACCGATCTGATGCGCAACGAGTTGAGCAGCTACAAACAGCTGCCAATCAACCTGTACCAGATCCAGACCAAATTCCGCGACGAAATCCGCCCACGCTTCGGTTTGATGCGCGGCCGCGAATTCATCATGAAGGACGCCTACTCCTTCCACGCTGATCAGGCGTCGCTGCAGATCACTTATGACCGCATGCATGAAGCCTACTGCAACATCTTCACGCGTCTGGGTCTGAAATTCCGTCCGGTTGAAGCCGACAACGGTTCGATCGGTGGTGCCGGTTCCCACGAGTTCCACGTGCTGGCCGAGTCCGGCGAAGACGATATCGTTTTCAGCAACGGTTCCGACTACGCGGCGAACATCGAAAAAGCCGAAGCGGTGCCACGGGAAACCTCGCGCCCTGCGCCAACCGAAGAACTGCGTCTGGTCGACACGCCGGACACCAAAACCATCGCGGCGCTGGTGGAAAAATTCAATCTGCCGATTGAAAAGACCATCAAGACCCTGATCGTCCATGCCGAAGAAGAAGGCAAGCTGATCGCGCTGGTGATTCGTGGCGACCACGAACTGAACGAAATCAAGGCTGCCAACCAGCCTGGCGTGGCCAGCCCGCTGGTCATGGCCTCTGATGCCGAACTGCGTGACGCGATTGGCGCCGGCGCCGGTTCGCTCGGCCCGCTGAACCTGCCGCTGCCGATCATCATCGACCGCTCGGTCGCGATGATGAGCGACTTCGGCATTGGTGCGAACATCGACGACAAGCACTATTTTGGCGTGAACTGGGACCGCGATCTGCCGGTTCCGACCGTTGCCGACCTGCGCAACGTCGTCGCTGGCGACCCAAGCCCGGACGGCAAGGGCACCCTGGAAATCAAGCGCGGCATCGAAGTCGGCCACATCTTCCAGCTAGGCAACAAGTACAGCAAGGCGATGAAGTGCGAAGTGCTGGGCGAGAACGGCAAGCCGGTGACCCTGGAAATGGGTTGCTACGGCATCGGCGTATCGCGAGTGGTGGCTGCTGCCATCGAGCAGAACAACGACGCCAACGGCATTATCTGGAGCGACACCCTGGCGCCATTCCAGATCGCCCTGGTACCGCTGCGCTATGAAACCGAGCAGGTGCGCGAAGCCACCGACAAGCTGTACGCCGACCTCACGGCTGCCGGTTTTGAAGTGCTGCTGGACGATCGCGACAAGAAAACCAGCCCGGGCATCAAGTTCGCAGACATGGAGCTGATCGGCATTCCACACCGGATCGTGGTCAGCGACCGCGGCCTTGCCGAAGGCAACCTGGAATACAAGAGTCGCACCGAAGGCGAGGCGCAAGCCTTGCCGGTGGCCGATGTTGTGTCCTTCCTTCAGGCCCGTATCCGCCGCTGAAACCAGATAGAGACGTCATGTTCAAGCGAAACACCTTAGGCCTCGGTGGCGCCGCCCTGTGCGGCGCCCTGCTGGTCAGCGGCTGCGCCAATCACATGTCGCAACGCAGCGAGCACGAAGAGCGGGTCGAGCGAAAGTTGCTCGATCACAGCCTGCAGATCGATGTCGGCGAGCCCAAGGTGCTCGAGCTGCCGCAGCGACGCGTGAAGATCAACGAGCAGAAGACTTTCGAGGTCACCGAGTTCGAGGTCACCCGTCGTTACGACCGCTACACGCCTTACCAACCCTGGCGCGAAGTCTACGAGATTCCGCTGGGCGCGGTAGCCGTGGTCGGTGGTGTCGGTGCGAACGTGGTCAACGTGTTTGCCCTCGGTAACCTGCCGGATAGCGTCACCAAGGATTGGCTGAGCTACGGTTTCGCCGGGCTCAACCCGTTCATGAACGTGCAGTCCAACGGTCGCGCGCAGCAGAACCTCGCGGGCATCGACGAAGTCCAGCGCGACAAGCGCACGGAGTATTCGAGCCTGCCGTGGAGCGAACGACCGGTGCAGGTCAGGGCCGGCAAGCAGACGTTCGACATGACCACTGATCGCAACGGCGTGCTGCGCTTGAATCTGCTCGACAGTCCGTTCGCCGAACATGACCTCAACCATGTTGGCCGCTTGCAGATCAGTGTCGAGGACGCCAAGGACGATGTGCATACCGACTCGACCCTGATGCTCAGTGGCCACCTGCGCGGCAAGCTGATCGAGGCGCACGGGCTGATTTATGACGATCTGGAAGATGATGAGGTGAGCCAGTGGGTACACCGGGTCAAACGCCTGTCGGAGCTGGGCCTGGAAGAAGAAGCCAGCGAATTGGAACAAAGCCTGATCGAACTGACCCGCAATGATCCTGAGTTGCAGACTGAGTTTCTCAAGTCTCTGGCCAAGGATGCCGGGCGTTTAGTGGCTGATCCGGGACCGAATTAAAGCTTGGAAGCTTCGTGGGAACGCCGCCCGGAGGAGGCTCGCTCCCACAAGGGATTTGTGAACGACGCAGATCCAATGTGGGAGCGAGCCTGCTCGCGAAGAGGCCCTGCCAGGCGCCGCAAATTTACCGCTCAAACAACTCCATCTGCTCAAACCCTCCGCGCAGATCCTCCAGCCTCACCCCCACCCCCAACAACCGCACCGGTTTGCCACCGCGGTTGAACGCCTGAGTCAGCATCAACTGATAGCTGCCCAGGTCGCGCCCTGCCCCGGCCTGCTCCAGGGTGGTCTGGGTGAAATCATGAAATTTGACTTTGACGAACGGCTTGCCCGGTCGATAACTGCTGTCGATCCGCGCCATGCGGGTTTTCAGGGTCTCGAGCAGCTCGGGCAGTTTGTCGAGGCAACTGCGCAAGTCCGGCAGATCAACGTCGTAGGTGTTTTCCACACTGATCGACTGACGCCGGCTGTCGTTGTGCACCAGCCGGTCATCGATCCCACGGGCCAGATTCCACAAGCGCTCGCCGAAACTGCCGAATTCGCGCACCAGCGCCAGCCTGCCCCACTCGCGCAGGTGCTGGCAGTCGACGATGCCGAGCTTGCCGAGCTTGTCGGCGGTGACCTTGCCGACGCCGTGCAGCTTGCTCACCGGAAGACTGCTGACGAAATCCTCGACCTGATCCGGGGTGATCACGAACAAACCGTTGGGTTTTTTCCAGTCGCTGGCGATCTTCGCCAGAAACTTGTTCGGCGCAACGCCAGCTGAGACGGTGATGTGCAACTGGTTGGAGACCCGGCGGCGAATGTCCTGGGCGATGCGCGTGGCGCTGCCGCCGAAATGCGCGCTGTCCGACACATCGAGGTAGGCCTCGTCCAGCGAAAGCGGCTCGATGAGATCGGTGTAATCGGCAAAGATCGTATGAATCTCCTTCGACGCTTCGCGATAAGCCTCCATGCGCGGCTTGACGATGGTCAGGTCCGGGCACAGCTTCAATGCATGCCCGGAGGCCATGGCCGAGCGCACACCATAGGCGCGCGCTTCATAGTTGCAGGTGGCAATCACCCCGCGCCGATCCGCCGAACCACCCACCGCCAAAGGCTTGCCGGCCAGACGCGGATCATCGCGCATCTCGATGGCGGCGTAGAAACAGTCACAGTCGATGTGGATGATTTTTCGCTGGGTCATGTCGGAAAAAGACAACGTAGCAAGCCGGAGCCGCAGTATCTCATTGGCACCTGTATATAGCACCAGTGGTTGAATGTTCTTTTCCGACCGTAGGAGATTTCCGATGAATTTGTTTTTTCAATCACAGATCAACGGACAATAGAGCTGAAAGCCTTGCGCCACCTGCCCTGCGCGCCGGCCAACCGCCGCAAAAAGACGCTAAGCGCTTGAACCTCAACAGATTTATCCCGATTGACGGTTGACACACTCGCGAACCTCTGTAGAATGCCGCCACACAGACGCGGGATGGAGCAGTCTGGTAGCTCGTCGGGCTCATAACCCGAAGGTCGTCGGTTCAAATCCGGCTCCCGCAACCAAACATCAGAAAAGGCTACTCGAAAGAGTGGCCTTTTTTGTGCGCGTCTGTTTTGCAAACTGGCGCGCCGCGCAGTCGCTAGCGAAGCGGCAATCCGTTACATTTCCGAAACTTACGGATTACCTGCGACCGTTTGCCGCGATTTTGCAGTTATTTGGCCCATTCCGGGATTAGCGGTTGACACCTCGTCGTTCGCCTGTAGAATGCCGCCACACAGACGCGGGATGGAGCAGTCTGGTAGCTCGTCGGGCTCATAACCCGAAGGTCGTCGGTTCAAATCCGGCTCCCGCAACCAAACATCAAAAAAGGCTACTCGAAAGAGTGGCCTTTTTTGTATCTGTTGAAAAAGTCCTTTCGCAACAATGATCTGTCACTGTGCAGTGAACCGCTGGGGATCATCAGAACCACTGACTTGCGACTATGCTTGAGTCGCAGACAGGGTTTGTGCAATCCAGGAACTGCCCTCGCCGATGCCCGACGAGAGGCGTAGTATTTTGTGATTATTTTTTTCTACAGGGATTGGTAACTTGGCTGGATACCTCCATCCTGTCGCGCACAATCCAAGAGGTGATTGATGCGCGCCAACTCGTCTGATCCACAAGACACCGTTACAGCAGAACAACCGATCAAACCCGAGCGTTTGCGCTGGCTGGATCGGTTAAGCAAATACCGTCAGCCGATCGGTCTGGCCGTCACGTTGCTGCTGTTTGCCATTGCCCTGATTGCCTGCCGCCATCTGCTCGCCGAGCTCGATCTCTATGCGCTGCACGACTCGATTCTCGACGTGCCGAAACCGGCCCTGCTCGGCGCCATCGGCGCGACCGTGGTCGGCTTCATCATTCTGCTCGGCTATGAATGGTCGGCCAGCCGCTACGCTGGTGTGAAACTGCCGCCGCGCACCCTCGCGCTCGGCGGCTTCACTGCGTTTGCGATCGGCAACGCGATCGGCCTTTCGCTGCTTTCCGGCGGCTCGGTTCGTTATCGTTTATATGCGCGACTGGGCGTCGGTGCGTCGGAAGTCGCGCACATGACCTTTTTCGCCAGTCTTTCGCTGGGCTGCGCCTTGCCGCCGCTGGCAGCGCTGGCGACCCTGAGCAATCTGCCCGCTGCCTCGCAGGCCCTGGGATTGTCCGAAGTCTTGCTCGGCTCCGTCGCCGCAGCCGTATTGATCCTCGGTGCAGTGCTGGCGATCGGCATCTATCGCCGTCGTCTGCCGGAACAACCCTACCCCGACAATCTGCTGGTCCGTGCCGGGCGGCGCACGTTGCGCCTGCCGGGTCGACGCCTGACCTTGCTGCAACTGGTGATCACCGCCCTCGATGTCGCGGCTGCCGCCACCGTTCTCTACTTGTTGCTGCCGGAAGCGCCGCCGTTTGCGCCGTTCCTGCTGGTGTATCTGTTGGCGCTGGCCGCCGGTGTACTCAGTCATGTGCCGGGCGGGGTCGGCGTATTCGAGGCGATTCTGCTCGCCGCGTTTGCCGACAAGCTCGGCGCCGCACCGCTGGCCGCTGCCCTGCTGCTGTATCGTCTGATCTACGTGGTGCTGCCGCTGCTGGTCGCTTGCGTACTGCTGCTGATCAACGAAGGCCAGCGCCTGTTTCAATCCCAGACCATGCGCGCGGCGTCCGGTCTGGCTGCGCCGGTTCTGGCGGTGCTGGTGTTTCTGTCTGGTGTGGTGTTGCTGTTTTCCGGCGCCACCCCGGAGATCGACACGCGCCTGGAGCACATCGGTTTTCTGATCCCGCATCGTCTGGTCGACGCCTCGCACTTCGGCGCCAGCCTGATCGGCGTGCTCTGCCTCTTGCTTGCCCAAGGCCTGCGCCGGCGCCTGTCGGCAGCGTGGATGCTGACCACCATTCTGCTGCTGGTCGGCGCCCTGCTTTCGCTGCTCAAAGGCTTCGACTGGGAAGAAGCCACGCTGATGACGTTGACGGCCGCGCTGCTCGGCGTGTTCCGCCGCTCCTTTTATCGCCCGAGCCGTTTGACCGAACTGCCGTTTTCGCCGCTGTATCTGGTCGCCAGCCTGTGTGTGCTGGGCGCTTCGGCCTGGTTGCTGCTGTTCGCCTATCAGGACGTGCCCTACAGCCATCAGCTCTGGTGGCAGTTCACCCTTGATGCCGACGCGCCTCGCGGGCTGCGCTCGCTGCTTGGCGCTGCTGTGTTGCTGGTGGTGGTTTCGCTGACATGGCTGCTGCGCACCGCGCGGCCTGTGATTCATTTGCCAACTCCAGACGAACTGGATCGCGCGGCAAAGATTCTCATGGCCTCGTCGCAACCCGACGGCGGCCTCGCGCTGACCGGTGACAAGGCGTTGCTGTTTCATCCCAACGACGAGGCGTTCCTGATGTACGCCCGCCGTGGCCGCAGTCTGGTGGCGCTGTACGACCCGATCGGGCCGAGCCAGCAACGTGCGGAAATGATCTGGCAATTCCGCGACCTCTGCGACATCCATCACACCCGCCCGGTGTTCTATCAAGTGCGCGCGGAGAACCTGCCGTATTACATGGACATCGGCCTGACCGCGATCAAGCTCGGCGAAGAAGCCCGGGTCGATCTGCTGCGCTTCGATCTGGAAGCCAAGGGCAAGGAGATGAAAGACCTGCGCTACACCTGGAACCGTGGCACCCGCGATGGTCTGTCGCTGGAAATCCACGAGCCGGGTCAGGCGCCGATGGATGAGCTGAAGGTGATTTCCGATGCCTGGCTGACCGGCAAGAACGTGCGCGAGAAAGGCTTCTCCCTCGGCCGCTTCAGCGACGATTACCTCAAGCATTTCCGCATTGCGGTGATTCGCTTCGAAGGCCGCCCGGTAGCGTTCGCCAATCTGCTCGAGACCTACAGCCACGATCTGGCCAGTCTCGACCTGATGCGCGCGCACCCGGAAGCGCCGAAGCTGACCATGGAATTCATGATGGTCGGCCTGATTCAACACTATAAGAGTCACGGATACGCGCGCTTCAGCCTGGGCATGGTGCCGTTGTCGGGGCTGCAACCCCGGCGCGGCGCACCGCTGACCCAGCGCCTGGGCTCGATGGTTTTCCGCCGTGGTGAGCAGCTGTACAACTTCCAAGGCTTGCGCCGCTTCAAAGACAAGTTCCAGCCTGACTGGGAACCCCGTTATATGGCCGTGCCCGCCGGACTCGATCCGCTCGTGGCACTGGCCGACACTGCTGCCCTGATCGCGGGCGGCTTGACTGGATTGGTGAAACGCTGATGATTCAACGCTCCCTGAAGTACATCCTGGCCGGCCTGCTGGTGCTGGCCGTGATTGCCGGCGGCGGTTACTGGTACCTCAAACGCCCGGCACCGGAACCGACCGTCGAACAGCTCAAACCCGCCGATGGCGCAGCCATGACCCGGGTCATCCCCGGCAGCAAGCCGAAGGCTCAGGTGCTGGTCGCCGTCACCGACGAACAGAAGCTCTCCGAGAAACAACTGACCACCCTCAGCCGCAGCGCTTCGGCGCAGATCGTTCAGGTGATCCTGCCCAAGGACTGCCTGCTGCAAAGCCGCGCCCTGCAATCGGGCCTGCGCGAACTGAACGGCCCGGCCACCCTGGTCAGCGGCATCGGCCCAGGCGCTGTGCTGGCGTGGCGCTGGCTGGCCGAACAGAAAGACGACAAGGCCCAGGCCATCTCCGTCGATCTGGCCCTGGAAAAACCCGGCTGCACCCATCTGTTGCCAAAATCCGCCGCCCACGGCCACTGGCTGGTGGCGTGGAACGACAACCCGGACGACGCCAGCGCAGGCTTCGTCCGCGATCAGCCGAACGCCGAAACCAGCATCAGTGACTACGACATCAACCTGCCGCAAGTGCTGAACAACGAACTGCGCAAAATCCTCGTCGGCGGCGACAAGGCCAACGGCGGTCTGGCGATCCCGGTCGTGGAAGTGCCGGCCGGGCAGGCCAACGACACCGTGACCCTGTTCCTCTCCGGCGACGGCGGCTGGCGCGACCTCGACCGCGACGTGGCCGGGGAAATGGCCAAGATCGGCTACCCGGTGGTCGGCATCGACACCCTGCGCTACTACTGGCAACACAAGAGCCCGGAGCAGAGTGCACTGGACCTCACCGAACTGATGCAGCACTACCGGCAGAAATGGGGCACCAAACGCTTCATCCTCACCGGCTATTCGTTCGGCGCTGACGTACTCCCGGCGATCTACAACCGCCTGCCAGAAAACGAACAGCAGCGCGTCGACGCGATCATCCTGCTCGCCTTCGCCCGCACCGGCAGCTTCGAAATCGAAGTCGAAGGCTGGTTGGGTAACGCCGGTAAAGAAGCCGCCACCGGCCCGGAAATGGCCAAGCTGCCAGCGGCCAAGGTTGTGTGCATCTATGGTGAAGAAGAAACCGACGAGAGCGGCTGCACGGACAAGACGGCAGTGGGTGAGGCAGTGAAGCTGCCTGGCGGCCACCACTTCGACGAGAACTACCCGGCGCTGGCCAAGCGTTTGGTGGACTTGATCGAGAAGCGTCAGAGCAAGAACTCGGTCGCCGAAGAGTGATCTGAAGCGCATCCACAAAAAGCCCCCGCAACTTCACGGTTGCGGGGGCTTTTACATTCCAGCAGCCACCAAAATCCCTGTGGGAGCGAGCCTGCTCGCGAAAGCGGTGGGTCAGTTTACAGATTCGTCGACTGACACTACGCATTCGCGAGCAGGCTCGCTCCCACAGGGGAATTGCGCTGGATTCAGCGGTTTTGTGGCAAGGCTCGTAAATTTCTTGACTCTTCAGGAAGCTAAAATCAGGAAATGTCCACATTCCATAAAACGTGGACACCTGCTTAATTGGCATTATCGAATCGTCAACTCCACACCCATTCATCTACCGAACAAATACCCACAAAATCGCCAGCAACGTTTAGTTTCGTTTACGTCTGGTCTCGCAATATCAGATGACGCCCACAGACCTTGTAGGCAAACTCCGAAACTTGTGTTCGGGCGCTCTGCCGCTCTTTTGCGCTGTTTTTTGACGGGATACTCTCCGGACGTCGCTGACCCATTCAGCGATCGGGTGTGGTAACCCGGTTAGGCAAAGTGCAACAGTGCCTCCATCACGACATCAGGCGTTCTTTTACGCCTGTAATTTACTGTCATGGCAGCTGTACGTGGGAGACCTTCGGGTCTGCCGGTTTCTTTGCTCTCCCGGTTTACCACCCTGCGTACAGCTGCCACCCATTCGTGTGGTAACGAATGCGGCAGCTCCTCGTTTTAGGGAGCAAAACAATGAGCAAAGAAATTCCGTCAACGCCTTCAGACCTTACAACAATCGGCTTCACCCCTTTCCTCTACAACGCGGATCAAGCGTTCTTCAACGTCCGCTCCGGCGTCCCGATCATCAATGCCTTGTCCCAATCCTCCGACCTGCTGTCCCTCGCCAAATCCTTCGCCGAGGATGCTGCTTTCATCAAAGACACCGACCGCCATGCCTGGGCCGCGCATTACCTGACGGTGATGGGCAAAGCCTTGATTGATGATGTGATCCAAGCGCTGATCCCACGACCTGCGCGGACGAAGACTGAATCTGAAGAAGAATTACCTGATAGCCACTAACACTGCAGACCGTTGTGGGAGCGAGCCTGCTCG
Organism: Pseudomonas sp. 14A; assembly: GCF_018132745.1. Lineage (NCBI taxonomy): Bacteria > Pseudomonadati > Pseudomonadota > Gammaproteobacteria > Pseudomonadales > Pseudomonadaceae > Pseudomonas > Pseudomonas sp. 14A. The sequence continues at coordinate 543,677 of NZ_JAGRQJ010000003.1, read as the reverse complement.
CGAATGCGGTGGTTCAGCCACCACATGCTTCGACTGACACTAAGCCTTCGCGAGCAGGCTCGCTCCCACAGGGAATCAGCGGTGGTTTGAGGATTGGGCACAGGCACAAAAAGCCCCCGCCAGCCGCAAGGCTGACGGGGGCTTTTCAGTTGAGGCGCAGGCTACATCTCCACCTGCGTCCCCAACTCGATCACTCGGTTTAACGGCAGATTGAAGAACCGCAAATTGCCATTGGCATTCTTCAACATGAACGCAAACAGCGCCTCACGCCAACGCGCCATCCCCTCGAGTTTCGAGGCAATCACCGTCTCGCGACTAAGGAAATAGGTCGTGCGCATCGGGCTGAAGTCCAGATCATCCAGATGACACAGCTTCAACGCCTGCGGCACGTCGGGCTCGTCGGTGAAACCGAAATGCAGGATCACCCGGAAGAAGCCCTCCCCGTGCGCTTCGACTTCGAAACGCCGCGATGGCGGGACGCGCGGGATGTCTTCGTAAACCACCGTCAGCAGCACCACTTGCTCGTGCAAAACCTGGTTATGCAGCAGATTGTGCAACAGCGCATGCGGCACCGCGTCGGAGCGGGCGGTGAGGAACACGGCGGTGCCCTGTACGCGATGCGGCGGTTGCACGCGGATGCTGCTGATGAAGATCGGCAGCGGCAGCGCGCCTTCGTCGAGGCGTTCGACCAGCAGTTGTTTGCCGCGCTTCCAGGTGGTCATCAGCACGAACAGGGCGATACCGGCGATCACCGGGAACGCGCCGCCCTGAACGATCTTCGGCACGTTGGCGGCGAAATACAGACCGTCCACCAACAGGAAGCCGAGCAGCACCGGCACCGCGAGGATCGGTGGCCATTTCCACAGCAGCAGCATGACCGCCGACACCAGAATGGTGGTCATCAGCATGGTGCCGGTCACCGCCACTCCGTAGGCCGAGGCCAGTGCGCCGGAGGATTCGAAGCCGATCACCAACAGGACCACGCCGACCATCAGCGCCCAGTTCACCGCGCCGATGTAGATCTGGCCCTGCTCGTCGCTGGAGGTGTGCTGGATGTACATGCGCGGGATGTAGCCGAGCTGGATCGCCTGACGGGTCAGGGAGAACGCGCCGGAAATCACCGCTTGCGAGGCGATCACCGTGGCCATGGTCGACAGGCCGACCAGCGGAATCAGCGCCCAGCTCGGTGCCAGCAGGTAGAACGGGTTACGCGCGGCGTCCGGGTTTTCCAGCAGCAATGCGCCCTGGCCGAAGTAGTTGAGCACCAGCGCCGGCAGCACCAGCAGGAACCAGGCACGGGCGATCGGCTTGCGGCCGAAGTGGCCCATGTCGGCGTACAGCGCTTCCGCGCCGGTCAGCGCCAGCACCACGGCGCCGAGAATTGCGACGCCCATGCCTGGGTGCACAACGAAAAAATTCACCGCCCACATCGGGTTCAGCGCGTGCAGCACTTCCGGGGTGTGGCTGATGCCGTACACACCGAGGGCGCCGAGGACGAGGAACCAGGTGACCATGATCGGCCCGAACAGAATGCCGATCCGCGCGGTGCCGTGGCGCTGGATCAGAAACAGCGCGACCAGCACCACCAGCGACAGCGGCACCACCCAGTGATCGATGCCTTCAAACGCCAGGCCGAGACCTTCGATCGCCGACAGCACCGAAATGGCCGGGGTGATCATGCTGTCGCCGTAAAACAGCGCCGCACCGATCAGCCCGCACACCACCAACAGCGTGCGCAGGCGCTTGCGCCCCGCCGCTGCCCGCCGTGCCAGTGCCGTCAGGGCCATGATGCCGCCCTCGCCCTGGTTGTCGGCGCGCAGGACGAACATCATGTACTTGATCGAGACCACCCAGATCAGCGACCAGAAGATCAACGACAGAATGCCGAGCACACCGTCGTGATTGACCGGCACACCATAACCGCCGGAAAACACTTCCTTGAGGGTGTACAACGGGCTCGTGCCGATGTCGCCATAAACTACCCCGACTGCCGCGACCAGCATGCTCAGCGGTCTGCTTGCCGAACCCTCGGCGCCCGCCGCATGACTACTTGCCTGACCCATCCAACACTCCTGATCTCGATACTGGCTTCTTTGAAGGAAGCACTATGCTTTGTAGTGCAGCATGCGCTGTTTTACCTGTTGTTACAGACCAATGATTGACTGCACGAAATCGGTAAAGCTCAACGGCGCGAAGCATAGCGCAGCACTCGTCGTATTTCCCCGTATAAAGCTGGTCAAGTGCGTTGCCCGCCGCTAGAATTGCGCACTTTTTGATCAGAGGCGCATCTCAAGCGCCCATCCGTCAGCTGCCGCGTGTGGCCAGCGACGTCACAAAACACCGAGGTTAGACATGTCCACCACTCCTGCGCCGGCCAATCCAAAGGTTGGCTTTGTATCTCTGGGTTGCCCGAAAGCACTGGTCGACTCCGAGCGCATCCTGACCCAGCTGCGCATGGAAGGTTATGACGTGGTGTCCACCTATCAGGACGCTGACGTCGTGGTGGTCAACACCTGCGGCTTCATCGATTCGGCCAAGGCTGAATCTTTGGAAGTGATCGGCGAAGCGATCAAGGAAAACGGCAAGGTGATCGTTACCGGTTGCATGGGCGTCGAAGAAGGCAACATCCGCAACGTCCACCCGAGCGTGCTCGCTGTGACCGGTCCGCAGCAGTACGAACAAGTGGTCAACGCCGTGCACGAAGTGGTGCCGCCGCGTCAGGATCACAACCCGCTGATCGACCTGGTGCCGCCGCAAGGCATCAAGCTGACCCCACGCCACTACGCCTACCTGAAGATTTCCGAAGGCTGCAACCACAGCTGCTCGTTCTGCATCATCCCGTCGATGCGCGGCAAACTGGTCAGCCGCCCGGTGGGTGATGTGCTCGACGAGGCGCAGCGCCTGGTCAAATCCGGCGTCAAAGAGCTGCTGGTGATCTCGCAAGACACCAGCGCCTACGGCGTCGACGTGAAATACCGCACCGGCTTCTGGAACGGCGCGCCGGTGAAAACCCGCATGACCGAGCTTTGCGAAGCACTGAGCACGCTGGGCGTCTGGGTCCGCCTGCACTACGTTTATCCGTACCCGCACGTCGACGAGCTGATTCCACTGATGGCCGCCGGCAAGATCCTGCCGTACCTGGACATCCCGTTCCAGCACGCCAGCCCGAAAGTCCTGAAGTCGATGAAACGCCCGGCGTTCGAAGACAAGACCCTGGCACGCATCAAGAACTGGCGCGAAATCTGCCCGGACCTGATCATTCGTTCGACCTTCATCGTCGGCTTCCCGGGCGAAACCGAAGAAGACTTCCAGTACCTGCTCAACTGGCTGACCGAAGCCCAGCTCGACCGCGTCGGCTGCTTCCAGTACTCGCCGGTCGATGGCGCGCCAGCGAATGATCTGGATCTGGACGTGGTACCGGACGACGTCAAGCAGGATCGTTGGGAGCGCTTCATGGCGCACCAGCAGGCGATCAGCTCGGCACGCCTGCAAATGCGCATCGGTCGTGAGATCGAAGTGCTGGTGGACGAGGTTGACGAACAAGGCGCGGTTGGCCGCTGCTTCTTCGACGCCCCGGAAATCGATGGCAACGTGTTTATCGACAATGGCAGCAACCTGAAGCCGGGCGACAAGGTCTGGTGCAAGGTGACTGACGCAGACGAATATGATTTGTGGGCTGAGCAGATCTAAGCACCGCAAAATACCTGTGGGAGCGAGCCTGCTCGCGAATGCGCTGGGTCAGTCGCTGTAAATATTGCCTGACACAATGCCTTCGCGAGCAGGCTCGCTCCCACAAGTGAATAGCGCTGTATCCAGAAGCCCCGCTCTTTTCCGAGATACGGGGCTTTTTTGCGGCTATCGTTTAGCGGGGGACGGACTCCCTTGAACCGCACAAGAGGCACACGCACATGCGTCAGCATTCGGTCATCCACACACCGAAAATCAGCGATTACGAAGAACTGACCCGGGTCTGGGAGGCCTCGGTCCGTGCGACTCACCAGTTCCTGCCGGACAGCTATATCGAGCTGTTGCGCAACCTGGTGCTCACCCGCTATCTCGATGCGGTCATGCTGATCTGCACCAAGGATCGCCAGCAGCGCATCACCGGGTTTGCCGGTGTGGCGGCGGGCAAGATTGAAATGTTGTTCATCGATCCTGATCATCGTGGTCAAGGCTTGGGCAAGCAGTTGCTCCGATATGCGATCGAACGGCTCAACGCCGATGAACTCGACGTCAATGAGCAGAACCCGCAAGCCTTGGGCTTTTATGAAAAGCAGGGCTTCGAAGTGATCGGCCGCTCCGAGTTCGATGGCATGGGCCAGCCGTATCCGCTGCTGCATATGCGCTTGCGGCAGTCCCAACAGCGCTCAAGCAACGGCTGACACACCATGGACCCCCTGTGGGAGCGAGCCTGCTCGCGAATGCGGTGTACCAGTCACTGCACACATAGACTGGCAGGACGCCTTCGCGAGCAGGCTCGCTCCCACATTGAATACAGCGCCTGCAAATGGAACCGGGCTTAACCGCTTCCACACAGGTACAATGCCCACCCCTTTTTTGTTACGGCCCTGTCATGACTGACCCGATTCGCCTCTCCAAACGCCTCATCGAACTGGTCGGTTGCTCCCGCCGGGAGGCCGAGCTGTTCATCGAGGGCGGCTGGGTCACCGTGGACGGCGAAGTCATCGATGAGCCGCAATTCAAGGTCGGCGAGCAAAAGGTCGAGCTCGACAAGGACGCCAAGGCCACCGCGCCGGAGCCGGTGACCATCCTGCTCAACGCCCCCGCCGGCATGGATGTCGACAGCGCCATGCAATCGCTCAGCGCCGAAACCCTCAGCGAAGAGCATCGCTACGGCAAGCGTCCGTTGCGCGGGCATTTCCTGCGCCTGACCGCCAGCGCCGACCTGCAGCCCAAGGCCAGCGGCCTGCTGGTATTCACCCAGGACTGGAAAATCCTGCGCAAGCTCACCGCCGACGCAGCGAAGATCGAGCAGGAATACATCGTCGAAGTCGAAGGCGAAATGGCTGCCCACGGCCTCAACCGTTTGCAGCATGGCCTGACCCACAAGGGCAAGGAGCTGCCGCAGGTCAAGGCCAGTTGGCAGAACGAAAACCGTCTGCGCTTCGCCATGAAAAACCCGCAGCCGGGAATCATCGCGCAGTTCTGCGAAGCGGTCGGCCTGAAGGTCATCGGCATCCGTCGCATCCGCATCGGCGGCGTGTCGATCGGCAAAGTCCCGGTCGGCCAATGGCGCTACCTGTCCGGCAAAGAGAAGTTCTAAGACTTCCACTGCCGCCCCACATTCCGGCAGCGCCCGCGAGCGCTGCCCACAACGCATCAGGAATACCGACATGGTTCATAACGACGTACTGCGCAGCGTGCGCTACATGCTCGACATCAGCGACAAGAAAGTTGTCGAAATCATCAAACTGGGCGGCATGGACGTCACGCTCGCCGATGTCATCACCTGGCTCGACAAGAAAGAAGAAGACGAAGAAGGCTTCGTGCGCTGCCCGGACGAAGTCATCGCGCATTTCCTCGACGGCCTGGTGATCTTCAAGCGCGGCAAGGACGAAAGCCGTCCGCCGCAGCCGATCGAAGTGCCGGTGACCAACAACATCATCCTGAAAAAACTGCGCGTGGCCTTCGAACTGAAAGAAGACGACATGCACGCGATCCTCAAAGCCGCCGAGTTTCCGGTATCCAAGCCTGAACTGAGCGCGCTGTTCCGCAAGGTCGGCCACACCAACTATCGCCCGTGTGGCGACCAGTTGCTGCGTAACTTCCTCAAAGGGCTCACGCTTCGCGTGAGAGCCTGAAAACAGCTGCAAGCTGCAAGCTACAAGCGGCAAGGCGGGGCACGGTGTTTGACTTGCCGCTTGTAGCTTGCAGCTCGAAGCTGGCCGCATGGCCTAGAGTGTACTGATCCCTAATCTTCAGGACTCGCCATGCATCCCTACTTCTCCCTGCAAGGCCGCACCGCTCTGGTGACTGGCGGTACTCGTGGTATCGGCAAAATGATCGCCAAGGCCTTCGTCGAGGCGGGCGCCCATGTCTACGTGTGCTCGCGCGACGTCGAAGCCTGCCATCAAACCGCCGAAGAACTTGGCGCCATGGGCATTTGCCACGGCGTGGCGGCAAATCTGGCGACCGAGGAAGGCGTGCGGGAACTGGCCGCGCGCCTGGGTGAGCAGATCACTCATCTGGACATTCTGGTGAACAACGCCGGCACCACCTGGGGCGCGCCGCTGGAGAGTTATCCGGTCAAGGGCTGGGAAAAGGTCATGCAGCTCAACGTGACCTCGGTGTTCAGTTGCATCCAGCAGTTTCTGCCGTTGCTGCGCAAGGCTGGCTCGGCGGCGAATCCGGCACGGATCATCAATATCGGTTCGGTGGCGGGGATTTCTTCGTTTGGCGAGCAGGCATATGCCTACGGGCCGAGCAAGGCCGCTCTGCATCAGTTGTCGCGCATTCTGGCGCGGGAACTGGTGAGCCAGCACATCAACGTCAACGTGATTGCGCCGGGGCGGTTCCCGAGCAAGATGACCCAGCATATTGGTAATGATGAACAGGCGTTGGCTGAGGATACTGCGCTGATTCCGATGAAGCGCTGGGGGCGTGAGGAAGAGATGGCGGCGCTGGCGATCAGCCTGGCGAGTACGGCGGGGGCTTATATGACCGGGAATATCATTCCTCTTGATGGTGGATTCAGTCTGTAGATCGGCGGTGCGGCATTCGCGAGCAGGCTCGCTCCCACAGGGATTTCGTACACAACGCAGCTACATTGTGGGAGCGAGCCTGCTCGCGAAGAGGCCAGCCCTGTCACCACCAGACTTGAAGCGAGCCGGGTTATCATGCCCGCCCTACCCGCTTCGATCCCAGACCATGACTTACAGCGTCTCCCCCATCGGCTTCGTGCGCTCCTGCTTCAAGGAGAAGTTCGCCATCCCCCGCCAGCCGCAACTGGCACCGGCCGCCCGTGGCGTGCTGGAACTGGTCGCGCCGTTCGATCAGGGTGACGCCGTGCAGGGGCTGGAGCAGGTCAGTCATGTTTGGCTGTTGTTTCTGTTCCACCAAGCCCTGGAAGACAAACCGCGCCTGAAAGTGCGCCCGCCACGCCTGGGCGGTAACAAGTCGATGGGCGTGTTTGCCACCCGTGCTACACACCGACCGAATGGCATCGGCCAATCGGTGGTGAAGCTGGACAAAGTCGAAGGCAATCGCCTGTTTATTTCCGGGATCGATCTGCTCGACGGCACGCCGGTGCTGGATATCAAACCGTACGTGCCGTACGCCGACATCATCCCCGGGGCGACCAATGACATCGCCAGCGCCGCGCCGCAGCTGATCGACGTGCAGTGGGCGGAGGCGGCCTTGAAACAGGCGCACACCCACGCTCAGCGGCTCGATGAGCCATTGGTTGAGCTGATCGAGCAGTGTCTGGCGCAGAATCCGCGTCCGGCGTATCAGACACCGGCGCCGGACCGTGAATATGGTGCGCAGTTCTGGGATCTCGACGTGCGCTGGCATTACCCGACGCCCGACCAGATCCGCGTGCTGGAAGTCATCCCGGCCGAGGCATAAAGCCCGCAAACGAAAAAGCCCGCGCTGCCTCCTCAGGCAACGCGGGCTTTACTGTCACACCCAATAACCAACTGTGGGAGCGAGCCTGCTCGCGAAGGCGTCGTGTCAGGCAACATCAACGTTGAAGACAGACCGCATTCGCGAGCAGGCTCGCTCCCACAGGTATCGCAGGTTATTTTTCTACGAACGCACGCTCGATCAGGTAATCACCCGGCTCGCGCATCCGCGCCGAGATCTTCAGGCCGAAGCTGTCGAGCACTTCGCTGGTCTCGTCGAGCATGCTCGGGCTGCCGCAGATCATTGCGCGGTCGTCCTGCGGGTTGATCGGTGGCAGGCCGATATCGCTGAACAGCTTGCCGCTGCGCATCAGGTCAGTGAGACGGCCCTGATTCTCGAACGGCTCGCGGGTCACGGTCGGGTAGTAGATCAACTTGTCACGCAGCGCTTCGCCGAAGAACTCGTTCTGCGGCAGGTGCTCGGTGATGAATTCGCGGTAGGCGACTTCGTTGACGTAGCGCACACCGTGAACCAGGATCACTTTTTCGAAGCGCTCGTAGGTTTCCGGGTCCTGAATGACGCTCATGAACGGCGCCAGACCGGTACCGGTGCTCAGCAGGTACAGGTGCTTGCCCGGGTTCAGGTCATCAAGAACCAGCGTGCCGGTAGGCTTCTTCGAGATGATGATCTCGTCGCCTTCCTTCAAGTGCTGCAGCTGGGAGGTCAGCGGACCGTCCTGCACTTTGATGCTGAAGAATTCGAGATGCTCTTCCCAGTTCGGGCTGGCGATCGAGTAAGCGCGCATAAGCGGGCGGCCGTTGGGCTGTTGCAGGCCGATCATCACGAACTGACCGTTCTCGAAGCGCAGGCCCGGATCGCGGGTGCACTTGAAGCTGAACAGAGTGTCGTTCCAGTGATGAACACTGAGGACACGCTCGTGGTTCATGTTGCTCATGTACGTTTGACTCCTGGAGATTGGTCTGCGCGGCTCAATGAGGCTTAACGTGCGCAATTGCATCGCATTCTAATAGCGACGACAATATCTGTTAACTGGATTATTAAGATAAGGGTTATCGGTTATATCGATATGCGATTTACTCTCCGTCAACTGCAAGTCTTCGTCGCCGTCGCCCAGCAGGAAAGCGTATCCCGTGCTGCGGGTCTGCTCAACCTCTCGCAATCGGCGGCCAGCACTTCGATCACCGAGCTTGAGCGCCAGTCCAGCTGCCAGCTGTTCGACCGCGCCGGCAAACGCCTGAGCCTCAACGCCCTTGGCAAACAACTGTTGCCGCAAGCGGTGGCCCTGCTCGACCAGGCCAAGGAAATCGAAGACCTGCTCAATGGCAAATCCGGTTTCGGCTCTTTATCAGTGGGGGCGACGCTGACCATTGGCAACTATCTGGCCACCCTGCTGATCGGCAGCTTCATGCAGCGGCACCCCGAAAGCCAGGTCAAGCTGCACGTGCAGAACACTGCCAATATCGTGCAACAAGTCGCCCACTACGAAATTGATCTGGGTCTGATTGAAGGCGATTGCAGCCACCCGGACATCGAAGTGCAGAGTTGGGTCGAGGATGAGCTGGTGGTGTTTTGCGCGCCGCAGCATCCGTTGGCCAAACGCGGCAGTGCGACGATGGAAGAGCTGACCCATGAGGCATGGATTCTGCGCGAACAGGGTTCCGGCACGCGGCTGACCTTCGACCAGGCCATGCGTCACCATCGCAGCGCGCTGAATATTCGCCTGGAGCTGGAACACACCGAAGCGATCAAACGTGCAGTGGAATCAGGCCTGGGGATTGGCTGCATTTCGCGGCTGGCCCTGCGCGATGCGTTCCGGCGCGGCAGTCTGGTGCCGGTGGAGACGCCGGGTCTGGATCTGGCGCGGCAGTTCTACTTCATCTGGCACAAACAGAAATACCAGACCTCGGCCATGCGCGAGTTTCTCGAGCTATGCCGCGCGTTCACCGCCGGGGTGCAGCGCAGCGACGAAATCGTGTTGCCGACCATCGCTTAAAGCAGAATCACCGCCCACACCAGCGCGATCATGCTCAGCGCCACGAACTGCGCGGCGCTGCCCATGTCCTTGGCATTCTTGGACAAAGGGTGCAGCTCCAGCGAGATGCGATCAATGGCCGCTTCCACCGCCGAATTCAGCAACTCGACAATCAGCGCCAGCAAGCAAACAGCGATCAACACCGCCTGCTCGACACGGCTGACATTGAGGAAGAATGTCAGCGGAATCAGCACCACGTTGAGCAGCACCAGTTGGCGGAATGCCGCTTCGCCGGTGAAGGCGGCGCGCAGGCCGTCGAGCGAATAGCCGGACGCGTTGAGGATGCGTTTCAGGCCGGTCTGGCCCTTGAAAGGTGACATAAGGAGAAACCAGCCAAAAAGGAGTGGGGAAGCTAGATCAACGAAAGTCAAAAAAGCGTGAAACCGCCAGCCATCACTGGCTGGGAATTGACTCAAGTTGTTGCAGCAGTAAAGCCGCCTGCGTGCGAGTGCGCACATTCAATTTGCGAAAGATCGCCGTGACGTGGGCCTTGATGGTCGCTTCCGACACGCTCAACTCATAAGCGATCTGCTTGTTCAGCAATCCCTCGCAGACCATGGTCAGCACGCGGAACTGTTGTGGCGTCAGGCTGGCCAGGCCATCGCTGGCGGCTTTCGCCTCATCCGACACACTCACTGCTTCGAACGCTTGCGGCGGCCAGAACACGTCGCCATCGAGCACCTTGCGCACCGCTTCCTGAATCACGCTCAGATCGCTGGACTTGGGAATGAAGCCACTGGCGCCGAACTCGCGGGACTTGACCATCACCGAAGCTTCTTCCTGGGCCGAGACCATCACCACCGGAATCTGCGGATACTGTCCGCGCAGCAGCACCAGCCCGGAAAAACCGTAGGCGCCGGGCATGTTCAGGTCCAGCAGGACCAGATCCCAGTCAGCCTTTTCGGTCAGGCGCGCTTCCAGTTCGGCGATGCTCGCCACTTCCACCAGTCGCACGTCCGGGCCAAGGCCCAGCGTCACCGCTTGGTGCAGGGCGCTGCGAAACAGGGGGTGATCATCGGCAATCAGGATGTCGTATGTGGCCATTTTTCAAATGATCCTGTTTTTGATGGCAGACGCGGTAGATTCCGGTCTGGCCAAAGCAACTCGAGACAACGCTTGTAAGCGCTATCCACAGGGGCACGTTCAACGCCAATCAACAGCAAACACGGCGTCTCAAACCTTGGCCGCACCCTAATCGGCGCCAAGCATGCCCAGCGCAGCCGGGGTGGTCAAGCAAGATGGCCAGCGCTGTGAACAGTATGGGCCACTATCGGGCCAACTCCGGCTGCGGCTTTCGTATATAGGGCAACAGCTCGGCGTGAGCGGGCGTTGATTCATTCATGTCCAGTTGCTGCTTGGCCCCGAGGTAATGCTGGCTGAACACATCGAAATAGGCGTCCAGCGCCGAGGCGGCATCGCTGTCACCGGCCAGTTCCAGGCACAACGCCGCGACTTCGGCGGTGCACAGGTGCTCGCTGCGGGTCGAACGGCGCAAGCGATAGCGCGAGAGTTTGTCGGGCAGCAGGCTGAGAATCGGCAAACGATCGAAATACGGACTCTTGCGAAAGATCTTGCGCGCCTCGGTCCAGGTCGCATCGAGCAGAATGAACAACGGGCGCTTGCTGCTTTCGATGCTCACTGTGTTGGTCACCCGCGACGGTTCGACGTATTCACCCGGAAACACCAGATACGGCTGCCACTGCGGATCGTTGAGCAGTGCGAGCATCTGCGGGTCTGGCTCGGTGCGTGACCAGATGAACGCGTGGTTGTCGCGCACCACATCGGCAATCAGCCAACCGGTGTTGCTTGGCTTGAACACTTCCTTGCCGGTCATGATCAGGCACACGCCAGAACGGGTGTCGACGCTTGGCCGCCACGCGCACAGGCAATGACTGATGATGACCCGGCAATCGCGGCAACGCTCGGAGCGAAAGCCGCGCGCCTGAATCGGCTTGATGCCTTCGTCTTCGCGCTGATCGCGCAGGCGGGCCACGGCGTTGGGGGCATGGATCATCGCAGGCAATACCGGCAGACAGGGAAACTCGACACGAAAGACACTCGGCAGGGCAATAAAGGCCGGCAGTTTACCAGAGCGACGGCCACAAGCCTGTACCGTCCAGACCGGCTCCCCTATAATTCGCCGCCACTGAACGCACCGCCCCGTGACGGGTCGAACCACCAGTCACCGAATCAGGAGAGTTTCATGCTGCGCCTTATCGTTCCCACCGCTGCCATTCTGCTGGCGTCGTCCTTTACCGCTCAGGCTGCGTCCCTGAGTGAGCAGAATCTGAACCGAGAGCTGCGCAACGTCGCCGCCCAAAGCAGCGTCGGCACGCCACGGGCGATCAATGAAGACATTCTTGATCAAGGCTACACCGTCGAGGGCACGCAGCTGATCAACCATCTGAGCGTGCAAAAGAGCCACGCCGACAAGATGCGCGCCGATCCCAAGGCTGTGTATTTCCAGTTGGGCGCGTCGGTGTGCAACAACCCGTCGTACCGCAAGCTGATGGCCAAGGGCGCGATCATGCGTTACGACTTCACCGAAGTGAAAACCAACAAAGCGATCGGCTCGGCCAGCTACCAGGAATCCGATTGCCCGAAAGCCGCGCCAGCGAAGAAGAAGTAATCAGCGCGAAGCCTTGGCGCGCCGCTGTTCATCCTCGGCGCGCAATTCCGCTACCAACGCCTGCAGATAGCGCGAGCGACGTTCGCCGCCGGCCAATCGTCGGCAGCACTCTTCTTCGAGACTCAATTGATGCGTCTCGGCCGACTCCTGCAACATTCGATACAGCTGCGTATCGATCTCCAGAACCACTCTGACCATGCATCCTGCCTCCTTGCCACCCACGAATCCTTGAATTGCCTCGCCTTGCGCAAACGCAAGGTCGTCTTGCGACGTCTGTCTTTGAGTAAATCAGAGTGATGGCCCTTCGCGACACGTTCAGACGAGCGGCGGGGCTTTGGCGCAAATCAGCAAGCGGTTGCCAGGCAAAACGTTACAGCGCACTGTTCAAGTCAGCGCGAATGCGTGCGAGGGTCTAGATTGAGAGTATTCCCGATCATTCGTTAACGGCAGAAATGGAACTGCCGGCCCTGTGTGTTTTTGCAGTGCGGCCCGGACGCTGGTTGTCAGGGCTAACCGCTCTGTACAGAAGGAGACGTTGAATGCCTTATCAGCCGAATGACCTCTTGAGCCGTCATTTTCAGGAAAGCGGCGACCTCATCAGCCAGGTCGAAGCACAACTCAACCATGTTTCCGCCAACAGCCCGAACATCCCCATCTACCGCGACATGATCCTGACCGTGCTGCGCATGGCTCAGGAAGACCACAACCGCTGGAATGCCAAGATCACCCTGCAAGCCCTGCGTGAACTGGAGCAGGCGTTCCGTGTACTCGAACAATTCAAAGGCCGGCGCAAAGTCACCGTGTTCGGCTCGGCGCGTACGCCAGTGGAACATCCGTTATACACGATGGCCCGCGAACTCGGCGCAGCGCTGACGCGTGCGGAAATGATGGTGATCACCGGCGCCGGCGGCGGCATCATGGCCGCCGCCCACGAAGGCGCCGGGCGTGACCACAGTTTGGGTTTCAACATCACCCTGCCCTTCGAACAGCACGCCAACCCGACCGTGGGTGGCACCGACAAGCTGTTGCCGTTCCACTTTTTCTTCACCCGCAAACTGTTCTTCGTCAAAGAGGCTGATGCGCTGGTGCTGTGCCCGGGCGGTTTTGGCACCCTTGATGAAGCGCTGGAAGTGCTGACGCTGATTCAGACTGGCAAAAGCCCGTTGGTGCCGGTGGTTTTGCTGGATGTTCCGGGCGGCACCTTCTGGCAAGGTGCGCTCGACTTCATCCGCAATCAGCTGGAAGAAAACCGCTATATCCTGCCGACGGATATGAAGTTGATGCGATTGGTTTACAGCGTTGAAGAAGCGGTGGACGAGATCAATCAGTTTTACAGCAACTTCCACTCCAGTCGCTGGCTCAAGCGGCAGTTTGTGATTCGCATGAACCACAAGCTCAGCGATCAGGCGCTGGCTCAGATGCAGGAGGAATTCGCTGATCTGTGCCTGAGCGACGAGTTTCATCAACACGCCTACAGCGATGAAGAACACGACGATGCACAGTTCAGCCATCTGGCACGGCTGGCGTTTGCCTTCAATGGCCGTACCCATGGTCGCCTGAGAGAGTTGGTCGACTTTATCAACCTGCCGGAAAACTGGGCCGATTCAAAACCGCCCACTGCACAACGCTCACGCGAGCCTTCCAACGTAATTTGAAGGCAAAAAAAGGCCCGCTATTTACTAAAAAATAGCGGGCCTTTTTTGTTGAATCGGTTTAATCGTCCATCCCTCGACCGCTGAACAAGCGGTTGATCATCTCCATCGAGAACCCCCGATACGCCAGAAACCGGCCTTGCTTGGCCCGCTCTTTCGCATCAATCGGTAAATGTCCGGAGAACTTGCGTTGCCACGTATCCTGAAGCTGCGCCTGCCAGTTGATACCGCTTTCGCGCAGGGCGATTTCGATATCGGTACGTTGCAAACCTCGCTGGCTGAGCTCCTCGCGAATTCGCAGAGGGCCATAGCCGGAACGGGCGCGGTAGGAAACAAAACTTTCAAGGTAACGGGCTTCGGAAAGCAGCCCCTCTTCCGTTAAACGGTCGAGGGCTGTTTCGATCAGCTCCGCCTCGGCGCCGCGCTGACGCAGCTTGCGCGTCAACTCGACTCGACCATGCTCGCGACGTGCGAGCAGGTCCATGGCGGTTCGCCGCACCGCGACGAGGGTATCAAGTACAAGAGTCATTCAATGACTTCAAACGTCGACATCGGCCTCAGCCATGTTATCGACCTTGTCCCGGGAGGCCAAAGCCTTGACGTCTGCCACTGGTGCCAGCAGCTTGTCACGCAGTTGCTTCTCAAGCTTCGCGGCGATTTCCGGGTTGTCCGCCAGGAACTTGGCCGAGTTGGCCTTGCCCTGACCGATCTTGGTGCCTTCGTAGGCATACCAGGCGCCGGACTTCTCGACAAAACCGTGCAGCACACCCAGGTCGATCATCTCGCCGTTAAGGTAGATGCCTTTGCCGTAAAGAATCTGGAACTCGGCCTGGCGGAACGGCGAAGCCACCTTGTTCTTCACAACCTTGACGCGGGTTTCGCTGCCGACCACTTCGTCGCCTTCTTTCACCGCACCGGTACGGCGGATGTCGAGACGAACCGAGGCGTAGAACTTCAGCGCGTTACCACCGGTGGTGGTTTCCGGGCTGCCGAACATCACGCCGATTTTCATGCGGATCTGGTTGATGAAGATGACCAGGCAGTTGGCGTTCTTGATGTTACCGGTGATTTTACGCAGCGCCTGAGACATAAGACGTGCTTGCAGGCCGACGTGCATGTCGCCCATTTCACCTTCGATTTCAGCCTTCGGCACCAGTGCCGCCACGGAGTCGACGATGATCACGTCAACGGCGTTGGAGCGCACCAGCATGTCGGTGATTTCCAGGGCCTGTTCGCCGGTGTCCGGCTGGGAAACCAGCAGGTCGTCAACGTTGACGCCCAGCTTGCCGGCGTACTCTGGATCAAGCGCGTGTTCGGCGTCGACGAATGCGCAGGTCGCGCCGGCTTTTTGCGCCTGGGCGATGACCGACAGTGTCAGTGTGGTTTTACCGGAAGAT
This sequence comes from Pseudomonas sp. 14A, assembly GCF_018132745.1. Lineage (NCBI taxonomy): Bacteria > Pseudomonadati > Pseudomonadota > Gammaproteobacteria > Pseudomonadales > Pseudomonadaceae > Pseudomonas > Pseudomonas sp. 14A. The sequence continues at coordinate 528,362 of NZ_JAGRQJ010000003.1, read as the reverse complement.
TCAGGACCGTAGATTTCAACAATACGGCCTTTTGGCAAGCCGCCAATGCCGAGTGCAATGTCCAGACCCAGAGAGCCAGTAGAGATGGATGGGATCGCCTGACGGTCCTGATCGCCCATACGCATTACGGCACCCTTGCCGAATTGACGTTCGATCTGACCCAGGGCCGCAGCCAAGGCTTTCTTCTTGTTGTCGTCCATTAAAGTCCTCACGTAATCAATAAGGCCTGACGGCCAACACCTGTATAAGTAGCCAGTATTATTCCACAGCGTTCGAAGATCGCCTACCCCTGATTTTCGATTTCTCGTGCCGCTAGTCGCACAAGTCCCTCTAGCGCGGCCTTCACCGTTTGTCGGCGAACTTCATCACGGTTGCCGGCGAAGTGCTGAACCTCGCTGGAAACCGCGTCGCCAACGCCCCAGGCCAGCCACACCGTGCCCACCGGTTTGTTCGGCGTGCCACCGTCGGGGCCGGCGACACCGCTGACCGCCACGGCAAAATGCGCCAGGCTGTGCTGCTGCGCACCGCGCACCATGGCCTCGACCACTTCGCGACTGACCGCCCCTACCGTCTCGAACAAATCGCCCGGCACATCCAGCTGCCGGGTTTTCTGCCGGTTGGAATACGTCACGTACCCCGCTTCAAACCAGGCCGAACTGCCGGGAATCCGCGTAATCGCTTCGGCGATCCCGCCGCCGGTGCAGGACTCGGCAGTGGTGACGTGGGCATTGAGCACTTGCAGACGTCGGCCCAGTTCTGCGGCCAGTTGGGTGATCTCTTTCACGGCAAGCTCCGGATCGTGTGGAATGCCTTCACCGTACACGAGCCGGACGCGCTTTCAATACACAGAATCATTCAAGATGTTCGGGCGCCAGCGCTCTGACATAGGCCTGACAGGCCTGCAAGGCAATCAGTGCGCGGTCGCCGGTGTCGGTGATGGCGATAATTCGTTGAGCATGCGCCGGGTCAAGTCGGGCGCGTACGGTTGCAGAATCCACGCCGCCGGTGCCGGCGGTGGCTGGCAGCGCACAGCCGTGGGCAACGTCGCCGGCGTCGACAAGGACTGACAGGCGCACATCGGCAGTAGCAAGGCGATCGCGCAGGCGATCCTGATCACGTTGGGCATCGCTCAGCGCTCGATAATGGGTTTGTTCACTGGCCGCGAGCCGTTGCTCCAGCGCCAGGCGTTTATCCTGATCGGCCTGTTGCGCGGTGGCGGCGGTCTGCGTCAGTTGATTGAGGGTTTCGGCGTTTAACCGCCCCTGCTCGGCCAATTGCCGCCCGTAGCGCCAGTCCTGCAATTGCCATGCAGCTGCAAACGCCCCGGCCACAAGCAACATCAGACCAATCACGCGCCAGGAGCCGGACATAGCACCGCCCTCGCCCGCGCCCAGATCTCGAGGCGATCCTGCAAGCCGTTCAACCCGCCGTTGATGCGGCGGGTGATGGTGTTGAACTGGTCCGCATCCGCCAGTTCATTCAGGCCCTTCTGCGCCCAGAACCACGCCGCCGATTCCGCCGCCCATTGCGGTTGCTCGAGCAATTCGGGTAACGACAAAAGACGCTCATCGCCAAACAAACCGAGGCTGCATTGGCGATAGTTGGCGCGACCGGTGATTTGTATGAGCCCACGCCCCCGATATTTTTGCCCGTCGCCATCCGCCTCGGGCGTATTACCCAGACGCAGCGCCAGGGTGCCGGTGTCGTATTTGCTCAGGTATTGGTTGTTGCCCAGTTCACGCACGTAACGCAATTGGCCCGACTCGTGACCAACCTGGGCGAGGAACGCCGCAACACGTTTTGGCGTGTCGATGCGATGCCTGGCCATGGCGGCGTTGAGTGCTAAAACAAAAACGCCCGCTTGGGAGCGGGCGTTGGGCATGATGTCGATAAGGTGTTTTTCAGTTAATTGCATGATGCTTGATCCTCCCTGGATATGGCCCCGATTGAATCACGGCTGGCGACTGATGCCTGCCAGCCATTTTTTTCCGGAGTTTTCAGGGTTCTATCGCAACGCTCGGCCCACCTGATGAGGGTCCCGGACAGCGGTTATCAAAACTTGATGACGTACAACAGCGCGGTGTTCATCGGCCGAGCCTCGTTGCCGCCCGCGGCCGCCATCGAGATCGTATGCGTATGTTGCCCGGCGGCATCCACACCGACGTTGTGCGCATGGTTGCCGTCCGCCACGATGCCGTGGGTGTGAGCGGGGGCGTTGGTTGTAAAGTTGCGATTGATGAAAGGCGCCGAGCTCGATCCCATGATGGAACCTGCGGTATTGCCGCCGTTGATTGTCCCCTGCCCGCCCATGACCGTGTCGATGTTGAATGCGCCTCCGCCGGTAACAGCGCCGCCATGCGCGTGTACTCCGGCAGCATCAGTGCGCGCCGTGTGAGCATGGTTACCTGCAGCAGCGGCTGACACATCGTGAACGTGGGAAGCATTTTGCCCGGCCTGCTTGCTACCCAGAACTCGCCCCGGATCGACACCACGGCCCTCGTCCAGACCCCGGACAAATTCACCACGCAAATCCGGCACATTGAAGGTATTTGCACCGTCACCTGCACCGAACCGGGTGCCGATTGCTGCGAAAAGATTGGCATATTGGATACGCAACACAGGCTGTCCGTTGCACTTGAGCCAGCCACTGGGTGCGTCTACGGTAGCGACGGCTTTCACATCGCCTACGTCGGCACCCAACTGTCTGGCCACGCCGGTACTGGCGATCAGAATCCAGGCGCCGCTGCCCAGCGAGCTGTTCCATTGCACCCAGACATCTCCCGTCGCAACGATTTCACCCGAGCGAAGCGGAGTATGGTCAAGACCAACCAGCGGTTTGGCGACCGAACCGGCTACGGAAAATGTACTGGCGCCGGTATTGGTATTCAAAGCCTTGAAGCGCAACACCATGCCGTCTACCAGCGTCGCAGGTGCCGGCGAATAGTTGGCTGCATAAGCATTGGCCGTACCGGTATCGAGTGCAAAATCGATGAGCCCGGCCTGACTGATCTTGCGCACGGCTGTCAGCAATTGTCCGACATCGGCTTCATCGGGCTTGAGCGCACCGCCCTTGATCACACCGAGTATTTCTTCGGTTACCGCATTGCCCCATGATGCCGGAATCAACGATCCCGGCGTGCCTGCCACCGGGTTCTCATCAACAAACTTGCCATCGACCAGCCCGACGCTGGGTACGCTTTTTGGATAATCCATTTATTCAGTCCTTAGTCATAATTGATGTACACCCGGGTATGCGCCGGTGCACTGCGGTGAATGAGGCATTCCAGAGCCGAGCCTGGGTACATGCCGAAACGTTCGCCCCAATAACTGGCGCCGAAACGCCGCCCGATAGCCAAGCGGCCACCGGTGTTGAGGATCCACATGAACTGCCCTTTCCAGGTGCCGAAATGCGCGCCGCCGAACCGCGAACGCCCCATTCGCGGCACCCGTAGTTCGGTCACCGTGGCCTCTGGATAGCCTTGGGTGCGTGCGACCTCAATGAAATACGCGGCGGACTGGTTGCCCACCGCCAGCAACCGCCGACGGACAGCCAGGCGGCGATCGTCATAGAGCGGAGTCGCACCAAGACATGGGTCGGGCAGGTTCATCACTGCCTCCCAGTCGGGTACCAGTTCGCTGACGCCAGCCGGATCCATCTCGTTGAGCAGATCCGCTGCCCGGGCATCGAGGCGAGCCAGTTCCTGAGCGACGCCTTCAAGAACCTGCTCGAGTTCCGGCACTCGTTCCGGGTCCCAGGCCGGACCGCTGGGCAGCAGGCTGCGCAACTGCTGCCGGTATTGTCTGGGACTTCTCAGGACAGCCATTCGCACCCCCCGAATGTCAGCAATTGATTGCTTTGGGCGCTAACGTTGGCCGAGGGGCTGATGAGACTGTGATCGCTTTCACCGGTGGCGCTGCTGATGGCTTCGGTGATGTGGCTGAGCAACAACGTATCGCCCAGCCCCGCCTCGCGGTTGTGCAGATCCCGCAACTGGGTTTCAACCGCCGCGCGCACTGCACTGGTGTTCGGAGTAACGCGCAACTTGTACTTGACCAGCACTTGTACCGGCGCCATCACCCTCACGTCCGCGGTCACCGGTCGCAGCGGTTCGATGTAGGCTTCGACTTCCGCCAACTGCTCTTCGTTGGGAATCGGTTGCGGATCATCGTCACGCATGACGAACACGCCGACGGTGCCAGGGCCGAGGAAGTTGCCACGACACCATGCACGGGTAATACCGGGGCACTCCAGCGCCCAGGTTTCGTAGTCTTGCGCCGAGCCGCCGTGAGGAATCAATCGATAAGAGCGAATGACTCTGGCGCGCAGCGATTCAAGGCTTTCGGTGCCGACGCCGCCTGTGAGGCCAGGTGGCTGAACGATGAAGCTGTTACCGATCACACCGGCAATCGGTTGCACCGGATTCAACGTCAGACCGGCGTCGGCATTACCCACGCTACCGGCATCGAGCGCAGCGATCGTGGTGCTGTTAGTGCCGCTGACGGCGATGCGCGCGGCCGTGACTTTGTAGGTGCGTCCATCATCGGACTGCAGCAAGGTGTCGACATCCAGCACAGCGCCGGTGCTGGCGCTGAAACTGACGCTGCCGGTAGCCACTTGCGCAGCTTTGCGCGGCTGATTCAGGCGCAGCGCGGCGATGCGTTCCAGCGTCGATTCATCGGCCTTGTCGGGCAGGATCTGTTGGGCAATCCAGTCTAGATAACCGTACAGGCCATAAGCGGCGCCGCCGAGGGTGCGGGCGAGCACTTGCGCATCGGACTGGCGCAGCGAATCGCCGGCCAGGTCGCTTTGGGTGCGCTTGATCAGCACCGGCAGCGAAGGGGTTTCAAACGGCATAGATCACCTGCCAACTGTTATCGGGGTTGATGTCCAGACGTTCACCGTCGGCCAGGGTCAGGACCGTGCGCAGGTTCAGGCGCTGGGCGTCGAGGCGTTCGCTGATGATGTCGATGGCGCTGCAGTGGCCGTCGTCGAGCAGCCATTGCAGGGCTTCGCGGGCATAGAACTCGGCGTCCATCTGCGTTTGCCGGGTCAGCTTGACCCGACGCAACAGCCACAGCCGCGAGCCGATGCGATCGTCGGCAACCGTGGGAAAACTGTCGCCCCACCAGCCGAAGCGTTCTTCGTCATCGAGGGCATCGTCATCGGCGGCGCGACGCCAGGTGAACAGGCTGATCAGGACGGCGCGGGTCAGTGCAGCGTGGAGGTTCTGGCTGATGAACATCACTGGCCTCCTGCCGGCGCGCCGGTCTGACCGTTACCGGCCTGCACGCCAACATGCACGTGCTTGATCTGGCTGATGCCGCCGGCCAGTTGATCACCGGTGGAAACGATCTTGCCGGTCTGATTTATAACCGGCGTGTCGAAGTTCACCGCGCTGCTGGCGCGGATGTTCAGCGTGGCGGTTTCGATGTCGATGATCCGCCCGCGCTTGAAGTGAATTTTGTCGCCCTCGTCGGTGTAGATCGCCACTTCACCGGCAGCGAGTGCTTGCAGGCGATAGCGGCGGTCGGCGATAACCAGGGCGATGGCGTGGGAACGGTCGCCGCCGATGAAGGTGACAACCCCCTCGGCGCCGGCCAGCGGATGGCTGGTGAAGCCGTAGGGTTCGAAGTGTTCGAGGTCGTCGTTGACTTCACCGGCAGTGAGGCGCATTTGCAGCGATTGCAGTTTCGAAGCCGAATTGGCGAGCACGACAGTGCCGCGCGCCAGCAGGCGTGTCAGTAGGCTCATGGGATGTCCTTGAAAAGAGTCGCCCGAATGGGATCAGTGTGGGAGCGAGCCTGCTCGCGAACGCGGCGGGTCAGGCGCTGTGATGTTTAGGCTGGCGACGCTTTCGCGAGCAGGCTCGCTCCCACAGGGTTCGGGGTCAGGCTCAGGTTTTTTTCGGGGGAGTCGGATCAGGATCAAACGTATGCGGCGGGGCCACTTGCAACGTGGTCACCGAACCCTGCGCCGACAGCGAATAAGTGACCTTGGAAATCAGCATGTCGCCATCAAAATCCAGCACCGGATCCTTAACCTTCACCAATGTGTTGTGGCGCCACAAGTCGCCATTGCTCTGCCGCCAGCCCTGCACCTGATAGGTGGTGGTCTGCGCGCGGCCCATGCGGGTCGCGCTTTCCCATAGGGCACGCTGCTGCGCCAACTCAAAGGTCAGTTGCGTGCCTTCGTTGATCACCGTGGTGCGCCGCCGTTTGAAACTCAGATCGGCCGCGGTCGACTCGACTTCACTCACCGCCGCGCCGCTTTTTGCGTCCGAGCCTTTTTGCTGGCCGATCACGCGGTACTCGGAGAACACCTGGCTGAAATCCATTGGCGCATTGGCCGACAGGATGTTCTTGCCCAGCTCCAGCGCATCGCTGGCGCGCCCACCGCTACCGGGTTTGGCCAGCACCAACTGGCCCAGCTCGTTGTCGGTGGAAAACACCCGCAGCAGCGACAGCAATCGGTCGATCGACTGGAATGCCGTTTCACCCGGCACGATGGTGTGTTTGGTCAGGCGTGTGGTTTCGCTGATCTCGTTGACCACTGACAGCCCATATTCGCTCGCCAGATCGCGAACGATAGTCAGCAAGGGTTGTTGCTGCCATTGGCTGGGCAGGTTGCGGGCGGCGCAATCGACCAGATCCTGGGTTTTCGAACTGCCTTCGATGCTCAAGCTGATCTGCCGCCCGTCATAGCGGATCGGTGCTTTGAACACGTAACCGGTGAGCACCAGGTCCTTGCCGATTTTCACTTCGCAGGGGTCGCCGGGTTTGATCCTTTCGTCCACGGCCTGCCCTGGCCATTGCCAGGTGATGTCGAGTTTGAAGGTGCGGAACTGACGCTCCAGATCGGCGGCGATCTCGACGCTTTTCCAGCCGCCGTATTCCATGTCGTTGACCGTCAGCGTGACGTGATTGTCCATCTCGTTCATGGCATCACTCCCGCGAGATTTTCACGTCGTTGGGCGAGAAACCGGGATGGGTAATCCCGTTGCGCTGAGTCACTTCATCGACCCGCGTAGCGTCGCCAAATTGTTTGTAGGCCACGACTACCGCCGGAAAGCTTTCCTGAAACGACTTGCTGACTTGCCGCACGCCGGAGGACGCCACCGCTTTGAGATGAGCCACCAGCGCTTCCTTTACATCGTTGATTGCCTGGTAGTGCGCAGGCCCGGCTTTGGCGAGCATTGGGTCGATGGCGGCAGTCACCGCCGTGCGCAGCGCTTGCATGTCATCGCTGACCGGGACTTCCTGACGGCTGACCGGCGAGGTCGACTGTTGCGCCACCGACGGTGTCGACGCCAGCTTCACCGGCGTGGTCGCCACCGGCATCGACGCGACCCACTGTGCGACTTTGACCAGCACCGTGTCTTGCACCAGATCAGCCATCGCTTGGGCTGCGGCATTGGTGTCCTTGCCCGTGGTGATCTTCGGCACATCGGCCTTGCGAATCGCTTCGAGTTGCTGCGACACGTCGGCGATCACGCCCCGGTAGCCTTCCTTGGCGAACGCTTTCAGCTCCTTGATATCGCCGAGCAAACCCTTGAATTCCGCCGCCACTTCCTTGGGCAGCTCCTTCACGGCTTTGACCAGCTCGGTGATCTGCCGGTACTGCTCGATCAAAGGTTTCAGTTGTTCCTTGATCACGTCATAGACGCCGGTAAGGCTGTTGCGCAGGTTGGTGATGCCGATCCGCGCAGCCTTGATCAAAGTCATCGCCTGTTCGAATCGCGCCACCGCCGAACCCAGCAGTCCGTCGGCCTTGGCCAGCAGCACTTTCTGCGTACTGACCGTGGCTATCGGAAACGGCAAAGGCTGATCGGGATAGAACTTCAATGCGAACGTCACCAGCCCGCCGTCCTGGCGGGTGTGGGTCATGTCGCATTCGCCGACCTTGACCTGCAGGCGTCCGAGCCACGGATGCACCAGTTCGCCACGGCCCTGCTCCAGCGCCTTGAGCAGCTTGTCGCGCTGCTCCAGGCAATCGGGGCCGATGATGAACGCGGTCAGATCGTGGGTCTTGGCCTGCTGGCCGAGGTCCTCGAAAAACGGCAGGTCGCGTTGCGGGTATTCATGCAACTGCCCCTTGCGTCCGACCGGGGTTTTCGCCTGGTCGATCCAGAAACCGACACCGCGAAAGGATGCCGGCAATAAACGGTCACGCCAGTTCATTGGGAACCTCCCATCGACAGCGAGCGATAGCCGATGCGCGAAGACACGGCCAGGCCCGGTTGATTGGTTTGCGGTTGTTCGGTGCGCAGGCCTGCCGGTGCATTTTCGAAGCGCACGGTCAGGCCGCCTTCAAGTTGCGTACGGTTGTTTGCGGCGCTTTGCTGGATCAAGCTGTTGGAAGTTTGCGTCAGTGAATTCGAGGACTGTGTCAGCGCCGCCATCGACGCTGGACGTGTGGCAGCGGAATCAGCACTGGAGCCGAAAAACTCTGGCGCCCATTCCCCCTTGCCTTGGGCATTGGTCCGTTCCTGGGCATGGGTGAAGACATCGACCTTGGCCGACGCTTCGGCAGCGAGCTCACCCAAACCTCCATTGAAAAACGCCCTGACCGGTGCAAGCGCCTGGTAAAACTTCTCGCTCCATTTCTCGATCCATATCGTCACCGAGCCCCAGGCTTGAATGATCAACTCCAGAGGCGACCAGCCCAACTGCTCGCGGATCACCGCATACAGGGCGAGCACGGGCAGTTTGATTGACTCGACAAGGTCCTGGAAAAAAGCCCCGACCGGTACTGACACCGCTCTGAGCAGATCCCAGATCGACGCAAAAAGTCCGACCAGAGGCGCCCAGTTCTTCAAAATCAGCGCCTGCGGGGAATACGCAAACAACGTTGCATAAAAGTCGATGACCGGCGCAGCCAGCGCCTTGAGCACATTCCAAAGCGCCGCGAAGAACGTGCTCACCGGTCCCCAGTTGCTGATCAGCATGCCCATCGGAGTGAACCCGAACAGGGTCCGAAAAAAACTGGCCATCGGCATTACGACGGGGGCGATTTCTTGCCACAGTCGAGCAAAAAAAGCCGAGACGGGTTTCCAGTTGGCGACGATCAGCCCGGCCGCCAGGGCAACCCCGGCGGCGAATATCCCGACGGGTGAAGCAAGCAGCGTCAGCACCGCGCTGAAACCGGCAGCCGCTGTTGTCACCAGCGTAAACGCCAGCGCTGCCGCCGCCAGCCCCTCCACGAGTTGGGGATGATCGGCGACAAACTTACCGACCGAAGTCACCACCGGCACCAGCGCCGTTACAAGGCCGTTGACGGCTGGTAACAACGCCTGACCGATCTTCAATGAAATGTTGTCGAGCGAGACGTTGAACTTCGCCAGATTGGCCGAGGTTTCCCCCTTCACTACCGCCGGTACCTGCGCCGTAACGGACTTGTTCAACGGTGCAGGAATCAGCGCGTCTTTGCCCAGCGTCGGCGTATTGAGTTTTTTGTTCTTGGTCGCCAGTTCGTCTTCGGCCTTGATCGCCTTCTTCAGTCCCTCCTGAAAAGGTTTGAGCAAGCCGCCACCGGAAATGAAACCGGACAAATCAAAGGGCTTGATCGAACTGCTTTCCAGGCTTTTCCTGAACGCCGCCACCTTGCCCCGGACGCCCTTCATCTCAGCGTCCATCTTCTGCAGACCCTGCATCACGACGAGCATGTTCACGGTAGTCTGCATGTTTTGCTGGAGTGCATTTATCTGAGTATTGGCCATCACTGCACCTGCTGCATCGCATTGATCCGTTGCGCGTGCTCCAGCGATTCGCGGAGCACATCCAGTGGCCTGGCCATCATCTGTTCGGGGTCAACCTTCCAGAACCAGGCCAAGTCATAGGCGACGGCGATCAGGTCGGTGATGGCGCCGACGCCGCACTCATGAAAAAACTCGCAACGGCCCAGCTCAGCGCGTTGAGGTCAGCCAGATCCAACTGGTTGACCGACGACGGCGGGATGCCGGCGCACACGGCGATGTATTTGGCCGCCACGTCCATGTCGAGGCTGACTTCTTCGCTCTTGTCGATCTTGTACGGCAGCGCCTTGATCGCTCGCACTTCTTGCACCGTCGGACGGCGCAGAACGAGTTCGGTCAGTGGCTCGCCGTGAGCTTCGATCGCAACCTGAAGCTTCACGGCGCCGCTCATTGCCAGGTCCCCTTGATGCCTTCGAATTTCAGTTCGATGGTGGCGTCGTCGCCCTTGGAGACTGGCTCCTCGACCAGATAGGCGCCGGCCAGCACGTAGACTTTGCCGTTGCTGAATTCGCAGGTGACGGTGATGTCGGTGCCTTCGATCAGCTTCTTCAGCGGGAAGTCGGCGGTGTGCAGCGCGGTCACTTTGAACGACGGCGCGATATCGGTTTCCTTGTAGAAACCGGGCACGACGGTTTCACGTTTGACCGCCATCAGCGGCGCTTCGCAGCCGCCATTGATGGTCAGTTGTGCGCCGTCGACCTTGACGTAGCAGGTGCCTGCAATCAGTTGACCCATGGTGTTTCTCCCTTCAAATAAAAAGCCCACGCGAGGTGGGCTGAATGCTTAGCGCCGACTGCGCGGATCAGGCCGCGTCGTCGTACTGCAGACGGAACTGGTTGAGCAGTGCGAACACGCGCAAGCCATTGATGTAATCCGGCGGGAACAGCACGTTCACGCGGCTCGGGTCCTGCACGTCGCGCTCGACAATCAGGTGCTCGGCGAACAGCTCGGCGTTCTCCACATGACCTTCCAGCTCAAGCTTGGCGTACTGCGCGATCAGCTCGCCGCGAATGGTCGCTGGCGTGACGATCGGCTGGCCGGCGCCGAAACGGGTGCCGTCGGAGGCCAGTTTGTGGCGGCCGTATTTGCTGGTGATCACACTTTGCAGACGACGCACGATGAACGCCGACTGGTGCATGGTTTCGCTGTCCAGATAGGAGTTGTCGGCCTGGCCGTAAGCGTTCTTCTGGTAGGTGGTGATCGAGCGCTGGATGCGCACGTAACCGCCTTCGTAGTAGGCGGTGGCAATGCCGTAGTTGAGCAGCGACTGACGCTCGGTCAGGGTGAAACGTTCGCTTGCCGGCGCCGGGTCAACGCCCGGCAGGCTGCCGCTTTGTGTCGGACGGCTGGCATCGGCGGAGATGAACACCGCCGTGCGTGCAGCCAGCGCGGCGGCCTGTACCCAAAACGGTTGCGGTACGCCCGGCTCCAGCGCCTGGATGGTCATGTGCTGATCGTTGCGGGCCTGGCCTGCGGCGACCAGAGTGCCGACCGTGCCGCGCTTGGCGCTGTAGACGTGACCGAACAGTTGCTTGGCCCACGACCAGCGCCCGGTGCTGTCATCCATGACCGCTTGCCAGGTGTTGAGAGTGGCCAGATCGGACCACGGCAGCGCGATGAATTCGAAAGGCTCATCGCCCAATGCTGCGACGGCAGCGATCTGATCCGGTACACCGGCGCCGCCGGTCATGGCGGTGATTGCGCTGGTCAGACCGGCCGGAGTTTCTTCGCCGTTGCTCTTGCCCAGGCGATTGAATTGCAGGCTGATGTCGTTGCCGCTGTCGCCGGTCCATTTGGCGTTCAGGGTGACAATACCTTCAGCAGCGGCAGCGCTGACCGGCAGGTCCGCAGTGGCGTTGATTTTCTGCGCCAGTGCGGTGGCCGCTTGAGCGGCGGTGGCGCCGTTGACCACGGTGGCCTGCACACGCACGCCGCCGACATACAGGTTGAGCATGCCCGCCTGAGTCGCGGTGCCGGTCAGGGTCAACACGCCTTTGGCGATAGCGCCTTCAGTGTTGTGCAGAGGCAGGCACCAGATCTCGCCGATCGGGTCGGCCTTGCGGAAAGTCTCGTACATCGAAGCGAGCATCGAGCCTTGGCCGCCGATGCTTTTCGCCAGCGCCACGCTGGAAACCAGCACCAGTTTGCCGACTTCAGTCGGGGCAATATTGTCGTTGACCTGAGCAACGATCAAACGGCGCATGGCCGAGGTCGCGCTGTTGGCGGCCGAGTTGTCCATTTCGGCATAGAACAGCGGCACACGAATGTCCGCCGGGATGTTGCTGAATCCGATTGCCATTATTTGGCTCCCTGTGGTTTAGCCGCTTTTGCGGTTTTGAATGTGATGTCGCCGTCGGCCAGACGCCGGCGCCACCAGGCGCTGTCCAGCACGTCACGGCCTGCAGCCGGCAACAGGTCGCCGGCCTCCGGGTCAGGCACGACACGGCCAGCGGCCGGCACTACGGTGATGCGGTTGCTCATGGGGTTACATCTCCAGAGAAAGTCATTTCCACCCGGCCATCCGGGCCCGGGCGTTGCAGATTGGGGTCGGCAGGATCGATCGCGTCGACCCGCACCGTCATCCCGGTAAAGGACGACAAAGCGTCCAGTTCGCGCTCGTGCCAACTCTCCGCAGGCTGACTTGGCAGATTGCGGCCGAGCTGGAACTCGGCATAAAAGCGCAACCGATAAAACAGGCGGCTGCTGTTGATCGAGACCAGCTCACCGCCGTCATAAACGATGGCGCTGTAAGTGGAATCAGGTTTGAAACCGACCAGTGCGCGCCACAGTTCGGCGCGCAGGTCGTGCAACAGATCCAGCGCTTTTGTAGCGTCGGTAGCGTCAAGCACCAGAACGATTTCGAAACGCTCGCGGATCGGTTGGGTGGCGAGGTTTTGTGCTCTGCCAGAACTGGCCAGATCGGCCAGCGGCAGAACGTGGGCTGAGGGTGTCGGTAGATCGGAGTCGCCTTGCAGCAACGCCAGATCGACACCCACCGAAACATGATTGGCAAGCCCAGGGCATTGCCCACGCAGTTGCGTGAGGATCGGGGTGATCTTCATGGGGGTGTTCCGAAGTAAGAGAAATTACAGTGGACGCCGCAGTCCCTGTGGGAGCGAGCCTGCTCGCGAAAGCGGTCGATCAGTCACATCGATGCTGAAGCTGACGTCCCTTTCGCGAGCAGACTCGCTCGCATAGGGCTATGCGTGGAGATTTAAGGCTGGTCGCGCGGCGGCAGTTCACAGACGCCGATACGCTTGGCCGCCCAGCGTTCGTAAAGGCCTATGGCTACATCAGCGCCGGCCATCGCCGTCAGGCAGCCAAACGCGCCAGCGGCCCAGATCGACATGCCGGCGGCATACAGCAGCATGATTGCCGACACGCCGCAGATCATGCAGGCGCCGGAACGCAGAGCCAGACGCCGCACCAGCGACCAGCCGCGAGCGCCCTCCTTGTCGGCGCGCCACATCTCGCCGGACACCCCGCCAACGACGGCAAGGAGGATGACCAGCCAGATCGGCATGTCCGCCAACGCTTGTTGCTCGTTTGTCATGTCACGCCTCCGTGGGTGATTGATGAGTGATGGGTTGGGTTCGAACGGTTTCTCTTGAGACAGGCATTCCAAAAAGCCCGGCGGGCCAGGCTTTTCAGCAATGCTCTTTCGCGATCAAGCGTTGCAAAGCGCAGCGGTCAGAATGGTGCGATCGGCCAGATGACTTCGGGAAAGGTGTTCTGCTCTGTCGTGGCGCAGACGTCGAGGTAATACTGTTTGATGGCACGCAATTGCGACCACTCTTCCGGAGTGGCGACTGCCAGGTCCACTTTGTACTGCAGTGGGTTGAACTTCAGGAACTGCTCGACTTTGTCAAAGCGTTGTTGCAGGCGGCCGCGGATGACACCCTCTAGTTCATCAGGTGTGAGAGGCAAAAAAGACTCGCCGTAAGGGCCTAGTTGCAACTTGTATCCCGGCTGCGCGGTGGTATCACCGGTGACATTGCGCCACGCAGAGATTGGTTCATTGGCAGGGATCGCAGGTGGCTCTCCCTCAGTGTCCAGCACTTGAAGAACGACAATGGTGTTATTAGGTGAAATAGTCAGGACGTAACGGTTCATTCCAGCTTCCTTTTTGACAGGTTTCAGCCAGTGCTGCTGATATAGCTTCACACTTGGCCAGACAGTGCTTGCCGCAATTGAGGCAGGCATTCCAAAAAGCCCGGCGCTTGTACACCGGGCTTTTCAGTAATGCGCTCCTTCGCCCTCCTTCCAATCCTGTGTTCGAGAAGGAAGCTGACTTTTCGGCGCTACTGGCGCGGTACGAGTCCATTCAGATTGTTTTTCCGACCGCGGTCCCTGCCCGCCGGATAACTGCTTCTGGTGCTTTACGCTGCACACCCGGGTCAGTTGCCAACCCTCTGAACCGTTGAGGCCGGTTCATCGCTGCCTGTTCATGTGGAACTAAAGAGCTTGTTTTGCCAGCCGCTTTGTCGAGCGGCTTGGTGGCAAGAATATGCATGGATGCATATACAGTCAATGCGTAAATGCATTTATTTATGCATTAAATTTGCGCATATGCATGAAACCCAAGCGGGCCAAGGGGTGGGGAGATTTCTGCAGGCGAAAAAAAACCTGCCGGGAGGGCAGGTTTCAGTTGAATCGAAAGGGGCTAGCGGGCGTACATGCCCCACCAGAAGACGTGACCGAGGATGACGATCTGCTCTTCCTGGATTTCCTGGAAGCTGTAGTCCTCATCCGGATGCTCGTCGCGATTGAAGCTGCGCAGACGGATGCCGGTGGGCAGGCGATAGAGTTGCTTCACGCGCAATTGGCCGTTGTGATTGATCGCATACAGATCGCCATCAATGATGTCGCCGATGCCGCACTTGCCGGCGTTGACGCCGACGGTGGCGCCATCACGCAGGACCGGCAACATGCTGTTGCCGCGCACCGTCACGCACTTGGCCTGGTCGAACTGCACACCGTTGTGGCGCAGGCTGCGCTTGCCGAAGCGCAGGCTAGAGCGCTCGCTCTCTTCGATGACGAATCTTCCTGATCCAGCAGCCAATTCAACTTCGCGTAGAAAGGGCACCGACACCTCGTCGTCATCGACGGGGGTGTCGTCGTCCCACAGGCTTATGTCCTTGAGTTCCGCATGCACGTCAGCACGCGTGCCGGCTGCCGCTGGCGCGACATCCGCGCGCCCGCGCAACTGATCGGTGCTGACGTTGAAATAATCAGCGATCTTCGAGATGTGTTTATCCGAAGGATCGACAATCTTCCCGCTGAGAATCCGCGAGAGCGTGGATTGAGGCACGCCGGTGCGACGGTGGAGCTCCGTGGGGGAGATCCCGTGCTGGTCGAGCAGTGCTCTTAAGACGGAGGAAACGTTGCGTTTTTGCATAACGCGCATAGTGCTTGAAGTTTTTCCCGATGACAAATGCTGATTTGCATAAATCGTGCATAGATCAACTTTTCACTGCAAGTAAACGCTCACCCGACCGCAGTGCCTGCGTCGGGCTTACTGCCCATGGTAACCTTGCGCCCATCGCGGAAAAGCCCGGCCACCGCCCGCGCTTTGCCCTACATCTTTTAACGAGTTTCCCGACAATCCGATGAATAAAGCCGTCTCCGACCTGTCCTCCCACACTCCGATGATGCAGCAATACTGGCGCCTGAAGAATCAGCACCCGGACCAGCTGATGTTCTATCGCATGGGCGATTTCTACGAGATCTTCTACGAAGATGCGAAGAAAGCCGCCAAGTTGCTGGACATCACCCTGACCGCGCGCGGGCAGTCGGCGGGTCAGGCGATTCCGATGTGTGGGATTCCTTACCACGCGGCGGAAGGTTACCTGGCGAAACTGGTCAAGCTCGGCGAGTCGGTGGTGATCTGTGAACAGGTCGGCGACCCTGCCACCAGCAAGGGCCCGGTGGAGCGTCAAGTCGTACGGATCATCACGCCGGGGACAGTCAGCGACGAGGCACTGCTGGATGAACGCCGCGATAACCTGATTGCAGCGGTATTGGGCGACGAGCGTCTGTTCGGTCTGGCGGTGCTGGACATCACCAGCGGCAACTTCACCGTGCTCGAGATCAAAGGCTGGGAAAACCTGCTGGCGGAACTGGAGCGGGTCAACCCGGTGGAACTGCTGATTCCGGATGACTGGCCGAAAGACCTGCCGGCGGAAAAACGCCGTGGCGTACGTCGTCGTGCGCCCTGGGACTTCGAGCGTGACTCTGCGTTGAAAAGTCTCTGCCAGCAGTTTTCCACCCAAGACCTGAAAGGCTTCGGCTGCGAAAACCTGACCCTGGCCATCGGCGCTGCCGGCTGCCTGCTGGCCTACGCCAAGGAAACCCAGCGCACCGCCCTGCCCCACTTGCGCAGCCTGCGTCACGAACGCCTCGATGACACCGTGGTGCTCGACGGCGCCAGCCGGCGCAATCTGGAACTCGACACCAATCTGGCCGGTGGTCGCGACAACACTCTGCAATCGGTGGTCGATCGTTGCCAGACCGCCATGGGCAGTCGCTTGCTGACTCGCTGGCTGAATCGGCCGCTGCGCGATCTGACGGTACTGCTCGCCCGCCAGACGTCGATCCGTTGCCTGCTCGACGGTTACCGCTTCGAAAAGCTGCAACCGCAGCTTAAGGAAATCGGCGACATCGAGCGAATCCTGGCGCGGATCGGCCTGCGCAATGCGCGGCCGCGTGACCTTGCGCGTCTGCGCGATGCACTCGGCGCGCTGCCCGAACTGCAAGTGGCGATGACTGATCTGGAAGCGCCGCATTTGCAACATCTGGCGGCCACCGCCAGCACTTACCCGGAACTGGCGGCGCTGCTGGCCAAAGCCATTATCGACAATCCGCCTGCGGTGATCCGTGACGGCGGTGTGCTGAAAACCGGTTACGACAGTGAGCTCGACGAACTGCAATCGCTGAGCGAAAACGCCGGTCAGTTCCTCATCGATCTGGAAGCCCGGGAGAAGGCTCGCACCGGTCTGGCCAATCTGAAAGTCGGCTACAACCGTATCCACGGCTACTTCATCGAGCTGCCGAGCAAGCAGGCTGAATCGGCGCCCGCTGACTACATCCGCCGGCAGACGCTCAAAGGTGCCGAGCGTTTCATCACGCCCGAGCTGAAAGAATTCGAAGACAAGGCGCTGTCGGCCAAGAGTCGCGCGCTGGCTCGGGAAAAGATGCTTTATGAAGCGCTGCTCGAAGACTTGATCAGCCAGTTACCACCGTTGCAGGACACCGCCGGCGCCTTGGCCGAGCTGGATGTGCTGAGCAACCTTGCCGAACGTGCGTTGAACCTCGACCTGAATTGCCCGCGGTTCGTCAGCGAGCCGTGCATGCGCATCACCCAGGGTCGTCACCCGGTAGTCGAGCAAGTGCTGACCACACCGTTCGTGGCCAACGACCTGAGCCTGGACGACAACACGCGCATGCTGGTCATCACTGGCCCGAACATGGGTGGTAAATCCACTTACATGCGGCAAACCGCTTTGATCGTGCTGCTGGCACATATCGGCAGTTTCGTGCCGGCCGCCAGTTGCGAGTTGTCGCTGGTGGACCGGATTTTCACCCGCATCGGTTCCAGCGATGACCTCGCCGGTGGTCGCTCGACCTTCATGGTCGAGATGAGCGAAACCGCCAACATCCTGCACAACGCTACCGAGCGCAGCTTGGTGCTGATGGACGAAGTCGGGCGCGGCACCAGCACCTTCGACGGTCTCTCACTAGCGTGGGCGGCGGCCGAGCGTCTGGCCCATCTGCGCGCCTATACGCTGTTCGCCACGCACTATTTTGAACTGACCGTGCTGCCGGAAGCCGAACCTCTTGTAGCTAACGTGCACCTTAACGCTACCGAGCACAACGAACGGATCGTGTTCCTGCACCACGTCCTACCTGGGCCTGCCAGCCAGAGCTATGGCTTGGCGGTGGCACAACTGGCGGGTGTGCCGAGCGAAGTGATCCTGCGAGCACGGGAGCATTTGAGCCGTCTTGAAGACACCGCCCTGCCCCACGAAGCGCCGAAACCGGCTGCCAAGGGCAAGCCGTCGACGCCACAGCAAAGCGACATGTTCGCCTCGCTGCCGCATCCGGTGCTGGAGGAATTGGCGAAAGTGGATCTGGACGAGATGACGCCACGGCGTGCGCTGGAAATGCTCTATGCACTGAAGAACCGGATATAAGCACTGAAGAAGCGGATATAACGCAAATCGCTTCAAGCTGTTAGAATCTCGCGCGGTTCGGGATGCTGCTGGCTCATAGCCTGGTCAGCAGGTATCGCTCCCGAACCTGGCGACCCCAACCGTGAAGGGGCAACGCTGCCGCCGCCTGAGGAGAAAATTAGAAATGACCTTCGTCGTCACCGACAACTGCATCAAGTGCAAGTACACCGACTGCGTAGAAGTCTGTCCGGTGGACTGCTTTTACGAAGGCCCGAACTTCCTGGTGATTCACCCGGACGAGTGCATCGACTGCGCACTGTGTGAACCAGAATGCCCGGCTGTGGCGATCTTCTCTGAAGACGAGATCCCAAGCGGCATGGAAAACTTCATCGAGCTCAATGCCGAGCTGGCGGATATCTGGCCGAACATCACCGAGCGCAAGGATCCGCTTCCGGATTCTGCTGATTGGGATGGCAAGCCGAACAAAATCGAACAACTCGAACGCTGATCTACCCCGCGCTCGACTGAAAGGCCCCTTGCGGGCCTTTTTGCTTTTGCAGGTTTTACTTTTCTGCAGACGAAAAAAGGGGCGGTATGACCCGCCCACATTTTTTCCCTATTCCCTGTATTCCTTTTCATCGTCCTGATGAATCGCCTCCTGCGATGTCCGTTCCCCTCTTCCGTGAAGGGCTTGTCTGTCCGTCGACACAGGCTTGATATTAGAGAGTTTCCGCAGCGGAGCAATCAGGCTCAGGCGCAGGTCTACGCTGACATAAAGACATAACAATTGAAAAATGTTCATATAAATCATCGAGTTAACGTTCACCATTGAGCGCAATCGCCTTCTGCCGAAGTATAAAAATAGCGAACACTTACGACACAGTAAGCAAAGGCTTACAGCGCGAGACTACAAACACAGAAATTGCCTACCGCTTGTCAGGTGTCTCGCGCTGACAGACCCGATGCACGAGACAGGCATAAATAAAAAGCCCCGACTGATTGAATCAGCCGGGGCTTTTTGCGGGCGGTCGATCAGGCGCTTATTGGAACAGCGACTCGCTCGACAGGCCATTCTTCTCCAGGATCTCGCGAAGGCGCTTGAGGCCCTCCACCTGGATCTGTCGTACCCGCTCGCGGGTCAGACCGATCTCCAGGCCTACGTCCTCCAGAGTACTGCTCTCATGACCGCGCAGGCCGAAGCGGCGGATCACCACCTCGCGCTGCTTGTCGGTCAGCTCCGACAGCCATTGATCGATGCTTTGCGACAGGTCGTCATCCTGCAGCAGTTCGCACGGATCGGTCGGACGATCGTCAGTGAGGGTGTCCAGCAGGGTTTTATCCGAATCCGGACCCAGCGAGACGTCGACCGAAGAAACCCTTTCGTTGAGGCCGAGCATGCGCTTGACCTCGCCCACCGGTTTCTCCAGCAGGTTGGCGATTTCTTCGGGTGAAGGTTCGTGGTCGAGTTTTTGCGTCAGCTCCCGTGCGGCCCGCAGGTACACGTTGAGCTCCTTGACCACATGAATCGGCAGCCGGATGGTCCGGGTCTGATTCATGATCGCGCGTTCGATGGTCTGACGGATCCACCACGTGGCGTAGGTCGAGAAGCGGAAGCCGCGCTCGGGATCGAACTTTTCAACCGCGCGGATCAGGCCGAGGTTGCCCTCTTCGATCAGATCCAGCAGCGACAGCCCCCGATTGACGTAACGCCGGGCGATCTTGACGACCAGCCGCAGGTTACTTTCGATCATGCGCTTGCGCCCGGCCGGATCGCCACTTTGCGACAAGCGCGCAAAGTGAACTTCTTCTTCCGGGGAGAGCAGAGGGGAAAAGCCGATTTCGTTGAGATACAGCTGAGTGGCATCAAGTGCCCGGGTGTAGTCGATGTATTTATGTTGTTTGAGTGTGGCGGAGTGTCTGGATTTGGAACGAACGGAAGGTGGAGCAGCCCCTTCATCATTCAACATCGAATCCGAATCGATGCCGGTCTCCATAAGGAGAACCTCATCGTCGATGTCAAACTCCGGCACTTCTTTACTGAGAGCCATTGTTATAGTCCTTTGGTGAGTTCGACCCCAAGCTCAAGCGACGCCTTTATCCTTGGCAACGCTGGAGCCTGTCCCCTCTACGCGACGGAACAGGCTGGCCTTCAAATCAACGTCTTGGCAGGAACTGCAGCGGATCCACAGGTTTACCTTGGCGGCGAATCTCAAAATGCAGTTTCACCCGGTCTGTACCCGTTGACCCCATTTCGGCAATTGTCTGTCCGACCTTGACCTGCTGCCCCTCCCGAACCAACAGCCTGCGGTTATGTCCGTAGGCACTGACGTAGGTTTCGCTGTGTTTGATGATGACCAATTCGCCGTAGCCCCTTAAGCCACTCCCGGCGTATACGACCGTCCCATCAGACGCAGCTAAAACAGGCTGTCCCAAATCTCCGGCGATATCAATTCCTTTATTCAAACTACCGTTTGAAGAAAATTTTCCAATCAGAACGCCATTAGATGGCCATCCCCAGCCGGTCGGGGCGGGGCCTGCCGGAGGCAGTGGAGCGGGTGCAGGTTTGCTCGCGACGGACGGTACAACCCCTTTGGAACCGGTGGTTGTAGTGGTTGTGGTGCCATTCGCCTGGCGCCGGATTACCGTGGTTTTACTCGACGAAGAAGGTGAAGAACTGGAGTTGCTGACGACCGCCGTCGGTGTTGAACCGCTGCGCCCGTCGAAGCGAATTGTCTGACCCGGATGGATCGTATACGGCGTAGGAATATTGTTCCGTGCGGCGAGGGCTTTGTAGTCCCAGCCGTAACGAAAGGCGATCGAAAACAAGGTATCGCCGGGACGGACTACGTACTGTCCGGTGGTGACGGTAGGACGTTGCGCCACCGCATTGTTGCGATCAACAACCCGCACGTTGCTCGATTTGGTGCTGGAGCAACCGACCAGCAAGGTGCTCAAGACAAGGCCAGTCACCAGGCGCTGAAAGCTCGTGTTACCCATACGCTGCGCAATGACTGTGAGACTCACCCGCCGCTCCCTTTGTGGTGGCTGAAAAATTCTGAATGCCGCGTTGCGGCATGAGGTGTCGCAAGTATAACGGGCCGAAACGGCTTTACCTTTAATGAAGCGAAATCACCGTGCGCACACGTTTGCCAAGGGCAAGTACGCTGCGTTTAACCTCTGGCTGCCGCTGTAAGACCGGCGCCGTTGAAAGGAATTCAGCGCCTGTTTGCAAATGCTCAGGCCAGTGGCCCATTGAGCAAAGGCACGAAACGCACAGCGCCCAGAACGTGTCGGGAGAAGCCATGTTCCTCGCGCACGATCAGCATCAGTTGTTGCACTTCCCCGGAGCCGACCGGAATCACCATGCGCCCACCGGGGGCCAACTGATCAAGCAAAGCTTGCGGTACATCGGTGGCCACGGCGGTGACGATGATGCCGTTGTAGGGCGCCAGCGCCGGCCAGCCTTCCCAGCCATCGCCCCAGCGAAACACCACGTTGCGCAGGTTCAGCTCGACCAGACGCTCCTTGGCGCGATCCTGCAACACCTTGATGCGCTCGACGGAAAACACCCGTTCGACCAGTTGCGACAACACCGCCGTCTGGTAGCCGGAACCGGTGCCGATCTCCAACACTTTATCCAGCGGGCCGGCCTCCAGCAGCAGCTCGCTCATGCGCGCCACCATATAAGGCTGGGAAATAGTCTGGTTGTTGCCGATCGGCAGCGCGGTATCTTCATAAGCGCGATGCGCCAGCGCCTCGTCGACAAACAGGTGACGCGGCGTGCGGCGGATCACTTCCAGGACTTTGGCGTTCGATACGCCTTCTTCATACAGCCGCTGGATCAGTCGCTCGCGTGTACGCTGGGAGGTCATGCCAATGCCGCTGCGCAGGCGGTCGTCATGTTCACGCATCAGCTCAGCCCTCCAAGCCAGCCATCGAGACTTCTGAAGGCATCATTGAAGGTGCGATCGAGCTGCAACGGCGTGATGGACACATAACCCTGCATCACGGCATGAAAATCGGTGCCCGGGCCGCCATCTTCAGCGTCGCCGGCAGCAGCAATCCAGTAACCGGCCTTGCCGCGCGGATCGACCACTTTCATCGGCGCCGCCGCGCGGGCGCGATGGCCGAGCCGGGTCAACTGAATGCCACGGATGTGATCGATAGGCAGATTGGGAATGTTCACGTTGAGTACCGTGCGCGGCGGCAGATCGAGCCCGGCGTGGGCCTCGACCAGTTTGCGCGCAAAGTAGGCCGCGGTCGGCAGGTTATCCACCTGACGCGAGACCAGTGAAAACGCAAACGATGGGCGCTCAAGAAAACGTCCTTCAAGCGCCGCTGCCACAGTCCCGGAATACAGCACATCGTCACCGAGGTTGGCGCCCAGGTTGATGCCGGAAACCACCATGTCCGCTTCGCGCTCAAGCAAGCCGTTAAGGCCCAGGTGAATGCAATCGGTCGGTGTGCCGTTGAGGCTGATAAAGCCGTTGGCCAGGTATTGCGGGTGCAGCGGACGGTCGAGCGTCAGCGAACTGCTGGCGCCGCTTTTGTCCTGCTCCGGGGCGATAACCACGCATTCGGTGTAATCCGCCAGCGCAGCATAAAGCGCGGCGAGACCGGGCGCGGTTACCCCATCGTCGTTAGAAATCAGAATACGCATGGGCTGTCCGTCTGCCCCACCGGCACCAGATCAACGAGCTCGCGCACCAATACGGTGGCAAAGCATCCGGCCGGGAGGACGAATTCCAGTTGCAGAATGTCAGGTTGGGGATAATGCCACGTCAACCCGCCAATGGGCAGCCGCAGGATGCGACGTTCATGGCTCATTCCGGCGTGGATCAACCAGTCGCGCAGCTCCGCTTCGCGGGCGGCGATCGCCTGCTCCAGTTCATGGACTGCGCCAGCTGCGGGCGAGTCACCTTCGCCCCACTGCGGACCGGTCGGGTGCAGGTCGAGAATTGCCAGGCGCGGGTCGCTGCATTCGGCTTCACCGGCGGGAAAAAAACTGCGGCTGTCAGTGAAAGCCAGCAAATCGCCAACCAGCGCGGTGTTCCAGGTGCCGTCGGCGACCCGCGCCGCCAACACCTGGTTGAACAGAAAGCTGCGTGCGGTCGACAGCAACCGCGAGCGTACATTGCGCTGCTCCGGCAGAGCCTTGCGCGCCGCCCACGCCCGCGCATCGACAACGTTGCCGCCGTCATGGCCGAAGCGCTGGGCGCCAAAATAGTTGGGAATGCCTTGTTTGGCGATCAGTTGCATCCGCTGTTCAAGCGCGTCTTTGTCGCCATTGAATTGAGTCAGGCGCAGGGTGAAACCGTTGGCCGAATGCGCACCGCGTTGCAGCTTGCGCTTGTGGCGCGTGGTCTTGAGGATCTTCAGCGTGTCGTTTTCCGCCGCCGACAGATCCGGATCGGCCTTGCCCGGCAACTGCACGCTGAACCACTGTCGGGTCAGGGCCTGACGATCCTTGAGACCGGCATAGCTGACAGTGCGCAACGGCACGCCCGCCGCTTTGGCAATCCGCCGCGCCGCTTCTTCGGTATTGAGGCCGCGCTTTTCCACCCAGATCCACAAATGTTCGCCGTCACCGCTGAACGGAATATCCAGCACTTCATCGACCTGGAAATCTTCGGCGCTGGCTTTCAGTACCGCTGTGCCGAGAGGTTGGCCATAGGCCCGAGGGCCGAGCAATTGCAGTTCATTCATGCGCGCAGCAACAAGGCAACGGAGTGCACGGCGATGCCTTCTTCGCGACCGACAAAGCCAAGCTTTTCGGTGGTGGTAGCTTTGACGTTCACTTGATCCAACTCAACTTGAAGATCCGCCGCGATCAGCGCGCGCATCGATTCGATATGCGGCGCCATTTTTGGCGCCTGGGCAACGATGGTGTTGTCGACGTTGCCGATTTTCCAGCCCTTGGCGTGGATCAGACTGACCACATGACGCAACAGCACGCGGCTGTCGGCGCCCTTGAATTGCGGGTCAGTGTCCGGGAAATGTTTGCCGATATCACCCAGCGCCGCCGCGCCGAGCAAAGCGTCGCTCAAGGCGTGCAGCAAGACGTCACCGTCGGAATGAGCGAGCAGCCCGAAGCCGTGTGCAATCCGCACGCCGCCCAGAGTAATGAAATCGCCTTCAGCGAAACGGTGCACATCGTAGCCGTGGCCAATACGCATAAAAAAAACGCCCCGATTTTTGTCAGGGCGTGATTCTACCTGCATTAACCGCGCAGAGCGCGCGCGTGATGCTGCAAGTGGTCGTCAATGAAGCTTGAGATGAAGAAATAGCTGTGGTCGTAGCCCGGTTGCAGGCGCAGCTCCAGCGGATACCCCGCTTGTTTTGCGGCGTGTTGCAGGGCTTCGGGTTTCAGCTGGGTGGCGAGGAAATCATCGCGATCACCTTGATCGACCAGCAACGGCAACTTCTCCGAGGCCTCGGCAATCAGCGCACAGGCGTCCCACTCCTTCCACTTCGAACGGTCTTCACCCAAATAGTTGGAGAAGGCTTTCTGGCCCCACGGGCAGTCGATCGGATGGGTAATCGGCGAGAACGCCGACACTGATTGATAACGCCCGGGATTGCGCAGCGCGCAGACCAAAGCACCGTGGCCGCCCATCGAGTGGCCGCTGATGCTGCGCTTGTCGGAAGCGGGGAAATGCGCTTCAACCAGTGCCGGCAATTCCTGCACGACATAATCATGCATCCGATAATGACGCGCCCACGGTTCCTGCGTGGCGTTCAGATAAAACCCGGCGCCGAGACCGAAATCCCAAGCCTTGTCCGCATCGTCCGGGACATCCGGGCCACGTGGGCTGGTGTCCGGGGCGACGATGATCAGACCAAGCTCGGCAGCCATGCGCATCGCACCGGCCTTCTGCATGAAATTCTCATCGGTGCAGGTCAGCCCCGACAACCAGTACAGCACTGGCAGCTTGCCGCCCTGCTCCGCCTGCGGCGGCAGGTACACGGCGAAGACCATGTCGCAATCAAGCACTTCGGAGCGATGGCGATAGCGCTTGTGCCAGCCACCGAAACTCTTCTGACAGGAAATGTTTTCCAGATTCATAGCACTTCAGCCGCAAGCTGCGAGCTTCAAGCTGCAAGAGGGCGTTGCGCCTGCTTGCAGCTTGTGGCTTGTAGCTTGCCGCTGCTCCTTAGAAATGAATGACGGTGCGGATGCTCTTGCCTTCGTGCATCAGGTCGAACGCCTTGTTGATATCTTCCAGGCCCATGGTGTGGGTGATGAAGGTATCCAGCGGGATTTCGCCGCTCTGGGCCATGTCGACGTAGCTCGGCAATTCAGTACGGCCACGCACGCCACCGAACGCCGAACCGCGCCAGACGCGACCGGTAACCAACTGGAACGGACGGGTAGCGATTTCCTGACCGGCACCGGCGACACCGATGATGACGGACTCGCCCCAGCCTTTGTGGCAACACTCAAGCGCGGCGCGCATCAGTTGCACATTGCCGATGCACTCGAAGGAGAAGTCGACGCCGCCATCGGTCATGTCGACGATCACTTCCTGAATGGGACGATCGTAGTCTTTCGGGTTCACGCAATCAGTGGCACCGAGTTGTTTGGCGATTTCGAACTTGGCCGGGTTGATGTCGATGGCGATGATGCGCGCAGCCTTGGCTTTCACCGCGCCGATCACCGCCGACAAGCCGATACCACCGAGACCGAAGATGGCCACGGTGTCACCTGGCTTGACCTTGGCAGTGTTGAGCACGGCGCCGATGCCGGTAGTGACGCCGCAACCGAGCAGGCAGACCTTTTCCAGCGGCGCGTCTTTGGAGATCTTCGCTACGGAAATTTCCGGCAGTACGGTGTACTCCGAAAACGTCGATGTGCCCATGTAGTGGAAAATCGTTTCGCCCTTGTAGGAAAAGCGCGAAGTGCCATCCGGCATCAGGCCTTTGCCTTGTGTGGCACGAATGGCTTGGCAGAGGTTGGTCTTGCCCGACTTGCAGAATTTGCACTGGCCACATTCCGGGGTGTACAGCGGAATGACGTGATCGCCGACGGCAACCGAGGTCACGCCCTCACCGATCGCTTCAACGATGGCGCCGCCTTCGTGACCGAGGATCGACGGAAAGATGCCTTCCGGGTCTGCGCCGGACAAGGTGTAGGCATCGGTGTGGCACACCCCGGAAGCGACAACGCGCAGCAACACTTCACCCGCCTTCGGCATGGCGACATCGACTTCTACGATTTCCAGCGGCTTCTTGGCCTCGAAGGCAACGGCGGCGCGCGACTTGATCATGCTGACTCTCCAGTGAACCCGATAAATAAAAAAGCAGACAGACAGTGTAGTTCAGCGCGCCCTGATGAATAATCCGGACGAAAGCAAAACATTATTGCCATACAGGGATAATCCAAGTGTCGGAAAACCGCTGGGAAGGCATCGACGAGTTCGTTGCCGTCGCCGAATGCAACCAATTCACCGCCGCTGCCGAGCGTCTTGGGGTTTCTTCCTCGCACATCAGTCGACAAATCGTACGGCTCGAAGAGCGTTTGCAAACGCGCCTGCTCTATCGCAGCACCCGGCGGGTGACGCTGACCGAGGCCGGACAAACGTTCCTGCAACATTGCCAACGCCTGCAGGACGGTCGCGAAGAAGCCTTGCGCGCGGTAGGCGATCTGACCAGCGAACCGAAAGGCATGCTGCGCATGACCTGCGCGGTGGCCTATGGCGAACGCTTTATCGTGCCGCTGGTGACTCGCTTCATGGGGCTTTACCCGCAGCTGCGTATCGATATCGAGCTGAGCAATCGCCAACTGGACCTGGTGCATGAAGGGCTGGATCTGGCGATTCGCTTGGGACGGCTACAGGATTCACGCTTGGTTGCGACACGCCTGGCGCCACGGAGAATGTACCTGTGCGCATCGCCGTCCTACCTGGAACGGTACGGGCGCCCACACAGTCTGTCGGAATTGAGTCGGCACAATTGCCTGATCGGCAGTTCGGATATCTGGCAACTGGAACAGAACGGACGGGAGTTTTCCCAGCGGGTGCAAGGTAACTGGCGTTGCAACAGTGGGCAGGCGGTGCTGGATGCGGCGCTTCAGGGTGTCGGTCTGTGTCAGTTGCCTGACTATTACGTGCTCGAGCATTTGCATAGTGGCGCGCTGATTTCCTTGCTCGAGGCGCATCAGCCGCCGAATACGGCGGTGTGGGCGCTGTATCCGCAGCAGCGGCATTTGTCGCCGAAGGTGCGCAAGTTGGTGGATTATTTGAAGGTGGGGCTGGCTGAAAGGCCGGAGTACAAGCTTTGAGTTATTGGTTGCCTGTGCGACCGCTTTCGCGAGCAGGCTCGCTCCCACAATTGACCGAGTTCGGCAGCTGAATGTATTCCCACTGTGGGAGCGAGCCTGCTCGCGAAGGCAATGGCACAGCGACCACAAATCTCAGCGGCGATTCGCCCACCGCTGGCGCAACCACTCCAGATCTTCCGGCCGGGTCACCTTGAGGTTATCCGCGCGCCCTTCGATCAGACGCGGTGCCAGACCGGCCCATTCCATCGCCGAAGCTTCATCGGTAATGACGGCATCCGCGACCAGGCTGTCGGCCAACGCCCGATGCAACGCACCGAGGCGAAACATCTGTGGCGTATACGCCTGCCAGATCACGCTGCGATCCACCGTTTCAACTACGCGCCCGTTTTTATCGACGCGTTTTAGCGTGTCGCGGGCGGGTACCGCCAGCAAACCACCCACTGGGTCATCCGCCAATTCAGCCAGCAACCTGTCGAGATCATCGCGACTCAGATTGGGCCGGGCCGCATCGTGCACCAGCACCCAGTCGTCATCGTCGGCACCTTGCGCATGCAGATGCAGCAAGGCGTTTAGCACCGAAGCGGAACGCTCCGCCCCGCCATCAACCCGCTGAATGCGCGGATCGTTGACGCATGCCAGATTCGGCCAGTAAGGATCATCGACAGCAAGACTGACCACCAGCCCCTTGAGGCTCGGGTGATCGAGGAAACAGCCGAGGCTGTGTTCGAGAATTGTGCGCCCGCCCAGTTGCAGATATTGCTTGGGACGGTCCGCGGCCATTCGGGCACCCACGCCCGCGGCAGGAATCACGGCCCAGAAGGCCGGCAGGGAATCGATCATTGGGCCAACTGGTAAAGGGTTTCGCCGTCCTTGACCATGCCCAGTTCGTGACGAGCCCGCTCTTCAACGGTCTCCATGCCTTTCTTCAACTCGCTGACTTCAGCGTCCATCACCCGGTTGCGCTCCAGCAGGCCTTCGTTTTCGGCATGTTGGTCGGCGATCTGCTGTTTCAGCTCGGCGACCTGCGCCAGACTGCCATTGCCCACCCACAGGCGGTACTGCAGACCGGCCAGCAGCAAGAGCAAAACAAGAAACAACCAGTAAGGACTGCGCATCGAATATCAGGTATCCAGTGAAAAAAGACAGCCACGCATAATGTTGCAGCATCTGATAGCACGAAGCCTGGAAAGATCCAGGCTTGTGCTTAAGGCATCAGATTAGTGGCAAATCCATCGCTGTCACGACTTTTCCGACACAATCCGGTGTCCTTTGATCAGGTTGCGCTTAACCGCGGAACTCGGCACGGCCGTTGTACTTGGCCTTGCCGTTCAACTGCTCTTCGATACGCAGCAGTTGGTTGTACTTGGAAACGCGGTCGGAACGGCACAGCGAACCGGTCTTGATCTGGCCAGCCGAGGTGCCCACAGCCAGGTCGGCAATTGTCGAATCTTCGGTTTCGCCGGAACGGTGCGAGATCACTGCGGTGTAACCGGCAGCCTTGGCCATCTGGATGGCTTCCAGGGTTTCGGTCAGGGTGCCGATCTGGTTGAACTTGATCAGGATCGAGTTGGCGATCTTTTTGTCGATGCCTTCTTTCAGGATCTTGGTGTTGGTCACGAACAGGTCGTCGCCCACCAGTTGGGTTTTCTCGCCGATCTTGTCGGTGAGGATTTTCCAGCCAGCCCAGTCGGACTCGTCCAGACCGTCTTCGATGGAGATGATCGGGTAACGCTCGGTCAGACCTTTGAGGTAGTCGGCGAAACCTTCAGCAGTGAACACCTGGCCTTCGCCGGACAGGTTGTACTTGCCGTCTTCGTAGAACTCGCTTGCAGCGCAGTCCAGCGCCAGGGTCACGTCGGTGCCCAGTGTGTAACCGGCGTTGGCCACGGCTTCGGAGATCACTTTCAAAGCGTCTTCGTTGGACGCCAGGTTCGGTGCGAAACCGCCTTCGTCGCCAACGGCGGTGCTCAGGCCACGGGCCTTCAGCACGGCTTTCAAGTGATGGAAAATCTCTGTACCCATGCGCAGACCTTCCGAGAAAGACTTGGCGCCAACTGGCTGCACCATGAATTCCTGGATGTCGACGTTGTTATCGGCGTGCTCGCCACCGTTGATGATGTTCATCATCGGTACCGGCATCGAGTACACACCCGGGGTGCCGTTGAGGTTGGCGATGTGTGCGTACAGCGGCAGGTCCTGATCCTGCGCAGCCGCCTTGGCCGCAGCCAGGGACACGGCGAGGATGGCGTTGGCGCCCAGGGTTGCCTTGTTTTCGGTACCGTCGAGCTTGATCATCGCGTGGTCGAGGGCTTTCTGGTCGCTTGGGTCGGTGCCCAGCAGCAGATCGCGGATCGGACCGTTGATGTTGGCTACCGCCTTGAGCACGCCCTTGCCCAGGTAACGGCTCTTGTCGCCATCACGCAGCTCGAGCGCTTCACGCGAGCCAGTGGATGCACCGGACGGCGCGCAGGCGCTGCCGATGATGCCGTTGTCGAGAAGCACGTCCGCTTCCACGGTGGGATTGCCACGGGAGTCGAGAACTTCACGACCTTTGATGTCGACGATTTTTGCCATTGTTGTAAACACTCCAAAGTTGACGAAAACGACGCAGCTAGAGGAAATCTTTATCGTCGGCAAGCGAAGTACAGCGGGCAGACTTGCAGACGACAACGCTCACGCCCGAGGGCATGAGCGACAAATCGTGCGGTACTTTACCGGAGAATCGAGCGTTACGCGGTTTCTACCGTCGGAAAACTCTTCACCAGTTCGTCCAGAGCCTTGAGCTGGGCCAGGAATGGCTCCAGTTTGTCCAGACGCAAGGCGCAAGGGCCGTCGCATTTGGCGTTGTCCGGATCCGGATGCGCTTCGAGGAACAGACCCGCCAGCGACTGGCTCATGCCGGCCTTGGCCAGATCGGTGACCTGCGCGCGGCGACCGCCGGCCGAGTCGGAACGACCGCCGGGCATTTGCAGCGAGTGGGTCACGTCGAAGAACACCGGGTATTCGAACTGCTTCATGATGCCGAAGCCGAGCATGTCGACCACGAGGTTGTTGTAGCCGAAGCTCGAACCGCGCTCGCAGAGGATCAACTGATCGTTCCCGGCTTCAACGCACTTGTTCAGGATGTGTTTCATTTCCTGAGGTGCGAGGAACTGGGCTTTCTTGATGTTGATCACGGCATTGGTCTTGGCCATCGCGACGACCAGATCGGTCTGACGCGACAGGAAGGCCGGCAGCTGGATGATGTCGCAGACCTCAGCGACCACCGCGGCCTGATCCGGCTCGTGGACGTCGGTGATGATCGGCACGCCGAAGGCCTGCTTGATGTCCTGGAAGATGCGCATGCCCTCTTCCAGGCCAGGACCGCGATACGACGTCACAGAAGACCGGTTGGCCTTGTCGAAGCTGGCCTTGAACACGTAAGGGATACCGAGTTTTTCGGTGACCTTCACGTATTCTTCGCAAACCTGCATGGCCATGTCACGGCTTTCCAGCACGTTCATGCCACCGAACAGCACCATGGGTTTGTCGTTGGCAATCTCGATGTCGCCGACGCGGATGATCTTCTGTGCCATCGGGTTACGCCTTCTTCTGGTGTTGCGTCAGTGCTGCCTTGACGAAACCGCTGAACAGCGGATGACCGTCGCGTGGTGTCGAGGTGAACTCAGGATGGAACTGGCAAGCCACGAACCATGGATGATCCGGTGCCTCGACCACTTCAACCAATGCGCCGTCGCCTGAACGCCCAGAGATCTTCAGGCCCGCATTCATGATCTTCGGCAGCAGGTTGTTGTTCACTTCGTAACGGTGACGGTGACGTTCGACGATCACGTCTTTGCCGTAGCAGTCGTGCACTTTCGAGCCCGGCTCAAGCAGGCATTCCTGTGCGCCAAGGCGCATGGTGCCGCCCAGATCGGACGCTTCGGTACGCACTTCAACAGCGCCGGTGGCGTCTTCCCACTCGGTGATCAGACCGACAACCGGATGGCCGCTGGCACGATCGAACTCGGTGGAGTTGGCGTCTTTCCAGCCCAGCACGTTACGCGCGAACTCGATGACCGCCACTTGCATGCCCAGGCAGATACCCAGGTAAGGGACCTTGTTTTCACGAGCGTACTGAACAGCAGTGATCTTGCCTTCCACGCCACGCAGACCGAAGCCGCCGGGTACCAGAATCGCGTCGACACCTTCGAGCAGCGCAGTGCCCTGGTTCTCGATGTCTTCGGAATCGATGTAGCGCAGGTTGACCTTGGTGCGGTTGCTGATGCCAGCGTGGCTCATCGCTTCGATCAGCGACTTGTAGGCGTCGAGCAGTTCCATGTACTTGCCGACCATGGCGATGGTCACTTCGTGTTCCGGGTTCAGCTTGGCATCGACCACTGCTTCCCACTCGGACAGATCGGCGCTGTCGCATTGCAGACCGAAACGCTCGACGACGAAATCGTCCAGGCCCTGCGAGTGCAGGATGCCCGGGATTCTGTAGATGGTGTCGGCATCTTCCAGCGCAATCACCGCACGCTCTTCAACGTTGGTGAACTGAGCGATCTTGCGGCGCGAGGAAATATCGATCGGGTGGTCGGAGCGGCACACCAGCACGTCTGGCTGCAGACCGATCGAGCGCAGATCCTTGACGGAGTGCTGGGTCGGCTTGGTCTTGGTTTCGCCGGCGGTGGCGATGTAAGGCACCAGGGTCAGGTGCATCAGCATCGCGCGCTTGGCGCCGACTTCGAAACGCAGCTGGCGGACAGCTTCGAGGAACGGTTGCGACTCGATGTCACCGACGGTGCCACCGATTTCGACCATCGCCACGTCAGCGTCACCGGCACCCTTGATGATGCGGTGCTTGATTTCATCGGTGATGTGCGGGATGACCTGGATGGTCGCACCCAGGTAGTCACCACGGCGCTCCTTGCGCAGCACGTGCTCGTAGACACGGCCGGTGGTGAAGTTGTTGTTCTGGGTCATGGTCGTGCGGATGAACCGCTCGTAGTGCCCCAGGTCCAGGTCGGTCTCGGCGCCGTCGTGGGTGACGAACACTTCACCGTGCTGGAACGGACTCATGGTGCCCGGATCGACGTTGATGTACGGATCCAGCTTCAGCATGGTGACCTTAAGCCCCCGCGCCTCCAGGATAGCCGCCAATGAAGCCGAGGCAATGCCTTTCCCCAATGAAGAAACAACACCGCCCGTGACGAATATGTAGCGCGTCATGAAAAACCCTAGAAGTCTGCGTTAAAGCGGAACGAGCCGCCGGGGAAAGCGAAGGAAGGCCGAAGCCCCCGATCACCTGCATTAATCACAGTGCACCTTTCGAAAAAACCGCCGCGTTGTGACAGACCGGCAGATGAAACACCGGTACGTTGCTCGCTACACATTTTTTGGAATCGCCCAGCAAAGACTGCTTGGTAATCGGCAACTCCTGCAATTCAGGCGAATCCACAGAAGTTGTATCAAGAAGGGAGCGTAGTCTACCGGAATGCTCCTTTCAGCTCAAACCTTGATCTTCGTCTGTTGGCTGCCAATGCAACGTCCAGCCTTCGTCCATCTGACCATCAAGACCCGGCAGGTTCGCCACCGCGAGTAATTCTTCACCGCGAAACAGCAGCGGCAATCTGCCACGCACGAAGCCTGGTACTGCGCGCTCATTGAGCAGGCGCTTGAGATCACGGCTGCCGCGCTCGGCCAGTTGCATGACTTCACCGCCCTGCCGATAGGCAATGCGCAAAGGCGTGGATGGAGTTTGGCCGTGAAACATGACGCGCCCGTTATCGGCCAAGCGTAGCGTTGCAGCCGGGGTCTGCCAGTCGGCGCCGATCACCGGCGTGCGCAGCCAATGGCCGCTGAGCCACCAGACGCGACCGGCGCTGCGGTGCAGCTCTCCGTCGGCGAGACGCCAGATCGGTGAAGCGTCGGAGCTGGCATCGCGCAGGTCGATCCAACCCGACCAACGGTCAGCATCTGGCAGGCGAGTCAGTGCCTCAAGCCAGTGACCGAGGGCGTTTCGCTGGCGTGCGTCAGACAATGCAGCCAACGGCGCCAGCTCAAGTGATGGAACACCCAGCCAAGCGAATTCATGGACCGTTTGGGCTTGTGCGAGATCGATCTGCGCCAGCTCATCGAGCAAGCCCTGGGCTTCACGCAGATGCACAGCCGTGCGTGCCATGCTGGCCTGCGCTTGCGGCCAGCGCTCGGTCAGCACCGGCATGACTTGATGGCGCAGGTAGTTACGGGAAAACTGCCGATCCTGATTGGACGGGTCTTCGATCCAGTGCAACTGATGTGCCTGTGCATAACTTTCCAGTTCGGCGCGACTGACGTCGAGCAACGGTCGAACCAGAGCGCCCTGCCCCACTGGACGCTGCTGCGGCATCCCGCCAAGCCCACGCACTCCAGCTCCGCGCAACAGCCGAAACAGCAGCGTTTCGGCTTGATCGTCGCGGTGCTGGCCAGTCATCAGCACGTCATTGGTCTGTGTCAGCGAACTGAACGCAGCATAACGCGCGTCCCGCGCCGCCCGCTCCAGGCTCGCCCCGCCCTTTACGGTCACCCGCTTCACTTGCAACGGCACGCCCAGCGCATCGCAAACGGACTGGCAATGTTGCGGCCACGCATCGGCCGTAGCCTGAAGGCCGTGGTGGATGTGGATGGCGCTTAGCGCAGGGAGGGATTCGGCGTTCGCCAGAGTGGCGAGCAGATGCAGGAGGACGGTGGAGTCGAGGCCACCGGAGAAGGCGATGCGCCAATGAGCGGCGTGGCGCCAGGGCTCAAGGTTCAGCAGAAGCCGCGACGGCAAATCACTCTTAGAGGAATTCATAGAGAGGGTCGCTTCTCAGAAATCCCTGTAGGAGCTGCCGAAGGCTGCGATCTTTTGATTCTGACAAGCAAGATCAAAAGATCGCAGCCTTCGGCAGCTCCTACAGGGGATAGCGCTCGACTTAGAGACCGTAGCTCATCAGGCGATCGTAACGGCGCTTGAGCAGCGCTTCGTTATCGAGCTGCTTGAGCATCGCCAGTTGCGAGCTCAGCTCGGCGCGGATCGACGCAGCGGCAGCAGCCGGGTCACGGTGGGCGCCGCCCAGTGGCTCGCCGATCACTTTGTCAACAATGCCCAGGCCTTTCAGACGCTCAGCGGTGATGCCCATCGCCTCAGCGGCATCCGGTGCTTTCTCGGCGGTTTTCCACAGGATCGATGCGCAACCTTCCGGCGAGATCACCGCGTAGGTCGAATACTGCAGCATGTTCAGTTGGTCGCAGACGCCGATGGCCAGTGCGCCGCCGGAACCACCCTCACCAATTACGGTGGCAATGATCGGGGTCTTCAACCGCGCCATCACACGCAGGTTCCAGGCAATCGCTTCGCTCTGGTTGCGCTCTTCGGCGTCGATGCCAGGGTAGGCGCCCGGGGTATCGATGAAGGTCAGGATCGGCATCTTGAAGCGCTCGGCCATCTCCATCAGACGGCAGGCCTTGCGGTAGCCTTCAGGACGCGGCATGCCGAAGTTGCGACGGACTTTCTCGCGCACTTCACGGCCTTTCTGGTGACCGATGATCATCACCGGCTGGTCTTCCAGACGGGCGATACCGCCAACAATGGCAGCGTCGTCGGAGAAGTGACGGTCGCCGTGCAGTTCGTCGAACTCAGTGAAGATGTGCTCGATGTAATCGAGGGTGTAAGGGCGTTTCGGGTGACGCGCCAGACGTGCGATCTGCCAGCTGGTCAGCTTGCCGAAGATGTCTTCGGTCAGCGTCCTGCTCTTGTCCTGCAGGCGGGAGATCTCATCGCCGATATTCAGCGAATTGTCATTACCGACCAAGCGCAACTCTTCGATCTTGGCTTGCAGGTCGGCGATCGGCTGTTCGAAATCTAGAAAATTCGGGTTCATAGGCGTCCGTCTTGGGTCGTGTCCCAAGTGAGCTTGGGCCGGCCGGTTGTCTATTCGCGCCCTACCTTAAGGGAGAGGCGCGCTGAGGTCGAGATTAAAAATTCAGGTTGCGGGCAAGCGCAATGGTGGCACTTGCCGGTCAACGGTATTGGAGGAAGACGTTGTCTCGCCCGAACTGGTCACGCAGGGCTTGAATCAAGGCATCCGCCGGGTCGATCCGCCAGGTCTCGCCGAACTGCAGCAAGGTCTTCGCATCCGGACTGGTGTACTCCATGGTGATCGGGCACGCGCCGCGATGACGCTTGAGCAGCTCGCCCAACCAGCGTAGCTGATCGCCTTTCAGATCCTGGGTGTGCAGCTTCAGGCGCAGGCTTTCGGCCAGATTGGTACGCGCATCCTCCATGCTCATCACCCGCTTGACCCGCAGGCGCAGGCCACCGGAGAAGTCGTCGTTGCTGACCTCGCCCTCGACCACCACCATCGCGTCGGTCTGCAACAGTGATTGCGCCGAATGGAACGCATCGGCAAACAGCGACGCCTCGATCCGCCCGGAGCGGTCATCAAGGGTGATGAAGCCCATCTTGTCGCCCTTCTTGTTCTTCATCACCCGCAGGGCAATGATCATCCCCGCTACGGTTTGCGTGTCACGTGCCGGTTTCAGGTCGATGATGCGCTGACGGGCGAAACGGCGGATCTCGCCTTCGTATTCGTCGATCGGGTGACCGGTCAGGTACAGGCCCAAAGTATCTTTCTCACCCTTGAGGCGTTCCTTGAGGGTCAGCTCCTTGGCCTTGCGATGGGACGCATAAACATCGGCATCCTCTTCGACGAACAAGCCGCCGAACAGGTCGGCGTGGCCAGAGTCGTGAGTCCGCGCAGTCTGCTCGGCAGCCTTGATCGCTTCTTCCATCGCCGCCAGCAGCACCGCACGGTTGCGGTCGATATTGGCTTGATAGGCTTTCTGTTCGTCGTGGAAATACGGGCCGAGACGATCCAGCGCACCGCTGCGGATCAGACCGTCGAGGGTGCGCTTGTTGATGCGCTTGAGGTCGACCCGCGCGCAGAAATCGAACAGATCCTTGAACGGACCGGCCTGTCGCGCCTCGGTGATCGCTTCCACCGGACCTTCACCGACGCCCTTGATCGCGCCGAGGCCGTAAACGATGCGGCCATCGTCGTTCACCGTGAACTTGAACTCCGAAGTGTTCACGTCAGGCGCGTCGAGGCGCAGCTTCATCGTCCGCACTTCTTCGATCAAGGTCACGACCTTGTCGGTGTTGTGCATATCCGCCGAGAGTACCGCGGCCATGAACGGCGCCGGGTAATGGGCTTTCAGCCAGGCAGTCTGGTACGACACCAGGCCGTAGGCGGCGGAGTGGGATTTGTTGAAGCCGTAACCGGCGAATTTTTCCACCAGGTCGAAAATGTTACCGGCAAGATCCGCGTCGATGCCGTTGGTCGCGCAACCCTCGATGAAACCGCCGCGCTGCTTGGCCATTTCTTCGGGCTTTTTCTTACCCATCGCCCGACGCAGCATGTCCGCACCACCGAGGGTGTAACCGGCCATGACCTGAGCAATCTGCATCACCTGTTCCTGATACAGGATGATGCCGTAGGTTGGCGCCAATACCGGCTTGAGGCCGTCGTACTGGTAGTCCGAGTGCGGATACGCCAGTTCGGCGCGACCGTGCTTACGGTTGATGAAGTCGTCCACCATGCCCGATTGCAGCGGGCCCGGGCGGAACAGTGCTACCAGTGCGATCAGGTCTTCCAGGCAGTCGGGCTTGAGCTTTTTTATCAGCTCTTTCATGCCGCGCGATTCAAGCTGGAACACCGCCGTGGTTTCGGCTTTCTGCAGCAACTGGTAGGTCGGTTTGTCGTCCAGCGGGATAAAGGCGATATCCAGCGGCGGCTCGTTGACCTTGGCGCGGTCGCGGTTGATGGTTTTCAGCGCCCAGTCGATGATCGTCAGGGTACGCAGGCCGAGGAAGTCGAACTTCACCAGACCGGCAGCCTCCACGTCATCCTTGTCGAACTGGGTCACCAGACCGTCGCCGGCCTCGTCGCAATAGATCGGCGAGAAGTCGGTGAGTTTGGTCGGCGCGATCACCACACCACCGGCGTGCTTACCGACGTTGCGCACCACACCTTCGAGCTTGCGCGCCATCTCCCAGATTTCCGCCGCTTCTTCATCGACCTTGATGAAGTCGCGCAGGATCTCTTCCTGCTCGTAGGCTTTTTCCAGGGTCATGCCGACTTCGAACGGAATCATCTTCGACAGGCGATCCGCCAGGCCGTAGGATTTGCCCTGCACCCGCGCCACGTCACGGACCACAGCCTTGGCGGCCATGGAACCGAAGGTGATGATCTGGCTTACCGCGTTGCGGCCGTATTTCTCGGCCACGTAGTCGATCACGCGGTCGCGACCGTCCATGCAGAAGTCGACGTCGAAGTCGGGCATGGAGACCCGTTCCGGGTTGAGGAAACGTTCGAACAGCAGGTCATATTCCAGCGGGTCGAGGTCGGTGATCTTCTGGACATACGCCACCAGCGAACCGGCGCCCGACCCACGGCCCGGACCTACCGGTACACCGTTGTTCTTGGCCCACTGGATGAAGTCCATCACGATCAGGAAGTAACCGGGGAAGCCCATCTGGATGATGATATCCAGCTCAAAATTCAAGCGGTCGACGTAGACCTGGCGCTTGGCTTCGTAGTCTTCGGTGGTGTCCTTGGGCAGCAGCACCGCCAGGCGCTCTTCGAGCCCTTCGAAGGAGACCTTGCGGAAATATTCGTCAATGGTCATGCCATCGGGAATCGGGAAGTTGGGCAGAAAGTGCGTGCCCAGCTTCACTTCGATGTTGCAGCGCTTGGCGATCTCGACGGTGTTTTCGATCGCGTCGGGAATATCGCTGAACAGCTCGAGCATTTCCTCGGCGCTTTTCAGGTATTGCTGATCGCTGTAATTCTTCGAACGGCGCGGGTCATCGAGGGCGCGGCCTTCACCGATGCACACACGGGTTTCGTGGGCGGCGAAGTCTTCCTGCTTGATGAAGCGCACGTCATTGGTCGCCACCAGCGGCGCACCGAGCTTGTCGGCCAGCGCCACGGCGCCATGCAGTTGTTCTTCGTCGTTGGGACGGTTGGTGCGCTGGATTTCCAGATAGAAACGATCCGGGAACACCGCCATCCACTCGCGTGCCAGCGCTTCTGCTTCCGCCGGGTTGCCGCCGATCATGGCCATGCCGATCTCGCCTTCTTTGGCGGCGGACAGCATGATCAGGCCTTCGCTGGCCTCAGCCACCCACTCGCGCTCGACGATGACCATGCCGTTGCGCTGGCCTTCGATGAAGCCGCGCGAGATCAGTTCGGTGAGATTGCGATAACCCTGAGCGTTCATCACCAGCAGGCTGAGGCGGCTCAGCGGTGCATCCGGGTCCTTGTTCGCCAGCCACAGGTCGGCGCCGCAGATCGGCTTGATGCCGGCGCCCATGGCGTTTTTATAGAACTTGACCAGGGAACACATGTTGTTCTGGTCAGTGACCGCGACTGCCGGCATGTTCATGGCGGTCAGCGCCTTGACCAGCGGCTTGATCCGCACCAGCCCGTCGACCAGGGAGTATTCAGTGTGCAGGCGTAGATGAACGAATGAAGCCGGCATAGTGATCCTGTCCAGTTACATAGAGACAACGAGGCCCGGATTGTACCGGGCCTCGAATAAAACATCAGCCTTGCGCCTAAACCTGCGTCAGGCTTTCCCGCGCCTCGTAAGCCAGGCGCACCGGGGCGAACGAGCGGCGGTGAATCGGCGTCGGGCCGAGCCGCGCCAGTGCTTCCAGATGAACGGGCGTCGGATAGCCTTTATGGCCGCCAATGCCGTAGCCAGGGTAGATCAATTCGAACGCCGCCATTTCGCGATCACGACTGACCTTGGCCAGAATCGACGCCGCCGCTATCGCCGGCACCTTGCCGTCGCCCTGAATCACCGCCTCGGAACGCATCGGCAGATGCGGGCAGCGGTTACCGTCGATCATCGCCAGTTTCGGCTGAATGTGCAGACCGGCAACCGCGCGCTGCATGGCCAGCATGGTCGCGTGGAGGATATTCAGATCGTCGATTTCTTCGACTTCGGCGCGGGCGATGCACCAGCTCAGGGCCTTTTCGCAGATCTCGTCGTAGAGCTTTTCGCGCTTGGCTTCAGTAAGTTTCTTCGAATCGTCGAGGCCGAGGATCGGCCGGTTCGGATCGAGAATCACTGCCGCCGTCACCACCGCACCGCACAACGGACCACGACCGACTTCATCAACACCGGCGACCAGTTCTTCGACTTCGGCGACCAGAGTGAAATCCAGGCCCATTTGCATGCTTGTCTTGCTCATTGTGGTTTGCCGATCAGGTCAAGGACGGCTTGCGCCGCCTGATTGGAAGCATCGCGCCGCAGCGTGCGGTGGATCTCGTCGAAGCCGCGGGTCTGTTCCTCGCCACCATCGATCAATGGCGACAGCGTCTGCGCCAACGCCTCGACAGTCGCATCATCCTGCAACAACTCCGGCACCAGCAAGCGCTGAGCGAGCAAGTTGGGCAGCGACACGAACGGGCTCTTGACCATGCGTTTGAGAATCCAGAACGTCAGCGGCGCCAACCGATACGCCACCACCATCGGCCGCTTGTACAGCAGCGCTTCAAGGGTAGCAGTGCCAGAGGCGATCAACACCGCGTTGCACGCGGCCAGGGCCAGATGGGATTTACCGTCGAGCAATGCCACCGGCAAATCTCGGCCAGCGAGCAAGGCCTCAAGTTGCACCCGACGTTCCGGGCTTGCACAAGGAATGACAAAGCGCACGCCCGGACGCATGGCGCGCAGACGTTCGGCAGTGTCGAGGAACAGCGCGCCGAGGCGACTGACTTCACCGCCACGGCTTCCCGGCATCAACGCCACCAGCGGACCGTCGGGCAAACCCAGCTCGGCGCGCGCAGCGCCGCGATCGGCTTGCAGCGGAATGGTATCGGCCAAGGTGTGACCGACGAAACGCACCGGCACGCCTTTCTCTTCGTAGAATTTCGCTTCGAACGGCAACAGGGTGAGCATCAGATCGCAGCCTTCGCGGATCTTCAGCACCCGTTTCTGCCGCCATGCCCACACCGACGGGCTGACGTAATGCACGGTCTTGATCCCGGCCTGACGCAGCTTGAGTTCGATATTGAGGTTGAAATCCGGCGCATCGATGCCGATGAACACGTCTGGCTTTGCGGCAATCAGTGTGGCAATCAGCTCTTTGCGGCGCTTGAGCAACTCACGCAGCCGGCCGAGGACTTCCACCAGCCCCATGACCGACAAGCGCTCCATGGGGAAGTACGAGGTCAGGCCTTCGGCCTGCATCAGCGGACCACCGACACCGATGAATTCCACTGCCGGGTGCTGAGCCTTGAGGGCGCGCATGAGGCCGGCGCCGAGAATGTCACCGGAAGCCTCTCCCGCCACCAGCGCAATACGCAGACTGGCCATGATCAGCGGGTGATGCCGCGAGTCGATGCCTGGATCGAATCGCGGAACACGGCGACTTCAGGGAACTGCGCAGACGGTTCCGCCAGCTCGGCCAGCGCCTGTTCGACCGTCAGGCCCTGGCGGTAGACAGTCTTGTAGGCACGACGCAAGGCGTGGATCGCGTCTTCGCTGAAACCGCGACGGCGCATGCCTTCGAAGTTCATGCTGCGCGCTTCGGCCGGGTTGCCGAAAACGGTGACGAACGCCGGAACGTCCTTGCCGATCGCCGTGCCCATGCCGGAAAAGCTGTGGGCGCCGATATGGCAGTACTGATGCACCAGGGTGAAACCGGAGAGGATCGCCCAGTCGTCAACGTGTACATGCCCGGCCAACGCTGTGTTGTTGACCAGAATGCAGTGGTTGCCGATGACGCTGTCATGGCCGATGTGGGCATAGGCCATGATCAGGTTGTGATCACCCAGCGTGGTTTCCGAACGATCCTGCACGGTGCCACGGTGAATGGTCACGCCTTCGCGGATGACGTTGTGGTCGCCGATCACCAGGCGGGTTTCCTCGCCTTTGTACTTCAGATCCGGGGTGTCTTCGCCTACCGAGGAAAACTGGTAGATGCGATTGTGTTTACCAATGCGGGTCGGCCCCTTGAGGATCACATGCGGCCCGATCACGGTACCCTCGCCGATTTCCACACCTGCGCCGATGATCGACCACGGGCCGACCTCGACGCCGTCAGCCAGTACGGCGGACGGATCGATGATTGCGCGAGGGTCAATCAAACTCATACTTTCTGTTCCGCGCAGATGATTTCTGCCGAGCAGACCGGCTTGCCATCCACCGAAGCCTGGCATTCGAACTTCCAGATCTTGCGCTTGCAACTGATGAAGGTCGCTTCAAGGATCAACTGATCGCCCGGCTTGACTGGCTGGCGGAAGCGCAGCTTGTCGGAGCCGACGAAGTAATACAGGGTGCCGTCGGCCGGTTTGACGTCGAGCATCTTGAAACCGAGGATCCCGGCAGCCTGAGCCATCGCTTCGATGATCAGCACGCCCGGCATGATTGGATGCGCGGGAAAGTGACCATTGAAGAACGGTTCATTGATGCTGACATTCTTGTAGGCGCGAATTCGCTTGCCTTCAGTGTCCAGTTCCACCACCCGGTCCACCAGCAGGAACGGGTAACGGTGAGGCAGGTATTCGCGAATCTCGTTGATGTCCATCATTTCAGGGGAAAGCCTATGTAAAGATTGGGAGCGCGACTGACGCGCACTCCTCTAGCAAATCAAGGAGGCAGTCTAGAGGCTGTGCACACTTGATATGGAAATGGTATCAGCCATCAGATGAAGCATTGCCGTCAGGGGTCACTTCCCCTACGCGCTTTTCCAGCTGTTTCAACCGTCGCGCGATGTCATCGAGCTGACGGATGCGGGCCGCGCTTTTGCGCCATTCGGCCGCCGGTTGCATGGCTGTGCCGGAAGAATAGGCACCCGGCTCGGTAATCGAGTGGGTCACCATGGTCATCCCGGTCAGGAAAACGTTGTCGCAAATATCAATGTGGCCGACCAGACCGACACCGCCGGCGAGCATGCAGTGCTTGCCGATTTTGGTGCTGCCGGAAATGCCGACGCACGCGGCCATGGCGGTGTGATCACCGACCTGGACGTTGTGTGCGATCTGGATCTGGTTGTCGAGCTTCACGCCGTTGCCGATCACGGTATCGGCCAGAGCGCCGCGGTCGATGGCGGTGTTCACGCCGATCTCGACATCGTCGCCGATGGTCACGCCACCGATCTGGGCGATTTTCTGCCAGACGCCCTTTTCGTTGGCGAAGCCGAAGCCCTCGCCGCCGATCACCGCGCCGGACTGGATCACCACACGTTTGCCGATGCGCACGTCGTGATACAGCGTGACGCGCGGAGCCAGCCAGCCGCCTTCACCGATTTCGCTGCGAGCTCCGACCACGCAGTGCGCGCCCAGCGTCACCTGCGCAGCGATACGCGCACCGGCTTCGATCACCACGAACGGGCCGATGCTGGCGCTTGGATCAACCACTGCATCCGCCGCAATCACCGCTGTCGGATGAATCCCCGCAGCAGCTTTTGGTTTTGGATCGAACAGGTGCGAGATGCGCGCGTAGGCCAGGTAAGGATCCGGCACCACCAGGGCGTTACCGGCAAAACCCTCGGCATCGGCTTCCTTGAGCAGCAGTGCAGCTGCCTGGGAACCGGCCAGGTATTTACGGTATTGGGGATTTGCCAGAAAGCTCAACTGAGCTGGGCCAGCCTCTTGCAAAGTGGCTAGCCCAGTAATTTGCGTCTCGGGGTCGCCACGCAGAGTGGCGCCGAGGTGCTCGGCCAACTGGCCGAGCCTGATAGTCACGGTCATGGGTTACTTCAGCTGATTCATGCGCTCGATAACCTGGCGCGTGATGTCGTACTGAGGTTTGACATCGATGACTGCGCCACGCTCGAACACCAGGTCAAAACCACCTTTCTTGATGACTTCTTCCACAGCGCTGTCCAGTTTCGGCTTCAGCTGCTTGAGCATTTCGCGGTCAGCTACGGCTTTGGCTTCGTTCAGCTCCTTGGACTGG
This sequence comes from Pseudomonas sp. 14A, assembly GCF_018132745.1. NCBI lineage: Bacteria > Pseudomonadati > Pseudomonadota > Gammaproteobacteria > Pseudomonadales > Pseudomonadaceae > Pseudomonas > Pseudomonas sp. 14A. The sequence goes on along the minus strand of NZ_JAGRQJ010000003.1, from coordinate 485,184 downwards.
AACTGGAAGTCGCGGGCCTTTTGCTTGAATTCCAGCTCCAGACGCTCACGCTCGCCCTGCTGCATTTTGTCGCCACCGGCCATCAGACGGTCCTGAATGCCTTTGGCGCTGCTTTCCAGGGTTTTCAGCTTGGTCAGTTGCGGACCGAACTTCTTCTCGGCATCCACGGCGTACTTCTTCGCCGCGTCGGATTCCAGCAGTGCCATCTGATAGTTCAGCACGGCAATTTTCATGTCGGCGAACGCCGGGCCTGCCACCAGTACGGAGGCCAGGAGAACCAATTGAGTCAACTTACGCACGATGCACTCCTACAAAATCCATTGTCGTTATCTTGGGTCAGACGCTTAGAACGTCTGGCCGAGGGAGAATTGGAACACTTGAGTTTCAGCGTCATCCGGTTTCTTGATCGGCATCGCCAGCGCGAAGCTCAACGGCCCCAGTGCGGTGACCCAGGTCACGCCGACACCGACGGAACTGGCCATGTTGCTCAGGCTGATGTCGTTGCACTTGGTGTTGGACGACGAGCCATTGGCGTTCGTAGTGTCCTTGCACTGCGAGTCAAACACGTTACCGACATCCCAGAAAACCGAAGTCCGCAGGGAACGCTGATCCTTGACGAATGGCAGCGGGAACAGAACTTCCACACCGCCCTGGATCAGGACGTTACCACCGAACGGCAGTGGATCCTGGTCCGGATCAAGCGACGTGCCCGGGTTGGTGCCACGGCTCGGCGTACTGCGCGGGCCGAGGGTGCTGTCCTTGAAGCCACGAACCGAGTTGAAACCACCGGCATAGTAGTTTTCATAGAACGGCAAACCATCGGTCGAACCGTAACCATCGCCATAACCGAGTTCGGAGTGCAGGCGCAGGGTGTAGTTTTCAGTGATTGGCTGAAACAGCTGACCACGGTAGTCGAGCTTGAAGAACGACAGGTCGCTGCCAGGAATGGTGGTTTCCAGGGTCAGACTCTGGGAACGACCACGGGTCGGCAACACGCCTTTGTTCAACGTCGACTCGGACCAACCGGCCGAGGCCTTGAAGTTCAGGTAGTTGTCGCCTTCCTTGTCGACGAAATCGAAAATCTCGTCAACGGTATAGCGACCGGTGTTGATCTTGTCCTGCTGGGCAGACAGACCGAAGGTCAGACGCGAAGTCTCACTGATCGGGTAGCCAACGTTGACGCCAGCGCCCAGGCTGTCGACGGCGTAGCTCGAGATATCGGCATCGAGCTCATCGTAGTCGGTGGTGCGATAGAACGCGTTGTAACCCAGGCTCACGCCATCGGCCGTCCAGTAGGGGTCCACGTAGCCGAAGTTGTAGCGGCTCTGGTATTCGCTGCGGGTCAGACCGATGCTGACGCGGTTACCGGTACCGAGGAAGTTGTTCTGGGTGATCGAGCCACCGAGGATCAGGCCGGCACTCTGAGCGAAACCAACGCTGGCAGTGATCGAACCGGAAGCCTGCTCTTCAACCGCATAGTTCACATCAACCTGGTCGTCGACACCCGGCACAGCCGGAGTCTCAACGTTGACTTCCTTGAAGAAGCCCAGACGCTCCAGACGGGTCTTGGACTGGTCGATCAGGTAGGTCGAAGCCCAGCCGCCTTCCATCTGACGCATTTCACGACGCAGCACTTCGTCCTCGGACTTGGTGTTGCCACGGAAGTTGATGCGGTTGACGTAGGCACGCTTGCCTGGATCGACAGCGAACAGGATGTCCACAGTGTGGTCGTCGTCATGCGGCTGAGGCACGCCGTTGACGTTGGCGAAGGTATAGCCCTCGTTACCCAGGCGGCGGGTGATCAGTTCGGAGGTGGTGGTCATCAGCTTGCGCGAGAACACCTGGCCTTTCTGCACCAGCAACAGCGACTTGACCTGGTCTTCAGGGACTTTCAGGTCACCGCTGAGCTTGACGTCACGGACGGTGTACTTCTCGCCTTCGGTGACGTTGACGGTGATGTAGACGTGCTTCTTGTCCGGGGTAATCGATACCTGGGTCGAAGCGATGTCCATGTTGATATAGCCGCGATCCAGATAGTAGGAACGCAGACGCTCCAGGTCACCGGAGAGTTTTTCGCGGGCATATTTGTCATCGTTCTTGAAGAACGACAGCCAGTTGGTGGTTTTCAGTTCGAACAGGTCGGTCAGGTCTTCCTCAGGGAAAACCGTGTTGCCCACCACGTTGATGTGCTGGATGGCGGCAACGGTACCTTCGTTGATCTTCACCTTCAGACCCACGCGGTTACGCGGCTGCGAAACCACTTCGGTATCGACGGTAGCGGAGTAACGACCCTGGGCCACGTACTGACGCTGCAGTTCGTTACGCACACCCTCAAGGGTAGCGCGCTGGAAGATTTCGCCTTCGGCCAGACCGGATTGCTTGAGGCCTTTCATCAAGTCTTCAGTGGAAATCGCCTTGTTGCCTTCGATTTCGATACTGGCGACCGATGGACGCTCGACCACGGTGATGACCAGAACGTTGCCTTCGCGGCCCAGCTGGATATCTTGAAAGAAACCGGTTTTGAACAACGCACGAGTGGATTCCACCAGGCGACGATCATCCGCCTGCTCGCCGACGTTCAACGGCAAGGCACCAAAGACGCTACCCGCGGAGACCCGCTGGAGGCCATTGACGCGAATATCAGAGATAGTGAAGGACTCGGCGTGAACTTCGGCGATCATCAATACGGTGAGAACCGCAGTTAGCAGCAGACGTTTCATGAAGTCCTTTCTTATTCCAACTGGCAATAAACAAACTGCCGCAAAATGCGGCAGATTCGCAATTCAGCGAAGCGTTACAGTCGACCCAGATCGTTGACCAGAGCAAGCAACATCACCCCGACCACCAAACTGATACCGATCTGTATCCCCCAACCTTGCACCCGATCCGACAAGGGGCGACCACGCACCCACTCGATCAGATAAAACAACAAATGCCCCCCATCCAGTACAGGAATGGGCAGCAAATTCAGAACCCCCAGGCTAATACTCAGATAAGCAAGGAAATTCAGGAAATCAGCGACGCCCGACTGGGCAGAAGCGCCCGCCACTTTAGCAATGGTTATCGGTCCACTCAAGTTTTTTACCGAGAGCTCGCCGAACAGCATTTTCTTCAGTGAATCCAGCGTCAGGATGCTCATGGTCCAAGTGCGACGGGCGCCCTCGCCAATCGCGGCCAGCGGACCATAACTGACCTCGCGGACCATTTCCGGCGGCCAGTCGATGGCTTTGACGCCAGCGCCCAGATAACCGCTCGGCGCTTTGCTTTCACCGCGCGCTGCGAGGGTCACAGGGACGTCGATTTGAGCATTGTCGCGCTCGATGCGCAGCATGATTTTGGTATCAGGACGCGTACGAACGGTATCGACCACCTGCTGCCAGTCATCGAGTGGCTTGCCATCAAGGGCCAGCAAACGATCACCGGTTTTCAGGCCTGCCGCTTGCGCGGGGCCTTTCGGATCGAGCTCGGCAAGCACCGGCGGCAGGGCCGGGCGCCACGGACGAATCCCCAGCGAGCGAATCGGATCCGGCTCGTCGGCGCCTTTTAGCCAGTTATCCAGTGCCAGCGTGCGCGGCGACTCAGCGGTCGAACCCTGCTCGCGCACCAGCAATTGAATGGCACCGCTTTCACCGAGACGACGCACCAGTTGCAGATTGACCGCAGCCCAACCCGAGGTCGGCTCGCCATCGATCGAGACAATCTCCTGGCCAGCGTTCAGACCTGCCTTGGCGGCAATGCTGCCAGACTCGACCGCGCCGATAACCGGACGCACCTGCTCGCTGCCGAGCATCGCCAGCACCCAGAAGAACACCAGCGCCAGCAGGAAGTTAGCAATCGGGCCAGCGGCAACAATGGCGATACGCTGACGTACCGATTTGCGATTGAACGACTGATCGAGTTGATCGACCGGCACTTCGCCTTCGCGCTCGTCGAGCATCTTGACATAGCCGCCCAAGGGAATCGCGGCGACCACGAATTCAGTGCCTTGCTTGTCATGCCAGCGCAACAACGGCATGCCGAAGCCCACGGAGAAACGCAGAACCTTGACGCCACAGCGACGCGCGACCCAGAAGTGGCCGAATTCGTGGAAGGTGACCAGCACACCCAAGGCGATCAGGGTGCCGGCAATCATATAGAGCGCGCTCATCTACTTTCTCCGCAATCCTGTTCAGTGTCGCGTGTCGCCGTTGCGTTACAAAAAACTATCGGCCGTGCCGACTCAACCATTGCTCGGCCAGCAATCGCGCTTTCGCGTCCGCCGTAAATACGGCATCGAGGTCGTGCAGCGCCACCACCGGCTCCAGATTCAAGACTTCCTCGATGATACTCGCGATTTCCAGGTAGCGAACCCGTCCGTCGAGAAACGCTGCAACCGCCACTTCATTGGCCGCGTTAAGCATCGCCGGCGCGCTGTCGCCAGCTTCGGCCGCCTGACGGGCCAATCGCAGACAGGGGAAACGGCTTTCATCAGGCGCCTCAAAATCCAGTCGCGCAATGGCGAACAGATCCAGTGGCGGTACGCCGGAATCGATACGCTCCGGCCAGGCCAGGGCGTTGGCGATCGGTGTGCGCATGTCCGGATTACCCAACTGCGCCAGGACCGAGCCATCGACGTAATCGACCAGAGAGTGGATCACGCTTTGCGGATGAATTACCACTTCGATCTGAGACGGTTTGGCATCGAACAACCAGCAGGCTTCGATCAGTTCCAGACCCTTGTTCATCATGCTTGCCGAATCCACGGAGATCTTGCGCCCCATGGACCAGTTCGGATGCGCACACGCTTGCTCCGGCGAAACATGCGCCAGCTCGGCCATCGGCGTCTGCCGGAAAGGCCCGCCAGAGGCGGTCAGCAAGATCCGCCGCACCCCCACCGAGCTCAAGCCGCGCGCGAAATCCGCGGGCATGCACTGAAAAATCGCGTTGTGCTCACTGTCGATCGGCAGCAGCACCGAGCCGCTTTTGCGCACAGCCTGCATGAACAGAGCGCCGGACATCACCAGCGCTTCCTTGTTGGCGAGCAGAATCTTCTTGCCCGCCTCGACCGCCGCCAGTGTCGGACGCAAACCCGCCGCACCGACAATGGCCGCCATGACCGCATCGACTTCAGGCGCGGAGGCAACCTGACACAGGCCCTCCTCGCCTACTAGCACACGAGTCGGCAAACCGGCTGCACGCAAGTCATCCTGCAAGCCGCGCGCTGCGGCACCTTCAGGCACCACGGCAAATTGCGGTACATGACGCACGCACAGCGCGAGCAGCTCGCTGAGACGCGAGAAGCCACTCAATGCGAAAACCTGATAACGCTCGGGATGACGGGCAATCACATCCAGGGTGCTCAGACCGATCGAACCGGTCGCACCCAACACCGTAATCTGCTGGGGACGACTCACGGTGCGGCCATCCAGAGCAATACGGCGAACACCGGAATGGCCGCGGTCAGGCTGTCGATGCGATCCAGCACGCCGCCATGCCCGGGCAGCAGATTACTGCTGTCCTTGATGCCGGACTGGCGCTTGAACATGCTTTCGGTAAGGTCACCGACCACGGAAATGAAGACGATCACTGCAGCACCGATCAGGCCTTTGAGCAGCTCGGCCACGGTCCAGTCGCGCACCAGCCCGACAATTGCGGTAATCACCAGACTCAGCGCCAGACCACCGTAGACGCCTTCCCAGCTTTTACCCGGACTGACCTGCGGCGCAAGTTTGCGCTTGCCGAACTTGCGTCCGGAAAAGTAAGCACCGATGTCCGCCCCCCAGACCAACACCATCACCGCCATGATCAACCAGTTACCCAGCGGATATTGCTTGATCTGCACCAACCCCTGCCATGCAGGCAGCAGGATCAGCAGACCAATCAGCAGCTTGGTCGCCGCGGTGGACCAATGCGCGCTGGAGCGTGGATACGTCAGCACCAGATAAGTCGCAATCGCCCACCAGATCACCGATGCACCGAGCACCCAAGGCGCCAGCCCGGGCAACACATACATGACGAACAGCATCAAGGCGACCACGGCGGCGAAGCCGACGCGGAACGATTGCGCGGTGAAGCCGGCCAGACGCGCCCATTCCCAGGCACCGAGGCTGACTACCAGGCCGATGAACAGCGCGAAGCCGGCACCCTTGAGCAGGAAAAACCCGCACAAGGCAATCGGCAGCAGGATCAGTGCAGTGATTATTCGTTGTTTAAGCATTAAACCCGGGCTCCAGCTTCGACCTGTTCGCTCGTTTTACCGAAGCGACGCTGGCGCGAAGCGAAATCGGCCAGCGCGGTGCGCATGGCGTCGTGTTTGAAGTCCGGCCAGAACAGGTCGGAGAAGTACAACTCGGCGTAGGCCAGTTGCCATAGCAGGAAGTTGCTGATGCGATGTTCGCCACCGGTGCGGATGCACAGGTCGGGCAACGGCAGATCGCCGGTGGCCAGACAGGTCTGCAGCAAATCCGGGGTGATGTCCTCCGGGCGCAAATGCCCAGCCTGAACTTCACGCGCCAGGCGCTGTGCGGCCTGGGCAATATCCCACTGGCCACCGTAATTGGCGGCGATCTGCAGGACAAAGCGGTTGGCTCCGACGGTCATGGCCTCGGCCTCGCGCATCGCCGCCTGAAGCTCAGGGTGGAAACGCGAGCGATCACCAATGATACGCAGGCTGATGTTATTGTCGTTGAGGCGCTTGGCCTCACGACGAAGCGCCTTGAAGAACAGATCCATCAAGGCGCTGACTTCATCGGCCGGGCGCTGCCAGTTTTCACTGGAGAAGGCGAACAGGGTCAGGACTTCGACCTTGGCCTCAGCGCACACCTCGATCACCGCCCGCACAGCATCCACGCCCGCTTTATGCCCGGCGACACCCGGCATAAAGCGTTTTTTCGCCCAGCGATTATTGCCATCCATGATGATCGCGACATGGCGCGGCACCGCGGACGGCGCAGTCTGCTTGGTCTTGTCCATTTAAAACTCGACCCTTATACGGCCATCAGGTCTTTTTCTTTCTCGTCCGTGGCCTTGGTGATCTGGGCCTCGGATTCTTTGGTCAGCTTGTCGATATCAGCGATGGCGCGACGCTCTTCGTCTTCGCTGATCTCCTTGTCCTTGACCAGTTTTTTCAGCTCACCCAAGGCATCACGACGAATGTTGCGCACAGCAACGCGCGCGTCTTCAGCTGCGCTGCGGGCCTGCTTGGTGAAGCCCTTGCGGGTTTCCTCGGTGAGGGCCGGCATCGGGATCAACAGCAACTCGCCGAGGTTGGTCGGATTGAGGTTCAGACCGGCGCTCTGGATTGCCTTGTCGACAGCCGCGAGCATGTTGCGCTCGAACGCCACGACCTGCAGGGTGCGAGAGTCCTTTACGGTGACGTTGGCAACGCCGCTCAGCGGAGTGTCGGTACCGTAATAAGGCACCATGACGCTGCCGAGGATGCTCGGGTGAGCCTTGCCGGTACGAATCTGGCCGAACGCGTGGTTCAGAGAGTCCAGGGATTTCTGCATACGCGCTTGGGCGTCTTTCTTGATTTCGTTGATCATTGTTGGCCTTCCTCGATCAAAGTCCCTTCAGCGCCGCCGTGCACAATGTTCAGCAGGGCGCCGGGCTTGTTCATGTTGAAAACGCGCAGCGGCATCTTGTGATCGCGGCACAGGCAGATAGCAGTCAGATCCATTACGCCCAGCTTGCGATCCAGTACTTCATCATAAGTCAGATGATCGAACTTCTCGGCATGCGGGTCCTTGAACGGGTCTGCGGTGTACACGCCGTCAACCTTGGTGGCCTTGAGCACAACGTCGGCGTCGATTTCGATTGCACGCAGGCAGGCTGCCGAATCCGTGGTGAAGAACGGATTGCCGGTACCGGCCGCGAAGATCACGACGTCCTTGGAGTTCAGGTGGCGCATGGCTTTGCGGCGATCGTAGTGATCGGTCACACCAACCATGGAAATGGCCGACATGACGATGGCCGAGATATTGGCACGTTCCAGCGCATCGCGCATGGCCAAGGCGTTCATCACAGTGGCCAGCATGCCCATGTGGTCGCCTGTGACCCGATCCATACCGGCTTTGCTCAGTGCTTCGCCACGGAACAGGTTGCCACCGCCGATCACCAGACCGACCTGGACGCCGATGCCGACCAGTTGGCCGACTTCCAGCGCCATGCGATCCAATACTTTAGGATCGATCCCGAACTCTTCCGAGCCCATCAGGGCCTCGCCGCTAAGCTTGAGTAGAATGCGTTTATAGCGAGCCTGATAACCACTGCCCTGCTGAGCCATTGCGAATCTCTCCTGCGGCGTATTTAAAATTCTTTGCGAGCTGTTTACAGCTGGCGTTCACTCTAGCTTGGCGCTGCTGCAGCGCCATCGGAACATGGCTTTGTAAGTCAGTTCCGGTTGGAAACCAAATAAAAAATTGGTAACCCCATCTGAAAAGAGGCTGCGCGCGTGAGCGGGCAGCCTCTTTCGGGCGACAGTTGAAAAACCGTCTTATTGCTTGGCGGCAGCCAGCTGGGCAGCAACTTCTTCAGCGAAGTTGTCGACCGGCTTCTCGATGCCTTCGCCTACTTTGAAGTAAGTGAAGGAAACGATTTCAGCGCCGGCTTTCTTGGCCAGCTCGCCAACCTTGACTTCAGGGTTCTTGACGAACGCCTGCTCGACCAGGCTCGCTTCTGCCAGGAACTTGCTGATACGGCCCTTGACCATGTTCTCAACAATGTTTTCCGGCTTGCCTTTGATCTTTTCTTCGTTCAGCTGCAGGAACACAGCTTTCTCACGCTCGATCGCTTCGTCGGAGACTTGCGAAGGCAGCAGGAACTCAGGGTTGCTTGCAGCAACGTGCATAGCGATGTCTTTGGCCAGCTCGACATCACCGCCTTTCAGGACAACAGCAACACCGATCTTGTTACCGTGCAGGTAAGTGCCGACAACGTCACCTTCTACGCGTACCAGACGACGGATGTTGACGTTCTCGCCGACTTTGGCAACCAGCGCTTCACGAGCCGATTCCTGAGCGGCGATCAGCGGAGCTGCGTCGGTCAGTTTTTCGTCGAAAGCTTTTTCTACGCTGGCAGCAACGAAGTTCTTGAAGTCGTCTTGCAGGGCCAGGAAGTCGGTCTGCGAGTTGACTTCCAGCAGCACGGCTGCCTTGTCATTCGATTTGATGGCGATTGCGCCTTCAGCGGCAACGTTGCCAGCTTTTTTCGCAGCCTTGATGGCGCCCGAAGCACGCATGTCATCAATGGCTTTTTCGATGTCGCCGTCAGCCTTTTCCAGGGCTTTCTTGCAATCCATCATGCCTTCGCCGGTACGCTCGCGCAGTTCTTTGACCAACGCTGCAGTAATTGCTGCCATTTTCAAATTCCTCTTGGATAGGTTTTCAACCATTCCACCCGATCGAACGGGCGTTCAATTCTTCCCGAACCACCCATGTTGGCTGCCGCACATGACAAATACAGACGTGGGCGCCGACAAATGGTTTTCGAGGTGGCAAAAAGGGGGCCAAGCCCCCTTTTTGCTTACTGAGTCAACGCCAGGGGCGTCGATTACTCAGCTGCAGCCTGAGTTTCTTCAGCTGCGAATTCAACAGTACCGCCAGCAACATTGTTGCGACCACGGATAACTGCGTCAGCCATCGAACCCATGTACAGCTGGATAGCGCGGATGGCGTCATCGTTGCCTGGGATGATGTAGTCAACGCCTTCCGGGCTGCTGTTGGTATCGACAACGCCGATGACCGGGATGCCCAGCTTGTTGGCTTCGGTGATCGCGATGCGCTCGTGGTCAACGTCGATCACGAACAGTGCGTCTGGCAGACCGCCCATGTCCTTGATGCCGCCCAGCGAACGATCCAGCTTCTCAAGATCACGGGAGCGCATCAGCGCTTCTTTCTTGGTCAGCTTGGCGAAAGTACCGTCTTCGGCTTGAACTTCAAGGTCACGCAGACGCTTGATGGAAGCACGAATGGTCTTGAAGTTGGTCAGCATGCCGCCCAACCAGCGGTGATCGACGTACGGCGAACCGCAACGTGCTGCTTCTTCAGCAACGATCTTGCCAGCGGAACGCTTGGTGCCGACGAACAGAATCTTGTTTTTGCCCTGGGCCAGACGCTCTACGAAAGTCAGAGCTTCGTTGAACATTGGCAGGGTTTTTTCAAGGTTGATGATGTGAATCTTGTTACGCGCGCCGAAAATGTACTTACCCATTTTCGGATTCCAGTAACGGGTTTGGTGACCGAAGTGCACACCGGCCTTCAGCATATCGCGCATGTTGACTTGGGACATGATAGTTCCTTGATAAGTCGGGTTTGGCCTCCACGTATCCCAATGACCAACCAGAGGCATAAAGCCCAAGGCACCCAGGTCATCGTGTCGACACGTGTGTGGATTTAAGCTTTTCGGGGCATCCCCGGAAAGCGGCGCATTTTATACCACAGGGTGCGCAGAAACGGAACCCGGAATCTGTATTCGCACCAGTGACATGGGCGCAGCCCCCTTGGAATCGGCTCGATGCGCACCATTGTATAGATAGAAGCTGGACATGCAGGCGCGGATTTGCGCCTCCCGTCTGGTAGAATCGCGTTTTTCAGGGTCGCAAAATGTACGCTTGCCACCCAATTCGTATCCGTAAGCGCCGCCGAGCGCAGAGAGAGCCTGTATGACCGTCAACCTCAAAACCCCCGAGGACATCGCTGGCATGCGTGTTGCCGGCAAACTGGCCGCCGATGTGTTGGAAATGATTGCCGAACATGTCAAACCGGGCGTGACCACTGATCAGCTCAACCAGATCTGCCACGACTACATCGTCAATGTGCAGGAAGCCATCCCTGCCCCGCTCAACTACAAGGGCTACCCGAAGTCGATCTGCACTTCGATCAACCATGTGGTCTGTCACGGCATCCCGAACGACAAACCGCTGAAAAACGGCGACACACTGAACATCGACGTCACGGTGATCAAAGACGGCTACCACGGCGATACCAGCCGCATGTTCCACGTCGGCGAGGTACCGGTCTGGGCCGAACGCCTGTCGCAGGTCACCCAGGAATGCATGTACAAGGCGATCGAGATCGTCAAACCCGGCTGCCGCCTCGGCGACATCGGCGAAGTCATCCAGAAGCACGCGGAAAAGAACGGTTTCTCGGTGGTACGCGAGTTCTGCGGCCACGGTATCGGCAAGGTCTTCCACGAAGAACCGCAGATCCTGCACTACGGTCGCGCTGGTACCGGCATGGAGCTGAAGGCTGGCATGACCTTCACCATCGAGCCGATGATCAACCAGGGCAAGGCCGACACCAAGGTTCTCGGCGACGGCTGGACCGCGATCACCAAGGACCGCAAGCTCTCGGCCCAGTGGGAACACACCCTGCTGGTCACCGACACCGGTTACGAGATCTTCACCTTGCGCAGCGATGACACCATCCCGCGCGTCTCGGCCTGATTCACAAAACGCTCCCAGCCTATAAAAGGAAAGCCAATCGATGCCGCAGGTGGATCCCGAACTCTTCGACCGCGGCCAGTTCCAGGCTGAACTGGCCCTCAAAGCGAGTCCCATCGCGGCGTTCAAGAAGGCGATCCGCCAGGCCCGCGAGGTTCTCGACACGCGTTTTCGCAATGGCCGCGACATCCGCCGCCTGATCGAGGACCGCGCCTGGTTTGTCGACAATATCCTGCAAAAGGCCTGGGAGCAGTTCAACTGGAGCGAAGACGCCGACATCGCCCTTGTGGCAGTAGGCGGCTACGGTCGCGGCGAGCTGCATCCCTATTCCGACATTGATCTGCTGATCCTGCTCGACAGTGCCGACCACGAAGTTTTCCGCGATTCCATCGAGCGTTTTCTAACGTTGCTGTGGGACATCGGTCTGGAAGTCGGCCAGAGCGTGCGCTCGGTCGATGAGTGTGCCGAAGAGGCCCGCGCCGATCTGACTGTGGTCACCAACCTGATGGAAAGCCGCACCATCTGCGGCCCCGAGCGTCTGCGCCAGCGCATGCTCGACGTCACCAGCACCGCGCACATGTGGCCGGCCAAGGAGTTCTTCCTCGCCAAGCGTGCGGAACAGAAAGCACGTCACCACAAATACAACGACACCGAGTACAACCTCGAACCGAACGTCAAAGGTTCGCCCGGCGGCCTGCGCGATATTCAGACCATTTTGTGGGTGGCCCGCCGTCAGTACGGCACCCTGAACCTGCGCGCCCTCGCTGGCGAAGGCTTTCTGGTCGAAAGCGAAAACGCCCTGCTCGCCTCCTCCCAGGAATTCCTGTGGAAAGTGCGCTACGCCCTGCACATGCTCGCCGGTCGTTCCGAAGACCGCTTGCTGTTCGATCACCAGCGCACCATTGCCGGCCTGCTCGGCTTTGAAGGAGACGACGCCAAACAGGCGGTCGAAAACTTCATGCAGCAATACTTCCGCACGGTGATGAGCATCGCCCAGTTGAGCGATCTGATCATCCAGCACTTCGAGGAAGTCATCCTCGCCCCGGAAGACGAAGCGCCGCCGCAACCGATCAATTCGCGCTTCCAGTTGCATGACGGTTACATCGAAGCGCGCAATGACAACGTGTTCCGCCGCACGCCGTTCGCCATGCTGGAAATTTTCGTGCTGATGGCCCAGCAGCCGGAAATCAAAGGTGTGCGCGCCGACACCATTCGTTTGCTGCGCGAACATCGGCACCTGATCGATGACAACTTCCGTAACGATATCCGCAACACCAGCCTGTTCATCGAGCTGTTCAAGTGCAAGATCGGCATTCATCGCAATCTGCGGCGGATGAACCGCTACGGCATTCTCGGCCGTTATCTGCCGGAGTTCGGTTTTATCGTCGGGCAGATGCAGCACGACCTGTTCCACATCTATACAGTCGATGCGCACACGCTGAACTTGATCAAGCACCTGCGCAAACTGCAGTACACCCAGGTCTCGGAGAAATTTCCGCTGGCCGCCAAGCTCATGGCCAAGCTGCCCAAGCCTGAACTGATCTACATGGCCGGTCTGTATCACGACATCGGCAAGGGCCGGCACGGCGATCACTCGGAGATCGGCGCGGTCGATGCCGAGGCGTTCTGCCAGCGCCATCAGTTGCCGGTGTGGGACAGCCGCCTGATCGTCTGGCTGGTGCAGAACCATCTGGTGATGTCCACCACTGCGCAGCGCAAGGATCTGTCCGACCCGCAGGTGATCCACGATTTTGCTCAGGCGGTCGGCGATGAGACGCGCCTCGACTACCTCTATGTGCTGACCGTGGCCGATATCAACGCGACCAACCCGACATTGTGGAACTCATGGCGCGCCAGCCTGCTGCGCCAGCTCTATACCGAGACCAAGCGCGCCCTGCGCCGGGGTCTGGAAAACCCGGTGGATCGCGAAGAACAGATTCGCCAGACTCAGAGTGCGGCGCTGGACATTCTGGTGCGCGGCGGCACCGACCCGGACGATGTCGAGCAACTGTGGGCGCAATTGGGCGATGACTATTTCCTGCGCCACACCGCCGGCGATGTAGCCTGGCACAGCGACGCGATCCTGCAGCAACCAGTCGATGGCGGGCCGCTGGTGCTGATCAAGGAAACCACCCAGCGCGAGTTCGAAGGCGGCACGCAGATCTTCATTTATGCACCGGACCAGCATGATTTCTTCGCCGTGACCGTGGCGGCGATGGACCAGCTCAACCTGAACATTCACGACGCCCGGGTGATCACCTCGAGCAGCCAGTTCACCCTCGACACCTACATCGTGCTCGACAACGAAGGCGAGTCGATCGGCGACAACCCGGCGCGGATCAAGCAGATCCGCGAAGGCCTGACCGAGGCACTGCGCAACCCGGACGACTACCCGACGATCATCCAGCGCCGGGTGCCGCGTCAGCTCAAACACTTCGCTTTCGCCCCGCAAGTAACGATTCACAACGACGCCCAGCGTCCGGTGACCGTGCTGGAACTGACGGCGCCTGACCGGCCGGGCCTGCTGGCGCGGGTCGGGGGGATTTTCCTCGAGTTCGACCTGTCGCTGCAGAACGCCAAGATTGCGACCCTGGGAGAGCGCGTGGAAGACGTGTTCTTCATCACCGACGCGCACAACCAGCCGCTGTCCGATCCGCTGCTGTGCAGCCGTTTGCAGGATGCGATCGTCGAACAGCTGAGCGTCAATCAGGAACCGGATATCAAACTTTCGCGGATCAGTATCTGAATCACCCGTTTATCCCTGTGAATGCAGCCCATGCTTTCCTCCGGTACATACAATCCCCTGTGGCGAAGGGATTTATCCCCGTTCGGCTGCGAAGCAGTCGTAAAACCTGTGTATGCGGACATTCAGTTGAACCGCAGTGAATGGTTTTGGGGCCGCTTCGCAGCCCAACGGGGATAAATCCCCTCGCCACAGAAAGCTCTTGAGCATTTAAAAGAGGCCCCCATGAACAACGCTCTGAACCAGCTCCAGCCGTACCCGTTCGAAAAGCTCCGCGCCCTGCTCGGCAGCGTTACGCCGAACCCGGACAAACGCCCGATCGCCCTGTCGATCGGCGAGCCGAAACACCGTTCGCCGAGTTTTGTCGCCGAAGCGCTGGCGAACAATCTGGATCAGATGGCGGTGTACCCGACCACCCTCGGCATCCCGGCCCTGCGCGAAGCGATCGCCGGCTGGTGCGAGCGTCGTTTTGGTGTGCCGAGCGGCTGGATCGATCCGGCGCGCAATGTGCTGCCGGTCAACGGCACCCGTGAAGCGCTGTTCGCCTTCACCCAGACCGTGGTCAACCGTGGCGACGATGCGCTGGTGGTCAGCCCCAACCCGTTCTATCAGATCTACGAAGGCGCGGCGTTTCTCGCCGGGGCCAAGCCGCATTACCTGCCATGCCTGGATGAAAACGGCTTCAACCCGGACTTCGACGCAGTAGCGCCGGAGATCTGGCAGCGCTGCCAGATTCTGTTCCTGTGCTCGCCGGGCAACCCGACCGGCGCGCTGATTCCGGTCGAGACCCTGAAGAAGCTGATCGCCCTGGCTGATCAGTACGACTTCGTCATTGCCGCCGACGAGTGCTACAGCGAACTGTACTTCGACGAGCAAACTCCACCGCCGGGCCTGCTCAGCGCCTGCGTCGAACTGGGTCGCAATGACTTCAAGCGCTGCGTGGTCTTCCACAGTCTGTCCAAGCGCTCCAACCTGCCGGGCCTGCGTTCAGGCTTCGTTGCCGGCGATGCCGACATCCTCAAGGGTTTCCTGCTCTATCGCACCTACCACGGCTGCGCGATGCCAGTCCAAACCCAACTGGCCAGCGTTGCCGCGTGGAATGACGAAGTGCATGTGCGCGCCAACCGCGCACTGTATCGCGAGAAGTTCGATGCGGTGCTGAACATCCTCAGCCCGGTCATGGACGTACAGCGTCCGGACGGCAGTTTCTATCTTTGGCCGAACGTGAAGGGTGACGACGCGGCGTTCTGCCGTGATCTGTTCGAACAGGAACACGTGACCGTGGTGCCGGGCTCGTATCTGTCTCGCGATGTCGATGGCGTCAATCCTGGCGCCGGGCGTGTGCGCATGGCGCTGGTTGCGCCGTTGGCGGAATGCGTCGAAGCCGCCGAACGGATTCGCGATTTCATCACCCGTCAACAATAAGTAATATCGGCCCGCGCCAGGCAATCTGGCGCGCGGCTTGATCACTGCGATACATATCAAAGCAATTAACGACTTCCAACCCGCCTTTACCAAAGATAGTCTTCTGGCTCAGTTACTGTCGCTTTTATCGATTCAGAAAATAACCTGCAAACAGCACCCACAACCATCTCGTAAATCAATATGGATATTGATCATGCACCACTACCCCTTCGTCAAAATGCGCAGTCGCAACTTCACCTCGGGAGAACGTCACAAGCGTGCCATCGCCTGCTCCAACCGCTTATGGAGCAACGCCAGCACGGTAACTTTTTCGTTCATGGAAGATTTACCCGATGAAGTTGCCTACCGGGTCGAACGCATAATTCGCCAATGGGAACCGGTTGTCAGCCTGACATTCGAACAGGTCGAACAAGGCCAAGGGCAAATCCGTATCGCCCTGAACGGCGACGAGAACTGGTCGGCAATCGGCACCGAAGCCCTGGACCTCGGCCCCGAAGAACCCACGCTGGTCATACAGACCGCTTTGCAAGACCCGCAGTTTGAAGCCACGCTGCTGCATGAGTTCGGACATGCACTGGGATTTCATCATGCCCATCTGCATCCCGATGCGAATATTCCATGGAATATGGAAGCTGTTTATATGTACTTCAAGGAAACTCAGGGCTGGAATGATGATGAAATTGAAATGAACATATTCCGCATAAACAATTGCGATAGTACTTTCAAAGGAGAATACGACAGTCTTTCAATCATGCATTACCCGGTACCGAATTTCTTGACCCATGGTAACTTCGAGATTGCCTTCAACATGAAACTCAGTGAACGGGACAAACGCCTCGCCAGGCAAAGTTATCCCGCCATTGATTATCGAGCGCAGATTATTTGACCTGGCCCAGGTTGGCCTCACTCAAGTCCAGATCGGCCAACACTTCCCTGAGCACATCATCACCAATCTGATGCTGCCGACTGAGGCTGTACAGTTCCAGGCGTTGCGCGCGCAGCGCTTTTAAGCGCAGGCGACGCTCAAGCAGATCCATCTGGAACGCCAAGGCCTGGGCTTCCGCTGAATCGTTGAACACGTCGAGTTGATGGCGATATTCGGACATGATCCGCGCCTTGAGCTCCGCTGCCAGCGCCGCTTGAGCGGCATCCTGTGGGACGACTTCTTCGGTTTCCAGCGAGTGAATGGCCGCCTCGGCAGTCTTGCGCCAGGCATCGCGCACTTCCTGACGACGCTTGTCGTCGGGACTTTTGTCGATGCCGCGCAGCAGCAAGGGCAGCGCGATACAGGCCGAGACCAGCGACAGCAGAATCACCCCGGCAGCAATGAAGATCAGCAGGTCGCGCTCAGGAAAAGCCTCCGCGCCGATCAACATCGGCACTGACATCACGCCCGCCAGCGTTACCGCCCCGCGCACACCGCCCACCGTCAGCAACCAGCAGGAGCGCGCCGTCGGCACTTGCGTCAGCTCGCCCTTGCCGCGCAATCGGCGCAGCAACACCGACAAGCGCCAGATGCTTTGCACCCAGATGAACCGCAGCAGCACCAGCGCGACGAAAATCGCCAGCACATCGAGGCAGCGATAGAACAGCGTTGGCCACAAGGTGGGTTCGTGACTGACGACCGCTTTGATGATGTCGGGCAATTGCAGGCCGAGCAGCAGGAAGATCAAGCCATTGAAGGCAAATTCGAGCAGCGCCCAGACGCTGCGATTGAGCAGGCGGGTGCTGGTCTGGCGTGGCAGCAGATCGAGCCAGCTCTGCATCATCCCCGCCGCCACTGCGGAAAGAATACCCGAGGCGCCCAAACGTTCGGCCAGTACATAAGCGGCAAACGGCAGCAGCAACATGAACACCACATGCGTAGCTGGATCGTCCCAGCCACGGGCGATCATCCACGCGCGCAAGCGGCCGACCAGCCAGCTCAGCGCCACGCCGACCGCCAGACCGCCGAGCGCCACCGCCACGAACGTCAGGCTGGCATTGGTCAACGAAAAAACGCCCGTGACCGCTGCAGCGAGAGCGAACTTGAAGGTCACCAGGCCTGAGGCATCGTTCATCAGCGCCTCGCCCTGGAGTATGTGCATCAGCGGCGTGGGGAGACGGTTCTGCGAAATCGCTGACACCGCCACGGCGTCCGTCGGCGACAGAACCGCTGCAAGGGCGAAGGCCACGGGCAGTGGAATCGTCGGCAGCAACCAATGAATGAAATAACCGGCACCGACTACGGTGAACAGAACAAGGCCGACGGCCAGGGTCAGGATAGGTCCGCGCAATTGCCAGAAGGCGCGTTTGGGCATGCGCCAGCCATCGGAAAACAGCAGTGGCGGCAAGAACAGAAACAAAAACAATTCGGGATCGAGGACGACGTGGAGGCCAAGCGTCGGCCAGGCGAGCAAGGCACCGGCGGCGATTTGCACCAGCGGCAACGGCAGCGGGATGACCCGGCCGACCAGGCGCGAGACGCTGACCAGCATCAGCAGGATCAGGACGGTGTAAGCAGTTTGCATAAAACCAGAATCTCAGGCGATCGACAGCATTGAACTGCCATATTAGCGCCTTAGGCTGTCGCTGACCGTTGCACCTATGTCGCACGGCCAGACGCCGGACTAAATGTGGGAGCGAGCTTGCTCGCGAATGCGGTGTGTCATTCAGCACAGAAATTGACTGACAGGCCCCCTTCGCGAGCAAGCTCGCTCCCACAGGTTTTACAGCGTTACGACAACCGTGGCCGACGAAACCGTCCGGTCATGGCATAATCCGTCACCATTTTTTTCCAGCACCTGTAAAGGGGGCGATTCCTTGGCCGTTTCAAGTAAAACGTTGCACCTTTTCGGCATCAAAGCCTGCGACACCATGAAAAAGGCGCGCACCTGGCTCGATGAACACGCTGTCAGCTATGACTTTCACGATTACAAGACCGCCGGCATTGACCGTGAGCACCTGAGCCAATGGTGCGACGAGCACGGCTGGCAAACCGTGTTGAACCGCGCCGGCACGACCTTTCGCAAACTCGACGACGAACGCAAAGCCGATCTCGACCAGTCGAAAGCCATCGAACTGATGCTCGCACAACCCTCGATGATCAAGCGCCCGGTGCTCGATCTCGGTGACCGAACCCTGATTGGCTTCAAGCCAGATATCTACGCGGCCGCTCTGAAGTAAGCAGCCCGTCACTCTTTGTAGAGGTATTCACATGTCCAATTCCCTGTTCAGCATCGCCTTTGGTGTCGGCACCCAGAACCGTCAAGGCGCATGGCTGGAAGTGTTCTACGCCCAGCCGCTGCTCAATCCTTCGGCCGAACTGGTCGCGGCTGTTGCGCCGATCCTCGGTTACACCGAAGGCAACCAGGCCATTACCTTCACCACCGCCCAGGCCGCGCAACTGGCTGAAGCCGTGAAAGGCATCGACGCCGTGCAGGGCAAGCTGCTGACCCGCCTGGCCGAAAGCCACAAGCCGCTGGTCGCCACTTTGCTGGCCGAAGATGCGCAACTGACTTCCACGCCTGAGGCCTATCTCAAACTGCATTTGCTCTCGCATCGTCTGGTCAAGCCGCACGGCGTCAGCCTGGCCGGTATCTTCCCGCTGCTGCCGAACGTGGCGTGGACCAGCCAGGGCGCGATCGACCTGAGCGAACTGGCGGAAATGCAACTCGAAGCGCGTCTGCGCGGCGAGCTGCTGGAAGTGTTCTCGGTGGACAAGTTCCCGAAAATGACCGACTACGTGGTACCGGCCGGCGTGCGTATCGCTGATGCTGCACGTCTGCGTCTGGGCGCCTATGTCGGTGAAGGCACCACCGTGATGCACGAAGGCTTCATCAACTTCAACGCCGGCACCGAAGGCCCGGGTATGATCGAAGGCCGCGTTTCCGCTGGCGTCTTCGTCGGCAAAGGTTCGGACCTGGGCGGCGGTTGCTCGACCATGGGCACTCTGTCGGGCGGCGGCAACATTGTGATCAAGGTCGGCGAAGGCTGCCTGATTGGCGCCAACGCCGGTATCGGCATTCCGTTGGGCGACCGCAACACCGTGGAATCGGGCCTGTACGTGACCGCCGGCACCAAGGTTGCGCTGCTGGACGAGCACAACAATCTGGTCAAGGTTGTGAAGGCGCGTGAGCTGGCGGGTCAGACTGATCTGCTGTTCCGTCGCAATTCGGAAACCGGTGCTGTGGAGTGCAAGACCCACAAATCGGCGATCGAACTGAACGAAGCGCTGCACGCTCACAACTAAGCGCTGTAGGCCTGTGGGAGCGAGTCTGCTCGCGAAGCTTTTGGCGTCCTCAAGGACGCTTTCGCGTGCAGGCTCGCTCCCGCAAGGTTTGGCGTACACCCCGCCCAATTTCACAGGGCTGAACTCATGATGATCCCCTCTCCCTGGCGCGCCGATTTCCCGGCCATCGCCGCGCTGCAACGGCAAGACCAGACCTATCTGGACAGCGCCGCCACCACGCAAAAACCCCAGGCCCTGCTCGACGCACTGACGCATTACTACGCCAACGGCGCGGCCAATGTGCATCGTGCGCAACACTTGCCCGGTGCCCACGCGACGCAAGCGTTCGAAGACAGTCGGCGCAAGGTTGGCCAATGGCTGAATGCCGGTGACAGCGGGCAAATCATCTTCACCCACGGCGCCACCAGCGCGCTGAATCTGCTGACTTATGGTCTGGAGCCTCTGTTTCAGCCGGGCGATGAGATCGTCATCAGCGCCCTGGAGCATCACGCCAACCTGCTGCCGTGGCAGCAACTGGCGCAACGCCGTCAGCTGAAACTGGTGATCCTGCCGCTGGATGCCGACGGCCTGATCGACCTCGGCGCTGCCGTGCATCTGATCGGCCCGCGCACGCGTTTGTTGGCGGTCAGCCAGTTGTCCAATGTGCTCGGCGCCTGGCAGCCACTGACCGCTTTGCTGGGCATGGCCAAGGCGCAGAACGCGCTCACGGTAGTCGATGGTGCGCAAGGTGTGGTGCACGGTCGGCATGATGTAAAGGCGCTGGGTTGCGACTTCTATGTGTTTTCCAGCCACAAACTCTACGGCCCCGATGGCCTCGGCGTGCTGTTCGGGCGCAACGCTGCGCTGGAGCAATTGCAGCATTGGCAGTTCGGCGGCGAGATGGTGCTCGACGCCAACTATCAGGATTCGCGCTTCCGCCCGGCGCCGTTGGGGTTCGAGGCAGGCACACCGCCGATCGCCAGCGTCATCGGCCTCGGAGCGACCCTCGACTACTTGGCCGGTTTGGATCAGGACGCCGTATCTGCCCATGAAGCGGCACTGCACGACTATCTGCTGCGCGGCCTCGCCGCCCGCAACGGCATTCGCCTGCTGGGCAAGCCGCAACTGGCGCTGGCCAGTTTTGTCGTCGAAGGCGTGCACAACGCTGATCTGGCGCATCTGCTTACCGAACAAGGCATTGCCGTGCGCGCGGGGCATCACTGCGCCATGCCATTGATGAAAAGCTTCGAACTGGCCGGCGCGATTCGCGTGTCGCTGGCGCTGTATAACGACTCGGAAGATCTGGAGCGCTTTTTCGAGGCTTTGGATCAGGCCCTGGAGATGTTGCGATGAGCCTGCCGGTGGAAGCAGCCGAAGCGCTGCAGACGTTTCAGACTGCGGCGGGCTGGGAACAGCGGGCGCGGCTGCTGATGCAGTTTGGTGATCGTTTGCCGGCGCTGGATGACGCGGATAAGTGCGAGGCCAACCGGGTGCATGGCTGTGAGAGTCAGGTGTGGCTGGTCGGCGATTTGCGCGACGGGCACTGGCAGTTCAAGGCAAGCAGCGATGCGCGAATGATTCGCGGGTTGGTGGCGTTGTTGCTGTTGCGGGTCAACGGCTTGTCGGCGGCTGATATAAAGCAAATCGATTTGCCGGATTGGTTTAATCAGCTCGGCCTGTCCCGCCAGCTATCGCCATCGCGCAGCAATGGCCTCAATGCCGTGCTCACGCGGATGAATGAGTTGGCGCGCTAATCGCCTTCGCGAGCAGGCTCGCTCCCACAATGGAAATGCATTTCCCTGTGGGAGCGAGCCTGCTCGCGAAGAGGCCCTCATTAACACCTTCAGGCTTGAGGCCTGACCCGGTCCGCCGGGCGCCGAACACCAGCGACAATCTTGTCCACAGCCTTGGTCGCCGCGACCATACCAAACGTCGCCGTGACCATCATCACCGCGCCAAAGCCGCCGGCGCAGTCGAGCTTCACACCGTCGCCGACAAAACTCTTCTGCAGGCAAATGCTGCCGTCCGGTTTCGGGTAGCGCAGCTGTTCGGTGGAAAACACACACGGCACGCTGTAATGGCGGGTCACGGTGCGGGAGAAGCCGTAGTCACGACGCAAGGTCGAGCGCACTTTCGACGCCAGTGGGTCGTTGAAGGTGCGGTTCAGATCGCAGACCTGAATCAGCGTCGGGTCAATCTGCCCGCCCGCCCCGCCAGTGGTAATGATCTGGATCTTGCGGCGTTTGCACCAGGCGATCAGCGCCGCTTTGGCGTTCACCGCATCGATGCAGTCGATCACGCAGTCGATGTTCGGCGTGATGTATTCGGCCATGGTGTCGCGGGTGACGAAATCGGCCACGGCGTGCACCGTGCAATCGGGGTTGATCCCGCGCAGACGCTCGGCCATCACCTCGACCTTGGGTTTGCCGACGGTGCTGTCCAGCGCATGCAATTGGCGGTTGGCGTTGCTGACGCAGACGTCGTCGAGGTCAAACAGCGAAATCTCGCCGACCCCGCACCGGGCCATCGCTTCCGCCGCCCAGGAACCGACGCCACCGACGCCGACGATCGCCACATGGGCGGCGCGCAAGCGTTCCAGGCCTTCGATGCCATACAAACGGGCGATGCCTGCAAACCGCGGATCTTCTGTACTCATGACCATTACCCCAAAAACCGGCGCGCATTATAGGGCTACGCAGCGACAAGTTTTAAGCTGCAAGCGACAAGTGTAAGAACTTAAGTCAGAGACGACTGCCCAACGTCAGGCATTTTCCCGTCAGTTGTACGACTGGTTAACCGCCGGTGTAGGATGCGCGCCCCTCGGGCGTCTATCCGACCGATCCTTCGTTCCACAGCCTTTGGAACCCGAAACAGCTATGTCATCGCGTAAATTTGGACTCAACCTGGTGGTGGTGCTGGCCATCGCTGCCTTGTTCACCGGTTTCTGGGCGCTGGTCAATCGCCCGGTCACGGCGCCGAACTGGCCGCAGCAAATCTCCGGCTTCTCGTATTCGCCATTCCAGCAGGGGCAATTCCCTCAGAAGGATCAGTATCCGTCTGACGATGAAATGCGCCGTGACCTGGAAATCATGAGCAAGCTGACCGACAACATTCGTATCTATTCGGTCGACGGTTCGTTGGGAGACATCCCGAAACTGGCTGAAGAATTCGGCCTGCGCGTCACCCTCGGTATCTGGATCAGTCCGGATCAGGAACGCAACGAACGGGAAATCACCAAAGCCATCGAACTGGCCAACACCTCGCGCAGCGTCGTGCGCGTGGTGGTCGGCAACGAGGCGCTGTTTCGCGAAGAAATCACCCCTGAGGCTTTGATCGTTCTGCTGGATCGGGTGCGCGCTGCGGTGAAGGTGCCGGTAACCACCTCCGAACAATGGCACATCTGGGAGAAATACCCGCAACTGGCCAAGCACGTTGACCTGATCGCCGCCCACGTCCTGCCCTACTGGGAATTCATCCCGGTGGACAAGGCCGGCCAGTTCGTCTTCGACCGCGCCCGCGATCTGAAAAAGCTGTTTCCGAAAAAACCGCTGCTGCTCTCCGAGGTCGGCTGGCCGAGCAACGGGCGCATGCGCGGTGGCGCCGATGCCTCGCCGGCGGATCAGGCAATTTATCTGCGCACGCTGGTTAACAAGCTCAATCGCCAAGGCTTCAACTACTTCGTGATCGAAGCGTTCGATCAGCCGTGGAAGGCCAGCGATGAAGGTTCGGTCGGCGCCTACTGGGGCGTGTTCAACGCCGCGCGCCAGCAGAAATTCAATTTCGAAGGCCCGGTGGTGGCGATTCCGCAATGGCGCGTGCTGGCCATCGGCTCGGTGGTACTGGCGCTGCTGTCGCTGACCCTGCTGATGATCGACGGCTCGGCCTTGCGCCAGCGCGGTCGCACGTTCCTGACGTTTATCGCGTTCCTCTGCGGTTCGGTGCTGGTGTACATCGGTTACGACTACAGCCAGCAATACAGCACGTGGTTCAGCCTCACGGTCGGATTCCTCCTGGCGCTCGGTGCGCTCGGGGTGTTCATCGTGCTGCTCACCGAGGCCCATGAACTGGCCGAAGCGGTGTGGATTCACAAGCGCCGGCGGGAATTCCTGCCGGTGCTGGGCGATTCCGATTACCGACCGAAAGTGTCGATTCACGTGCCCTGCTACAACGAGCCGCCAGAGATGGTCAAACAGACCCTCGATGCCTTGGCCGCGCTCGATTATCCAGACTTCGAAGTCCTGATCATCGACAACAACACCAAGGACCCGGCGGTGTGGGAACCGGTGCGCGATTACTGCGCGACCCTCGGCCCGCGCTTCAAGTTCTTTCATGTTTCGCCGCTGGCCGGTTTCAAGGGCGGCGCGCTGAATTACCTGATTCCGCATACCGCCAAGGATGCCGAAGTCATTGCCGTGATCGACTCCGACTACTGCGTGCACCCCAACTGGCTCAAGCACATGGTGCCGCACTTCGCCGACCCGAAAATCGCCGTGGTGCAGTCGCCGCAGGATTATCGCGACCAGAACGAAAGCACTTTCAAAAAGCTCTGCTACGCCGAATACAAAGGCTTCTTCCACATCGGCATGGTCACCCGCAACGACCGTGACGCGATCATTCAGCACGGCACCATGACCATGACCCGCCGTTCCGTGCTGGAAGAATTGGGCTGGGCTGACTGGTGCATCTGTGAAGACGCCGAGCTCGGTCTGCGCGTGTTCGAGAAGGGCCTGTCGGCGGCGTATTACCACGACAGCTATGGCAAGGGCCTGATGCCGGATACCTTCATCGACTTCAAGAAACAGCGTTTCCGCTGGGCCTATGGCGCGATCCAGATCATCAAGCGCCACACCCGCAGCCTGCTGCGCGGCAAGGACACCGAACTGACTCGCGGTCAGCGTTATCACTTCCTCGCTGGCTGGCTGCCGTGGGTCGCCGATGGCATGAACATCTTCTTCACCGTCGGCGCCCTGCTATGGTCGGCGGCGATGATCATCGTGCCGCAACGGGTCGATCCGCCGTTGCTGATTTTCGCGATCCCGCCGCTGGCGCTGTTCGTGTTCAAGGTCGGCAAGATCATCTTCCTCTACCGCCGCGCCGTCGGCGTGAATCTGAAGGATGCGTTCTGCGCGGCACTGGCCGGCCTGGCGTTGTCGCACACCATCGCCAAAGCGGTACTGTACGGTTTCTTCACCAGCAGCATTCCGTTTTTCCGCACGCCGAAAAACGCTGACAACCACGGTTTCTGGGTGGCGATCAGCGAGGCTCGCGAGGAGCTGTTCATCATGCTGTTGCTGTGGGGCGCGGCGCTGGGGATCTTCCTCGTGCAGGGCATCCCGAGCAATGACATGCGCTTCTGGGTAACCATGTTGCTGGTGCAGTCGCTGCCGTATCTGGCGGCGCTGATCATGGCGTTCCTGTCGTCGCTGCCCAAACCTGTGGCCAAGGCTGAGCCGGCACCGGTCGTCTAAATCCGCAACGCAGCACTAAACGGCGGCCAATGGTCGCCGTTTTGCTTTAAGATAACCGCCATTTTGCGGGGCTTGGCGTGATAACCGGTCTGACTGACCACCCCTGTCCCTTGTGGGAGCGAGCCTGCTCGCGAAGGCGTTGTAACATTCAACCTTTAAGGTGCCAGGTAGACCGCTTTCGCGAGCAGGCTCGCTCCCACATTAGACGCCCAAGCTCATACCCCATGATCCCGGAGTTTTCCATGACGGCCCACGCCGACCTATCGCCGACCCTTCAACTGGCCATCGACCTGATCCGCCGTCCTTCCGTGACCCCGGTCGATGCCGACTGCCAGAAGCAGATGATGCAGCGCCTGGGCGATGCCGGTTTCACCCTGGAGCCGATGCGCATCGAAGATGTGGATAACTTCTGGGCCACTCACGGCAACAACGACGGCCCGGTGCTGTGCTTCGCTGGCCACACCGACGTGGTGCCGACCGGTCCGGTTACCGCATGGCAGATCGATCCGTTCAATGCCGTGATCGACGACCACGGCATGCTCTGCGGCCGTGGCGCGGCAGACATGAAAGGCAGCCTGGCATCGATGACAGTCGCCGCTGAACGTTTCGTCGCCGACTATCCGAACCATAAAGGCAAGGTCGCTTTCCTCATCACCAGCGATGAAGAAGGCCCGGCGCATCACGGCACCAAGGCTGTGGTCGAACGTCTGGTCGCGCGCAACGAGCGCCTGGACTGGTGCATCGTTGGCGAGCCGTCGAGCACCACCCTGGTCGGCGATGTGGTGAAAAACGGCCGTCGCGGCTCCCTCGGCGCCAAGCTCACGGTCAAAGGTGTGCAAGGTCACGTGGCCTACCCGCATCTGGCGAAGAACCCGATCCACCTCGCCGCTCCGGCGCTGGCAGAGCTGGCCGCCGAGCACTGGGACCACGGCAACGATTTCTTCCCGCCGACCAGTTTCCAGATTTCCAACCTCAATTCCGGCACCGGCGCGACCAACGTGATTCCCGGTGATCTGGTGGCGGTGTTCAACTTCCGTTTCTCCACCGAATCGACCGTCGAAGGCCTGCAGAAACGCGTTGCCGACATCCTCGACAAGCATGGTCTGGACTGGCAGATCGACTGGGCGCTGTCCGGCCTGCCATTCCTCACCGAACCGGGCGCGCTGCTCGATGCGGTGTCGTCGAGCATCAAGGACATCACCGGTCGCGAGACCAAGGCGTCGACCAGCGGCGGCACATCCGATGGCCGCTTCATCGCGACCATGGGCACGCAAGTGGTTGAACTGGGCCCGGTCAACGCGACCATTCACCAGGTCAACGAACGCGTGCTGGCAGCCGATCTCGACGTGCTGACCGAAATCTATTACCAGACCCTGATCAAGTTGCTCGCCTGATGCTCGCGTGCCCGATCTGCAGTGAGCCGCTCAATGCGGTGGACAACGGCGTGGTCTGCCCCGCCGGGCATCGGTTTGACCGTGCGCGTCAGGGTTATCTGAACCTGTTGCCGGTGCAGCACAAGAACAGCCGCGACCCGGGCGACAATCAAGCGATGGTCGAGGCGCGGCGTGATTTCCTCAACGCCGGGCATTACGCGCCAGTCGCCAGGCGTCTGGCTGAATTGGCGGCGAGTTATGCGCCGGAGCGCTGGGTCGACATCGGTTGTGGCGAGGGTTACTACACCGCGCAAATCGCCGAAGCGTTGCCCAATGCGGATGGCTACGCGCTGGATATCTCCCGTGAAGCGGTCAAACGAGCCTGCAAACGCAATCCGGCGATCACCTGGTTGATTGCCAGCATGGCCCGCGTGCCGTTGGCTTCAGGCAGTTGCCAATTTCTCGCCAGCGTCTTCAGTCCGTTGGACTGGGAAGAAGCCAAGCGTCTGCTCAGCGTCGGCGGCGGGCTGATGAAAGTCGGCCCGACCCGTGGCCATCTGATGGAATTGCGCGAGCGCCTGTACGACGAAGTGCGCGAGTACACCGACGACAAGCACCTGGCGCTGGTGCCGGCAGGCATGGCGCTGGCGCACAGCGAGACGCTGGAATTCAAACTGACCCTGGACAAGCCCGAGGACCGCGCCAACCTGTTGGCGATGACGCCTCACGGCTGGCGTGCCAGTGCCGAGCGTCGTGCGGCGGTGATCGAGCAGGCCGAGCCGTTCGAGACCACCGTGTCGATGCGCTACGATTATTTCGTTCTTCAATAACTTTTGGTCTCGGGCAAAGGCCCGGGGCCGGCTAAATCCGCGAATGGATTTTTCAGACCCGCAGTGAGGACATCCATGCGCCAACCGGACATCGAGATTTACCTGAAAGACGCCGACGTCGACCACAAGGCCATTTCCACCTGGCTCGGCCAAGCGCTGGGCCCGTGCAGCGACTGGGTGCAGAAAGGCCAGACGTACAAGTGCAAGGCCGGCAACGTGCCGGTGACCTGGCTGCCGAAAGCCGTGGGCAAGTGGAACAGCCTGTTCCTGGAAAGCGACCAGACCCCCTGGGACGACGACATCGCCTGCGCCCGCGCAGCCTTTGCCGCACTGAACGTCGAAGTGCGTTGTGCACCGGGGACGTGGGTCGAAGAAGAAGGTGAAGAAACCGCCGATCGCTGGATTCGCATCAGCGCAGACGGAGAAGAAGAGATCACCTGGAAAACCGCTTAACCGGGGCAACGTAGAGCCCATGTGGGAGCGAGCCTGCTCGCGAATGCGCAGTGTCAGTCGATATGAATGGTGACTGATACAGCGCATTCGCGAGCAGGCTCGCTCCCACAGTGGTTTTTGGCGCTCTAGAAGTTTGTGTTACAGGCCTACAACATCCTCAGCCTGCAATCCCTTCTCGCCAGTAATCACGGCGTACTCGACCTGTTGGCCTTCAGTCAGCGAGCGGTGCCCTTCGCCGCGTATCGCGCGGTAGTGCACGAACACGTCCACGCCGTCTTGGCGCTGGATAAAGCCGTAGCCTTTGGCGTCGTTGAACCACTTCACGTTGCCGGTTTCGCGTGTTGCCATCTGTTCATACTCCTTTTTTATTATTGAACGGGCTTTTCGCAGGAAAGCCTTTGAGGAACGTCAGCCTGCGTCCGACGTCCATGACAGGGCACCGGCAACAGAGCGCCGAGTATATGACAGGTGCGGAAACTCTCAACAGGAGATTACTTCGGCGCTTTTTTGCCGATTTTCGGTGAATCCGGCAAACTGTCGCCCACTTGAGCAACCGCTCGGTTCTATTCACTCACGCAGAAGCCGTATGACCCGTTCCCCGTTCCGCCGTCTTGTGTTTGGCACCCTGCGCCGCCTGCTGTATCTCTGGGTTCGCTCCGAGACCATCAATCAGTCGTCGTTCACTCTTAACCTCGACCGCAGTCGTCCGGTGTTCTACGTCCTGCAAAACCCTTCGCTGACCGATCTGGCGGTGGTTGACACAGAGTGCACCAAGGCCGGCCTGCCGCGCCCGGTGCTGGCGGTGTCGGTGGGCGCGCTGATCGAGCCGGCGGCGTTTTTCTATTTGACGCCGGACCCGGACTGGCTCGGCCGCCAGGACAAACGCGGCGCGCCGCCGACCCTGACCCGTCTGGTCAGCGCGCTGACACAGAACGCTGCCGAAGACGCGCAAATCATTCCGGTCAGCGTGTTCTGGGGCCAGTCGCCAGACAGCGAAAACAGCCCGTGGAAACTGTTGTTCGCCGACAGCTGGGCGGTCACCGGTCGTCTGCGTCGACTGCTGAGTATCATCGTCCTCGGGCGTAAAACCCGCGTGCAATTTTCCGCGCCGATCCACCTGCGCGAACTGATCGATCACAACAAGGGTCATGAGCGCACCGTGCGCATGGCCCAGCGCATCCTGCGCGTGCACTTCCGCAACTTGAAAGCCGCGGTGATCGGCCCGGACATTTCCCACCGGCGCAATCTGGTCAAAGGCCTGCTCAACCAGCCGCTGGTCAAACAGGCGATCCTCGACGAAGCCGAGCGCGAAAAAATCTCCCCGGAGAAAGCCAAGGCCCAGG
This sequence comes from Pseudomonas sp. 14A, assembly GCF_018132745.1. Classification (NCBI taxonomy): domain Bacteria; kingdom Pseudomonadati; phylum Pseudomonadota; class Gammaproteobacteria; order Pseudomonadales; family Pseudomonadaceae; genus Pseudomonas; species Pseudomonas sp. 14A. The sequence goes on along the minus strand of NZ_JAGRQJ010000003.1, from coordinate 455,920 downwards.
CCCTGCGCTATGGCAACGAAATCGCCTCGGACTACACCTACACCGCGATCCGCTTTCTCGAAGTGGTGCTGAGCTGGTTCTGGAACAAGATCTACGACGGCATCAAGGTCAACCACATCGAGGGCGTGCAGAACGTCGCGCAAGGTCACGAAGTGATCTACGTGCCGTGCCACCGCAGCCACATCGACTACCTGCTGCTTTCCTATTTGCTGTTCCGCAACGGCCTGACCCCACCGCACATCGCCGCCGGGATCAACCTGAACATGCCGGTGATCGGCAGCCTGCTGCGTCGCGGCGGTGCGTTCTTCATGCGCCGCACCTTCAAGGGCAATCCGTTGTACACCTCGGTGTTCAACGAATACCTGCACACGCTGTTCACCAAAGGTTTCCCGGTCGAGTATTTCGTCGAGGGCGGTCGTTCGCGCACCGGGCGCATGCTGCAACCGAAAACCGGCATGCTCGCGATCACCCTGCGCAGTTTCCTGCGTTCTTCGCGGATGCCGATCGTGTTCGTGCCGGTGTACATCGGATACGAGCGCGTGCTCGAAGGCCGCACCTACCTCGGCGAACTGCGCGGGGCGAGCAAGAAAAAAGAATCGATCTTCGATATTTTCAAAGTGATCGGCGCGCTCAAGCAGCGCTTCGGTCAGGTCGCGGTCAACTTCGGCGAGCCGATCAAACTGGCGGAATTTCTCGACGCCGAGCAACCGGACTGGCGCCAGCAGGAGCTCGGCCCGCAGTTCAAACCGGCGTGGCTCAACGAAACCACCAACCGCCTCGGCGAGAAAGTCGCCCGGCACCTCAACGAAGCGGCGGCGATCAACCCGGTCAATCTGGTAGCGCTGGCCCTGCTGTCGACCACGCGTCTGGCGCTGGACGATCGGGCCATGGCGCGGGTGCTGGATCTGTATCTGGCGCTGCTGCGCAAAGTGCCGTACTCGCCACACACCACCTTGCCGGAAGGCGATGGCCGCGCGCTGATCGAGCATGTGAAAGACATGGATCTGCTCGCCGAGCAGAACGATGCGCTGGGCAAGATTCTTTATCTGGACGAGCAGAACGCGGTCCTGATGACTTACTACCGCAACAACGTCCTGCACATTTTCGCTCTGCCGTCGTTGCTGGCGAGTTTCTTCCAGAGCACCTCGCGCATGAGCCGCGAGCAGATCCTGCGCTACACCCGCGCGCTGTATCCGTACCTGCAATCGGAGCTGTTCATCCGCTGGAGCCTGGACGAACTTGATGCAGTGATCGACCAGTGGCTGGAAGCGTTCGTCGAGCAGGGCCTGCTGCGTTTCGAGAAAGACCTGTACCTGCGCCCGGCGCCGAGTTCGCGGCATTTCGTGCTGCTGACGCTGCTGTCGAAAAGCATCGCGCAGACCTTGCAGCGTTTCTACATGACCGTGTCCCTGCTGCTCAATAGCGGCCAGAACAGCATCAGCGCCGAAGAGCTGGAAGACCTCTGCACAGTAATGGCCCAGCGCCTGTCGATCCTCCATGGCCTCAATGCGCCGGAATTCTTCGACAAGAGTCTGTTCCGCCACTTCATCCAGACCCTGCTCGACCTCGACGTCCTGCGCCGCGACGAAGCCGGCAAGCTCAGCTATCACGAACTGCTTGGCGAGCTGGCCGAAGGCGCGGCCAAGCGCGTGTTGCCGGCGGAAATTCGCCTGTCGATCCGCCAGGTCGCACTGCATCGCAGTGAAGATGCGGCGGATCAGGTCACGCCACAGCCTGAGGCTTGATGCCTTACCCCTGTGGGAGCGAGCCTGCTCGCGAAGACGGAGTGTCAGTCGCCATTTAGTTTGAGTGACCCAGCGTTATCGCGAGCAGGCTCGCTCCCACATTGATAGGAGATTCACCCATGAAAAAACTGCTGACCCTCGCCGCCGCCACCCTGCTCAGCGCCTGCCAATCAACCACCCCTGCCGGCAAGGCCAGCCTCGACGGCGAAGTCTTCTACCTGCAACGCATCGCCCTGCCCCCGAGCGCGACTCTAAGCGTGAGCCTGCAAGACGTATCGCTGGCCGATGCGCCGGCCGTCGTCCTTGACCAACAGAACGGCCCGATCAAAGGCCAGGTGCCGCTGCCGTTTCATTTGAGCTACGATCCGGCGCAGGTCAAACCCGGCCATCGTTATTCGATCAGCGCACGCATTGAAGTCAACGGCGAGCTGATGTTCATCACCACCGAAAACCATGCCGTGCAACTCGACGGCAACGACCCGCAGCCGCTGAAAATCCGCGTCGACGCCGTTCGTTAATCCATTTTTCGCCACAAGGAAGCCGCCATGCGCCGCCCTACCCTCCGCTTCGCCGCCGTCTGCGCCGGCCTGCTGATCTCCGCCAACGCCTTGGCCCTGTCCCTTAACGACCTGTCGCAACAAGACGCCACCGGCGGCCTCAAGGACGCCCTGACCCAAGGCGCACAGATCGCCGTGAAACAACTCGGCACCCCGGGTGGCTTCAGCAATAACCCCGAAGTGAAAATCGAACTGCCGGGCAAACTCGGCAAAGCCGCGAGCAAGATGAAAGCCTTCGGCATGGGCGCCCAGGTGGAAGAACTGGAAACCGCGATGAACAAAGCCGCCGAATCCGCCGTGACCCAGGCCCAGCCAATTCTCGTCGATGCAGTGAAGAAAATGAGCGTGGCCGACGCCAAAGGCATCCTCAGCGGCGGCAACGATTCGGCGACCCAATACCTGAACAAATCCAGCCGCGAACAGATCCGCGCGAAATTCCTGCCCATCGTCAAACAAGCCACCGACAAGGTCGGCGTCGCCCAGAAGTACAACGCCTTTGCAGGTCAAGCTGCGGCTTTCGGTGTCGTCGACGCCAAGAGCGCGAACGTTGAAAGCTACGTCACTGAACAGGCGCTCAATGGTTTGTTCGAGATGATCGGCAAGCAGGAAGAAACAATTCGTCAGAACCCGGCCGCTGCGGCGACGAGTCTGGCGAAGAAGGTGTTTGGTACGCTTTAAGTCGTCATCACACCGGGGCGAGGCGACTCGCCCTCGAGCCATTCAGCTTTTTTCGACAAACATTGGTGTAGCTGACCACGACTCGCAAAATAACTGCGCACTGAAACTCGATGAAATAAGTCAGATCCAGCTCATCCGCCTCGGTGTGCAGGTAGGAGCGTCCGTATTTCACCGGTGCATTGCGCAGCAGCAGACTGATCGCAATGTAGCGAAACGCCGCGAACTCATGTTTGAACATGAACCAGTAAAACAAGGCTCTCGCGACCCGCCCGTTACCGTCGCGAAATGGATGTTCATAACCCATGGCGAAATGCAGCGTCACGGCCTTGGTCAGTGGATGCAGATAATTTTTGTCCAGAGTCGAGGCAGCGGGCCGGTTGATCCAGGCGGACAGCCTCGCCAACCGCGCAACCAATCCTGCAGCAGGAGGTGGTCGGTGCACAGTGTTGCCTGAACCATCCTGAACAACCACCTCATCATTGGTCCGGAACAATCCGGGGGAATACTGCTCGTCGTCGATCCCCTCCACACCCACTCGATGGATCTCTGCAATCAGCTCAATGCTCAGAGGTTCATAACGCTTTTCCCAAGCGAAATTCATCATTCGATAATTACCCATGACCATGCGCTCATCCGGCGTCCGCGGCTGGCGCTGATGCTTGAGCATGTCCTTGGCAACACGAGTAGTGGTCGCCGCGCCCTCCAACTGGCTACTGGCGATGGCTTCGTCTTCGATCAGGTCATTGAGCAGACAGGAAAAATGCGCCCGCTCGCCGATCTGACTGGTCATGTAATCCAGCGCGGCCGTACTGGCGTAACGATCCACCACAGCCAAGGTTTTCTGCGCCAACGGCGTTGGCACGTATTTGCCCCACTGCACCGGCTCGCCCAACGGCAACAAATGAATGTACTGGGCCGCCCGCGCCTTCTTCACCAACGCCCAACAAAGATTCGCGTCCAACCCTGCCGCCCAGCGATAGCGCAACGCCTCGAATGGCAGATAGCGCCCCTGATCATCGAGCGGCTTGAGCAGCGCCAGATAATCCGCAAGTCGTTGCTTGTGGGGCGAGCGGGCCAACAGTTCGAAAACAGGATCAGTTCTGCCGGCTAATGTCGGTGGTTTCTTCATCAGACAGACTCAAGGACTCGGAAAAGCAGAACCCGGAGTACAGCATTGGACGGCCAGCGCCTCAAGATCGGAGGATTCTGAAAAAGCTGTAGGAAGGCAGCGTGAATTGGCGATTCGAAATGAATTGGCTGTCAGACCGCCTTCGCGAGCAGGCTCGCTCCCACAAAAGCAAAAGCAAAGCAGCGCAGCTGCCCGCGGCGCAGCCGCCCCACTCAACAATGAGCGCAAGCTCGAGTGCTTTTGATCCACCAGCGACGTCGGAAGGCTGAGTGGAGGGATTGACCCGGGCGTGGGAGCGCAGCGACCGTTCGACGCAGTCGAACACAGCGGAAGGAGGTGCAGCGAAGCAAACCGTAGCCGCTGCGCCCGGATCGATCCCGGAGCGAAGGAACCCGAGCCTGCGAGGGCCGAACGTAGGAGCAAGCGTTTTGGGTTACCTTTTTGGCGTTTGAAAAAGGTGACCCGCCGTAAGGGCGGAACCGTAATCAGCAACACCCACAGGAACGGATATACACCCAAAACACCCAAGTCATGGTCGGCCCGAAGGCCGCCACGACGAAGAAACTCAAGCCTCCTTACGCACCCGAAACCAGGCCGCATACAACGCCGGCAAAAACAACAGCGTCAGCGCCGTAGCCACAATCAGCCCGCCCATGATCGCCACCGCCATCGGCCCGAAAAACACACTGCGCGACAGCGGAATCATCGCCAGCACCGCCGCCAGCGCCGTCAACACAATCGGCCGGAACCGGCGCACCGTAGCCTCGATAATCGCCTGCCAGGGCCTGAGCCCCGAAGCGATATCCTGCTCGATCTGATCGACCAGAATCACCGAATTGCGCATGATCATCCCGGACAATGCAATGGTCCCCAGCATCGCCACAAACCCGAACGGCTGCCTGAACACCATCAGAAACAACGTCACCCCGATCAAGCCCAACGGCGCAGTGAGAAACACCATCGCCGTACGCGAGAAACTGCGCAACTGCACCATCAGCAAGGTCAGCACCACGACAATGAACATCGGCACCCCGGCATTCACCGACTTCTGCCCGCGCTCGGAATCCTCCACCGTGCCGCCGACATCCAGCAGATAACCATCGGGCAACTCAGCGCGAATCGGGTCCAGCGTCGGCATGATCTGCTTCACCAGCGTCGCCGGTTGCTCCTTGCCATAAATGTCAGCGCGTACGGTCACGTTCGGCAGGCGGTTGCGGTGCCAGATGATGCCTTCCTCGAAACCATATTCCAGCGTGGCAATCTGCGACAACGCCACACTGCGACCGTTATCCGTCGGCACCGCCAGGCTCGGCAACAACGACAATTCAGTGCGCTCGTGCACGGTGCCGCGTAGCAGAATCTCGATCAATTCGTTGTCTTCGCGGTACTGGCTGACCGTCGAGCCGACCAGCGAACTCTGCAGGAATTTCGCCAGATTGGCCGTGCTTACGCCGAGGGCGCGGGCGCGATCCTGATCGATGTTCAGATAAACAACTTTGCTCGGTTCTTCCCAATCCAGGTGCACGTTGACCACATGCGGATTCTCGCGAACCTTCGCCGCCACTTTGCGCGCCAATGCACGGACTTCTTCGATGTGCTCGCCAGTGACGCGGAACTGCACCGGATAGCCAACCGGCGGGCCATTTTCCAGACGCGTGACGCGCGAACGCAGGGTCGGGAATTGCTCGTTGAGGGTTTCGATCAACCAGCTGCGCAACGCTTCACGCTCTTCGATGGTTTTCGCCAACACCACAAACTGGGCAAAACTCGCCGCTGGCAGTTGCTGATCCAGCGGCAGATAAAAGCGTGGCGAACCGGTGCCGACATAGGCCACGTAATTGTCGATGCCGGCGTGCTCCTTGAGCAGCGCTTCGAGGCGTTTGACTTCACTGGTGGTGTTGGCCAGCGAAACACCTTCGGCCAGTTTCAGGTCGACCATCAACTCCAGCCGGTTCGAAGCCGGGAAGAACTGCTGCGGGACGAAGCGGAACAACACCACCGAGGCGATAAACAGGCCCACGGTGAGCACGATCACCGTTTTGCGATGCGCCACGCACCACTCCACCAGACGCCGCACGCGCTGATAAAACGGCGTGGCATACGGATCAGGCTGACCATGGCCAGTACCGTGTTTTGCCGCGTGAATTTTCGCCAGATCCGGCAGGAGTTTTTCCCCCAGGTACGGCACGAACATCACCGCCGCGACCCATGAGGCGAGCAAGGCAATGGTCACTACCTGGAAAATCGAGCGGGTGTATTCGCCGGTGCCGGACTGCGCAGTGGCAATCGGCAGGAAGCCGGCGGCGGTGATCAACGTGCCGGTGAGCATCGGGAATGCGGTGCTGGTCCAGGCGTAACTCGCCGCGCGAATGCGATCGAAGCCCTGCTCCATTTTGATCGCCATCATTTCCACGGCGATGATCGCGTCGTCCACCAGAAGCCCCAGCGCCAGCACCAGCGCACCGAGGGAAATCTTGTGCAGACCGATGCCGAGGTAATACATGCAAGCGAAGGTCATCGCCAGCACCAGCGGAATGGTCAGCGCGACGACCATGCCGGTGCGCACACCGAGGGAAAAGAAGCTCACCAGCAAGACGATCGCCAGCGCTTCGACCAACACCTGAACGAACTCGCCGACGCCGGTTTTTACCGCTGCCGGCTGATCGGACACCTTGCGCAGCTGCATGCCGGCCGGGAGGTTTTTCTGAATGCGCGAAAACTCGCCTTCCAGCGCCTTGCCCAGGACGAGAATGTCGCCGCCGTCCTTCATCGCCACGGCCAGACCGATCGCATCGTCGCCCATGAAACGCATGCGCGGCGCCGGTGGATCGCTGAAACCGCGACGCACTTCGGCGATATCGGCGATGCGGAAGGTGCGATCGGCGACGCGGATCGGAAAATTCTTTATCTCATCGACTGTCTGGAAATTCCCCGAGACGCGTAGCTGCAAGCGCTCGCTACCGGTTTCGAAGAACCCCGCCGTGGACACCGCGTTCTGTTCCTCCAGCGCCTGTTGCACCGCCTCCAGCGGCAGGCCGAGCGTGGCGAGTTTGACGTTGGACAGCTCGACCCAGATTTTCTCGTCCTGCAACCCAAGCAGTTCGACCTTGCCGACATCCTTGACCCGTTGCAGCTGGATCTGGATGCGGTCGGCGTAATCCTTGAGCACGGCGTAGTCGAAACCGTCGCCGGTCAACGCATAGATATTGCCGAAGGTGGTGCCGAACTCATCGTTGAAGAACGGCCCCTGAATTCCCGGCGGCAGGGTCTGGCGAATGTCGCCGACCTTCTTGCGCAATTGGTACCAGAGGTCGGGGATGTCCTTGGAGTGCATCGAATCGCGGGCAATGAAAGTGACCTGGGACTCACCGGGGCGGGAGAACGACATGATGCGTTCGTACTCGCCGGTTTCCATCAGTTTCTTTTCGATCCGTTCAGTAACCTGGCGCGAGACTTCCTGCGCGGTCGCACCGGGCCAGCGGGTCTGAATGACCATCGCCTTGAAAGTGAACGGCGGGTCTTCACTCTGGCCGAGTTTGGTGTAGGACAACGCGCCGACAACGGCGAGCAAAAGCATCAGGAACAGTACGATCTGGCGATTACGCAACGCCCATTCGGAGAGGTTGAAGCGCATCGGGGCTTACTCCTTGTTCGCCAGATTGACCACACGGTTGGAGCGATCCACTGGTCGCACCTGCTGGCCGTCGAGCAATACGTGAACGCCGGCAGCCACCACCCAGTCGCTGGCATTCAGGCCTTCGAGCACCGCCACGCTTTTCTCGCCGAACGGACCGACCCGTACCGGAGTTTTCTTCAACGTGTTGTTGCCGTTGACCACCCAGACGTAGGTCGCGCCGTTTTCAGCGGTCAGCGCGGAAAGCGGTATGGAAAGCGAGACACTGTCAGCCGCTTGCACGAACACTCGGGCGCTCTGCCCCAGTTCGGCCTGGACTTTGCCGCTGGTGAATGAGATCCGCGCAGCAAAAGTGCGTGAGCGCGGGTCGGCGGACGGCGACAACTCGCGGATCTGCCCGGCGAAGCGTTGATTCTGCTGTGCCCACAATTCCACGGTGACCGGCTGACCGACCTTGAAGCGGCCGAAGCTTTGCTCCGGCAGGCTGATCAACACTTCGCGCTCACCATCGGTGGCGAGGGTGAACACGGTTTGCCCGGCAGCGACCACCTGACCGACTTCCACCGAACGCTTGGCCACCACACCGTCCTGTGGCGCACGCAGCACCGCGTAACTGGCCTGGTTGGTCGAAACGTTGAATTCGGCTTTGATTTGTTTAAGGCGGGCTTCGCCGGAGCGATATAGATTTTCGGCGTTGTCGTAGGCCGAGCGGCTGACCATCTGCCGATCCATCAGGGTTTTATAGCGATCGCGCTCGGCGCGCACCAGATTCAGATTGGCCTCGGCGGCGGCGACCTGCGCGCGGGTGGCTTCCAGCTGCAGGCGCACATCCTGCGGATCGAGTTCGGCCAAGGGCTGATCGGCCTTGACGCGCTGGCCTTCGTCGACCAGTCGTCGGCTGACTTTGCCGCCGATGCGGAACGCCAGATCAGGCTCGTAGCGGGCACGCACCTCGCCCGGATAACTTTCCATCGCCTGCGCCGAAGGCTCGGGTTGCACCACCATGGCCGGGCGTACGGTGACTTTGGTCACCTCTTCCTGACCGCACGCCGATAACAGGAACGCCAGACTGACTGGCACGGCAAAGGACAACGCATGGCGGAACATGGTGACGGACCTTTCGCGAATGAGGCTTGGAATATTTATACTGGCGGGTATGGTATTAATAGCAAACTCACCAGTCCAGTATTAAAAGCGAAGAATGTCGAACAATCTTTCAACTTCAAACGGCCCGGGCCGCCCCAAGGATCTGGCCAAACGCCAGGCGATCCTGGATGCGGCGAAAACTCTGTTTCTCTGCCATGGCTACGCCAACACCAGCATGGACGCGGTTGCCAGCGAGGCCGGCGTGTCGAAGCTGACGGTCTACAGCCATTTCAACGACAAGGAGACGCTGTTCTCCGCTGCCGTCGTCGCGAAATGCGAAGAACAATTGCCACCGCTGTTCTTCGAATTGCCGGACGGCATCGCGGTGGAAAATGTATTGCTGAACATTGCCCGGGGCTTCCATCAACTGATCAACAGCGATGAATCGGTGAACCTGCACCGTCTGATCATGGCGCTGGGCAGTCAGGATCCGAAGCTGTCGCTGATCTTCTTCGAGGCCGGCCCCGAGCGCGTGGTCAACGGCATGGAAGGTCTGCTGACGAAAATCCACGCGACCGGCGCGCTGAGCATCGACCAGCCACGCAACGCCGCCGAGCATTTCTTCTGCCTGATCAAAGGCGCGGGGAATTTCCGTTTGTTGTACGGCTGCGGCGAGCCGCTGACCGGAGAGGCAGCGGAGCGGCATGTGCGGGAGGTGGTGGGGTTGTTTATCAGGGCCTACGGGGGAGGAGCAGCTGCGAGCTTCTAGCTGCAAGCTGCAAGAAAAAGCAAAAGCAGTGAATTGGCTCTGGCTCTGGCTTGTAGCTTGTAGCTTGTAGCTTGCAGCTTGCAGCTTGCAGCTTGCAGCTTGCAGCTTGCAGCTTGCAGCCTGCAGCTGCTTCTAGGGCTTCAGCGCTTTTTTCGGATAAATGTCATACCGGCTCGATTTGCCATCCAGCGCATGGCTCGGTTTCGGCCCTTCGATGCACGGTGCCTTGCGCGGGCGCTTCACCACCACCCGGTGCGTGGCCAGTGCCAGTGCGGCTTCAAGCAGGGCCGGGGCATCCGGATCATCGCCGACCAGCGGGCGGAACAGGCGCATCTCTTTTTTCACCAGCGCGGTTTTCTCGCGATGCGGGAACATCGGGTCGAGATAGATCACCTGCGGCGCCTCCCCTTCCCAACTGCGCATCACTTCGATGGAATTGCCCTTGAGCAATTTCATCCGCGCCACGATCGGCGCTACATCGAAATCTTCTGCCGCCCGCGCCAAGCCGTCCTCAAGCAGTGCGCCGATCAGCGGCTGACGCTCGATCAGGCTCATTTCACAACCGAGACTGGCCAGCACAAACGCATCCTTGCCCAAGCCCGCCGTGGCATCGAGCACCCGCGGGCGCACGCCTTGGGCGATGCCGACAGCCTTGGCAATCATCTGCCCGCTGCCGCCGCCATACAAACGACGATGCGCCGCACCGCCCTCGACAAAGTCGACCCGCACCGGCCCCGGGGCGTCCGGGCCGAGCTGCTGCAACTGCAAACCCTGTTCGCCGACCTGCAAGGCGAACTCACCGTCCGCCTCGCCGAGCGGCAGGCCGAGACGTTCGGCCCAGTGTGCGGCTTGCGTTTGAAACGCTGGGGCGAGGGCCTGGACATTGATGCGGCAGGCCGCGGGTGACTCGATCATGAAAAAACGCTCAAAAAAGTTAAGGATCGACAAAAACCGCCGATAAACCATTCAACGCGCATTTTGCCAGAGCTGAGCGTCAACCGAAAAAAATGTCAGGCATTCTTCCCACATCGATTGGCTACGTTTCGCCCCATGGCGACTTCAGCCGTCATAACACTCAAGCACTGAGCGGCGTCAGTCACCTGTGGCAGGATTTCTTTGCCCAGGCCCTGGCCGAACAGACGAGTGAAGTAGTGCCTGCCTGTGGCACGTTTCCACCGGTTGACCTGAACAGCCCGGAAGAACCGACCGTTGGCAGCGAGCTGCACGCGCACATCGTCAGCCAGCGTGAGTGCGACGTGGTCGAAACCCAGGTTCGCCCGCCAGAGCCACTGTTCCTGCCGATCGCCGAATTCGAAATGGAGCTGCTGGACAAGCCGTTCCCACCGTTCCCGCCAGAAGAACTCAAGGCTCAGCAAGAGCAACAGGATTTCGACAGCAGCTGGGTACGCCCGATCGTGATCAACAATGGCCAGCCAGTGCCGGAGCCAGGCCCTGCTCCGCAGAAACGTCCGCTGTACCTGCCGATTGCCGAGTTCGACCTGGACTTGCTGCAGAAGCCTTACCCGCCGTTCCCGCCGGAAGAAATCGTCGAGCAACAGAAAGCTCTGGACTTCGATAATGGCTGGGCTCGCCCGATCGTCCTGCAGAACCTGCGCCTCGCCGCCTGATCCTCAGCGACACACGCTCCAGCGCCCGACATCGACATGGAAGTGATTGCGATGAGCTGCGTTGTAGTCCGGACTCAACATTACACTGAATGACTCACAGGCGCCGTCACGCAACTGGCGCAAAAACTCTGCGTCCTGGTTTTGCTTGGGCCAATCCTTGAGCACACTGATCGTGCGTCCGTCAGCCAGACGGAAACCGGCGATGTCCAGCGCGTCGGCACTCGCATGTCGGCTAAGGGCACCGCTCTCACGGTTGTAGACATTGCGACAGGCGAAGCTGCCGAGGTGATCGACCCGCGCGATTTTCTGGCCGTAAACCGATTGCGCCGCCGGCTGCAGGGTGTGGTGTTCGAACATCGCGTAGGCCACCGCCAGCGGGCAACTGGCGATGAAACTGCTGCTCAGCGCTACTTCACCGCCCTGCACCCGCAGAGCACCGATCAGCGGACACTTGGCGCCCGGACTGTCGGCTTGGGGGCTGACGCGCAGATCCGAGCTGCTCAATGCCTGTGCGCACAGTTCAGGATCGCTGCGCAGGCGCATGAGTTTGTAACCGGTCAGCCAGTTGGGCGCGGCTTTTATGTCCAATGGCGCCCACGGGTTCCACTGCGGCGGCACCTCCAGCCAGCCGCGCCAGACACTGACCGCCGCACCGCCGATCGCCAGCAACAGCACCCAGAAAAGCCAGCGCCCCATGCTCAGTCCTTGAAGAATTGATTGGCCTTGGCGTACGGCATCGACTGCGACGTAAAGCCAAAGGTGCCGGCCTGTTGGATCTCTTCCGCCGCGCGGAAGAACTCGCCGAACGCCGCCAGCGCCAGAGCAGAGCCGGTGCTGATGCGGCGTACGCCCAGTTCCTCGAGCTGCTGCACGGTCAGTTTCAAACCGCCAGACATCAACACATTGACCGGTTTCGGTGCCACCGCTTGCACCACTGCACGCACTTCTTCGGCGCTGCGCAAACCCGGCGCGTAGAGCACGTCGGCACCCGCTTCGGCAAATGCCTGCAAGCGGCGAATGGTGTCGTCGAGATCGGGATTACCGTGCAGGTAATTTTCCGCGCGAGCCGTGAGGATGAAGGGAAACGGCAAGGTGCGCACCGCCGCGACGGCGGCTTCAATCCGTGCGACGGCGTGTTCGAAGCAATAGATCGGCGCATCCGGGCGCCCGGTCGCGTCTTCGATCGACCCGCCCACCGCGCCCGCCTCGGCGGCGCGCAACAGACTCTGCGCGGACTCCAGCGGATCATCGGCAAAGCCGTTTTCCAGATCCACCGCCACCGGCAGATCCGTCGCCGCGACAATCGCGCGGACATTGGCCAGGGTCTCGTCGAGACTCAGTGCGCCATCAGCCTTGCCCTGGGAAAACGCGTAACCGGCGCTGGTGGTGGCCAAGGCCTGATAGCCAAGACTGGCGAGCATCTTCGCCGAGCCGGCATCCCACGGATTGGGAATGACGAAGATCCCCTGGCGATCATGCAGGGCCTTGAAGGCTTGTGCTTTGAGGAGTTGCTGTTGACTGACTTGGACGTTCATCGACGGACTCCCGGACAGAAAAAACCCGCCTCAGAGCAAGCCAAGCTGCTCGGCGGCGGGTTCTCTGTATAGCTCAGGCAGCGCGGGCAAGCCAGGCAAACGTTGCATCAGTTGTGCGTGAAAACGTTGCGCCAGTTTCGCTGCCAACAGGTTGTCGGCGGTGTGCAGGAACATGTAAGGCGTGCGCCCCTCTTCGATCCATTCAGCAATTTTCACCACCCACGGCACGAGAAACGCATCGTTGGCCTCAAGCTCGGGATGGCCGATGAAACGCACCTGCGGAAACTGCGTGAACGCCGCCGGACGGGTCGGCACTCGCGGCTTTTTCGACTGCGCGTGGATCACCGAGGACTCGGTCGACAAGCAGCTGAACAGCGCGCGCGGGTCAAGACAGATGCGCTCGACACCGCGATCCAGCAACAGACGATTGAGCAGACGCTCGCTCTCGCCCTTGGCGAAGAACTGTTCATTGCGCACCTCGACCGCAAGCGGGCAATCCAGCGCATCTATAAACGCCGCGAGTTCCGGCAGACGCTGCGGCGTGAAGCTTTTCGACAGTTGCAGCCACAGCGGCGAAACACGTTCGCCCAACGGCTTGAGTAATTGCAGGAAGGTTTCGGCAGCGGTCAGTTGCTCGCGCAGGTCACCACTGTGGCTGATGTCGCCGGGGAATTTGGCAGTGAAGCGAAAGTGCGCCGGCATGATCTCGGCCCAGCGCTGCACAGTGGCTGGCGACGGACTGGCGTAGAAGGTGGTGTTGCCTTCGACGGCGTTGAACACCTGGCAGTAGAGAGCGAGAAAGTCGGAGGTTTTTGCGTCTACCGGATACAGATACTCGCGCCAGGCATTTTCGCTCCAGGACGGGCAACCGAGGTAGTAAGGCAGATCCATCAGATATACAGATCGAGGCCCAGCACGTCTGCGTCCCAATCGACAAAACCGGCGGTGCTGAGGTAGCTGGCCAGGGCCATGGCTACGCTTTTCTTCATCGCGCGGTGGTAAATCATGTCTTGCTGACGGGCAGGCAGGTTGCTCAGGCGTTGCGCGGTAGCTTGGGCTGCACGGGCGGCCATCTGCTCTTCGCTCGGGAATTCCAGCTCGCCGTCGATAATCTCGACGGACTCATCCAGCGCCGCATTGCCTTTTCGCGGCTTGCGCTTGATGGGGTAGGACTGAGTGGAAACGCCGTCTATACGCATAATGTCATGCTCGGTATCAATGATGGCAATTTAGCGGCACTTGACCGACTTAGCAAACCGCCTAGTGATAACTAGAACACATAAAGCGCAAAAGGTTTTAAGCGAGGGCGTAGAAACTGACGATTGGCGATATTTGTATGTGACCAGCGAACCTGTGGGAGCGAGCCTGCTCGCGAAGGGACCAGCACATTCAACACATGCATTGACTGACCAGAAGCCTTCGCGAGCAGGCTCGCTCCCACAGGAGAAAGTGTCGTATCAGCGGGCTTTCGGGGTGGCGACTTTATCGCGCAGGTAGACGGGCTGGGCGTCATCCGCCGGGATTGCTTCGCCGCGCTCCCAGGCGAAACGCGCCAGGGTCAGCAGGTCTTCGGCGTGGGGCAGCATGCCGGCGTCGGAGCCGCTTAGATTGACCGCAATGCGCTCGCCGTAGCCCCAACCGGTACCGGCACCGAACCAATCGCCACTGGCATCAGCGGGCAACGCGGCAACTTCCGGCGGCAGCACCGCTTCGGCGCCAACCAGACGCATCTCCCCCGCCGTCTCGCGGTAGCAGCCCCAATACACTTCATCCATCCGCGCATCGATGGCGGATGCCACCTGGCTTGCGCCGTGCTCACGAAAGGCACGCTGTGCCAGCACGGCAAGGTTGGATACCGGCAATACCGGACGATCCAGAGCAAAGGCCAAACCCTGCACCACACCGATGGCAATGCGCACACCCGTGAACGCGCCCGGGCCACGGCCGAAGGCAATCGCGTCGACCGCTTGCAATGTGGTGCCGGCATCGGCGAGCAATTGCTGGATCATCGGCAGCAGCTTCTGCGCATGCAGACGCGGGATCACCTCGTAATGGCTCGTGACCTTGCCGTCATGCAGCAAGGCAACGGAGCAAGCTTCAGTCGCGGTGTCCAGGGCCAGCAAGGTGCTCATCGATGTTTCCAAAACAGGGGTGGGGAAAAAAGTGCGTCAGTATAAACAACTACGGCCCGCAAGCGGGCCGTGGATGATGCAGCCGATCAGACTTTTCAGCTCAGCGCGGCCAACACCTTGGCGGTGATTGCATCGACCGAACCCACGCCTTCGATGTGGCTGTACTTTGGCTTACCGCCGTTGTTGGCGGAAAGGTTTTTATAGAAATCCACCAGCGGTTTGGTCTGCGAATGGTAGACCGACAGGCGATGACGCACGGTTTCTTCGGTGTCGTCCTTGCGCTGCACCAGCTCTTCGCCGGTGATGTCGTCCTTGCCAGCCAGTTTCGGCGGGTTGTAGACGATGTGGTAAACGCGGCCGCTGGCTTCGTGAACACGGCGACCGGCGATGCGCTGGACGATTTCTTCGTCTTCTACAGCGATCTCGACCACGGCATCCAGCTCGACGCCGGCAGTGACCAGTGCTTCAGCCTGCGGAATGGTGCGCGGGAAGCCGTCGAACAGGAAACCGTTGGCGCAATCAGGTTGAGCGATGCGGTCCTTGACCAGCGCGATGATCAGGTCATCCGACACCAGGCCGCCGGCATCCATGATGCTCTTGGCTTGCACGCCCAGTGGAGTGCCAGCCTTGACCGCAGCACGCAGCATGTCGCCGGTGGAGATTTGCGGAATGCCGAATTTCTCGGTGATGAACTTTGCCTGAGTACCTTTACCGGCCCCGGGAGCTCCCAGCAGAATGACGCGCATCGATGTGCTCCTCAATTTTTTATATAAAAGCTTTACAAAACAAAGGATTCGCTCGTAACCGGCGGATCCTGAA
Source organism: Pseudomonas sp. 14A (assembly GCF_018132745.1). Lineage (NCBI taxonomy): Bacteria > Pseudomonadati > Pseudomonadota > Gammaproteobacteria > Pseudomonadales > Pseudomonadaceae > Pseudomonas > Pseudomonas sp. 14A. The sequence continues at coordinate 440,208 of NZ_JAGRQJ010000003.1, read as the reverse complement.
AATACGGGTCGTGGCCGCACAAACGGCCAAAGGCTGATCAAGATACACAGCAGGCTGCGCCCACACAAGACGCCAAAAGTCGGAGAAACCGAAGCCCGCCGTGACCTCGCGACGCGGTAACCCAAGTCGCAACCCCAACATTAACTGTCGCCTCGCGGCACTTTCCTACGGCAGGAGAAGCGGCATCCGACCCTTGTCGCGAATGCCGCCAGAGGTGCTCAGCAACCTTAGCCGGTATTGCGCAATCCGGCGGCAATCCCCGCTACAGACACCAGCAGCGCCTGTTCCACCGGGCTGCCCTGCTCGACTTCCTGCTGCCGCGAACGCGCCAACAATTCGGCCTGCAATAGATGCAGCGGGTCGAGATAGGTATTGCGCAAGCGGATGAATTCGAGGGTGTCCGGGCTGTGCGCCAGCAGCTGCGACTGCCCGGTCAGGCCCAATACTACGGAGCATGCCTGCGACAATAGGTCGCGTAACTGCGCGCCCAACGGCAGCAGATCGGCTTCGACCAAACGTTCGTCATAGGACTGCGCGATATCCGCGTCGGCCTTGGCCAAGACCATTTCCAGCATGTCGATACGAGTGCGGAAAAACGGCCACTGTTCGCGCATCTGCCCCAGCAACTCACCTTCGCCACGCTCCAGCGCCTTGCTCAGCGCAGTCTCCCACCCCAGCCAGGCCGGCAGCATCAATCGGGTTTGGGTCCAGCCGAAGATCCACGGGATCGCCCGCAGGCTTTCGATACCGCCCGCACGGCGTTTGGCCGGACGACTGCCGAGCGGCAAACGTCCCAACTCTTGTTCTGGGGTCGACTGGCGGAAGTACTCCACGAATTGCGGATTCTCCCGCACCACCTGACGGTAAGCGCTGACACCGTCCGCCGCCAATTCGTCCATCAGATGCCGCCATTCCGGAGTCGGCGGCGGCGGTGGCAGCAAGGTCGCTTCGAGCACGGCGGCCAGATACAGATTGAGGTTTTGCTCGGCGATGTCCGGCAGGCCGAATTTGAAACGAATCATTTCTCCCTGCTCGGTGGTGCGGAAACGTCCCGCCACCGAACCCGGTGGTTGCGACAGAATCGCCGCGTGCGCCGGACCGCCGCCACGGCCAACGGTGCCGCCGCGACCGTGGAACAGGAGCAGTTCGACTTGCTGCTCACGGCAGATATCCACCAGGCGCTCCTGCGCGCGATATTGCGCCCACGCAGCAGCGGTGGTGCCGGCATCCTTGGCCGAGTCGGAATAGCCGATCATCACTTCCTGCGGGCCGTGCAAACGCGCGCGATAGCCCGGCAACAGCAACAGACGTTCCATCACCGGCCCGGCGTTGTCGAGGTCGGCGAGGGTTTCGAACAGCGGCACCACGCGCATCGGCCGCAGAACGCCGGATTCCTTGAGCAGCAGTTGCACCGCGAGCACGTCGGAAGCGGCGCCGGCCATGGAGATCACGTAGGAACCCAGCGACGCAGCGGGCGCGGCGGCGATTTCCTTGCAGGTGTTGAGCACTTCGGCGGTATCCGCCGATGGTTTGAAATGCGCGGGCAGCAACGGTCGACGGTTGCTCAGCTCCTCGGTGAGGAAGTTGATGCGCTGCTCTTCGTCCCATTCCTCATAGCGGCCGAGGCCGAGGTAATCGGTGATTTCGGTCATCGCCGAGCTGTGCCGCGTTGAATCCTGACGCACATCGAGGCGCACCAGAAACAGTCCGAACGTCACCGCCCGACGCAGGCAGTCGAGCAACGGCCCGTCGGCGATGACGCCCATGCCGCACTCGTGCAGCGAGTTGAAACACAACTGCAACGGCTCGAGCAGGTCGCGATTGTCGTGCAGCACATCGGCGGTGGCCGGGGTCGGCGCGGTCAATGCAGCGTGCGCCCAATTGCGCGTCGCACGCAGACGTTCGCGCAATTGTTTGAGCACCGCGCGATAAGGTTCGGCGCTGTCGCCGGCCTTGGCCTTCAGCGCATCGCTGGCCTGCTGCATCGACAACTCGGCAGCAAGGTGATCGACATCGCGCAGATACAAATCAGCGGCCATCCAGCGCGCCAGCAGCAAGACTTCGCGAGTGACGGCGGCGGTGACATTGGGGTTGCCGTCACGGTCGCCGCCCATCCATGAGGCGAAACGGATCGGCGCGGCTTCCAGCGGCAAGCGCAGGCCCGTCGCGGCGAACAGCGCCTGATCGGCCTTGCGCATATGGTTGGGGATCGCCTGCCACAACGAATGCTCGATCACCGCAAAGCCCCACTTGGCTTCATCGACCGGGGTCGGTCGGGTGCGGCGGATTTCTTCGGTGTGCCACGCTTCGGCGATCAGCCGTTGCAATTTGCTGTGGATCTGCTCGCGCTCGGCGCTGGTCAGGTCGCGATGATCCTGCGCGGCCAGTTGCGCGGCGATTGCATCGTACTTCTGGATCAACGTGCGTCGCGCCACTTCGGTCGGGTGCGCGGTCAGCACCAGTTCGATTTCCAGGCGAGCCAGTTGCCGGGCCAGGGATTCGGCGCTGTGCCCTTCGCTGCGCAGGCGCGCGAGCAGTTCCGGCAATACCCGCGACTCGAACGGCGCCGGTTGCGACTCCTCGCGACGATGGATCAACTGATACTGCTCGGCGATGTTGGCCAGATTGAGAAACTGGTTGAAGGCGCGAGCGACCGGGAGCAATTCGTCTTCGCTCAATTGATTGAGGCTGGCGCTCAGTTCGGCGTCCATCGAGCCGCGCCGGTCGGCCTTGGCGCCCTTGCGAATCTGCTCGATCTTGTCGAGGAACGCCTCGCCGTACTGGTCTCGAATGGTGTTGCCCAACAGCTCTCCGAGCAGGTGAACGTCTTCGCGCAAGCGTGCATCAATATCGGTCATCAGCAGTTCTCCAGCGGTAATCGGGGACAGCGCAGAAACGAATGCTTTGCCAGAGAGTGCCGCTCTGCGCCGCTTCTTACAAGCAGGCGACGAATCGACTTAAACCTTGCGCGGGAATGTCAGTCTCAACAGTAAGCCGTACGACGGCTCGCCGCCGGCGCTGCCGGACACTCACCCAGGCCTGCCATCAGCAGGCGCTAAATGAGGTCATCATGAAAATTCGTGAACTCGCCCAGCATTGGGAAGAAAACGCCAAAGGTCGCCTGACCGACACCGGCTACACGATTCATCTGGATGTGGAATCCGCTGCGAGGCTGGCGGCGATTGCGGAGATGTACCCCAAACGTCATCCCGAGGAGTTGCTCGGCGAACTGATCGGCGCCGCGCTCGAGGAGTTCGAAGCGAGCCTGCCGTATGTGAAGGGTTCGACCGTGGTGGCGACGGATGAGGAAGGTGATCCGCTGTATGAGGATGTCGGCCCGACGCCGCGTTTTCTGGCGCTGTCGCGGCGGCATTTGCATGATTTGTCCTCGGCTGAGAACAAGCAGAAGCACTGATCCGACACACATCACAAATGTGGGAGCGAGCCTGCTCGCGAATGCGGATTTTCATCCAGCATTTGCGCTGGCTGACACATCGCATTCGCGAGCAGGCTCGCTCCCACCTGGGTCGTGTTCCAGATCGCAAATTGGTTTATCAACGGCCAGATTGCACCCGCGCGTACCGCTCCAAAGCCCCAAAGTTCCCGCTCCAGAGCCTTGTCCAAACGGTCAATTTAATTTTTGGCGATAGGCCATCTTTTCTGAACTTTTCAAAAATGCCGCCGGTCGGAACAGGTAACCACGCCTGGAACGAGCGTTTCAATTCGCGTCAACAAGCGATGCTTTCGGCTCCTCTGCCAGGATGGATTCAGTTGTATTTTCAGGAGATGCCTAATGGAGTTGAAGACCATGAAAACCCAAACCTCGTTTTCCCACCTGCGCGGTCTGAAACTGGCCGCTCTGGCCATCGGCACCAGCTTCGTACTGGCCGGTTGCGCCGGTAATCCTCCGACCGAGCAGTACGCCGTGACCCAATCGGCCGTCAACAGCGCCGTCAGCGCTGGCGGTACCGAATTTGCTGCGGTGGAAATGAAGCAGGCTCAGGACAAACTGAAACAAGCTGAAATCGCCATGCACGACAAGAAGTATGACGAGGCCCGTCGCCTGTCCGAACAGGCTGAATGGGACGCTCGCGTCGCTGAACGCAAGGCCCAGGCCGCCAAGGCCGAACAGGCTGTGAAGGATTCCCAGAAAGGTGTTCAGGAACTGCGTCAGGAAAGCCAGCGCACTGTGCAGTAAGCGCGCATCCCGACCGCAAAGCTGAAACTCTTACCGATAGAAAGGACGACAAATTATGCGTAAGCAACTGATGATTCCCGCTCTTCTGGCCGCAAGCGTTGCACTGGCTGCCTGCTCTACTCCGCCTAACCCGAACCTGGAACAGGCGCGCACCAACTACGCCGGCCTGCAGGCCAACCCACAGGCGAGCAAAGTCGCGGCACTGGAAACCAAAGACGCCAGCGATTACCTGGACAAGGCCGACAAGGCATATCTGGACAAAGAAGATGCGGCCAAGGTTGACCAATTGGCTTACCTGACCAACCAGCGCGTCGAAGTGGCCAAGCAGACCATCGCTCTGCGCACCGCTGAAAACAACCTGAAAAACGCCGCAGCCCTACGTGCCCAGGCCCGTCTGGATGCCCGTGACCAGCAGATCAAACAGCTGCAGGACAGCCTCAACGCCAAGCAGACCGATCGCGGCACGCTGGTGACTTTCGGTGACGTGCTGTTCGCCACCAACAAGGCTGATCTGAAATCCAGCGGCCTGGTGAACATCAACAAACTGGCGCAATTCCTTCAGGAAAACCCGGATCGCAAAGTGATCGTCGAGGGTTACACCGACAGCACCGGCACCGCGAGCTACAACCAGTCGCTGTCCGAGCGTCGCGCGACTTCCGTGCAGATGGCTCTGATCAAGATGGGCGTCGATCCTTCGCGCATCGTTGCTCAGGGTTATGGCAAGGAATATCCGGTAGCGGATAACGGCAGCGTCTCGGGCCGTGCGATGAACCGTCGTGTGGAAGTGACCATTTCCAACGACAACCAGCCAGTCGCACCGCGTTCTTCGGTGAGCTCGAACTAAGCTACACCCGGTAACGCAAAAGCCCCGCCTGAATTGATCAGGCGGGGCTTTTTTGTGGGAGCAGACATCGTAGCCCCTCACCCCAGCCCTCTCCCAAGGGAGAGGGAGCCGATTTGTGTCGCTTTCAAAACTTGTGTTCGGCGCAATGGATCAGGTCGACGTAGCTTAAACAAACACCTCGGTCAGTCCCTTCTCCCTCTGGGAGAGGGTTAGGGTGAGGGCTGAACCTGCAGAATCACTTCTCGAGTTTCTGCGGAGTCTCTTCGCCCATACACCGCACCGCTTTCTTCTGCGTGTTGACCAGCACCCCGGTCAGGCCTTTCTGTTCGGTATCGAACAGCACCAGCACGCCATCAATGCACTGCGCCACTTGCGGCGCGGGTGTCAGCGAGACTTTGTAGTCCTCGCCCGGCACGGTCTTGAGCATGGTGAATTCGCTGAGCAGCAACGCATCCTCCGGCTTGGCAAAGTGCAGGTAGCCGTAGTACCACAGCGCCCCGACGGTGCCGAGGATGCTGCAGATACCGGTGATGATCAGCGGGATGGCATTACGTTCTTCAGTCATTGCGGGGTCTCATCTTCGGAATTCGGGGGCGGCGGATAGTTGGGGATTTCGCCGAGGCGGCGCAGGCCGTCGAAGTGTTCGGGGTCGTCGAGATAGCGCAGCATGACCTGACGCCACACCGGGTCGCCGAAGGTTTGCACATGACCACCACGGGTCAGCTGCAACACCCGCGGCGGCGGCGCGGCCTGATACAGGCGAATGCCGTTGGCCATTGGCACCAGCGGATCGTCGATGCTGTGGAAGATCAGCTTCGGCACGCCCGTCAGCTGTGCCATCGAGTTGATCGCGCTGTCGCCGTCCGGGACCAGCCACGACAGCGGCACTTGCAATGGCCAGGTCAGCCACGAAGTGCTGAGGGCGAATTGGCCGACACTGCGATAACTGGCCGGCACGCCATCCAGCACCAGGGCCTTGAGTTGTTTTTGCCGTTCCGGGTGCTGCGCCAGCCAATGCACCGACATCGCGCCGCCCAGACTCTGCCCGAGCAGCACCAGCGGTTTGCCTTTGACCTCGGGCGCGTTGTCGAGCCAAGCAAAGGCCGCATCGATATCCTGATAGATCGCCGGCAGGCTCGGCTTGCCCTCGGACAAACCGTAGCCGCGATAGTCGACCAGCAGCACCTGATAACCATTCTTCGGCAACCACCAGCTGCCGCCCAGATGCATCGGCAGATTGCCGCCGTTGCCGTGCAGATGCAGGACCGTGCCTTTGACCTCGACGCCAGGTTTGGCCGGCAGCCACCAGGCGTTGAGTTTCAAGCCATCAGCGGTAATCAGAGTGACTGTGCGGTACTCAAGCTTGGCTTTGTCAGGGGTGAAGACCTGACCCGGTTCGGGGTAGAACAGCAGCGAACTGCAACCGCCGAGGGTCAAGAGCAGGCAAAGGATGCCGAGGATTCTCATCCGGTGAAACCTCGCAAAGAAGGGAACTGAACACAAATCAAACCTGTGGGAGCGAGCCTGCTCGCGAAAGCGGTGTATCAGCCGACATCAATGTTGAAGGTGAAATCGCATTCGCGAGCAGGCTCGCTCCCACAAGGGGTTCGGTGCTGGGTCTAGAGGATATTGGAATAATCCGCCTCAATCCGGTCCAGGCTCAAATGGTTGAGGAAGTTGGAGAAACACATCCACGCCGACAACGCATTCAAGTCACGGAACTGGTCCGGCAGATACTTGGGCGGCACCACCAGGCCTTCGTCCACCAGTTGCCGCAAGGTCCGCATGTCTTCCAGTGTGGTCTTGCCACAGAACAACAACGGAATCTGCTCAAGCTTGCCTTTGCGCACGGCCAACTGAATGTAGTTGTAAACCATGATGAAGCCCTTGAGGTAGGACAAGTCTTTGGTAAATGGCAGACCGGTCGGCGTCGAGCCACGGAACACCCGGCTGGCATTGCCGTAGCTTTCGGCCATTTCGAAACCCTGCTCGCGGAAGAATTCGTAGATTTGCAAAAAGTCCGCGCCCTCCTCGACCATATGAATCGCACGGGTGCGGTTGGTCAGTTTGCGCAGGCGACTCGGGTAAGAGGCGAAGGTGATGATTTCCATCAGGATCGCCAGGCCTTCCTGGGTCACCGTCGACGAGGGTGGGCCTTTCGACAGGAAGGTGCAGATCGGCTGATTCAAGCCATTGAGTGTGGTGCCGACGTGCACCAGGCCTTCGTGGACTTCCAGTGCGCGCACGTCGCGGTCGTTGAACAGCGCGTCGGTGCGGATCTTGATGTAGTCAGCGCCCGCAGCGGCGTCGGCGACGATGCCGTCGGACTCGAACACGCGAATCGTCTCTTCGGCCTCACCGAATACCTTGTTCAGTCGGGTTTGCAGCAGGTGCACCGCGTCTTTGGCGGTGAGGATCTTCGGCTCGTCCTTGAGATCGCCGCGTCCGTCGATGTTGTTCAGGTAGTCGGACATCATTAGGCCGAGGTCGGCCAATGTCGGGTCACCGGCGTGGAAGGCATCGGACGCCGCGCCGTACAGCTCTTGCGAGATCAGGCCGAAGTCCTCGGTGCCACGCGCTTCGAGCATGCGCACCACCATGCGGTATTCCTTGCACATGCGCCGCATGATCTGCCCGACCGGGTTGAACTGGCCGAGCTGGCGGGTGATGTCGCGCTCGATGTTCTGGAATTCCAGTTTGACCTGGCTCGAATCGAACGACAGCGGGCGGTTGAGGTAGTAGTCGCGATCCACCGCCGGCATTTCCTTGCCCTTGGCCTTGAGAAAGCCCTTGCGCACGTTGTCGTCCCACTTGACCGCATCGAGCACGCGGATCGGCGTCTGCGCCAGCACAATGCGATCGGACAACATGCGTATCGTCTGCTGGTAATCGTCCACCCGAAACTCCTGTAGAAAACGTGACGTAGCCAATCATAGGCGCTGAGGCCTTTGTGGGAGCGAGCCTGCTCGCGAATGCACTGTGTCAGACAACGGAGATGTTGAATATCAGAGCGCTTTCGCGAGCAGGCTCGCTCCCACAGGGTTTAGCGTCAAACGCTAGACCGACGCCAGCACCAGGTGCATATACCGCGTCAGAATCCCGAGCATGTCCTCTTCGGCCAGAGGCTCAGCGTCGTTGAGCAGGCCCTGATATTCCATCCGCCCGATAATCGCCGTCAACACCTTGGCATCCTGCTGCGGTTCACGCGAGCCCAGTACCTGGAACAACTGGCAGGTGCCCTGCAGCAGAATCTGCTGATGCGAGCGCACCAGAATGGCCAGACGCGGATTAAGCAGCGCTTCCTGACGGAACGCCTGTTCGGCCATCAGATGCTCGCGGCGGTTGATCAGTTGCCGGTGCACGTAATCGGCCATCAATCGCGCAATGTCATCGGCCAGTTGCGAGCGCGACTCCGGGCTGCCGTCGGCGCTGACCACCATTTCGCGCAGCAGCCCTTCGTTATTGATCCACAACTTGGCCATGTACGCCGCGCTGCGTTCAACGTATTGGGCGAAGGTATCGGTGAGCAGATCATCGATGTCCTTGAAGTAATACGTGGTCGCCGACAGCGGCACGCCGGCCTCCGCCGCGACCGCACGATGGCGCACGGCACGCACGCCGTCGCGCACGACAATGCGCATCGCGGCGTCGAGAATGTCCTGGCGACGCTGCTCACTGCCCTGTCGGCTGGCCTTGCGGCCCTGGTACTGAACACTTTCAGCGACCGCAGTGGCGATACCCGCTGCACCTTCTTGAGCTAATGCACCCATCACGACAGCACTTCCTCTACTAATGCCAAATTAACCAATTGATACATTTGTACCAGACAGGCAATAAAAAGCCGCCTGTTTTAGGCGGCTTTTCAACTGAAACGTTTACGCTTGCGGTCGCATGTGCGGGAACAGGATCACATCGCGGATCGACGGCGAGTTGGTCAGCAACATCACCAGACGATCGATGCCGATACCTTCGCCGGCGGTTGGGGGCATGCCGTACTCCAGCGCACGGACGAAGTCGGCGTCGTAGTGCATGGCTTCGTCGTCGCCGGCGTCCTTGTCGGCCACCTGCGCCATGAAGCGCTCGGCCTGGTCTTCCGCGTCGTTCAACTCGGAGTAGGCGTTGGCGATTTCACGCCCACCGATGAACAGCTCGAAGCGGTCGGTGACGTTCGGGTTTTCGTCGTTGCGACGGGCCAGCGGCGACACTTCGAACGGGTACTGAGTGATGAAGTGCGGCTGCTCCAGCTTGTGCTCGACCAGTTCTTCGAAAATCATCACCTGCAGTTTGCCCAGACCTTCGAAGCCCAGCACCTTGGCGCCGGCCTTCTTGGCGATGGCGCGAGCCTTGTCGATGTCGTTCAGATCATCGGCAGTCAGCTCAGGGTTGTACTTGAGGATCGAGTCGAACACCGACAGACGCACGAACGGCTCGCCGAAGTGGAACACCTTGTCGCCGTACGGCACGTCGGTGCTGCCCAGCACCAGCTGGGCCAGCTCGCGGAACAGCTCTTCGGTCAGGTCCATGTTGTCTTCGTAATCGGCGTACGCCTGATAGAACTCCAACATGGTGAATTCAGGGTTGTGACGAGTCGAAACGCCTTCGTTACGGAAGTTGCGGTTGATCTCGAAGACCTTTTCAAAACCACCAACCACCAGACGCTTCAGATACAGCTCTGGCGCGATACGCAGGAACATTTCCATGTCCAGCGCATTGTGGTGGGTTTCGAACGGCTTGGCTGCGGCGCCGCCGGGAATGGTCTGCAGCATCGGCGTTTCGACTTCGAGGAAGTCGCGCTTCATCAGGAAGCTGCGGATGTGCGCGATCACTTGCGAACGCACGCGGAAGGTCTGGCGCACGTCTTCGTTGACGATCAGGTCGACGTAGCGCTGGCGGTAGCGCTGTTCGGTGTCGGTCAGGCCGTGGTGCTTGTCCGGCAGCGGGCGCAGCGACTTGGTCAGCAGGCGCACGCTGGTCATTTCAACGTACAGGTCGCCCTTGCCGGAACGTGCCAGGGTGCCTTCGGCGGCAATGATGTCGCCCATGTCCCAGGTTTTCACCGCGGCCAGGGTTTCTTCGGACAGTGTCTTGCGGTTGACGTAGACCTGGATGCGCCCGGTCATGTCCTGGATCACCATGAACGAGCCACGGTTGAGCATGATGCGACCGGCAACCTTGACCGGGATTGCAGCCTCTGCCAGCTCTTCCTTGGTCTTGTCCGCGTACTGTTTCTGCAAGGCATCGCAGTAGTTGTCGCGGCGGAAGTCGTTCGGGAAGGCATTGCCCTTGGCGCGCTCGGCAGCAAGCTTTTCCTTGCGCAGGGCGATCAGGGAGTTTTCTTCCTGTTGCAGGGCTTGCGGGTCGAGTTGTAGGTCGCTCATGTCTTTAAGTATTCCATCAGGTTCGTTGCCCCCAGCCTTCGGCTGGGGATCGCGGGCGAGCCCGCTCCCACAGAGGGTGTTACAGGCCGGATTTCAGGCTGGCTTCCAGGTACTCATCGATGTCGCCATCGAGCACCTTGTCGCAATCGCTGCGTTCGATGTTGGTACGCAGATCCTTGATCCGCGAGGCATCGAGCACGTAAGAGCGAATCTGGTGACCCCAGCCGATATCGGACTTGGTGTCTTCCAGCGCCTGCGAAGCGGCGTTGCGCTTCTGCATTTCCTGCTCGTACAACTTGGCCCGCAGCATCTTCATTGCGGTGTCCTTGTTGGCGTGCTGGGAACGCTCGTTCTGGCAGCTGACCACGGTGTTGGTCGGTACGTGGGTGATACGTACGGCCGAGTCGGTGGTGTTTACGTGCTGACCACCGGCACCGGAGGAACGATAGGTGTCGATCCGCAGGTCTGCCGGGTTGATTTCGATTTCCACCTTGTCATCGATCTCTGGCGAAACGAAAACAGCGGAGAACGAGGTATGGCGACGGTTGCCGGAGTCGAACGGGCTCTTGCGCACCAGACGGTGCACGCCGATCTCGGTACGCAGCCAGCCAAAGGCGTATTCGCCCTTGATGTGCACGGTCGCGCCCTTGATCCCGGCGACTTCACCGGCGGACAGTTCCATGATGGTCGCATCGAAACCGCGTTTGTCGGCCCAGCGCAGGTACATGCGCAGCAGGATGTTGGCCCAGTCCTGCGCTTCGGTACCGCCGGAGCCGGCCTGGATGTCCAGGTAGGCGTTGTTCGGGTCCATTTCATGGCTGAACATGCGGCGGAATTCCAGCTTGGCCAGATTTTCCTCGAGACGGGCCAGCTCGGCGACGACATCGCCCACTGCGCCTTCGTCGTTTTCTTCGACGGCCATGTCCAGCAGGTCGCGGCAATCGGCCAGACCGCCGTTCAGTTCGTCGAGGGTGTCGACGATCTGCGCCAGCGCGGCACGCTCGCGGCCCAGCTCCTGGGCGTATTCAGGTTTGTTCCAGACACTCGGATCTTCAAGCTCGCGATTGACCTCGGTCAGACGCTCATGCTTTTGATCGTAGTCAAAGATACCCCCGAATAGTTTCGGAGCGCTCGGACAGGTCCTTGATGGTGTTCAGGATCGGGTTGATTTCCATGACGGGCAGCACTCGTTGGCGAACTTTTGAAAGCCGGCGAGTATAACGTAAACAGGCTGTCGCGGCAGCCCGTCTGGCGGTGAATGGGCCGAGATTGCTGCCCTCACCCTAGCCCTCTCCCGGAGGGAGAGGGGACCGATCGGGGGATATTTGAAACATACGCCGAATAGAATGGCTTCACCGAATCCGTGATCGCCAAGCCTGAAGATCCATAATCGCTGCGATCTCTCAGGTCGATGTCTGGCCCGAGACACCTCGGTCGGCCCCCTCTCCCTCCAGGAGAGGGCTGGGGTGAGGGCAACGGCCGTTACTCGATCCCGACCTGATTGCGCCCATTGTTCTTGGCCAGATACAACCCGCGATCCGCCGCCGAAATCAGCAGCCGGCAGTCACTCCCCGCCTGCGGCACCATGGTCGCCAGACCAATGCTGATGGTCAGACTGGAGCCCTCGGCCGGTGTGTTGTGCGGAATCTTCAACGCCGCCACAGTCTGGCGCAGTTTTTCGGCCAACAACCGCGCGCCGCCCGGCGAGGTGTTCGGCAGCACCAGCACAAACTCCTCGCCGCCGTAACGCGCCGGCAGATCCGACGGTCGCGAGCTGGCGTCACGGATGGCTGCGGCGACCTTGCGCAACGCTTCGTCGCCCTCAACGTGACCGAAACTGTCGTTGTATGACTTGAAGTAATCGACGTCGATCATCAGCAACGACAGCTGCGTCTGATCGCGCAGGGAACGGCGCCACTCCAGTTCCAGGTACTCGTCAAAGTGACGACGGTTGGACAGCCCGGTCAGGCCGTCGGAGTTCATCAGCCGTTGCAGCACCAGGTTGGTGTCGAGCAACTGCTGCTGGCTGACCCGCAACGCTCGGTAAGCGGCGTCGCGCTGCAGCAATGTCATGTAGGACCGCGAGTGGTAGCGAATGCGCGCGACCAGTTCGATGGTGTCCGGCAGCTTCACCAGATAATCGTTGGCGCCAGCGGAAAACGCCGCGCTTTTGATCAGCGGGTCTTCCTTGGTCGAAAGAACGATGATCGGGATGTCCTTGGTCGCCGGGTGATTGCGGTATTCGCGCACCAGGCTCAGGCCATCGAGGCCGGGCATCACCAGGTCCTGGAGGATCACCGTCGGCTTGATCCGCACCGCCTGGGCGATGGCCTGCTGCGGGTCGGAGCAGAAGTGGAAGTCGATGTTTTCCTGATTCGACAGCCCACGGCGCACCGCTTCGCCGATCATCGCCTGATCATCCACCAACAACACCATGGCGGCGTTTTCGTCGGTTTTAATGTCGTCGATCTGTAAATCATTCATGAGCGGTCACCTGAGTACTGCGGGGGCCTGGATTGCCGATCAACCTGTTCATTTGGGGAAAATCTCCAGCAATCGTGGCGCTATCTTTTCCAGCGGACGGATTTCCACCGCGGCATCGATCGCCGCGGCAGCCTTGGGCATGCCGTACACCGCACTGCTGTGCTGATCCTGCGCAATGGTCAAATAACCCTGCTGGCGCATGAGCTTAAGCCCTTGCGCGCCATCGCGCCCCATCCCGGTCAATAAAACCCCCACGGCGTCACCGTTCCAGTAACTGGCGACGCTCTCGAAAAACACGTCGATCGAGGGGCGATAGATCTCGTTGACCGGTTCGGCGGTGTAGGCCAGCGTGCCGTTTTTCAACAGGCGAATATGGTGATTGGTCCCGGCCAGCAGCACCGCACCACTTTGCGGCGGCTCGCCTTCACGGGCCAGACGCACATCGAGGCCGCTGGCACTGGCCAGCCATTCGGCCATGCCGGCGGCGAACACCTGATCGACATGCTGCACCAGCACGATCGCGGCGGAAAAATCTCTCGGCAGGCCTTTGAGCAACACTTCCAGCGCCGCCGGCCCACCGGCAGACGAGCCGATCGCCACCAGCCGCTGACGTGACGGCGAGCTGCGCGGCGAACTCGGCGCCGGGCGCGCGCGTGGCGCCTTGTCGCCGATCAGCCAGCCGATGTTGAGGATCTTGCGCAACAACGGCGCCGCCGCTTCCTGGGCATTGCCGGCGCCGATCGCCGGCGTGTCGACCACGTCCAGCGCGCCGTGGCCCATGGCCTCGAACACGCGGTGCACGTTCTGTTGACGATCCACGGTGACGATGACAATCGCGCACGGCGTCTCGGCCATGATCCGCCGCGTGGCTTCGACGCCGTCCATGATCGGCATGATCAGGTCCATCAGAATCAGGTCCGGGGTGTATTCGGCGCAGCGTTGCACCGCCTCGGCGCCGTTGCTGGCGACCCAGATCACCTGATGCGCCGGCTCGAACGCCAGCGCGCGGCGCAGGGCCTCCACCGCCAGGGGCATGTCGTTGACGATTGCGATCCTCATGTCCGCGCTCCTCCGATGAGCTCGACCACTGCATCAAGCAGGGCGTCGTCATGAAAACTGGCTTTGGCCAGATAATAGTCGGCGCCGGCGTCCAGTCCACGGCGCCGGTCTTCTTCGCGATCCTTGTACGACACGACCATCACCGGTAGCGATTGCAGACGGTTGTCGCGGCGCAACAGGGTGACCAGCTCGATACCGTCCATACGCGGCATGTCGATGTCGGTGATCAGCAGATCGAAGTTCTCCGAACGCAGCGCGTTCCAGCCGTCCATGCCGTCCACCGCCACCGCGACGTCGTAGCCACGATTGAGCAGCAGTTTGCGTTGCAGCTCGCGCACGGTCAGCGAATCGTCGACCACCAAGACTCGTTTGCGCGCCGCTTCGGCAGCTTGATTGCCGTGGCGGGCAATGCGCTCCAGGCGCCCGGTATTGAGCAGTTTGTCCACCGAACGCAGCATGTCTTCGACATCGACGATCAGCACCACCGAGCCGTCATCGAGCAAGGCCCCGGCGGAGATGTCCTGAACCTTGCCCAGACGCTCGTCCAGCGGCAACACCACCAGCGTGCGCTCACCCACGAAGCGCTCGACCGCCACCCCGTAAATCGCCTCGCGCTCGCGGATCACCACGACTTTCAGGGTAGCGCCATCGTTCTGACTGGCCGGGCGATTGAGCAACTGGCTGGCCGCGACCAGGCCGACATGCTGGCCTTCGTGCCAGAAATGCTGGCGTCCTTCGACCTGCACAATGTCTTCCGGCGCCAAGTCGCACATGCGTTCGATGTGCGCCAGCGGGAACGCGTAAGCCTCTTCACCGACTTCCACCACCAGACTGCGCACCACCGAAAGCGTCAACGGCACCTCCAGATGGAAACGGCTGCCCTCTCCCGCCGTCTGCTCCAGCACCACGGCCCCGCGCAACTGGCGAACCATGTGTTGAACAGCATCCAGACCAACGCCACGCCCGGACACCTCGGTGACCTTGTCGCGCAGGCTGAATCCCGGCAGAAACAGGAACGTCAGCAGTTCCTCTTCGCTCAACTGCGCTGCGGTTTCGGCTGGGGATAACTGCCGTTCGACGATGCTGCGGCGGACTTTATCCAGATCGACGCCACCGCCGTCATCGCTGAGTTCCAGCACCAGCAAACCGGCTTGGTGGGAGGCGCGCAGGCGAATCAGGCCTTCTTCGGGCTTGCCCTTGAGCAGGCGTTGCTCCGGGGTTTCGATGCCGTGATCGACAGCGTTGCGCAGCAGATGCGTGAGCGGCGCCTCGAGTTTTTCCAGCACATCGCGATCGACCTGAGTCTTCTCGCCTTCGATCTCCAGGCGCACCTGCTTGCCAAGGCTGCGACCGAGGTCGCGAACCATGCGCGCCTGCCCGCTCAACACGTCGGCGAACGGGCGCATGCGACAGGCCAGCGCGGTGTCATAGAGCACTTGCGCGCGCTGGCTGGCCTGCCAGGCGAATTCGTCGAGTTCGGCGTTTTTCTCGCTCAGCAGTTGCTGCGACTCGGCGAGCAAACGTCGCGCATCTTCCAGCGACTCGAGCGCTTCCAGGCTCAGCGCATGCTCCTTCAGGTGCACATTGAGATTTTCCAGCGCGCGCAGGCCGTTGTTCTGCATGCGCTTGAGGCGCTGCATGGTCGCCAGATGCGGCTTGAGACGCTGGGTTTCTACCAGCGATTTGCTCGACAGATCGAGCAGGCTGTTCAGGCGCTCGGCGGTAACGCGCAAGACGCGCTCGCCGCCCTCGGTCGTGCGTTTGTTTTTGCGCGGGGCGGGCTCGGCGGGCTCGTCGACCATCGGCGCTGACAGTATTGGCGCTGGCTCGATCGACAACTCGGCCATCGGCGGCGTGGCAACCACAGCGGCTGGCGCTGACGTGTCGAGCAAACGCCCCATCAGCGCCACATAGGCTTCAATGTCCGCGGGTTGCGGCGCATTGGCCGGCGTGGCGATGCGCATCAGCAGGTCGGTGCCCTGCAACAACGCGTCGATGTGCTCGGGACGCAGCAACAAACGCCCTTCCTGGGCGCTGACCAGGCAATCTTCCATGACATGGGCGACGCTGACGCCGCTGTCGATACCAACAATCCGCGCTGCGCCTTTGAGCGAGTGCGCCGCGCGCATGCACGACTCCAGTTGATCGGCCTGGGTCGGATTGCGCTCCAGCGCCAGCAGCCCGGCGCTGAGCACTTGGGTCTGGGCTTCGGCTTCGAGGCTGAACAGCTCGAGCAGGGAGGCGTCGCGCATTTGCTCGGGGGTCATGTCAGGCTCCGGGTCACGGCGGACAGCAGCTGCTCTTCATCCAGCCAGCGCAGGCTGCGACCGCGATATTGCAGAACGCCACGGGTGTACTTGGCACTGGCCTGCGCACCGGACTGTGACGCAGCATCGAGGATGCGTTCGTCGATGGCATGAATGCCGTCGACCTCGTCCACCGGCACCACCACCGGCCCGCCATGGGCAGCGATGATCAGCATGCGCGGCATGACTCGCCCGCCGCTGGCCGGCGCAACGCTGCCGTCGAGGTCGAGCAGTTCCACCAGCGACAGGCACGCGACCAGCGCGCCACGGACATTGGCCACGCCGAGCAAGGCCCGCGAGCGCTGGTGCGGCAGCGAATGTATCGCCTGCAACGGCGCGACTTCGACAAGCGTGCGCGTGGCCAGTCCGAGCCATTCCTCGCCGAGGCGAAACATCAGCAGCGAGCGGGTCTTGACGTCGATTTCGACTTTGCTGACCACTGCTTCGCGCTGGTCCTGCTGCAACGAATAGCGGTCGAGCAGGCGTGTGGCGGCGGCGGAATATACCGAGCAGTTGCGGCAATGAATGTGCTCTTCCAGCAACGGGCAGGACTTGTCGCCATGAATGCCGATGCGGTTCCAGCAATCGTCGATGGCGCGGGCGTCTTCGTGGGTAACGTTCAAGGTGTCGGACGCGCTCATCGTTTACGCTCACTGTCGGCGGTGCGCCCGCTGCGGGCGGCGCGCTCCTGCAATCGTCGGGCACCCACCGTGTCGCCTTGAGCCTGCAGCAACGCCGCCAGATGCATCAACGCTTCGGGATGTTGCGGTTCAAGGTATAAGGCCTTGCGATAAAAACTCTGGGCCTCGAGGCTCAGGCCGGCGACATCGCTGAGCAGGCCCAGCCAATAGAACACCTGCGCCACCGGTTCATGGCTGCGCAGATAATGCTCGCACGCGGCACGGGCCTCGGCGCTTTTGCCTTCGTTGGCCAGTGCAGCGATTTGCGCCAGCAGCGTCGCGGCGTCCGGGTTGGCAGTTTTTTTCGTTACCGGCAAAGCCGTCACGGTAGCAAAAGGGCGGCTGCGCACTGGCGCTGGCGGCGGCGCGCTACGCAGTGGTTGGCTGACCGGCACGGCGACCGGTTTCGGCGTCGGCAGTGGTTCGGGGTGCGGCTCGCTGTGACGGCTGAAAGCGAACGACTGCGGGATGCCGATCGAGCGCATGCCCAAGCGCCCGAGCAGGCTGCCCTCCGCCGGGCCGATAAACAGCACGCCGTCAACATGGGTCAGGCGCTTGAGCACTTCGAACACCTGCTTTTGCGTCGGCTGGTCGAAGTAGATCAGCAGGTTGCGGCAGAACACGAAATCGAAGGCTGGCTCGCTCGCCAACAGCGTCGGATCGAGGACATTGCCGACCTGCCAGCGCACCTGTTCGCGAACGTATTCGTTGACCCGGTGGCCGTCCTGCTCAGGCATGAAATGCCGATCGCGAAATTGCAGATCCTGCCCGCGAAACGAGTTCTTGCCGTAAACAGCACGGCGCGCCTTGTCCACCGACAACGGGCTGATGTCCATGCCATCCACCTTGAACTGATGCGGCTTGAGCCCGGCATCGAGCAAGGCCATGGCGATCGAATAGGGTTCTTCGCCGGTCGAGCACGGCAGGCTGAGGATACGCAACGCGCGCATGTTGTTGAGTTCTTTAAGCCGAGCTCGCGCCAGTTTGCCCAGGGTGGCGAAAGATTCCGGATAACGGAAAAACCACGTTTCCGGGACGATCACCGCTTCGATCAGTGCCTGCTGTTCATCCCGCGAGCCTTGCAAAAGTTGCCAGTATCCGTCGGCGTGGGCAGCCTGGGACAGGGTCGTGCGCTGGCGCACGGCACGCTCGATGATCGCCGCGCCCACCGACGCGACATCAAGGCCGATGCGTTCCTTGAGGAAATCGAAAAAGCGCTGCTCACTGCTCATGGCTGCGCCTCAAGCTGCGCCGGATCACGCGGCGGATCGGGGAACAGCAAGCTGCGCACGGCGTCATCGAGCAAGTCATTGACCCGCACCCATTGCAGCAATCCCTGCGCATCCTCGCGCACCGGGCCGAGGTACGGCGCCTCGCGGTTGTCGAGGCCGTAGGGCTGGAAATCTTGCGGATGACAGCGCAGCGTGTCGGTGGCCTGCTCGAGAATCAGCCCGAGCCACTGCGCTGGTTGCGCTTGATCCGGCTGATAATTGACCAGCACCAGCCGCGTGCTGGTCCGCGCCTCGGCGGGCTGGCCAAAAGTCAGCGCGCTGAGATCAATCACCGGCACCACCGCACCGCGATAGGCAAACACCCCGGCCACCCAATGCGGCGCCCGGGCAATCGGTTTCAGCGGCAGGCGCGGCAGCACTTCGGCCACTTCAGTGGCGCGCAGGGCATAACGCTCGTTGCCGATGCGAAACAGCAGAAACAGTGCCTGCTTCGCCACTGGTGCGGCGCCACGCTTGGCGATGATGTCGCTCATCAGACTTTGAATCGCGAAACGCCGCTGCGCAGGCCGACGGCCACCTGACTCAGTTCGTCGATAGCGAAACTGGCCTGACGCAGCGATTCGACGGTCTGGCTGCTGGCATCGCCCAACTGCACCAGCGCATGGTTGATCTGCTCGGCGCCAGTGGCCTGGGCCTGCATGCCTTCGTTGACCATCAGCACGCGTGGCGCCAGTGCCTGCACCTGATGGATGATCTGCGACAACTGCTCGCCGACCTGCTGCACTTCCGACATGCCGCGGCGTACTTCTTCGGAAAACTTGTCCATGCCCATCACGCCGGCCGACACCGCCGACTGGATCTCGCGAACCATCTGTTCGATGTCGTAGGTGGCCACGGCGGTCTGATCGGCCAGGCGCCGGACTTCGGTGGCGACCACGGCAAAACCGCGACCGTACTCGCCGGCCTTCTCGGCTTCGATCGCTGCGTTGAGCGACAGCAGGTTGGTCTGGTCAGCCACTTTGACGATGGTCACCACCACCTGATTGATGTTGCCGGCCTTCTCGTTGAGGATCGCCAGTTTGGCGTTGACCAGATCCGCCGCACCCATGACCGAGTGCATGGTGTCTTCCATGCGTGCCAGGCCTTGCTGGCCGGAGCCGGCGAGTACCGAGGCCTGATCGGCAGCGGTGGACACTTCGGTCATGGTGCGCACCAGATCCCGCGAGGTCGCGGCGATTTCGCGAGAGGTTGCGCCGATTTCGGTGGTAGTCGCTGCGGTTTCGGTGGCGGTGGCTTGTTGCTGCTTGGACGTGGCGGCGATCTCGGTCACCGAGGTGGTCACCTGCACCGAGGAGCGCTGGGCCTGGGATACCAGCGACGTCAGCTCGGTCATCATGTCGTTGAAGCCGGTTTCGACCGCGCCGAATTCGTCCTTGCGATCGAGGTTCAGGCGCGAACTCAGATCGCCGGTGCGCATGATGTCGAGGATGGTCACGATGCGGTTCATCGGCGCCATTATCGCGCGCATCAGCAGCAGACCACAGAGGCCGGCGGCCAGCACCGCGACCAGCAGGGAAATGACCATGCTGACTTTGGCCGTTGCCACCGCGTCGTCGATATTGGCCATGGCGGTATCAGCGACGACTTTGTTTTCGCCAATGATGTCATTGAGTTTCATGCGCCCCGCGTACCACGCCGGGGTCAGTTTTTCGTTGAATAACTTGACCGCATCCGCTTCAAGATTGCGACTGCGCAGGTCCAGCACAGCGTTCTGAATCTCGATGTAGGTGTCGTGGTATTTCTCGAACAGGGCGAACTCGGATCGGTCTTCATCAGTGGCCATGGTCTTGCGATAGTTGGCCATCTGCTCTTGCAGCCGCGCCTCGAACGCCTTGTAGTCGGCAGCGTCTTCGCTGGAAATGCCCTGGCCTTCCTTGAGGCCGAGCAGCTCCTGGGTCTGCAAATAACTGTCGACCCACGCACCGCGAATCATCGAGCTGTAATAGACACCGGGGATGGCATCGTCGCGCACGCTGTTTTCACTGGCCTCGATCTTCAACAACCGCGAGTAGGACAGAACCACCATCAACAGCATGATGGCGATAATCACCGCAAAGCTCGCCAAAATGCGTTGGCGCAACGTCCAGTTCTTCACAGTGAATCCTCGTGCCTGATCGAAATGCGGGGAGTATAGCCGAGCGCGGTGTTTCATTTATAAGACGCTTTCGCTGGCAACATTGTCCCGCGGGAGCGAGCCTGCTCGCGAAGGCCACACCGCGGTCCCGGCAAATCCCCAACTGCGCAAGAAGTTGCGCAGTTGGTCGTAATATTTCAGGGCCTAAATCCTCCGCAGCCCAAGCGGTGCAAGCCCTGCAGCCAAGTGCGCAAGAAGTTGCGCAGTACTGCGCAACTTCTTGCGCACTTTCTCTCGGTTATCCCGCTGAAAATCGCCCCAAATGATGACCAACCACCGTGGCGTCCCCGCCATCCGGGCACCTCGCAAAACCTGGCACGCTCCTTGATAACCCTCAGCCACCCACCGGGCGATTTCGCCTCCGGGCACCCTAACTTTATCCGCAAGGAGAGCACCCCATGGCAACACCAGCGTACATGTCGGTTACCGGCGAAAAACAAGGCCTGATCACTGCCGGCGCTTTCACCGCCGACTCCGTTGGCAACACCTACCAGGAAGGCCACGAAGACCAGGTCATGGTTCAGGCTTTCACCCACGACGTGATCATCCCGCGTGACCCGCAATCCGGTCAGCCAACCGGTCAGCGCGTACACAAGCCAGTTGTGATCACCAAGGTCTACGACAAGGCTTCGCCACTGCTGCAAGCAGCACTGACTTCCGGCGAGCGCATGAGCGAAATCGTTATCCAGTGGTACCGCACTTCGGCTCAAGGCACCCAAGAGCATTACTACACCACCAAACTGGAAGACGCGATCATCGTCGCCATCAACAACAAAATGCACAACTGCCAGGATCCAGGCAACGCGCACTTCACCCACCTGGAAGAAGTGCAGTTCACCTACCGCAAAATCACCTGGACCCACGAAGTATCCGGTACTTCGGGTTCCGATGACTGGCGTGCTCCAGTCGTTTAATTACGGCTGACCGTTACACGCATCGGCCAGCTCTGCTGGTCGATGTTGTTTACGCCCCTCCAGAATTTCGCGTACGTTGAGCCGCTTTTTGCGGCCGTCGACGGGCGCCGCTGTACAGCACGAGGAACAAGGGATGTTCGCGCCGGCCAATGAAACCCACTTTGCCCTGACCATCGAAGGGCTTTCCGCCGACTTTCAGGTATTCACCCTGACCGGCCGGGAAGCCATCAGCCAGCCTTTTGTCTTCGAGGTGGAACTGGTCAGTGAGCAGCCGTCGCTGGACCTCGAAACCCTGCTGCACAAACCGGCCTTTCTGCAGCTGTCGCCTGACGGCAGCGGCATCCATGGCCAGATCTACCGCGCCGCGCAAGGCGATTCCGGCAAGCGCCTGACCCGTTATTCGGTGACCTTGCGCCCGCAACTGGCGTACCTGGCGCACCGCATCAACCAGCGCATCTTTCAGAACCTCAGCGTGCCGAAGATCATCGGCATGGTCTTGGAAGAGCACGGCATTCAAGGCAACGCCTACGAATTCAAGACCGGCTCGATCTATCCCGAACGCATCTACTGCGTGCAATACGACGAGTCGGATCTGCACTTCATCCAGCGTCTGTGCGAGGAAGAAGGCATTCACTTCCACTTCCAGCACAGCGCCAACGCGCACAAGCTCGTTTTCGGCGATGACCAGACGGTGTTCCCGAAACTGGCCCCTGTGCCCTATCAGCAAGACTCGGGCATGGTCGCCAGCAACCCGGTGATCAAGCGTTTCGACCTGCGCCTGGAAACCCGCACCAGCCGCACCACGCGCCGCGATTACGATTTCGAAAAACCACGCCTGACCCTGGAAAGCGAAAACCGTGGCGACGCCCTGCCCGACCTCGAAGACTACGATTACCCGGGCCGCTTCATCGACCGCGAGCGCGGCAAACATTTGGCCAAACGCGCCCTCGAACGTCATCGCAGCGACTTCCAATTGGCCGAAGGCAAGAGTGATCAGCCACTGCTGGTCAGCGGCCATTTCCTCGCCCTGACCGAACACCCGAAAGCCAAGTGGAACGACCTGTGGCTGCTCACCGAAGTCCTGCATGAAGGCAAGCAACCGCAAGTGCTCGAGGAGTCGGTGACCAGCGACACCACCGCGCTCAACGACGATTTCCACCAGGGCTACCGCAACCGCTTCCAGGCCACCCCATGGGACGTGCCCAACCGCCCGCCGCTGCGCCACCCGAAACCACGCATCCTCGGCAGCCAGAGCGCGGTGGTCACCGGCCCGAAAGGCGAAGAAATCCACTGCGACGAATACGGCCGGGTCAAAGTCCAGTTTCACTGGGACCGCGAAGGCCAGGCCGACGACAAGACCAGCTGCTGGCTGCGCGTCTCCAGCGCCTGGGCCGGCGCCCAGTACGGCGGCATCGCCATCCCGCGCATCGGCATGGAAGTGCTGGTCACCTTCCTTGAAGGCGACCCCGATCAACCGCTGATCAGCGGCTGCCTGTACCACAAGGAAAACACCGTCCCCTATCCACTGCCGGCGAACAAGACCCGCAGCACCTTCAAGACCCTGAGTTCGATGGGTGGCGGCGGCTACAACGAACTGCGCATCGAAGACAAGAAAGGTCAGGAACAGATCTACCTGCACGCCCAGCGCGACTGGGACGAGAACATCGAGCACGACCAGAAAATCCGCGTCGGCAACGAACGACACGACACCGTCGAGCAAAACAGCTACAGCGAATTCAAGGCCGAAGAACACCACACCGTCTACGCCGACCGCAAAGTCGAAACCCGCGCCAACGACCACCTCACCGTCGGTGTGAATCAGCACATCAAGATCGGCACCGGCCAGTTCATCGACGCAGGGCAAGAAATCCACCTGAGCAGCGGCATGAAAGTGGTGATGGAGGCTGGTTCGGAACTCACGCTGATCGGCGGCGGCAGCTTCATCAAGATCGACGCCGGCGGCGTGACCATGAGCGGGCCGGTGATCAACATGAACTCCGGCGGGAGCCCGGGCAGCGGCACCGGTGCTGCGCCGTTGATGCCCGGTGTGCTGAAACAGGCGGATGCCGACAAGGCTGGCCAGGTCCTGACCCCGGCGCAAATCAACACCCTGAAACGTAACGCGCCGTTCTGTGAAGAATGCGAAAAATGCAAGGCAGGTGCCTGTGCCATCTGAACGAATCATTCCCAAGGACTGGCTGGCGCAACAGCCGCTGCAAAGCGGCGAGCGCCTGTACCTGATCGTCAGCGCGGCCAGCGACGCCGACGCCCTGAAAACCCTGTACCTCACCGAACCCACCGCCCAACTCATCCCGATCTGGGGCGGCACGCCCTACTCCACCTGGCAACCGGTGATGCCCTACCTCACCGAACTCAAAGCCAATTCCGCCTTCCTGCCATGGATCGCCGAAACCGACGCCCTCGACTGGGGCTGGCTGGCGGTGTCGCGTTCAGAACCGAACGAAGTGTTCGAACATCTGCGCAGCCTGACGCAGGTGAAGATGCCGGACGGCACTGAAGTGTTTTTCCGGTTTTGGGATGGGCGGCATATTTATCCGATTCTGCGGGGGCTTGGGGAGAAGGCTGGAGAAGTGCTGCCGGTGTTTGAGCGGTATCTGATCAATGGGCAGGCGCTGGAAGTGGGCACGCGGGTTGTGCCGAAGGTGCGGGACTGGCCGTGGTGGGAGGTGCCGAAGGGGTTGCTGGAGGGGTTGATGGCAGAAAATCCATCAACCGTGATCGGCAACATGATGCAGTGGTTGCAAGAGGAACACGCCGATCTGTATTTCTCCTTTCCCGAATCGAACCTGAAACAAAAAGTGGCGCGCTTTGTTAAACGCACGCCACTCACGGAAGAAAACTTTACCGGGCTGTTGAAGGCCTATCTGGAAAAAGAGGTGGTGGTATGACCCCATTGGATACGATTGCTCATGTCACCGCTCAACAGCCTGACTTCAACAAGGTCATTGCAGAGTTCAAGAACTGCCTGAAGGATTATCGGTCCACCGCCAGATTCATACCTGGCCTGGAAATGGAACAACAATTTCAAGTTGGTGACCAGGTCAAGAAACCCATCGCAACGGGTGACAAGACCAAACCAGTGTACTTCGCGACCTGTCCCGAGAATGGAAAGCTCACGCTGATTCATAGTTTCGAATCGGCGCGTTTTGTGCCGATTGGCAACACTCCAGTGGTTCTGACCCCTGTCGACTCAAAGAACAAGACCGTCGGGCAACCCGTACGCAAAACAATCGGCCCAACCGGGATCGAGGTCATCAGTGATCTGACACCTCGTCAGCTCTATCGGATTACCTTCTACCCCGGCCTCACAAGCGCTGACAACGATCGACTGTTCAAATCATACGACGAAGTCATCGGAGATCTAAGCAAGTGGTTATCCTCGGAATGGACAACGACGTGCCTGCCTTTGTGGAAGGAGCATAACAACGCGTCGATAGCTGGCCGTCTCTGGCAACAGTTGCAATCGGAGTGGGATGGTTTCTGGAAGTTCGTGATGGGCATTTGGGGCGATATCAAATCACTGTTCAAGCTTGTTACTCACCCCCGTGAAAATTACGAAACACTCAAAGAGTTTTTCACCGACGAAAACATCAAGAAAATCTACAACTCCTCCACTGAAGCACTTCGCACCGGTTTCTTGATAGCGAGTGACGAGCCATTGTTGTGGGTTTATGTCGCTGCGGTTTGGGCATGGACGACTTTACTGCCACCGCAGACTCGCACAGAAGTGCTAGCCAGAGTGAAGTCTGAAATAAGTTATATCGTCCTCGGGATCATTTTTACCGGCGGGCTGGGGGTTGCATTACGCGCCAGTGCGAAAGCGGTCAAGGGCACATTGCAGGCGCAAAAAGCGATCAACCTGGTTGAGAAGCTAACAGCCAAGCTCATTGAAATCAGCAGGATTCGCTCCAAGCCCCATGCGGATGCTGCTGCCGCATTGAGATTTCATGGCAACGGCGTAACCAACTCGGGCAAAAAAGCAGTGGCGACTGTCGCCGATCACACGCCTGCACAAACGGCAACAGCTCCGAAACGTCCTTCGCCTGCGACAGGAGGCAAAGTCGAAAACGACGCGCAAATTCACGCACGAAACAAAACCCAGAACGAAACGCGCCTGGAACAGCAGGAGAACATCGACAACGCGCCTAAACAGTCAAAAAACCCGGCTGATGAACCCGCACAATGCGTCGACAAAACCTGCTCCAACGGTGACCCCGTCTCCATGGTCACGGGTGAGGAGTTGCTGAAACTCACCGACGGCGAACTGGGCGGTCTCTTACCGCTGGAATGGACACGTCTCTACCGCAGCAGTGCTGTTGAAATCGACAACCGTATGGGGCCAGGCTGGAGCCACTCGTTGTCTCATCGCTTGCTTATCGATGACGAAGGCGTGCTGTGGACAGACAATGAAAACCGCCAGACCCGTTTCCCAAAGCCGACCGAGAAACGACCGGCCATCACCAATAGCCTCGCTCAAGCGGCCATTTTTCTGGGGAATGCACCCGGAGAGCTGATTCTCACGCAAGCAGGGCCAAAGCCGCGGTTCTATCATTTCCGTGCAGAACGGCTGACCACCATCAGTGATTCGTATGAAAACCAGGTGCATATCAGCTATGACTTGGTCGGTCGCATTCAACGTATCGACAATGGCTCCGGTCGCGCCTTGCTGCTCCGTTACGACGACCGCCATATCATTGCCGTGGACCAACAGCAGCAACGCTCGGAGTATGACGATTCAGGTAGACGGCAGGATCCGTGGCTGACTTTACAGACGCTGGTTTCCTACGAGTACAACGCTCGCCATCAACTGGTGTCGGCAACCAATGCTGCAGGCGAAACCGAGCATTACCGCTATAACGAACAACATGTAATCCTCGAGCGTCAATTGGCGGGAGGTGCCCGCTTCTTCTGGGAGTGGGAGCGAGAAGGCAAGCTGTCCCGCTGCGTCCGTCATTGGACAAACTACTTACCCTTGGAAACACGCTATGAGTGGGACGACAAAGGCACGGTCACGGTTCATAACGCCGATGGAAGTGAGCAGGTTTACATACACGATGAAAATGCGCGCCTGATCAGCGAAATCGCTCCGGATGGCGCAGAAATGCAGAAAGCCTACGACGATCAGGGTCGTTTGATTGCTGAAAAGAATGCATTGGGCGCCGTCACCGAGTATCAGTACAACAATGCCGGCCGTTTGCTGGCCGTGATCCCTCCGGAAGGCGAGCCAACGCTTTACAACTACTACAATGGCCAACTGATTGAGGTCAGACGTGGCCAAGCGCGTTGGCAGTATGATTACAACCGACAAGGCGATATCACCCAACAAATTGATCCGTTGGGCAATGAAACCCAATACAGCTACGACCGCCAGGGCCGCTTGGTAGAGATCCGTCACCCCGACGGTAGTCGTCATCAACTGGGCTGGAACAACCTCGGCCAATTGCTGGAAGAACGCCTGCCGGACGGCGGTCAACGAAAATACCGCTACGATGCCCTCGGCCGGCGAATCACTCGCCAGGACGAATTCGGCGCGATCACCCAATATCAATGGGACGCCGTCGACCGCCTGACCCAAGTCACCCTGCCCGGCGGCGCCACACGTGCGTTTACCTACAACCCGTATGGCCGCGTCACCGCCGAACGCGACGAGCTCGGCCGGATCACCCGCTACGAATACGCCGACAACCTGCACCTAGTCAGCCGCCGCATCAATCCCGACGGCAGCCAACTGCGCTACCGCTACGACAACTCGCAACTCAACCTCACCGAGATCGAAAACGAGCGCGGCGAACGCTATCAACTCGATTATTACTCGAACGGCCTGATCCAGCAGGAAACCGGTTTCGATGGTCGACGCACCGCGTACGAGTACGACCTCAACGGCCAACTGCTGAAGAAAACGGAGTTCGGTGACGACGGTAGCGAACTGGTTACCGAATACCAGCGCGATGCCGCAGGCCGTTTGCTGGTCAAGAAGCTGCCCGATGGGGAAGAAATTCATTACAGCTATGACGCGCTCGGTCGATTGGTCAACGTCGACGACGGCCATTGGCCGCTCGCTTATGAATACGATGTGCAAGATCGCTTGATCACCGAACATCAGGGCTGGGGTACCACGCGTTACGCTTACGACAAAGTCGGTCAGCTCAGCCACTGCCGTCTGCCGGATGGCTGCACGCTCGATTACCGTCATTTGTCCGGTGGACGCCTGAGCAGCATCGACCTGAACGGTTCACGCCTGACCAGCCACCAGTTCAACGCCGGTCGCGAGCAACAACGCCAACAAGGCCTGCTGCTCAGCCAATACCAATACGATGAACAGGGTCGCCTGCAAGCACACAGCGTCAGCCAACGGGACAAACACCTGTTCCAGCGTTGCTACAACTACGACGCCAACGGCAATCTCGCCGGCATTAACGACAGCCGCAAAGGTGACCGCAGCTATCACTACGATCCACTAGATCGCCTGATCAACGTGCGCGGAGCTATGCCAGAGAGCTTCGCTCACGACCCGGCAGGCAACCTCCTCGGACAAAATGACCTGCCCGTTGCGAACCCCGCAAACGTCAAAGGCAACCGCCTGCTGATGCAAGGCGACCGCCATTACGATTACGACGCCTACGGCAACCTGATCCGCGAACGTCGCGGCACCGGCCAAAAGCTCGTCACCGAGTACCGCTACGACTGCCAGCACCGCCTGATCGGCGTCAGCCTGCCGGGAGGCAGCACCGCATCTTACAAATACGACGCCTTCGGCCGCCGCATCGAGAAAACCGTCGACGGCCACACCACCGAATTCCTCTGGCAAGGCGAACGCCTCATCGCCGAAAGCGCAGAAAATCGTTATCGCAGCTACATCTACGAACCGGGCAGTTTCCGCCCGTTGGCAATGCTCGACGGCGAAGGCCCGCTAAAAGCGGCCCCGTTCTATTACCAACTCGACCACCTCGGCACACCGCAGGAACTCACCGATTACAGCGGCGAAATCATGTGGTCGGCAAAATACCGCGCCTACGGCAACCTCGTGGCGCTGGATGTGAGCGAAATCGATAATCCGCTGCGTTTTCAGGGTCAGTATTTCGACGCCGAGACAGGCTTACATTACAACCGCCACCGCTACTACAATCCGGGGACTGGACGGTTCTTGACCCCGGATCCGATCAAGCTTGCGGGTGGGTTGAATAGCTACCAGTACGTGACCAATCCCACAGGTTGGGTGGATCCGCTTGGGCTTCATCAATGCCCCGGTAGCGATTCAGCCACACCTACCAAAGCAGGAAATTACTTAGATAAACCCGCAAATGCGAATGGCTCATTGAATATTGGTGCGGGCACGAACCCAATCGAAGGCTATTACAATATCGATATCGACCCGAAAGCTCCGGGCGTCCACGCTGGTAATGCAACTGACCTTTCAGGTATAAAGTCAGGCTCGCAAAGCCATATCAACATGGATAATCCTTACGGTTATGATCCGTTGAACCCAGAAATATTAAGGGTATTATCTGAGAATGGGCAAATTACCCTGACAGGCAGTGCATACGCCAACAAGTACATAAAAAAATCGTTAAAAAAAATAGAAGAGCTAGGTCTCAGGATAGTTTCACAAACAAAAGTTGACCCCAAAGGCTTTAAAACTATTGACGGCAGTCAAATTGAATCAAAACAACTTGATCAATTTGTAATCGAGAGAGCAAAATGAATATTTCAATTGATATTACAGAATCTTTTGGCGCAATCGATTACGACAATGCAGGCGGAATTATATCCTACATAAATATTCCTCCTACTGAAAACATACAGGAAAAACTCCAAGTAGAAATTTTCAATTTTGTTCTCAACCTATTAGATGAGCCAATAACGTCTTCAATAGAAAGCCAAGACTTAAACTTTCTTGAAAACATGGACGAGGATGGTTTCCTAATAATCAAAAAAGCAACCATTACATTTGAAAAAATAAAAGGCCACGAAAAACTGGTAAGAATCTTAGATCAAGAGGAAGACTACTTATTACATGAAAGTTACAGACCCAAACTGGAAAACAAAGACAAGATCTATGACATTGGCGGTAGATCATTCACATCACCTCAGCTACTAATCAATCTTGCGATTATCTCACCTCAAAAGGTAACTCTTGACTTCTCCGCTTCCGATCATGCCTACATGGCAACATACCATGAACTTCGAAACGTGGCAGAAACTCTAAATTTACAGGCCAAACGCACGCAACCGCCAATTGAAGGAATATTCGAAGTAAATTACAGCAACATGCATACCATAAGCGACTTTGATGCCGGCTATCGAGTTTTCAAAACATAGGAAAGTGTCGACACAAGATCTACGATGCTTGCCCCTTCTCATTGCGGCTTTTTTACAAATGGAACGCCGCGAGTTACCTGGCACATCTAATCTGCTCGGCGTACCACGCGCGCGTATACCAACAATCCTGATGATCGCGTCACTGCCGAATAGAACGAACTCGGCAGTACTACCCGCTACGAATACACCGACAACCTGGACGTGAACAGCAAAAATCACGACGAGCACAACTACTGGCCTGGAATAAATAATAGACATCGGACGGCATCAATTATTTAGCAAAAAAGGCACTTTTAGAACTTCATTAATCGCAAATCAAGCTTGGAGAATTTCCAATATTCACCGACACCGCCAAAACCTGGAGCGACCTTGAAAAAATTTTAGATCACACACTACATAAAGTTAAACAAATCTGATGCAGCCTTTACAAATCTGGAGTATACGGGGAAAGCAGTGGACCTGACATTGGCTAATACATAGGGTGTGGAGGCGCTACTCTCTCAGCAAAAAAAATGTTTAAGCAACACCCTACGCTAAAGCAGTCCGCGTTCCATGCCGATGCCGATGCCGATGCAATTAATTTGGGAAAAGTCTCAGACCTGTAGTACAAGGGAGTTTTCTTTCGGTTAAAAAATCTCGACAACCAAACCTATAACAGCGAAAGCAAAACCATGATATTTAAGTGCTCGGGCAACGCAGTCAATCCAAGTACCGTATCTAATAGAAGCTTGGGATTCGGCGAGGCGGTCACGATCAAGACTCAGCTCTATATACTGCAAATCAAACCCGGAGACTTTCCAAGAAAGTTTGAAATTGTTGCAGATACGTTTATTTCGGAATGCAGGATTGACGATACCGTGCAAGGCTATGCGGACATCCCCGAGCTTGCGACAGCTGATTACCCGACTTTCAATGAACTTCTGAACATCCATCCAAACCTAGCAGCAAGTTTGATCGAAGATTATCTTTACTTCGAACTCTTCTATCATCTTTTTCAAAACCCAACCAACCTACAGCTGGTTATCAACAACATCAACAACGTATATACAAAAAAAGATTCAATAATAATCACGGGAGACACATATCCATTCAAATACTTCTAGCAGAAGGAAACTTGCTCGACGGCAGGCCCGCCGACTCATACCTCAACGGTCGACTGTTGAATAACACCGATCTGGCGACGAAGTCAGTGCGCTAATCACCGATTGCTAGTGATCTATTTGCCAGCTCTATTACGCGGCTAGTACCAAAAATATGCAGAGCCAGCCGCAAGAGCAATGTCCGCCATCGGGACAAAAGTCGATTCAACGCCGTTAGGAGAACGTCGGAAACGCAGGAAGTCTAGCTAACGTAAACGGGCAACCGGCGATCGCCACTACGATTACACGCTATCCGCCCCCACCAACCGCACCTGCCTCTCCAACTCCACCTTCAACCCCGGCTCCAGCTTCAACTGCCGCGCCAGTTCATCCAGATAGCTCTTCTCCATAAAATTCTCCTCATCCACCAGCATCACACTGGCGATGTACATCTCCGCCGCCATTTCCGGCGTGCTCGCCGCGCGAGCGACGTCGGTGGGGTCGAGGGGTTTGTTGAGTTCGGCGTGGAGCCAGTGTTGCAGTTCCTGATCGTTGTCGAGTTTTGTGAATTCGCCTTCGATCAGTTCGCGCTCGCGCTCGTCGATGTGGCCGTCGGCTTTGGCGGCGGCGACCAGGGCTTTGAGGATTGCCTGGCTGTGCTGCTCGACTTGAGCGGGTGGCAGGCGGTCGAGGGTTTGCGGTTCGCGTTGGGGTGCGCTGCCTTTTTGGGCGTTGTAGTTGCCGTAAGCCTTGAAAGCCAGTACGCCCAGTGCAGCGAGGCCGCCGTAGATCGCGACTTTGCCGCCGACCTTGCGGACCTTTTTATTGCCGAGCAGCAGGCCCATCGCGCCTGCGGCCAATGCGCCGCCACCCGCGCCGGAGAGCAGGCCGCCGAGGCCGCTGGAGCCAGACGAGCCACCGAGCAAGCCGCCAAGTCCGCTCGCAGCCGATTTGCTGGAAGCGCCGCCGGCCTTGTTCTGCAGCATTTCCTGCCCGGACTTGAGCAGTTGATCGAGCAATCCACGGGTGTTCATGTTCCGTCTCCATACAAGGGTTATCCGGATCTAAGGCCCTCAGCCTAGTTCGAAAGTGCCCCAACCCGCCCCGCGAGTGTGCTTCCAGATGTTGCTCGCGCTCTGGATTGAAGTGCGCAGCTGACCTTGGGAAAACCCATCTACACTTCAGCCGGGCGAAACAATATCCGCCGCCGTAATCGAGATCGCCCGCCCCGCTTCGGCCTTCTGACTACGCTGATAACAAGCCGCCAACGGCATGCTGCACCGCGTTCACAACTGCCCCGACCATAATATGAAAAAGAGGGATCAACCATGTTCGTGCACAAGACCGCACTGCTCAGTGCAATCACCACGGCGCTGCTGGCCAGCGCCAGTTTGCAGGCCGCCGAGCCGTTGAAGGCTGTCGGCGCTGGCGAAGGTCAGCTGGATATCGTGGCGTGGCCGGGTTACATCGAACGTGGCGAGAGCGACAAGGCCTACGACTGGGTCAGCGGTTTCGAGAAGGAAACCGGCTGCAAGGTCAACGTCAAGACAGCGGCGACCTCCGATGAAATGGTCAGCCTGATGGCCAAGGGCGGGTATGACCTGGTCACTGCGTCCGGTGATGCGTCGCTGCGCTTGATCGCCGGCAAGCGTGTGCAACCGATCAATACCGCGTTGATCCCGAGCTGGAACACCCTCGACCCGCGCCTCAAGGATGCGCCGTGGTACGTGGTCAACAGCCAGACTTACGGCACACCGTATCAATGGGGGCCGAACGTGTTGATGTACAACACCAATGTGTTCAAGACGCCGCCGACCAGTTGGAGCGTGCTGTTCGACGCGCAGAATTTTCCCGACGGCAAGCCGAACAAGGGTCGTGTGCAGGCTTATGACGGACCGATCTATATCGCCGACGCAGCCTTGTATCTGAAGACCGCCAGGCCGGAGCTGGGCATCGACGATCCGTATCAGCTCACCGAAGCGCAGTACAAAGCCGTGCTCGATCTGTTGCGCGCGCAGCAGCCGCTGATTCACCGCTACTGGCACGACACCACGGTGCAGATGAGCGATTTCAAAAACGAAGGTGTGGTCGCATCGAGCGCCTGGCCGTATCAGGTCAACGGCCTGATCAACGAGAAGCAGCCGATCGCCTCGACTATCCCCAAAGAAGGCGCCACCGGCTGGGCCGACACCACCATGCTGCACACTGAGGCCAAGCATCCGAACTGCGCGTACAAGTGGATGGACTGGTCGCTGAAGCCCAAGGTCCAGGGTGATGTGGCGGCGTGGTTTGGTTCGTTGCCGGCGGTGCCAGCAGCGTGCAAGGAAAGCGAGTTGCTCGGTGCTGAGGGCTGCAAGACCAATGGTTTTGATCAGTTCGACAAGATCGCTTTCTGGAAGACCCCGCAGGCTGAGGGCGGCAAGTTCGTGCCGTATAGCCGCTGGACGCAGGATTACATTGCGATCATGGGCGGCCGTTAAACCCTCTTCGCGAGCAGGCTCGCTCCCACATTGGATTGTATTCCTCCTGTGAGAGCGAGCCTGCTCGCGAAGCTCTTAAGATTCAGGTTTTCCAGCAGTAAGGCCGAGCAGGCGCGACAGCCCTCGCCTTTTGGGGAGCAACACACCATGCCACTTGCAGTCCAGTTCACCAACGTGTCCCGGCAGTTCGGTGAGGTGAAGGCCGTTGACCGGGTTTCCATCGATATCGAGGACGGCGAGTTCTTTTCCATGCTCGGCCCCTCGGGTTCGGGCAAAACCACTTGCCTGCGCCTGATTGCCGGTTTTGAGCAACCGAGCGCCGGATCGATCCGCATCCACGGCGCCGAAGCGGCCGGTTTGCCGCCATATCAACGTGACGTCAACACAGTGTTTCAGGACTACGCGCTGTTCCCGCACATGAACGTGCTTGATAACGTCGCCTACGGTTTGAAGGTCAAAGGCGTCGGTAAGGCTGAACGTCACAAACGTGCCGAAGAAGCCCTGGACATGGTCGCCCTCG
This sequence comes from Pseudomonas sp. 14A, assembly GCF_018132745.1. Taxonomy (NCBI): domain Bacteria; kingdom Pseudomonadati; phylum Pseudomonadota; class Gammaproteobacteria; order Pseudomonadales; family Pseudomonadaceae; genus Pseudomonas; species Pseudomonas sp. 14A. The sequence continues at coordinate 406,500 of NZ_JAGRQJ010000003.1, read as the reverse complement.
GTGGTTACGGCGCGCGCAAACCGGTGCAGTTGTCCGGTGGTCAGCGTCAGCGCGTCGCCCTCGCCCGCGCTCTGGTCAATCGCCCGCGTGTGCTATTGCTCGATGAGCCGCTCGGCGCGCTGGATCTGAAACTGCGCGAACAGATGCAAAGCGAACTGAAGAAGCTGCAACGCCAGCTCGGCATCACTTTCATTTTCGTCACCCATGATCAGACCGAAGCGCTGTCGATGTCCGATCGCGTCGCCGTGTTCAACAACGGCCGCATCGAACAGGTCGACACGCCGCGCAATCTGTACATGAAGCCGACCACCACTTTCGTCGCTGAATTCGTCGGCACGTCGAACGTGATCCGAGGCGATCTGGCGCGGCAAATCAGCGGTCATTCGCAAGCGTTTTCGATCCGTCCGGAACACGTGCGTTTCGCCGATGGCCCGCTCGCCAGTGATGAAATCGAAGTCAGCGGCCTGCTCCACGACATCCAGTATCAGGGCAGCGCCACGCGTTATGAACTGAAGCTCGAAAACGGCCAGAACCTGAGCATCAGCCACGCCAACAATCAATGGCTCGACAGCAGCGCGCAACATCAGACCGGGCAGCGAGTGAGTGCGCGCTGGGCACGGGAAGCGATGGTTGAACTGCATGACAACGTGGCGAGCGAGGTGTGACATGAGCACGCTCGCGATGAATTCGTCGCCACCGCTGCGCAGGTTTTCCAACCTGCTCTACCACAGGCCCAACCTATACCTGTCGATGCTGCTGGTGCCGCCGCTGCTGTGGTTCGGCGCGATCTATCTCGGCTCGTTGCTGATGCTGCTGTGGCAGGGTTTCTACACCTTCGACGACTTCACCATGGCAGTCACGCCGGACCTGACGCTGGCCAATTTTGCCGCGCTGTTCCAGCCGTCGAACTTCGACATCATCCTGCGCACGCTGAGCATGGCGATCGTCGTCTCGATCGCCAGCGCCATCGTTGCATTCCCGATCGCCTACTACATGGCGCGCTATACCACGGGCAAGACCAAGGCGTTTTTCTACATCGCGGTGATGTTGCCGATGTGGGCCAGTTACATCGTCAAGGCTTACGCGTGGACGCTGCTGCTGGCCAAGGGCGGCGTGGCGCAATGGTTCGTTCAGCACCTGGGGCTGGAGCCGCTGTTGCAGTGGGTTCTGGGGATTCCCGGTGTCGGCGGCAGCACACTGTCGACCTCGCATCTGGGGCGGTTCATGGTGTTCGTCTATATCTGGCTGCCGTTCATGATCCTGCCGATCCAGGCCTCGCTGGAGCGCTTGCCGCCGTCGCTGTTGCAGGCGTCTGCCGACTTGGGCGCCAAGCCGCGTCAGACCTTTATGCAAGTGATCTTGCCTTTGTCGATTCCGGGGATTGCAGCGGGTTCGATCTTCACTTTTTCGCTGACCCTGGGCGACTTCATCGTGCCGCAATTGATCGGCCCGCCGGGCTACTTCGTTGGCAGCATGGTATACGCGCAGCAAGGAGCAATCGGCAATATGCCAATGGCGGCGGCGTTTACGCTGGTGCCGATCGTGCTGATTGCGGTTTACCTGGCCATCGTCAAACGTCTGGGGGCTTTCGATGCGCTCTGACTCCTCATCCCAAGGGCGTGCTTCTATAGGTTTGCGCATCGCAGCCTGGGGCGGGCTGGTGTTTCTGCACTTCCCGATCCTGATCATCTTCCTCTACGCCTTCAACACCGAAGACGCGGCCTTCAGTTTTCCGCCGAAGGGCTTCACGCTGCACTGGTTCAGCGTGGCGTTTTCCCGGCCGGACGTGCTGGAGGCGATCAAGCTGTCATTGCAGATCGCAGCCATCGCCACGTTGATCGCCATGGTGCTCGGCACACTCGCGTCGGCCGCGTTATACCGGCGCGATTTCTTCGGCAAGCAAGGCATATCGCTGATGCTGATTTTGCCGATCGCGTTGCCGGGGATCATCACCGGGATCGCCTTGCTGGCGACGTTCAAGTCGCTGGGCATCGAGCCGGGGATGTTCACCATCATCGTCGGCCACGCGACGTTCTGCGTGGTGATCGTCTACAACAACGTTATCGCCCGCCTGCGCCGCACTTCACACAGTCTGATCGAAGCGTCGATGGATCTCGGCGCCGACGGCTGGCAGACCTTCCGCTACATCGTCCTGCCGAACCTCGGCTCGGCGTTACTCGCGGGCGGCATGCTGGCGTTTGCGTTGTCGTTCGATGAAATCATCGTCACCACATTCACCGCCGGGCATGAACGCACGTTGCCGTTGTGGCTGCTTAATCAGCTCAGTCGCCCACGGGATGTGCCGGTGACCAACGTTGTCGCAATGCTGGTAATGATCGTGACAATGGTGCCGATTCTCGGCGCGTATTACCTGACGCGCGGGGGCGAGAGTGTGGCTGGGAGTGGCGGGAAATAACCAAATGACTGAAGAAACCAGATCCCCGTAGGAGCTGCCGAAGGCTGCGATCTTTTGATCTTGATCTTCAAAGCAACATCAAAAGATCGCAGCCTTCGGCGGCTCCTACAGGTGGATTCGGTTTCGACAGAAAAACAAAAGTGTTAGCGAGGGCAATGAAATGCAAACCAGACTCTTGATCAACGGCCAACTGATCGACGGCGAAGGCCCGGCGCAACCGGTGCTCAATCCTGCGCGGGGCGAAACACTGGTGGAGATCAACGAAGCCAGCGAAGCCCAGGTCGATGCCGCCGTGCGTGCCGCCGACAAGGCCTTCGCCGAGTGGTCACAAACCGCGCCGAAAGACCGCTCGCTGCTGCTGCTCAAACTCGCCGATGCCATCGAAGCCCACGGCGAGGAACTGGCGAAGCTGGAATCCGACAACTGCGGCAAACCTTACAGCGCCGCGCTCAACGACGAGATTCCGGCGATTGCCGACGTGTTCCGCTTCTTCGCCGGCGCCAGTCGTTGCATGGGCGGTTCGGCCGCTGGCGAATACTTGCCCGGCCACACCTCGATGATCCGTCGCGATCCGGTCGGCGTGATCGCCTCGATCGCACCGTGGAACTACCCTCTGATGATGGTCGCCTGGAAAATTGCTCCGGCGTTGGCTGCCGGTAATACCGTGGTGCTCAAACCATCGGAACAAACTCCGCTGACCGCGTTGCGTCTGGCCGAACTGGCGTCGGAAATCTTCCCGGCCGGCGTGCTCAATCTGGTATTCGGTCGCGGTCCTACGGTCGGCAGTCCACTGGTGAACCATCCGAAAGTGCGCATGGTTTCCCTGACCGGATCGATCGCCACGGGCGCCAACATCATTTCCAGCACCGCCGATAGCGTCAAACGCATGCACATGGAACTGGGCGGCAAGGCGCCGGTAATCATCTTTGACGATGCCGATATCGACGCGGCAGTAGAAGGTATACGTACCTTCGGCTTCTACAACGCCGGTCAGGATTGCACCGCTGCATGCCGGATCTACGCGCAGCAAGGCATCTACGACACGTTCGTCGAGAAGCTCGGCGCGGCGGTCAGCAGCATCAAGTACGGCTTGCAGGACGATCCGTCGACCGAACTCGGCCCATTGATCACCGCGCAACATCGCGACCGTGTTGCCGGGTTCGTCGAACGCGCCGTGGCACAACCGCACATTCGCCTGATCACCGGCGGCAAATCGGTCGACGGCGATGGTTTCTTCTTCGAACCAACCGTATTGGCCGACGCGCAGCAGGATGACGAAATCGTCCGCCGTGAAGTATTCGGGCCGGTGGTCTCAGTGACGAAATTTACCGATGAAGCACAGGCGCTGGAGTGGGCCAACGATTCGGACTACGGCCTGGCGTCATCCGTGTGGACCTCCGATGTGGGACGCGCGCATCGTCTGTCGGCGCGCTTGCAGTACGGCTGCACATGGGTGAATACGCACTTCATGCTCGTCAGCGAAATGCCCCATGGCGGCCAGAAACTGTCCGGCTACGGCAAGGACATGTCCATGTTCGGGCTGGAGGACTACACCACGGTTCGGCATGTGATGTTCAAGCACTAGGATCCAGAACCTTCGCGAGCAGGCTCGCCCCCACATTTGATCTCTATTTCCTGTGGGAGCGAGCCTGCTCGCGAAAGTGTCACCTCGGCTCCAGAACGGAAACCGGCTCAATGCACCACTTTCCTGGGCCCGCATGAACAAGTTCAGGGGCCATCACCCCCCGGAAAGCATCATCAAAACAAAAGCTCTGCCTGATCGTGTTTCAGCAAGGATATACGATCGAACAGCCTGATTTTTTCATTGGCTTTTTGCCTGGCGTGATCGGACATGACTGCAATCAACTCCTCGAGCTGGCTGACATCTCCAACCACTTTGAATTGCTTTTCCTTGTTGACGAATACAAGCGACTTCTTTTTTCTGGATAACAGTTCGATCACATTGCTGAGCGTACCGGTACTCTTTGCATCCCAGATCATCAAGCCATAGTCAGCCGCTTCGGCCATGACCACGTCTTTTTCGGTGAAAAAGGCTCTTGATCCTTTGGTATGTTTTGAGGCCACGGGCCTGGCGGGCCACTGCCCAAGGTTATTCCTGGGCACCGAGCCGCTGCAGAACACCGTTGTTCTGGAAGCTTCGAGACTCAGCAGGTACTCCTGAATGGAGCTATCAGCGCCACCCGCATCACCCACCACCACCTCAAAATCAGACGCAACGATATTATTGATGCGCTCTTTAACCTTTGGATCAAGGTTCTTGATGTTGATAGAGCCAGCAATAAATACAGTGGTCATTGAGTTCATTTCCAGGTAAGTGCCGCTACGTAAATCTTTCCGACCTTTGGATATTTACGTAAAACGGCGCAGGCCGCGTCCATCGACGCGCCGCTATCAAACAAATCATCTACCACCAAAACATTCCAGCGCCCGTCAGTAGTGATTTCGTCATTGACGCTAAAACTGTTTCCAATCGCTGCAACCTTGTCTGCTTTGGAATGCAGATCCTTCAACGATTTCCCCGTAGCCGCCTTTCGGAGCAAATCCGAGAAAACCGGTCGCCCGATGATTCGTCCCAACGCCAATGCGACCTCGGTTACCGGTTGGCGCTGACGAATATTCGAAGCTGGCATAGGCACTACGAAACCTACCTGATCCAGTTTTGGGAACACGTTTGTCGCTACCGCTTGAGCAAGTGGGCCGACCTGGTTCCAATCCTTCTGGTACTTGAGCCGGTAGGTCGCCTCACCGATCTCGGTACGCTGATTATCGAAACATGCGTGTCCGCGATCATCGTTGCCGAGAAAGGTACTACTTACCATGTGTTTGTCCAGCACCCAGCCCTGATCCCAAGGGCCATTGATCTGCTTGAGAGACACCTTCATTGAATTCTCCGTTATTCGTAACAATCTCTTTAGCCCTGAAACCAAGGGCCGGGCATCTGCAGCGACGCGTAAGATCAAACAAATAACGGAAAAAACACCGGCTAGGGGTGGTCACGCTGATGCCTGCACAAAAACAGGCATTTCCTACAGATACGACCTTCCTGAAAAACTCTCATTTCCTACAGCATCATCCAGTTGCTGCTAAAAAACTGTGGCAAGGGAGCAAACTCCCTCGCCACAGGTAAGGTTGATTTATCTGTCCACCGTGTAAGCCAAATCGCTTTCAGGGTGCCTGCTTCAGTGTTAAAACCGCGAAACACTCCGCATCGCATCCACCAGATAGCGCATGGCGATCCGGTCGCTTTCCGATAGCTCTCGATAACGTTCCACCAGCTTCAATTCCTCGGAATTGAGACGGCGTCTTCTGCGCCCGCCGCCCAAGCAAGGGAAGATGCCCAACATTTCGGTGATGCCCTGTATTTTTGCCATGGACGATGTCCTTCTCTATTGAGTCAAGAAACTGCTGAACCTCACATCGCCCTGCCTCTTCGAGCAGCGTCGTGTGCCCCGCCGGCACGAAGGCTTGTATCCGGTCTTGCTCATAGAATAGGAATTAAATCGGCGTTGAAAAGTGGTTTTTAGAGTAATTAATCGAAAAAAGCAGATATGCCCTCTAAATCAGATAGCCCTGTCAGAAAAATTACAGACATGTCTTGTTTCATTGCCAGATGACGCAACGCAAACAAGCCTTTTTGCCCGACAATCGAACCGATTAAGCTAGCGGGCATCTGTTTATAGTCCGTTGCGTTTGGCCGAAGGCATGACCGAACCGTAATTTCCGATCCGATACGTGCCAGGAACGGCGCGGGATTGCACACGACAGGTTGTATTTATGCACCGCAGGAATTTGCTCAAAGCGTCCATGGCCATTGCGGCCTATACCGGTCTTTCCGCGTCGGGCCTGTTGGCCGCTCGCGCCTGGGCGGCCAATGGTGGCGCCGCCGATGGCGAGGCTCAGGCCTTCGATTTCGAATCGCTGAAGCGTCAGGCCAAGCAGCTCGCCGGCAATGCCTATCAGGATACGAAACAGGTGTTGCCGCCGACCCTGGCGACCATGACTCCGCAGAATTTCAACGCGATCCGCTACGACGGCGAGCATTCCCTGTGGAAGGAAAACAAAGGCCAGCTGGACGTACAGTTCTTCCACGTCGGCATGGGTTTCCGTCAACCGGTGCGCATGTACAGCGTTGATCCGAAAACACGCATGGCGCGCGAAGTGCACTTCCGCCCGGCGCTATTCAACTACGAGAACACTTCGGTCGACACCCAGCAGCTCAAGGGCGACCTGGGTTTTGCCGGCTTCAAGTTGTTCAAGGCGCCGGAGCTGGATCGCCATGACGTAGTGTCGTTCCTCGGCGCCAGCTATTTCCGTGCGGTCGACGCCACTGGCCAATATGGCCTCTCCGCGCGCGGCCTGGCCATCGACACGTACGCAAAGAAGCGCGAAGAATTTCCCGACTTCACCAAGTTCTGGTTCGAGACGCCGGACAAGAACGCCACACGTTTTGTGGTCTACGCCCTGCTCGACTCGCCGAGCGCCACTGGCGCCTATCGCTTCGACATCGACTGCCAAGCCGAGCGCGTGGTGATGGAAATCGACGCGCACATCAACGCGCGTACCACCATCGAACAACTGGGCGTGGCGCCGATGACCAGCATGTTCAGCTGCGGCACCCACGAACGGCGCATGTGCGACACCATCCACCCGCAGATCCACGACTCTGACCGTCTGGCCATGTGGCGCGGCAATGGCGAGTGGGTCTGCCGTCCGTTAAACAACCCGGCAAAGCTGCAATTCAACGCATTTGCCGACAAGGACCCGAAGGGTTTCGGCCTGGTGCAGACCGACCACGAATTCGCCAACTATCAGGACACTGTCGACTGGTACAGCAAGCGCCCGAGCCTGTGGGTAGAACCGACAACCGCGTGGGGCGAAGGCTCTATCGATCTGCTGGAAATTCCCACGACCGGCGAGACGCTGGATAACATCGTTGCCTTCTGGACGCCGAAGAAACCCGTGGCTGCCGGTGATTCGCTGAACTACGGGTACAAGCTGTACTGGAGCGCCCTGCCACCGGTCGGCACGCCACTGGCACGGGTCCACGCAACGCGTTCGGGCATGGGCGGCTTCACCGAGGGTTGGGCGCCGGGTGAGCATTACCCGCCAGTCTGGGCGCGGCGCTTTGCCGTGGACTTCACCGGTGGCGGCCTTGAGCGCCTGCCACAGGGCACCGGGATCGAGCCGGTGATTACCTGTTCCAACGGCAAGGTGCAGGACTTCAGCGTGCTGGTGCTGGATGACATCAAGGGTTATCGGATCCTGTTCGATTGGTACCCGACCAATGACAGCGTCGAGCCGGTGGAACTGCGCCTGTTCATTCGCACCAATGACCGCACGTTGAGCGAGACCTGGTTGTACCAATACTTCCCGCCGGCGCCGGATAAGCGTAAATACCCTTGAGGTTCTAAGGCGGCTGTTCTGGCGTCATTCGCGAGCAGGCTCGCTCCCACACGGGTCCGCATTCCTATTGTGGGAGCGAGCCTGCTCGCGAAGAGGCCCGCCTGGACAACGCAAACTTCTGCGAATAGAAAAGCCCCGACCATCACCGGCTCGGGGCTTTTGCTTTCCAGCCTTCAATCAATCACGCAAATCCGACTCATGAATGGGCTGATCGCGATGAGTCGCGCGTTGATACTGCGCCGGCCACACTGCTTTGCGCCCGCCCAGATCATCGTCGGCGTGCAGCGGCCAGTAGGGATCGCGCAGCAGTTCGCGGGCGAGGAAAATGATATCGGCCTGACAGGTGCGCAGAATGTGCTCGGCCTGTGCAGGCTCGGTAATCATGCCGACAGTGCCCGTGGCGATGCCTGACTCTTTGCGTACCCGCTCGGCGAAGCGCGTCTGATATCCCGGCCCGACCGGAATCTCCGCGTTGGCCGCAGTCCCGCCCGACGACACATCGATCAGATCCGCGCCCAGAGCGTGCAGACGCCGCGCCAGTTCCACCGTCTCATCCGGATTCCAGCCGTCTTCGACCCAATCAGTCGCCGAGACGCGGACAAACACCGGTAATTCCTCCGGCCACACCGCCCTCACCGCTTCGGTGACTTGCAGTACCAGACGGATGCGATTTTCAAACGAACCACCGTACTGATCGCGGCGTTGATTGCTCAGTGGCGAGAGAAACTGATGCAGCAGATAACCGTGCGCGGCATGCACTTCAACCACACTGAACCCGGCCGCCAGCGCGCGTTTGGCCGCGTCGACGAAGGCCTGGATCACGTCGGCGATCTGCCCTTCATCGAGCTGTTTCGGCTGGGTGTGCTGCGGATCGAAAGCAATCGGCGATGGCCCGACCGGGGTCCAGCCGCCATCCTCGGGTTTGACGCTGCCATGCTTGCCGATCCACGGCCGGTGGGTGCTGGCCTTGCGCCCGGCGTGGGCCAGTTGAATACCAGCGACCGCACCCTGGGCGGTGATGAAGCGAGTGATGCGTTGCAGCGGTTCGATCTGTTCGTCGTTCCACAGTCCAAGGTCTTCGGCGGTGATGCGCCCGTCGGCGGTAACCGCCGTGGCTTCGGTGAAAACCAGACCGGCACCGCCCACCGCGCGGCTGCCCAGGTGCACCAGATGCCAGTCGTTGGCCAGGCCATCGACGCTGGAGTACTGGCACATCGGCGACACGGCGATGCGGTTGGGCAGGGTCAGTTGGCGCAGGGTAAAGGGTTCAAGCAGCAGACTCATGGGGCACCTCTCGAATCAGTGGGCAGGCTCCAGGGTTCTGTTTGAAAAGTCGACGAGTGACAGAAAAAGGATGCAGCACCCGCCCCCGCGGGCAAGAATTCGACAAGACGTCACAAGGCCAATCAAGCAGTGCTTAGAGCCTAGTCGACAACCGGAGATGACGGAGGGTTCAGAGTAATTCAGTGTGTGAAAGGACGCTTTCGCGAGCAGGCTCGCTCCCACAAGGCAGCACCGTACCTGTGGGAGCGAGCCTGCTCGCGAATGGCTTAACGCGGTTCGATATGAGCAATCATCAACTGCACAGTCTCGTTGCCACGAAACTCGTTAACGTCGAGCTTGTAAGCCAGTTCAACCCACTGGATCGTCGGGTTCGGCCATACATCGCGATCAACGCCAAACGCGATGCCATCGAGCTTCACCGCACCGCATTCGCTTTTCAGCACCACTTTCAAATGCCGTTCGCCAACCACACGCTGCTCGACCAACTGGAACACGCCATGAAACAGCGGCTCCGGAAAGTGCTGACCCCATGGCCCGGCGTGGCGCAAGGCGCGGGCCAGTTCGAGGTGGAATTCTTCGACGGCCAGCGTGCCGTCCGACAACATGCGCCCGGTGAGGTCTTCTTCGCGAAGTTGCCTACGCACTTCAGCGTCGAAAGCCTCGGCGAACAACGGAAAATTCTCCTGCGGCAAGGTCAGACCAGCGGCCATCGCGTGGCCACCGTACTTGGCGATCAGGTTCGGATGCTGCGCCGCGACCACGCTCAGCGCATCGCGAATATGGAAGCCCTGCACCGAGCGACCGGAGCCCTTGAGCAGACCATCACCGGCATCGGCGAAAGCAATGGTCGGGCGGAAATAGCGCTCTTTCATGCGCGAAGCGAGAATGCCGATCACACCCTGGTGCCACTCCGGATCGAACAGGCAAAGACCGAACGGCATCGAATCGACCGGCAGATCCTTGAGCTGCGCCAGCGCTTCACGCTGCATGCCCTGCTCGATGGATTTGCGATCCTGGTTCATGCCGTCCAGTTGCGCAGCCATTTCCCGCGCCAAATTGGCGTCGGCGGTGAGCAGGCATTCGATGCCCAGGCTCATGTCGTCCAGACGTCCGGCGGCGTTCAGGCGAGGGCCGACGATAAAACCCAGGTCGGTGGAAGTGATCCGCGCAGCCTCTCGCTTGGCGACTTCGAGAATCGCCTTGATCCCCGGCCGTGCCCGGCCGGCACGAATCCGCTCCAGCCCTTGATGCACAAGGATGCGGTTGTTGGCATCCAGCGGCACCACGTCGGCGACGCTGCCCAGCGCTACCAGATCGAGCAGTTCGCCGATGTTCGGTTGCGGCTTGCTTTCGTACCAGCCGAGGCTGCGCAGACGCGCGCGCAAGGCCATCAACACATAAAAAATCACCCCGACACCGGCCAGCGCCTTGCTTGGAAATTCGCAGCCCGGCTGGTTCGGATTGACCAGCGCATCGGCCTGCGGCAGTTCATCGCCGGGCAAGTGGTGGTCGGTGATCAACACTTTCAGTCCGGCGCGCTTGGCCGCCGCGACGCCTTCGACGCTGGAAATACCATTGTCGACGGTGATCAATAGTTGCGGTTCGCGGGTCAGCGCGACTTCGACGATTTCCGGCGTCAGGCCATAGCCGTATTCGAAACGGTTCGGCACCAGATAATCGACATGCGCCGCGCCCAGCAGGCGCAGGCCGAGCACACCGACCGTGCTGGCGGTGGCGCCGTCCGCATCGAAGTCGCCGACGATCAGAATGCGCTGGCGTTGCTCCAATGCCGTCACCAGCAGGTCGACCGCCGCATCAATGCCTTTGAGCTGGTGAAACGGGATCAGGCGCGCCAGACTTTTGTCCAGCTCCGCTTCAGATTGCACGCCCCGCGCCGCATACAGGCGGGTCAGCAGTGGCGGCAGATCACCGAGGAAAGGCAGCGTGGCAGGCAGTTGACGAGGTTCGATACGCATGGGGCGACGGAGGCTTCTCTTTGATTCGTGGGAAATATCAGCGGTGATGCGACCTCAGCCGCGCTCACCTTGCAGCCATTGCAACTGGACTTCGTGCTGACCGCGATCATCGGTGACGAAGATCGTGCCTTCGCTGATCATCACGTCCCACTTGATGACGCGCGGCATGTCCTTGGCCAGGGTTTCCAGCACTTCCTGCGGAACGGCTGCGATGTTGACGTTTTTCAGGTTCTTGATCGCCGGGATCACCTTGGTTTCCCAGACTCGCAGGCTGCCGTAGGCCAGCAGGCTGGTGCGTTCGGTGCGACGCGAGCACCAGGTCAGGCGATCGGCATCCGGCTGGCCGACTTCGATCCAGTGCAGGACACGGTCGTCCAGGCTCTTTTCCCACAAGGCCGGTTCATCCACGTCTGACAGACCACGGCCGAACGACAGCTGCTCGTTGTACCAGAGCGCGTAGGCCAGCAGCCGCACGGTCATGCGCTCTTCGGTCTCCGAAGGATGACGGGCAATGGTCTGCTTGACGCTCTCGTACACGCTGCGGTCGAGGTCGGTGAGGTTCAGTTCGAATTTGTAGGTAGTGGACGGCTGGGCCATGAACGGGCTTCTTGATACGAGGAAAGTCGGCAAGTCTAACCGATGCCACCGGCAATCATCGAATTGATGGCGATCAAGCTGCGGCGTCTGACAGCCGGCTATGTTAAAACCCTGTATCCGCTCAGCCTTGTCCCACAGGATTTCGCATGCCGTTCACCAGCAAACCGCTCTCGGGTCTGAAAGTCATTGAATTGGGTACGCTGATCGCCGGGCCGTTCGCCTCGCGCATTTGTGGCGAGTTTGGCGCTGAAGTGATCAAGATCGAGTCGCCGGACGGCGGCGATCCCCTGCGCAAGTGGCGCAAGTTGTACGAAGGCACCTCGTTGTGGTGGTTCGTCCAGGCGCGCAACAAGAAGTCGCTGACCCTGAACCTCAAACACCCCGACGGTTTGGCGATCCTGAAACAACTGCTCGGTGAAGCCGACATCCTCATTGAAAACTTCCGCCCCGGAGTGCTGGAAAAACTCGGTCTGAGCTGGGAAACGTTGCATGCACTGAATCCGAAACTGGTGATGGTGCGCCTCTCCGGTTTCGGTCAGACCGGGCCGATGAAAGACCAGCCAGGTTTCGGTGCGGTCGGCGAGTCCATGGGCGGTCTGCGGTACATCACCGGTTTTGAAGATCGGCCACCGGTGCGTACCGGGATTTCCATCGGCGATTCGATTGCCGCGCTATGGGGCGTGATCGGTGCGCTGATGGCGCTGCGTCATCGCGAGGTCAATGGCGGACTCGGCCAAGTGGTCGACGTCGCCCTGTATGAAGCGATTTTCGCGATGATGGAAAGCATGGTGCCGGAGTTCGACGTGTTCGGTTTCATTCGTGAGCGCAGCGGCAATATCATGCCGGGCATCACGCCTTCTTCGATCCATACCAGCGCCGACGGCAAGCATGTGCAGATTGGCGCCAATGGTGATGCGATCTTCAAACGCTTCATGCTCGTGATTGGCCGCGAAGATCTTGCCAACGACCCACTGCTGGCCAGTAACGACGGGCGCGACAGTCGCCGGGACGAGTTGTATGGCGTGATTGATCGCTGGGTCAATTCGTTGCCGCTGCAAACTGTGCTCGACCTGCTCAATCAGGCCGAAGTACCGGTGAGCCGGATCTTCAGCGCCGAGGACATGTTCAACGATCCGCAATATCTGGCGCGGGAGATGTTCCTCCACGCCAAGCTGCCGGATGGCAAGGACTTCAAGATGCCCGGCATCGTCCCGAAACTTTCCGAAACTCCAGGTTCGTCCGAGTGGGTCGGACCGCAGCTTGGCGAACACAATGCGCTGGTGCTTGGCGGTCTGGGTTACGACGCGGAGCAAATCGCTCGGCTGCGTAAAGACGGAGCCATTTAAGCTGAAGCGTCAGCAGACATCGGGCAGCAAACGCGCCCCTCTACTTTGGACGTTGTTCGGTCTGATGGTGCTTGGCCTGCCGTTGATAGCCCATGCGAAACCGACGCTGATCTGGCTGCTGCGCGACTTGCCGCCCATGACGATTCTTGAAGGACCGAAGAAAGGCCAGGGTGTCATCGATCAACTGATGCCGCAGTTGATCGCCGGCATGCCGCAGTACGAGCACACGCTGATGCGCGTCAACCGCGCTCGCGGCTGGCAGATGCTCGAGGAGAACCCGCTGGCTTGCGACCCCGCGCTGCTCTGGAGCAAGGCGCGCGCACAGTCGGTGACCTATTCGATCCCGGCGATTCGCGCCGTGAGCAATGGGCTGGTGGTGCGCCAGCAGGATCGCGGCGTGCTCGCCCCTTATTTGGTCGCGGGCGAAGTTGATCTGGCGGCGCTGCTGGGGGATGGCGCAAAGCAGCTCGGCGTAGTTGCCGAGCGCAGTTATGGCGAGTTCATCGATAACATCCTGCAACAGGCACCCAAAGGCTCACTCACGCCGCACTACGGCAACGATGCGCTGAGCAATCTGTTGTCGATGCAGCGTCTGGGACGGCTGCAAGTGGTGCTCGGCTATTGGCCGGAAATCCGCTATCAGGCCCGGCACGCACAGATTGACGAAGAAGAACTGCAGTTTTATCCGATCCGGGGCAGCGAGAAATATCTCTCGGGCTACATTGCCTGCTCCGGCACCGAACAAGGGCGCCAAGCCATCGGCGAGATCAATCAGCTGCTGCGCAGCCTGCCGCGCGAACATTTCAATGAGCTTTATGCGCAATGGCTTGATCCAGCAAGAAGAGCGGGCTATCTGGCCGATGCCCGGGCTTTCTTCGAGCTGCAAGCCGCGCATTGAGCAAATCCCGGGCAAAAAGAAACCCCGAGAAGTGGGGAGACGACTCGGGGTTAAACGTGGTCTGCTTCGAGACCCGTAGCAGCAAGCGACAAGCACCGGAGCACAATGCTTGATCCTGCTGTTATGGGGTCTGACTGACAGGGATGCAGGAAGGTTCCCACAAAAAATTTTTCATCTTTTACAGGGCCGGACGCTTGTCCAGAGCCGCATTGCGCAACGCCGCGATGACGCAGGGTTTCAGCCGCCCTTCGGCGATCATGACGTCACGGTGCAGGCCGTCCACCACGTCTGTCAGCAAGCGCTTGTCGCTCAACTGGGCCTGACTGAATTCGCGTTCCACCACAATTGCGCCGCTGCTGTTCTTCAGCGTCACCAGACATTCACCATGGCTGCCACGAGGGGTCAGCGTCACCTGATACGGGCTCAGAGCCTCACCGAGCAATAGACTGATACTTTCCATCTCGATCTCCACTCAATAGTCCGAAAACACAGTGCCTGGGGCGTGTTCACAATAAATGACCACCGGCCCGAGAAGAAAGTTCTGCCTGTCGCGTCCTGATCTCGCGGGACCGCGTCTGACAGAGCATGCACGGCGAAGATGACAGAAAGATAACCGCGAGTTTCAGGCCTCGATGAGTTCCTGTGCAGTCAGCAGATAACTGTCCAGCAGACCTCTCATCAACACCGCCGAGACCGGCGTTTGCAGCCGCCCCAGCAGGCGCAGGCGCTGTTGGCGAAGCACTGGTTCGAGGTCACTCAACAGGCTCTGTGCGACCGCGCCCAGCAGAATCAGTGCACGCGCCTCATGGTGCGCCGCCAGGTGATGAATCAGAGCGAGGCCATCACCGCCCTTGAGTTGCGGATCGCAGATGGCGATATCGACTGCGCCGCGATGCCCCAGTGAACTCAGGGCCGACGCAAGCGAAGGCGCGGTCAATACATCGTAGATGCCGATGGCATTGAGCATTTGATGCAATGCCATCAGCTGGAACGGGTTGGGTTCAAGAATCAGGACTTTAAGCGAGCGCATGGGCGACCTCTGAAGCGATCATCGCGGACTCTCACCGCAGTTGTCGTTCACTCTAGGGCAGGCGTCTTAAGCCTCCCATCAGAAAAGGAGCCGCGTCTTGCAGGACATTTCCTTACTTTATTGCAGACATCGGCAACCGCTCTCGGTCCGGCGCTGGGTGATGTCGGTCCAGCCGCCCAACAAGCCGCGCAATTTGCCGTCGCCGCTGTAAAACGGCACCGTCCACTGATAGACCTCACGCGGCCCGCCATTGAACAGCAACTGCCGCTTGCTGAAGCGCGATTTGCGGGTCTGCAACTGCGCGATGAACTCCTCGTGCAGCATGCGCGCGGTGGCTTCGGGAAACGCATCGACCTCGATCAGCAAGCGTCCGTGCATCTGGTCCAGGCGCACCGACAGCGCCTCTTCGTAACTGCGGTTGCAGATGATCAGGCGCCCCTGCAGATCACGAACAAATACCGGATCGGGCATGGAATCAATCAGGGCGTGCTGAAAGGCCAGTTGGTCCCCCAGTTCCTTTTCCGCTGCGCAGCGCAACTTGATCACGGCCGCCAGCCGCCTGTTCCAGACCAATGACAATATTCCGAAAACACCGATCACGCCCATCGCCCAGCATCCCCACTCGACCAACTGCTGCCAGATCGACGGCACCGGCGTCGGCGAAATGCCTTCGAGCCATTTGAGACGGATCGCCCGCAACTCCGCCGCAGGGAAAGCTTCCAGCGCCTTGTTGAGAATACTCAGCAGCTGCGGCATGCCTTTTCGTACAGCCAGATGATCGGCTTCCCACTTGCCCTCCACCAGGCCTCCAACCTTGAGCATCCCCAACGGGTAAAGCTGCGCGCCGATTTC
Organism: Pseudomonas sp. 14A; assembly: GCF_018132745.1. Lineage (NCBI taxonomy): Bacteria > Pseudomonadati > Pseudomonadota > Gammaproteobacteria > Pseudomonadales > Pseudomonadaceae > Pseudomonas > Pseudomonas sp. 14A. The sequence continues at coordinate 390,677 of NZ_JAGRQJ010000003.1, read as the reverse complement.
GTTTTCGATCGTGGCGTAGGCCTCACCGCTCTCGACCAGTGCTCGCGCTTCGGCATAGGTCTTCACCGAGCGTATTTCAATCGCGGGGTAGTCACGCCGGATCAGATCCTCCAGCGCATGCCGGGCCGGCAGTACCACCACGCGATTCGCCAGTTGTTCAAAGGATTCCACGATCGGCGCGTTGGCATGCCCGACGAAGACCCACCCCGCTCCCCCGAAGGCGTGGCTGAAATCCAGGAACATCTTGCGCTCGTCGCTCACGGCCAGGGTCGTACTGATGTCCGCGACCCCGGTTTGCAGACGTTCGAGCATATGATCGGTAGAAAACGATTCCTGATGCTCGAATTGCAGGCCCGTCATTGCACTGACGCGTTTGAGCACATCGTTGTTCAGACCGCTCCACTGCCCGTGTTCGTCCTGAAACAGGTACAGCGGATACTGAACCGAGGCGACTGTGACCTTGGGATTGTCACGGATCCATTGTCGCTCGTGCGCATCCAGTTCGACAGGTGGCACATTGACTGACGCATGCGCCTGATCGAGTGCCATTTGCGCTGCCAAGGCACTGTTGCATCCCAGCATCGCCCACAAAACCAACCAGCCCAGTGCCGGTTTCAAACCTCTGTAAAACAGCATTGCCATTTCCTTCGTGATCGACTCACCCGTCCTTCATGGGTGAAAACCCGAGCAGTGTGGCAGCAGAAACAAAAAAGCCCGTCAGGAGACGGGCTTCAAAATGTGACAGCTTTTGCGCGCTTAAAGGGGCTTGCCGCGGTTGCCATGCTGGCTGACAAAGGCTTGCACGGCTTTGAGATCGTTTGGCAGAACAGTGCAGCGCTCGTTTCGCTCAAACAAATCAGAAAGATGTGCAGGTAGCTCGAGCGCTTTTCCTACACCCGCTTTCTCCACTGCCTCAGGAAACTTGACCGGATGGGCAGTGCCGAGAATCACCATTGGAATGTCCAGACTGCGACGGCATTCGCGCGCGGCCTTGACGCCAATGGCGGTGTGCGGATCCAGCACTTCGCCGGTCTGCTCGTAGACTTCAGCGATGGTTTCGCAGGTTTGTGCGTCATCCACGGCCAGCGAGTCGAACAGTTTGCGCGCTTCGGTCCAGCGCTCTTGTTCAACGCTGAAGCTGCCGTCCTTTTTGAACGAGTCCATCAGGCCGGCGATCGCCGCACCGTTACGCCCGTGCAGGTCGAACAGCAGACGCTCGAAGTTCGACGACACCATGATGTCCATCGACGGCGACAGCGTTGCGTGCAGGGTTTCCTTGACGTACTGGTTGCCGCTCATGAAGCGGTGCAGGATGTCGTTGCGGTTGGTCGCTACGATCAACTGGTTGATCGGCAGGCCCATGTTGCGCGCCAGGTAGCCGGCGAAGATGTCGCCGAAGTTGCCGGTCGGTACCGAGAACGACACCGAACGCGCCGGGCCGCCCAACTGCAGGGCCGCGTGGAAGTAGTAGACGATCTGGGCCATGATCCGCGCCCAGTTGATCGAGTTCACCGCCACCAGACGCGTGCCTTTGAGGAAGCTCTGGTCGGCGAAGCTGTTCTTGACCATTTCCTGGCAGTCATCGAAGTTGCCTTCGATGGCGATGTTGTGGATGTTCTCGCCGAAGATCGTCGTCATCTGCCGACGCTGCACTTCGGATACACGCTGGTGCGGGTGCAGGATGAAGATGTCGACGTTTTCGCAGTGCTTGCATCCTTCGATGGCCGCCGAACCGGTATCGCCGGAGGTGGCGCCGACGATCACCACGCGCTCGCCGCGCTTTTCCAGCACGTAATCGAGCAGACGACCGAGCAGTTGCAGGGCGAAGTCCTTGAACGCCAGGGTCGGGCCGTGGAACAGCTCGAGCACCCATTCATTACCGTTCAACTGACGCAGTGGCGCCACGGCGCTGTGGGCGAACACACCGTAGGTTTCTTCGAGAATCTTCTTGAAGTCGGCGTCGGGAATGCTGCCGGTGACGAACGGACGCATCACCCGGAAGGCCAGCTCGTGATACGGCAGGCCGGCCCAGGAAGCGATTTCTTCCTGAGTGAAACGGGGCAGGTTTTCCGGGACGTACAGACCGCCATCGGTCGCCAGACCGGCCAGCAGGACCTCTTCGAAATTCAGGGCCGGGGCCTGGCCGCGAGTACTGATATATCGCATTTTTTTCAAACCTTCGGTTTGAGCTGCAAGCTGCAAGCTGCAAGTCGCAAGTAAAAGCCAGACTGCTTCTCTCTTGCCGCTTGCAGCTCGAAGCTTGCCGCTGCTTTTAGTTCAAATGTTCGACACGGATCCGTACAACCGGGCCGTCGACGCCAGCCAGTGCTTCCAGCGCGGTGATCGCATCGTTGATGCGCTGCTCGACCACGCGGTGGGTCAGCAGGATCATCGGCACCAGACCGTCATGCTCTTCGACTTCCTTCTGCATGATCGATTCGATATTGATGCCGCGCTCCGACAGGATGCTCGCCACCTGGGCCAGTACGCCCGGATGATCCTTGGCGTGAATGCGCAGGTAATAAGCGCTTTCGCAGGCTTCGATCGGCAGGATCGGATGCGCCGACAGCGAGTCCGGCTGGAAGGCGAGGTGCGGCACACGGTTTTCCGGGTCGGAAGTCATCGCGCGAACTACGTCGACCAGGTCGGCGATCACCGAGGAAGCGGTCGGCTCCATGCCAGCGCCGGCACCGTAGAACAGCGTCGAACCGGCGGCGTCGCCGTTGACCATCACTGCGTTCATCACGCCGTTGACATTGGCGATCAGGCGATCGGCCGGAATCAGCGTCGGGTGCACGCGCAACTCGATGCCGGCGTCAGTGCTGCGCGCCACACCGAGGTGCTTGATGCGATAGCCCAGCGCTTCGGCGTAGTTGACGTCGGCGGTGGTCAGCTTGGTGATGCCTTCGGTGTACGCCTTGTCGAATTGCAGCGGAATGCCGAAGGCAATCGACGCCAGAATGGTCAGCTTGTGCGCGGCATCGATGCCTTCGACGTCGAAGGTCGGGTCGGCTTCGGCGTAACCCAGCGCCTGCGCTTCGGCGAGCACGTCTTCGAACGTACGGCCCTTCTCGCGCATTTCGGTGAGGATGAAGTTGCCGGTGCCGTTGATGATCCCGGCAACCCAGTTGATGCGGTTGGCGGACAGGCCTTCGCGGATCGCCTTGATCACCGGAATGCCACCGGCCACCGCTGCTTCGAACGCCACGATCACGCCTTTCTCGCGTGCCTTGGCAAAAATCTCATTACCGTGAACGGCTATCAGCGCCTTGTTCGCGGTGACCACATGCTTGCCATTCTCGATGGCCTTGAGTACCAGCTCGCGGGCAACGGTGTAGCCGCCCATCAGCTCTATGACGATGTCGATCTCAGGGTTCGTGGCCACTTCGAAGACATCGTTGGTAATCGCAATACCGGTCGTCTGGAACTGAGGCTTTGGCGTGCGGGTGGCAATTTGTGCCACTTCGATTCCACGCCCGGCACGACGAGCAATTTCCTCGGCGTTGCGCTGAAGTACGTTGAAGGTACCGCCACCGACGGTCCCTAACCCACAGATGCCTACTTTGACCGGATTCACTGTGAACTCCCCATGAAACGGCCGACACAGGGTCGGCCGGAAAACAACCGCATGCTCGCGGCTCTCTGTTGATGGCCCGGCGCTGTTGCCGCCGGACCACGATCGTCAACGGTTGCCCGTGACGATGCGAATTACTTCGCGCCCAGCGCCAGTTTGGCGACTTGTGGCGCCGGCTGGTAGCCCGGAATGACCTGGCCGTCGGCCAAAACGATGGCCGGTGTACCGTTCACGCCGATCGACTGACCGAGGGCGAATTGCTTGGAAACCGGGTTATCGCACTTGGCGGCCTTGATTTCCTTGCCATCGACCATTTTGTCCATCGCGGCTTTCTTGTCTTTCGAGCACCACACTGCTTGCAGCTGCTCGTCACCCGGCGAATTCAGGCCCTGGCGCGGAAAAGCCACGTAGCGCACTTCAATGCCGCGCTTGTTCAGCTCGGGCACTTCCGCATGCAGTTTGTGGCAGTACGGACAGGTGGTGTCGGTGAACACGGTGATGTGCGACTTGGTCTCGCCCACGGCCGGGTAGACCACGGTTTCGGCCACCGGGATGGCATTGATCAGTTTGGAAATGCCCAGGCGTTCGGTCTTCTCGGTCAGGTTGACCGGTTTGCCATTCGCCAGCTGATACAGGTTGCCCTGCACGATGTACTGGCCATCGGCGCTGGCGTACAGCACGCGGCTGCCTTTGAGTTTGACTTCGTACATGCCAGGCAACGGGCTGGCACTGATGCTCTCGACCGGAACCTCGAGTTCGAGTTTTTCCAGGCTTTGACGAATGGCTTTGTCGGCCGCGTCGTCGGCGACGGCAAAGGTGCTCACCAACGCAATGGCGGCGGCAGCGAAAATCTGGGTCAGACGCATGAGTACTCCTGAGGGCGGGCGGATGGAACGATCAGAACGCCCGTGCGAAACACCGGGTCATAACCGTCCATCGTGCAAACCGGCAAAGCCTAACACATAAGGTCACGAGGGCCGAATGCGCCTGTCGCCACACACTCATGTGCAACTGACATACATTATTGTGGCGAGGGGATTTATCCCCGTTGGGTTGCGAAGCAGCCCTGAACCATCCACCGCGATCTTTCAGTCAAAATCGAGCCAGCCGGGCGTGCGAATGCTGCGCAGCCGAACGGGGATAAATCCCCTCGCCACAGGTAATTCTCTCAACATAGAAGCCTGCCTTAGCCGCGTGGGTGGTGCTTGGCGTGCAGATCCTGCAATCGGGCGCGGGCGACATGGGTATAGATCTGCGTCGTAGAGAGGTCGCTGTGCCCGAGCAGCATCTGCACCACGCGCAAGTCGGCGCCATGGTTGAGCAGGTGCGTGGCGAACGCGTGACGCAAGGTGTGCGGCGACAGCGACTTGCTGATCCCGGCGACCTTGGCCTGATGCTTGATGCGATGCCAGAACGTCTGCCGGGTCATCTGCTCGCCGCGCTGGCTGGGGAACAGTACATCGCTGGGGCGGCCACCGAGCAGTTCGCTACGGCCGTGGCGCATATAGCGCTCGACCCAGACAATCGCCTCCTCGCCCATCGGCACCAGACGCTCCTTGCTGCCCTTGCCCATCACCCGCAATACGCCTTGGCGCAGGTTGACCTGCTCCAGCGTCAGGCTGATCAGTTCGGTCACGCGCAGGCCACAGGCATACAGCACTTCCAGCATCGCGCGGTCGCGCTGGCCGATGGCGTCACTCAGGTCCGGCGCCTTGAGCAGCGCCTCGACATCGGCTTCCGACAGCGACTTGGGCAACGGCCGACCCAGTTGCGGCATGTCGACGCGCAACGTCGGGTCGACGCTGATCAGTTTTTCCCGCAGCAGATAGCGATAAAAGCCACGCACCCCGGAGAGAAATCTCGCCGTCGAGCGCGGCTTGTAGTTTTGCTCCAGCCGCCACGCCAGGTGATCGAGGATCAATTCGCGGCCGGCATTGATCAGCTCGAGATTTTTTTCCTGCAACCAGCCGTTGAACAGCGCGAGGTCGCTGCGATAGGCGTCGCGGGTGTTGTCGGACAGGCCTTTCTCCAGCCATAAAGCGTCGAGGAATTGATCAATCAGCGGATGGTCGATGGCAGGCATGGGTGCTCGGGGCAGGCAGTTTTTCACACTGCGCGCAAATAGACAGTGAACGACGGGAATGGCCGCTAGTCTTTCATAGCCAGCCAGATCAAGGAACAGGGAGCATCAATGAACGAGCAGCAAATTCTCTTGGCATTTGGCGGGATCGGCGCGGCGGCGCTGGGTTGTCAGTGGCTGGCATGGCGCCTGAAGCTGCCGGCCATTCTGTTTTTGCTGCTGACCGGCATTCTGGCCGGCCCGCTGCTGGGTTGGCTCGACCCGCAGGAAATGTTCGGCCCGCTGCTGATGCCACTGGTGTCGCTGGCAGTGGCGCTGATCCTGTTCGAAGGCAGCCTGACCCTGCACCTGTCGGAATGGAAAGAGATCGGCAGCGTCGTTCATCGACTGGTGACCCTCGGTGCGATTTCGACCTGGATCGTCATCGCGGTGGCTACGCATTTTCTGCTGGGCTTCGACTGGATGCTGGCGATTCTGTTTGGCAGCCTGACGCTGGTCACCGGTCCGACCGTGATCGTACCGATGCTGCGGGTGGTGCGGCCAAAAGCTTCAATCGCCAACATCCTGCGCTGGGAAGGCATCGTCATCGATCCGATCGGCGCTCTGCTCGCGGTAGTGGTGTATAGCTTCATCATCGCCAGCGCTGACGGTCATGGCCTCAAGCAAAGCCTCTTCACCTTTGGCGGGGTGATTCTCTGCGGCGCGGTGTTTGGTGTCGTCGGTGGCTGGCTGCTGGGGACGGTGATCCGGCGTCAGTGGCTGCCGGACTACCTGCACAACCTGGCCTCGCTGGCGGCGGTGCTGGCGATTTTCATCGGTGCCAACCAAGTGATGCATGAGTCCGGCCTCCTGGCGGTGACGCTGATGGGCATGTGGCTGGCCAACATGAAAGGCGTGGACGTGCGGCACATTCTGCACTTCAAGGAAAACCTCAGCGTGTTGCTGATTTCCGGGCTGTTCATCCTGCTCGCGGCGCGTCTGGATCTGAACGCTTTGCTTGGCCTGGGGCCGCTGGTGTTGATTCTGCTGCTGGTAATCCAGCTGATCGCCCGTCCGTTGAATGTTTTGCTCAGCACCGCCGGTTCCAGTCTGAGCTGGCGCGAACGAGCGTTGCTGTGCTGGATCGCGCCGCGCGGAATCGTCGCTGCGGCTGTCTCGGCGATTTTCGCGATTCGCCTGGATGAATCCGGGCATGAAGGCGCCCTGCTCCTGGTGCCGCTGACCTTTGCGGTGATCATCGGCACCGTGGTTTTGCAAAGCGCGACGGCGCGACCGCTGGCACGGCTGTTAAAGGTCGCCGAACCGGCGCCGAGCGGTTTTCTGATCGTTGGAGCCAATGGCCCGGCTCGTGAATTGGGCAAGTCGCTGCAGCAACTGGGCAGCCGCGTGCTGCTGACCGATTCGAGCTGGGAGAATATCCGCGCGGCACGCATGGAAGGCTTGCCGACCTACTTCGGCAACCCGGCGTCGCAGCATGCCGACGCGCATCTGGATCTGGTGGGGTTGGGGCATTTGCTGGCACTGTCACCGTCGGGCGAGCTGAACACATTGGCGGCGATGCGCTTTCGTCATGACTTCGGTCATCAGCGCCTGTTCGGCCTGGCCAGCGGCCATGAAAGCCGCCGCAGCGACAAGCACCGCGCGAGCCTGGAACACCGGGGCAATCAATTGGGCAGTGAGGCACTGACCTATTCGAAACTGGCCGGCCAGATGGGCCAGGGAGCGGAGCTTTACAGCACGACATTGACGGACGGCTTCGGCTGGGAGGATTACCAAGCGCTGCACGGCAATCGTGCAACGCTGCTGTTCATGCGTGATGACAGCGGCTGGGTGCATGTGGTGACACCGGAAACGGCGTTGAAGCCGGGGGCTGGGTGGACGTTGCTGGCGTTGATTCAACCGCAAGGTTCCGGCGCCTGACGGATCGATTCGCGAGCAGGCTCGCTCCCACATTTGGACTCCTGTGGGAGTGAGCCTGCTCGCGAAGGCCGCGACTCGGTCACGGATAGACTGAAGATCCTTGCAGCACAAATCCCGGGCAACAAAAAAGCAGCCCGTAGGCTGCTTTTTTCTGCATCGGAAGCTGGGCTTAAGCCAGTTTTTCCTTGATGCGTGCTGCTTTACCCGACAGGTCGCGCAGGTAGTACAGCTTGGCTTTACGTACGTCACCGCGACGTTTAACAGCCATGCTGTCGATCTGCGGGGAGTAGGTCTGGAAAGTACGTTCTACGCCAACACCGTTGGAGATTTTACGAACGGTGAACGCACTGTTCACGCCGCGGTTACGCTTGGCGATTACAACGCCTTCGAACGCTTGCAGACGGGAACGATCGCCTTCCTTCACTTTCACCTGAACGACAATAGTGTCGCCTGGGGCGAAGGTAGGGATTTCTTTGGTCATCTGCTCTGCTTCGAGTGCAAGGATGATTTTGTTGGTCATGCTGTGCTCCTAAGGTAAATCGTTCGATCTACCATCGATACGTTGTTAACTATCGTCCCGCTCGCGGATGTATTCCTCGAGCAGCTTCTTCTCTTCTCCAGAAAGCGAGCGGCTTTCCAGAAGATCGGCGCGTCGTTCATAGGTCCGACCAAGGGACTGCTGTAAACGCCAACGCCGGATATGCGCGTGATTGCCACTCAGCAACACGTCGGGAACACGCTGATCCGCATACACCTCCGGTCGGGTGTAGTGCGGGCAATCCAGCAGACCATCCGTAAAGGAATCTTCCTCAGCGGAATCCGCATGCCCTAAAGCTCCAGGCAGCAGTCGTGTAACCGCATCGATCAGGACCATGGCCGGCAGCTCGCCGCCAGACAGTACATAGTCGCCAATCGACCACTCTTCATCGACATGAGCCTCAATAAAGCGCTCGTCAATGCCTTCGTAGCGGCCGGCAATCAGGATCAATGCATCCGATTGTGCCAGCTCGCGTACCGCCGACTGAGTCAGTTGACGGCCTTGGGGGGACAGGTAAATCACCTTCGCCGCCTCCCCGGCTGCTGCCTTGGCCTGAGCCAGCGCATCTTCCAGGGGCTTGATCTTCATCACCATGCCCGGACCACCGCCAAACGGGCGATCGTCCACAGTGTGATGCCGATCCGTCGTGTAGTCTCGCGGATTCCAACAGGTCAGCTGCAAGAGCCCCTGTTTGACCGCACGACTGGTGATGCCGTAATCGCCAATGGCGGAAAACATCTCGGGAAACAGACTGATCACTTCTACGCGCAAGTTAGCCACGTTCAGAAGTCCGCGTCCCAATCCACCTTCATCTCGCCCGCTTCCAGGTCGACGGCCAACACGCATTGCTCCGTATAGGGCAACAGGCGTTCGCGATCATCCAGGCTGCCAGCGCAAGGCTTGACGACCATTACATCATTGGCGCCGGTTTCCAGAAGATGATCGATTTTCCCGAGCAATTGCCCAAGGGTGTCGATGACCTTCAGACCTTCCAGCTGGTACCAGTAGTACTCGCCTTCGGTCAATTCAGCGAACAGGTTGCGCGGCACGCAGATCTCATAACCGGCCAGAAGACGAGCTTCTTCACGATCATCGAGACCCTTGAGCTTGGCGACCAGGAACTTGTCGCTCCCGCGTCCACTGACCAGCTCGACCTGTTTGACATTGCCTTCGCGCTTGAGCGTCCAGGTTTTGTACTGCAACAGGTTTTCAGTCGGATCAGTAAAGGAATAAACCTTCACTTCGCCGCGAACGCCATGAACAGAATAAATTTTGCCAATAACGATCAAATCATCGGCAGGGGCTGGCGTCGCGTTCATATTGCTCAGGCCGCAGCCTTGGCAGATTCCTTCAACAACTGAGCAACGCGCTCAGAAGGTTGTGCACCAACGCTCAGCCAGTAGGCAACGCGCTCTTGGTTCACGGACAGACGGATTTCCTGACCACGGGCAACAGGGTTGAAGAAACCAACCTGTTCTTTGTGGGAGCCGTCACGCGGGTTGCGCGAGTCGGTTACGGTCAGGTGGTAAAACGGGCGCTTTTTGGAGCCGCCAAGGGCAAGACGGATTGTTAGCATGTGAACATCGTTCCTGTAGTCGGTGCTGCAAATCTAAATGCACAGCGGGCATGGGTGCCCGAAAGGCCGCATATTCTAAGGAATATCCGGACTTTTGCAAATGACTTTTTCCGGCGCCCATGGCATGCCGTGCAGATTTGCATAGAGAGCCGTCGATAAAAACGGCCAGTCAGCTCCCGCCGAGTGCGGGTTTGCTGTTGATCCTGCGTCCTTGCAGGGTCTGCGCCGGTGCGACGACCGGCGAAGTCTTGGTGTCCTGTCTCACATTTTCGGCATGCCGCCGCCGGGCAACATACCGCCCATGCCGCGCATCATTTTTGCCATACCGCCCTTGGCGGTGAATTTCTTCATCATCTTCTGCATCTGCTTGTGCTGCTTGATCAAGCGGCCGATGTCCTGCACCTGCGTGCCGGAACCCATGGCGATCCGGCGCTTGCGCGAACCGCTGATCAGCTCAGGATCGCGGCGCTCGGCCGGAGTCATGGAATTGATGATGGCTTCCATCTGCTTGAACTGCTTCTCTGCGGCGTTCTGGGCATTGCCCATCTGCGACAGGTTGACGCCGCCGATGCTCGGCAGTTTGTCCATGAGGCCGCCGAGGCCGCCCATGTTCTTCATCTGTTGCAACTGATCGCGGAAGTCTTCGAGGTCGAAGCCCTTGCCCTTCTTCAGCTTCTTGGCCAGTTTGTCAGCCTTGTCCTTGTCCAGCGTCGCTTCAGCTTGTTCGATCAGGCTGAGCACGTCGCCCATGCCGAGGATCCGCGAGGCGATACGCTCAGGGTGGAACGGATCGAGCGCTTCGCTCTTCTCGCCCATACCGATGAACTTGATCGGCTTGCCGGTGATGGCGCGCACCGACAGCGCGGCACCGCCACGGGCGTCGCCGTCGACCTTGGTCAGGATCACACCGGTCAGCGGCAGCGCATCGCCAAAGGCCTTGGCCGTGTTGGCGGCGTCCTGACCGGTCATGGCGTCGACCACGAACAGGGTTTCGACCGGGTTGATCGCCGCGTGCAGCGCCTTGATCTCGCCCATCATCTCTTCGTCGATGTGCAGACGACCGGCGGTGTCGACGATGACCACGTCGATGAATTTCAGTTTGGCTTCTTTAATAGCCGCGTTGGCGATGTCGACCGGCTTCTGGCTCAGGTCGGACGGGAAGAACGTCACGCCGATGTCGTTGGCCAGGGTTTCCAGCTGCTTGATCGCCGCCGGACGGTAGATGTCCGCCGAAACAACCATGACCGACTTCTTCTTGCGCTCTTTAAGAAAGCGCGCCAGTTTGCCGGCGGTGGTGGTTTTACCCGCGCCCTGCAGACCGGCCATCAGAATCACGGCTGGCGGAACGGCGCTCAGGTTGAGGTCTTCGTTGGCCGCGCCCATCAGGCTTTCGAGCTCGGCCTGGACGATCTTCACGAACGCCTGGCCCGGCGTCAGGCTGCGCGACACCTCGGTGCCGACAGCGCGCTCCTTGACCGAATTGACGAAGTCCTTGACCACCGGCAATGCGACGTCAGCTTCGAGCAACGCCATGCGCACTTCACGCAGGGTGTCTTTGATATTGTCCTCGGTCAGCTTCGCCTTGCCGGTGACATGGCGCAGCGTCTGCGAGAGACGGTCGGTTAAGTTTTCAAACATTGCGCGATCCTTTCAGGCCCTGTACGAACCGGGATAATGGCGGCCCAGACCGGAATCAACATGTGCTCGGCGAGCCTGCGGCGTGGGCAGGTCGCGGATTATAGCGAAGACTGCGGCCGGCGGACACCTCGCCGTCAGCTTGCGGAGTCTTTCGTGCCGTGGCGGTTCTATGCCAAACTCAGCGCCTTTCGGGCTCGCCTAACAGGATTTATGCTCCCCTTGTCACCCAGTTTGCTGACCACCCTCGCCGCCGCCCTGCTCTATGCCGCTGCGACCGTCTATCAAAGCACCCGCCTGGCCACCGGCGCCAAGGCGAACAAGCGCCTGCTGGTCAGCCTCGGCGTCTTCGCCGTGCTCGCCCATGGCGCCAGCCTGCTTACACATCTATTGACCCCGATCGGCCTTGGCCTGGACTTTTTCAGTGCGTCCAGCCTGATTGCCGCCGCGGTAATCGCCCTGACCCTGCTCGCCTGTTCGCGGATCCCGGTGGAAAACCTGCTGGTGCTGTTGTTCCCGCTGGGCGCGATCACGGTATTGCTGGCGCAGTTCGCGCCGACCGGCACGGTGCAGATCATCGATGAAGAGCCGGGCATCCTCGCGCACATCCTATTGTCGATCCTCGCCTACGGCATGTTCACCATTGCGGTGTTCCAGGCGTTGCTGCTGCTGGTTCAGGACCATCAGCTCAAGCACAAGCACCCGTCCGGGCTGATCAAGAACTTCCCGCCCCTGCAAACCATGGAAAGCCTGCTGTTCGGCTTTCTCTGGGCCGGCTGGACGCTGCTGTCGCTGTCGCTGATTTCCGGCTGGCTGTTCGTCGAGAACCTGTTCGCCCAGCACCTGGTGCACAAGACTCTGCTGGCCTGCCTGGCATGGATCGTCTTCAGCGTGCTGTTGTGGGGTCGCAACCGCCTGGGCTGGCGCGGCCACAAGGCGATTCGCTGGACCCTCGCCGGTTTCTGCCTGCTGATGCTGGCGTACTTCGGCAGCAAACTGGTTCGTGAATACATTCTGCACATCTGACGGGCGGCATAAATGGACGGTTTGCCCATAGGGCCGATGCTCGCGGTATTTGTCCTGCTGATTTTATGGTCAGGGCTGTTTACCGCCGTCGAAATCGCGCAGCAGCACCTGCTCGCGCAACGTATCGCCTCGCGCGCCAGCGATAAACCGCTGGCGAAGCTGAGCTTCCCGCTCGACAGCCTGATCCTCTGCAATACCCTGTGCCGCGCTCTCGCGGTGATCATCGCGACGCTGCTGGCGATTTTTCTCTGCGAAGAAAACGGCCCTTGGGCGGCGTGCCTGGGCGCCGGCGCCATCCTGCTGGTGTTCGCCGATTATTTCCCGCGCACCGTCGCCCGGCGCTATCCGGATGCCGTGCTGGCGTTCGGCAACGCCCTGCTGGTCGTGCCGATGAAAATCGTCTATCCGTTTGCCTGGCTGTTCAGCCGAATCAGCGCCTTGCTGATGACCCCGTTTACGCGCAAGGTTCAGGTGGTGCAACAGAGCGAGGACGAGGTGCCGGCCGATCACGATGAGGATCACGACCATCCCGTGCGCAGCCACCCGCTGTCGGGCATTCATGCGCTGGACAACATCACGGTCAACGACATCCTGGTGCCGCGCAGTGACGTCGATGGCATCAACCTCGACGATTCGATCGAAGAGATCATCGAGCAACTGCGCGAGAACAAGCGCACGCGTCTGCCGGTTTTTCACAGCGACATCAATCAGGTCGAAGCGGTGCTTAACACCCGCCAGATCGGCCATTTACTGAGCAACGGCGGATTGACCCGCGAGGCACTGCTGGCCGCCAGCTACGAGCCCTACTTCGTCCCGGAAAGCACGCCGCTCCAGCTGCAATTGCTGAACTTCCACAAGCAGCAGCGGCGCCTTGGCATGGTCGTCGATGAGTACGGCGAAGTGCTGGGCATCGTCACCCTTGAAGATATTCTCGAAGAGATCGTCGGCGAATTCGAAAGCGAGCACAGCCTCGACAATCCGCACATCCATCCCCAGGCCGACGGGCGTATGGTGATCGATGGCGCCGCATCGATCCGCGACCTGAACAAGTGCCTGGGCTGGCATCTGCCGAGCGACGGGCCGAAGACGCTGAACGGGCTGGTGACTGAAGCTTTGGAGACGATTCCTGAAAGTGCTGTCTGTCTGAAGCTCGGGCGTTATCGACTGGAAATTCTCGAGACCGAGGAGAACCGGGTGAGCAAGGTGTTGATCTGGCTGACCTCATCGGTGCCTGCTCTGGTGCCTGCAAGATAAAAGATCAAAAGATCGCAGCCTTCGGCAGCTCCTACATGTGGAATGCGTTCATCTCCAGGAGCTGCCGAAGGCTCGGACCGCGATCGGACGATCTTTTGCGCTTGTTTGATCGTTAGCCCCCTTCCTATAATCGAGGCGCTTACCCAAGCGCCGTCGATCCCTGTGCCTACCCGGCACTGCCCGGATCCTGACTGTTTCCGCTGCAAACCGACGACTGTTCCTACTCGAAACAGCGCTCGCGCCCTACCCCACATCCCTGGGTGTTCGACCATAATAATTCGCTCCACCGGAGCTCATGACTGTCAGGGATCACCGCATGACGACCCATACCGCTTACAGCGAAACCGCGCCTGCCCAGCCGACCAATTCCGCCACCCGCGTGGCCACGGCAAGCTTCATCGGCACCGCCATCGAGTTCTACGACTTCTACGTTTATGCCACCGCTGCGGCGCTGGTGATCGGGCCGGTGTTCTTTCCGCAGACCTCCGGCACGGCGCAGATGCTTTCCGCTTTTCTCACTTTCGGCATTGCCTTCCTCGCCCGACCACTGGGTTCGGCACTGTTTGGCCACTTCGGCGACCGCATCGGGCGCAAGTCGACGCTGGTCGCCTCGCTGCTGTTGATGGGCGTGTGCACCACCTTGATTGGCGTGTTGCCGGGCTACGACAGCATTGGGGCCTGGGCGCCGATTCTGCTGTGCGTGCTGCGTTTCGGTCAGGGCCTGGGCCTTGGCGGTGAATGGGGCGGCGCGGCGCTGCTGGCTACGGAAAACGCGCCGAAGGGCAAACGCGCGTGGTTCGGCATGTTCCCGCAGCTCGGGCCTTCGATTGGTTTTCTGGCGGCCAACGGTCTGTTCCTGACCCTGGCGATGACGCTGGATGATGAACAGTTCCGCAACTGGGGCTGGCGTATACCGTTTCTGCTCAGCGCGGCGCTGGTGATGGTTGGCCTGTATGTGCGCCTCAAGCTGCATGAAACGCCAGTGTTCGCCAATGCGATCGCTCGTCAGGAGCGAGTGAAAGTGCCGCTGATCGAGTTGTTCAGCCAATACTGGGCTCCAACACTGCTGGGTGCGGCGGCGATGGTGGTCTGCTACGCACTGTTCTATATCTCGACAGTGTTTTCCCTGAGCTACGGCGTATCCACGCTGGGTTATAGCCGCGAAACGTTCCTCGGCCTGCTGTGCTTTGCCGTGTTGTTCATGGCCGCAGCGACCCCATTGTCAGCCTGGGCCAGCGACCGTTACGGGCGCAAACCGGTGCTGATCATTGGTGGCGTGCTGGCGATTCTGTCTGGATTTCTGATGGAGCCATTGCTGACGCAGGGCTCGACCTGGGGCGTGGCGCTGTTTCTGTGCATCGAGCTGTTTTTGATGGGCGTGACATTCGCACCGATGGGCGCGCTGTTGCCTGAGCTGTTTCCGACCCACGTGCGTTATACCGGCGCTTCAGCGGCGTACAACCTGGGCGGGATCGTCGGAGCCTCGGCGGCGCCGTTCTTTGCGCAGAAACTGGTGGCGATGGGTGGGTTGAGCTATGTCGGCGGGTATGTGTCGGCGGCGGCGGTGTTGAGTCTGATTGCGGTGCTGTGCTTGAAGGAAACCCGCAACAACGATCTGAATCAGGTTGCCTGACAGAAGATCAAAAGCTTCGCGAGCAGGCTCGCTCCCACAGGGAAATGCATTCCAAATGTGGGAGCGAGCCTGCTCGCGAATAGTTGCCGCGACCCGGTTTACAGCTCGACAACAACCGCCTGCGACGCACGGGTCGCTTTGGCGCGAGCAGCCTCGATCGACTCATCCCGCGCCAGCGCCACGCCCATGCGGCGCTGACCGTTCACTTCCGGCTTGCCGAACAGACGCAGCGCGGTGTCCGGCTCGCTCAACGCAGCGCCCAGGTTGGCGAATGCAGTCTGGGTCGACTGGCCTTCCACCAGAATCACCGCCGACGCCGATGGGCCGAACTGACGGATCAGTGGCACCGGCAGGCCGAGAATCGCACGGGCATGCAGGGCGAACTGGGACAAATCCTGGGAAATCAGCGTCACCAGACCGGTGTCATGCGGCCGTGGCGAGACTTCGCTGAACCACACCTGATCACCTTTGATGAACAGCTCGACGCCGAACAGACCACGGCCACCCAGCGCTTCAGTGACTGCTTTGGCAACGCGCTCGGATTCAGCCAGAGCAATCGGGCTCATGGCCTGCGGCTGCCAGGATTCCTGATAGTCGCCTTTCTCCTGACGGTGGCCGACCGGTGCGCAGAACGTGGTGCCGCCAATGTGGCGCACGGTCAGCAGGGTGATTTCGTAGTCAAAGTCGATGAAGCCTTCGATGATCACCCGACCTTTGCCGGCGCGACCGCCCTCTTGCGCGTAATCCCAGGCTTTCTGTACGTCATCGGCGCTGCGCAGCAGGCTCTGCCCCTTGCCCGACGAACTCATCACCGGCTTGACCACGCAAGGGAATCCCAGGTCCTGAACGGCTTTGCTGTAGTCCTCGAAGGTGTCGGCGAAGTGGTACGGCGAGGTCGGCAGGTCCAGCTCTTCGGCAGCCAGACGACGGATGCCTTCGCGGTTCATGGTCAGCTGCGCCGCACGCGCGGTCGGGATCACGGTGAAGCCTTCGGCTTCCAGTTCGACCAGCGTGGCGGTAGCGATGGCTTCGATTTCCGGCACGATGAAGTGCGGCTTCTCGGCTTCGATCACTGCACGCAAAGCAGCGCCGTCGAGCATGTTGATCACGTGGCTGCGATGGGCGACTTGCATGGCCGGCGCGTTGGCGTAGCGGTCGACGGCAATCACTTCAACGCCCAGGCGCTGCAGTTCGATTACCACTTCCTTGCCCAACTCACCACAGCCACACAGCAATACGCGGGTCGCGGTTGGCGACAATGGAGTTCCGATACGGGTCATCTCAGGTCCTCAAAGGAAGCGGATCATCGAGGAAAGCCACGCAGGTGCGCTTTCCATGGGGAGAAAGCGCGGCATTTTACATGAACCCGAGGGTTTGGCTTCAGCTGGCGACAGCCTGTTTGCGATCACGCCAGGCCATGATCAGCCAGACCGCGGTAACGCCGGCGAACTTCGAGGCCAGCGCGGTGATGATCACCGGCGGCGTCAAGGCGTCGATCATGCCGAAAAAGATGAAGGTATCCAGCGGAATGCTCAGCGCCGAACTGATCCACAGACGATCACGCAATGGCCGCTTGGTGATGCTGAACACCAGCCAGTCGATGCACTCGGAGACCGCGAACGCCGTGGCGCTGGCCAGCGCGATGGATGGGTCGGACGTGATGTAGGAGAGCACCAGCGCCGCCAGCATCGCCACGATCGCGCCATGACCGAAGCGCGTTTGCACCATGTCGCGCAGCACGAACACCAGCCCGCCCCAGGCCGACCAGATGATGTCCAGGTGCGGTGCGGTGGAAAAGGCGAAGTTGATCAGCACGACGCTGCTGATGTAGGCGATGAGGAAGATCATGGGGGCGGCCTGTAAATGTGGCGCACAGGTTACTTGAGCGCTGGTATTGCGCCAATAGGTGCGGTGACAGGACCGACGTCTTCGCGAGCAGGCTCGCTCCCACAGTGGAATGCATTTTCAAGGTGGGAGCGAGCCTGCTCGCGAAAGCGGTGGTTCAGACGCCTGACTTCGCGGGAATCATCCAGACCAATCCACTCGCCTTCGCCCGTTCATGACACAACCCCAGCACCACGCGGCGCTCGTCATCGCTCATGCGGCCCCAGCGGGTGATCTCTGCGACCGTGCGCTGGCACCCGGTACAAACGTCATCTTCATCCAGCGCGCAGATATTCACGCAAGGCGAGGCGACTGGTCGTTCAACAGTCGTCATTGTTCCTGCTCGACCAGATCGCGGGCGTAACGCTGCGAGTTATGCACATAGTGCGCGGCGCTGGCTTCGAGCATCTTCTTTTGCGCCTCGGTCAGTTCACGTACGACTTTGCCCGGCGAGCCCATCACCAGCGAACCGTCGGGAATTTCCTTGCCTTCGCCGATCAGCGAATTGGCGCCGATGATGCAGTTCTTGCCGATCTTCGCGCCATTGAGAATCACCGCGTTGATGCCGATCAGGCTGTAATCGCCGACCGTGCAGCCGTGGAGCATCGCGTTGTGGCCGATGGTCACGCCGGTACCGATGGTCAGTGGATAGCCCATGTCGGTGTGCATCACCGTGCCGTCCTGCACGTTGCTGTTCTTGCCGATGAGGATCAGTTCGTTGTCGCCGCGCAATACGGCGTTGAACCAGACGTTGGCGCCCTCTTCCAGGCGAACCTTGCCCACCAGCACCGCATTGGGCGCGACCCAGCTCTGTGGATGGGTTTCGACACGGGCGTCGCCCAGGCGGTATTTCATCTTGTTTTCCTCAGGGCTCACGGCCGTTCGAACGACGGCTCAGGTATCGATAAAGCTTTTCGGCGGTCGGTGCAGGCTGATTTTGGCGTCATAGAGCAGGTTGATCAACTCGACGATCATGATCGCCGTCAGGCCCCAGATCTTGTACTCGCCAAAGCGATAGCTCGGCACGTACCAACTGCGGCCCTGATAATCGATGCGATGGGTATGCTCACGCGGGTCCTTGCGGAAGAATTCCAGCGGCACGCTGAAGACGGCGGCGATCTCGGCATCGTTGGGCTGGTATTCCACAAAATCGGGAATCACGCCGACATACGGCGTTACCTTGATGCCGTGCAGGGAGATCAGCGGACTCAGCGGGCCGATGACTTCGACCAGGCCCGGCGGCAGGCCGATCTCTTCTTCGGCTTCGCGCAGGGCGGTGAATATGAGGTCGGGGTCTTCCGGGTCGCGGCGCCCTCCGGGGAAGGCGACCTCGCCGCCATGGGTCGAAAGCCCGCTGGCGCGCAGGGTCAGGACCAGTTCCGGTTCGTCACTGCGGGTGATCGGCACCAGCACGGCGGCTTCGGGGAAACGTGCGTCGGTCTCCAGCGTGCGCGGTGTGTGGTTGCTTACCCTGTGCAGTAGCTCGTCCAGCATGAGTGTTCTCGATCGGTGCCTTGCTCCGCATCATGCACCAATCAAAGCGAGCGCCCAAGCCCCCGAAACCCGTCGTGTCGCGAAACGACAACTTGCCGACCGGCCCCGCTGCACGCCAAGATAGGCGCAGCATTCAGGAACCCGAGCATGAAATTTTGCAGCCACTGCGGTAACCCGGTCACCCAGCGCATTCCCGAAGGCGACTCGCGGCTGCGATTTGTCTGCGACAGCTGTCAGACTATTCACTACCAGAACCCCAATATCGTCGCCGGGTGCGTACCGACCTGGGGGACGAAAGTGCTGCTCTGCCGCCGCGCCATCGAGCCGCGTCTCGGTTACTGGACGCTACCTGCCGGCTTCATGGAAAACGGCGAGACCATCGAGCAGGCCGCCATCCGCGAAACCGCCGAAGAAGCCTGCGCCCGGGTGCGCAACCTGAGCATCTACACGCTGATCGACGTGCCGCACATCAGCCAGGTGCATGTGTTCTTCCGCGCCGAACTGGCCGATCTGCAATACGCGGCCGGGCCGGAGAGCCTTGAAGTGCAGCTGTTCGAAGAAGCCGACATTCCCTGGGACGAGCTGGCTTTCCGCACGGTCGGGCGTACCTTAGAATGCTTCTTCGCTGATCGGCGCGTCGAGAAGTATCCGGTTCGTTCGGAATCGATTCCGCCATTGGTTCAGCCGGTGATTGTTGGCTAGAAGATCAAAAGATCGCAGCCTTCGGCAGCTCCTACCTAAAACCTGATCGCGTCACTCCCTGGGGAATCGTTTCAATGCGTTGGTTGCTTGCCCTGTTGTGCCTGTCGTTCGTCAGCGTTTCGCAAGCGTCATTCGTGACCACCGTGACGCCCTCGAACACTCCATTGATCGAAAAAGTCCTGGTACTGAAATCGGCCCACCAACTGCAGTTGATTGCCGACGGCAAGCCGCTGAAGACCTATCGCATCTCCTTGGGCAAGGGCGCGAAGAAAGGGCCGAAACTGATCGAGGGCGACAAACGCACACCCGAAGGTTTCTATTGGATCGACTGGCGCAAGACCAGCGACAAATTCAACCTGTCGATGCACATCTCCTACCCGAACATCAGCGATGCCGCCCGTGCTCGCCGTGAAGGTGTCGAGCCCGGCGGGATGATCATGATCCACGGCACTCCGGATTCGGCAGACAATCCGGAGCAGTTGTTCCATACCCTCGACTGGACCGACGGCTGCATCGCCATGCGCAACGTCGACATGCGTGAAGTGTGGAATCTGGTACCGGACGGCACGATGATCGAGATTCGCCCTTAATCCCTGACCACTGGTCACCCGCAAAAAAATAAATCAAAAGATCGCAGCCTGCGGCAGCGCCTACAGAGGTGATACCACTCTCAACTGTAGGCGCTGCCGCAGGCTGCGATCTTTTGCTTTTTATAGGCCAACACTAATACCACTTTAAACAACGCCCTCTGAAAGCCGCCAATCCATTGGGCCAGACGCCGATTCATGGCGTTGACATGGTATTCAAGTGGTATTAGCTTCCGTCGCACAAGCGAGCCACAACAATCCTATACTCGCGACGGAAACGACCTACATGAACGACCTTCAAACCCTACGTCCCGATGACTCCCAGCCGACGCCGCTGTACTTGCAACTGGCGCGCAATCTGGAAGCGGCGATTCATGCCGGGCAGTGGAAGGCCGAACAGGCGATGCCGTCCGAGCGCAACCTCAGCGACCAGCTCGGCATTTCCCGGGTCACCGCACGCAAGGCGCTGGAAGTCTTGCTCGAGCAAGGCCTGATCCGCCGCCTGCAAGGCTCGGGCACGTTCATCACCCCACGCCTGGAACAACCGCTGTCGCGTCTGTCCGGCTTCAGCGAAATGCTGCGCCTGAAAGGTTTCGTGCCGAGCTCGAAATGGCTGGAGCGGGAAATCACCCTGCCGACCCACGAAGAATTGATCCGCCTCGGCCTGTCGCCGAATGACAAGGTGGCGCGCATGAAGCGCCTGCGCAAAGCCGATGACACGGTCATGGCGATCGAGATGAGCACCCTGCCCGCCTCAATCATGCCCAGGCCGCAAGCGGTGGGCGATTCGCTTTACGAATACCTCGACGGCATCGGCAAACCGATCGTCCGCGCCCTTCAGCACATCCAGGCAATCAACGCCTCGGACGAATTCGCCGCACTGGTCGGCATCGCCCCCGGCACCGCCATGCTGCTGATGACCCGGGTCGGCTACCTGGAAGACAACACGCCGATCGAAGTCACCGACACCTATTGCCGCAACGACTACTACGACTTTGTGGCAGAGCTGCGCCGCTGAGCGCGGCCCCAAGCGAGAACGAAAATGTCCGAAGACAACATCCTCACCGCCAGCGGCTGGGTTCGCGGCCGGCTGATTCACGAACACGGCAAGGTCGTGTCGATCGAAGGCGTGCCCTGCGATCCGGCCGCCAACGATCTGCCCTATCTGCTGCCGGGTTTCATCGACCTGCATGTGCACGGCGGCGGCGGCAAAGACATCATGGAGGGCGCCGAAGCCTTCGAAACCATCAGCAGAACCCATGTGCGTTTCGGCACCACTTCGCTGCTGGCCACGACCATGACTGCGCCGAGCGCGGAGATCTCCAGCGTTCTCAAAGAGGTAGGAGAATTCTGCGAACAGCGTCCGAAAGGCGCCGCGCGAGTCCTCGGCGTGCACCTTGAAGGCCCTTACATCAACCCGGGAAAACTCGGCGCTCAACCGAACTTCGCCCACACCGCGTTGATGGCCGAAGTCGAAGAATATCTGGCGCTGGCGCCGATTCGCGTCATCACCATTGCCCCGGAAATCGCCGGTCACGATGCATTGATCCGTGAGCTGAGCAGCCGTGGCATCCGCATGCAGATCGGGCACACCCTCGGCAGCTACGAGGAAGGCGTCGCCGCGCTGGCTGCCGGAGCCAGCAGTTTCACCCACCTCTATAACGCCATGAGCCCGCTGCATCACCGCGAGCCGGGCATCGTCGGCGCAGCACTGGCCCACGCCAAATACGCCGAGCTGATTCCCGATCTGCTGCACGTGCATCCCGGCGCCATCCGCGTGGCCCTGCGCTCGATCCCGTGCCTGTATTGCGTCACTGATTCGACCGCCGCCGCCGGCATGCCCGACGGTGAATACAAGCTTGGCAGCCACACCGTGACCAAATGCCTGGGCGGCGTGCGTCTGCCCGACGGCACGCTGGCCGGCAGCACCCTGACCATGGATCAGGCCCTGCGCAATCTGGTCAAGATCGGTTTGCCGATCGCCGAAGCCTCGCAGCGTCTGTCGCAATTTCCCGCCGACTACCTCGGCATCACCGAACGCGGGCGCCTTGCCCCCGGCGCCTGGGCCGACTGCGTGCGGCTCGATCGTTCACTCACACTGACCGCCGTCATGGTCGAAGGAGAAGACATTGACTTCAAAAATGCTTGAAGAGGCGCTGTCCTCGTTCGAGGCCGTGCAAGCACAGCTGCAACAGCTCGACGCGCCGATGATCGAGATCGCCGGGCGCCTGCGCCGTCAGCCGCCGCAAGTGGCGATGACCGTCGCCCGTGGCAGCTCCGACCACGCGGCGAGCTACTTCGCCTACCTGACCATGCAGCAACTGGGCGTGCCGGTGGCCTCGTTGCCGATGTCGGTGGTGACCATGCAGCAGGCGCCGCTGAAAGTCAGCGGTCAGGTCGCCTTTGCGTTTTCGCAGTCGGGGCAGAGCCCGGATCTGGTCAACAGCCTGCGCCTGTTGCGCAAGCGTGGCGCGCTGAGCGTGTCGATGGTCAACGCTGCCGATTCGCCACTGGAAGCGGCCTGTGAATTCAGCCTGCCGCTGCTCGCCGGCACGGAAAGCAGCGTCGCCGCGACCAAGAGTTTTATCGCCACCCTCAGCGCCAGCGCGCGTTTGATCGCGCACTGGAAAGAGGACAGCGAATTGCTGCAAGCCCACGATGCGCTGCCAGAAGGCCTGCGCGAAGCGGCGAAACAGGACTGGAGCGTGGCCATCGAAGCCCTGCGCGGTTGCGAGCGCCTGATGGTGATCGGCCGCGGAGCCGGTTTCGCGATTGCCCAGGAAGCGGCGCTGAAATTCAAGGAAACCTCGGCGATTCAGGCCGAAGCGTTCAGCAGTGCCGAAGTCCGTCACGGCCCGATGGCACTGATCGACGAACACTATCCGCTGCTGGTGTTCGCCCCACGCGGCGCCGAGCAGGCCGGCCTGCTGAGTCTGGCGGCGGAAATGCGCCAGCGCGGCGCCCGGGTTTTGCTCGCCGCGCCGGATGACGTCAGCGAACGCGACCTGACCCTGAGCCGCGCCGAACACCCGGCCCTCGATCCGATTCTGGCGATCCAGAGTTTCTACGTGATGGCCGCAGGCCTGGCCGTGGCGCGGGGCATGGACCCGGATCAGCCGCGCCATTTGAGCAAAGTGACCCGCACGCACTGATAGCGGCTAAAGGACGTAACTCCATGCAGGAGCTGCCGAAGGCTGCGATCTTTTGATCTCGACCCATAAAAACAAGATCAAAAGATCGCAGCCTTCGGCAGCTCCTACAGGGGACATCGAACCGAGATTCAACTGATGAGACCCAGCCATGCCCGACAACAATAAAGAGCTGACCCTCAGCGCCCCGCTCAGCGGCCCGGTGCTGACGCTCGCCAACGTCCCGGACGCGGTGTTCGCCAGTGGCGCGATGGGCGACGGCATCGCCATCGACCCGCTCAACGACACGCTGTATTCGCCCTGCGCCGGCGTGGTCATCCACGTCGCGCGCAGCAGCCACGCGGTGACCGTGCGTGCCGACAACGGTGCGGAAATCCTCCTGCATCTGGGCCTCGATACCGTTGAGCTGAACGGCGAAGGTTTCGCCATGCTGGTCAAGGAAAGCGATCGCGTCAGCCTCGGTCAGCCGCTGCTGCGTTATGACCTGGACAAGGTCGGCCAGCACTGCAAAAGCCTGGTCAGCCTGTTGATCCTGACCAACAGCGCGGATTTTCAGGTGCGGCCGATCACCCTCAAAGCGGTGAAAGTCGGCGAGCCGTTGCTGCACATCATCGCGCGCAATGTGGTGGCGGCGAATACCGATACAAGCGGCGGGCCTGAGGTTCGTGGTCAAGTGCAGGTCGCTCATCGCGGCGGCTTGCATGCGCGCCCCGCTGCGCTGATCCGCCAGACCGCCCAAGGTTTCAGCAGCCACTCACAGCTGCACTTCAACGGCAAATCGGCGCCGTGCAACAGTCTGATCGGTTTGATGGGGCTGGCGATTAGTGAGCAGGATGAGGTGCAGGTCAGTTGTCAGGGACCGGACGCCGATGCCGCATTGCGAGCTCTTCTCAGCGCATTGACAACGGCGCTGCCGGACGATCATCACGCGCAGGCGCCGACCACCACAGCCGCGCTGAAACGCCCGGCCGAGGCTGGGGTGTTGCATGGTGTTTGCGCCGCGCCAGGGCTGGTCGCCGGGCCGTTGTTTCGCCTGAACGCGATCACCTTGCCGGCGGATGCGGGCCATCACGATCCAGAGCAACAGCAGCAGACGCTTGAAACGGCATTGAACGCGGTGCGCAGCGAAATCGCCGCCACCCTCGCCCAGGCGAAAAAGCACAAGAACGCCGACGAAGAAGCGATCTTCGCCGCACACATGGCGCTGCTCGAAGACCCGGCCCTGCTCGACGCCGCGCAGCAATTCATCGCGCAAGGCACCGCAGCGACGCACGCCTGGAGTCAGTCGATCGACACCCAGTGCGACATGCTCCAAGGCACCGGCAGTCCGCTGCTGGCCGAACGGGCCAACGATTTGCGCGACCTCAAGCAACGCGTCCTGCGCGCCCTGCTTGGCGAGGCCTGGCAATACCAGGTGCCGGCCGGCGCCATCGTTGCCGCCCATGAACTGACGCCATCGGATCTGCTGCAACTCAGCGCGCAAGGCGTCGCCGGGTTGTGCATGGCCGAGGGTGGCGCGACCTCGCACGTAGCGATTCTGGCGCGCGGCAAAGGTCTGCCGTGCATCGTCGCTTTGGGCGCGCAATTGCTTGAGCAGCCGCAGGATCAGGCCGTGGTGCTCGACGCTGACGGCGGTCGTCTCGAATTGACGCCGAATGCGCAACGCCTGGCCGACGTGCAACAGGCACAAATCCAGCGCCAGCAGCGCCGCGACAGCCAACAGGCCAAGGCCCATTTGCCCGCTGAAACGCGCAATGGCGTGCACATCGAAGTGGTCGCCAACGTCGCCTCAAGCAACGAAGCGGCAGACGCATTTGCCAACGGTGCCGATGGCGTAGGCCTGTTGCGCACCGAGTTTCTCTTCGTCGATCGCCAGACGGCACCGGACGTCGAAGAACAGCGCAGCGCCTATCAAGCGGTCATCGATGCCATGGGCGACAAGTCGGTGATCATCCGCACCATCGACGTCGGTGGCGACAAGCAACTCGACTACCTGCCACTGCCCGCCGAGGCCAACCCGGTGCTCGGTCTGCGCGGCATTCGGCTGGCCCAGGCGCGGCCGGAAATTCTCGATCAGCAACTGCGCGCGCTGTTGCAGGTCAAGCCGTTGTCGCGTTGCCGGATTCTGTTGCCGATGGTCACCGAGGTCGATGAACTGCTGCACATCCGCCAGCGCGTCGATGCACTGCGGCTTGAACTGGGCATTGCCGAGCGCCCGGAAATCGGCGTGATGATCGAAGTCCCCGCCGCCGCGCTGCAAGCCGAGCAACTGGCCGAACACGCCGACTTTCTCTCGATCGGCACCAACGATCTGTCGCAATACACCCTGGCCATGGACCGCGACCACGCCGGGCTGGCGGCGCGGGTCGATGCCCTGCACCCGGCATTGCTGCGCCTGATCGCCATGACCTGCGAAGGCGCGGCGGTGCACAAGCGCTGGGTCGGTGTCTGCGGCGCCCTCGCCTCCGACCCGCTGGCCACGCCGGTGCTGATCGGCCTCGGCGTCACCGAACTGTCGGTGAGCCCGGTGCAGATCGGTGAAATCAAGGACCGCGTACGTCAGTTGCATGAAGCCGAATGTCAGCGCCTGAGCCGCGACTTGCTCAAGCTGTCCAGCGCCGCCGCCGTTCGCCACGCCTGTCATCAACATTGGCCTCTGCGCTAACAAAAACAAAAAGGACAAACGCCATGTACCAACTCTTCATCGAAGGCCTGCAACGCCTGGGCCGCGCGCTGATGCTGCCGATCGCGATCCTGCCGATTGCCGGCCTGCTGCTGCGCCTGGGCGACACCGACCTGTTGAACATCGCGATCATTCACGATGCCGGGCAAGTGATCTTCGCCAACCTGGCGATGATTTTTGCCATCGGCATCGCCGTCGGTTTCGCCAAGGACAACAACGGCACCGCCGGCCTGGCCGGGGTGATCGGTTATCTGGTGATGATCTCCACGCTCAAGGTGCTCGACTCGACCATCAACATGGGCATGCTCGCCGGGATCGTCAGCGGCCTGTTGGCCGGCGCGCTGTACAACCGCTTCAAGGACATCAAGCTACCGGAGTATCTGGCGTTCTTCGGTGGCCGGCGGTTCGTGCCGATCGTCACCGGGTTCGCGGCGGTGGGGCTGGGCGTGCTGTTCGGCTATATCTGGCCGCCGATCCAGCAGGGCATCAATGCGTTCGGCGCGCTGATGATGGAAAGCGGCAGCATTGGCGCCTTCGTCTTCGGCGTCTTCAACCGTTTGCTGATCGTCACCGGCCTGCACCACATCCTTAACAACATGGCGTGGTTCGTCTTCGGCAACTTCACCGACCCGACCACCGGCGCTCTGGTGACCGGCGATCTGTCGCGGTATTTTGCCGGCGATCCGAAGGGCGGCCAGTTCATGACCGGCATGTTCCCGATGATGATCTTCGGCCTGCCCGCCGCGTGCCTGGCGATGTATCGCAACGCTTTGCCGGAGCGGCGCAAGGTGATGGGCGGGATCTTCCTGTCGATGGCGCTGACCTCGTTTCTGACCGGCGTGACCGAGCCGATCGAATTTGCCTTCATGTTTCTCGCACCGCTGCTGTTCCTCCTGCACGCGCTGCTGACCGGGCTGTCGATGGCGATCACCAACGGTCTGAACATTCATCTGGGCTTCACCTTTTCCGGTGGTTTCATCGACATGATTCTCGGCTGGGGCAAGTCCACAAATGGCTGGTTGGTGGTGCCGGTCGGGCTGGCTTATGCGGTCATCTATTACCTGGTTTTCGACTTCTGTATCCGTCGTTTCAACCTGAAGACGCCGGGGCGCGAAGACGTGGCCACGGCAGAAAAAGCCGTGCTTTCGGAAACCGAACGCGCCAGCGCGTATATCAAAGCCTTGGGCGGCGCCGAGAATCTGCTCACCGTCGGCGCGTGCACGACCCGACTGCGCCTGGAGATGGTCGATCGCAACAAGGCCTCGGATGCCGAGCTGAAAGCGCTGGGCGCGATGGCGGTAGTGCGCCCGGGCAAGGGCGGCAGTCTGCAGGTCGTGGTCGGGCCGTTGGCTGACAGCATTGCCGATGAAATCCGCTTGGCCATGCCTGCGCTGGGCCGAACAACGTTGGTGGAAACCGCAGTAATTGCCGATGAACCGAAGACCGTTGTGCTTACAAGCAACGAGGCTCAGCAATGGCTGAATGCGCTGGGCGGTCGCGACAATGTGCTGCAGCTCGATTGCATCGCCATGACCCGCATTCGCCTGCAACTGGCCGATGGCAAGACGTTGTCAGAGGCGCAGTTGCAAGCGCTGGGCTGCCAGGGTGTCAGCCAGTTGGACGGTGGGATCTGGCATTTGCTGGTGGGTGACAAGGCAGCAAGTCTGAGCTGCGCGCTGGAAGGGTTGGTGAATCGCCAAGAGGTCAGCGCGCAAGTTTGAACGAGGGTTGGCGGGCCTGTTCGCGATCAGGCTCGCCAGCTCCGCAGATTCCACACTCCATACGTATGTACCACCCTCCTCCACGCCCCCCTCGCCATGCTGAGCGCTCATTCCCAATCTGGAGAGCGCCCGTGACCCCGGCAAAATCCCCAACACCCGCAGAGATCAACAGCAACGTCAACCAGATCAGCGACTATCTGTTTGACAGCCCGCCCCCACTGCTTCCCGCACAAAAACCGACCGCTGAACAGACTTACCTGAAACGTCTCAACGAACAGCTCACCACTTACCGTAACGGCTTTTTACAACGCAGCCGAGCGCTCTATCAGGCGCTGGAAACCAGCGATCTGCAAACCGCGGAAGGCAAACAGCTCATCGCAACCCAGAAGATCAGGCTCAACACCCAACTGATCAACATGGACCTGCGCGATCAGATCGACGGAAAGCCGGCGAAAACCTTCCTCAAATACGATGCCGGGTTCACCGCCATTGAGCACGAAGCGCGGCAAGCCGTGACCGACCGACTGTTGCACCCGCAAGCCGGCGAGCTTCTGGAGAAACTCGGACTGGGGCCGATGCTGCGTCCGGCAATGTACGCGCTGCAATTCAGCTATCAGGGCAGCCGCGTCGAGCTGGCCGGCGCCTTTGTCGTCACCCAAAAGGACACTCCCCGGGTCAGCGATCTGCTGACAGACCAGAGCGTTGGCTTTGCCGTACTGTTCACACCCGTGCGCGGTCTCGAGTTTTTCAGCTCTCTGGCCGACCTCGATAGCCAATTGCGTGCGTCCCTGAACCAGCCCGGCGGTCGCGACGAGTTCATGTCCCTGTTGCCGACGCGCTACCACGACGTCGGCGCCGCGGGGATCTGGCCGCTGCGACTTGCAGCCATCGACAGCAAGCCGTTGTTCGAGCACACCTACGACGCGCTGTTCGAAAAACGCACCCAGGACATCGAACGGGCGTTGAGCTTCGCCGACAATCCGCAGCAAGATCCCAAGTTACTGGTCAGCGCCCTGGAGCGCGCAATCGCTGCGGCACTGCCTGATCTCACCGCGCGTCTTCAATTGCGTGCCCAGACCCTGTTCGAGCGCCACCTGCGCTACAGCGCGCCGGACTGGTATCGCAGCGCCAGTCCCGACAGGCAGACAGAACTCACGCAGCATGTCGCCAACTACAACCGTGCGCGTCAGCATCTGCTTGATCTGATGGAGCCGACGGGCAGCCTGGCGGCGCTTGCTCGCCACCAATGGCTGGAGCGCCTGAGTGATGACCTGGAGATCGACGACCTCGAACCGCACAAGCTGCAGATCAGCACCGATCGCCGAGTGCCGGGCTATGGGGTTTATGTGCATCGATGCAACTTGCTCGATCTGTCCTTGCGCGGCCCGCACACTGGCGATGAACTGCCCGGCTCGGAGTTTTTGCGCTACACCACGCTCAGCTACGATGACGCGCCGTTGCCGGCAATGTACGCGGACGTGACTCCGGCGTGGCTGGTCGAACAAGCGCTCAAGATGCAACCTCGCGTCGACTACGCCAGCTTGCAAAAAGATATGCAGGCGCGGCCCACGATAAAGCCGGCGATCGAAAAGATGCTCGATCAACGCATCGTCGCGCTCGCGCATACGGCAGCGTTGCAAGGGCACTTGCTCGACACTGATCTGCAACTGATCGAGCGTCTGCGCAGCGCCAGCGACAGCCAACTGCAGGCCGCCACCCTTTGCGTGCATGGGGCGCAACTGCTGGACCTGTGGGTGCTGCGCCAGAGTGATGCGAATGGCGCGATCACGCGGATATTGCTGTGTACGCCTCAGGCACCTCGCGAGCAACAGTTCCAGGCTTTCGGCAGTGAGCGCGAGTGCCAGTCCCAGCTGTTGAGCTGGGCCAGGCACAGCGATGTCGCTGACAGCATGGCGGGTTACCTGATCAACCGTGCGCCCATGCGCTTTCGCCCGACCCTGCGCAAAGTGCTGGCCGGCCTGAGTTTCAAGCCTGGATCGCTGGAACATCAGAGGGTCACGTTCGAACATATCGGCAGTCACTCCGATTGCCTGCGAGCAATGGCCGAGCATGTACTGGCCACGCGTCTTGACGATTATGATTTCAGCACGCCGCCGTGGTATCGCCGGACCAGCATGGCCGACCGCAGAAAACTCACGACATTGACCGAGGATGCCGAGGGCGCCCTGCGTGAGTTCAATGACCATCCACTGTCGGGCGGACGTTTCCCGGCGTTTATCGATTTTGTCCACGAGCAAGCCCGGATCAGCCTGAACCGCCTGCTGCAGCGCCCGGCCAACGACGTCGACCCGGATACCGTCTGGGCCTATTCGCCACCCTCGATGGTGCGTTCGTCGACACCGCCGCCGATGACCTACACACAGCTGTATCGCGACGGCTATGCCGACGGCGTCGGTTTTCTCGATGAAAAATTTTCCAGCTCGGCTCGCTTCAAGGGGCCGCCAGGTATCGATATCAGCCTCCTGACCGCGCAGAAAGTAGCGCGCTCGGTCACTGGCGTATGGATCGGCCAACGCTACACCGACAAGGTCAAGAAGGAACTGCAGGGTTCAACCAGCGAGGGCTACGCTTTCAGACGCAACGCGACGCTGGCGATTACCCAGCGGCAGATGAAAAGCGCTGCGCTGGAAAGCCGGCTGCGAGGCAGCATCACCAGTCACGATCTGCAATGGCTGGAGCAAAGTATTACCAGCATGGATGAGACCTCGGGACCTGTGCGCACGAAATACGCGCTGCACCGGATGATGATCGATGGCGAATGGATAATTGATGTGTGGCTGTTCAGCCATGCCGAAAACCCGGTCCTGCTTTACACACCCGATGCGCCGGACGGCATCGGTTTTCGTGAGGCACGACAGTTCAATTACCTGCTCAAGAAACAGCCTGGCCTGATTGAATACCTCACGCTGCGGGTAGGTGTCAGTGGCCAGGCCCGGGTTCGCACCTTCCTCGAAAATGCAAGAAAACAGTTACCCGACAGCCTCAATATCTCCATGCCCAGCCCGGCACGTTACGACTCGACCCGGTCGGTAAAACCTGTCAGCGATTTACGTACTGCGCTGTACAACATGAAATTGCAGCGCCGGATCGACAATGTCCACGCCACTACCACGAGCCGTACCGAGATGATCGCCGGTCTGATCTGGACCAGTGTCGAATGGGTGCTCGCCATTGCCACCGCGCCCTTCCCGCTGTTGAGTCTGAGCACTGGCCTGCTGCTGGCGTTCAAGGACGCCATGCTCGCTTTGCATGCCTACCGCCAGGGCGATACCAATGAAGCGTTCGGGCATCTGCTCGGTTACTGGTTCAACAGTGCCGGCGCGGTACTGACTGACCTGCGTCCCGCCCTGCGCTCGCTCAAACCTGTGCGCCGCCCCTTGCGCCGAATCAGCGCCAGTGCCAGCAACGAACAACGCAATGTGGTGACACTGATCGATCAAGTGGCTCCGGTCGCAGCTCCGGCGAACATGCAGCCGGTGGTATTCAGGGCACAGAATTTGTGGGCGTCGAACCAGCCCGATGCCCTCGGACGCTATCTGTTGCATCGCCTTGACCCGGACAGTGGCAGGTTGTTCTCGACCGGTATCCTGGCAGTGCGTGATTCAGAAGGCAGGATGGTGCGCAGTGGCATCAGCGGGGGGGCGCCGAAGTATGAACCCTTACCGCAGGCCTCCGGCCCGCACACAGATTACGGTGTGGCGGCCAAATATCGCGAACGCATCGAAACGGTGATGAACCCGCAAGCTCGAGAGGAGCTGCTCAAGCGCAGTGCGGACTACATGGTCCGTCCCGAGTCGATCGTCGCCGGGGCTGTCAGTGAAATGTCCTCGACGCGCAGAGCCTACCTGACGCAGGTCGAGAAGCTGACCAAGGATGCCACGCAGCATTTTTCCGAACTTGCCTCGCTACCCGCACGCCCGCAGGTCCCTGATGTCGGCGCCGATATCTCGTTTGCCCAACTGATCGCCAGCGATGCGCTCAAGGGCAAGAACCTGGTAATCGGCGCGGTGCCCGCCTCGATCGCCAGTAAACAAGCGCTGATCCAGAATCTGGATGCGTTGGTCAGAAACGGCTACAAGCGTCTCTATATCGAATACCTGCCCGGAGACGTCTTCCCGCTCAAACTGGAAAAACTCAACGCGGGCAAATCCTGGCTGCATATCCGCAAGCATCTGCAAGCCGTGGATAAGGCGTTGGGCTGCGATGCGACGTTCTCCTACGAGGCGCTGGTGCGCGCGGCACGGGAAAAAGGCCTGAAAATCAGCGCGCTGGATGCTTCCACCTGCTACCGGGTCGAGGGCGCACTGGTCATGTCCGAGCTCTCGCCTCTGACGCCGAGAGGCAACAGCGTGCGAAATTTCTACTCGCACAAAATCCTTGCTGGCGATAGCGTTGACGCGCCAGACGAACGCTGGATCGTGCTCACGGAACAATCGCGGATGAGCACCTTCGACAACACACCGGGGCTTGCCGATCTTCACGATGCCGTGGCCGTGCGCATTGAAGATGTCGACCTGTATCAACCTGCGCGCATTGCCAGGGATGCGCCCGGCGGCATCGCCGGAGATGCATCAGCGCAAGGAGATTTTCTCGTCCAGATGCCGAGTACATACATGGCGCCTCTGCCAGCCTCCAGGCCGTCCGCCGCAACGGCTGCCGTTGACCACTTCAGTGAATTCGATGTTGCTGCGCCACTGCGCAACGACATTGCTGAAATGTTGCAAAGGCCCTACTCCATGAACTCGTATTACACCCCGACAGTACCGAGTGAAAGAACGGCCTACGAGGCTTTCATTGCCCAGCGCGACCGTCTGGAAAAAGCGGCCAGAGACGCCTTCACTGCTTACGTCCCTCCCGACGCGCCGATCCTGCCGGTGCTCACCTCCGACTGCACATTCGAGGTTTTTTTGCGGCAATTGACCGACGCACGCTTGAATCTGCTGATCGGCGAAACCCACAGCGATACAGCCAGCAAAGCGCTGCTGAAAAAGCACATGAAAGCCCTCAAGGAAGCAGGGTACGACACGTTATATGTCGAGCACGTGTTCACCGACCTGCACCAGGCCGATCTCGATACTTTCCTGCGCACCCAGCGCATGCCGGACAGGCTTAAGGCGTATCTGCAGCGTCAGGATCACGGCCACATGCGCTTTTACCAAGGGAGCGATACGTACACCGAGGTCTATCAGGCCGCAGCCAAATACAACATGCGCATCAGGGCAATCGATTGCACGGCGTCCTACCACCTCAAGGGCATACATGACGTGGAAATCTCCCGAAACGAGATGTTCAGCTATTTCGCGACCCAAGTGATCGAAGCCGATCAACTGGCTCACGGACCGCATAAATGGGTGGCCCTCATGGGCAGCGCGCACACCAATTACAACCTCGGCGTGCCAGGTCTGGCCGATACACTTTCAGCCGTCAGCCTGCACGTACGCGACACGGCCCCTGAGCTGGCCAGGGACATCCACCGTGGCTCGTGGGAGTTTGTCAGCGACAAGAGCAAGGCCAACGTACAGGCCTTGAGCAGCGACTTTCTCATGGAGGTCGCCGTCCCCGGAACGAAAAAGCCTGTCGCGACGCCATCTGTCAGTCGCAGCAAACTGATCCAAACCGGCGACTTCCTGATCGAAAATGCAGATACCCGCAACGCTAGCGTTGTGCATAAATCCCGCAATGGCGAGATCGTTGTCACGCCGATCCAGGTCAATGACAAGGGTCTGTTATTCGTTGATCGTTGGGAGAAAAAAGGTGAGAGCTTCAAATACCTGCGGTTGTTGATCGACATGCTTGTAACAGACGTGAACCTGACACCGGTGACGTGACACCCGAGCGATTGCACGTCGTGGAAAACCACTGGGCTTGACGGCCCAGTGGTTTTTTTCATGCCTGGGGATCCACCCGATCCAGCGCACGGTTCACCGCCAGCTCGGCAAGCATGATGATCTGCTGAATCGCCAGCGCCGTATTGCGCTGCGGTCGCCCCAACTGATCGGCGAAATCACTGGCCAGGGTGTTGGCTGAAGCAAGTGACTCACAGGCATGGGCGAGCAGGGTTTCGGTGTCGATCTCGGGCTGGATCACAAACATGGTACTGGGAGGGTGCGCTTTGCTCGGCTGCGGACACAGGTAAAAATCCAGAGCCCGCTTGATCGCTTCGCGGTTCTTGGCGAGGTCGTCGGCGCGGATGGTTTGTTCGAGGGGGGGTGAGGGTTCGAGGGGTGGGTCGGGGACGATTTTATCCACAATATTTCTCCTGCTGAGGCTGATGGACAACCATCAATCGCCGGATCTCACGCGGCGAATAGGTGGCAGCTATGTGCGAGGTGAGATCCACCGGAGCAGGCAACCGGCCAGACCGAAGTCTGCCCGCACACAGCCGCCATAAAGCAGGCAGCAGATTGAGCTGGCGCCAATTATCGTGGTGCTGGCGCCAGTTGCAAGCTATCCGGGGATCTCACTCCCGATCGCTGATTCGCAGCGACGGGAAAAGACTAGAGATCGCACGTCCGACGGACAACCTGAAAACCTTGTGGGAAGGTTCTGCGAACTCAGACACTGCTTTAAACACACTCCAGATCGCCACCCTCACCCTAGCCCTCTCCCAGAGGGAGAAGGGACTGACCGAGTTGTTCAGGCGAGGTACGACGACGTGAAAGTCCGAGTTGAACTCAGGATTTGCAAACCACACAAAATCGGCCCCCTCTCCCTCCCAGAGGGAGAAGGGACTGACCGAGTTGTTCAGGCGAGGTACGCCGACGTGAAAGTCCGAGTTGAACTCAGGAGTTGAAAACCACACAAAATCGGCCCCCTCTCCCTCGGGAGAGGGCTGGGGTGAGGGGCAGCAACAACACAAATCAAAAGCCGGACACCCGCGCTTTTCACCACGCAATAGGCCGAGTGTCAGCTCGCCTGCTCTTGATCTTGATCCACCGGCGACGTCGGAAGGCTGAGTGGAGGGATTGATCCAGGCGTGGGAGCGCAGCGACCGTTCGACGAAGTCGAACACAGCGGAAGGAGGTGCAGCGAAGCAAACCGTAGCCGCTGCGCCCGGATCGATCCCGCAGCGAAGGAACCCGAGCCTGCGAGGGCCGAACGTAGGAGCAAGCGTTTTTTTGCTTACTTTTTTTAGGCGTTTGTAAAAAAAGTGAGTCGCCGTAAGGGCGAAACCGCCAGCCGCAGCCCCCGAAGAAACGGATATTCACTCAGTCAGCCAGAACATGGTCGCCTATAAGGGCGCCATCGCGAGCAGGCTCACTCCTACAGAAAAGCAAATCGCAGGCAACAAAAAACCCGCAGACAATCACTCATCTGCGGGTCTCCCGTTCAAGCAGCAAAGAAGATCAGAAATCCTCCAGCCGCCACACTTCATAAGCCGGCGTCTCATACGGATGACTGAGCTTCAACGCCGCCACAACAGCCACGATCAACTCATCCGCCACCACAAGCTCAACTTTCCATTCCTCAACCCGCTCAACCTGCCCCGCCTCACCGATGAACGGCTGACTGCCGTCCAAAGGCCGAAACTGGCCAGAGCCAAGCACCTGCCACGCACAGTGGTCATAGTCACCGATCCGCCCACCACCGGCAGCGAACACAGCCCCTTTGACCACCTCGACATGACTGTCAGGAACAAAAAACGCCAGCTTGTACACGACGATCAGTTAACCCACACGCGAGCATTACGGAACATGCGCATCCATGGCGCGTCTTCGTTCCAGTCTTCCGAACGCCACGAATTCTGCACCGCACGGAACACACGCTCCGGGTGCGGCATCATGATCGTCACGCGGCCGTCACGGCTGGTCAGGCCGGTGATCCCGCGCGGCGAGCCGTTCGGGTTGGCCGGGTAGGCTTCGGTGACCTTGCCGTGGTTGTCGACGAAACGCATCGCCACGCAACCGGACAGATCGGCTTCCAGCAATGCTTCTTCGCTGGCGAACTCGGCGTGACCTTCACCGTGAGCGATGGCGATCGGCATGCGCGAACCGGCCATGCCCTGCAGGAAGATCGAGTTCGATTCCTGGATCTGCACCATCGCCACCCGCGCTTCGAACTGCTCGGAGCGGTTGCGCACGAAGTGCGGCCAGAACTCGCTGCCCGGGATCAGCTCGTGCAGGTTGGACATCATCTGGCAACCGTTGCACACGCCCAGCGTGAAGCTGTCGTTACGTTCGAAGAAGCCCTGGAACGCATCGCGGGCGCGGCTGTTGAACAGCGCCGACTTGGCCCAGCCCTCACCGGCGCCGAGCACGTCGCCGTAGGAGAAACCACCGCAGGCCACCAGGCCCTTGAACTCGTTGAGGTCGACACGACCGGCGAGGATATCGCTCATGTGCACGTCGATCGCGCTGAAACCGGCGCGGTCGAACGCGGCGGCCATTTCCACTTGACCGTTGACGCCCTGCTCACGCAGCACGGCAACCTGTGGGCGGATGCCTTTCTTGATGTAAAGCGCGGCGATGTCCTGATTGACGTCGTAGCTGAGCTTGACGCTCAGGCCCGGGTTGTCTTCTTCCAGCAGCGCGTCGAATTCCTGCTCGGCGCAGTCAGCGTTGTCGCGCAGACGCTGGATCTGGTAGCTGGTCTCGGCCCACTGACGTTGCAGCAGACGACGCTGGCCTTCGAACACGGTGTCACCGTTGAAGGTGATGTTGATCTGGCCATTGTTGATCGGCTGACCGATCACCGACACGCAGTCGCCCAGACCGGCGGCGCTGAATTGCGCGAGGATGTCCGGGGTGGCGTCCTGGCGAACCTGGATCACCGCACCGAGTTCTTCGTTGAACAGGATCGCGGCGATTTCCGAAGCGGATTCGGCAACGCTGTCCAGGTTCAGGCTCAGACCGCAGTGGCCGGCGAAGGCCATTTCCACCACGGAAGTCAGCAGACCACCATCGGAACGGTCGTGGTAGGCCAGCAGATGACCGTCGGCATTGAGGCCCTGGATCACCGCGAAGAAGGCTTTCAGGTCTTCGGCGTCATCGACGTCCGGCGCATGCTGGCCGAGTTTGCCGTGGACCTGTGCGAGGATCGAAGCACCCATGCGGTTCTGGCCGCGACCGAGGTCGATCAGGATCAGGTCGGTGGTGCCCTTGTCCATGCGCAGTTCCGGGGTCAGGGTCTGACGGATGTCAGCCACTGGCGCGAAACCGGTGACGATCAGCGACATTGGCGAGGTGACGGTCTTGTCTTCGCCGTTGTCATTCCAGCGCGTGGCCATGGACATCGAGTCCTTGCCCACCGGAATGGTGATGCCCAGCTCAGGGCAGAGCTCCATGCCGACCGCTTTCACGGTGTCGTACAGACGCGCGTCTTCGCCCGGGTGACCGGCCGCCGACATCCAGTTCGCCGACAGTTTGATGTCGGAGAGCTTGTTGATGCGCGAGGCGGCAATGTTGGTGATGGTTTCGCCGATGGCCATGCGGCCCGAGGCCGGCGCGTCCAGCAGAGCCAGCGGAGTACGCTCGCCCATCGCCATCGCTTCACCGGTGTACACGTCGAAACTGGTGGCAGTGACGGCAACGTCAGCCACCGGCACTTGCCATGGGCCAACCATCTGGTCACGGGCGACGAGGCCGGTGATGGTGCGGTCGCCGATGGTGATCAGGAAGCTTTTGCTGGCCACGGCCGGGTGATGCAGAACGCGTTCGATGGACTCGCTGATGTCGAGGTTCGACGGATCGAAGTCATCGCCCAGCTCGGCTTCGCGAACCACCGAACGGTGCATGCGCGGCGCCTTGCCCAGCAACACTTCCAGCGGCATGTCCACCGGGTTGTTGCCGAAGTGGCTATCCGTGACAGTAAGCTGCGGTTCGGCGGTGGCTTCACCGACGACGGCAAACGGGCAACGCTCGCGTTCGCAGATCGCCTGGAAGCGCTCGAAGTCTTCCGGGCCGACTGCCAGCACGTAACGTTCCTGGGATTCGTTCGACCAGATTTCGTGCGGGGCCATGCCCGGCTCGTCATTAGGGATGTTGCGCAGTTCGAAACGACCACCGCGGTCGCCGTCGTTGACCAGTTCCGGGAAGGCGTTGGACAGACCGCCCGCGCCGACGTCGTGGATGAAGCTGATCGGGTTCTTGTCGCCCAACTGCCAGCAACGGTCGATGACTTCCTGGCAGCGGCGCTCCATTTCAGGGTTTTCACGCTGCACGGAAGCAAAATCCAGATCCGCCGAGCTGGTGCCAGTGGCCATCGACGAAGCCGCGCCGCCGCCCAGACCGATCAACATCGCCGGGCCGCCGAGGACGATCAGCTTGGAGCCGACGACGATCTCGCCTTTCTTGACGTGCTCTTCGCGGATGTTGCCCATGCCGCCAGCGAGCATGATCGGCTTGTGGTAACCGCGCACTTCGTCACCGTGCGGAGTGGTGATCGATTGTTCGAAGGTACGGAAATAGCCAGTCAGGGCCGGACGACCGAATTCGTTGTTGAACGCAGCGCCGCCGAGCGGGCCTTCGATCATGATGTCCAGCGCGGTGACGATGCGCTCAGGCTTGCCGTACGGCACTTCCCACGGCTGTTCGAAGCCGGGAATCTGCAGGTTCGAGACGGTGAAACCGGTGAGGCCGGCCTTCGGCTTGGCGCCACGACCGGTTGCACCTTCGTCACGGATCTCGCCGCCGGAACCGGTCGATGCGCCCGGGAACGGAGCGATCGCGGTCGGGTGGTTGTGGGTTTCAACCTTCATCAGGATGTGCACCGGCTCCTGCACCGCGCCGTACTGGCGGGTTTCAGGGTTCGGGAAGAAGCGGCCGGCAACGTTGCCGACGATCACCGAAGCGTTGTCCTTGTAAGCGGACAGCACGCCTTCGCTGTGCATTTGATAGGTGTTCTTGATCATGCCGAACAGGCTTTTTTCCTGGCTCTGGCCGTCAATGTCCCAACTGGCGTTGAAGATCTTGTGGCGGCAGTGCTCGGAGTTGGCCTGGGCAAACATCATCAGTTCGATGTCGTGCGGGTTGCGCTTCAGACCGTTGAAGGCATTGACCAGATAATCGATCTCGTCTTCGGCCAGGGCAAGGCCCAGCTCGGTGTTGGCCTTTTCCAGCGCGGCGCGGCCGCCACCGAGGATGTCGATGGCGGTCAGCGGCTTCGGCTCGGCATGGCTGAACAGACCGGCGGCCTGCTCAAGGTTGGCCAGCACGATCTGGGTCATGCGGTCATGCAGCGCGTCCGAAATCAGCTGGGCTTCGGCTTCGCTGAACTGCCCTGCAACATAGAAGGCGATACCGCGTTCCAGGCGCTGGACCTTGCTCAGGCCGCAGTTGCGGGCGATGTCGCTGGCCTTGCTCGACCACGGCGAGATGGTGCCGAAACGCGGCAACACCAGAAACAGACGGCCGGTAGGCTCTTGAACCGGAACACTTGGGCCGTACTTCAGAAGGCGCGCTAGCACCTGCTGTTCGTCGCCGGTCAGGACGCCGGTGACTTCGGCGAAGTGAGCGAATTCAGCATACAGGCCACTGACAGCTGGAACCTTCTGGCTCAGTTGCTCAAGGAGTTTGCTGTGGCGAAAGGCAGAAAGGGCAGGAGCGCCGCGCAGGATCAACATCTTCGGGACAGCCTCGGGAAGGGGTGTGCTTTGAGGCCGTGCATTCTAGCCTAAACCGACCTCAACATCACCCGAAACGCTACGCACGGTTGCACTCGGGTAGCAATCTGTGTTTCTGCCTTCGGGGTCAGGTAAATCGAGCGTTTCAGCATGGCTTATTTTTACTGTAACAAAATGCCCTGAAGGCCCGTATTCAAGGGATTTCGTTCGATTTTGTGATCGCTAGCAGACTAGTCCTACGCTGTCGAGATATGGCGCCCGTGGCCGTTTGCGTATACTGCGCAGATGTTTTTCCCAACGGCTTTGCGTCCGCGATACGCCAAATGGCTGATCGCAACCGGACTCTTCCTGGTGCTCGGTGGCTGTGTTGATAAACCCAACACACTCGAGCGCGTAAAGGAGGACGGTGTGCTGCGCGTGGTTACCCGCAACAGCCCCGCCACCTACTTTCAGGATCGCAGCGGTGAAACCGGCTTCGAATACGAGCTGGTGAAGCGCTTCGCCGACGATTTGGGCGTCGAATTGAAGATCGAGACGGCGGACAATCTCGATGACCTGTTCAACCAGGTCGGCAAGCCAAACGGCCCGGTACTCGCGGCCGCCGGTCTGGTCAGCAGCGATGAACGCAAGAAGCAGGTGCGGTTCTCCCACTCCTACCTCGAAGTCACTCCGCAGATCATCTACCGCAACGGCCAGTCGCGCCCCACCGATCCGGCGGATCTGGTCGGCAAGAAGATCACCGTGCTCAAGGGCAGCACCCATGCCGAGCAACTGGCTGCGCTGAAACAGAAATATCCCGGTATCGAATACGAAGAA
Source organism: Pseudomonas sp. 14A (assembly GCF_018132745.1). NCBI lineage: Bacteria > Pseudomonadati > Pseudomonadota > Gammaproteobacteria > Pseudomonadales > Pseudomonadaceae > Pseudomonas > Pseudomonas sp. 14A. Next base: position 350,824 of record NZ_JAGRQJ010000003.1, on the reverse strand, counting down.
TCCGACGCGGTTGAAGTGGTCGATCTGCTGCGCATGGTCGATGAAGGTCAGATCGACCTGACGCTGGTCGACTCCAACGAAGTGGCGATGAATCAGGTGTACTTCACCAATATCCGCGTGGCTTTCGACCTCGGCGACGCGCGCAGCCAGAGCTGGGCGGTGGGCCCGGGCGAAGACAACAGCCTGCTCAATGAAATCAACGCCTATCTGGACAAGGTGCAAAAGAACGGCACCCTGCAACGCCTGAAAGACCGCTATTACGGCCATGTCGATGTGCTTGGCTACATGGGCGCTACCACCTTCGCCCAGCACTTGCAGCAGCGCCTGCCGAAATACGAACAGCACTTCAAGAACTACGCGAAGAAAGAGAAAGTCGACTGGCGCCTGCTGGCCGCCATCGGCTATCAGGAATCCCTGTGGCAGCCGACAGTAACGTCAAAAACCGGCGTGCGCGGCCTGATGATGCTGACCCAGAACACTGCGCAGGCGATGGGCGTATCGAACCGCCTCGATCCCAAGCAGAGCATCATGGGCGGCGCCAAGTACCTGGCTTATATGAAGGATCAGTTGGACGATTCGATCCAGGAACCGGATCGCACCTGGTTTGCCCTGGCGGCGTACAACGTCGGCAGCGGTCATCTGGATGACGCGCGCAAACTGGCGGCGAAGGAAGGCCTGAATCCGGACAAGTGGCTGGACGTGAAAAAGATCCTGCCGCGCCTCTCGCAGAAGCAGTGGTACAGCAAGACCCGCTACGGCTACGCCCGTGGCGGCGAGCCAGTGCATTTCGTGGCGAACATTCGTCGCTACTACGACATCCTCACCTGGGTGACCCAGCCGCAACTTGAAGGCGACCAGGTGGCCGAGGGCAACCTGCATGTGCCGGCGATCGACAAGTCGAAACCGGCGCAAGAGCCCGCCCCTCTTTAAAGCACAAGATCGCAGCCTTCGGCAGCTCCTACAGGGTTATGTGTACACCTGTAGGAGCTGCCGAAGGCTGCGATCTTTTGATCTTAGCCCTTGAGAGCAGCAGCCAGGATCAGCGCCTTCATTTCCGATACGGCAGATTTGAAGCCGACAAACAACGCATGCGCCACCAGCGCATGGCCGATGTTCAGTTCGTTGATGCCTTTGATCGCCGCCACGGCCTCGACGTTGTGGTAATGCAGGCCATGCCCGGCATTGACGATCAGGCCCTGTGCCAGTCCAAACGCCACGCCATCAGCGACGCGCTTGAGCTCTTCAGCCACTTCGGTGGGAGTTTCGGCATCGGCGTAACGACCGGTGTGCAGCTCGATGGCCGGCGCACCGACGCGCTTGGAGGCGGCGATCTGGCGCTCGTCGGCGTCGATAAACAGCGACACTTCGCTGCCGATTTTCGACAAACGCTCCACCGCAGCCCTGATGCGTTCTTCCTGTCCCGCCACATCCAGGCCACCTTCGGTAGTCAGTTCCTGACGGGTTTCCGGGACCAGGCAGATGTGCGCCGGGCGAATGCGTTCGGCGAACGCCATCATTTCTTCGGTGACGCCCATTTCGAAATTCATGCGGGTTTGCAGCACATCCTTGAGCAGCAGCACGTCGCGCTCCTGGATGTGACGGCGATCTTCGCGCAGGTGCACGGTGATGCCATCAGCGCCCGCCTCTTCTGCGTCCAGCGCCGCTTTGACCGGATCCGGGTAGCGCGTGCCACGGGCCTGGCGCAGGGTGGCGACGTGGTCGATGTTCACGCCGAGAAGAATGCGATTGCTGCTGGTCACGGATGCGCTCCTGAATTGAGAGGTTCGGCGCACAGCATATCAGGGCTTGCGAAACAGCTCGCGACTGACAAGCGGACGCCCGCCCAAATGCACCGCCAAGGCCTGGCGCATCAGACGCTTGGCCGCCGACAGCGCACCGGGCGCCGACCAGTCGGCTTCGGCCATGGCCAGCAGTTCGGTACCGTTGAACAGGCCTGGTTGCAGCAGATACACCCTTTCGAGACCGGCATCGACTTGCAGGCGATAGAGACCGTCAGGTGCGACAGGCTCACCGTGCATATCGGTGTTCATGGAGAAGCCGTAGCCGAGATCATCCAGCAATCGCCATTCGAAGGAGCGCAACAAAGGCTCCAGCGGTCGACCTTCGGCCAGCGCCAAGAGGGTCGCGGCATAGTGGTCGAATACGGCGGGATGCGGGTCTTCGGCGGGCAGCAGGCGAATCAACAGTTCGTTGAGATACAGACCGCTGAACAGCGCCTCGCCGTTGAGCCATGCCGAGGTGCCGGAGCTCTCCATGCGCCCGACATTCTTCAGCTCGCCCTTGCCACGGAACTCGACTTCCAGCGCAACGAATGGCCGCGCCAGCGTCCCGGCCTTGCCCCGCGCACTACGCAACACCGCCCGCAGCCGACCTTGCGGCGTGAGGAAATCGACCAGTGCGCTGGTTTCGCGATAGGCGCGCGAATGCAGGACGTAGGCGGGTTGGGCAGGAGGCGGGTTTTGCGACATTGAGTTCTCGATGAAGAAACGCGGTTTTTACATGCAACTCAAAACCACTGTGGGAGCGAGCCTGCTCGCGAAAGCGGAGTGACAGTCAACATCGATGCTGAATGTTACATCCTCTTCGCGAGCAGGCTCGCTCCCACAGTGGGTATCGGTGCTCTCGAGATCGCTACTTACAGGTCGCCGTAACCCAGCGAACGCAGCGCACGCTCGTCATCGGACCAGCCGCCCTTCACCTTGACCCACAGGTTGAGCATGATCTTGGAGTCGAACAGCAGCTCCATGTCCTTGCGCGCCTCGGTGCCGATGCGTTTGATGCGCTCGCCCTTGTCGCCAATGATGATCTTCTTCTGGCCGTCACGCTCGACAAGAATCAGCGCGTGAATGTGCAGGGTCTTGCCCTGCTGCTTGAATTCTTCGATTTCGACGGTGATCTGGTACGGCAGCTCGGCGCCCATCTGGCGCATGATTTTCTCGCGCACCAGTTCGGCGGCAAGGAAACGGCTGCTGCGGTCGGTGATCTGATCTTCCGGGAAGAAGTGATCATTCTCGGGCAGGTGATCGGCAATGACCTTTTCCAGCGCTTCGAGGTTGTGCCCGTGCTGCGCGGAAATCGGGATGATCTGTGCGTTCGGCAGCTGTTCCTGCAACCAGCTCAGGTGCGGCATCAGCTCGGCTTTGTCTTCGATGCGATCGGTCTTGTTCAGCGCGACGATCAGCGGGCCAGTCACGTATTGCACACGCTCCAGAACCATCTGGTCTTCGTCGGTCCACTTGGTGCGGTCGACGACGAAGATCACCACGTCGACGTCTTTCAACGCCGCCGAAGCGGTTTTGTTCATGTAACGGTTCAGGGCCTTTTCGCCACCCTTGTGCATGCCCGGGGTGTCGACGTAGATCGCCTGCACGTCGCCCTCTGTCTTGATCCCGAGCATGTTGTGGCGGGTGGTCTGCGGCTTGCGCGAAGTGATCGCGAGCTTCTGCCCGAGGATGTGGTTGAGCAGCGTCGACTTGCCGACGTTGGGACGGCCGACGATGGCAACGTAGCCACAGCGAGTTGCGTTTGTATCAGTCATTGCCATTCTCCACGCCCAGGGCAATCAGTGCTGCGGCGGCCGCTACCTGTTCGGCAATACGACGGCTCACACCCTGACCTCGGCTTTTTTCATTCAGTAAGACCACTTCGCATTCGACGAAGAAGGTACGGCAGTGCGGTTCGCCCTGGATATCCACCACTTCGTAGCGTGGCAGTTCGCAACCGCGCGATTGCAGATGTTCCTGCAAGCGGGTTTTCGGATCCTTGTTGGTGTCGACCAGCGTCAGCCCTTCGAACTCGCCGGCCAACCACGCCAGCACGCGCTCGCGGGCGACGTCCATGCCGGCATCGAGGTAGATCGCACCGATCAGAGCTTCGAGGGCATCGGCGAGAATCGATTCACGGCGGAAACCACCGCTCTTCAGTTCACCCGATCCCAGGCGCAGATAATCGCCGAGGTCGAAACCGCGAGCCAGTACGGCCAGCGTCTCACCTTTTACCAGCCGTGCGCGCAAACGCGACAACTGGCCTTCGCGGGCCAGCGGGAAGCGATCGAACAGCGCCTCGCCAGCGACGAAGTTGAGGATGGCATCACCGAGGAATTCCAGACGCTCGTTGTTGCGCCCGGCAAAACTGCGGTGCGTGAGGGCCAGCAGCATCAGCTCCTGGTCCTTGAAGGTGTAACCGAGCTGGCGCTCGAGACGGCTTAGAGAAACGCTCACGGTTTACCCACGCTGAGTTCGTGGCTGGTTTCCACTGCCATCGCCGGGGTACGGCGCAGGCCTGGGACAATTAACGCTGTGTTCAAAAAATAAATCCTGGCGATTGCGAAGCCGATTGTGCCGGCTCCAGAAATGCATTCGGCGCTGTGGTCAACAGCGCCGTGTTTGATTACTTGATCAGGCCAACCCGCGAGAAATTCGGCAGGTGGCTGAGTTTCGGCTCCGGCCAGCTCATCCAGACCGCGAAGGCCTTGCCGACAATATTCTTGTCGGGAACCATGCCCAGCAGATCCTTGGGAATGTTCGGATCATCCCAGTAGCGGCTGTCATTCGAATTGTCGCGGTTGTCGCCCATCATGAAGTAGTGCCCGGCAGGCACTGTCCACGAACGGTCCGGGGTGGCGCGGTAACGGCTCATTTCCTTGCGGATCAGGTGCTCGGCTGCGCCGAGTTTTTCCTGATAGAGCTCCGCGCTGCCCAGCGAACCCGCCTCGGCGCCGACCATCTTCTCGGCAATCGATTCGCCGTTGACGAACAGACGCTTGTCGGCGGTGTAACGCACCGTGTCACCCGGCAGGCCGACCACACGCTTGATGTAGTTGACGTTCGGGTCGCTCGGGTAGCGGAACACCATCACATCGCCGCGCTGCGGGTCACCGACTTCGATGATCTTCTTGTCGATCACCGGCAGACGGATGCCGTAGGAAAACTTGTTCACCAGAATGAAGTCGCCGACGTCCAGGGTCGGTTTCATCGAGCCGGACGGGATCTGGAACGGCTCCACCAGGAACGAACGCAGCACCAGCACGATGAACAGCACCGGAAAGAACGACTTGCCGTATTCAACCAGCAGCGGCTCTTTGTTCAGCTTCTCGACCACCACAGGCTCGGGCTGGCTGACACTGCCTTGATAAGAGGCAATGGCAGCACGCCGACGCGGTGCCAGGAACAGCAGATCAAGCAACGCCAACAGGCCGCAGACGAACACGGCGATGACCAGCAACAGCGGGAAATTTAGCGACATAGGACCTGATTATTCCAACCTGAGCACGGCGAGGAAGGCTTCCTGTGGAATTTCCACGTTGCCGACCTGTTTCATGCGTTTCTTACCGGCCTTCTGCTTCTCGAGCAGTTTCTTCTTACGACTGACGTCACCGCCGTAGCATTTGGCCAATACGTTCTTTCTGAGCGCCTTGACGGTTGTCCGCGCCACGATCTGACCACCGATGGCGGCCTGGATCGCCACGTCGAACATCTGACGAGGAATCAGTTCTTTCATCTTCTCGGTCAACTGGCGACCTTTGAAGTGCGAATTGTCACGGTGCACGATCAATGCCAGGGCATCGACCTTGTCGCCGTTGATCAGCACGTCCAGTTTCACCAGATTGGCCGATTGGTAACGATCGAAATGGTAGTCCAGCGAAGCATAGCCGCGGCTGGTGGATTTGAGACGGTCGAAGAAGTCCAGGACCACTTCGTTCATCGGCAGGTCGTAGGTCACTTGCACCTGGTTGCCGAGGAACAGCATGTCGACCTGTACGCCGCGTTTCTCGATGCACAGGGTGATGACGTTGCCCAAATGTTCCTGCGGTACGAGGATATTGGCGCGCACGATTGGCTCGCGCATGTCCTCGATTGCCGACACATCCGGAAGCTTCGACGGGTTGTCGACGTAAATCGTTTCACCGGTTTTCAACACCAGCTCGAAAATTACCGTCGGCGCGGTGGTGATCAGGTCCAGGTCGTATTCGCGCTCGAGGCGCTCCTGGATGATTTCCATGTGCAGCATGCCGAGGAAGCCGCAACGGAAGCCGAAGCCCAGGGCGTCGGAGCTTTCCGGGGTGTACTGCAGCGACGAGTCGTTCAGGGTCAGCTTCTGCAGCGCTTCGCGGAAATCCTCGAAGTCGTCGGAGCTGACGGGGAACAGACCGGCGTAAACCTGTGGCTGGATGCGTTTGAAGCCCGGCAGCACCGGCACGTCCGGCGTCGAGCTCAGGGTCAGGGTGTCACCCACCGGTGCACCATGAATGTCCTTGATGCTGGCGATGATGAAGCCCACTTCGCCGGCCTTCAGATCGACGGTCGCGGTGTGTTTCGGGTTGAACACGCCGACGCTGTCGACCAGGTGCACCTTGCCGGTGGACTTGACCAGAATCTTGTCGCCCTTCTTCACACGGCCGTGGCGCACACGTACCAGGGAAACAACGCCCAGGTAGTTGTCGAACCAGGAGTCGATGATCAACGCTTGCAGCGGATCTTCGATATTGCCGGTCGGCGCAGGGATGGTGTGCACCAGACGCTCGAGCACTTCGTCGACACCCAGGCCGGTCTTGGCGCTGCAGGTGACGGCGTCGGTAGCGTCAATGCCGATGATCTTCTCGATCTCGTCCTTGACGCGATCCGGCTCGGCCTGTGGCAGGTCGATCTTGTTCAGTACCGGCATGACCTCCAGGCCCTGCTCGATGGCGGTGTAGCAGTTGGCCACGGACTGGGCTTCGACGCCCTGCCCCGCATCGACCACCAGCAAGGCACCTTCGCACGCGGCCAGGGAACGGCTGACTTCGTAGGTGAAGTCGACGTGGCCCGGGGTGTCGATGAAGTTCAACTGATAGGTGATGCCGTCTTTGGCTTTGTAATAGAGGGTAACGCTGTGGGCCTTGATGGTGATCCCGCGTTCACGCTCAAGATCCATGGAATCCAGTACCTGGGCTTCCATTTCACGCTCGGCCAGGCCGCCGCACATCTGGATGAAACGGTCAGCCAGCGTCGACTTGCCATGGTCAATGTGGGCGATGATGGAGAAATTGCGGATATGACTCAAATCACTCACGGATCAACACTCAAAAAGGCTGCAGGCTTGGCCCGCCGAAAAATAGCCGGGAATTGTACCTGATACACGGCGCAAGCGTCACGTTCGCCTGTCACCCGGATCGCATGCAAAAACGCCCCGGTCTGGCGACCGAGGCGTTTTCAGGGTTCAAGCGCTCAATGAAAGCTTGTTCATCAGCCCGCGCGCCTGAGCAGCCAGACGCCTGCCAGCGCACACACGCCGGCCGGCACCAGCACCGCAAACAGCGGCGAGAAACCGAACACCAGACTCGATGGCCCCAGCAGATCCTGGACGATGCGGAAGGTGAAGCCCACCAGCACGCCGGTGAAAACACGCTGGCCGAGGGTCACCGAACGCAGCGGGCCGAAGATGAACGAGATCGCCATCAGCACCAGCGCGGCGGTCACCAGCGGCTGCAACACCTTGACCCAAAATGCCAGCCAGTAACGGCCATTGCTCAGGCCCTGCTCGGCCAGATAGTGGATGTAGCCCCACAGACCGCTGATCGACAGCGATTCCGGCGCCATGACTACGGTGCTGAGCAGTTGCGGGCTCAACGCCACGTCCCACTCCTCGCTCGGGGCATTGACGACCTCAGTGCTGCGCTCGTGGAACAGCGTGGTGGCGACGTCGGTGAGCTGCCACTTGCTGCCGTCGAACTCGGCCTTTTTGGCGAAGCTGGAGCTGAGCAGATGGCGCTCCTTGTCGAAGTGATAGCGCGTCACGCCGTACAACAGACCGTTCGGTTGCACCGCATTGATGTGGATGAATTCCTCACCCTGACGGTGCCACATACCGTGCTTGGCGCTTTGCGCATCGCCGCTGCCCTGGGCCAGCGAGCGATTGGCCTGGGCCATGCTTTCGGTGGCCGGGGCGACGTATTCGCCGATCAGCACGCCGGCGAGCATCAGCACCAGCATCGGCTTCATGACCGCCCAGACGATACGGCCGATCGACACGCCAGCAGCGCGCATGACTGTCAGCTCACTGCTGCTGGCCAGACTGCCGAGACCGATCAGGCAGCCGATCAATGCCGCCATCGGCAGCATTTCATAGAGCCGGCGCGGTGCGGTCAGCAATACGAAACTGAGGACATCGACCAGTGTATAGGTGTCGCTGACGTCGCCCATTTCATCAATGAAGGCGAAAAGCGTTGCCAGGCCGAGGATGATCGCCAGCACGGCGATGATCGCCATGAATACGCTGCTGCCGATGTAGCGGTCGAGTTTAACCACGGGCCACCTCCAGCGCGGCGCTGCGACGGCTGGCCAGCTTCAGGCGCAGCGGCTCCCAATAAAGCAGGCCGAGGCCGATCACCAGGAAGATCGCGTGTACCCACCACAGGCCAAGGGCCGGCGGGATCTTGCCTTTTTCAAGGGCGCCGCGAGCGGCAATCAGGATGGTCAGGTAAGCCATATAAAGAAGAATCGCCGGCAGCAGCTTGAGGAAACGCCCCTGACGGGGATTCACCCGCGACAGCGGCACCGCCATCAGGGTCACGATGAACACCAGCAGTGGCAGGGACATGCGCCATTGCAGTTCGGTTTTCGAACGGATGTCATCACTGCCCCACAGGGACGAGGTCGGCATTGCGTCACGATCGGTGACTTCTTCGCTCACATCCGGCTTGGGCAGCAGCACACCGTAGGTTTCGTAATGAATGGCGCGGTAATCGGCCTGCCCCGGGCTGCCGTCATAGCGAAAACCGTTGTCGAGGATCAGGTAGCGATTGCCGTCGGGGCGGATTTCCTGACGGCCCGACTCGGCCACCAGCACGGAAATCCCGCGGTCCTTTTTATCGGCGCCGAGGTTCTTCTGCGAGATGAACACACTGCCGAGATTGACGCGGTCGTCGCTCAGGGTTTCGGTGTAAGTCACCCGAGTACCGTCACGCAAGGCCTGGAAGCGGCCCGGTTCGAGGGTATCGAACTCGGTCAGCGCGTCCTGCTTGTTCAGCAGCAGCTGGAACTGGTTGGCGCCCTGCGGAGCCAGGCCGAGGCTCAGCCACGCCACCACCAGTGCCACCAGCGTTGCCGGAAACAGGGTCATGCGAAACAGCTTCTGCTGGCTCATGCCGGTGGCCGAGAGCACGGTCATTTCGCTTTCGAGATACAGGCGACCGTAGGCCAGCAGGATCCCGAGGAACAGGCCCAGCGGCAGAATCAGTTGCAGGAAACCCGGCAGACGAAAGCCCATGATCAGGAACAGCGAGCCCGGATCGAGCTGACCGGCCGCAGCCTGCGCCAGGTATTTGATGAAGCGACCGCTCATGATGATGACCAGCAGCACGGCACTTACGGCGCTGAGGGTCAACAGGACTTCGCGGGACAGATAACGGAAGACGATCAAACCAGACACTCCAGGGTTGTCAGGCTAAGGCGGCCAAACAAGCAAACACATCGACCGGCCCGCCATGCAGAGCGGTCGAAAAAAGATGCGGCATTATCCTGTGATTGGGTGCGCCTGTCACTGCGCACACTCATCCATCGCTGTAATCCTTTGCTGAGGGTTGTCAGGCGCGGGGAGCGAGGTTCAAACTGCGGCCCTTGTCGCAGGCTTTGGCCTGCGCCTCTTCTATCTATAAGCAGGCGACTGCGGACAACGTCGAACGCCTGCGTGTTGACCATTCATTCAGGGATCCGGACATGGAACTGGTTGTAAAAAGCGTTAGCCCAGAAACGTTGAAAACCGCCACCCTGGTGGTTGCCGTCGGCGAAGGCCGCAAACTCGGCGTCGCCGCCAGACTGGTCGACGAGTCGAGCGGCGGCGCAATCAGCGCCGTGCTCAAGCGTGGCGACCTGGCCGGCAAGGTCGGTCAGAGCCTGCTGCTGCACAGCCTGCCGAACCTGAAAGCCGAGCGCGTGTTGCTGGTCGGCGTGGGCAAGGACGAGGAGCTGGGCGACCGTCCGTTCCGCAAAATCGTTGCCGGCATCCTCAACACCCTCAAAGGCCTGGGCGGCGGCGATGCCGTGCTGGCGCTGGATGAAGTCATCGTCAAAGGTCGCGACAGCTACGGCAAGACTCGCCTGCTGGCAGAAACCCTGGTCGACGGCGGCTACACCTTCGACCAGTTCAAGAGCCAGAAAGCCGAACCGCGCGCCCTGAAGAAAATTACTCTGCTGACCATCAAGGCTGCGCAAGCCGAAGTGCAGCGCGCCGTGAATCACGCCACTGCTATCGCCAACGGCATGGCCTTCACCCGCGATCTGGGCAACCTGCCACCGAACATCTGCCACCCGACCTTCATGGGCGAACAGGCCAAGAACCTGGGCAAAGAGTTCAAGGATCTGAAAGTCGAAGTACTCGACGAGAAGAAGATCAAATCCCTCGGCATGGGCTCGTTCTACGCAGTGGGCCAGGGCAGCGCCCAGCCGCCGCGCCTGATCGTCATGCAATACAGCGGTGGCAAAAAATCCGAGAAGCCGTTCGCACTGGTCGGCAAGGGCATCACCTTCGATACCGGCGGCATCAGCCTGAAGCCGGGCGCCGGCATGGACGAGATGAAATACGACATGGGCGGCGCTGCTTCTGTTTTCGGTACGCTGCGCGCCGTGCTTGAGCTGAAACTGCCGATCAATCTGGTGTGCATCCTCGCCTGCGCCGAAAACATGCCGAGCGGCAATGCATCGCGTCCGGGCGATATCGTCACCACCATGAGCGGCCAGACCGTGGAAATCCTCAACACCGACGCTGAAGGCCGTCTGGTGCTGTGCGATGCGCTGACCTACGCCGAGCGCTTCAAGCCACAAGCGGTGATCGACATCGCCACCCTGACCGGTGCTTGCGTAGTGGCCCTGGGCGCACACACGTCCGGCCTGCTGGGCAACAACGACGAACTGATCGACCAGTTGCTCAGCGCCGGCAAGGCTGCCGACGACCGCGCCTGGCAACTGCCGCTGTTCGATGAGTATCAAGAGCAACTGGACAGCCCGTTCGCCGACATCGCCAATATTGGCGGGCCGAAGGCCGGCACCATTACTGCCGCCTGCTTCCTGTCGCGCTTCACCAAGAACCTCAACTGGGCGCATCTGGACATTGCCGGCACCGCTTGGACCAGCGGCGGCAAGGACAAGGGCGCCACTGGCCGTCCGGTCCCCCTCCTGACCCAGTACCTGCTGGATCGCGCCAAGGCCTGAAACCGCTGAAAGGTGGCGTCACCCTCGGGTGACGCCACTTGCCGCTCTGGAACCGCAATGACCAAAGTCGACTTCTATATCCTGCCCAGCGCCGATCCTTCGGCGCGCCTGGATTTCGTCTGCAAGCTCACCGAGAAAGCCTGGCGCATGGGCCACCGCATCTACCTGCATTGCAGCGATTCGGCTCAGCGTGACGATCTCGATGCGCGTCTGTGGGCATTCAAGGGTGAAAGCTTCGTGCCCCACGGCCCGGCCGACAGCGAACCGGACGGTTTGATCGTGCTGGGACTCGGGCAAGACTGCGGTGAGCATCAGGATCTGCTGGTCAATCTCGACCTGAAAGTCCCGGCCTTCGCCAGCAAATTCGCCCGCGTGGCGGAAGTGGTGGTGGAAGATCCGACCATCCGAGCGGCGGCGCGGGAGAGTTTCCGTTTCTACCGCGAACAGGGCTATTCTCTGCAAGACCACCGTTTACAGCGACTCTGAGCACTCCAATGGACACTCCGAAACCGCAACAGAAGTCCGCACACCTGCTGGACGATCTCGAATCGATCCGCCAGTTGCTCGGCGATGACAACCTGCAACCGCCGCTGTTGACCGATACGGTCGATGACAGCGAACAGGAACAGATTCCAATGCTGTTCGACTCCGTCGGCAACCAGCCGGCGGCCGTCGAGCCTCCACTAGCGCCGCCCCAGGCTGCCCAGGCTGCTGCGCCGGTCGACAAAGGTCCCGACGCTCTCCTGCACCTGGACAGCGAACTGCGCGCCGCCGCGCAATTGATCATGCAAGACGTGATCGACGACTTCGCCCCGCACATCGAAACCGAAATCAAACGCCGCCTCGATGCGCGGATGGAGCGGCTGCTCGCTGCAGCTGCAAGCGGCAAGCTTTAAGCTGCAAGCCAAAGCCAAAGCAAATCCGCCGCGCTCCTCTTGAAGCTTGCAGCTTGTGGCTTGTGGCTGTCCCCACGGCTATACTTCCCGGCTTTTCCTGAATAAATGCCAATAGGGTCCCGCCGCGCATGGATAAGACCTACCAGCCGCACGCCATTGAAACTTCCTGGTACAAGACCTGGGAGTCCGAGAACTACTTCGCCCCGCAAGGCGCGGGCGAGTCCTACACCATCATGATCCCGCCGCCGAACGTCACCGGCAGCCTGCACATGGGTCACGGCTTCAACAACGCGATCATGGACGCGTTGATCCGTTTCCGCCGCATGCAGGGTCGCGACACCCTGTGGCAGCCGGGCACCGACCACGCCGGTATCGCCACGCAGATGCTGGTGGAGCGCCAACTCGAAGCCCAGGGCCAGAATCGTCACGATCTGGGCCGGGAAAAATTTCTCGAGAAAGTCTGGGAGTGGAAAGATCAGTCCGGCGGCAACATCAGCCGGCAGATCCGCCGCCTCGGCTCGTCCGTCGACTGGAGCCGCGAGCGCTTCACCATGGACGACGGCCTCTCGGAAGCGGTCAAGGAAGCCTTCGTGCGTCTGCATGAGGACGGCCTGATCTATCGCGGCAAGCGTCTGGTCAACTGGGACACCAAACTGCACACGGCGATTTCCGACCTCGAAGTGGAAAACCACGAAGAGAAAGGCTTCCTGTGGAACCTGAAATACCCATTGGCCGATGGCGTTAAAACCGCCGAGGGCAATGACTTCCTGATCGTTGCCACCACCCGTCCGGAAACCATGCTCGGCGACTCCGCCGTCGCGGTGAACCCGAACGACGAGCGCTACAAAGCGCTGATCGGCAAATTCGTCGAGCTGCCACTGGTTGGCCGGCGCATCCCGATCATCGCCGACGATTATTGCGACCCTGAATTCGGCACCGGCTGCGTGAAAATCACCCCGGCCCACGATTTCAACGACTACGAAGTCGGCAAGCGCCACAACCTGCCGCTGCTGAACATCTTCGACAAGAACGCCAACGTGCTGCCTGCCGCCCAGGTGTTCAACCTCGACGGCACGCTGAACGAGAGCATCGACGGCAAGATTCCGGCCGAGTTCGCTGGCCTGGAACGTTTCGAAGCGCGCAAGCAGATCGTTGCCGCGTTCGACGCTGCCGGCCTGCTGGTGAGCGTCAACGATCACAACCTGAAAACGCCGAAAGGCGATCGCTCCGGCACGGTCATCGAGCCGTGGCTGACCGACCAGTGGTACGTATCGACCAAGCCTCTGGCCGAGCCGGCGATTGCTGCCGTTGAAGACGGTCGCATCCAGTTCGTGCCCAAGCAGTACGAAAACATGTACTTCTCGTGGATGCGCGACATCCAGGACTGGTGCATCAGCCGTCAGCTGTGGTGGGGCCACCGGATTCCGGCCTGGTACGACGAGTCGGGCAAAGTCTACGTCGGTCGCGACGAAGCCGAAGTGCGTGCCAAGCACAACCTCGGCCCGGACGTTGCGCTGCAACAGGACAACGACGTACTCGACACCTGGTTCAGTTCGGGGCTGTGGACCTTCTCGACCCTGGGCTGGCCTGAGCAGACCGAGTTCCTGAAGAAATTCCACTCCACCGACGTGCTGGTCACCGGTTTCGACATCATTTTCTTCTGGGTTGCCCGGATGATCATGATGACCATGCACCTGATGAAGAACGAAGACGGCACGCCGCAAGTTCCGTTCAAGACTGTGTACGTACACGGTCTGGTACGCGACGGCCAGGGCCAGAAGATGTCCAAGTCCAAGGGCAACGTCCTTGACCCGCTGGACATCATCGACGGCATCGACCTGGAAACCCTGGTGCAGAAGCGCACCTCGGGCCTGATGCAACCGAAACTGGCGAAGAAGATCGAGAAAGCCACCCGCGAAGAATTCGCCAATGGCATCGAAAGCTACGGCACCGACGCCCTGCGCTTCACGTTCTGCTCGCTGGCCTCGACCGGTCGCGACATCAAGTTCGACATGGGTCGCGTCGAAGGCTATCGCAACTTCTGCAACAAGATCTGGAACGCCGCGCGTTACGTTCTGGACAAGGGCGAAGACTGCGGCCAGAACGGCGAAGCCTACGAGCTGTCGCTGGCCGATCGCTGGATCATCTCGCAACTGCAACGCACCGAAGCCGAAGTGACCCGTCAACTGGATCAGTTCCGTTTCGACCTCGCCGCGCAAGCGCTGTACGAATTCATCTGGAACCAGTACTGCGACTGGTATCTGGAACTGTCCAAACCTGTGTTGTGGGACGAGAACGCGCCGGTCGAACGTCAGCGCGGCACTCGCCGGACCTTGGTGCGCGTGTTGGAAGTGGCGCTGCGCCTGGCGCACCCGTTCATGCCGTTCATCACTGAAGAAATCTGGCAGCGCATCGCGCCGCTGGCCGGTATTCAGGGCAAGACGATCATGCTGCAGCCTTGGCCGGTGGCTAACGAAGAGCGCATTGATCCGGCGGCGGAAAACGACATCGAATGGCTCAAGGAACTGATGCTCGGCACGCGCAACATTCGTGGCGAGATGAACATCGGCCCGGGCAAGCCACTGCCGATCTTCCTGAAGAACGTCAGCGCTGAAGACCAGCGCCGCCTGACCGAGAACGAAGCGCTGCTGAAGAAGCTGGCGCGTCTGGAATCGATCACCGTACTCGCCGCTGGCGAAGAAGCACCGCTGTCCGCTACCGCACTGGTGGGCGAGATGGAAGTGCTGGTGCCAATGGCCGGCCTGATCGACAAAGGCGCCGAACTGGCGCGTCTGGACAAGGAAATCCTGCGCCTGCAGGGCGAAGTCCAACGCGTTGGCGGCAAGCTGTCCAACGCCGGTTTCGTCGACAAAGCCCCAGCCGAAGTCATCGAGAAGGAACGCGCCAAACTGGCCGAGGCCGAACAGGCCCTGGGCAAACTGGCCGAGCAGCACGCGCGGATTGCCAGTCTGTAACGGCAAATCGCACTGAAAAAGGGAGGCCCAAGTGGCCTCCCTTTTTTATTCCTGCAAAACCTCGAGTCCCCTGTGGGAGCGAGCCTGCTCGCGAAAGCGCTGAGTCAGCCGACAAATCTGCCGGATGTGCAACCGCCTTCGCGAGCAGGCTCGCTCCCACAGTTTGAACGGTGTTGCCTTCAGATGTGGGACAATGCCCGCCACTTTCAGCCATACCCGAATCGACCACGCCCATGACCGCCCCCCGCACACCCAAACCTGCGCGCAAGAAGCCTGACGCCGCGTCCCCGAGCAAAGCCGTCGAGCCGCGTGAGAAGGCCAGCCTGCATCCGCGCAATCGCCATCAGGGTCGTTACGACTTTCCGGCACTGATCAAGACCACGCCGGAACTGGCCAAGTACGTGATCACCAACCCGTACGGCAAGGAAAGCATCGACTTCGCCAGCCCCGACGCGGTGCGGGTGTTCAATCGGGCGCTGCTCAAGGCGTTCTACGGTATTCAACATTGGGATATCCCGGCGGACTATCTGTGCCCTCCGGTTCCGGGGCGTGCCGACTATGTGCACTTTCTCGCCGACCTGCTGGCGAGCATGAACGACGGCAAGGTGCCGCGCGGCGCGATCGTCAATGTGCTGGACATCGGTATGGGCGCCAACTGCGTTTATCCGCTGATCGGCAACAGCGAATATCGCTGGCACTTCCTCGGCTCGGAGATCGACCCGACAGCCGTGGCGGCGGCGCGAGCCATCGTGCAATCCAATGATCTGAGCAAAGTGATCCAGCTGCGCCAGCAGGAAAACCGCAAGCACATCCTCATCGGCTTGCTGGAGCCGGGCGAGCGTTTCGACCTGACCATGTGCAACCCGCCGTTCCACGCTTCGATGGAAGAAGCGACCAAGGGCAGCGAGCGCAAGTGGCGCGCCTTGGGCAAGGCCGACCCGAAACGCAAGCTGCCGGTGCTGAACTTCGGCGGGCAATCGGCGGAGCTGTGGTGTGAAGGCGGTGAAGCGCGCTTCGTGACGCAGTTGATTGCCGAGAGCGCGAACTTTCAGCACAAGGTGTTGTGGTTCAGCACCCTGGTGTCGAAGGCCTCGAACCTGCCGGCCATCGAGACGGCACTGAAGAAGGCCGGCGTACTGGAAAGCCAGGTCGTGGAGATGTCGCAGGGGCAGAAGCAGAGCCGCTTTGTCGCCTGGACCTTCCAGACCAAGTCCGAGCAGCAGATCTGGCGGCGTGAGCGCTGGGTGCGCTAAGGCGCTGTAGATCGACCTGTGGGAGCGAGCCTGCTCGCGAAAGCGGTCTATCAGTCGACATCCAAGGTGACTGAACCACCGCATTCGCGAGCAGGCTCGCTCCCACAATGGTTCAGTGACATACCCACCGAATTGCAGACACAAAAAAACCGTGCCCCGGATCACTCCGAAGCACGGTTTTTTTTTATCGCTGCGTCTTACTTGTTCACAGCGTCGGTCAGGCCTTTGGCCACAACCAGCTTGATCACTTTCTTTGCAGGGATTTCGATGGCAGCGCCAGTCGAAGGGTTACGGCCGGTGCGGGCAGGACGCTCGGTCACTTTCAGCTTGCCGATACCTGGCAAGGTGATTTCGCCGCCGTTTTCCAGCTGATCGGCAACGATTTGGCCCAGTTGGTCCAGAGCGTTACGCGCGGTGGTTTTCGGCGCGTCGATAGCTTCAGCGATGTCGGCGATCAGTTGGTCTTTAGTAAGAGCCATGTAGTGTTCCTTCCCTATCAAATTCATATGGATTGCAGAGTGCAGTGTCAGCCATCGAGCCCGATCTTCTGGATCTGGCACCCTCGGCGATAACCACGACGAGTCGGGTTATAGATGCCGAAATCAGGGTTTGGTTCGACCTGACAAATGCTGAATGCACGCTTAACGCAGTGACTTCGCGTAAGACCGGGCAAAACTAGCACAGCGACAAGGAAATATCCGCCTCTAGCTACCCATTTGGTCAGCTTTATTGCGCTAAATCGGTAAAAAACCACATAAGGCCGGCCCCTTGCCCCGGTTTCAGCCTTCAACCCCCTGTAGGAGCTGCCGAAGGCTGCGATCTTTTGACTTTGTTTTTTTCAAAAACAAGATCAAAAGATCGCAAGCTTCGGTAGCTCCTGCACAGAGCCTCAGATAGAGATTCGGGTACACTGAGCGCTTTTTCGGGGGAGCCTGCCCTCCTCCCTTCCAACAGCCGAGAAGCCCATGCCGATCCGTCATTGCATCGTCCACCTGATCGACAAAAAACCCGACGGCACGCCCGCAGTTCTGCATGCCCGTGACTCCGAACTGGCCGAGTCCGCAGCCATCGAAAACATGCTCGCCGACCTCAACGAAAGCTACAACGCCAAACAGGGCAAAGCCTGGGGCCTGTTCCATCCGGAATCCGGCGCGTTCCCCTTCAGCGGCTGGCTGAAGGAGTACATGGAAGGCGGCCGTGACTTCACCGCGTTCAGTAAAGTGGCGGTCGAGCATCTGCAGAAGCTGATGGAGGAATCCAACCTGTCGGTGGGTGGCCATGTGCTGTTTGCCCACTATCAGCAAGGCATGACCGACTACCTGGCAATCGCCCTGCTGCACCACAGCGAAGGCGTGGCGGTAACCGACGAGCTCGACGTGACGCCTTCGCGCCATCTCGACCTCGGCCAATTGCATCTGGCAGCGCGGATCAACGTTTCCGAGTGGCAGAACAACAAGCAGTCCAAGCAGTACATCTCGTTCATCAAGGGCAAGAATGGCAAGAAGGTCTCGGAGTACTTCCGCGACTTCATCGGCTGCCAGGAAGGCGTCGACGGCCCCGGCGAGACGCGCACACTGCTCAAGGCCTTCAGCGACTTTGTCGAGAGCGAAGACCTGCCGGAAGACTCGGCCCGCGAGAAAACCAAAACGCTGGTCGACTACGCCAGCAGCCAGGCCAAGCTCGGCGAACCGATGGGTCTTGAGGAACTGTCAGAGCTGATCGACGAAGAACGCCCGAAGGCCTTCTACGACCACATCCGCAACAAGGACTATGGCCTGTCGCCGGAGATCCCGGCGGACAAACGTACCCTCAACCAATTCCGCCGCTTTACCGGCCGCGCCGAAGGCCTGTCGATCAGCTTCGAAGCGCACCTGCTGGGTTCGAAGATCGAGTACGACGAAGAGAACGGCACCCTGATCATCAAAGGCCTGCCGACTTCGCTGACCGATCAGTTGAAGCGGCGTAACTGATGCTCGGCAATGTGCTGAAAAAAGTCGCCCTGGTATTGCTGGTGGTCGTGGTCTATCAGAACTGGGGCAAGATCGAGCGGGTGTTCAATCCCGCGCAAATGGTCTCGCCGCAGACCCGGGCGCAAGCCAACGTCGTGCTCTATGCCACCGACTGGTGCGGCTACTGCAAACAGACCAAACGCTTTCTCGACAGCAAGGGCATACCGTTCAAGGAGTTCGACATCGAGAAGGATGCCGATGCGCGCCAGGCGTATGAGGCACTGGGTGGGCGCGGGATTCCGCTGATCGATGTGAACGGCACGTTGATTCGCGGATTTGATCCAGACGAAATCCTCGCTGCCCTGAAATAGTCCACTGTGGGAGCGAGCCTGCTCGCGAAAGCGCTGCATCAGCCAACGATAATGTTGAATGATCCATCGTCTTCGCGAGCAGGCTCGCTCCCACAGGTTTTGCAGCTGACTGGATAAATCAGCGCGCTTCGATACGGAACCCAAAACGCGGAAAGTGCACATGCACCACGCCGCCACGTTCGTCTTCACGGCGAATGATCAGGTCTTCACTGCCAGCAAACAGCAGCTCGCCCACCACCGGATCAACGCCGTAATCGATAGCGGCAATTGCCACTTGCTGGCCGGCCTTGAAGCCGTTCGGATCGACGAACCGCTCATCCGGCAATGCCGCTGGCGTCGCGTTATGCGCGACCTCCAATGCCTCGGCGGAAGACATCTCGCTCGCTGCGCCATGGCCGAACCCCAGCACCCGACCCAGCCACGCCGCGACCGCCGGATATTCATCCACCAGCGGCGCCGTGACGTGGGTCGCCTTGAGGAACCACAGCGGATGCGCCAACGCGAAGTCGGCAATCGACGGTTCGCCAAAGAGGAAGTCACCCTGTTCGCGCTGCAACTGTTGCTCCAGCCGCGCCATGATCGTCGGCCACTGATGCTTGGCCTGCTCGGCGGACAGACGCGTGGCGCTGCCACCGCTGAACAAACCGGCGCGGTCGGCCAGGAAGGCCTTGATCGCTTCCGGCGGCAATTTGCCGAAACGCACCGCCACCGATTCCGGCTGGAACACTAGGCTCACGGCGTGCTGGAACACCACCGAATCGGCCCACGCGGCAAAACTGGCGCTGGTCATTTCCTGGCCCTCGGGGAAGAACGCCGGCAGGGCTTTTTCCTGTTCCAGGCGTCGAGCGATCAGTGCGGTGTCGCAATAGATGTCAGCACCGATCTGCAACACCGGGGTCTTGCGGTAGCCACCGGTCAACGCGGTCAGATCCGGCTTTGGCATCACCGGGGAAATATGCACCGAACGCCAGGACAGGCCTTTGAAACCCAGCAGCAGGCGGGCCTTCTCGGCGAATGGAGAGGTCGGGTAATGGTGCAGAATCAACTCAGACATGCTCGGCTCCGCCGCTCAGATAGTGAGCCCGCAGCTTAGCGTGCATTGGATTAGCAGCCTACAGATCTGCCTGATGGGAACCAATCAGTCAGATTGATAAGACGCGACGAGGCATTCCTTGGCGCTTTTGCGCAGCTTCTTGATCAGCCGTTCCTGGCGCAGAGCATCGCTTTTGTCGCGGCACAGTTCGGTGTAGACCAGCGCCATCGCCGGGCTGGAAAGAAAGAACCGCGCGCCCTTGCCGCTCTGGTGCTTGGCGAAACGGCGTACGGGGTCGTCGCTGATTCCGCAATACAACGAGCCATTGGCGGCACGCACGAGGTAGACGAACCAGGATTTGCTCGCTGGTTCGGCAGCGTCGACGGATTGTTCGCTAAGACTGGTCACTTCGGGATCTGAACGTGTAGGAAAACAGGCGGCGATCTTATCAGCGCCCGGCCTGAAATGCCTTCAGTCCCTTGCGCGCCTGGGCACGTACGGCGTTGCGCACCAGCGGTGTCCAGCCCAGCAGCAGACCTTTGAAACCCAGCGCCTGCCGCGACCAGCGCCACATATCGAAGTGATCGTGGTGCTCGCAGATCTTGCCGTCACGGAACACGAAGCGCGCCTGGATATCGTTGACCACGACATTGCCGGTCTGGCTGAACAGGTAAGTCGCCACCCAATGCGCGCCACCGGTACGCTCGTCGGCGCGGACGTTGTCGAAGGTCAGGGAGAAATCCTTGGCGCGGGCGGTGAGCATGCGCCACATGTCGCCGGCATCGCGACCGCGCAACTCACCGAAGGCCGGATCGCTGAAGACCACGTCATCGGTATAGCAGGCGGCCATGGCTTCGGCATCGAGGCGCTGGAAGGCCTGGTAGAAGCGAGTGATCAGGGCGCTGTGGGCTTCGCTCAAGGCAATCTCCAAAGAAAGATATACAGATTGCCAGCACCATAATCTGCCGCGCGCAGAAACACTATCGGCAATACGCAAAACCCTTGTGGGAGCGAGCCTGCTCGCGAAGGCAATTCAACATTCAACACCTTTGTTGACCGAACACCGCTTTCGCGAGCAGGCTCGCTCCCACATTTGCAACCAGTGCATTCAGAGCTTTTCGCTTTGCACCTGCACATACAACGCACGCCCTGCGCCCAGCCCGGCAATGATCGCACCGGCGCCGATAATGCCGAAAATCCAGCCCAGCGCATTCCAGCCGCCGGTCCAGTCATGCACCACGCCCACGGCGAATGGCCCCATCGACGCCAGCGTGTAGCCAAAACCCTGGGACATGCTCGACAGGTTCGCCGCGACATGGGAATCGCGCGAGCGCAGCACGATCAGGGTCAACGCCAGACTGAACGTGCCGCCCTGCCCCAGTCCGAGCAGAATCGCCCAGCCCCACAGACCTTCGATCGGTGCGTACAGGCAGCCGAACAGGCCGGCCAGGGTCAGCGCCATGACCACCACGATCGCCAGACGCTGATCCTTGCCACGGGTCGCCAGCCACGGCGCGGCCAGCGAACTGGCCAGTTGAATGATCACCGAACCGGACAGCACCAATCCGGCCTGAGTCGGTGTCAGCCCGCGACCGATGAGGATCGACGGCAACCAGCCAAACACGATGTAGGCCAGCGACGATTGCAGGCCCATGTACAAGGTCACCTGCCAGGCCAGCGGATCACGCAGCAACCCGCGCACGCGATAGGCGACGTTGTGTGCGCCATGTTTGGAGCCGACTTGTGGCAGCCAGAAAACCGCCGCCACCAATGCGGGAATCACCCAGAAGCCCAGGCCCATCGCCCAGCTGTTGTCGAAGTGTTCACTCAGCGGCACGGTCGAACCCGCCGCCATCGCTGCGCCCAGGCACAGCGCCATGGTGTAGACGCCGGTCATGGTCCCGGCGTGCTTGGCGAAGTCGCGTTTGACGATGCCCGGCAGCAGCACGCCGACGATGCCAATGCTGGCGCCGCCAAGGACGCTGCCGGCGAACAGGCCGATCTCGCCGAAATTGCTGCGCAGGATGATGCCGCCGGCCAGCGTCAGCAAAATCCCCAGCACCACGCGCTCAGCACCGAAACGCCGCGCCAGAATCGGCGCCAGCGGCGCAAACAAACCCAGACAAAGCACCGGCAACGTGGTCAGCAATCCCGCCTGCGCCGCAGATAATCCGAGACTCCTGGAGACCTCGCTGAGCAAGGGCGCCATGCTCGACAACGCCGGGCGCAGGTTCAGCGCTACCAGAATCAGCCCGAGCAGCAGCAACCATGGACGTTTTACCAACGGATGGCTTTGCTGCACCTGCTCGTCATCAGCCTCGGCATCGATCAGCAGCTCTTCAAGTTCTGGGGAGCGTTTCGACGCTGTGGATAACTCACTGCGGGACATGGATTTCTCGGTTTCAAGGTTCATTGATCAACTGCCTCGACAAGGCTTTGGCCCGTTCCGGGTCGCGTTGCTCGACCGCATCGAGCAAGTCGATGTGCAGATCGAACACTTCCTGACGGCGCGGGGAGATATTCAGGGTCTGGCGCAATTGCGCGCCGACGATGCTGGAGAAATAGCGATACAGCTCGCTGAGGGTCGGGTTGTGCGCGGCGTCGACCAGGCGGCGATGGAACACCAGATCGCAGGCGATATAAGTGTCGAGATCGCCGTGATAATGGCTGCCGCTGGTGCCGAGCGCTTCACGCAGCGCCGCCAGATCCTCATCGGTACGACGCAACGCCGCCAGGCCGATGGCCTCGACTTCAAGGATGTGCCGGGTCTCCCGGGCCTGCTCCAGCGAACAGCGGGACAACGCTTTAAGTGTGTCGAGCGGGTCGACCAGCGCACGAAGATAACTGCCGTCGCCTTGGCGAATTTCGATCAATCCCGAGAACGCCAGAACACGCATCGCCTCACGCACCGTGTTGCGGCTGATGCCCAGCTCGGCGCACAGCTCAGGCTCGGTCGGCAGCCGCTCGCCGATCTGCCACGCACCGCTGTTGATGCGCTGACGCAGTTGATCCAAAGCCTGATCGACCAGGGACCGCTTGATCAAAGGGGAAATGTCGGACATGAACCTCACCTTTTCATCCAATCATAGGATGAATTTTCCGACATGTTAGTCAGACCCATGTAGGACGGCAACCACCTAGGGTCAATCGGAGACACATGGAGCGGCATTTTCGATTGGTCAAAATTACCCTTTAAGGGTAATTTCAGGGACAGGGTTTTGGCTTCTTATGGACAAGAACACACCCCATTACGACTTGGCGGTGATCAAGGCGGATGTCAGGAGATTAGGCTGGAGGGCATTCACACACTCAGCGAGGAGAACCGGTTCCGATATGGAGCTGACACTTGCAGACATGCAGGAAGTCGTCTTCATGCTGCAGCGCAACATGCTCTACAAGTCGATGACGACCTATGACAACCACCGTATCTGGCAGGACGTCTATCACATCAATTCACATGGTCTGGAGATTTACATAAACGTGTCCTATCACTACGACAGACGCCCGCCGGTGATCTCCTTCAAGGAGAACAATTCATGAATACGCAACAGTGTCTCAGTTGCGGCGCCTCTGAAGGCATGGTGCATTTCGAAGGTCGAGGCGAAACGTTGAGCGTCAAAGGCATGGAGCGCCGCGTTGACCATCTTTCGGGTTGGGAGTGCCAGAAGTGCGGAGAAATCGAACTCGATGAAGTGTGCGGGCAGCGCTACTCGGACGCATGCGATGAGCTCGTTATCGCCAGCAGAAAAATGATTGGCAACGAGATGAAAAAGATTCGTCGCAAATTGCACCTGACGCAAAAAGAGACGGTGCAACTGCTGTCTGGAGGGGGGCATAACGCATTCTCTCGCTATGAGCGGGGCGAGGTATTGCCGCCCAAGCCGCTGATACTGTTAATGCGCTTATTGGAGCGCTACCCGCACTTGCTAACCGATGTGAAGACTTTCGGCGAAGGTGCAGATTTGAGAGGTTTCGAGCACATTGTTCACAAAGAACACGAATCCCTTTCCGTCTCCTGACCCCCAGAAAAACAAACCCGGCACATGGCCGGGTTGCTTTTTACTCATCTACCATCAATGCAAAATCTGACTCAAGAACAACTTGGTCCGATCATTCTGCGGATTGTCGAAGAAGTCATTCGGCGCCGCTTGCTCAACGATCTCGCCCTTGTCCATGAAGATCACGCGGTTGGCCACGGTGCGGGCGAAGCCCATTTCGTGGGTCACGCAGAGCATGGTCATGCCGTCTTCGGCCAGACCGATCATGGTGTCCAGAACCTCTTTCACCATCTCCGGATCAAGCGCTGAAGTCGGTTCGTCGAACAGCATGATTTTCGGCTTCATGCACAAGGCGCGGGCGATCGCCACACGCTGTTGCTGACCGCCGGAAAGCTGCCCCGGATATTTGTGCGCCTGCTCCGGAATGCGTACGCGCTCCAGGTAATGCATGGCGATTTCTTCGGCCTTGCGCTTGGGCATCTTGCGCACCCACATCGGCGCCAGGGTGCAGTTCTGCAGGATGGTCAGGTGCGGGAACAGGTTGAAGTGCTGGAACACCATGCCGACTTCGCGGCGGATCGCTTCGATCTGCTTGAGGTCGTTGGTCAGTTCCACGCCATCGACGACGATGCGGCCCTGCTGGTGTTCTTCCAGACGATTCAGGCAACGAATCGTGGTCGATTTACCGGAACCCGACGGGCCGCACAGGACGATGCGCTCGCCCTGTTTGACGTTGAGGTTGATGTCCTTGAGTACATGAAACTGGCCGTACCACTTGTTCACGCCCTGCATCTGGATGATGCCTTCCGGACCCACAGGCTTTTTGATTGCTTCGCTCATTTACAGAGAACTCCTAACGCTTGTGGCCAGTGTCGAGCTTGCGTTCCAGATGCATGGAATAGCGCGACATACCAAAACAGAAAATCCAGAACACCAGGGCGGCGAACACGTAGCCTTCGGTGGCCATGCCCAGCCATTTCGGGTCGGCGGCGGCTTGCTTGACGCTGTTGAGCAGGTCAAAGAGGCCGATGATGATCACCAGGCTGGTGTCCTTGAACAGCGCAATGAACGTGTTGACGATGCCCGGGATCACCAGCTTCAGCGCTTGCGGCAGAATCACCAGGCCCATCGAACGCCAGTAACCGAGGCCCATCGCCGCAGCCGCTTCGTACTGCCCTTTGGGAATCGCTTGCAGACCACCGCGCACCACTTCGGCGACGTAGGCCGACTGGAACAGGATCACGCCGATCAGCGCCCTCAGCAGCTTGTCGAAGTTCATGCCTTCTGGCAGGAACAGCGGCAGCATCACCGAGGACATGAACAATACGGTGATCAACGGCACGCCGCGCCAGAACTCGATGAAGGTCACGCAGACCACGCGAATCGCCGGCATGTTCGAACGCCGCCCCAGCGCCAGCACGATACCCAGCGGCAAAGCGCCGGCGATGCCGACGGTGGCGATCACCAGGGTCAGCATCAGGCCGCCCCACTGACTGGTCGGCACGGTGGTCATACCGAAACCGCCGTGCAGCAGGATGAAGGCGATGATCGGGTACAGCACCAGGAAGCTCAGGCCGTACACCGCTTTACGCGGCACGCGCGAGATGAACAACGGCGCTGCGCCGATGACCGCCAGCCATACGGTGAGGTCAACGCGCCAGCGCAGTTCGGTCGGGTAGTAGCCGTACATGAACTGGCCGAAACGCTGCTGAATGAACACCCAGCAGGCGCCTTCCTTGGTGCAGTCGGCGCGCGTGGTGCCGACCCAGTTGGCGTCGACGATCGCCCAACTGAGGATCGGTGGCACGACCAGATAGATCAGGTAGAACGCAAACAGCGTCAGCAGGGTGTTGAGCCAGCTGGAGAACATGTTTGCGCGCATCCACGCCACCACGCCGATGCTGCTGTTGGGTGGAGGCATGTCGGGTTTGAAAGTATGAGTACTCATGCGCTTTTCCTTACCGCTCGATCAGCGCAATGCGCTTGTTGTACCAGTTCATCAGCAGGGAAATGCTGATACTGATCGCCAGGTACACGCTCATGGTGATGGCAATCACTTCGATGGCCTGACCGGTCTGGTTGAGCACGGTGCCAGCGAACAGCGAAACCATTTCCGGATAACCGATACCGGCGGCCAGCGAAGAGTTTTTCGCCAGGTTGAGGTATTGGCTGGTCAGCGGCGGAATGATCACGCGCAGGGCTTGCGGGATAATCACCTTGCGCAGGGTCGGGCCGTTGCGCAGGCCGAGGGAACGCGCCGCTTCGGTCTGACCATGGCTGACCGACTTGATCCCGGAACGGACGATTTCGGCGATGAACGCTGCGGTGTACACGGTGAGTGCGAGGGTCAACGCCAGCAGCTCCGGGATCAGCACCCAGCCGCCGACAAAGTTGAAGCCCTTGAGCTCAGGCATTTCCCAGTGCAGTGGAGCGCCGAAGATCAACGCGCACAGGGTCGGGATCACCAGCGCAATTGCCAGGCCGGTCCAGAACTTGTGGAACGGTACACCGGTTTCTTCAAAGCGCTTGTTGGCCCAGCGGCACATCAGCACGATGCCGACAATGGCCAGCACGATGCTGACCACGAAGGCCCAGAAGCCGTCGGCAGCGAGTGCGGCCGGCATGTTCAGGCCACGGCTGCTGACGAAGAAGGTGTCGCCGAAGTTGTGGCTGTTGCGCGGCCCAGGCATGGTCAGGAACACCGCGAAATACCAGAACAGGATCTGCAGCAGCGGCGGAATGTTGCGGAACACTTCCACATACACTGTCGCCAGTTTGGCGATGATCCAGTTCTGCGACAGCCGCGCCACGCCGACGATGAAACCGAGAATCGTCGCCAGGATCACGCCGATAAAGGTCACCAACAGGGTGTTGAGCAGGCCGATGACAAACACCCGCGCGTAGCTGTCCGCTTCGGTGTAGTCGATCAGGGTTTGAGCGATGCCGAATCCGGCACTGCGCTCCAGAAAGCTGAAGCCGGAGGTGATGCCCCGGTGCTGAAGGTTGGTTTGCGTATTGTCGAACAGGTACCAGCCAAGCGAGACCACCGCCACAACAGTGATGATCTGGAATAGCCACGCACGCACTCGTGGATCGCTGAGGCTGAGCCTCTGCTTTGGTGCGCCGATAGAATTTTGCATGAAGTGCCCCGAGAGAAATGGAACAAGAACATCACCCGGCGGTTGGCCCGCCGGGCGATAGAACCATTAGCGCACTGGTGGTGCGTACTGAATGCCGCCGTTGTTCCACAGGGCGTTCAGGCCACGGTCGATTTCCAGCGGAGTGCTCTTGCCGAGGTTTTTCTCGAAGATTTCGCCGTAGTTGCCGACCTGCTTGACGATCTGCACAACCCAGTCTTTCGGCAGTTTCAGGTCTTTGCCGTATTCGCCGTCTGCACCGAGCATACGGGCCACGTCCGGGTTCTTGGTGGACTTGGCTTCAGCTTCGACGTTCTTCGAAGTGATGCCGGCCTCTTCGGCATTGAGCAGCGCGTAGCCGACCCAACGCACGATCGCCAGCCACTCGTCGTCGCCGTTACGCACGACCGGGCCCAGTGGTTCCTTGGAAATGGTTTCCGGCAGAACTACGTAGTCCTTCGGCGAAGCCAGCTTGCTGCGCTGGGCGAACAGCTGGGACTTGTCGGAGGTCAGCACGTCGCAACGACCGGATTCCAGCGACTTGGCGCTTTCATCGGAGGTGTCGAAGGTGATCGGGGTGTATTTCAGACCGTTGCCACGGAAGTAGTCGGAAACGTTCAGCTCGGTGGTGGTACCGGCCTGGATGCAGATGGTCGCGCCGTCGAGCTCTTTGGCACTTTTCACGCCCAGCTTGTTGTTCACCAGGAAGCCGATGCCGTCGTAGTAGGTGATGAAGCCCGGGAATTTCAGGCCCATGCCCGCGTCACGGGAACTGGTCATGGTGGTGTTGCGCGACAGGATGTCGATCTCGCCCGATTGCAGCGCGGTGAAACGCTCCTTGGCGTTCAACTGGCTGAACTTGACCTTGTTGGCGTCGCCGAAAACGGCTGCGGCCACAGCGCGGCAGACGTCGGCGTCGATGCCGAGGATCTTGCCGGTCGCATCCGGTACCGAGAAGCCCGGCAGACCGTCGCTCACGCCACACTGCACGAAACCTTTTTTCTGTACCGCATCCAGGGTTGCACCCGCCTGAGCGAACCCGCTGACGCCGAGTACTGCTGCAGCAGTCACGACCGCCAGAGTGGATTTCAACATCTTCATTCAAACCTCCAGTTTTGCTCTTGTTGTGTCGGAGCTTGAGCCCTGTCGCACCCTTTTGAGGCGTTGTTGACCCGTGTTGGCTTTTTTTGGGGTCAACCGACGTAAGACCTTCGCTATGAGTCTAGTAGGAGAAAATCCACATCATGGATCACTCACTTCTCACCAATCGGCCGAACGGGCTGTAGCCCTTTCACATTCGCTAAGCCCGTAGCGGCCATTGGCGAACATCCATCACCGGATTCGTTGCTGTCCCATCGCGCGACGTAGACTGATAGTGTTACCGCCACGCGTAGGACGCTTCGTACGGAAACCTCCATAGCAAACGCCGTACCACACCGCTTGCCGAAGTCATTGCGCGACACGTCAATAGCTAAACTTGTAACCTTGCGACATCTTGTTAACGGATCAACCGGGCGCGCACTTCCATCACGCACTCAATGAGAGCGCCCGCACATTTTTGGAGCAGACATGACCGAGCCCTTGATTCTTCAGCCTGTTAAGCCCGCAGACGCCTGCGTGATCTGGCTGCACGGCCTCGGCGCCGACCGCTACGACTTCCTGCCGGTGGCCGAGGCGTTGCAGGAAAGTCTGTTGAGCACGCGCTTTGTGCTGCCGCAGGCACCGACCCGTCCAGTGACGATAAATGGCGGATATGCCATGCCCAGCTGGTATGACATCAAGGCCATGAGCCCGGCCCGGGCGATCGATCACGATGAGCTGGAGGCGTCGGCAGAGCGCATCATCGAGCTGATCGAAAACGAGCGCGCCAGCGGAATAGACGCCTCGCGGATTTTCCTCGCAGGATTTTCCCAGGGCGGCGCGGTGGTATTGCATACCGCGTTCCTTAAATGGCAGGGACCGCTGGGCGGGGTGCTGGCGTTGTCGACGTACGCACCGACATTCAGCGACGAACTGGAATTATCCGCCAGTCAGCAGCGTATTCCGGTGCTGTGTCTGCACGGGCAGTTCGATAGCGTGGTGCAGAACTCGATGGGGCGTACTGCCTATGAGCATTTGGTGAAGCATGGTGTCACCGTGACATGGCAGGAATACCCAATGGAGCACGAAGTGTTACCTGAAGAGATTCGCGACGTCGGCGTCTGGCTGAGCGAACGCCTGCGCTGATTTGCGAGCAATGTCCGCCCATTGATCCCTCCTACTACGCCGCGCCCGATTCTTGCATTACACTGGCCGGCGTACATTCCTTAACCAACTGATGAGATGACCGTGCTCAAAGCACTCAAGAAGATGTTCGGTAAAAGCGAGGCTGAGCAGCTCGCGCCAGTTCCCATTGCGCCGTCGCACGCCCCCGGTCATCGCACCGATGCCCCGCAGGCCGACCGCCCCGCTCCCGTAGCGACACCGAAACAGCCGCCAAAACCGGAACCGGCCGCTCCTATCGCCGCCGAACCCACCCAAGACGAAGCGCCGAAACCGGCCAGACCACGCCGCGAACCGAAGCCCAAGGCACCGGTAATTCCATGGAAACTCGAAGACTTCGTCGTCGAGCCACAGGAAGGCAAAACCCGCTTCCATGATTTCAAGCTTGCCCCGGAACTGATGCACGCCATCCAGGACCTGGGCTTTCCGTACTGCACGCCGATCCAGGCGCAGGTGCTGGGTTTCACCCTCGCCGGCAAAGACGCCATCGGTCGCGCGCAGACCGGCACCGGCAAGACCGCCGCGTTCCTGATCTCGATCATCACCCAACTGCTGCAGACGCCGCCGCCGAAAGAGCGCTACATGGGCGAGCCGCGCGCACTGATCATCGCGCCAACCCGCGAGCTGGTGGTGCAGATTGCCAAGGACGCCGCTGACCTGACCAAGTACACCGGCCTCAACGTGATGACGTTCGTCGGCGGCATGGACTTCGACAAACAGCTCAAGCACCTCGAAGCACGGCATTGCGACATCCTCGTCGCCACGCCGGGCCGCCTGCTCGACTTCAACCAGCGCGGCGACGTGCATCTGGATATGGTCGAAGTGATGGTGCTGGACGAAGCCGACCGCATGCTCGACATGGGTTTCATCCCGCAGGTACGGCAGATCATTCGCCAGACCCCGCCGAAGTCCGAACGCCAGACTTTGCTGTTCTCCGCAACCTTCACCGAAGACGTGATGAATCTGGCCAAGCAATGGACCACCGATCCGGCCATCGTCGAAATCGAAATCACCAACGTCGCCAACGAGAACGTCGAGCAGCACATCTACGCCGTGGCCGCTGCCGACAAATACAAACTGCTCTTTAACCTCGTCAACGACAACGGTTGGGAGCGGGTCATCGTGTTTGCCAACCGCAAGGACGAAGTACGCCGTATCGAAGAGCGCCTGGTGCGTGATGGCATCAACGCCGCGCAGCTGTCCGGCGACGTGCCGCAGCACAAGCGCATCAAGACTCTGGAAGGCTTCCGCGAAGGCAAGATTCGCGTGCTGGTGGCCACCGATGTCGCCGGCCGCGGCATTCACATCGACGGCATCAGCCACGTGATCAACTTCACCCTGCCGGAAGTCCCGGACGACTACGTGCACCGCATCGGCCGTACCGGTCGTGCGGGCGCTGACGGCGTGTCGATCAGCTTCGCCGGTGAAGACGACTCCTATCAGTTGCCGTCCATCGAAGAAAAGCTCGGTCGCAAGATCAGCTGTGAAACGCCGCCAACGCATCTGCTGCGCGCGGTTGAGCGCAAACGCCCGCAGTAAGCGTCACGATATGAAAAAGCGCAGCCGGAAACGGACTGCGCTTTTTTTATGCCCGACGGTTGCCCAAAGAAACTAAAAGTCCATAATGGAAAAATAAGTTTAGTTTTGGAGCGCAGAATGTCCAGTTCGCCCTATGTGATCGACCAAGCCAAGGCCCGTGAGCTGCTGGCGCGTATTGATGTGCCGCAGATCCTGCGCAAGCTGTTCCGCGACCTCGCAGCAGGCAATGCCGTGCAACCTGCGCAGCAATTGGTGGAATTCCCCAAGGGCGCCGGCGACTTCATCAATTATCTGGGCGTGCTGGCCGAGGACGGCGTGTACGGAGTGAAGACTTCGCCGTACATAGTTCGTGAGCAGGGTGCGCTGGTGACGGCGTGGACCTTGTTGATGTCGATGAAAACCGGCCAGCCACTGCTGCTTTGCGATGCGGGCGAGCTGACCACCGCGCGCACCGCCGCGGCCACGGCAGTCGCGGTTGACGCTCTCGCGCCGCTGAATGCCCAGCGACTGGCAATCATCGGCAGCGGCAAGGTCGCTCAGGCGCATCTGCACTACGTGAAAGCGTTGCGCGACTGGCAAAGCATCAGTCTGTATTCGCCGTCGCTCACGGAAGACGCCGAAACACAGGCCGTATTGAAGGCCATCGCGCCGTCACTGAAGATTGCCGACAGCCGCGAGACCGCCGTTACCGATGCGGATGTGATCATGCTCTGCACCTCGTCTGCCGGGCCGGTGATCGATCCGGCGCAACTGCACAAACCGGCGCTGATCACCTCGATCAGCACCAACGCCCCCCGCGCCCATGAAGTACCGCCGCAAAGCCTCAACGACATGCAGGTGTTCTGCGACTATCGTCTGACCACGCCCGAATCCGCGGGTGAGATGTTGATTGCCGCCGAACAGCATGGCTGGGACAAGGATTCGATTGTTGGCGATCTCGCCGACTTGCTCAGCGAAAAAGTGCAGCGCCCGGGTTACGACCGTCACGTGTTCTTCCGTTCAATCGGCTTGGGCCTGGAAGACATTGCCCTCGCCAATGCGGTTTATCACCTGCACCACTGACACCACACATCTCCTGTAGGAGCTGCCGAAGGCTGCGATCTTTTGATCCTGTTTTTCAAGGACAAGATCAAGATCAAAAGATCGCAGCCTCGTTTCATTCGGCAGCTCCTACGGGGTTCTCGATAACTTGGGAGTTTTCATGAGCCACGCAGATTTCATCATCATCGGCGGCGGGATTGCCGGCGCTTCTACCGGGTTCTGGCTGGCGCCGCACGGCAAAGTGATCGTGCTCGAGCGTGAAACCCATCCCGGCTATCACTCCACCGGTCGCTCCGCCGCGCTGTACACCGCCGCCTACGGCACCGCACAGGTACGCGCACTCACTCAGGCGAGCCGCGCATTCTTCGACAGTCCTCCGAGCGGCTTCTGCGAGCACCCGCTGCTGACCCCGCGCGGCGAAATGACCGTCGACTTCATCGGTGATCCCGCCGAACTGAACAACCAGTACCTCAGCGCCAAAGCCACGGTGCCGGAAATGCAACTGCTCAGCGCCGACGAAGCCTGCGCGCGCCTGCCGATCCTGCGCCGGGAAAAAGTCCACGGCGCGATCTACGACCCATCGGCCTGCGACATCGACACCGACGCGCTGCATCAAGGCTATCTGCGCGGCATTCGACGCAATCACGGCGAAGTCCGCACCGATTGCGAGGTGCTCGGCTTGAGCCGCGATGCCGATGGCCTGTGGATCGTGCAGACCAATGGCGAGACGTTCAGCGCACCGGTGCTGATCAACGCCGCAGGCGCCTGGGCGGACAAGATCGGTACCCTCGCCGGTGCCCAGCCGCTGTGCCTGCAACCGAAACGTCGCGCGGCGTTTATCTTTGCCGGCCCGGAAGGTGTGGATATTCACCATTGGCCGATGCTGGTCAGCCTCGACGAATCCTTCTACATGAAGCCCGACGCCGGCATGTTTCTCGGCTCGCCGGCCAACGCCGATCCGGTCGAACCACACGATGTGCAGCCGGAAGAACTCGACATCGCCATGGGCATCTATCAGATCGAAGAGGCTACCACGCTGACCATCCGCCGCCCGACCCGCACGTGGGCCGGCTTGCGCAGTTTCGTTGCTGACGGTGATCTGCTCAGCGGCTTCGATCCGCAGGTGCCGGGGCTGTTCTGGGTCGCCGCGCAGGGTGGTTATGGCATTCAGACGTCGCCGGCGATGGGTCAGGCCAGTGCGGCGCTGGTGCGCGGCGAGCCATTCCCCGAGCACCTGCATCAATTCGGTCTCGACAGCGCCATGCTCTCCCCGGCCCGACTGGCTTGACCGCATCGACTCGTCGAAAAGATTGCGGCACACTCGCAGCGCCCCGGCACAAGGGGCGCTGACGCTGCCTGGAGCTCCACTGTCATGACTGCCCCCGAATTCGACCCGGCGCTGGATAACTTCCGCGCCATCGCCGACGCCATCGCCACGCTGTTCTTTCCCCATGCCGAGGTGGTGCTGCACGACCTGCGCACGCAGAAGGTCGACTACATCGCCAACAACCTGTCCAAGCGCGAGATCGGCGACGACTCGTCGCTGGAAGACATGCTCAGCGAGGATGTCAGCGACAGGAATATCGGCCCGTACGAAAAGCTCAACTGGGACGGTCAGAAAATTCGCAGCCTGAGCACCGTGCTGCGTGACAGCGAAAGTCGGCCGCTGGCGGTGCTGTGCATCAATCTGAATATCTCGCTGTTCGAAAACGCCAAAGCGGCGCTGGATCTGTTTCTCTCGCCGAGCAAGCTGATTCCGCAGCCGGACTCGCTGTTCCGTGACGACTGGCAGGAACGCATCAACACCTTCCTCCACGCCTGGTTGCGCGAGCGGCAGTTGAGCCTGAATCTACTGACCCGCGATCACAAACGCGAACTGGTGCTGGCGCTGCACGCCGAGGGCGCGTTCAAGGGCAAGAGCGCCTCGAACTACGTGGCCAATGTGCTGAACATGGGACGGGCGACGGTTTACAAGCATTTGAAGGAATTGAAGGGCTGAAGATTTGCATCGCCAGCGCTGGCCGCTTCGCGAGCAGGCTCGCTCCCACATTTGGAATGCGTTACCCCTGTGGGAGCGAGCCTGCTCGCGAAAGCGCTTGATCAATCGCCGTAGATATCGGACTTGAAATACTTCTCGGAAATTTTCTGATACTCGCCACTCGCGCGAATCCCGTCGATGGCGCTGTTCAACTGGCTGACCAGCTCAGTATTGCCTTTGCGCACCGCAATCCCCGCGCCCTCGCCGACGTACTTCGGATCCTTCAGCTCCGGCCCGACAAACGCATAACCCTGGCCGCGCGGCATCGACAGAAAGTCGTTAAGCGGAATGGTATCGGCGAAAATCGCATCAAGGCGCCCCGCCGCCAGGTCCATGTAGATTTCTTCGTTGTTGCTGTAGCGCTTGACGTTGATGCCCTTGGGTTCGAACACCTCGGTGGCGTAACGATCAGTGGTGGTCGCGCGCTGCACGCCGACGTTCTTGCCTTTGAGGCTGGCGTACTGATCATCCACCGTAGCGCCTTCCTTCATGACCAGACGCGAAGAGGTGAAGTAATACTTGTGACTGAAATCCACCGACTTCTTACGGTCCTCGTTGATGGTCATCGACGACAGCGCCATGTCGATCTTCTTCACTTTCAGCGAAGGAATCAGCCCGTCGAACTCACCTTCAACCCACACGCATTTGACCTTCATCTGCGCACACAGGGCATTGCCGATGTCGTAGTCAAAGCCGACAATTTCGCCCTTGTCGGTTTTCGAGGCGAATGGCGGATAGGCCGCTTCGATGCCGATGCGCAGGGTTTTCTCGGCGGCTAAGACGCTGGCGGAGGCCAACAGGCTGAAGGCCAGACCGGTGATGAGGGGGAGTTTCTTCATGTTCGTTCTCTCGCGGGTTGTTGTTGGTTTGGCGAAGAAGAGCAGCTACAAGCGGCAAACTGATAGCTGCAAGACAGAAGCTTTTTTTGTACTTGGAAATCCATACTGGACTCTCAGGTACAAATCGTCAATTGGGTAGAGGGGGGATGATTTTCGGTGTCGCAGATGATGCCTTCGCGAGCAGGCTCGCTCCCACAGGGGAACGCATTCCAATTGTGGGAGTGAGCCTGCTCGCGGAGACTGACCGGAGGGCGCTAAAAGAATTACTTATTCCAGCGATCAGCGGCGGCATGATCACTGTCGCGCCCTTCGACCCAACGTGGTCCATCACTGGTATTTTCTTTCTTCCAGAACGGCGCGCGGGTTTTCAGGTAGTCCATGACGAAGGCGCAGGCATCGAACGCGGCCTGGCGATGGGCGCTGGCGGCGCCGACGAAGACGATCGGCTCGCCCGGTTCCAGCGCGCCAATGCGATGCAGCACTTCCAGTTTCAACAGCGGCCAGCGCTGCTCAGCCTCGACGGCGATTTTGCCGAGGGCTTTTTCGGTCATGCCCGGATAGTGCTCAAGGAACATCCCGGCCACATCGAGACCGTCGTTGAAGTCGCGCACGTAACCGACAAAGCTCACCACCGCGCCAACGCCGACATTGGCCGCATGCATCGCATTGACTTCAGCGCCCGGATCGAACGGCGTGGCCTGCACGCGAATCGCCATGGCTCAGCCTCCGGTCACGGTGGGGAAAAACGCAACTTCGTCGCCATCGGTCACTGGTTCGTCGAGCTGGCAAAGATCCTCGTTGCGCGCGCACATCAGGTTCTGCTCGCTCAACACCTCGGCGCCGTCACGTTGCGCCAACAGTGCGCGCACGTCTTCAACCGTGGCGAAATCGCCCTCGACCGTCACTGAATCCACGCCCAGCGCTTCACGGTAACGGGCAAAAAACTTCACGGTCAGTTTCATGGCTGCTCCGCCTGGAAGTGGCCGCTCTTGCCGCCGACTTTCTCCAGCAGCCGCACGCTCTCGATGGTCATGCCCCGGTCGACGGCTTTGCACATGTCGTAAATGGTCAGGGCGGCGACGCTGGCGGCGGTCAGCGCTTCCATCTCGACACCGGTCTGCCCGGACAACTTGCAGCGAGCGACAATGCGCACGCTGTCCTCACCCTCGGCGCTGAGTTCGACTTTGACGCCAGTCAGCATCAGCGGGTGGCACAGGGGAATCAGATCGCTGGTCTTCTTCGCCGCCTGAATCCCGGCGATGCGCGCCACGGCGAACACATCGCCCTTGGGATGGCCGCCGCTAACGATCATCTGCAGCGTTGCGGGGAGCATGCGCACCAGCGCTTGAGCCGTCGCCTCACGGAACGTCACGGCTTTTTCAGTGACGTCGACCATGTTGGCGCGACCTTGGGAATCGAGATGAGTCAGCACGAGGGCCTCCTTGAGGCAGCTGCGAGCGGCAAGCTACAAGCGGCAAGTTAAAGCGCGGTAGGCAGGCGTCAGGAAAGCTCGCATTTAAACAGCCGAAAGCCGCAAGCTTCAAGCGGCAAGTGAATTTCACTCGGACCACTTGTAGCTTGCGGCTTGAAGCTTGTAGCTGCTCCTCTTAGAGATGCGATTCGGCGTATTCGGCCAGGATCGAGCGAGGCACCCCTTGCAGGGTGATGTGCACACCGTTGGGGAAGTCCTTGAAGCGTTCGGTCAGGTAGGTCAGTCCGGAGCTGGTCGCGGACAGGTAAGGGGTATCGATCTGCGCCAGGTTGCCCAGGCACACCACTTTGGAACCGGCGCCGGCACGGGTGATGATGGTTTTCATCTGGTGCGGCGTGAGGTTCTGGCATTCGTCGATCAGGATCAGGCTCTGCTGGAAGCTGCGACCGCGAATGTAGTTGAGCGATTTGAACTGCAACGGCACTTTGCTGAGGATGTAGTCGACGCTGCCATGGGTGTTTTCGTCATCCATGTGCAAGGCTTCGAGGTTGTCGGTGATGGCGCCCAGCCAAGGCTCCATTTTCTCCGCTTCGGTGCCGGGCAGGAAGCCGATTTCCTGATCCAGGCCCTGCACGCTGCGGGTCGCGATGATGCGGCGATAGCGCTTGCTGACCATGGTCTGCTCGATCGCAGCGGCCAGCGCCAGAATGGTTTTACCGGAACCGGCGGCGCCGGACAGGTTGACCAGATGAATGTCCGGGTCAAGCAACGCGTACAGCGCCAGACTCTGATAGATGTCGCGCGGCTTCAGCCCCCAGGCCTCTTGATGCAGCAGTGGCTCCTGGTGCAGGTCGAGGATCAGCAGGCGGTCTTCCTGGATTTCCTTGATCCAGCCGACAAAGCCCTGCTCGTCGATGATGAACTCGTTGATGTGCACGGCCGGCAGGTTGTCGATCAGTTGCACCTGATGCCAGGTGCGGCCGTGGTCCTGACGGGTTTCGACCTTGCTCACGCGGTCCCAGAAGGAGCCGGTCATGTTGTGGTAGCCGTTGGGCAGCAGGGACACGTCATCGACCAGTTGGTCGGTGCTGTAGTCCTCGGCGTCGATGCCACAGGCGCGCGCCTTGAGCCGCATGTTGATGTCTTTGGTGACCAGCACCACCGGTTTCTGCGGATCGCGGGAATGCAGATCAATCAGTTGGTTGATGATTTTGTTGTCGTTCAGATGCTCGGGCAGAATCAGGTTCGACTCGGCCTGCTTGCTCATCAGAATTGACAGCAAGCCCTTTGGCCCGCCCTTGCCGCGCTGGATCGGCACACCCAGTTCGACGTCTTCGGGGGACGCATCGCCCAGGGTCTTGTCGATCAGGCGGATCGCCTGGCGGCATTCGGCGGCCACGCTGTGATGGCCGCTCTTGAGCTTGTCCAGCTCTTCCAGCACGGTCATCGGGATGGCGACGTGGTGTTCTTCGAAATTCAGCAGGGCATTTGGATCGTGAATCAATACGTTGGTATCGAGTACATACAGGATTGGCTGGTTGGAGGAAGGGCTGCGTCCGTGATCATCCATACTCGGTCACCTATGTGGGAGCCATTCGACGCAATACCTTGACAGTGCTGCGCCTCGAGGTGACTGCCGAATTCATCCACGCGGGCTGGATGAACTGCACACAATAGCAGTCTGGGAAGACGCCACCTGTGTTGCAGGTTTCGGCGGTCTGTCTTCGTAATACTCCAAAACCGATGACATAAAAAAGCACTTTGACGGTTTTTTTAAGTTTATTTTGCAGAGTGACGAAAAGCCCTTGGCGGACTCCCCGTACCCCGCTAAAGTCGGAAGTCCGCCTGCATCGAATTCCTCCTGAAAATCATCCCAAGCCCAATGTTTCCGGGCTTTTTGTCGTTTCTCAACGAAACGCGTCCTGACAGTCTTCCCAGCCAATGCCGCTCTGCGCAGTCTGGGTGATCAGCCACGGTAAGGACGTCTTCACCGCATCCTGTTTCATGTTGAAATTGATCACCCCGTGTCGCCACAGCAGCATCAGGGTCAACACTCGCTGCGCGCTCGCCGGCCCCTTGAGCTTGCCGGCACCGTCCTGGGCATCGATGTCCCACAGCGCCACTTGCAGGCCCTGGCTATTGAAAAAACCTTGCGCGTCACTGCGGCGCTGGCCATCCGGCGGACGGAATAGCGGCACGTAGTTTTCCGGCAGTTTGTTTTTCACCAGATCGGCGCTGCGCCGTACCGAATCCTGCCAGTCCTGCCAATGGCTGTGGGAGCGGAACTCCCAGCCCTGCACGCCCACGCACTGCCGGGAGAAACTCGCCTGCAGACTGCTGACCGAACGGCCGGTGAGTCGCGCCTGAATATCCTTGCCCAGGACAAAGAATGTCCCGCTCAGATTCGATTTGCGCAGGTATTCGGTCAGCCAGTCGGTGTTGTCCGGTTGCACGTTGGCGGCGCTGTCGAACGTCAGCAGAAACAGCCGATCGTGCATGTCATCGCCGTTGCGCTCGTAGTCGCCGAAACGATCGAATTCGTTACTGGTTTGCGGCGACAGCGCGGCCTTGCGCATCAGCTCGTCGAGGTACTGCAAATGGAAGATCCGGCTCGGCTCGGCCCACTTGGTGTAATAACTGTCGTCGCTCACCACGAACTTGGCCGCCTGCTCGCGCAGGGTCGGCAAATCTTCGACGAGAAAGCAGAACGAGGCGTCCTGATCGCAGCTTTGCTGGGCGTGGTTGTAGTTGGCGAGCAAGCGTTGCCAGAGGCGCTGGCGCAGCTGATTGACCGCATCGATATTGACCGTGCGCAACCCCAGGCGCTGGGCCAGTGCCGCCTCGTCGATGGACTCGGTGCCGAGCAGGCCGCGAGCGAACATGAGGATTTCCGCCCGCGACGCGACGTCGAACAGGGTCGGATTGCTGAGCTGCTCCGGCCAGGTCGTGCGATCCAGCGTCGCCGCGTCGCCGGGCGCCGCCATGGCGCCGAAGCTCAGCAGCCACGCGGTGAATAAAAGAACAATGCGCAAAGGGATGTCTCCATAACAAAACCCGCGCGGCACTATAGCTGATGTGCAAGATTCAAGGTCGTCACCCTCACCCAGCCCTCTCCCAGAGGGAGAGGGAGCTGACCGAGCGGTTCTTTCGATATCCGTCTACCTGAGCTATCGAGTCGAACTCAAATTTGAAGCCAGCGAAGATCGGCCCCCTCTCCCTCTGGGAGAGGGCTGGGGTGAGGGTAAAATCCACCAACCGTCGCAAATCCCCGCACTTGCACCGACCTATAACCCCCATAGCTGGAGTCAACAAGAACAACCCCCTAGAATCGCCCCCACGATTAAAGGAGACGACTTCATGCTGATGGTGATTTCCCCCGCCAAGACCCTCGACTACGAAACACCGCCGGCGACCCAGCGCTTTACCCAGCCGCAGTACCTCGACCATTCCCAGGAACTGATCCAGCAGTTGCGCGAGCTGAGTCCGGCGCAGATCAGCGAGTTGATGCACGTGTCCGACAAGATCGGTGGCCTCAACGCCGCGCGTTTCGGCAGTTGGACGCCGGCCTTTACCCCGGAAAACGCCAAACAGGCGCTGCTCGCCTTCAAGGGCGATGTGTACACCGGCCTGGATGCGCAGTCCTTCAGCGAAGCGCAATTCGATTACGCGCAAAAACACCTGCGCATGCTCTCCGGCCTTTATGGCCTGCTGCGCCCGCTGGACCTGATGCAGCCGTATCGTCTGGAGATGGGCACCAAACTGGCCAACGCCCGTGGCAAGGATCTGTATGCGTTCTGGGGCACGCGCATCAGCGAGTGGCTGAACGAAGCGCTGGCCGAGCAAGGCGATGACGTACTGCTCAACCTTGCATCCAACGAATACTTTTCCGCGGTCAAGCGCAGCGCGTTGAAGGCCCGCATTATCAACACCGAGTTCAAGGATCAGAAGAACGGCCAGTACAAGATCATCAGCTTCT
Source organism: Pseudomonas sp. 14A (assembly GCF_018132745.1). NCBI lineage: Bacteria > Pseudomonadati > Pseudomonadota > Gammaproteobacteria > Pseudomonadales > Pseudomonadaceae > Pseudomonas > Pseudomonas sp. 14A. Next base: position 310,878 of record NZ_JAGRQJ010000003.1, on the reverse strand, counting down.
ACGCGAAAAAAGCGCGCGGCCTGATGAGCCGTTTTGTGATTGAGGAACGCATCAACGACCCGGCTCAGCTCAAGCGATTTGATGTGCAGGGTTATCGCTACAGCGCAGAGCAATCGAAACCCGACAATCTGGTGTTTTTGCGCGACCACGCCCCGGAATAAAGCATGCCCTTTGCACGACTCTTTTCCTCAAGAGTCGTGCAGTCCGCCCGAAGTCAAAATCCCCCCGCGATATATCGCCAAATTCATGGCGCCAATAAAACCACACCCTGTTTTCTAATTTTAGTTTCACTCGACACTGAAGTTTTTTTTCAGTAGTGGCACCTAAATTTTTTACCCCTAGTGGCACAAAACTATCGACCCCGGTTTCACCCCGATAACTAAAGGGCGAAATCGTTAGTGCTATCAATTTGCACCCAGTGCCATCTTCATCAATATTTCAAAAAATTTCGGCTGGCACGATGAGCGGGCTGGAACTATGTCCAAATGCGTTGCTCATACCACCGGTAACGATTCTCGCCGAGTTTGTACGAGATAACTTACGCAGAGCTGATAGCCATGTAACCAAGTTGTCACAGCAACTTGCCTGAGTGACTAACGAGTCTCAAAACAATCGAAGGACAGGAGATACGCACCATTAATATCCCCTACAAAGGCCAAGGCCGCGCCCCTATAAACGTGCTCGCCTGAGCACCTAACTGCTTGATTTACCGGCCCCCTACCGGACGTCGAGCAGGCTACACGACTGCACTAGAGTCTTCCCGCACGGAAGATCGGCTGCATAACAGGGCAAGTCATAACAACAAGGCCTAGTTGCGCACATCTTGAGTGCACTTATTAGACACTCGGAACTTTGTATGCCTGCACACGGCATTGTGGCGCCTGTAAGCCGCACTTCCGAGTGCACTAGTGACCGCTGAACACCATTAACTCCGGCCTTCTAAGGCCTGATATATACAGAGGTAATTGCGATGCGCATCAGCATATTTGGTTTGGGTTACGTTGGCGCAGTATGTGCCGGTTGCCTGTCTGCACGGGGCCATGACGTAGTTGGCGTCGATGTTGCCAAAGACAAGATCGACATGATTAACGCCGGCAAATCGCCGATTGTAGAACCAGGCCTGGGCGAACTGCTGCAGCAGGGTATCCAGACCGGTCGTCTGCGCGGCACGACCAACTTCGCCGAGGCGATTCGTGATACCGACCTGTCGATGATCTGCGTCGGCACGCCAAGCAAGAAGAACGGCGACCTGGAACTGAACTACATCGAGGCCGTGTGCCGCGAGATCGGTTTTGTCCTGCGTGAAAAAACCACCCGCCACACCATCGTGGTGCGCAGCACCGTGTTGCCAGGCACCGTGGCCAACGTGGTCATCCCGATTCTGGAAGACTGCTCGGGCAAGAAAGCCGGCGTCGATTTCGGCGTTGCGGTCAACCCGGAATTCCTGCGCGAATCCACCGCCATCGCTGACTACGATCAGCCACCGATGACCGTTATCGGCGAGTTCGATACCGCGTCGGGCGACGTTCTGCAATCGCTGTACGAAGAACTCGACGCACCGATCATCCGCAAGGACATCGCCGTTGCCGAGATGATCAAGTACACCTGCAACGTCTGGCACGCGACCAAAGTGACCTTCGCCAACGAGATCGGCAACATCGCCAAAGCGGTCGGCGTCGATGGTCGTGAAGTGATGGAAGTTGTCTGCCAGGACAAGACCCTGAACCTGTCCCAGTACTACATGCGCCCGGGCTTCGCCTTCGGCGGTTCGTGCCTGCCGAAAGACGTACGTGCGTTGACCTACCGCGCCGGTTCCCTGGACGTCGAAGCACCGCTGCTCAACTCGCTGATGCGCAGTAACGAATCGCAAGTGCAGAACGCCTTCGACATCGTTGAAAGCCATGAAAAACGCAAAGTCGCCCTGCTCGGTCTGAGCTTCAAGGCCGGCACCGACGACCTGCGCGAAAGCCCGCTGGTCGAACTGGCGGAGATGCTGATCGGCAAGGGTTACGACCTGAGCATCTACGACAGCAACGTCGAATACGCCCGTGTCCACGGTGCGAACAAGGACTACATCGAATCGAAGATTCCGCACGTGTCGTCCCTGCTCAACTCCGACTTCGATTCGGTGATCGACAACTCCGACGTGATCATCCTCGGCAACCGCGACGAGAAATTCCGTTCGCTGGCCCAGGAAGCGCCGCAGGGCAAGCAAGTCATCGACCTGGTGGGCTTCATGTCCAAGGCCACCAGCGCCGGTAGCCGCACCGAAGGGATCTGCTGGTAAGCAGACATTGCCCGGCGCCGCACACCGCGTCGCCGCGCACTGACTGTGTGAACCCGTGGTAGGAGCTGACGAGTGAAACGAGGCTGCGATCTTTACCGGGCTCACTTGAGTCGTGAGTGAACACCCAGAAGATCAAAAGATCGCAGCCTTCGGCAGCTCCTACAGTGGGCCATTGATGAGCCTGCCTTAACCCCATCGGGCCCAGCCCGAGATAGAGACGGATGCAGATTATGCACAGGCTAAGACACGGCCTACTTCAGGCCGCCGGTTGGCTGTTTTACCTAAGTTTGTTGATGGGCCTGGCCTTGATGCTGCCCACGTCCACATTCGACTCCGAGTCGAAGGACTTCATTTTCCTGATTGGCGCCGTGGGTATCTGGCGCTACTCGATGGGTGCAACGCACTTTGTGCGCGGCATGATTTTTCTCTACATCGTTTACCCGCATCTGCGTCGCAAAGTACGCAAGCTGGGTAAAGCGGCGGACCCGTCGCATGTGTTTCTGATGGTCACCAGCTTTCGTATTGACGCGCTGACCACCGCGCAGGTCTACAGCTCGGTGATCCGCGAAGCCATCGACTGCGAACTACCGACCACCATTGTCTGCTCGATCGTGGAAATGTCCGACGAGTTGCTGGTCAAGGCGCTGTGGGCGCGGATGAATCCGCCGGAGCGGGTCAAGCTCGACTTCGTGCGCATTCCCGGTACCGGCAAGCGCGATGGTCTGGCCTTCGGTTTCCGCGCGATCTCCCGTCACCTGCCGGACGACCGTGCCGTGGTGGCCGTGATCGACGGCGACACCGTGCTCGGCGAAGGCGTCGTGCGCAAGACCGTGCCGTGGTTCCAGTTGTTCGGCAATGTCGGCGGCCTGACCACCAACGAGTTCTGCGAAGTGCGCGGCGGCTACATCATGAGCGAATGGCACAAGCTGCGTTTCGCCCAGCGCCACATCAACATGTGCTCGATGGCCCTGTCCAAGCGCGTACTGACCATGACCGGTCGGATGTCGGTTTTCAAAGCCTCCGTGGTGACCAATCCGGAGTTCATCGCCGACGTTGAAAGCGACTCGCTGCAACACTGGCGTCTGGGCCGCTTCAAGTTCCTGACAGGCGACGACAAGTCGAGCTGGTTCAGCCTGATGCGCCTGGGTTACGACACCTTCTACGTGCCGGATGCCGCGATCAACACCGTTGAACATCCGCCGGAAAAGAGCTTCATCAAGGCCAGCCGCAAGCTGATGTTCCGCTGGTACGGCAACAACCTGCGCCAGAACTCCCGTGCACTGGGTCTGGGTATCCGTCGCCTCGGCGTATTCACTTCGGTAGTGCTGTTCGACCAGCGCGTGTCGATGTGGACTTCGCTGCTCGGCCTGACCGTCGCACTGATCGCCAGCTTCAAGTACGGCACCGCGTTCATCCTGGTGTACCTGCTGTGGATCGGCATCACCCGCCTGATCCTGACGCTGTTGCTGTCGTGTTCCGGCCACCGCATCGGCCCTGCTTACCCGGCGATTCTGTATTACAACCAGATCGTTGGCGCCCTGGTGAAGATCTACGTGTTCTTCCGCCTCGACCAACAATCCTGGACTCGCCAGCCCACATCCCTGACCCGTGATCTCGCCAGCTTTCAACGTTGGTTCAACACCTGGTCGTCTCGGACCATGACCTTCTCCGCCGGCAGCATTTTTGTCGCCGTGCTGCTGATGATGGTCTGACCCGCTCCTATTGAATTAACAAGGAAATCGCCCCTATGAATACCGCCGTCAACGTCAACGTAGTGCATGAATCCGAAGCCCAGCGCCAGCACGCTCGCGTGAAAATCCCGGCCAAGCTGCGTTTCTTCGGCCCTGACCGGACTCCGCTCGAAGCGCGGGTCCTCGATCTGTCGGCTGGCGGTCTGGCGTTCAACGCCGGGCAGATGCCGCTGACCATCGGCGAGGTGTACAAGGCGCGTCTGCAATTCGTCATCGACAACCTCGGCCTGGCCATGGACGTTGAACTGCAGGTGCGTTCTTTCGATCGCGCCACCGGCCGCGCCGGCTGCCAGTTCCAGAACCTCGAGCCGCAGGACATTTCCACCCTGCGCCACCTGATCACTTCGCACCTGGCCGGCGACATCGTCAGCATCGGCGAAGTGCTGGCGACCCTGCAGCGCGACAACTTCACCAAGGCGCGCAAGAACAAGACCAACGACACCGGCATGACCCCGTTCGGCCGCCTGAAAGCCGTGACCTTCAGCGCCGGTATTTTCGCTGTTGGCCTGGTCGCTGCCGGTTTCATCTTCAAGTCGGTGTATGGCATGTACTTCGTCAGCCACGCCCAGGCCGGTCTGGTCAGCGTGCCGGGGATGAACATCACCATGCCGCGTGACGGCACCGTGCAGAGCCTGGTCAAGTCCGACGGCGTGGCCGCCAAAGGCGCACCGCTGGCGACCTTCAGCACCAGCATGCTCGACGTGCTCAAGGGCCATCTGGCCGAAGACCAACTGGCCCCGGCCAAGGTTGAAGAACTGTTCGGCAAGCAAATGACCGGCACTCTGACCTCGCCGTGCGATTGCACCGTGGCCCAGCAACTGGTGGCTGACGGTCAGTACGCGAGCAAGGGCGACGTAATCTTCCAACTGGTGCCGCGCAACACCCAGGCCAACGTTGAAGCACGCTTCTCCTATCGCCAGTTCGGTGACGTGCGTCCAGGGACTCCGGTGAGCTTCCAGATCGCCGGCGAAGACAAGACCCGCACCGGCAAGATCGTCAGCAGCACCAGCCTGAAGAGCGCCGACCTGTCCTCCGACATTCGCGTACAGATCCAGCCTGACGAGCCGCTCGACAGCAGCCTGGCCGGCCGCCCGGTGGAAGTGAACAGCGACCGTGGCCCGAACCTGAACTGGCTGATCGACAAAGCCATGGCTGCCGGTCTTTAAGTCGAGGACATGCCTGTGACTACGCATAACTTGAACACACCGCCGACCCTGTGGGAGCGAGCCTGCTCGCGAAAGGGCCAGCGCGGTTTGTCTGAAGTACCGAGTCGACTGCTTCGCGAGCAGGCTCGCTCCCACATGGGATTGATGGTGTGCTCGCTGGCACTAGCAGTTTCTATGGCCGGTTGCGCCGGGCTGCCCGACCAGCGTCTGGCCAACGAAGCGCTCAAGCGTGGCGACACCGCCACCGCTGCGCAGAATTACCAGCAACTGGCCGATCTGGGCTACAGCGAGGCGCAAGTCGGCCTGGCTGATATCCAGGTCGACAGCCGCGACCCGGCGCAGATGAAACAGGCCGAGGCGACTTACCGTGCAGCGGCCAGCGTATCGCCGCGTGCCCAGGCACGTCTCGGTCGTCTGCTGGTGGCCAAGCCGGGCTCCACCGAAGCCGAGCACCACGAAGCCGAAACCCTGCTGAAAAAAGCCGCCGCCAATGGCGAAGGCAACACGTTGATCCCGCTGGCGATGCTGTATCTGCAATACCCGCACAGCTTCCCCAACATCAACGCGCAGCAGCAGATCGATCAGTGGCGCAAGTCGGGCTACCCGGAAGCGGGTCTGGCGCAGGTGCTGCTGTATCGCACCCAAGGCACCTACGACCAGCACTTGGATGACGTGGAAAAAATCTGCAAGGCCGCGCTCAACACCACCGACATCTGCTACGTCGAACTCGCCACCGTTTACCAGAAACGTGGCCAGCCGGATCAACAGGCCGAGCTGATCAAGCAGATGCAGGCTGGTTACAGCCGTGGCACCGTCACCGCGCAGCGTGTCGACTCCGTAGCCCGCGTGCTGGCCGATTCGACCCTGGGCAAGACCGACGAAAAAACCGCGCAGGCGCTGCTCGAGCCGATCGCTCCGGGCTACCCGGCGTCGTGGGTCACCCTCGCGCAATTGCTTTACGACTTCCCCGAACTGGGCGACGTCGACCAGATGATGAAGTACCTGGACAACGGCCGCGCCGCCGACCAGCCGCGCGCCGAACTGCTGCTGGGCAAGGTCTACTACGAAGGCAAAATGGTCCCGGCTGACGCGAAAGTCGCCGAGGAACATTTCCAGAAAGCCGTCGGCCGCGAAGTCGCTGCCGATTACTACCTCGGCCAGATCTACCGTCGTGGCTACCTGGGCAAGGTCTATCCGCAGAAGGCTCTCGACCACCTGCTGACCGCTGCGCGCAACGGCCAGAACAGTGCCGACTTCGCCATCGCCCAGTTGTTCTCGCAAGGCAAGGGCACCAAGCCCGACCCGCTGAACGCCTACGTGTTCAGCCAACTGGCCAAGGCGCAGAACACCCCGCAAGCCGATGAACTGGCAGCGACCCTCGAGGCGCAATTGCCGCCCGAGCGCCTGCCCGAAGCCCGCCGCCTGTTGCAACAGGAACAGGCCAGCCGTGGCGCCCTGAACTCGAACACGCTGCAACTGCACGCCCTGCAAGAAGAAGACGGCGAGGAAAAACTATGAAGCTGAACCCATTCGTGAAGGCCGGTATTGGCCTCACCTTCGCGCTGATCTGGTCTTGCCCGACACTGGCTGCGATGACTGAAAGCAAGAACTTCGGTCTGGAAGTGAAACTCACCGGCCAGTCCGAAGACGACCGTGACCTCGGCACTGCCGGCGGCGGCGACGTCAATGGCGTGGGCCTCGACCTGCGTCCGTGGATCTACGGCGAAAGCGGCGCGTGGAGCGCTTATGCGATGGGTCAGGCCGTGACCTCGACCGACATCATCGAGACCGACACCCTGCAGCAGTCCGACGGCGCACAGACCACCGACAGCGGCGATCGCGAAACCAAGAAAAACTACTTGGCGATGCGCGAGTTCTGGGTCGGTTACAGCGGCTTCACGCCCTACCCTGGCGAGATTCTCAAGTTCGGTCGTCAGCGTCTGCGCAATGACGACGGCCAATGGCGCGACACCAACATCGAAGCGCTGAACTGGACCTTCGATACCACACTGCTGCGCGCCAATGCCGGTGTCGCCGAGCGTTTCAGCGAATACCGCACCGACTTGAAAGAGCTGGCACCGAAAGACAAGGATCGCCTGCACGCCTACGCCGACGCTGCTTACCAGTGGACGCCGGGGCAGTGGGTCGGCATTCGCGGTCACCACACCCACGACGACGGCAAACTCGATTACGCCGAGCCGGGCGTCCCGCGCGACTCGCTGGACAAGACCGAGAACGGCGACATCAGCTGGATCGGCCTGACCGCTGACAGCGACGCCTACAACTGGCGCAACACCAACACCGTCAACTACTGGGGCAGCATCACCGGCATGAGCGGCGACCGCGACACGGTCAACGCGCTGAACGCCGACGGCACGCGCCCGACACAAGCCAAGCGCAGCGATGACATCAGCGGCTGGGCAGCCGATGTCGGCGTGCGTCTGCGCCTCGATCCGCAGTGGCAAGTCGGCGGTGCCTACGCCCGCGCCAGTGCCGATTACGAACAGAACGGTCTGGAGAGCAACCGCTCCAACTACACCGGTACCCGCTCGCGCGTGCACCGTTTCGGCGAAGCGTTCCGTGGCGAAATGAACAACATGCAAACCGCCACCCTGTTCGGTTCGTGGATGGTCAACGACGAGTACGACGCCAGCCTGATCTACCACAAGTTCTGGCGTGTCGACGGCAACAAGCCGGTCGGCAGCAACGGCATCAATGCGGTGGAAAACAACACCGACGATGTCACCGGCGCGATCCTCTCCAGCACCTCGCTGCCGCTTGAAGATGGCAACAAGGACCTGGGTCAGGAAATGGACCTGGTCGTCACCAAGTACTTCAAGCAAGGCCTGTTGCCGGCGGCGTTGAGCCAGTCGATCGACGAGCCTTCGGCACTGGTGCGTTTCCGTGGCGGTGTGTTCAAACCGGGCGATGCCTACGGCAGCCAGGTTGATTCCTACATGCACCGCGCATTCATCGACGTGATCTGGCGCTTCTGATGCAAACCGCCAAGGGAGTGCCCGACATGATCAGCACCAGAACAGGCTCACTCAGCCTGCTGGCCGGCGCGATGCTGCTGGCCAGCGCCAGCGCCTTCGCCAATGTTGAACCGGCCAAACCTGCGACCGTGGCCAAGGAACTGCAACAGGCCAAGACCTATACCGTCAGCAGCGCGCCGACCGACGCGCTGAAACTGGCCAAGCCGACACTGCCCGACCTGTCCGGCTTCACCGCCGAAGCCGCCGCCGCGAAAATCGTGCGCAGCAAACCGGGCAAGATCAGCGTGCGCCGGATGATGCAGGAAAACGCCCTGAAGGACTTCATCGGCGGCGATAACAAGATGGCCGAATGGGTGGTGCGTCAGCACGGCATCCCGCAGGCGATCTTCATCGACGACGGCTACATGAACCTCAAGGACCTGGCGAAAAAACTGCCCAAGCAGTATTTCAGCGAGACGTCCCCGGGCGTGTATCTGGCCAAATTGCCGATCGTGGTCGGCGAGAAAGGCATCCTCGAAATCGACGGTCAGACCCAGGAACTGCGCCTGTCCCAAGAGGCCGGTTCGTTCCTGGTCAACGACGGCAAACTGTTCGTGCGTGACACCAAAGTCACCGGCTGGCGCGAGAAGGACAACGGCCCGGCGACATTCCGTTCGCCGAAGGAATTCCGTCCGTTCCTGCTCGCCTGGGGCGGCACCGAGACCTACATCGTCAACAGCAAGATGGCCAGTTTCGGTTACGCCAACAGTAAGTCGTACGGGGTGAGTATTTCCCAGTACACGCCGAACATGGCCAAAGTCCTCAAGCGCCCGGAACCGACCGGCTGGATCGTCGGCTCCGAGTTCTCGGACATGTGGTACGGCTTCTACTGCTACGAAACCAGCGACTTTGTGGTCAAGGGCAACACCTACAAAGACAACATCGTCTACGGCATCGACCCGCATGACCGCTCGCACCGTCTGATCATTGCCGAGAACACCGTTCACGGCACGAAGAAGAAGCACGGGATCATTATTTCCCGTGAGGTCAACGACAGCTTCATCTTCAACAACAAGAGTTTCGACAACAAGTTGTCGGGCCTGGTGATCGACCGTAACAGCGTCAACAACATCATTGCCTACAACGAGATCTACAAGAACCACACCGACGGCATCACGCTCTACGAGTCCGCCGACAACCTGCTGTGGGGCAACAAGGTCATCAGCAATACCCGTCACGGCATTCGTATTCGTAACAGCGTGAACATCCGCCTCTACGAAAACGTTGCCATGACCAACGGCCTGACCGGTATCTACGGCCACATCAAGGACCTGACCGACACCGACCGTGACATCAAGCTCGACCCGTTCGACGCGCAGGTCTCGCTGATCGTCGTCGGCGGCGAGCTGGCGGCCAATGGCAGCGGCCCGCTGTCGATCGACTCGCCGCTGAGTGTCGAGCTGTATCGCGTGTCGATGCTGGCGCCGACCAAGTCCAGCGGCATCAGCTTCAACGGCATCCTCGGCGAGCGCCAGGATGAAATTCTCGACCTGCTGGTGCGCCAGCAGAAAGCCGTGCTGATCGACCCTGTCGAACGCCAGACCGAAATGCAGGACTGAGGATAATTTTTATGCACCCACATATGATCAAACTGCTCAGCCTCTCGGCCCTGACCCTCGGCATTCTCGCTGCCGGCAACGCCCGCGCCGACGTGGACGGCGCAAGCGTCACGCCACCGAAGTTCACCGCCGAGCCGTGCTGCAACCTGTGCCCGGCGGCCCATGACGCGAAGAACTACACCACGCGTTATCAGCAGAACTTCACCACCCTGGTACAGGCCCAGGGCGACTGGCTGTTCCGTACCCAGGAAGACCTGCGTACCGAGTTCAACACCACGCCGGCCGGCTACAAGCGCCTGCAACAACTGCACGATGCGTTCAAGAGCAAAGGCGTCGAGCTGGTGATCGTCTACCAGCCGACCCGTGGCCTGGTGAACCGCAACAAGCTCAACCCGCAGGAAAAAGCCGCGTTCGATTACGAGAAAGCGCTGGGCAACTACAAGACCATGCTCGGCCGTTTCGCCAAGATGGGCTACGTGGTGCCGGACCTGTCGCCACTGACCAACGAATCGCTGCCGGACACCCTGCCCGCCCACGATTTCTACTTCCGTGGCGACCAGCACTGGACACCTTACGGTGCTCAGCGCACGGCAAAAATCGTCGCCGAAAAGGTCAAGCAGATCCCGGCCTTCGCCGACATTCCCAAGCGTGAATTCGAGACCAAGCGCTCCGGACGCATGGGCAAGACCGGCACCCTGCACAACATGGCCGGGCAACTGTGCGGCACCAGCTACGCGATCCAGTACATGGACCAGTTCACCACCGAGCCGAAAGGCGAGGCAGGCGACGGCGACCTGTTCGGCGATTCCGGCAATCCGCAGATCACCCTGGTCGGTACGTCGCACAGCGGCAAGAACTACAACTTCGCCGGTTTCCTTGAAGAAGCCATCGGCGCCGACATCCTCAACGTGGCCTTCCCCGGCGGCGGTTTCGAAGGTTCGATGCTGCAGTACCTGGGCAGCGAAGAATTCCAGAAGACCCCGCCGAAGATTCTCATCTGGGAATTCTCGCCGCTGTATCGCCTCGACCAGGAAACCATCTATCGCCAGATGATGGCGCTGCTGGATAACGGTTGCGAAGGCAAAGACGCACAGATGTCCGCCAGTGCCACGCTGAAGCCGGGCAGCAAGCAAGAACTGCTGGTCAACAGCAAGAACCTGAACCTGCAGAACGCCAACCATCAGGTCGACATCCGCTTCGCCGACACCTCGGTGAAAACCCTGCAAGCCACCCTCTGGTACATGAACGGTCGCCACGAGGACATCAAGATCGAGAAACCGGAAACCTCCGACACCGACGGTCGTTTCGCCTTTGAGCTGCGCACGGACGAAGACTGGGCCTCGCAAAATCTGCTGGCAGTCGAAGTCCAGGGTCCTGAAGCCGGACCTGACGCCGCGCCACAAAAAGTCGAAGCGAAAATCTGCAAACGCAACGTATTCCCGGGCGTCGGTCAACAGACCGCGCAGCTCGGGCAATGAGGTCTGCTATGCGAAATCCGAAACTGAAAAATCTGTTGGCACCGACCCTCCTGAGCCTGGCGATGTTCGCCGGGGCAACTCAGGCTGCCGCGCCATTGCGTCCACCGCAGGGCTACTTCGCCCCGGTGGATAAATTCAAGACCGGCGACAAGAGCGACGGCTGCGACGCGATGCCGGCGCCGTACACCGGTCCGCTGCAATTTCGCAGCAAGTACGAAGGTTCGGACAAGGCCCGCGCGACGCTGAACGTGCAGTCCGAAAAAGCCTTTCGCGACACCACCAAAGACATCACTGCGCTGGAGCGCGGCACCGCCAAGCGCGTCATGCAGTTCATGCGCGACGGTCGCCCGGAGCAGCTCGAATGCACGCTCAACTGGCTGACCGCGTGGGCCAAGGCTGACGCGTTGATGTCCAAAGACTTCAACCACACCGGCAAGTCGATGCGCAAATGGGCACTGGGCAGCATGGCGTCTTCGTACATTCGCCTGAAGTTCTCCGACTCGCATCCGCTGGCCCAGCACCAGCAGGAAGCGCAGTTGATCGAAGCCTGGTTCAGCAAAATGGCCGATCAGGTGGTCAGCGACTGGGACAACCTGCCGCTGGAAAAAACCAACAACCACTCGTACTGGGCCGCCTGGTCGGTGATGGCCACCGCTGTCGCCACCAACCGCCGCGACCTGTTCGACTGGGCGGTGAAGGAATACAAGGTCGGCGTCAATCAAGTCGATGCCGACGGCTTCCTGCCCAACGAACTCAAGCGCCAGCAACGCGCCCTCGCCTATCACAACTACGCCCTGCCGCCGCTGGCGATGATCGCCAGTTTCGCCCAGGTCAACGGTGTCGATCTGCGTCAGGAAAACAACGGCGCGCTCAAGCGTCTGGGTGATCGGGTGTTGGCCGGCGTCAAGGACCCTGACGAGTTCGAGGAAAAGAACGGCAAAAAGCAGGACATGACCGACCTGAAAGAGGACATGAAATTCGCCTGGCTCGAACCGTTCTGCACGCTCTACACCTGTGCGCCGGATGTGATCGAGAAGAAACGCGACATGCAACCGTTCAAGACCTTCCGTCTTGGCGGCGACCTGACCAAGGTCTACGACCCGTCGCATGAAAAGGGCAACAAGGGTTCGTAAGGCCAGACGCAAAACCTGTGGGAGCGAGCCTGCTCGCGAATGCGGTCTGACATTCAGAATGTGATGTCGACTGACACGACGCTTTCGCGAGCAGGCTCGCTCCCACGGGTGCCGGTGTCAGGTTTGAGATTTTTGAGTTGACCCTCCGGTTTTACGTGGGGGGTTTGGGGGGGCTTTGGCCCTTGACTGTTGGTTCAAACATGGAGAGATCGGGATGGTATTTTCATCCAACGTGTTCCTGTTTCTGTTCTTGCCGATCTTTCTCGGCTTGTACTACCTGAGCGGGCAACGCTATCGCAACCTGCTGCTGCTGATCGCCAGCTACGTGTTCTACGCCTGGTGGCGGGTGGACTTCCTCGCGCTGTTCGCAGCGGTCACGCTGTGGAACTACTGGATCGGCCTCAAGGTCGGTGCTGCCGGCGTGCGAACCAAACCGGCGCAGCGCTGGCTGCTGCTCGGCGTGGCCGTCGACCTGTGCATCCTCGGCTACTTCAAGTACGCCAACTTCGGTGTCGACAGCATCAACGAGATCATGACTTCGTTCGGTCTCGAGCCGTTCATCCTCACCCACGTGCTGCTGCCGATCGGTATTTCGTTCTACATCTTCGAATCGATCAGCTACATCATCGATGTGTACCGTGGCGACACTCCGGCCACGCGCAACCTGATCGACTTCGCAGCATTCGTGGCGATCTTCCCGCACCTGATTGCCGGCCCGGTTCTGCGTTTCCGTGACCTCGCCGATCAGTTCAACAACCGCACGCACACCCTCGACAAGTTCTCCGAGGGCTGCACGCGCTTCATGCAGGGTTTCATCAAAAAGGTCTTCATCGCCGACACCCTCGCCGTGGTTGCCGACCATTGCTTCGCCTTGCAGAACCCGACCACGGGTGATGCCTGGCTCGGTGCGCTGGCGTATACCGCGCAGCTGTATTTCGACTTCTCCGGCTACAGCGACATGGCCATCGGCCTGGGCTTGATGATGGGTTTCCGCTTCATGGAAAACTTCAAGCAGCCGTACATCAGCCAGTCGATCACCGAGTTCTGGCGCCGCTGGCACATCAGCCTCTCCACCTGGCTGCGTGACTACCTGTACATCACCCTCGGCGGTAACCGTAAAGGCACGCTGATGACCTATCGCAACCTGTTCCTGACCATGCTTCTGGGTGGTCTGTGGCACGGCGCGAACATCACTTACATCATCTGGGGCGCCTGGCACGGCATGTGGCTGGCGATCGAGAAAATGCTCGGCCTGAACACTTCGCCGCGCAGCCTCAACCCGATCCGCTGGGCACTGACCTTCCTGCTGGTGGTGATGGGCTGGGTGATCTTCCGTGCCGAGAACCTGCACGTTGCCGGGCGCATGTACGGCGCGATGTTCAGCTTCGGCGACTGGTCGCTGTCGGAACTCAATCAGGCCAGCCTGACCGGCCTGCAAGTGGCAACTCTGGTGGTGGCTTACGTGACCCTGGCGTTCTTCGGCCTGCGTGATCTGTACACCAATCAGCCGCCAGCCAAGACCAAACCGGAAGTCAACGTCGAGGCCGATGGCCCTGCGACCGCGACGCCGGGAATGATCAAGGCAGCGCCTGGGGAAAATCCGGCGAGCATCCACGAACCTGGCTACACCGTCGGCGTCGAGGCCCAGGTGCAACCGGCCTACTGGACCGCCGACTGGTCGCGCTACGTGATGCGCGGGCTGATCCTGCTGCTGTTCATCGCCTCGATTCTCAAACTCTCGGCGCAAAGCTTCTCGCCGTTCCTTTACTTCCAGTTCTGAGGGATCTGACATGACCCGCTCATTACGCATCTTCTACATCGCCCTGTTCCTGGTGACGCTGTTGGTCCTCGGTCTGTGGTCGATTCGCAGCTTCTTCGGCTTCAGCACCAACGCCGACGCGACGGTGCTCAATGGCCGCTGGACCAAGGCGGTGGAAACCCACTACGACGATGAATTCCCGATCAAGCGTCTGGGCACCAACCTCTGGGCCGCGCTGGATTTCAAACTGTTCAACGAAGGTCGTCCGGGCGTTGTGCTCGGCCGCGACCAGTGGTTGTACAGCGATGAGGAATTCAACCCGATCGTCAACGAACAGCAGAACCTGCAAGGCAACTACGCGCTGGTCGAAGGCGTGCGCCAGACCCTGAAAGAGAAAGGCGTGAAACTGGTGATGGCGATCGTGCCGGCCAAGGTGCGTCTGTATCCGGAGCATCTGGATGAAGTGAAGCCTTCGAGCATTCACCAGAACCTGTATCAGGATTTCCACGCCCGTGTCGCGGCCGACAAGATCCTCGCCCCTGACCTGCTCGGCCCGCTGCAACAGGCCAAGCAGAATGGTCAGCAAGTGTTCCTGCGCACCGACACCCACTGGACGCCGGAAGGCGCCGAGATCGCCGCCAACACGCTGGCGAAAACCATTGCCGAGAAATTCCCGCTGAGCGGCGAGCCACAGCGCTTCGTCACCACGCCAGCAGAGAAGATCACGCACAAGGGCGATCTGCGTCTGTTCCTGCCGCTCGATCCGCTGTTCGAAAACATGATGCCGGCGCCTGAGCCACTGCTCAAACGCAACACCGTTGCCGCCGAGCAGCCTGCCGGTGACGACGCCCTGTTCGCCAACAGCGAAGTACCGGTCGCGCTGATCGGCACCAGCTACAGCGCCAACCCCAACTGGAACTTCGTCGGTGCGCTCAAACAAGCGCTGCACAGCGACGTCGTCAACTACGCCGAAGACGGCCATGGCCCGATTCTGCCGATGCTCAGCTACCTGAAAAGCGATGACTTCAAGAACAGCCCGCCACAAGTGCTGATCTGGGAGTTTCCTGAACGATATCTGCCTGTGAACAACGAAATCGGCGACGCCGACCCGCAGTGGGTCGCAGAGCTCAAACAAGCCGGCGCCCGCCAACAAAACGTAGCCATCAACACTAAATCCGAGACGCCCGATCGGGCGCAAAACTGAAAGAGAGGTACACCATGACTTTCACTACTACTCCTCGTCGTCTCGCTAAAAGCTTCGCACTGGTTGCTGGCCTCAGCGTACTTTCCGTCCCAGCCTTTGCCGGCGGCGACGCCGCGCTGTACGGCCCGACCGCACCGAAAGGCTCGACCTTCGTGCGCGTCTACAACGCCAGCAACGCTGAAGTCAGCGCGACTGTCGGCAGCACCAACCTGAGCGATATCGCGCCACTGGCCAGCAGCGACTTCAGCTTCATGCCAGGCGGCGACTACAGCGCCAAAGTCGGCAGCCAGACCCTGCCGGTGAAACTCGCCGGTGACCACTACTACACCCTGGTCAACAACGCTTCCGGCGCGCCACAACTGATCGAAGAGCCACCGTTCAAGAACAAGCAGAAATCCCTGGTGCGCGTGCAGAACCTCAGCGACAAACCGCTGACCCTGAAAACCGCCGACGGCAAGACCGAAGTGGTGCCGAACGTCGCTGCCAAGGGCCGTGGCGAACGTGAAATCAACCCGGTGAAAGTCAGCCTGGCACTGTACGAAGGCGACAAGAAAGTCGGCGACGTGAAACCGGTCGCCCTGGAGCGCGGTGAAGCAGCGGTGCTGTACGTCACCGGCAACGGCAGCAACCTGTCGCCAGTCTGGGTGAAACGCCCGGTGTCGACTCGCTAATCCTTTTGTGAACTGACGCAGTACCCCTTGTGGGAGCGAGCCTGCTCGCGAATACGGTCTGACATGCAACATCAATGTCGACCGAGCCATCGCCATCGCGAGCAGGCTCGCTCCCACAGGGCTCTAACCAAATTGATTTTATGGAGTAAACATTATGATTCCGGTGATCTTGTCAGGTGGTAGCGGTTCGCGTCTGTGGCCTCTTTCGCGCAAGCAATTCCCCAAGCAATTCCTCGCCCTGACCGGCGAACACACACTGTTCCAGCAAACCCTCGAGCGCCTGGTGTTCGAAGGCATGGACACGCCGATCGTGGTCTGCAACAAGGAACACCGTTTCATCGTCAACGAGCAACTGGCCGCACGCAATCTGGAATGCCAGCGCATCCTGATGGAGCCGTTCGGCCGCAACACTTCGCCGGCCGTGGCGCTGACCGCGATGATGCTGGTCAATGAAGGCCGTGACGAACTGATGCTGGTGCTGCCGGCCGACCACGTGCTGGAAGATCAGAAAGCCCTGCAACGCGCGCTGGCCCTGGCGACTGTCGCAGCCGAGAACGGCGAGATGGTCCTGTTCGGCGTACCGGCGACCAAACCGGAAACCGGCTACGGCTACATCAAATCCACCGCTGATTCGCTGCTGCCAGAAGGCGTCAGCCGCGTCTCGCACTTCGTCGAAAAACCGGATGTGAAGCGCGCCACCGAGTACGTCGAATCCGGCGGCTACTACTGGAACAGCGGCATGTTCCTGTTCCGCGCCAGCCGCTTCCTCGAAGAGCTGAAAAAGCACGATCCGGACATCTACGACACCTGCCTGCTGACCCTCGAGCGCAGCCAGCAGGACGCCGACACTGTCACCCTGGACGAAGCCACTTTCGCCTGCTGCCCGGACAACTCCATCGACTACTCGGTGATGGAAAAAACCCAGCGCGCCTGCGTGGTGCCGCTGAGCGCCGGCTGGAGCGATGTCGGTTGCTGGTCGTCGCTTTGGGAAGTCAACGAGAAAGACGCCAACGGCAACGTCAGCAAAGGCGACGTGGTCATCCAGGACAGCAAGAACTGCATGATCCACGGCAACGGCAAACTGGTTTCGGTGATCGGTCTGGAAAACATCGTCGTGGTCGAAACCAAGGACGCGATGATGATTGCCCACAAGGACAAGGTCCAGGGCGTCAAGCAGATGGTCAACACCCTCAATGCCCAGGGCCGCAGCGAAACCCAGAACCACTGCGAAGTCTATCGTCCGTGGGGCTCGTACGACTCGGTGGACATGGGCGGGCGTTTCCAGGTCAAGCACATCTCGGTCAAGCCGGGCGCGTGCCTGTCGCTGCAGATGCACCACCACCGCGCCGAACACTGGATCGTGGTCAGCGGCACCGCCGAAGTGACCTGCGACGAGAACGTGTTCCTGCTCACCGAAAACCAGTCGACCTACATCCCGATCGCCTCGGTGCATCGCCTGCGCAACCCGGGCAAGATCCCGCTGGAAATCATCGAAGTGCAGTCGGGTTCGTACTTGGGTGAAGACGATATCGAGCGTTTCGAAGATATCTACGGCCGCTCCACCCCGATCGAACGCGGCGTGTCGGTGAAGACCATCGCGCAGTAATCGATCACTAAAACGAGAAGCCCTCGTCCAGCCCGTTGCGTTCCCTATCCGCAGCGGGCTGGGCGGGGGCTTTTTTTGTCCTGATTCAGCGTGGCAGAAATGGCCTCTTCGCGAGCAGGCTCGCTCCCACAGGGGAATGCGTTTCAAGTGTGGGAGCGAGCCTGCTCGCGAAGACGCCGGTCTGACGGCTCAAGTCCCGATGCCCATCGCCAACCTCACCTACGCTTAGGTAGGATGCCTCTCTGTCTCTGCGAGGTTATCCGACATGTTCATCGGCATCCTGCTGGTCATCACCTGGCTGATCCTGCTGCTGCGCTACCCGGCCAAGGCCTTGCCGGTGTCGGTGGCCGCTGCCATCGGCCTCGGCTTCGTAGCCATGTGGGTGGTGTGGCTGGACAACCGCGAGGTCAAACAGCTGGCGCGCCTGGAATTGCGCATCGCTTATGCTCCCGAACAATGCCCGGCCGACCGTCCGCTGCAATTGAAAATGAACAACGGCAACGATGTGCCGCTGACCGAGCTGCGCTGGCGCATCGCTGCCTATGCGCCGGGCGATACGGTCAATCTGGCCGACAATCAATACACCGCCCCACGCTATCGCGGCCCCGGCGAACTGCAGGCCGGCGCCACCTGGGAAGACTGCCTGCCGCTGCCGCCACTGCGCCCCGGCTATCGCCCGCAAACCCTGGAGTTTCGCGCCGAGCATTTGCAGGGTAGTTTCTCTGACTGATCCCCTCCCCCGACTTTTTTGCACAAGGAATGCGCCATGCCCGTTGCGTTGATTACCGGTTGTTCCAGCGGCATCGGCCGCGCCCTCGCCGATGCGTTCAAAGCAGCCGGCTACGAAGTGTGGGCCAGTGCGCGCAAGGCTGAAGACGTCGCTGCGCTCAGCGCTGCCGGTTTCACCGCGATTCAGCTGGACGTCAACGATGGCGCCGCGCTGGAGCAACTCGCCGAGCGCCTGAACCAGCAACACGGCGGCCTCGATGTGTTGATCAACAACGCCGGTTATGGCGCGATGGGGCCGCTGCTCGACGGCGGTGTCGCGGCCATGCAGCGCCAGTTCGAAACCAATGTGTTTTCGATTGTCGGTGTCACCCGCGCGCTGTTCCCGGTGCTGCGCCGGGCCAGGGGGCTGGTGGTGAATATCGGCAGTGTTTCAGGAGTTTTGGTCACACCGTTTGCCGGTGCTTACTGCGCTTCGAAAGCGGCGGTGCATGCGCTGAGTGATGCGCTGCGCATGGAACTGGCGCCGTTCGGCATACGCGTGATGGAAGTTCAGCCCGGCGCCATCGAATCGAGCTTCGCGAAGAATGCCGGGCACGAAGCGGAACAGTTGATCAATGAGCAATCGCCGTGGTTTCCCCTGCGTGAAGGCATTCGCGCACGGGCCAAGGCATCGCAGGACAAGCCGACACCGGCCAATGAGTTTGCCGCCGAGTTGCTCAAGGCTGTGCAGCAGAGCAAACCGCCACGGCTAGTTCGCATTGGTAATGGCAGCCGGGCGTTGCCGTTGTTGGCGGCGTTGTTGCCCAAGGGTTTGCTGGAATCGACGTTGATGAAGCGGTTCGGCTTGCGTGGGAAGCTCTGATTCACTTCAGTGAAATTGCCAAATCAGCCGATCAACGTAGAATGCGCCGCACTTGAAGCATGCAATGCTCCAAGTGAACCGTATAACGCATGGAATCGCTGGTGCACGCATCGAAGCAAGGGAACTGCTGAATACTGATATCCCCCTCCCCCGGCCTTTCTCTACGGAAACGTCGCTGCTTTGTTTGCCTGCCTGACGACGCCCTGCGTACGCTTCACTTCAGATCAGGACCAACTTTTGAAACTTCTCAACGTATTTCCTTTGGCATTGCTCACATGGCTGGCGGGCTGTTCCACTCAAGAAGTGCCCCTCAACGACACCCTGCCGAAATTGACCGCGCAAGCGCTCTTGCCCGCCGTCACCGCAAATGAATACTGCAATCCACTGATGGACAGCGACATTCTGTTTGGCACAGGCTTGCTGATGTTCGAGGACGGATCGCGGGATGTCGCCCAAACTTGCCTGGTCATGGCGGCGCCGAACCACCCTAGAGCGTTTTGCTACCTGTCCACAATGGTGATGCAGTCCGGCGACCTGAGCAAAAACAAAAACCAGGTTTTCAACTACACGGCCTACGCGGCAAAGCAAAATGACTGGTGTGCGGAGTACGGCATGTACGATATGTACAGTTCCGGCACTCTCGGGGCGAAAAAAGACGCCAAACTTGCCATGCGCTGGCTGCTGCGCTCATCGCAACACGGTTATCCGGATGCCCAGAAGGAACTGATCAGTCAGTACGAAAAACAGGACAACCTGCCCGAAGCGTACGCGTGGAGCAAATTCCTCATCGGTACTGAGGACGCCGCCATCGGCACCACACTCAAAACCCGGATGAGCCCGAGCCAGGTTGCCGAGGCTGACAAACGCTACAACGACCTCGTCCCTCAGGTCGCCAGCAAGGCGGCATTGGCCGCAGAAGAACGAGCAGAGGACGTCGCCCGCTACTCCGCCCAGATCTATCAAGACTATCCGGATACCTTCAAGGGCCTGACGTCCGCCGAACGTCAGGCCTACATGACTCGGTGGATCGGCGATGCCATGGACCTGCCATTCATCAGGAACCGAGACCATGTATTGATCTACATCGTGATCAATCGCGCCGCTGAGTTGAAAAAACCTGGCGCAAATATTGCCAATGATCAGCGGATCATCACTCTCATTGAAGACAAACGGTTAACAGTCGATGAGACCATCGAATCCGGACTGCGGGTGGTCAAAACGTTCTACCGATAACCCGGATCGCGAGCAGACTCGCTCCCACAGTGGATCTTCGGTGTACTGCAGATCCAGTGTGGGAGCGAGCCTGCTCGCGAAGGAGGCGACCCGGTCTTTCAGATATCCGCAGCAGCCTGATTCACCACCACCGTGCAAGTAATTCCCGCCGCCAGCAAAACGCCCTCCGGCACCTCATCAATGTGGATTCGGACCGGCACCCGCTGAGCCAACCGCACCCAGTTGAACGTCGGGTTCACATCGGCGATCAGCTCGCGGCTCTCCGGGTTGTCGCGGTCGTAGATGCCGCGGGAAATGCTCTCGACATGGCCCTTGAGCACTTCGCCGCTCATAAGCTGCAGATCGGCTTTGTCACCCACTTTGACGTGGGGCAATTTGGTCTCCTCGAAGAAGCCGTAAACCCAGAACGAGTTCATGTCGACCACGGCCATTTTCGCCTCGCCGATGCGCGCGTAGTCGCCGCGATGCACATTGAGGTTGGTCACGTAGCCGTCCACCGCCGCACGCACTTCGGTGCGTTTGAGGTTGAGTTCGGCGGCTTCCAATTGCGCCTGGGCGTGTTGGTAATCGGCCAGCGCGGCATCAGCGATGTTGCTGGCGTCGTCGCGGTTCTCCTTGGAGATCACCAGATTGTCGAGGTCGGCGCGGCGGTGGGCGTTGACCTTGCGCATTTCCCAGGTCGACTTGCGCGAAGCCACCAGTGACTGCGCCTGCTTGACCGCGATGCGGTAGTGCTCGGGGTCGATGCGCATCAGCAGATCGCCCTTCTTCACCAATTGATTGTCGCGCACCGGCACTTCAACCACTTCCCCGGTGACGTCGGCGGCGACGTTGATGATGTCGGCGCGCACGCGGCCATCGCGGGTCCACGGCGTGTTCATGTAGTGCTCCCACAACGTGCGGCCGATCCACAGCGCCAGGGCCAGCACCAGCAGGGTCGCGAGCAGGCTGAAAAACTTTTTCATCAAGATGTTCTCAACGGTAGACAGTCAGCGCCATGGCGCCGAACAGACAGGTAAACAGGCTCAGACGCAGCAGCGCCGGGTGCCAGAAAAAACGGTACAGGTCGAACCCCGAGAGGAAGCGGTCCACAGCCCAGGCCAGTCCCGCAGCAATGAAAAACATCAGGGTCATGGTCGGCATGTACACGCCGTGGAAGGCGATTTCACGAGGCATGGGCGAGTCCTTCGGGCCGGGCAGAAGCGAATTGGGCGAGGGGTGATTGCGGGTCGAGCAGCGAGGTGCGGATGAAGTGCAGATAGCTTTTCACCCGCCGCAACGCGGAGGTATCGAAGTGCGGCGCGAACGGCTCGTCGGTGGCGGCGACGCGGCTGATAGCATGATCGACCGCCACCAGTGCACGTTCGAGATTGCTCGCGTTCGGCTGCAGAAACAGGCGCACCAGCGCACGCCCCATCACCCGGATTGCCTGGCGCCACGGCTGCGATTCGGCATAGGCCGGATGCACCGGCAGGATCGCCTGCTCCTTGCGCAATTCGATGATCGCGTGGCCGACTTCGAGCACCACGAACATCCAGCGCAGCAGACTCTTCTGCACCTTCGGTTGCCCTGCCGCGAGGCCGTACGCCTGATGCAGCAGATCGCGGGTGCGGCTCTCGAAACTTGAGGCCAGGCCTTTGAGTCTGCCGCTGATCGCGTAGACCACTTGCCCGCGCAGATCCTGCTCCAGGCGCTGCCACAGCCAGCGACTGTTCGGCGGCAGAATGATCGCGCCCGCTGCGGCACACACGAGCATGCCCATGACCATGGCGATGTAGTCGTTGATGAAGGTGTAGGGGTTGTAAATCGTGAGATTGTCCGGCACCGAACCGGTGCTGAAAAAGATCAACAACCCGAGGCCGACACCGGCGTATTGCGGTCGTGAGGCGAGGAACGAACCGAGCACGATCACCGGCGCGAGCATCACGCAGAGCAAGGGGAAACCGTCGATCAACGGGAAGATGAAAAACATCTCGACGAAGCCGATCAGTGCGCCGAGAAAAGTCCCGCAGGCCATTTGAAAGGCCATGCGCTTGGGGTTCGGTGTCGCGGCGGAAAGGCCGACGGTGGCGGCGGCGATCAGGGTCATGGTCGCCCCGCTCGGCCACGCGGTGGCGACCCAATAACTGCCCAACACAATCAGGATGAACGAGGCACGAATCCCCGACGCGGCCGCCGCCCACCAGTTGGTTTGCGGGGTGAACGGCTCGTCCCAGCGCTCACGTTCGTGGCGGTGCTCGGCCAAAGACGCGTGGGTCTGTGCATAACTGTGCAAGTCATCGACGAAGCGGTAGAGCAATTCGTAGGCGGTGTGGAAATCCAGTTGTTCGGCTTCGCTCGGAGCAGTGTCCTGAAAGATCCCGCGCAGGGTTCGAACGCGTGCCGGCAGACCTTCCTTGTAGCTGGCCAACGCGGTCGCCAAACGAGCCGCATCGGGGCTGGTCAGGGCGCGACCGCTGAAGCCGTCGAGCACTTCGGCGAGGTCCTGCAAGCCCGGTTTGATCGCTGCCACGACGTGCTCTTCGCCATTGCCGTGCAGGCGTTCGAGCAACTGATGCAAGGCGTTGAAACGCGTGGTGATGCCCATGAACTCGCTGTTCAATCGGCTCAGACGACCGTTGCGCCGGCGCATGTGCGGGTCTTCGAACACGGTCACGCTACGCAAGCCTTCCAGGCCGACGGCTTCGGCAATGAAGCGCACGTTGCTGGCTTCGAACGCCTCGGCTTTGCTGCGCCCGCGCAAGCCATCGGTGACGAAGAGCGCGAACACACCGAAGCGCTGATACAAAGCGTTGCGCATCGCCGCGCTGGCGGTCTGCGGCAGGATCCCAGCGCTGATCAGGGTTGAGCAGAGAATCCCCAGCGAGATCTCCAGCACCCGCCACACCGCGGCCATGAAGGCGCCGTCGGGATGCGCCAGCGCCGGCAGACCGACCATCGCTGCGGTGTAACCGGCAAGGACAAAACCGTAGGCGCGAAAGTTACGGCAACGTGCGGCACCGGCCGAGCAGATGCCGACCCAGATCGCCAGCGAGCCGAGAAACAGCTCCGTGTTCTGCGCAAACAAAGCGATCAGCGTGACCATCATCGCCGACCCGGCCAGCGTGCCGAGGAAGCGATAGAAACTCTTGGCGAACACCTGACCGCTCTGCGGCTGCATGACGATAAACACGGTGATCATCGCCGTGCGCGGTTGCGGCAATTCCAGACGCATCGCCAGCCATAAGGTGAGAAAAGCGGCGAGCAACACCTTGAAGATATACACCCAGGTCACGCCGTCGCTGCGTGCCCAGTCGAAGAAACCGCGACGCCATTCAAGGGAGTGGAGCCAGCGCAGGGGGGCGGGCAAGGAGGTCATTGGAAATACTCAGGCATGCAATGCGGACTCGAAACCTGTGGGAGCGAGCCTGCTCGCGAAAGCGGCGTGTCAGGCAACATGTTCATTGACTGATACGCACTCTTCGCGAGCAGGCTCGCTCCCACAATGGAGGCTGTGTTCAACGCAAGAGAACCGGTGTTTTCGGGGCTTGGGTCTGCTCGGCTGTCGGCACGTCATCACCGGCACCAAGGCCGCCACCCAATGCCGTCACCAATTCGGCATGCGCACTCAATCGCGCCGCCTGCACCTGCTGCTGCACTTGCTGCTGTTTGAACAGCAATGTCTGCGCATTGAGCACGTTGAGGTAATCGGTGAGGCCGCGTTGGTAGGCGATCATCGCGATGTCGTAAGTCTTCTTTGCGGCAGCCACGGATTCGGCCGCGAAGTCCTGCTGCTTGTCGATCGACTCGCGGCGGATCAACTGATCGGAAATGTTCTTCAGCGCGTTGATCAGGGTCTGGTTGTAGTGCGCCACGGCGATGTCATAACCGGCCGCCGCTTCGCCCAGTTCGCCACGCAGTCGACCGCCGTCGAAGATCGGCAACGAGATCGCCGGGCCGACGTTGTAGTTGAGTTTCTTGCCAGTCAAAAACTCCAGCGCGCCGCCGCCAGTGGCCATGTAGCCGAGGCTGCCGACCAGATCTACATTGGGGTAAAACCCGGCGTGAGCGACATCGATACCGCGCGCCTGCGCCGCCACTTGCCAGCGACTGGCGACCACGTCCGGACGCTGGCCGAGCAGTTCGGCGGGCAATGCCGAGGGCAACTTCAACGGCGCCGCGAGGGACAGCGTCGGCCGCTGCAGTTGCGCAGCTGCGCCCGGGCCTTTACCGGCCAGCGCGGCAATCTGGTTGCGGCTCAGGGCGATTTCTTCGTCCAGCGCATCGAGCTGGCGATGGGTTTCCGGCAACGGCGTTTCGGCCTGGCTGACTTCGAAGTGCGTGCCGATCCCGCCGCTCAGGCGTTTCTGCGCCAGATCGAGAATCTGCTGTTGCTGCTGGAGTGTCGCCGCGACGATGTCGCGCTGGGCGTAATGCAGCGACAATTCGATGTAGGCGCGGACGATATTGTTCTGCAATTCCAGCTGCGCCAGTCGTGCTTCGGCGACGCTCACATGCGCCAGATCCACCGCCCGTTCGCTGGCATTACGCTCCCGCCCCCAGAGGTCGAGGGCGTAGCTGAAGCCGAGCGCTGCGTTGTTGTCCCATGTGGTGGTGTTGGCCAGATCGCCGGGGCCGTAGAACTGGTCGGTCGGCCAGTTGTGGCGCTTGAGGGTCGATTCGCCATTGATCTGCAACGCCTCGGCTGCTTCGGCAACACCGGCCATGGCCTTGGCCTGACGCACCCGCGCGGCGGCGATGGCCATGCTCGGGCTGCCCTGCACGGCGAGGTCGATCCAGCGATTGAGTTGCGGGTCGCCAAACGCTTGCCACCATTGCGCAGTGGGCCAATGGGCGTCCTTGGCTGCGTCGGCAATGGCTGCATCGGTGGCCAGTGAATCGGCCGCAAGCGTTTCGCCGTGAGGGGCAATGCCTTGGGTTGAGATGCAGCCGCCGAGAGCCAGGGTTAAAGCCAGAACACTGAGCGGCAAAAGCGCTCTGTTGATGCGACGCGGCACAGCTGCGAATTCCTGAGAAAGGGATCAATCGAGGGATTTGTGTAGGAGCTGCCGAAGGCTGCGATGTTTTGATGTTGTCTTTTAAAAGATCAAAAGATCGCAGCCTTCGGCAGCTCCTACAGGGATTGGCGCAATTCTATGGAGCTGCCCTGACGGCGATAAGTCGGGTTTTCTGTGAATCTTTGTTACGGTTAACGAGATAATCCCTTGGTCGGGGGTCTCAGCCCCTGAAACTTCGTGTCACAATTTGCCATCTCCCTTGAGAGCACACCATGGACACTTTGCAAAACATGCGCGCCTTCAGTTGTGTTGCCGAAGCGGGCAGCTTCACCGCCGCCGCCGTGCAACTGGACACCACTACCGCCAACGTCTCGCGCGCGGTCTCCAATCTGGAAGCCCACCTGCAAACCCGCCTGCTCAATCGCACGACCCGGCGCATCGCCCTGACCGAGGCCGGCAAGCGCTACCTGCTGCGCTGCGAACAGATCCTCGCCTACGTCGAAGAAGCCGAAGCGGAAGCCAGCGACGCCCACGCGCGCCCGGCCGGCCAACTGAAAGTGCACACCATGACCGGCATCGGTCAGCACTTCGTCATCGACGCCATCGCCCGCTACCGCAAGACCCACCCCGACGTGACCTTCGACCTGACCTTGGCCAACCGCGTGCCGGACCTGCTCGACGAGGGCTACGACGTGTCCATCGTGCTCGCCAGCGAACTGCCCGACTCGGGCTTCGTCTCGCAACGCCTGGGCATCACCTACAGCATCGTCTGCGCCTCGCCGGCCTACGTAAAAGCCAACGGCGCCGCACAGAAACCCAGCGACCTGCTCAACCATGCCTGCCTGCGCCTGGTCAGCCCGGTGATCCCGCTGGAGAAATGGGCCTTCGACGGCCCGGACGGCCAGGAAACAGTCACCATCAACAGCTCGCCATTCCTGGTCAACTCCGCCGACGCCATGAAAACCGCCATCACCAGCGGCATGGGCGTCGGCGTGCTACCGGTCTACGCCGCCATCGAAGGCCTGCGCAACGGCACCCTGGTGCGTGTTATGCCGAACTACCGCTCGCAGGAACTCAACCTCTACGCGATCTACCCGTCTCGGCAGTACCTGGATGCGAAGATCAAAACCTGGGTGGAGTACTTGCGTGGGTCGTTGCCGGAAATATTGGCGGCGCATCAGGCGGAACTGGTCGCGTATGAACTGACCGGGAGTTTGGCAGGCGTCCGGGTCGCCACCTAAGTTTTAAACACTCGAAGGTTTCGTGTAGGAGCTGACGAGTGCAACGAGGCTGCGATCTTTTGATCCTGCTGTTTAAAAATCAAAAGATCGCAGCCTACGGCAGCTCCTACGTTGGGGTGTTTACGGGGAAGTTTCCGACAGGTTTTGCAGGTTGTCCGTCGGAAGTGCGCTGGCTAGGATCTGGCGGTTGCTGACGAATCAGCGACCGGGTCTGGAAAACCCGCAGGATCACAGCGCATGACATAATGCCGCGCTCTTTCAGCGCCGGTATTCAGTTATGGCGGCTGTACGTGGGAGACCTTCGGGTCTGCCGGGTTTGATCCTTTGCCGGTTTTTCCAGTCCGCGTACAGCTGCCACCCCTTTCGCCTGGAAAACGAAAAATGGCAGCTCCATTAATCCAAAAGGATCTTTGCCATGTTCAAACCCACACCCAATCCCCCCGAATCCGCAAGCACCTCACCCTACCAATCCCCCGACTCGAACAAACTCCACGACGCCGCCGAGCGCGCGCTGGATCACTACCTCAAACCGGCCACCACCGCGCAGCAAAGCCACAAACCCAGCACCATGTTCCAGGTCGCCCCGGACCAGGACAACGAAAGCCTGCTGGCCCACGCCTGCGAATCCCTCGCCTCGGCGAGCATCATGAGCAGCGACATCGCCGCCCACGTCGACAGCCCACAGCGGCACACGATATTGGCCATCCAGCAGGTGATCATGCTGGCGGAACTGGCGGTGAATCGGGTACTGGATAATTACGAAATCCATCAGCCCCCGTCACGCAGCTGACCTTCCGGGAGCGAGCCCGACCGCGAGGGCTTCGGCACATTCAACATTCGAGGTGTCAGATAAACCGCCTTCGCGAGCAGGCTCGCTTCCACAGAAAGCAAAAGCAAGATCAAAAGATCGCAGCCTTCGGCAGCTCCTACAGTTTGAATCGAGTACATCAACGAGAAACAGGTCGGCTGTCAGGCCGCCTTCGCGAGCAGGCTCGCTCCCACAGAAAAGCAAAAGCAAGATCAAAAGATCGCAGCCTGCGGCTGCTCCTCCAGTTTGAATCGAGTACATCAACGAGAAACAGGTCGGCTGTCAGGCCGCCTTCGCGAGCAGGCTCACTCCTACAAAAGCAAAGGCAAAGCAGCGCAGCTGCCCGCGGCGAAGCCGCCCCACTCAACAATGAGCGCAAGCTCGAGTGCTCTTGATCTTGACTCACCGGCGACGTCGGAAGGCTGAGTGGAGGGATTGATCCGGGCGTGGGAGCGCAGCGACCGTCTGGCGCAGCCAGACACAGCGGAAGGAGGTGCAGCGAAGCAAACCGGAGCCGCTGCGCCCGGATCAGTCCCGGAGCGAAGGAACCCGAGCCTGCGAGGGCCGAACGTAGGAGCAAGCCTTTTGGGTTACCTTTTTGGCGTTTGAAAAAGGTGACCCGCCGTAAGGGCGGAACCGTAATCAGCAACACCCGAAGAAACGGATATTCACCCAAAACCCCAAGAACCTGGTCGGCCCAGAGGCCGCCAAGACAACCCGAGCGAGAAAATGTTAGCGTGCTTGCAATCAAGCCCCGACGAGCCTAAGCCCAATGAAAAAAACAGTCCTGGCCTTCAGCCGCATCACCCCGCCCATGATCGAACGCCTGCAAGAAGAATTCGACGTCATCGTCCCCAACCCCAAGACCGGTGACATCAACGCCCAGTTCGACGAAGCCCTGCCCCACGCCCACGGCCTCATCGGCGTCGGCCGCAAACTCGGCCGCGCACAACTGGAAAGCGCAACCAGACTCGAAGTGGTCTCGAGCGTCTCGGTCGGCTACGACAACTACGACCTCGACTACTTCAACGAACGCGGGATCATGCTCACCAACACCCCCGACGTGCTCACCGAAAGCACCGCCGACCTCGCCTTCGCCCTGATCATGAGCAGCGCCCGCCGCGTCGCCGAACTCGACGCCTGGACCAAGGCCGGGCAATGGCAGGCCAGCGTCGGCGCCCCGTTGTTCGGCAGTGATGTGCACGGCAAGACCCTCGGTATCGTCGGCATGGGCAACATCGGCGCCGCCGTCGCCCGCCGTGGCCGTTTCGGCTTCAACATGCCGGTCATCTACAGCGGCAACAGCCGCAAGACCGAGCTGGAACAGGAACTCGGCGCGCAGTTGCGCAGCCTCGATGAGCTACTGGCCGAAGCCGACTTCGTCTGCCTGGTGGTGCCACTCAGCGACAAGACCCGCCACCTGATCAGCCACCGCGAGCTGGCGCTGATGAAGCCGAGCGCGATCCTGGTCAACATCTCGCGCGGCCCGGTGGTCGACGAACCGGCACTGATTGAAGCCCTGCAAAACAACCGCATCCGTGGCGCCGGGCTGGACGTCTACGAAAAAGAACCGCTGACCGAATCGCCGCTTTTCCAGTTGAAAAACGCCGTGACCCTGCCGCACATCGGCTCGGCCACCACCGAAACCCGCGAAGCCATGGCCAACCGCGCACTGGCCAACCTGCGCAGCGCCCTGCTCGGCGAACGGCCGCAGGATCTGGTCAACCCGCAAGTCTGG
Organism: Pseudomonas sp. 14A; assembly: GCF_018132745.1. Classification (NCBI taxonomy): domain Bacteria; kingdom Pseudomonadati; phylum Pseudomonadota; class Gammaproteobacteria; order Pseudomonadales; family Pseudomonadaceae; genus Pseudomonas; species Pseudomonas sp. 14A. Next base: position 281,621 of record NZ_JAGRQJ010000003.1, on the reverse strand, counting down.
CGCGGTTGAAAATAAGGGCCAGCGCAACATTGCGCTGGCCCTCACCTTACATAACTTGCAACCGAACAAGAACGCCAGACCCAGTAACTGCCATATAAGCTCTCGCAACTTATCAACTTATTGATTATTTGCTATGGAGAGCTGATCCCGTGAACACCCTGACCACCGACAAACTCATTCGTTACAGCAAAGTCATCCTGATGGCTTATATAAGTTTCTTTGGCCTGCTGGTGATGATCCACAACTTCACCGACTATGAGTCCAACTACACCTACGTTGCACACATCCTGAGCATGGACACTACCAACGCCAGTGAAAACATCATGTACCGGGCGATCGATTCGCCGATGATCCATCACCGGATCTATTGGTTCATCATCACCATGGAAGTGACTTATACGGTGCTCTGCCTGATCGGCACTTACCAGTTATATCGCTACATCGACGCATCAGCAGCGCAGTTTCATGAAGCCAAGAAATTTTCGATCATGGGCATATTGGTCGCCATTTTCATTTATTACGTATGCCTGCAAACGGTCGGTGTCGAATGGTTCGACATGGACACTTCGCAATCCTGGAATGCCAAGGACTGGGCAAGACACATTGTCGACTTCGTCTTCCCGGCAATGATTTACATCACTTTGAAAGTCGAGCGCTGACTATCAGCGCTCGAGTTATCAAGCCAACTTCCCATGCCCGGCAGGCACCAACGCTTTGGGTTTACGGAACACCAACACGTTGCCCAGCATCACCAGCACCAGCCCGACCAACGCCGGTGCTGTCCATTGATATCCTTCGGCAAACGCCGACACGTTCAGCGCCACCACCGGGAACAGCACCGTGCAATAAGCCGCCCGCTCCGGCCCCATGCGCCCGACCAGCGTGAGATAGGCAGTGAAGCCGATCACCGAGCCGGGAATCACCAGATACAACAGCGCCCCGACATAACGGGGCGACCAGTCCATGTCGAAGGGGATGCCTTTGAACAGACACCACACCGTCAGCATCGCCGCGCCATAAGCCATGCCCCAGGCGTTGGTGGTCAGCGGTCGGAGGCCGGCCTTCTGTTGCAGACTCGATAACATGTTGCCCGCCGAAAAACACAGGGTGCCGCATAATGCCAATCCAAGGCCGAGCAGGGTTTGCGGACTGGCCTGATGCCCGCCCAGTTCCGGCCAGAACAACAGCCCCAGACCCGACAGCCCCAACGCACCGCCCAGCAACACATTGCGGGCAATGCGCTGGCCGAAGAACACCCGCGCATTCAGGGCGTTCCACAGTGTTGCCGTGGAAAACACCACCGCCACCAGCCCGCTGGGAATCCACTGGCTGGCCGTCAGAAAGCACATGAAGTTCACGCAGAACAGGCACAAACCCTGTGCCACGCAGATCAAATGGCCACGGCGGTTCATCGGTTGCAGGCGTCGGCTGAGCAGCAACAACGCAAACAACACCAACGCCGCGAGGCCGAAGCGATAGACAATCGACACAGGGATTTCGACCACGCCCAATTGCCATTTCAAGGCAATCCAGGTGGTGCCCCAGATCAGCACGGTCAGCAGGTACAACGACAGGTTCATGGCACACACTCCTTAAGCAGGCCTTGAGTGTCTGCCTCGGGCGTCATTCGGCGCTTGCACAATCTTGCGCTTTTGTCTGGCGGCAGGCTGGCAGCGCTGCGTCTACGGAGTAGGATGCAAGGCGTTGGAGAGAACCGAACATGGCCGCTATCGATACCCTGCAAGTCTTTCAAGCCCTCAACCGCTCGCCGAATGCACGCCTTGTGCACAGCGCCGAGCTCGGTGACGGCATGTCTGCGGCCTTGTGGACCAACCACCACGATGCCCAGGAATACGAAGCGCCAAGTCATCACACGCTGTCGTGCTACGTCGCCGGCGGCACCGGCACCTTCCGTCGTGGCCAGCCGGGCCGCAAGGGCGGGCCGGACAAGCTGTGCATCCTGCCGGCCGATCATGAATCGGGCTGGGTGATCAATGGCGATATCCGTCTGGCGCACCTGTATTTCAGCGCCGAACAATTCGCCCTCGGTTGCGTCACTTTGCTCGATCGCGAACCACGCGAGATGCAATTACGCGAGCAGACCTTTCTCGAAGATCCGCAGCAGGCGCAGCGCTTCCGGCAATTGCTGAATCTGAACTGGCAAGAGCCGGCCGAGCGCTTGCTGACCAGCAGCCTCGCCCATGAATTGATCAGCCACACCTTGCTCAGCCAGGTGGGCGCACGACAGGGCCTGCGCCTTAAGGGCGGGCTGGCGCCGCATCAGCGCCGACAATTGGTGGAGTTCATCGACAACCAGTTGAGCGAAGCCATCAGCCTGGGACAACTGGCCGGATTGTGTGCGCTGTCGGAATATCACTTTGCGCGGATGTTCCGCGTCAGCTTCGGGCTACCGCCGCACCAGTACGTGCTGGCGCGGCGCTTGAACCGGGCGCGGGAATTGTTGCGCGGCACGGCGTTGCCGCTTGGCGAAATTGCGCTGGCGTGCGGGTTTGCCAGTGCCAGTCATTTCACTAATCGGTTCAGGCAGGTTTTGGGTGGGACGCCGGGAGAGTATCGGCAGGCGTTTTTGCGTTGACCCCTTTTCCCCTCACCCCAGCCCTCTCCCGGAGGGAGAGGGGGCCGACCGAGGTGTCTCGCACTGTACGTCGACCTGAAACACCGAATCGATTATGGATTCAAAGCAACACATTCAAGTCGGTGTACCTCTGGAATATCCCACGGTCAGTCCCCTCTCCCTCCGGGAGAGGGCTAGGGTGAGGGGCTTTTGATCTTGCCTCAAAACTCCAGAGTGCTGGAAAGCGAAACCTGCCGCGAATCCCCCATCGACACAAAGAAGCGGCTCGCCGACGAGGTGTAATAGGTGCGATCGAACAGGTTCTTCACGTTCAACTGAAACTTGACCTTCTGCCCTTCGACTTTTGTGTCGTAAGTGGCAAACGCATCAGCCACCGTGTAGCTCGGCAGGTCAAAATCATTCACCGCATTGCCTGCGCGTTCGCCGACGTACCGCGCACCGGCACCGACACGCAACTGATCACCACCAAACACACTGCCGAAGTCATACACTGCCGACAGCGAGCCGGAATTCTTCGCTACGTTTTGCAGGCGCTTGCCTTTGTATTCCGGGTCTTCGGTGACTTCGGCATCGGTGTAGGCGTAGCTGCCGATCAGGTTCCAGTGCTCGCTGAGTTGCCCGCTCAGGTCAACTTCCAGCCCGCGTGAACGCACCTCGCCTGCCGCACTGTAAATCGTTGTCGGGCCTTCGGAGTTGGCCACCAGCACGTTGCGTTTCTTGATGTCGAACAGCGCGATATTGCCGGTGATGCTGCCGGGCATATCCAGCCGCGCCCCCAGCTCCCACGACTTGGCTTCTTCTGGCGCAATGCTGCCGTCGAGCACGGTACTGCTGCCGCTCAGGGGGGCGATGGTCGAGTTGGGTTTGAACGATTCGGTGTAGCTGCCGTAGAACGACAGCGCGTCGGTGTAGCGATACACCAGCCCTGCGCGCGGCACCCACTTCTGCCCGTTGCTGTCGGTATTGGCCTTGAACGGCACGCCTTTGCCAGCGTACTGGTCGTACTCCTGAAAACGGCCGCCAGCGACCAGAATCCACTGCTCGTTGAGGTGAATCGAATCCTGCAGGAACAGCGAATCGCTGCGCAGTTTGTCGGTCTGCGCGCTGTCGGGCGCACTCACCGTAGTGCCCATCACTTCGCGACCATAGACCGGATTGAGATAGCTGAACGTGGTCAGGCTTTTCTGCCGGATCAGATCTTCGCGGTAGATCTTGCGGTATTCATCATCAACGCCGAACACCAGATCATGCTGCATGCCCAGCACATTCACTTTGCCTTCAAGGCTGGCGGTGGTGAAACGATCGGTGCTGATCGCGTTCTGGGTACCGTCCATGCTGCGGGTCAGTGTGCCTTTGTTGGTATCGATCGCCGTCACGCGGACTTGGCTGGCGTCGTAGGTTTCACGGTTCCAGCTGTAGCCGAAGTGAGCTTTCCAGTCGTCGTTGAGTTCGTGGTCGGCTTCGAAATGGTAGAGGTCCGAGCGCCCTTCCATGTCGTTGAACGGCTCATCGAGACGCTGCTTGCGCGAGATATCCAGCGGATGATTGGTGCGCGGATCGATCAAGGTGCCACGGTCGAACGGCGTGAGAAATTCGCGGTGTTCGTAGGCGAACAACAGCTTGGTGCGCTCGCCGTACCAGGCCAGCGACGGTGCGATCAGCGTCTCGCGGTGGGTGCCGAAGTTGCGCCAGTAATCTTCGTCTTCATGATCGACGACCATGCGATAAGCGAAGCCGGAATCGCCCAGCGCCCCGGTGCTGTCGAAGGCGCCGCCGCTGCCGTTCTTGCCGTCACCGTAGCTCGAACCGCGCACGGTCACGGCGTTGTACTGGGTCAGTTCCGGCTTCTTGCTGACCAGGTTGACCACGCCACCCGGATCCTGAATCCCGTAGAGCAACGAGGCCGGGCCCTTGAGCACTTCGACGCGATCCACGGTCGCGTTCATGCCACGGCCCTGCACCAGCGGCATGCCGTCGCGCATGATCGAGCCGTTGCGGTTGTCACCGAAACCGCGAGTCATCACCGAGTCTTGGGTACTGCCCAAGGTGTTGCCCTGGGTGATGCCGCTGACATTGGCCAGCGCGTCGTCGAGATTGCGCGGCGCCTGATCGCGAATGACCTGCGCCGGGATGACATTGACCGTCTGCGGAATTTCTTGCAGCGACGCCGATGAGCGCATCACCGAACTGGTTTCCGGTGGCTGATAACTCATTGATTCGTCGCGCGTGGACGTGATGGTGGTGGCGCCGAGATTGAGCGCGCCTGCGGTCGGCATCGGCTCCAGCGCCAGGGTATGACTGTCGGTGCGGCGAAAGCTCAGGCCGGAGTTGCCGAGCAGGCGTTGCAGGGCCTGTTCGGCGCTCATCTGGCCGTTGACTGCCGGAGCATTGAAGCCGTACGGCGCTTCGTCGGTGTAGACCACGCTCTGCCCGGTCACGCGGCTGAAGTCGCTCAGGGCCTGCGGCAACGGTTTGGCGGCGAGGGCAAAATTGAATTGCTGTTGCGCCTGACTGCCCACCGCTTCTGCCGCCAGCGCGATACTCATCGGCAGCAATGCCAACGCGGAAAAACTCAATGCCGACACGCTAAACCACTGTTTGACCGAACCGGATTTTGCCCTGGACTTCATTGCTCAATGACCTGTGTAGAACCGCAACGGATGCGAATGGCTCGCAGTTTCAGTCACTACACGGATGGGGCTCGGGGTTACCTCACCTTTAATTTGAAAATATTTTTCGGGGAATTTGTTGCCTGGGCTGACGCCTTCGCGGGCAGGCCCGCTCCCACCTTTGGAATGCGTTCCCTGTGGGAGCGAGCCTGCTCGCGAAGAGGCCGGCAGCCTTAGCGCAGAATAATCAGCTGCCCCAACACCCGATGCTGCTCAAACCCCAACACTCCCTGCAACGAATTGAGCACCGCCTGCGGGTCCTTGCTCGGAAAGCTGCCGCTGACCTTGCGCGCCGCCAGCTCATCGTTGAGCAGCACAATCCGCCCCGGGTAATAGCGGCGCAGATCCTCGACGACTTCGGCCAGCGTGGTCTTGTAGTAGGTCAGCCAACCCTGACGCCAGGCCAGTTGCGCTTCACTGTCCACGGCAAGCAGTTTTTCCGCAGTGCCGTCGGCATAAGCAACTTGCTGACCAGCAGTGAGAATCTGTTGTTGACCGTGCTCGTCCGCCGTCACCGCGACACGTCCGGACAACACCGTCACTTGCGCGCCATGAGGTTGCCGCCGTACTTCGAACTGCGTGCCGAGCACCCGCGCCTCGCCCTGTTCCGCCGCCACCACAAACGGATCGCCAGTGTGAGTGACGCTGAAGAAAGCAGCGCCTCTGATCAATTTCACGCGGCGCTGGCCATGACTGAAATCCACAGCAATCGCGCTGTCGGCATCCAGCGTCACTTGCGACTGATCGGCCAGTGTCACCGTGCGAATTTCGCCAGGCGTGGAGACATGATCGGCGCGCAGATCGTCGAGCCAGCGCTGCGCCTGCCACCCCGTGCCGAGGCTGACCATCAGCAGCAGACACGCGGCCAGCGCCAGCGCGCCCGACCAACGCAAAATCGGCGAGCGACGCGGGGCGTCCATCGCCTGCAGATAACCTTGCAGCGCGAGCGCATCTTCATCGGCCAGCGTGCGCGCGGGGCTTTCGCTGAGTTCCCAGATCACCTGCGCCTGCGCATACGCTTGGGCATGAGCCGGATCGGCGCGCAGCCATTGGCTGAAGGTGAGCTGATCGCCAGTGCTCGGGCGGTCATGCAACAGGCTCAGCCAGGCCAGCGCGGCCTGCTCCTGGGCCGGTGTCGGCGTGATCGGGTCTGATGGCTTCACGGTGCTTTCCCTGGCAGGCGTGGCGCGGGGTCGCGCAGGCTGGCCTTGCAGGCCTCGAGGGCGCGCATCATATGTTTTTCCACGGCACTTTGGGACAGGCCAATGGCCTTGGCGATCTCGGCGTACTTGCGTCCGTGAATGCGATTGAGCAGAAAGATCTGCCGGGTACGCTCGGGCAAGGCGCGCAATGCTGCTTCGACGTGGCGCAGATCGTTGCCCGCTTCCAGCGCGGCCTGAGGCTCACTGCCGTGGCTGTCGGGTTCGTCCGGCTGCCAGCCTTCGTTGACCCGCGTGCGCGTGCCTTCACTGCGCAAATGATCGATGGCGATGTTGCCGGCGCAGCGCAGCAGATAAGTGCTGAGCTCTTCGACCTGGACCAGCGGCCGCCGCCAGAAGCGCAAAAACAGATCCTGGACCAGGTCCGCCGCCGTCGCCCGACAACCGACGCGCCGATTCACCAGCGCCTCCATTTGCGCACGCTGGGACAGAAACACCTGAAGAAAATGCGCACGCGCGCCACGCGCTTCATCGTCACGCGATTCCGGCGGCAGACCCATCAGCACTTCAGCCCTGCGCCCAGGCGGCGACCGGGCTCGCCAGCAGGCTCAACCCGGCCAGGGCCATGGCCAGACGCGGGCGATACGGCAGCAACAGCACCAATGCCAAAGCGCTGAGCATCAGCACCGCGAACCAGTCGACCAGACCGAAACTCCAGCCACTGGCCGCGACCGCCGCCCACAGCGAAAGCGCCAGCAACAGCCATCCCGCCAACGCCAGACCCTGACGGCGGCGCGTCGACGGTTTGGCGCCGAGCAATTCGGCGTGATGACGTGGCATCGACAGGCACAACGCGGTGAAGCCGGCATAGGTGAGCAACAGGGCCAGCAGCATCAGTTGGCCCCCTGTTCGACTGTGATCGAGCGAGGCGAGGACTTTGTTTTGCCGACGCTGACGCGGTTGCCCGAACGCTGCATCTTGCGCGCAGCCCAGCCGAGGAAAAGCCCGGTCGCAAGGCAGGTCAGATCAAATCCTGCCAGTGCCCAATCACGCTGCATCAGGCTGGCGCCAAGATTCCACGGCGTAGTCAGCGCATTGATCAGCGGCACCGCGATAAACAGCGCAGCGCCGAGCGTCAGCTGTTCGATCCAGGCCTTGCGTCCCGGACGCAACACCGCATGCACCACGCTCAGGCCCCAGGCTATGAAGAATGCATTCACTTCCCAATCGGCCCGCGCTGCCAGACTCACCGGCAGCAGTCGATTGGCCAAAAAGAACACCGCCACCGCCGATACCAGGCCGGCCATGCTGGCGATATTCAGCACCTCGACCAAGCGCAATTCGAACGGCAGCGCCGCGCTTTTCACGTGCTTGAGCTGCCGCTTGCCGAGCCAGATCACCAGCCCGGTGCCAATCATCGCCGTGCCGGCCAATCCGCAAACGAAATACAGCCAGCGCAACAGCGGCCCGGCGAAATGGCCCATGTGCAAACCGTAAAACGCGCCACCCACCGCCATCGCTACGGGTTGATCGGGTGTACTGCTCAGAAGCTGCCCGGTGACGCCGTTGAACGTCACCGCCCGGCCGAAATCATGCACCACCCGATCGCCCGCGCGGGACAGCACCACCGTGGCGCTGGCATCGCCCGGATTGCTCACCGACAGGCGCGCGGTGTGGCCGCCCGACCATTGCTCGCTGGCCTTGGCCAGTAGCGGCGCCATGGCGGTCAGCGGTGCGGCGACATCGGCGCGCTCGGGCGTCTTCGAGGCGGGAAAGACTTCGTCGTAGAACTTGCGCACGTCGCTGCCGTAAGAGGCAACGATGCTCGCCGGCATAACCATCGACATGAAAATCACCAGGCTGCTGTAAGTGATCATCAAGTGAAACGGCAGCACCAGCACACCCACGGCGTTATGCCCGTCGAGCCAGGAACGCTGGCCCTTGCGCGGGCGGAAGGTGAAGAAGTCCTTGAAGATTTTCTTGTGGGTGATGATGCCGCTGATCAACGCAACGAACATCACCATTGCGGCGATGGTCGCCAGCCAGCGCCCCCACGGGTAAGGCATCTGCAACTGGAAGTGGAAACGGTAAAAGAACTCGCCGCCCATGCTTTCGCGGCCCTGCACCTCGGCCCCGGTCTGAGCGTCGAGAGTTCGGGATTCGAAGCGGCCGCGCTCGCCGGGTTTGCCCGGCGCCTGTTGCCAGCGCACCGTCAGGCCGGGGTCGCGGGCATCGGGCAAATCGATCAGCCAGCGCGAGGCACCGGTGGCGTGTTGCTGCAGATAATCTTGCGCCAGCGCCAGACTCGCTTCGCTATCAAGCGAATGTGCAGCGATTTCCGGCTGCATCCAGTGGCTGATTTCATCTTTGAAATAAGCGAGCGTGCCGGTGAGAAAAATCGCGAACAGCAACCAGCCGAACACCAGCCCGGCCCAAGTGTGCAGCCATGCCATCGCCTGCCGGAAGCCCTCTTTCATGCCAGCCCCAGACCGCGCGCGGCACCGGAAACGGTGGCGAGAATCACGCTCGGCACCAGCAGGCCGACCCACGCCGACCACGCGCTGCGGCAGGCAAAGCACCAGAGCACGGCAACCAGATAGACCAGAAAGGACACAGTCATGCCAGTGACCACCGCTTCGGCGCGGTTCAGCGGCAGCCACAACGTCAGGGTGACACTGGCCAGCGCCGCGACCAGATAGCCGCCGAAAACCGCCGCCAGCACTCGTGAAGTGACGGCCAGACGATAGGACATGGGGAGCGTGGCGAGTTTGCCTTTCATGTTTCGACCCTGAAACGAAAAACGTTCGGCCGACAAGCCGAATCTACTGGTGAGCAATATTAATGATAAATATTCTCATACGCAAAAGCATCTGATTGCCGGACACTGTCGTCAGCCTCTACAATGCGAAACGTTCTTGTTCTCTAATGCACGTTCTCTACGCAAGTTTTGCGTCCGGAGTCATTTCGTTGCCGCCCGCCCATCCCGTCGAATCGCTCTACCACGCTCATCACAGCTGGCTCACCGGCTGGTTGCGGCGCAAGCTCGGCTGCCCGGACAGCGCGGCGGATCTGGCCCAGGACACGTTCATCAAGGTGCTGACCGCCCGCGACCCACCGCTGATCATCGAACCGCGCGCCTTCCTTACCACGCTGGCCAAGCGCGTGCTGTTCAATCATTACCGGCGCCAGGATGTGGAACGCGCCTACCTCGAGACGCTGGCGCAAATGCCGGAAATGGTCGCGCCGTCGGAAGAGCACAAAGCGATCATCCTGCAGACGCTGGTCGAACTCGATGAGCTGCTCGACGGTTTGCCGCGCCAGGTCAAACGCGCATTCCTGCTCGCTCAGGTCGATGGTCTGACTTATCCACAGATCGCCGCAGAACTGGGAATCTCGGTGGCCACGGTCAAACGCCATTTGAACAAAGCGGCCATGCGCTGCTATTTCGCTTTATGAATCGCACCCCGGATTTCTCCGCGCAGGTCGCCGAACAGGCGGTGCACTGGCTGCTGGAAATGCAGCAGGGCACGCTGAGCCCGCGCCAACAACAGGCCTGGCAACAATGGCTGGATGCACACAGCGAACACCGCCGGGCGTGGGAACACATGCAACGGGTCAACCAGCGCCTACGCGGCGTGTCGTCGCCGTTGGCCCACGCCGCGTTGAACGGACCGAAGTCCGGCAGCCGCCGTCAGGCGCTGAAAATGTTGCTGATTCTCGGTGCCGGCTCAGCGGCGACCTGGGGCATGCGCGAGCACACGCCACTGCCGTCGCTGCTCGCCGATTACCGCACGCCGGTCGGCCAGCGGCGCAAGATCGGCTTGGGCGGTGCCGATTCGTTACAGCTCAATACCGCCAGCTCGGTTGATGTTGATGGTGCGCAGCGGTTGATTCGTCTGCTCGAGGGCGAAATGCTGTTGAGCGCTGCAAATCCGTTCGAAATACGCACAGCACACGGCGTGCTGAAAACCCAAGATGTGCGCCTCAATGTGCGGCAGTTTGTTGATCGCACGCAGATCGCCCTGTTTGAAGGACGTGTCGAACTCATCGCCGAGCACCGCGCGCCGATGCTACTGCCGGTCGCGCGGCAGTTGAGTTTTACGGCCAGCTCCGTCAGCGCGGCCAAACCACTGGACGCCAACAGCGGTGCCTGGACTGACGGCATGCTGGTCGCCGCCCATATGCGCCTCGGCGATTTCCTCGAAGAGCTTGGCCGTTATCGTCGTGGGCAGCTGCGGTGCGACAGCAAGGTTGCCGATCTACTGATTTCCGGGACGTATCCGCTGGATGACAGCGAGCGGATTCTTGACCTGTTGCAGATCAGTCTGCCGGTGCAAGTGAAGCGCTTTACCCGTTATTGGGTGAGCGTCGAAGCGCGGGGTTGAACAGCAAGATCAAAAGATCGCAGCCTTCGTGTAGGAGCTGCCGAAGGCTGCGATCTTTTGATTGTGAAAAAATAAATGAGCCGTTTTTCAGATCTGGCGTGACAGAGAAGGAAAGCCCCCTTGATTCCACCTTCTCAGGATCATCCACATGCAGCCCACCCGTCTTACGCCACTGGCCCGCAGCCTGCGCAATCTTCTGCTCGGCGCCAGCCTGAGTTTCACCGCCCTGCCCGCTGCGCTGGGCGCCGAGGCCAAGGTTTATCACATCGCCCCGGCGTCGCTGGAAACCGCGCTCAACCAGTTTGGCCGTGAAGCCGGCGTGCTGATTTCCTTCGGCTCGCAAGTTACCAGCGGCGTGCAAAGCCGTGGTCTGGAAGGCAATTACACCACGCAGCAAGGCCTCGATGCCTTGCTCGAAGGCACCGGCCTGCAAGCCCGCGCCGAAGGCGACAATGCCTTCAGCCTGCAACCGCTGGCTGACGCGGCGCTGGAGCTGGGCACCTCGACCGTGGTCGGCGACTGGCTCGGCGATGCGGCGCAGATCAACGTCTTCGAACACCCGGGCGCGCGCGATGTGATCCGCCGCGAAGAATTCGAACGCCAGGGCGCGACCCAGGCCCGCGATGTGCTCAATCGCATCCCCGGTGTGAATGCGCCGGAGAACAACGGCACGGGCAGCCATGATATGGCGCTGAACTTCGGCATTCGCGGTTTGAATCCGCGCCTGGCCGCACGCTCGACAGTGCTGATGGACGGCATCCCGGTGCCGTTCGCGCCGTATGGTCAGCCGCAGTTGTCGTTCGCGCCGATCAGCATGGGCAACATGGATGCGGTGGACGTGGTGCGCGGCGGCGGCGCGGTGCGTTATGGCCCGCAGAACGTCGGCGGCGTGGTCAACTTCGTGACCCGGGCGATTCCCGACGAGCCAACGGTCAAGGGCGGTTTGCAGACTGAAACCAGCCCATCGTCGAGCCACGACGGTTTCAAGACCAGCGCCAATCTGCTGGCCGGCGGCACCAACGCCAACGGCCTCGGTGGTGCGCTGTTGTACTCCGGCACCCGTGGCGGTGACTGGCGCGAACACAGCGATACCGAGATCGACGACCTGATCCTCAAGGGCAAGTACCAGCTCGACGAGGCCAACAGCTTCAACGCCATGGCCCAGTATTACGAAGGCAAGGCCGACATGCCCGGCGGTCTCAACGTCGCCGATTACGATGCCGATCCGTATCAATCGACGCGGCCGAAAGACCAGTTCTGGGGGCGCCGCACGATGTTCAACTTCGGCTATCGCTATCAGCAGGATCGCCGCGAATTCACCGCCAACACCTTCTTCACCAAAACCCTGCGCAGCGGTTATCTGGACCAGGGCACATTCCTTTCGTTGTCGCCGCGCGAGTATTGGGTACGTGGTCTGGAAACCCGTTTCGCCCAAGGCTTCGATCTGGGTCCTAGCAGCCACGAAGTCGGCGTCGGCTACCGCTACATCAACGAGGCCGGCCACGAACTGCGTTATCGCACGCCGATCAGCGCCAACGAATACCCGACCACCAGCAGCCGCAACGACCGCGACACTCGCGGTGGTACCGAGGCCAACGCATTCTTCGTCGATGACCGCATCGACATCGGCAAATGGACCATCACTCCGGGCGTGCGCTACGAGATGATCGAGTCGCAACAGACCAACAACCTGACCAACGTCAAATACAAGGGCGACTACAACACCGCGCTGCCGGCGCTGAACGTGCTTTATCACCTCACCGACAGCTGGAACCTGTATGCCAACACCGAAGGCTCGTTCGGCAGCGTGCAATACAGCCAGATGCCCAACCGCGTGAGCAGTGGCGAAGTGAAACCGGAAAAGGCGCGCACCTGGGAACTCGGCACGCGCTACGACAACGGTGCCCTGCGCGCGGAAATCGGCGCGTTCCTGATCAACTTCGACAACCAGTATGAAAGCAACCAGACCAACGACTCGGTGATCGCTCGCGGCGAAACCCGCCATCAGGGCATCGAGACCAGCGTCAATTACGCGCTCGACGACTTGAGCCCGGCGCTGGCCGGTTTCGATGTCTACGCCAGTTATGCCTATGTCGACGCAACCATCCGCGAGGACGGGCCGAACAAAGGCAACCGCGTGCCGTTTTCCTCCAAACACAAAGGCACGATCGGCGTCGGTTATACCGAAGGGCCATGGAAGCTGAATCTGGACAGCAGCTTCCAGAGCGACCAGTTTGCCGACAATGCCAACACTTCGAAGGAAAGTGCCGACGGCAGCACCGGCAAGATCCCCGGTTACATGCTGTTCAGCAGCCGCGCCGGGTATGACTTCGGACCGCAGTTGTCTGATCTGAACGTGGCGGTAGGAGTGAAGAACATCTTCAACACGCAGTACTTCACACGCTCGTTCGATGACAACAACAAGGGCAAGTACGCGGGGGAGCCGCGGACGGTTTATGTGCAGACTTCGGTGGCGTTCTGACCGCAACCCATTGAAGATCAAAAGCCCCTCACCCTAACCCTCTCCCAGGGGGAGAGGGGACTGACCGAGGTGTATTTACGATTTGCGCTCGCCTGCAATATCGAGCCGAACGCTGGACTTGAAAACAACCGGAATCGGCCCCCTCTCCCAGACGGAGACGGAACTGACCGAGGTGTATTTACGATTTACGCTCGCCTGCAATATCGAGCCGAACGCTGGACTTGAAAACAACCGGAATCGGCCCCCTCTCCAGACGGAGAGGGAACTGACCGAGGTGTATTTACAATTTACGCTCGCCTGCAATATCGAGCCGAACGCTGGACTTGAAAACAACCGGGTTCGGCTCCCTCTCCCTCGGGAGAGGGCTGGGGTGAGGGGCTACGATCTCAAACCCTGCCGCGAAACAACCAACAGCCCAAACAAAAAAAACGGGCCTGCATCAGCAGGCCCGTTCTCCTTTGGTGACTTGTGAACTCAGCGCATCAACTGTTGATCGCTGCCTGTTCGTTCTCGTCGAATTCTTCCGCCAACAGCTTGTCGTTGGCCTTGCCGGTAAACGGCACTACAGCGGCGCGTGGCTTACCTCGCAGTTTGCCGAACAGGTGCTCCAGTGCGTGCTCAAGTTTTTCGGCAGCGCCGTCGATTGCCAGTTCCAGCGAATCGGCTTTGTGGGTCACGGAAATCGGTTGGTGGCCTTTTGGCCGCGCTTCCAGTTGGCAGCGCAAGTCATGGGGACCTGGTTTGTCACCGTTCTCGTCGCTCAGGTGGACTTCGACACGGGTCAGGTCTTCTTCATAACGTTCGAGCGTGCTCTCAATAGTTGTACGTACCCACTCCTCCAGTCGCTGACTACTTTGAATATGGTTATCGCTGTTGACTTGGATTTGCATAGTTCATCCCTTATTTCAGCTAGCTCGCTGGAGGCCTTGAAGTGAATTTCCTGACCTCCTGGTTACAACAATCGGCCCGACTGCCGAACATTTCAACCCCTGAAAAAAGAAAAATATTCATTCGCAAAAAAAGCCGGACAACCGAGCGAGGCGCTGTTAATGTCGGGAGTTGGGTCGACCCGCTCCGCAGAAAAATCTGCTCACATCTGCTGCTCATTCAGCGGGTGAAGACTGCGGAAAATTCCCGCCTCCTCCACCAGCCAGTCATGCACAGCGCGCACGCCCGGATGGCTCAACGCCCCCGGCGCATACAGCAGCACATAGCGTTTATGGTTGGGCACCGACAAGCCGAACGGCACGATCAACGTGCCGCGCTCCAGCTCATCGTTGAGCAACGTGCGCCGGGCAATCGCCACGCCCATGCCGGCGATCGCCGCTTCGATGGTCAGGTGATTGCGATTGAAAGTGTGGCCGCGTCGCACATCGGCGCCTTCGAAGCCGATCGCGTTCAAATAGAACTCCCATTCCGCGTATTCGTAACTGCCACGCCAGGCGGTGATGTCGTGCAGCAGCGGGAAATGCACCAGATCGGCCGGCCCGTGCAACGGCGGGCGGCCGCGCAGCAGGCTCGGCGCGCACACCGGAAATATCTGCTCGTCGAGCAAGGCTGTGGATAACAATCCGGGGTAACTGCCATCGTTGAGATCGATGGCCAGATCGAAATCGCCCTCATGCAGCGGCACGCTGCTGTCCTCGGCCACCAGGCGCAACTGGATATCCGGAAAGCGTTGCTGCAAGCGCGGCAGGCGCGGGGTCAGCCACTTGCCGAGAAACGACGGGATCGAACGCAACCGCAGAGTCCCGCTGATCATCCCCGCGTCGAGTCGGCGCAATTCGGCATCGATGCTGCCATAGGCTTCGTTGACGGTAATCGCCAGCCGCTGCCCCTGCGCACTCAACTCAACGCCCCGCGCGCGCCGATGAAACAGGCGAAAGCCCAGGCGTTCTTCCAATTGACGAATCTGCTGGCTGACCGCGCCCGGGGTGATGTGCAGCTCTTCGGCACAACGGGTGAACGACAGGTGCCGAGCGGCACAGGCAAATACCTGCAGCCAGACATAGGTCTGGGCATGCAATTGACGACTCATTGTTTAGTCCTGCTAAAGGCTGTCTTAGGAGGTTTCGTTGGTCACCTCGAACCGAGGCAGGCAGTATCGCCGACATTGCGCTTGTCCGACAAAAAATGGCAGCGATTCCTACTCCATTGCTTGTGAGGGTTTAGCATGGCTATCAGTGTTTTCGATCTATTCAAAGTCGGCATCGGCCCGTCCAGTTCCCATACCGTCGGTCCGATGCGCGCAGCGGCGACGTTTGCCCAGGCTTTGATCGATCAGCATCTGCTCAACGATGTGCGACGAGTTGAAATCCGTTTGTACGGTTCGCTGTCGGCCACCGGCATTGGCCATGCCACTGACCGCGCCACGGTCATGGGCCTGATGGGCGAGTGGCCGGACAGCATCGATCCTTCGACCATCGATCCACGCATCCAGCAACTGCGCGAAACCGGGCAACTGTCCCTAGCCGGTCAACGTGCAATTGCTTTTGACTGGCAGAGCGATCTGCTGCTGCTCGACGAGAGCCTGCCCTACCACCCCAACGCCATGTCGCTGAGCGCCTTTGGCGCAAGCGCCGAGCTGTTCACGCAAACCTATTACTCGGTGGGCGGCGGTTTCATCGTCGAAGCGGCTGAAGCCGAGTCTGGTGTGGCGCCAACCAGCGACGTGGTGTTGCCCTATGATTTTTCCAGCGCCGCCGAACTGCTCGCCCTGTGCAAACAACACAATCTGCGCGTGTCCGAACTGATGATGGCCAACGAGCGCGCCTGGCGCAGCGACGCCGAAATCCGTCACGGCCTGCTGCACATCTGGTCGGTGATGCGCGAGTGCGTCGAACAAGGTTTGCGCCACGAAGGCATCCTGCCCGGCGGTCTGAAAGTACCGCGTCGCGCAGCGAAACTGCACCGCAGCCTGTTGGAAATCGGCAAACCGAATGTGATCAGTTCGACTCTGTCGGCGATGGAATGGGTCAATCTGTTCGCTCTCGCCGTCAACGAAGAAAACGCTGCCGGCGGGCGCATGGTCACCGCGCCGACCAATGGTGCTGCCGGGATCATTCCGGCGGTTCTGCACTACTACATGAAATTCAATCCGGATGCGTCTGATGATGATGTCGTCGCGTTCTTTCTCGGCGCAGCCGCTGTCGGCATTTTGTGCAAGAAAAACGCCTCCATCTCCGGCGCCGAAGTTGGCTGTCAGGGCGAAGTCGGCTCGGCTTGCGCAATGGCCGCCGCCGGCCTGGCCGACGTCCTCGGCGCGACACCGGAGCAACTGGAGAACGCTGCCGAAATCGGCCTGGAACACAACCTCGGCCTGACCTGCGATCCGGTCGGTGGTCTGGTGCAAGTGCCGTGCATTGAGCGCAATGCCATCGCGGCGGTGAAGGCGATCAACGCCACGCAAATGGCCCTGCGCGGCGACGGCAATCACTTTATTTCCCTCGACCGGGTGATCCGCACCATGCGCGACACCGGCGCCGACATGCACGACAAATACAAGGAAACTTCACGAGGCGGGCTGGCGGTGAACTGGGTGGAGTGCTGATCGGCCTGATTGCACTGTCAGCGATCATCGGCCCATTCCTGCCCTGAAAACGCGCCATAAAAAACGGCGAGCCCCGAGGCTCGCCGTTTTTTTTCGCCGTGTTTATTGTTCGACAATTTTTCCGGCATGCCCCTTGCTATATCACCCTTGAGGCAAACGGACATTGCAAACCTCAGCGAACGAGATGCCAGTGGTCTGGTGTTGCGAACCAAATCAGATCATGGCCGGTCAACAACTGCACGTTCAATCAGGCGGTGACGCATCATGGACAACCCATTTCAAATCATTACCGATGCTTTCGCGCCGGACTATCAGATCAATCTGAGCATTCAGGGCCTGGACGGCAGCATCATGCTGACCCTGTCCAATGCCGGCCGCATCGTGGCCAAGCGCATGATCAGCGCCGAACAGCGCAACGATCCCGAGCGTTTGAAACGGCTGGTACAAAGCATCCAGTTTGGCATCGCCATCGAACAGGGCCACAGCGCCATGTCGATTCTCGAGGCCATGACCAGCGGCGCCGGGCTGACCCCGCCACCGCCACGCGTCAAAGGCCAGCCGGGCCAGGCGGCGGGTCTTTAGAGCTCGCCCTTCTCCACTTCCGGATGCTCGCTGGAGCCCGTGCCGATCTTGCGCTGCGGGTTCTCGATCTTCACGGAAGGGAATTGCGACGAAGCGTAACGCACCACCAGGATCGCGAACGCCAGCAGCAGAATGCCGCCGCACAGGTAGATGATGCCCATGTCCGGCGGGTTGTGGTGCGAGACGTTGGAGATCAGCAGGCGCGTCAGCGCGGTGATCGCAACGTAAATCAGAAAGCGCACCGGCATATGGTTGGTCTTGAAATAAATCCCGACCATCGCGCCCAGTTCCAGATAGATGAACAGCAACAGAATGTCATCGATCTTGATGTGCCCGACTTCGAGCATGCCGAGGAACTCCATCACCGCCGCCCACGCCGTCACCGCACCGATGGCGAACAGCGCCAGATAGTGGAAGGTTTCGACGAACAGGTTGCCCAGGGACTCGGCCAGTTGATGCACGTTACGCCGCAGTTTCTCGGCCCAGTTTATTTTCACGATGAGTTTCCTTAGCCCGTTTCGGGCGGATGATGCGTATCGCACGTGACGGTTTTGCGCGCGCGCCTTGTTGCAATGGTTTTCATGCAGGTTCAGGGCCACGCATCATGGCGATCCGCCGCAAATCCCGCGCCGTGGCGTTTGGTCGCAGGCTCGCGGCTTCGCACAATCCCCGTGGGAGCGAGCCTGCTCGCGAATAGCAGCCACACCGTCGCCCTGACAAACGCCAAATCCGGTCTACATTGAAAAGCCACTACCCATGGCGCAGGGATTCGCTTATCCTTTTCGCTGTATATGGATACAGTAGTCGTCAAGACAACTTAACGTGAAGGCATGTGAGGTGGTGAATGGCCGTCGAAGTGGTATACCGCAGCAGCCGAGATCTGGAGCGCTTGTTCATGGATAAAGCCGAAGCTGATCGTCATGACAAAATGCTCGAACTGGCCGAATATCTGGCCGATGTGCTGCAAAAAGCCGTTCCGTCCCTGACCGAACAGCAAGTGGAAGAAGCCGGGATCTACATGGCGAAGAATCGCGATGTGTTCGCCCGGGCGTTCAAGAGCCAGCCCGATGCGCTGTCGGAGCTGATCAACGCGCCGGCCGAGCCTGTCGAAAAAGCTGAAGCGGCAGAACCTGACGAGGCGCCGGCGAAGCCCGCCAAAGCAGCGAAAGCGCCGAAGTAATCAGAAAGATCGTCCGATCGCGGCCCGAGCCTTCGGCAGCTCCTGCATTCCGAGTGCAGGAGCTGCCGAAGGCTGCGATCTTTTGCTTTCAGCGATACAAAACCTTTTCCGCCAACTCATCCGCCACCCGCGCCGGCGAACGTTTTTCCGCCTGCGCGTGAGCGAAGACCTCCGTGAGCCGCGAACTGATCTTCGACAGATGAGCCGTAATCGTCGGCAACTCCTCGCCACGATGTTTAAGCGAAACGTAAATAAGCCCGCCGGCGTTGATCACATAATCCGGCGCGTAGAGAATCCCACGCCGTTCCAGTTGATCCGCCACATCCAGATGGGAAAGTTGATTGTTCGCCGAACCGGCCACAGCGGAACAGCGCAGTTGCGACACCGAGTGACTGTTGAGCACACCGCCCAACCCACAAGGCGCGAGAATGTCGCACGGCGTGCTGAGCAATGCGTCGTTGGCGATCGGGTGAGCATTGAGCTGCTCCATTGCCAGTTGCACCTTGCCGTGGTCGATGTCACTGACGAGCAACTCGGCGCCTGCCGCGTGCAGTTGCTCTGCCAGCGCAAAACCGACATTGCCAAGCCCCTGGATGGCAACGCGCAGACCTTCGAGGTTGTCGCTGCCCAGGCGCGCCATCGCCGTGGCGCGAATGCCGGTGAACACGCCCATGGCCGCGTGCGGTGCCGGATCGCCTGCCGAGGTGGTGCTGGTGACATGCCGCGTCTGTTGAGCAATGCAGTCCATGTCCGCCACTGAAGTGCCGCTGTCGATGGCGGTGATGTAGCGACCGTCGAGCTGCTCGATGCAACGGCCGAAAGCCTCGAACAACGCGGCGCGATTCTCGACATGGGCCGGGCGCACGATCACCGCCACCCCGCCGCCCTGCGCAAGGCCGGCGAGCGCCGCTTTGTAGCTCATGTTTTGCGCCAGGCGAATGGCGTCCTCGACCGCAGATTCGTCGTTGGGATAGGCAAGGTAACGGCACCCGCCCAGGGCTGGCCCCAGGCGACTGTCATGAATGGCAATGACCGCCTTCAACCCGGTGACCGGGTCCACGCTCAGGTGCAGCGATTCCAGGCGAGTGCTTTGCATGAGAGCGAACATCGACAGGCTCCCGAATCACTTCTTGTAGAACGCCAGTATAGGCTTGCCCCTGAAAATTGCTGGCGCGCACCGGCATGAGCCGCCGAGCGGACAATGTTGCGCCGCTATAACTCGCGCTCAACGCGCCCGGTACTGGACGAACAACCCGGACGGGGCTAAAACGAGGCATTGGAGGGAGATTCAGATGAGTGCGCGCCAACGCTTTTTCGAATGCCTGCATCGTTCACCGCCAGCCCTGCTGGAAGCTGCGCTGTGGATAAGTGCCGAGCACGACAAAACCCTCGAGCCCGAGGCATGGTTGCGCACCTTCAAGGATCTGCAACTACGCGTCAGCTATGGCCTGCCGATGCTGCCGGTCAGCGAACTGGCGCAACCGTTGTTGCGGCGCATGGTCGATCTCGGTTTCGCACAGGATGATTTCCTGCCGCTGCGCCCACAGGCGGCGCTGCTGCACCGCGTGTTGCACACCCAGCGCGGTCAGCCGCTGGCATTGGCGTTGATCGCACTGGAACTGGCGCATGGCCTCGAGATTCCTTTGGTCGGGGTCAACTTCCCCGGGCATTTCCTGTTGCGGGTACCCGGCGCCGACCACTTGCTCGACCCTTGCGGCGGGCGACGCTTGTATCCCAACGACTGTCGCGAACTGTTGCAACGCCAATACGGGCCGAACATGCAGCTCAGCGCCGAACATTTGCTGAGCGCAACGCCAGTGCAGATGCTGCAGCGTCTGTCACGCAACCTGCGCCAATTGCACCTGACCCACGACGATTACATTGCCGCGCTGATCGACGCGGAACGAGTGCTCGAACTGGGCGGCGCCAAAGCCGCCGATTACATGGCCCGGGCCAGTCTGTATCAACGGCTGGACTGCCCAAACGCCGAGCGCTTCGACCTTGAGCACGCGTTGCTGCTCAGTGAAGACCCGATCCAGCGCCTGCGCCTGACCGAACGCCTCGGCCATCTGCCGCCCAACTCCGTCGTGCATTGACCACCTTCCGCAGGCTTGCCCCCATCCTTGAGGCCACACAAAGCTGTGTGGGAGCGAGCCTGCTCGCGAAGCAGGCACCTCAGTCTCCGGTCAAACCACGTTATCGTTCTTCGCGAGCAGGCTCGCTCCCACGGTGGCTCGGGAGGCATCAGTCGGCGAGCGCACCTGAATGATCAGCAGCGCGGCAATCACCGCCGGGATCGCGCAAAAGAAGAAAATCTGCTCCACCGGTATGTGCATCGCCAGCAGCAGGCTGCCGAACAGCGGCCCGAGGATCGAACCGAAACGGCCCACACCCAATGCCCATCCGGTGCCGGTGGCACGCACATGGGCCGGGTAGAAGTTACTGGCAAAGGCATTCAGCGTCAGTTGCCCGCCGATGATGCAGAACCCGGCGGCAAACACACAGGCCACCAGAAAACGCGGATCGTCGTGGTTGAGCCCGAGCAGAATCGTGCACAGCGCCGCCCCTGCCAACACCCCGGACAGCAGGCGCACCTTGCGTTGCAAACGGTCGGCGAACCAGGCCATGCAAATCGCTCCGAGGGTCCCGGCGAACAGGAACATCGACGTCACCAGATTGGCTTCGTTGAGTTTCAATCCGCTTTCCAGCAGCAGCGTTGGCAGCCAGCTGATCATGAAATACAACAGAATCAGGCTGACAAAAAACGTCGCCCAGATCAGCAAGGTTGGCCGCGCGTAGCCGTTGCGAAACAACTCGACCACGGTCAGTTTGCTGCCCTGCTCACGCTCGTTCTGCTCGACGCTGGCCAGCGGTGGCTGCCAATCCGGCAACATCTGCGCGCTGACTTTGCGCAGCCGGGCATACGGCGGTGCATCACGCAGCAAACGCGGCAGCGATTCCGGCAACATCCACCAGAGAAACGGGAACAGCAGCAACGGCGTCACGCCGCCGGCGAGGAACACAGCCTGCCAGCCGAACTGATCGATGAAACCGGCGGCAACAAAACCGCCCGCCGCCCCACCGAACGAGAAACCACAGGCAGCCAGCGTCACCATCAGCGTGCGCAGACGCGGTGGTGAATATTCCGACATCAAGGCCATGGCGCTGGGCATCGCGCCGCCCATGCCGATGCCGCAAATGAATCGCGCGATCATCAGCGTGTTCAGCGAATCGGCGAAAACCATCAGCACCGTCAGCGTGGCGTAGATCAATACGCAGGCAAGCAGAATGCGACGCACACCGAAGCGGTCAGCCAGCGGCGTAACCGCGAGCGACCCGAGGGTCAGGCCGAGCAGGTTGGCACTGAAAACCGGCCCGAACGCGGATTTTTCCAGCCCCCAGTCCTGGGCCAGCGCCGGCACTACATAACCGAGCACCTGGGCGTCATAACCGTCGGTGACCAGCAGCAACGCCAGCAGAATCAACAGCAACCACTGATACCGGGACACAGGCCGGGCGTCGAGCGCCGCACGGAAACTGGCAATCTGGTTATGCATCGCAAGGTACCTGTTTTTTGTTTTTATGATTATTTCGCTATTGCCACCTCGATCCCTGTGGGAGCGGGCTTGCCCGCGATGGCGGCGGCACATTCAACACAAGGGTGTCTGGACGATCGCTATCGCGGGCAAACCGCCCCCACAGGTTTTTGGTCTTCAGTTACGGGGTGTCCGGTTGATTGGCAGGATGCGCCTTGATAAACGCCGGATGTTCAGCCGCCAACGCAGCCACACGGCAAATCTTCGGATACGCCTCCAGGCTGACGTTGAACCGCTCTGCGGCATACAACTGCGGAATCAGATACACATCCGCCACACACGGCCATTCGCCAAAACAGAAACCGCTGTCGCCGATCAACTGCTCCACCGTCGCCAGCCCTTGGCTGATCCAATGCCCGATCCACTCCATTACCTGCGTTTCATCCTGCCCGGACTGGCGCAGGCGATTGAGCACGCTGACGTTGTGCAGCGGGTGCACATCGCAGCCGATCACCGCCGCCACACCGCGCACCCGCGCGCGGGCCAGCAGATCATCCGGGAGCAACGGCACCTGTGGATAACGCTCCTCCAGATACTCGATGATCGCCGGCGACTGAATCAGCAGCGCGCCGTCATCGGTGCGCAAGGTCGGCACCCGCCCCTGCGGATTGAGCGCCAGATACGCCGGTTGCCGATGTTCACCGCCCGACGGTGCGATCAGGTTGACCGGCAGCGCCTGGTAATCGAGGCCCTTCAACGCCAGCGCAATGCGCACCCGGTACGATGAAGTGGAACGGTAATAGCCATAGAGATCCATAAGCCGCTCCTGTCAGCGTGCAGCGATCACGGTGCCGCGACATTCGCCGAAGCCGATCGAGGCAAAACCTTCGCGGGCGCAGCGAGCGCGCAGGATGATTTCGTCACCGTCCTCAAGGAATTTGCGCACCTCGCCTGAGGCCAGTTCGATCGGTTTCTTACCACCCTCAGTGATCTCCAGCAGGCTGCCGAACTGGCCGTTTTCCGGGCCGGACAAAGTGCCCGAACCGAACAGGTCACCGGCCTGCAATTGGCAACCGTTGACGCTGTGGTGCGCGACCATTTGCGCGACGGTCCAGTACATGTAGCGGGTGTTGCTCAAGGTCAGGCGATGGGCCGGCAGATTCTGCTCGCGCATGGCTTCGGTGCGCAGCAGCACTTCCAGTTCGATGTCGAAGGCGCCGCCATCCTGATCACGCTTGTCGAGCAGATACGGCAACGGCTGCGGATCACCTTCAGGACGCGCCGGTTGCGCCGTGCGGAACGGCTCCAGCGCTTCGGCCGTCACCACCCAGGGCGAGACACTGGTGATGAAACTCTTCGACAGAAACGGCCCGAGTGGCTGGTATTCCCAGGCCTGGATATCCCGCGCCGACCAGTCGTTGAGCAGGCAGAAACCGGCGATGTGCTCGGCAGCGTCACCGATGGCAATCGGCTCGCCCATCTCATTGCCCTGGCCGATCCAGATGCCCAGTTCCAGTTCGTAATCCAGACGTGCGCATGGGCCGAAGACCGGTTCGGTCTGGCCGGCCGGCAGCGTCTGGCCTTTCGGCCGGCGCACGTCGGTGCCGGACGCTCGCACCGTGGAAGCGCGACCGTGGTAACCGATCGGCACGTGCTTGTAGTTCGGCAGCAGCGGGTTATCCGGGCGGAACAGTTTGCCGACGTTCTGCGCGTGCTCGATGCCGACGTAGAAGTCGGTGTAATCGCTGATTCGCGCCGGCAGGTGCATCTGGCAATCGGCAGCCAGTGGCAAGACTTTCGCGCCTTGCGCTTCGATGCTGCCGCGCAGGGTGCTGCCTTCACTGAACAGTTCGACCAGGCGTTCGCGCAGGGCAACCCGCGCCTCACGGCCAAGTTCAAAGAACGCGTTCAACTGCCCGCCGTGCATGGCTTCCACCGCACCGCGGGCGACACCGTCGAACAGCCCGGCCTGTAGCGCGACTTGCAAATCGAAGATGTGCTCGCCGATCGCCACGCCTGCGCGCGGACTGCAATCGTTGAGACTGAACACGCCCAGCGGCAGATTCTGCAACGGGAAATCGCTGTGACCGTTGGCCGAAGCGACCCAACTGCGGGGGATGGAATTCTGTGTCATGGGTTATCTCCGGGTCGGGTCGAACGTGGCGGGCAGCGAGGCCCAGCAAGCGTCATAACTGGATTGCAATTGAGGGCAGTCGAGGGCGAAACGGCTTGGGCGCAGCACCTGGCTGGTCTCGAACATGAAGGCCATGGTGTTATCGATTTTTGCAGGTGCAAGCTCGGCGTTGATCGCCCTGGTGCAGGTCTCGCCGTCGGGGCCGTGGGCGCTCATGCAGCTGTGCAACGAGGCGCCGCCGGGCACGAAACCTTCAGCCTTGGCGTCGTATTCGCCCTGGATCAGGCCCATGAATTCGTTCATCAGGTTGCGATGGAACCACGGCGGCCGGAAGGTCTTTTCGGCGACCATCCAGCGCGGCGGGAAGATCACGAAATCGAGGTTGGCCAGACCGTGCACGCTGGTCGGCGAGGTCAGTACGGTGAAGATCGAAGGATCGGGATGATCGAAACTCACTGTGCCGATGGTGTTGAAACGGCGCAGGTCGTATTTGTACGGCACGTTGTTGCCGTGCCAGGCGACCACATTGAGCGGTGAGTGATTGAGTTCAGTAGCCCACAGCTGGCCAAGGAATTTCTGCACCAGAGTGGTCGGTTGCTGGAGGTTTTCGTAGGCAGCGACCGGGGCAAGGAAATCCCGGGGATTGGCCAGACCGTTGCTGCCGATCGGCCCCAGATCCGGCAGGCGCAGCGGCGCGCCATGGTTCTCGGCGAGGTAACCGCGCGCCTGCGGGTCGAGCAATTCGACGCGAAATTTCAGGCCACGCGGCAGCACGACGATTTCCAGCGGCGCCACTTCGAGTACGCCCAGTTCGGTGGCGATACGCAGGCGACCGAGTTGCGGCACCAGCAGCATTTCCCCATCGGCGTTGAAGAACACCCGCTCCATCGAACGGTTGGCGGTGTAGTTATAAATGCTGATGCCGGACGGTTTCTCGGCGCCGGCGTTTGCGGCCATGCTGACCAGGCCATCGATGAAATCCGTCGGTTCGGTCGGCAGCTCCAGTGGATTCCAGCGCAGGCGATTGGGCGTCACTTCACCCAACGGTCCGCCGGCCAGTTGCCGTTCCAGTTTGACGAACGCCGGGTGATTGGCCGATGGCTGAATCCGGTACATCCAGGTGCGGCGCGCTTCGCTGCGCGGCATGGTGAACGCGGTGCCGGAGAACAGTTCGGTATACAGACCGTATGGGGCTTTTTGCGGGGAATTCTGGCCAACGGGCAGCGCGCCGGGCAACGCTTCAGTGCTGAATTCGTTGCCGAAGCCGGACTGGTAAACCAAGTCCTGCGCGGTTGAATCGAGGTTCATGGAGCCTCCTGAACAGGGAGTCGGCAATGGCCCATCGCTCTGGCTCAGAGGTCTCGGCACGCCGGGGTTGTTATTATCGTAATCTGATTACGCATAACGTAATTTGCTCGCTATCCAGCGTCAAGCTATAAAGACGCCCACTCGAACCGGAACCGCCAGCCCCATGGAAAAAACCAGCGACAGCAACGGCAAACAGAAAGTCCGCTCCGCCGAGGTCGGCACCGACATCCTCAAGGCTTTGGCCGAGTTGTCACCGTCGACTTCGCTGTCGCGTCTGGCCGAACACGTGCAGATGCCGGCGAGCAAGGTGCATCGCTATCTGCAGGCGTTGATTGCTTCGGGATTTGCCGAACAGAACGCCGCCACCAACCATTACGGCCTCGGTCGCGAAGCGCTGCGGGTGGGCCTGGCCGCGCTCAACAGCATGGACGTGCTGAAGGTCGCTGCCCTGCCGCTGTCCGAGTTGCGCGATGAACTCAATGAAACCTGCTTCCTCGCGGTATGGGGCAATCAGGGCGCAACCGTGGTGCACATCGAACCAGCGGTGCGCGCGGTGACGGTGGTGACGCAATTGGGTTCGGTGCTGCCGCTGCTCAGTTCGTCCACCGGGCTGGTGTTCAGCGCTTACCTGCCGCATCGGGAAACCGACGACTTGCGTGAGCAGGAAATCGCTGTCGCGGAGCATCCGCTCAAGGATGAAACAGCCTATGCAGCGCTGTGTGAACAGATCCGCGAACGCGGTCTGCATCACGTGCATGGTTTGTTGATGCCGGGTGTGGATGCGCTTTCTGCGCCAGTGTTCAACGCGGTCGGGCAGATCGCTGCGGTGCTGACCATCGTCGGCCCGACCTCGCTGTTCCACGCCGACGAAAACGGCCCGGCGGCGCAGCGGTTGCTGGCGGCTACGCGGGCCGTGAGTTGGCGGATGGGCTACGAACGATAACGCTCTTGCCCATTGAACGAGCGGTAACTATTCACAATACGATCAATGAACGGTGGTTTTGCTCAGGCTGGCATCAGCGCCTTCCATCAACGTGTTGAACAGTTCGACGAGTATCTCTTTCAAGTCTTCCTGGCCGGTGTAATACGTGACCAGTTCCGCAACCGTCCGCGCGTCCTCGAACAGGCTGAGAAACGACCGCTGTGCATGGGTGACTTCCTTGACCGGGTTACCCGCCGCCACGGCTTTGCCCAGGGTCAACAGGCCGGTCAGTGTTTCCTGCACATGTCCCAGCGCAGCGCGGTAGTCGCCTCGTTTATGCGATTGAGAGGCGTCGTAAATGCTTTTCATCATCTGCACAGCCACCACGACAGTGCCCACAGGAGGCACCAGCAGGCTCACGATGTTTGCCGCTTTCAACAGGTTGTCGTAAACCAGACCGACGATGATTTCATTGAGACTGGTGGTGCGCTCGTCGATATCACTCAATGCACGGCGCACTCGCTCGTCATGGAAAGTGAACAGATCCGGCAGTAACGACCGCTGCTGCGTGCGAATGACCGGTTTGGCATCGACCGTTGCAACCAGCTTGTCGAAATAGTCGTTGATCACCTTTTGGTCTACCAGCAGTATCCGCTCGCTGTAGTAGCTCCTGAACGGGCCGTTTCGAAAGCGAATCGAAGGAATGAACTCGGCGATTGGCCGGAAGCTGACCAGGTCCGGCGCATCCGGCGTATAGAGCAAATCGGCGAAGCCTGAAGACAGCTTCAGTCGGAAAATATAAACGCCGCCAACTGTACGATCCCCGGCAGTCGTCAGACCCAGCGCGCCGATATTGAATTTATACACACCGACGTCACCTTCGGAGACGCTATTGGAGATTGACTCATAGCCGCCGCTTTCTTTCAGATTATCGATGACCCGTTGGATGGCCGAGAACGACTCCGTGGATAACCTGCCGTTGGTAAAGTCGGCAAAAGCATTGCAGTACATCTCACAGCGGATTTTGCGGGCGTGCACTGCACGTTTGAATGCGTAACCGGGATGCGCCTTGTTCTGATATTGCTCTTTCAGCATCGCGGCATATCGATCACCTGGACGGAACGTTTTCGACAGCGAGGACAGGTCTCGGATATCCAGTTTTTCAACGAGGGGATGCCCATTCACCAAATAGTACTTCGGGCTGAATTTCGTTTCGTAAGCTGGGTTTACCGCGTCAAAAGCGAGCCCCTCAAGCAATAGGTCGGTAACGCTTTTACGGAAATCTTCGGTCTGAACAATAATCTGGTCAGGATTGACCGAAACGTTGCTGCCACGTGTACGCAAAATATCTTCTATCTGAGTTTTCACCGAGTCATAGGTGAACTGCTCAAATGTCGGGAAACCATTGTCTCGAGCATCAACCGTAGACAGCGCCTTGAGTTCGGTGGACAGGCGCGAATAGCGCTTGCGGCCTTCAACGCCAAGCGCTCGATAACCTACTGGTGCAATAGCCTTGTGCAGGGCAACTTCGGCTCGGTAGGCGGCATTCACGTAATCGGCAAGCGGTGCTTTGGGATCCAGATGAAGATCGGCCGGACGGCTATCGAGGGTGTAGCGATAGCTCAGTTGTGTGCGAGCGCTGCCGAGCAACTCGCCTGCTTCGTGCAGGTAGTCTGGATGGATCAGCAAGGCAGCGTATTCACGATCGGCGGACATTGCCGACTCCAGCCAACGGTTCGCCGCATAAAGATCGGAAAACTTCTGCAGCTCGAATTCACCGCCAGGCATTCTGACCAACATCAGCGAAGGTACATATTCTCTGGCCGAAATAACCAGGACGTCTTTCAATGCCGGCGCCTGCAATCTGATTCGCAAACCCTGGACAGTCACCGCAGGGTCATTGGCCATGGCGCGAGCAATGATATTCGCATCGGTGGAATCCAACTTCCCAGAATGTCGAGCAACGAAAACTGCAAACTCCATCTGGCTATACAGGCAGTTTCGATAAGCCTGCTGATAATCATCGGAAGGCGAGAATGCAAAACTTCCGGCAAACTCCAGTCGCAGGTTACGATGCTCCAGCCATTGTTCTAGCGCCTGCGTCGTCAGCCGGCTTCCGACAGGAGCGCCAATGATAGTCAGATTGGCTTTATAACCATTGTCGTGCAGACCGGAAACAATAAACTCTGTCAGCGTTCGTGTTTCTTCTTGCTCGATAGTTCGCCCGCCGATCTGCAAGGTGTAGGAACTGTGGACACGTATCACTTGCGCATCAAGATGTTCGCCCAGCACGCTGTCTGCCCATTCAGCGAACTTCCGCACCACATAATCCTTGAGTGAAAAACATGCATCGAACGCGTTCGAATAAATAGCCTGGTATTGGTCCTTGGACTTTTCCAGCTGGCTATATCGCTCTTGAATGTCGCTACCAGCGGTCTGCAGCCAAAGCGGCCAGTCGGTACGTTTCAGTTCAGCCCAGAGCAGTTCGAAGCGGCTATCGATACCGCGGCGCAGCACGTGCAGGCCCTGATTGTTATGCAGCGCGGATATGAGCGGGTTATCTCGGCTATTGACCAAGGACGACACGCTTTCAAGCTGGCCTTTGAGATGAGTCTCTACACTAAAGGCATAAGGACTTTGCGTGGCTTTCAGATATCTGATCTGGTCGCTACCCAGCAACAGCCGCTTCTGAAGTTCGCGATGCAAATCAACATTCTTGTCAAAATACTCGAAGCCTTTTTCCGGCGTATGCAAGAGGTAAGAGGTGGATTCATTTACCAGCGGCATCTCTGCGCCCGCACGCTCGGCGTTGTCCAGAACGAAACAGGGCTGGCGCGCCAGAAGGTAATTCTGCGGCGGTTGCAGGTTGACTTCAAACGCCGCACGACCGCTGTCCGAGCTGAGCAGAAGGGCGAATCGCTCACCCAGCCCGGCATCAAGCACATTGGCCATGACCGACAGCGACAGCTCTGCACTTGTGACCATGGCATAGGCTTGGATGAAAGCCTGCTTATTGGACAACGGTGCACTGTCAGCCAGAACGGCTTTCACGGGCGCCGCCCAGAACTTTGCGATCTCGGCGCGCAACGTTTTTTCCAGTCCGGCAGCTATGGCAGCAATCAGATCTTCGACAATAATGGTGTTGATGATCTTTACTTTGAACTGCTCACTGAACGTGTCCGGCAGATAAAAAACCCCATCGCCGCCCATAATGTAAGCAGGACTGACATTGTTATCGAGGCAGTAAACGGTGACTTCCCAAAGAGTGCCCGAAGGCCGGTCTGCACTGGCGGGAAAAGCAGGATCGGTATTGACATAGACCTTGTCGATATCGACTGTTTTGCCCAGACGTTTCAATTCACCTTGAAGCATGTTGCGCAGAATATCCATAACGCTCGGCACGGCGCCGATAATCTTGAACATCTCCGTTTTGACATGGCTTGCCTTTTTCCACTCTTCAGCCCATGAAACCTGTTCACCCAGCGAATCACGCATCAAACTTTTAAATAACTTGATCACAACTTTCCCTTACTTGACCATCCAGAGCCGCAAGTGCGGCCACTGCAGATAGTTGCAAGGTAGTTTCTTTTCCAAGCCACTTGAAGCTCGAACAATTTACAAAACATGCCCACAAATAACGCAAACCATTTACATTCAAAGCAAAGCAAAATACTAAACAAGTATTCCCAGCAACTTCGCCTTGGCCACAGCCTGAGTTCTGCGCTCCACACCCAACTTCCCATTAATACGTCTCGCATGGGTTTTTACAGTATGCAGCGAGATAAAAAGTTGTTCGGCAACTTGCTGGTTCGAAGCACCTTGGGCAATCAGCATCAGCACTTCGCGTTCGCGCCGACTGAGGCCTGGTGCCTGATCAACGTCGTCGCATTGCCAGTCAGGAACCTGCCTGGCAGACGTTGTGCCGATGTTGCCTCGGCGTAATTCCCACTCGCGCAGGGCTTGCTGCAACTGGCAGCGCTCCACCAGCATTGCGGCTCGCTGGAAAGCCTGCTGCGCCTGCACCGCCTCACCGCTGGATTCGGCCAACTGGGTGTAGGCCAGCAGCAACTCCGTTTCTGCCGCCAACATGCCTTTGGCCTGAACATGTTTCAACAATCGTTCAATGCCTGGCAGACCGGTTTCGTCCGGATTCAATTGCGCATGCGCGCAGGCCAGCAAGTATTCGATGCGAATAATCAGTTCGAACGTCGCAGGTGGCGCCTGCAACGCAGAGGGTCCTCGGTAATGCCGTAGCAGTCGGCCCAACGCTTCCTGGACAAGATGCGGTCGCCCCTGCTGCAACCAGAACTGGCTGCTGACCTGCAACACGACACCGCGATAGACCGTATCGGGAATCTGCCGCTGCTGCATGACCCTTTCGGCTTCGCGCAGGCGTTCGAAGGCGCACGCGTAATCGCCGCGATTGCCGGCCAGTTGCGCCTGCCCCAGATAACCATAGAGGACCCGCTTGTCGTGGCTGCGCAAGCAATCCTCAAGACCTTGGCTGAACAGCTGCGCAGCCTGCTCTTCAAGCCCCATGCACAGCGCCAGCCGTCCGCGTCGCAGGGCAATCCGCCCCAGCAGCGGCGTGGGCACCATAGTGCGCTGACGCAGCAATTGCTCGATGTCCACCAGCAGACTTTCAGCGCGTACAGGCGCTCCTCGCTGCTCAAGCCATTGCGCATGATCAAGCTCCAGCAACCCCTCGAACAACAGGGAGCCATGCGCGCGCGCCAGGCACAGCGCCTCGCGGTTAAGGGCGTGGGCCTGATCGAGTTCACCGCACAGCAACGCCTGCTGGGTCAGTCCCGACAGGCACATCACACGCGCCTGCCAGGCATCGTCAGCCAGCGCTGACAACGCCTCCTGAAAACAGGCGCGCGCCGGCTCCATTTGCCCTTGCAGGTGGCAAAGCCAACCCTGTTGCGCCTGCCAGCGGGCCAAGAGTTGCTGCTCCAGTTGCGCTGTCGGCTGCGGCATGAAGCGGCCGAGATGGGCCATGCATTGCCCGGCCTGTTGAAATCGCCCGGCAAACAATAAGGCGCCCGTGACCAGTCCGACCAGCTGCGGTGTCATCAGGGTCAGCTCCTGACTTTGCTGCTCGTGCAAGCGCAACAGCAGGACGACCGCCTGATCCTCGAACAAGTCTTCGAAGTTGAAATGCTGCAACAGGCTGACGGCGGTTTCGTACTCCTCGGCCAACAACGCTTGCTCGAACGCTGCTCGCCAATCCTGCGCCGCAGTGAACCACTGACAGGCGCGCCGGTGCCAGGAGCGTGCACACGGCCAGTGCGACGCCTGCATGATTCGCGACAGCGGCCGGAAGACCTGCAACCAATCGGCGGACTCCTGCCATGGCTCGATAAAGCAGCCCAGCACTTGCAGATCATGCAGCAGCCGGGCGCCTTCGCCGGGGCCGAACAAATGCTCGCACAACGACGCATTGAACCGTGGCAGGTGCGCCAGAACACGCCATGCCTCGTCCTGCTCCGGCGTCAGGTTGCTGAAGAGTTCGTGCTGCAGATAATCCAGAAGAGTGTCGACACGCTGCTGTGGTTGCGGGTTTTGCGACCAGTCACATTTTTGCAGGAGTGCCATGCGCGCCCCCGCGCACCAGCCACCGGTACGCTGAATGATGCGGCCAGCGACACGGTCCGCCTGATCTGGCGGCAAATGGCGCAACACCGATACCACCTCATCGTGAGTCAGCGCCAGGCTGGCGGGTTCGGATTCGTAGAGTTCATCATCGAGCAACAGCCGCGGCCAGTTGCACTGCGGCCGGCGGCGAGTGCTGATCCACCAGGTGAGCGCCGGGCTGCTGATTGCCAGCAAGCGATCAAACAACGCATCCAGAGCCGGATCCGGCAGACGACTGTAATCGTCAATAAACAGCGAAGTCGGTTTCGACCAATGGGCCAGCTCCGCCATCAGTTGCGTTTCGTCAAGGCCTTCGACAAGCCCGAGCGCCCGCCTCAGACGCAGGCAGAATTCTTCGGTGCTGAGCGCCGCGCCTGCCAGCGGCAGCCAGATTGCCTCGCACTCCGTACGCACCTGCAGAAGACATTCGGTGAGCAGTGCGGTTTTGCCACTGCCCGCGGGCGCGCACAACAGCTTCACCCGCGCGCTGGATGCCAGTAAAGGTGCGCTCAAACGGCTGCGAGGTTGATGATGCGAAGAAAGCCTGGGCAAAAATCCGGGTCGATCCAGGCACGGGGTCATGGCGGTCATCGGCTGAGCCTTCTTATCGTTGTGCGCTCACCCTAGCCCTCTCCCGCGCCCTTGTTGACGAGTATTCAGCACGCTGATTGATGGCCATAAAAAAAGGCGACCGTGCGGTCGCCTTTTGTCCAGCGGTGCAGTTCAAGCGTTAGCGCACACCCTCGGCGCGCAGGGCCGAGGGTGTGTAATCCGCGGCCTTGGCTTCAAAGCCGAATTCGAAGCTGTGCTTCTCTTCGTTCTTCATGCCCAACGCAATGTAGCGGCCGGCAATGATGTCGTAGAGCGCTTCCAGCGTGTAGGCCTGGGCCTGATGATCGTAGTAGTACTGCGCGTGACCTTCGGCGACCCGCCACAGTTGCCCGCGACCGTCGTAGTGATCGGCCAGTGCCACTTGCCAGCTGTCCTCGTCGATGTACATGTGGCGCTTGGCGTAGATGTGCCGCTCGTTCGGTTTCACCGTGCCGATCACTTCCCAGACGCGGTGCAGTTCGTAACGGGTCAGGTCCTGATTGATATGCCCGGCCTTGACGATATCGTCGTACTTGAGCTTCGGCGAGTCGAGTTTGTAGCTGTTGTAGGGAATGTACATTTCCTTCTTGCCGACCAGTTTCCAGTCGTAGCGATCCGGCGCGCCGGAGAACATGTCGAAGTTGTCGGAAGTCCTCAGGCCATCGGCCGCTGTACCCGGACCGTCATAGGCCACTTGCGGTGCCCGACGTACGCGGCGTTGACCGGCGTTGTAGATCCACGCCAGACGCGGTTCCTTTACCTGATCGAGGGTTTCGTGCACCAGCAGCACGTTACCGGCCAGCCGCGCCGGAGCGGTCACCGATTGCTTGAAGAAGGTCAGCACGTTGGCGGCCTTTTCGGGGTCGATGTCTTTCATCAGTTGCGGCACGGCGATCTCTTCTTCGAAGCGGATCGGCGTGTAGCTGCCGTTAGTCTGCGGCGTGACCTGGGTGATGATCCGCCGCAGATTGCCACCGTGATAACGGGTGATGTGGTTCCACAGCACCTCGACGCCGTTCTTCGGAATCGGGAAGGCGTAGTAGCGATTGCCGGTGAAATTGGCCAGGCCGTTGCCGTCGTTGATGCTGTTGACGTTGAGCGCACTGCGCTTGGCCGACTCATAGATTTCCGCTGGCGCACCCACGGTGCGGTGGGTCGGGTAGACCGGGATCTTGTAGGTTTCCGGGTAGCGTTTGAACATTGCCACCTGGCCATCGGAGAGCTTGCTTTTGTACTGCTCGACGTTCGCGGCGGTGATAGTGAACAGCGGTTTTTCGTTGGCAAACGGGTCGGCGAGGAAGCCCTTGCTGTCCACTGCGCCGGCGTTTTTCGGGATGCCGCCGGTCCATGCCGGGATCGAACCGTCCGCGTTGCCGGCCTTCTCGGCGCCGAGCGGGGTCAGGCTGGTGCCGAGTTTGTTGGCTTCATCCGGCGACACCGCCGCCATCACGTTGGCCGCCAGCAGACTCAAGGCCAGCACGCCACATTGCAGAATCGTTTTGCGCATTGCAGTCATCCTTCTCGGGCAGATCAGAAGTTCACGCCGAAGCTCAGGGCCACGAAGTCACGGTCTTCGAGGACGTTGTAGTCGCCACCGAAAAAGTCGGTGTAACTGAGGCTTGCGGTGTAGGTGTTGCGGTAGTCGGCATCGACGCCGACGCTGATGGCTTTCGCACCTTCGTTGAACAGGCCGTTGGGGCCGTAACCGGCGACGTCATGGGACCACGACAGGTTGGGCTTGAGGTTGATCCCGCCGATGACGTTGGCGTAATCGAGAATCGCCCGGGCGCGATAGCCCCACGAAGTCGAGGTGACGAAGCCGTCGGTATCGCCGCCGAAACCGTACTGGCCGTAGACCGAATCACGGCCATAACGCAGCTCACTGCGTGACTCCAGACCACCGACATGCACGACTGCGGCTTCACCGACCACGGTCAGGCGTTCGGCGCCCAGCACTTGATCGAAGAAGTGCGTGAGGGTGCTCTGGACCTGTGTGACTTCCTTGCGCCGGTAGCCTTTGTTGTCGGCACCCGGCGAAGTGGCGAGTGGCGATGCGGTGCCGCCGGCAATCGGGTTGACCAGCGCCAGGGTCAGGTCGTTGGTGTTGACCTGCACCGGCGCGTTCGGCCGGTAGCTGATCTCGCCGGTCCACGCGGTGCCGGTGGGCAGCGTGGTGGAGAAACTCGCGCCGTACAGACGAATGTCTTCCGGGTATTCGAGGTAATACTGACCGCGCCCGAGCATCACGCTCTGCGCCAGCCCCGCACCGCTGCCAGGCGCGAGGCCGTTGGCAATGCCGACCATGCCTGGCAACGCCGCCAGTGTCGACAGCCCCGCCGTGGTGGTGCCGACCGTCGGTGTACGGCTGTGGTAGTTCATGAAGTAGAGGCCGTATTCGGTGTCTTCGCCGAGCCAGCGCAGCGCCGTGCCCCACTGCCCGGAATCGCGCGCATCGCGATCGCCGCCACGGGGGATCACCACGCCCTCGCGGGTGACCTGAATGCCTTGGCCGAACGCGGTGGTCAGCGGCACCAGTGGCGCCACCGCCGGACTGCCGACGGTGTAGCTGTTGTTGCAACCGTCCGCCGCGACGTCGACGCCAAAGAACGTGCCGCAGTTGTCGAGAACGGTCTGGTCCCACTCCAGTTGGTAGAAGCCTTCGACCGAAAGTTTGTCGGTCAGGCTCTGCGAGCCAAACAGCATGTTTACCGGAATCAGGCCTTCCTTGATCTCGGCACCGGGACGGCGGAATGCTGAGACGTCAACCGGGTTGATGCTGTTGATCGAGTTGCCGATGAAGGTACTTTCGCCCCAGCTCACCACCTGCTTGCCGGCCCGCACGGTGCCGGGCAAATCGGCGATGGCGTAGTTGTGATAGACGAATGCATCGAGGATCTGCGCGCCGGAAGATTTGGCGCCTTCCTTGCGGCCGCTGTCGCTGATCTGTTTGAACTCGCGGTCTTCGTCCTTGAGTTCGAAGTCGTACCAATATTTGCCCCGCACGAACACGCCGGTATCGCCGTACTTCAGTTCGAGGTCGTGGATACCCTTGAAGATTTTCGAGAAGGTTTCGCCCTTCTTGAAATTCAGGCGCCCGTCATCACCGGTGGACGATTGTCCGCTGCCGCCATTGACCGTGCCGACCAGCGAACTGTCGGCATCGCGCAGGCCCCAGCTCGCGCCGACCGAAAGTGACGAGTCGAAGGTGCCTTCGATTTCGCCGATGTTGAAGGCGACCGCGTGCGCCTGGGCGCAGCAACCCAAAGCCACCGCAGCGGCCAGCGCCTGCGGTGTGAAGATGGCGCGCATTGTTGTTTTTGTCATGCGTCTTCCCCGGTGAGTGACAGAAGGCCCCACCCTACTGCCGGGCGCTGCGGTCGATAAGCGCACCAAGGAGGTATTTGCGTTGTCGCTCGAAAGGATGAATGGCCTTGCCCGGCGTGGGCTGGAGCGGTTCATGGACTGGCTGGATGGCGCATCATCAGCGCCATGCATGGGCACGCCACTGTTGCGCGCCCCGTAACAGTGCATGTCCGGAATCGGTATTTTTCCTACAGGCTCAAGCACTTATTCTGAGCGCGCTTTCCCGGACATTGCGGAAAGCGCTGAGCCCGCTCCGCTGCATGCGGCTGCGATTGGCTACAGGTTTCGGATAAATCGATTTTCCGGTTTATCACCCCGGTGTTCACTGACGTTGATTTGTAGCTCCTTGATCCAACGTCTTACCTTGGCCGCTGCGTTTGCAGCGGCCTTTTTTATGGGCGTTTAAAAAGGCTGGATAGCGGTTCGGCAACGCTTCCGATCAGCGCGTCAGACATTTCTTCGAAGCTCGGAGGAATTCCTTCGGCATCGATGAAAACCCGCGAAAACCCTTTCGACACAACGCCCTGTTACTGACGGGCTTCTCGGATTTGATTACCGCCACTCTGATGTAACTTGAAACACCTCAACCATTCGCTGGTGACACGGATGTCATCGCCATCCGTGCGCACTTTCAAGCGAGTGAAAACGCACATTCAAAAGGATATGAATATGCCAAAGCCTCCACCGTTGGAACTGGATCCGGTACATATCAGGGAGTTCGGTCCTGAGGGCTTCGAACCATTCAAAGAACGCGACATGAATTACTCCTACAGCGGCATGTTCGGCCCTGCCGGCGCCAATCCGCAGACGCGTGAATTGATGCATGAAACGCAAGTCGCCGTGGAACAGGAATTCAACGCAAGAACCGCCTCGATTCCACAAACCATTGAGGTCGAACTGGCGGCGACCAGGCTGGAAGGGCCGACGAATCCTCTGCTACCTGCCGCGGCACTGGCCCGCGAAGTGGGCGTCAGGAACACGTTTATTCAACGCAAGAGCGCCGAGTTTCAACGGCAGACTGCCATCGCCAACCGCTTTTATGGCAGCGATCCACTGGGAAAAACCTTCAAGGATTACCTGAATCAGGCATCGGCCAATCGGCGCGCGCATGGCGCAGCGGTCCGCAGCAGAGCGTTGTGGAGCGAGTCCTTTCGGGCCGCCCACGAAGCGCGGCTGCTGGGCCAGACATTGGCGCTGCTCAACCAGCAACAGGCTGGCGTACTCAATTGGCTGGCCACCGTGCAGGCCCAGGATCAGGCCCAGGCGGCAGCGGCAGAGGCGCAACGCCAAGCTGCAGAACATGCCCGCATTGCCGCGGAGCAACAGCGCCAGCGTGACATTGCCGAAGCGGTGCGCCGGGAGCAGGAAGAAATCCGCGCACGCGAACAGGCACGTCTGGCCGCGTTGGCGGAGAAACAGCGTCGCGATGCCGAACAGGCTCGACTGGCGGCTGAGACCGCGCGCCTGAATGCTGAGGCTGAAGCTCGGGAGAAAGAGCGGATGGCTGCGTTGAAAATCGCCCAGGCCGAGGCAGATGCCAAAGCTGAAGCAGCGGCGCTGGCCCATGCGGCAGAACAGGCTCGGTTACAGGATGAAAGGAAACATGTCTTTCCGGCTTCTGGAGCAGTGGCAAGCAACGGCCCGGCCGTTTCTTTCGCTTCGACAGCCGTCCCGCTCAGCCCGGCTATCTCGGCGGGAATACTCAATGCGCTACGTACGGCAAAAGCGACCCTGACAGCGACGGGCACGGCGCTATTCGGCAGTCCGGTACTGATGGGATTCGCAGCGCTGTTGATGCCGTCACCTTTGGGCAACGGCGAACGCTTCGCCATGAGCGTTCCACTGGCCGAGTTGTCGTCCGAGCCGGCCGAGACGCTACGTGACATCGCAGACCGGCAGGGTACTTTGGAGATGCAGGTCGGGCTAGGCGTCAGGCGAATCGGGGCTGGCACGCAAGTGTTCGCCGCTACGAGTGATGACTTCCATATTCGCTCAAGTGTGCTGGTCTTGAATGCCGCTTACGATTTGCTCAAAGACGTATACAAGGTCGCGCTATCGGACTCGCCCACCGATTTCCTGACCTGGACGCCGGCAATCTCGCCGGGTGACCAATCGACCGCTTTGCCAATAGTGGATACCGGTTCTCCCGCCTATTCCGGCGCTTCTATTGTTCCGGTTGAAGGGCGGCTGGATCTGAACCCGATTCTGATTGAAGGCTGGGATCGATTCATCATCGTGTTTCCGGCTGATTCGGGGATAGAGCCGCTTTATGTGGTGTTCAGTAGTCCTTATGAAGGGGCGACCGTAGAAGGGAAGCACAGTGGGCGTAGTTTCAACCCTGACGAGATTGGAGATGAAATATCAGATTTGCAGTGGGCAACAGCCGCTGTTTCATCGGAAGGAACGGACATTGTGAAGTTACACATTTCAAAGTTTCCGCAATCAGCTG
Organism: Pseudomonas sp. 14A; assembly: GCF_018132745.1. Lineage (NCBI taxonomy): Bacteria > Pseudomonadati > Pseudomonadota > Gammaproteobacteria > Pseudomonadales > Pseudomonadaceae > Pseudomonas > Pseudomonas sp. 14A. The sequence goes on along the minus strand of NZ_JAGRQJ010000003.1, from coordinate 243,077 downwards.
CCAATGACGTAATGCTTGATCGCCTGGAGCGAATCGCTCGTGGAGAACTCGAAGCTACCGACACTGACAGACGTTTCTACACTCACGAGATAAGGGAGTTCGAAAGATTCAGAGCTTTAGGCTTTGGTGATACCGAGATGCCTGAAATCGGGTCACCGATCTGGAATAACGTGCATACAGCAACGTTGGAAGATTTCCAGCTAAAAGATGATCCGGCGCTTCTTTACACGCCCGAAGCACTGGCTGCCGCAATGGAGCAGGAAGAACGTGATTATCAGAAGTTGCTGAAGGAGATGTGGCAATGAGCACCGTTGAGATGATTGTTAAAAATGAACCTCTGGATGACATTGTCACGGTGTTCGCGTTACTTCAGGCAACGCCACATCTGGACATGATGATCAGACGCCACAATCGAGACCTGATCAACGAGTATGGGACCCTGGAAGCATCGTACTCTCGGCTCTTCGCTGCAGGAATCTTGCTGGAGGGAGAAAAGGGCCTGGCTATCAAAGGACCTAACTGGAAGCCGCCCAAGTTCATGACAGAAAAAAGATACATTTGACAACTGGAGCCACCAGCCGCGAGGGCTGGTGGCTCCGTTACCTTCAAATCGAATATTTCTGCAAATTCGCCATCATTTCCTTCAACGCTTCAATATTGTCCTTGGGATGCGCCGCGCCCTCGAAATTACAAATCTGCTGCCAGTGCGCCGCCACATCCTCTGGCGAGAACCCCTCGCGCGGATCGAAGCCGGCACCGAGGCTGCGCTCCCAGCGCACCTTGCCCATCCAGCCGCCGCCGACTTCGAACAGGCCGGACGTTTCATGGCATTGCTCGCTGGCCAGATATACGACCAATGGGCTGACCAGTTCCGGCTTCAGTTGCTCGAATACTTGCGGCGGGATCAGGCCCTCGGTCATGCGCGTGCCGCCGGTCGGGGCGATGGCGTTGACCAGAATGTTGTTCTTGCGCCCTTCGATCGCCAGCGTTCGGGTCAACCCGTACAGCCCAAGCTTGGCCATGCCGTAGTTGGATTGACCGAAATTGCCGTAAATGCCAGAAGTCGACGCAGTGAAAATTACGCGACCGTAGTTTTGCTCGCGCAGATGCGGCCAGGCGGCACGGGTGACCTTGTAGGCGCCTTCGACGTGGACGCGATAGACCAGATCCCAGTCGGCGTCGTCCATCTTGTGAAACGATTTGTCGCGCAGGATCCCGGCGTTGTTGACCACGACGTCGACGCGGCCGAAGGCATCGAGGGCGTTCTGTACCAGTTTGTCGCCGTCAGTCACCGAGTCGTGGTTGGCTTCGGCAATACCGCCAGCCTCGCGGATCTCCGCCACTACGCGGTCGGCAGCCGAGGCGTTGGCGCCCTCGCCCTGTGTCGAGCCACCGAGATCGTTCACCAGCACCTTGGCGCCCTGTCTGGCGAACAGCAGCGCATGGGCACGACCGAGGCCACCACCGGCGCCGGTGACAATCACGACTTTATCTTCGAAACGCACAGGTTCATTCATCGCGGCAACTCCAGCAGGCCAAGGGATATTGCCCCGAGTGTCAGGCACGGCGCTTTGGCTCACAACGAACACGGCTGCGGCTGAATGGTGCGCGATAAGGCTGGGGGATGATCGAGACTGTCAGGTCGCCGAGAGCTTGTGCACTCGGCGAAAATCAGGAGTACGCCACCTTGCGCTGAGGCAAAACCAGACGATCGCGAAACGCCAGATAGTGCTTGAGCACCTGTACCGGCGCCTCGGTCTGCGGATAGTGGCCGATGCCCGGCAACAGCACAGTGTCCGGATCGGGGATCAACTCGTGATAACGCTCGACCATGTGTACGCCGGAAATCGGATCGACCGCACCGTCGATGACCCGCAAAGGAATATCACCACGCTGCATGGCCGTCACCCAGCGCTCGCGCTGCACCCGGCGCTCAGGAATGTAAGTGATCAATTTGTGCATGATGCGCGGGCCATGGTTGCTGTCGACCAGGCTCCAGTAATCATCCAGCTCGCTTTCAGTCGGCTGGGTCTGCGGGCCGAAGATCTGCCGGAAACCTTTGACCAACGCCTCACGGCTGAACGCGCGGCCGAGCAACCAGCCAATCGGACTGAGCAGCAGTTTCTGCATCAGCAACGGACGATGGGTTTCCGGAAACAGACCGCCATTGAGGAACACGCAACTGGCAACTTCGATGCGTTTTTCGTAGTGCCGAGCGAGCAGCTCCTGAGCAACGCTGTCGCCGTAGTCGTGGGCGAGGATGTGCACGGCTTGTTCAACCTGCAGATGGGCAAGCAGTGCCTGTTGCAGATCGGCCTGTTCCAGCAGGCTGTAGGTGTGATTGCGCGGTTTTGCCGAATCGCCGAAACCGAGCATGTCGCAGGCGATCACCTGATAACGCTGGGCCAGTGGCTGCCACAGGTAGTGCCAATCCCAACTGGCGGTGGGAAAACCGTGAATCAGCAACAGCGGTTCACCCTGCCCGACTGTCCAGTAGCGGATCGACTGGCCACGAAAGACAAAAGTCCGGCTGCGCTTGCGCCAGACACTCAGAGGAATCTCGGCGAGTGGCATTAGAATTTATACCCCGGATCCTGTAGATCGAGTTTGCGCAGCAGCGCCGGCCACGCCAGCGCGCCGCCCATGCCCTGCGCGCTCTTGGTGACGCCGGCAATCATCGCTTTGGCGCCGGCGAGAATCTGCGGTTCGATGGCGATCAGTTCGGCACCTCCCGTCTGCGCCATGACCTGAATGTCGCAGGCGCGCTGGAAGGTGAACATCATCAGAAAGGTATCGGCAATAGTGCCACCACAAGTCAGCAGACCGTGGTTGTGCAGCATGAGGAAATTGTTGTCGCCGAGGTCGGCCTGAAGGCGCGCCTTTTCTTCATGGTTCAGTGCCACACCTTCATAGGCGTGATAGGCCAGGCTCGACAACACAAACAGTGACTGTTGACTGATCGGCAGCACCCCCTGCCTTTGCGCCGACACCGCAACGCCTGACGCAGTGTGCGTATGCAGCACGCAAACCACATCGTGGCGCACTTCGTGGACGGCGCTGTGAATGGTGTAGCCGGCGGGGTTGATTTCGTACGGGCTGTCCATGAGTTTGTTGCCGGCCTGATCGACTTTCACCAGGCTTGATGCGGTGATCTCGTGGAACATCAGGCCAAACGGATTGATCAGGAAATCTTCGGTGCCGGGCACCTTGGCCGAGATATGCGTGAAGATCAGATCGTCCCAGCCGTGCAGCGCGACCAGGCGATAACAGGCGGCAAGATCGACACGGGTCTGCCACTCGGCAGCGCTGACCTGATCTTTGACATTCGGCGACGATTGGACGGGGGCTACGCTCACTGTATGCACCTCTGCGTTCTTCTTGTTCTGCTCGTGTCAGCAGTCTAGTCAGGCGCAGGGCATCGCGTAGTTGCATTGGCAGCCAGCTTGATGACTGAACGGGTCAGCCGGGCAAACATCCTGGATCCGTTGCAATGCAACAACGCTTAGAAGGTGCAGCGATTATTGCCCGCGATCAGCCCTTGAGCGCTTCAATCAACTGCGCCAGCCACGGCTCGGCATCGGTTTCCGGCGTGACGCTTTCGCTGGCGTCGATGCGCAGCATTTCCTGAACCTCGTTCACGCCCAGTTCGGCAAACAACTCCCGCATCTGCTCGCCACCGCCGCAGAAGGTGTCGCCATAGCTGGCATCACCCAACGCAATCACCGCGCCGGGCAGACCGCGCCATGCCGCAGGCAATTGATCACGAATAGCCGAATACAACGGTTGCAGGTTGTCCGGCAGCTCGCCCATGCCAGTGGTCGAAGTCACAGCCAGAAGCGCCTCGGGGCCGAACGCCTGGATATCGGCCAGCGTGGCGCGCGAGTTGTAGAAGGTTTCAAAGCCGGCGGCTTTCAGCAGGTCCTGGGCGTGGCGGGCGACTTCTTCGGCGGTGCCGTAGACTGAACCTGAGAGGATGGCGACTTTCATCAATCTGATCCTGGAACTGAAAAAAAGAGCCGCGATAGTAACAGCCCATGCCGCGAAGTTGCGATTGGCTCTCAATGCAAGCTGCTGGCCTATAGACAGCCTGTGGCTTTCTTCTAGAATGCCTGCCACTGACATAACGGAAGGGATTCTCGGATGATCAACGCCAGCCTGCTGCAAATGGTGATCAACGCATCAAACGACGGAATCGTGGTCGCTGAAAAGGAAGGCGAGCAGGACAACATCCTGATTTACGTCAACCCCGCTTTTGAACGGCTGACCGGCTACAGCAGTGAGGAGATTCTTTATCAGGATTGTCGTTTCCTGCAGTCTGGAGACCGCGACCAACAGAGCCTGGAACTGATTCGCGATACATTGCGCGAGGGCGGCTCATGTCGTGAAATCCTGCGTAACTACCGCAAGGATGGCACCCCGTTCTGGAACGAACTGTCGCTTTCGACCGTTAAGAACGCCGATGACGGGCAGACTTATTTCATCGGCGTGCAAAAGGATGTGACGGTTCAGGTCAAGGCGCAGCAGCGGGTTGCGCAGCTGGAAGCGCAAGTGGCGGCGCTGCAAAGCGAGCTAGCGGCGTTGAAAGCGACGAACGGCGCAAACAAAACCGCGAACTGATGGTCATTAACTACAATCACCAATGACTTTGTAACTATCCACTTCGAGTTAGCCATGCAGCGCGACGCCCTCCTCACTCAGGACGAGCTGGATTTCATCCAGACCATGCAGCACAACCCGCAATTGAACGTGCGGGATGCGACGTCGAGTCTGCTGGTTAATGGCGGTTCGCAGATCCGCGATCTGCTGACGCGCCTTGCAGCACATGAGCAAGTGACGATCCAGGCCAACTTCGAAAATCAGCAGATGACCTTCCCTCTGCATCTGGTTGAAGACGAGTTCCACGCCCTGCATCTGCGTCTCGGTGTGCCGAGCATCTACGAAGACGGCCCGATGGTGCGCCCATGGCGTCTGGTTCTTGAAGAGCCGGTGGCGCTGGAAAACGCCAAAGGCCAGCCCGGCACGCTGTGGGTACACGAGGTATCGCACAAAGGCGTGTTGCTGGAAGTGCGCAACAAGACCAAACCACCGAAACATTTCGCCCTGTGGTTCAGCCCTTCCGGTTATGAGCGCATCTCGTTGCGCGGCCATTTCGAGCGTGAAACCGAGCAAGGTTTCTTCGCCTACGAACTGAGCCAGACCGATGCCGACGAAACCGAGCGCTTGCGCCAGTTCATTCTGCAACAGCATCGTTTGACCCACCCCGCCCTGCACGCCTGAGTTTCAGGTATCCAGCGTGCCTGCCATGAATTGTTTCATGCGTTGACGCATTGTTGCGCCCTCATTCCCCAGACATGCCACGGATGAACCGGCCAGACTGTCTTCTGCAAGTTCGGAGGCATCGCCGGCCAGCATCAACTGACAGTCGAGGCTAAGCGCGAGGCGATTCAGACGCCGTGGCAGTTCAGCGCCAGGCGCATGATTGGAAAATAGCACCAGTGCGTCAGGTTTGACCTTTTCGCAGACCAGCGTCAATTCATCGAATGGCTGGCCCGTGGTCAGCACCCGCACGCCAGAGTCGTTGCCACTGAGAAACAGCGCCGCGACCAGCAACTCAAGCTCTCTGCATTGCCCCGCAAGCGCACTGACGACCACCCGGCGCGGTTGAGCCCCCCGCAGCATGACGATGCGCTGCAGCACTCGCGCCCTGAGAAATCCGTCGAGAAACAACCATTCGCTGGTTTGCCCGAAAGCGTCCTGGCGCTGCAGCAATTGCCGCCACAACGGCATGATGATGGCTTCGAACACCACTGGCAGCGTGTACGACGAGAAAATCTGTCCGTAGACGCGATCCAGCTGCTGATCGTCGAACTCACTGACCGCCTGCTGAACCTGCTCCTGCCATTGCTTGTAATCGGCCTGCACATGATCATCGGGGATAAAGTTTGCCAGCACCTTCAGAGGCTCTGTTTTCGCCAGGATCTTGCCGACTTTGCTCACGGCCACGCCGCGATCGATCCAGTCGACGATGCTGCGAACACGCTCGATATCGTTCATGGAATACAAACGATGCCCGCTTTCGGTGCGGGTCGGCTGGATCAATCCGTAGCGACGCTCCCAGGCCCGAAGGGTCACCGGATTGACGCCGGTCAGGCGCGCCACTTCGCGGATGGGGAACAGCTCTTCGCGTTCGAGCGTGCCGGGTGCTGTTGAGGCCGGGCGAGTATCCGTGATTACAGGCATCTGGCGGTCAACTTCCATGTCGGTTTATTGGATCCCATTTTAAACATGATGGACTGGAAACCTTCAAGTAGTGATCTGCGACGAATATGGCTGGTTTAATCGACAAAATCAGGAATAATCCTTGCTTGTTGTAAAGCGCAGGCCTCTACCCCGGCCTGCGTCAGGCGAAGTTCCTACCCGGAACGACGCGCTCGAAATACGGAGATACAAAATGTCTACTTCCCCCGTCACGCTCATGGTAGCGCGTCGCGTCGCCGATGGCCGTTATCACGATCTGATCGCCTGGCTTCGCGAAGGCGAACAACTGGCGACCGATTTTCCCGGCTACCTCGGCTCCGGCGTCCTCGCGCCACCACCGGGTGACAACGAATTCCAGATCATCTTTCGCTTTGTCGATGAGCAGACGCTGCATGCTTGGGAATATTCGGCGTCGCGTACCGCCTGGCTGAACCGCGGCAGCGATTTGTTCGAACATCCCAAAGAGCACCGAGTCAGTGGCATCGAAGGCTGGTTTGGTGCGACCGGGCAACGTCCACCGCGCTGGAAACAGGCCGTGGCGATCTGGCTGGCGTTTTTTCCGGTGTCGCTGATATTCAATTTTGTACTCGGCCCGTTGCTCGCTGAGTTGAGCCTGTTGCCACGCATATTGATCGGCACGGCATGCCTGACGCCGCTGATGGTGTACTTCTTCATCCCGTTGTCGACGCGCCTGCTGGCGTCTTGGTTGAACAGCACACCGACGCGGCCACTGGCAGCCACACCGTCAGCGCAAAATCGCTGATCTGCAGCGGGCGGCGAGCCTGTTATAGTTTTCGCTTCAACCGCGAAGCGAGCCGCCCATGCCAGATTCCGCAGCCCCGATCCTCATCACCGGCGCCGGTCAGCGTGTCGGTTTGCACTGCGCGCAGCGCTTGATCGAGGATGGCCACCCGCTGATTTTCACCTACCGCACCGAACGCCCGGGCGTGCAGGCCCTTCGCGATCTTGGCGCGACAGCGCTGTTCGCGGACTTTTCCAGCGAGGCAGGAATACTGGCCTTCATTGATTCACTGAAAGCGCACACCGACAGCCTGCGCGCCATCGTGCACAACGCCTCCGAATGGCTGGCAGAAACCCAGGGCAGCGAAGCACAAGCCTTCAATCGCATGTTCAACATTCACATGCTCGCGCCTTACCTGATCAACCTGCACTGCGCCGAGTTGCTGCAGCGCTCGACACCTGCCGACATCATCCACATCAGCGACGATGTCACCCGCAAAGGCAGCAGCAAGCACATCGGTTATTGCGCCAGCAAGGCCGGGCTCGACAGTCTGACCCTGTCGTTTGCCGCGCGCTTTGCGCCGGCCATCAAGGTCAACGGCATCGCCCCGGCGCTGTTATTGTTCAACCCAGACGATGACGCGGCGTACCGCGCCAAGGCGCTGGCCAAGTCCGCGTTGGGTATCGAGCCCGGCAGCGAGGTGATCTATCAGAGCCTGCGCTATCTGCTCGACAATCCCTATGTCACCGGCACGACCCTCACCGTCAACGGTGGACGGCACGTCAAATAGGCCGTCCCGCTTCGGCCGCGAGTCGAGTAAGATCCACCAGAACGCCTGCAATAGACTGGACGGAGCAAATCAATGCCACAACTTCAACCGGGGATGGCGCGCATCCGGGTCAAGGATCTGCGCCTGCGCACCTTTATCGGCATCAACGAGGACGAAATCCTCAACAAGCAGGATGTGCTGATCAACCTGACCATCCTGTACGCAGCGCAGGAGGCGGTGCGTGACAACGACATCGACCACGCGCTGAATTACCGCACCATCACCAAAGCGATCATCGCCCACGTTGAAGGCAACCGCTTCGCGCTGCTCGAACGCCTGACCCAGGAATTGCTCGACCTGGTGATGACCAATGCATCGGTGCTGTACGCCGAAGTCGAAGTCGACAAACCGCACGCCCTGCGCTTCGCCGAGTCGGTATCGATTACGCTCGCGGCAAGCCGCTGAGCTTCAAGCTTCAAGCTTCAAACGGTAAGCTAACAGCCGACCCCGATCCATCTTGCAGCTTGCAGCTTGCCGCTTGAAGCTGTCTCGAAGAGACCCCCCATGACTGATCAACAACGCCTTGAACTCGAAGCCGCCGCCTTTCGCCGACTGGTCGCCCACCTCGACAGCCGCAAGGACGTGCAGAACATCGACCTGATGAACCTTGCCGGGTTCTGCCGCAACTGCCTGTCGAAGTGGTACAAGGCCGAAGCCGACCAACGCCAGATCGAGGTCAGCCTCGATGACGCCCGCGAAGTGGTGTACGGCATGCCCTACGCCGAGTGGAAAGCTCAATACCAGCAAGAAGCCAGCGCCGAACAGCAAGCGGCGTTTGCCAAAGGAAAACCCCAATGACTGATCTGAACACCCTGCGCGCCAGCCTCAAGAGCGGCGAACATGCTTTCGCCGACACTTTGGCGTTCATCGCCGCCGGTTACGACTACCAGCCTCAGGCGTTCAACAACGGTGGCGTGGAAAATGCTGCCGGGCAGAACGAAGGCTCCTGCAAGACACTGGGCCTGGCATTGCTTGAGGGTCTGAGTGATGAAGAAGCGCTGCTGGCGTTCGGCGAGCATTACCGTTCGGTACTGGCGACGCCTGAGGGCAGCGATCACGGCAATATTCGCGCGTTGATCAAGCACGGCCTGGCCGGGGTGAAATTCACCGCGCAACCGCTGAGCCGCCGCTGATCCCAATAGCCACACCTATCCCCTGTGGGAGCGAGCCTGCTCGCGAAGACGGACTGACATTCTTCGATGATGTCGACTGATACACCGCTTTCGCGAGCAGGCTCGCTCCCACACTGGATGCGTGGCGGCTGCGAATCTCGGGCACAAAAAAACCGGCCAATCTCTGGCCGGTTTTTTTGTGCCCTGCGGTCTTAGAACGTGGCGTTCTGCAGGCCGTCCAGGTAGCGCTCGGTGTCGAGTGCCGCCATGCAACCGGCGCCGGCCGAGGTGATGGCCTGACGATAAACGTGGTCGGCCACGTCACCGGCAGCGAAGATGCCTTCGACGCTGGTGGCCGTCGCATTGCCTTCGCGGCCGCCCTGCACAACCAGGTAACCGTCCTTCAGAGTCAGCTGACCTTCGAACAGCGAAGTGTTCGGGGTGTGGCCGATGGCGATGAACACGCCGTCGACTTTGATCTCGTCGAAGCTGCCATCGTTGTTGCGCAGACGCGCGCCGGTTACGCCCATGTTGTCGCCAAGGACTTCGTCCAGATTGGCGTTCAACTTCAAGATAATCTTGCCTTCGGCCACACGGGCGTTGAGCTTGTCGATCAGGATCTTCTCGGCGCGGAAGGTTTCGCGACGGTGGATCAGGGTTACGGTGCTGGCGATGTTGGCCAGGTACAGCGCTTCTTCGACAGCGGTGTTGCCACCGCCAACCACGGCGACCGGCTTGTTGCGGTAGAAGAAACCGTCGCAGGTCGCGCAGGCCGACACGCCTTTGCCCATGAACGCTTCTTCCGACGGCAGACCCAGGTAACGGGCACTGGCACCGGTGGCGATGATCAGAGCATCACAGGTGTAAACCGCGCTGTCGCCGGTCAGAGTGTACGGCTTGGCAGCGAAGTCCACGGCGTTGATGTGATCGAAGACGATCTCGGTCTCGAAACGCTCGGCGTGCTCGCGCATGCGCTCCATCAGCACCGGGCCGGTCAGACCGTGGACATCACCCGGCCAGTTGTCGACTTCGGTGGTGGTAGTCAGTTGACCGCCGGCCTGCATGCCGGTGATCAGCAGTGGCTTGAGGTTGGCGCGGGCCGCGTAGACCGCAGCGCTGTAGCCGGCGGGGCCGGAACCGAGAATGATCACTCGCGAATGACGGACTTCAGACATGAATCTGCTCCTGTTGGCCGGCCATGAAAAATCTGGCACGGACGCCGGACGGCCGGCGGAATAAAAAAGGACCGTGGACACCTTGGGGAAGGCTTGAACTCGACAGTCCTGTAAAAAGTTGGGTGCAGCGTATCGAGGGGGGCAAGATTAAGGAAATACGGTTTAACAATCCAGCTCATAGGTGGTCTCTATGCCGAGACGCTGACGAGATAGACCTCTTTGTTACAGTGAATGTCGATTGCCCTGCCGCGCTTTCGCCGCTGTGGCAAAGCCGGTAACGTCGGCGCGTTTTCCCTTGCTTCGGAGCACCTTATGCCCGCCCCTGTTCTGTCCGGCCCGCAATACCTGCGCGAAGGCCTCAAACTGGTCCTGAGCCCTGGCCTGCGCCTGTTCGTGTTGTTGCCGCTGGCGATCAACCTGGTGCTGTTCGTCGGATTGATCTATCTGGCCGGCCACCAGTTCAGCCTGTGGGTCGACACGCTGATGCCGTCGTTGCCTGAATGGCTGAGTTTCCTCAGCTATATCCTCTGGCCGCTGTTCGTGGTCCTGGTGGCCTTGATGGTGTTTTTCACCTTCACCATGCTCGCCAACATCATTGCCGCACCGTTCAACGGCTTCCTTGCGGAAAAAGTCGAAGTGGTGGTGCGCGGCACCGATGATTTCCCGGCGTTCAGTTGGGGCGAACTGATCGCGATCATCCCGCGCACCCTTTCCCGGGAAATGCGCAAGCTCGGCTACTTCCTGCCGCGCGCCATCGGCCTGTTCATCCTGTCGTTCATCCCGGTGGTGAATATCGTCGCCGCGCCGTTATGGCTGCTGTTCGGCGTGTGGATGATGGCCATCCAGTACATCGACTACCCGGCGGACAACCACAAACTGGGCTGGAACGAGATGCTTGCCTGGCTGCGGCAGAAGCGCTGGCAGAGCATGAGTTTTGGCGGGATCGTCTATCTGGTGTTGCTGATTCCGGTGGTCAACATCCTGATGATGCCGGCGGCGGTAGCCGGGGCGACGTTGTTTTGGGTGCGTGAGCGTGGCGCCGAAAATCTGGTGATCCAACACTGACCGCGTCACAAATCCATCATCCGACCGTAACAAGCTCGACATGGCCTCAGCGGACACTGAGGTCATGACGACAGCTCTACATATCACTCTCATCAGCGAAACCTTCCCACCGGAAATCAACGGCGTGGCCAATACCCTTGGCCGCTTGTGCGAGGGTTTGCGCGCACGTGGGCATCAGGTGGAGCTCGTGCGCCCGCGCCAGGCCATCGATCCGCAACGCAGCGAAGACGATGCACTGTTGCTGTGTCGTGGATGGCCACTACCGGGCTATCCGGGGCTGCAATGGGGCCAGTCGTCGATGCATAAACTGCTGCGCCGCTGGAAACGCCAGCGCCCGGATGTGCTGTACATCGCCACGGAAGGCCCGCTCGGGTTGTCGGCACTGCGCGCGGCACGGCGGTTGGGGATTGCGGCAGTGAGCGGCTTCCACACCAACTTCCAGCAATACACCAGCCAGTACGGCCTCGGCCTGCTGACGCGAATGCTCACGCATTATTTGCGCTGGTTTCACAATCGTTCGGCAATGACTTTGGTGCCGAGCGCCAGTCAGCGCCTGGAGCTGGAGCGGCGGCATTTCGAGCGGCTGGCATTGTTGTCGCGGGGTGTGGACAGCCAGTTGTTTCATCCGAGCAAACGTCAGACCGCGTTGCGTGAGCAATGGGGACTCTCTGAGACGGATATCGCGGTCATCCACGTAGGAAGGCTCGCCCCGGAGAAAAATCTGGGCCTGCTCAAACACTGCTTTGAAGGTCTGCGCGAAACTTATCCACAGCGCCATCTGAAGCTGATCGTGGTCGGAGATGGCCCGCAGCGTTCGGCGCTGGAAAAAGAACTGCCGGAGGCGATCTTCTGCGGCGCGCAGCGGGGAGAAGCACTGGCGGCGCACTACGCCTCAGGGGATCTGTTCGTATTTCCCAGCCTGACCGAAACCTTCGGCAATGTGGTGCTGGAAGCCCTCGCCTCGGGGCTCGGCGTGGTGGCTTATGACCAGGCAGCGGCGGCGCAGCATATTCGCCACGGCTACAACGGCGTGTCAGCCATGCCCGGTGATGAGCAGGCGTTCTGCGAAGCGGCGGCGTGGTTGCTGGAGGAGGATGAGCGGTTGCGCTGTGTAAGGCTGAATGCGCGGCAGCATGGCAGTCGCCAGGGCTGGGCGGCAATTATCGAGCAGTTCGAAGGGTATTTGCGTGGGGCTTGTGTGGGGGAGCTGGTGGTGCCTGGGGCGCAGACACAACCTTAGATTTTCGGCGACATAGAAACAGCTTTCGCGAGCAGGCTCGCTCCCACATGGGTACTGCATTCTTTCAGATGGAATGCGGTTGAAGGTGGGAGCGAGCCTGCTCGCGAATGGTTCGAACTGGCGCCGCTTAGACCAAGGTCATCAACGCCTCACGACTAAACGGAAGAATGTCCTGCTCCCGCCCTTCACGGACTTTCTGCGCCCAGTCCGGATCGACCAGCAGCGCGCGGCCCACTGCTACCAGGTCAAACTCTTCTTTGTTCAGACGCTCCAGCAGGTTTTCCAGGCTGGCCGGTTGCGCGACCTTGTCGGTGTTGACCATGAACTGCAGGAACTCGCCATCCAGGCCGACGCTGCCCACGGTGATGGTCGGTTTGCCGGTCAGCTTGCGGGTCCAGCCAGCAAGGTTCAGATCCGAACCGTCGAACTCCGGCTCCCAGAAGCGGCGGGTCGAGCAGTGGAAAATGTCCACGCCGGCGTCAGACAGCGGCTTGAGAAACTCGCCCAGCGCTTCCGGGGTTTGCACCAGACGCGCGGTGTAATCCTGCTGTTTCCATTGCGAGAAGCGGAAGATGATCGGGAAGCCTTCACCGACCGCCGCGCGCACTGCTTGAATCAATTCGATGGCAAAACGCGAACGGTTGGCCAGGCTGCCACCGTATTCGTCGCTGCGCTGATTGCTGCCTTCCCAGAAGAACTGGTCCACCAGATAGCCGTGGGCGCCATGGATTTCCACACCGTCCATGCCGATGCTCTGCGCATCTTTGGCAGCCTGGGCAAACGCGGCGATCACGTCCTGGATGTCCTGCTTGGTCATGCCGTGAACCACGACCTGACCGTCCTTGAGTTTTTCCGACGGACCGTAGCCCGGCACGCTGGCGTCCGGCTCGGTGCCAAGGCGACGTACGCTGCCGACATGCCACAGTTGCGGGACGATCTTGCCGCCCTCGGCGTGCACGGCGTCGACAACTTTTTTCCAGCCGGCCAGCGGCGCGTCACCGAAAAACTGCGGCACGTTAGGATAGCCGTTGGACGCGATGTGGCCGACCGTGGTGCCTTCGGTGATGATCAAGCCAACCCCAGCGGCCGCGCGACGGCGATAGTACTCAATGACTTTGGAATTCGGCACGCCGCCCGGCGAGAACGAGCGGGTCATTGGCGCCATGACCACGCGGGTCGGCAGTTCGAGGGCACCGAGATGGAACGGTTTGAACAGGGCTTGAACAGGCATCGAGAGGCTCCATAGCGATCGATTTATGACGGCGATAATATGGAGAGCCGGAGCCTTTGAACAGCATTATTGATTTGGGTGATTAATGATTAAAAGATTGAAAAGCAAAGATCGCAGCCTTCGGCAGCTCCTACAGAGGAAACACAAACCACCTGTAGGAGCTGCCGAAGGCTGCGATCTTTTGATGCTGCTTGTCAGCTCAGCGCTTTTTCAATCGCATGCACGATGGTCGGATCATCCGGCGCCGTACGCGGCGAGAACCGTGCCAGCACGCGGCCGTCCTTGCCGAGCAGAAACTTTTCGAAGTTCCAGGTGATGTCACCGGGAAACTCGGCGCCCTCGCCCGCCAGCAGGCGATACAACTGATGCCGCTCGTGGCCGTTGACTTCGAGCTTGCTCGACAACGGAAAGGTCACGCCATAGTTGAGGCTGCAGAACTCCTGGATTTCTTTCTCCGAGCCTGGCTCCTGACCGGCAAACTGGTTGCACGGCAGGCCCAGCACAGCAAAGCCTTTATCTTTGTATTGCTGGTAGAGGTTTTCCAGTGCCGCGTACTGAGGGGTCAAGCCGCATTTGGAGGCCACGTTGACCACCAGCACGACTTGGCCCTTGAACGGCGCCAGCGGTAGCTCCTGACCATCCAGGGCTGTCAACTTAAGGTCGTGAAAAGCACTCATGCCGAACTCCAGGATTCTCGTGTTCTACTCGAAACAGCCACTTGGCGAGGCCACCAAGGACAGCCGCGGACTAAAAAGGCGCCCACAGGCGCCTCTCCAGTACTCGAAGCTTAGCGCAGAAAATCAGTGGTGATGGCCACCTTCGCCATGGACGTGACCATGAGCGATTTCTTCCTGGCTGGCGTCACGGATATCAACGATCTTCACTTCAAAGTTCAGGCGCTGACCGGCCAGAGGGTGGTTGCCATCAACGGTGACGTCGTCGCCGTCCAGATCACGGATGGTGACGATCTGCATCTGGCCGTCCGGCGCCGAAGCGTGGAACTGCATGCCGACTTCCAGCTCGTCAACGCCTTCGAACATGCTGCGGCTCAGGGTGCTGACCAGTTCAGCGGCGTATTCACCGTAAGCGTCTTCCGGCTCAACGGCCACTTTCAGCTCGTCACCGACAGCTTTGCCTTCAAGGGCTTTTTCCAGGCCCGGGATGATGTTGCCTGCGCCTTGCAGGTAAACCAGCGGAGCGCCGCCGGCGGAGCTGTCGATGACCTCACCAGCGTCGTTGGTCAGGGTATAGTCGATGGAGACAGCCTTATTGGCGGCGATCAGCATGGGGCGAGACCTTTTGCATAAGAATATAGAAAGGCCAAGTTTAGCGAAGCAATCGCGTGAAAGCGACCACAAGCCGGACAAACGGGTTTCGACCATCACCGGCTTCCATCAGGACGAAGACGGCCATTGGGTGGTCGAGCTTTCCTGTGGCCACACCCAGCACCTGCGCCACCAGCCGCCGTGGCAAACCCGCGCCTGGGTCCTGGATCCGGCGCAACGTATTGAAAAAACAGGTCAACCCTTTGCCTGCGGTTGGTGTGCACAAGGCTCGGTTAGCGATAACCTTGGCGACTGAATTTCGGTAGTCGGCCAGACATAGGCTGACACCCTTGCATAGAGAATTCCCATGCAAACTTTTTTTATCGCCCCCACCGATTTTGGCGTGGGTCTGACCTCCATCAGCCTCGGGCTGGTACGCACGCTTGAACGCGCCGGCCTCAAGGTCGGCTTCTTCAAACCGATCGCCCAGCCGCACCCGGGCGACACCGGCCCTGAACGATCCACCGAACTGGTGGCGCGCACCCACGGCCTGAAACCGCCGCAGCCATTAGGCCTGGCGCACGTTGAACGCATGCTCGGCGACGGTCAGCTCGACGAACTGCTCGAAGAAATCATCGCCCTGTATCAGCAAGCGGCCGTCGGCAAAGACGTGCTGGTGGTCGAAGGCATGGTGCCGACCCGCAGCGCCAGTTACGCGGCGCGGGTCAACCTGCACTTGGCCAAGAGCATCGATGCCGAGGTCATTCTGGTCTCTGCGCCGGAAAACGAAGTGCTCGCCGAGCTGTCCGGCCGCGTCGAGTTGCAGGCACAAATGTTCGGCGGCCCGAAAGATCCGAAAGTCCTCGGCGTGATCCTCAACAAGGTCAAGACCGACGAAAGCATGGACGCCTTCGCCACGCGTCTGAAGGAACATTCGCCGTTGCTGCGCAGCGGTGATTTCCGCTTGCTTGGCTGCATCCCGTTTCAGCCGGAACTCAATGCGCCGCGCACCCGCGACGTCGCCGACCTGATGGGTGCGCAAGTGCTCAACGCGGGCGACTACGAAACCCGGCGCATGAGCAAAATCATCATTTGCGCACGGACCATGCGCAACACCGTCGAGCTGCTCAAGCCCGGCGTGCTGGTGGTGACCCCGGGCGATCGCGACGACATCATCCTCGCCGTCAGCCTCGCAGCGATCAACGGCGTGCCGCTGGCCGGCCTGTTGCTGACCAGCGACACCCTGCCCGACCCGCGCATCATGGACCTGTGCCGGGGCGCGTTGCAGGCCGGTTTGCCGGTGTTGTCGGTGAGCACCGGCTCGTACGACACCGCCAACCTGCTCAATGGCCTGAACAAGGAAATCCCGATCGATGACCGCGAGCGCGCGGAGATCATCACCGATTTCGTCGCCAGCCACCTCGACGCCAACTGGCTGCACCAGCGCTGCGGCACGCCTCGGGAGATGCGCCTGTCGCCGGCAGTGTTCCGTTATCAATTGATCCAGCGCGCGCAAGCGGCGAACAAGCGCATCGTCTTGCCCGAAGGCAGCGAGCCGTTCACCGTGCAAGCGGCGGCGATCTGTCAGGAACGCGGGATCGCCCGCTGCGTATTGCTGGCCAAACCCGAAGACGTCGAAGCGGTTGCCCGCGCCCAAGGCATCGTGCTGCCGCCGGGTCTGGAAATCCTTGACCCGGACCAGATCCGCGAGCGTTACGTCGAGCCGATGGTCGCCCTGCGCAAGAGCAAAAGCCTCAACGCACCGATGGCCGAGCAACAACTGGAAGACACCGTGGTGATCGGCACCATGATGCTTGCGTTGGATGAGGTCGACGGCTTGGTTTCGGGTGTGATCAACACCACCGCCAATACCATCCGCCCCGCCCTGCAACTGATCAAGACCGCACCGGGCTGCACGCTGGTGTCGTCGGTGTTCTTCATGCTCTTTCCGGAAGAAGTGCTGGTCTACGGCGACTGCGTGATGAACCCGCACCCGAGCGCCGCGGAACTGGCCGAGATCGCCCTGCAAAGCGCCGACTCGGCGGCCGCATTCGGCATCACCCCACGGGTGGCGATGATCAGCTATTCCAGCGGCGAATCGGCACGCGGTGAAGAAGTCGAGAAAGTCCGCGAGGCGACCCTGCTCGCCCATGAGCAACAAAATTCGCTGCTGATCGACGGCCCGCTGCAATACGACGCCGCCGCCAACGCGGAAGTCGCCCGACAACTGGCGCCGAACAGCCAGGTCGCCGGTCGTGCCACGGTATTCGTGTTCCCCGATCTGAACACCGGCAACACCACGCACAAAGCCGTACAGCGCAGCGCTGATTGCGTCAGCCTCGGGCCGATGCTGCAAGGCCTGCGCAAACCGGTGAACGACCTGCCGCGCGGCGCGCAAGTCGATGACATCGTCTACACCATCGCGCTCACCGCGATTCAAGCCGCCAACCGACCTATGGATCTGTAAATGCTGGATTTTCTACCCGCACCCGTGCGCGGCGTGATCGCCTCGCTGCTGTTGGCGCTCAACACGATTCTGCTGTGCTCGTTCCTGTTTTGCGTGGCGCTGGTCAAGGCCCTGCCGTTTGCCTTTACCCAGCGCATCGCTGGTTGGCTGATGAGCCACACCCATGAGGCGTGGATCAGCAACAACAAAGGCTGGATGAATCTGGTACGGCGCACCCGCTGGCACGTCAGCGGCCTGCAAGGTCTCGACTATCAGCACTCGTACCTGATCACCAGCAACCACCAGAGCTGGGTGGATATTCTGGTGCTGCAATACGTGCTCAACCGCAAGATCCAACCGCTGAAGTTTTTTCTCAAGCAGGAGCTGATCTGGGTGCCAGTGATCGGTCTGGCCTGGTGGGCGCTGGGCTTTCCGTTCATGAAGCGCTACTCCAAGGCGTACCTGGAAAAACACCCGGAGAAGAAAGGCAAGGACCTGGAAACCACGCGCAAGACCTGCGCGAAATTCCGGCATAACCCGGTGGGAATTTTCAACTTCGTCGAAGGCACACGCTTCACCGAAGGCAAGCATGCGCAGCAGCAGTCACCGTTCAAGTACCTGCTCAAGCCCAAGGCCGGCGGGATCGCCTTTGTGCTGGATGCGATGGGCGAACAGCTGGAGTCGATCGTCAACGTGACCATCCACTACCCGGCCGGACGTCCGGGGTTCTGGGACTTGCTCTGCGGCAATGTGCGCGATGTGGTGGTGCATTTTGAAGAAATCAAAATCCCGCCGGCCTTCATCGGCAAGAACTACGACCAGGACGGCGAGTATCGATTGCAGTTCCAGGGCTGGATCAACCAGCTGTGGCTGGACAAGGATGCGTTGCTGGAGCAGATGCACCGCGAGTACCCAAAGCGCTGAAGATCAAAAGATCACAGCCTTCGGCAGCTCCTACAGGATGCACGCCGAGCCAATGTAGGAGCTGCCGAAGGCTGCGATCTTTTGCCGTTCTCCAGGTAATGAAAAAGCCCGCCGATGATCACTCATCGGCGGGCTTTTTCTTGCCGCTTGCAGCTAGAAGCTTGTCGCTGCTTCTACCTTAGATCGCACCACGCTGACGCAACAGATCCAGTACTTGCTTGACGCTTTCTTCCAGCGTCAGCGACTGGGTATCAATCACCAGATCAGCATTCAGCGGCACGTCATACGGGAAAGACTCACCCGGAATGTTATCGCCACCCGCCGCATACAACCCTTGCGGATCACGCTCGGCGCACACGGTCGGCGAGGCCTGCACATAGACCGTCAGCAAGCGATCCTTGCCGATCAGTTCCTTGGCCTGCTCGCGACCTTCGGCACTCGGCGCAACGAACGCGGCCAGGGTCAGCAGCCCCGCTTCGTTGAACTGACGCGCCACGTGGGCGGCTCGACGCCAGTTCTCGGTACGCCCGGCGCGATCCTGTGGCAGACCTTTGTTCAAGTCATGACGCAGGTTCTGGCCATCCAGTACAAACACCGCGCGGCCCATGTCGAACAGCTTGCGCTCGACCGCGTATGCCAGGGTGCTTTTACCCGCGCCCGACAGGCCGCTGAACAGCACGGTGGCCGGTTGCTGGCCGAAGCGCTGGGCACGCTCTTCGGTCGCCACGTGCGCCAGTTTGCCGTGATGCGTGGCAGTGCCGTGCGCTACAGGCTGAGCGACGATCATGCCAGCGCCAACGGTGCCATTGGTCAGGCGATCGATAACGATGAACGCGCCGGTGGTGCGGTTGCTTTCGTAACCGTCGAGGGCGATCGGCGCATCAAGTGCGATCTTCACCTTGCCGATTTCATTGAGCTGCAACGCGCTCGCCGGGCCTTCTTCCAGAGTGTTGACGTCGACCTTGTTGACGATGCTGGCGATCGAGCCCGGCACGTAACTGGTGGCGCGTTTGATGTCGTATTTCTTGCCCGGCAGCATCGGCTCTTCAGCCATCCACACCAGCATCGCTTCAAAGCTGTCGGTGACCGGCGGCACGTTGTCGGCATGCACCAACAGGTCGCCACGGGAGATGTCGATTTCGTCTTCCATGGTCAGCGTTACCGCCTGACCTGGGCCTGCGTGTTCCAGTTCACCTTCAAAAGTGACGATGGACTTCACGCGGCTGCTCTTGCCCGACGGCAGCACCACGACTTCGTCGCCCTTGTGCACGATGCCGCTGGCCAGGGTGCCGGCGAAACCACGGAAGTTCAGGTTCGGACGGTTGACGTACTGCACCGGGAAACGCAGATCGGTGAAGTTGCGGTCGCCCGCCACTTCCACAGTCTCGAGGATTTCCATCAGCGACTGGCCTTTGTACCACGGCGAGCGCTCGGACTTGTTCACCACGTTGTCGCCTTTAAGGGCAGACATCGGCACGAAGTGCATGCTGGTCGGCTTCATCTTCAAGCCTTCGGCGAACTTCAGGTAGTCGGCCTTGATCGACTCGAACACGCCTTCGTCGAAGTCCTTCAAGTCCATCTTGTTGATGGCGACGACGATGTGTTTGATACCCAGCAGGGAAGCGATGAAGCTGTGGCGACGGGTCTGGGTCTGCACGCCGTAACGGGCGTCGACCAGAATGATCGCCAGGTCACAGGTGGACGCACCGGTGGCCATGTTGCGGGTGTACTGCTCATGGCCGGGGGTGTCGGCGATGATGAATTTGCGCTTGGCGGTGGAGAAATATCGGTAAGCGACATCAATGGTGATGCCCTGCTCACGCTCGGCCTGCAGACCGTCGACCAGCAATGCCAGGTCGATGTCGTCACCGGTGGTGCCGACTTTCTTCGAATCGCGGGTGATCGCTTCGAGGTGATCTTCGTAGATCATTTTCGAGTCGTGCAGCAGGCGCCCGATCAGGGTGCTCTTGCCGTCATCGACGTTACCGCAGGTCAAAAAGCGCAGCAGCTCTTTACGTTCGTGCTGGCCCAGGTAGGCGAGGATGTCCTCGCTGATCAAATCAGAAACATGCGACATGACAGCCCCTTAGAAATAGCCTTGACGTTTTTTGTCTTCCATCGAGCCGGCGCCATCGTGGTCGATGACACGGCCCTGGCGCTCGGAAGTTCGCGTCAGGAGCATTTCCTGAATGATGTCCGTCAGGCTTTCGGCCTCGGACTCCACCGCGCCCGTCAACGGGTAGCAGCCAAGGGTGCGGAACCGCACTTTCTTTTTCACGATGCGCGCTTTGTCTTCGTCGGACAGGTGCTCGAGGATGCGCTCGTCGTCGATCATGATCAGCGTGCCGTTCTTCTCGATCACTTCGCGTTCGGCGGCGAAGTACAGCGGCACAATCGGGATGCCTTCGAGGTAGATGTACTGCCAGATGTCCAGTTCGGTCCAGTTCGACAACGGGAACACACGAATGGATTCGCCCTTGTTGACCTTGCCGTTGTAGACGTTCCACAGCTCCGGACGCTGGTTTTTCGGGTCCCAGCGGTGCTTGCTGTCGCGGAACGAGTACACGCGCTCTTTGGCGCGGGATTTCTCTTCATCGCGACGGGCGCCGCCGAACGCTGCGTCGAAACCATGCTTGTCGAGTGCCTGTTTCAGGCCTTCGGTTTTCATGATGTCGGTGTGTTTGGCACTGCCGTGGGTGAACGGGTTGATGTTCTGCGCCACGCCATCGGGGTTGATGTGGGTGATCAGGTCCAGGCCCAAGTCTTCGACCATCTTGTCGCGGAACTTGTACATTTCCTGGAATTTCCAGCGGGTGTCGACGTGCATCACCGGAAACGGCAGTTTGCCCGGGAAGAACGCCTTGCGTGCCAGGTGCAGCATCACGGCGGAGTCTTTACCGATGGAGTACAGCATCACCGGGTTATCGAACTCGGCGGCCACCTCGCGGATGATGTGGATGCTTTCCGCCTCCAGCTGTTTCAGATGCGTCAGTTTGTCGACCATGGCTACTCACGAAAGCTTTCTTATGAACGGCCAGCGGGCCGTGTTCGAGCGAGGAATCCTAGCACAGCGTCCTCTTCTAATCAGGACGCCAACTAGATCGAAAGGGTATATGAATATGCCCACCAGTTCGGCCCGTCAGGGCCGAATGTGGGAGCGAGCCTGCTCGCGAAAGCGGATTGTCAGGCACCTTTGTATTGAAGGTCTGAGGCGTTCGCGAGCAGGGCTCGCTCCCACAGGAGTTTGCGGCGAGCTCAGATCGGATTCGGGCAATCGATGAAGATGTGTTCAAGGGCAAAGCGCTTCGCCAGATACTCGCCCAGCGCCTGCGCGCCGTAGCGTTCAGTAGCGTGGTGGCCGGCGGCGATGAAGCTGATGTCGTTTTCCCGCGCACTGTGGAAAGTCTGCTCGGAGGCCTCGCCACTGATGAACAGATCGACCCCCGCCGCCACGCCCTGATCGATATAGCCCTGGCCGCCGCCGGTGCACCAGCCGACGCGGCGGATCATGCCGCTGCCTTCGATCAGCAGCGGCTCGCGCCCCATGACTTCCTGCACCTTGCGCGCGAAATCCCGCGCAGTCATTGGCTCATTCAGCGAGCCGACCAGCCCGACGACTTTCGGATTGCTCGGGTCGAGCGGACCTTCGACAGTGATGTCGAGCTGACGCGCCAGTTGCACGTTGTTGCCGACGTCAGGGTGCAGATCCAGCGGCAGGTGATAGGCGAGCAGACTGATGTCGTGCTTGAGCAGGGTTTTCAAGCGGCGCTGTTTCATGCCGGTGACGCAAGGGTTTTCGCCTTTCCAGAAATAACCGTGGTGGACCAGGATCAGGTCGGCGTCGGCTTCGACGGCGGCATCGAGCAACGCCTGGCTGGCGGTGACGCCACTGACGATGCGCATCACCTGCGGGCGGCCTTCGACCTGTAATCCGTTGGGGCAATAATCGGCAATTTTCGCACTGCCCAGGTAACGGTCGGCTTCTTCGACGAGGGTGCTGAGGGCAACGGCCATGAAAGACTCCTAAATATCCCGTTCAGAGGCGCGCGCGGCCTCGTATAATGCGCGACATTATGGGCGGTCTGACCTCGCCTGCAACCTTTCCAGGAACGTGCTTAATGCTCAAGGCGCTGCGTTTTTTTGGCTGGCCGCTGTTGGCCGGTGTGCTTATCGCTCTGTTGATTATTCAGCGTTACCCCGAGTGGGTCGGGCTGCCGAGCCTCGACGTCAATCTGCAACAGGCCCCTCAGACCACGATCGTGCAACAGGGACCGGTGTCCTATGCGGATGCGGTGGGCATCGCCGCGCCGTCGGTGGTCAACCTGTACACCACCAAGGTCATCAACAAACCGGCGCATCCCTTGTTCGAGGATCCGCAGTTCCGCCGCTTCTTCGGTGACAATTCGCCGAAACAGAAGCGCATGGAATCGAGCCTCGGTTCCGGGGTGATCATGAGCCCGGAAGGCTACATCCTCACTAACAACCACGTCACCAGCGGCGCCGACCAGATCGTCGTGGCGCTCAAGGATGGTCGCGAGACGCTGGCACGGGTGATCGGCAGCGATCCGGAAACCGACCTCGCTGTCCTTAAAATCGACCTGAAAAACCTCCCGGCAATCACCGTCGGCCGCTCCGACAGCATTCGCATCGGCGACGTCGCGCTGGCCATCGGCAACCCGTTCGGCGTCGGCCAGACCGTGACCATGGGCATCATCAGCGCCACCGGCCGTAATCAGTTGGGCCTGAACAACTACGAAGACTTCATCCAGACCGATGCGGCGATCAACCCGGGCAACTCCGGCGGTGCGCTGGTCGACGCCAACGGCAACCTCACCGGTATCAACACGGCGATCTTTTCCAAGTCCGGCGGCTCGCAAGGCATCGGTTTTGCCATCCCGGTGAAACTGGCGATGGAAGTGATGAAGTCGATCATCGAGCACGGTCAGGTGATTCGCGGCTGGCTGGGCATCGAAGTGCAACCGCTGACGCAGGAACTGGCGGAGTCGTTTGGCTTGTCCGGGCGACCGGGGATTGTCGTCGCGGGGATCTTCCGTGACGGCCCGGCGCAGAAAGCCGGCCTGCAACTGGGCGATGTGATTCTGAGCATCGATGGCGAGCCCGCCGGCGATGGTCGCCGCTCGATGAACCAGGTGGCGCGGATCAAACCGACCGACAAGGTGACGATTCAGGTCATGCGCAACGGCAAGGAGCTGAAGTTGACCGCTGAAATCGGCCTGCGTCCCCCACCGGCACCGGTGAAAGAAAAAGAAGAGTAAAAATGTTTTCGCGCCAGCGGCGCGAATAACAGACATTCTCAACGGGCATGTTATATTGTTTCAATTCTAGCAATTGGAACAACATAACATGTCGTCTCGCAAAAAGGCCTCGCTGTTGGGCCTGACTCTGGGTTTGCTCTGCGATCCCGCCTTCGCCGATGAGCCGCAGCCCGTTGAGCTGGAAGCCATCAGCGTCACTTCCGACTACGAATCACCCACCGGCCCGGTCAGCGGATATCGCGCGACTCGCTCGGCCAGTGCGACCAAAACCGACACGGCGATTCGCGATATCCCACAAGCCATCAGCGTCGTGCCGGCCAGTGTGCTCTCGGATCTGGGCCGCACCAGCGTTGAACGCGCGCTGGATTTTGCCGGCGGCGTGTCGAAGCAAAACAACTTCGGCGGCCTGACCCTGTACGAATACAGCGTGCGCGGCTTCACCACCTCGGAGTTCTACAAGGATGGTTTCAGCGCCAATCGCGGTTACCCGAGCACGCCAGATGCGGCCAATATAGAACGCATCGAAGTGCTCAAAGGCCCTGCCGCCAGCCTGTACGGCCGGGGTGATCCCGGCGGCACGGTGAACATCGTCACCAAGAAACCGCAGCCTGAAGCGTTCACCACTCTGCAGACCAGCGCCGGCAGTTGGGACCGCTACCGCACCGCGCTGGACGTCAACACGCCCCTTGATGATCAGGGCAATGTGCTCTCGCGCATCAACCTCGCCGTGGAAGACAACAAAAGCTTTCGCGACCACGTCGACAGCCAGCGGGTATTCGTCGCGCCTTCGATCAGTTGGCAGTTGAACCCGGACACCTCGCTGCTGGTGGAAAGCGAAATCGTCCGTCACAACTCGACGTTCGATCGTGGCGTGGTGGCGCCGAACAACAAGTGGAGCGGCGTATCGCGCTCGACGTTCTTGGGCGAGCCCAACGACGGCAACATCGACAACCACAACAACCTGCTCCAGGCCACCCTTGAGCACCATCTGAACGACAGCTGGAAACTGCGTCTGGCCAGTCACTACAAGGAAGGCAAACTCTGGGGCGACGCCACGGAACAACGCGCGCTGAACGCCGACGGCCACACGGTCAATCGCCGCTTGCGCGAACGCGATACGAGTTGGCACGACAGCATCACCCAACTGGAACTGCGCGGTCTGTTCGACCTCGGCCCGTGGCAGCACGAATTGCTGATCGGCACCGAGTACGAGAATTACCGCAAGGACGAACGCGTCACCACCATTGCTGGCGGCCCCTACGCCATCGACATCTATAAGCCGGTTTACGGTCAGCCTAAGCCCAACGACGCACGCTCGGGCACCGACTTCTTTGAACACGTCGAAAGTCATGCGCTGAATCTGCAGGACCAGATCATCATCACCGACAAGCTGCGCGGCATGGTCGGCGCGCGCTTCGAGCATTTCGATCAGCGCATCGACGATCACAGCCGCAACGCCAAAAGCCAGCAGCGCCACGACGCACTGACTCAACGCGCCGGCCTGCTCTATCAGCTCACGCCGAACACCGGCCTGTTCGCCAACGCCTCGACCTCGTTCAAACCGAACAACGGCCTGGATGCATCGGGCAAATCCTTCGACCCGGAAGAAGGCGTCGGTTACGAAGTGGGGATCAAGAACGAGCTGTTCGATGAGCGGGTGAGCAGCACCCTCTCCTTCTTCCACATTGACAAGGAAAACGTTCTCGCCCTCGATCCGGGCACCGACACCAGCCGCGCCATGGGCAAGGCGCGCAGTCAGGGTTTCGATTGGCAAGTGAGCGGTCAGGTGACCGACGCAGTGCGGGTGATCGGCGCCTTCGCCTACATCGACGCCGAGGTGACCAAGGGCGACGCGACCATTCCTACCGGCAGCCGCATCCTCGGCGTGGCTAAACGCAGCGGCAGTCTGCTGGGTGTGTATGAATTTCAGGACGGCCGTCTGCGCGGTTCAGACGTCGGCGCAGCGTTCACCTACGTCGGCGACCGCTCCGGCGAATCCGGCAGCGACTTCGAATTGCCGGCCTACCAGACCGTCGACTTGCTCGCCCATTACAAGGCCAGCGACAACGTCACGCTCGGCCTGAATCTGAACAACATCTTCGACGAGAAATACTACGAGCGCTCCTACAGCAACTACTGGGTCAACCCCGGCGAGCCACGCAATTTCACTGTCAGCCTGACACTCAACCTGTAAAAGGACGTCACCATGCACTACGGCAAATCCCTTCTGCTCATCGCTGCGCTGTTCACCGGTCAGGTGTCGGCCCACGGCCTGTGGACAGAGGAGCGACGCGGCAACATCGAAGTGGTCTACGGTCACGGCGCCGAAGACAACGCCTTCAAGGCGCAGAAAATCAGCGGTGCCTGGGCTTATGACGCAAGCGGCAAAATGATCCCGGTCAGCGTCGAGCGCCTGGCCGATCATGCCCGTTTGAAACCATTGAAGCCGCCGGCGCTGATGGCCGTGGCGCTGAACAACGGCATGTGGTCGCAGACGGCGGACAAGAAGTGGATCAACGAAGGACGCAGCAAAGTACCCGGCGCCACCGAGGCCACGCAGACGTTCAAGTACAGCCTGGCGATCTATCAGCCGGGGGCGAAGTTGCCGAAACTGGAGCAGATCAAACTGCTGATCCTGCCGGAGGTCGATCCGCTGACGGTCGGGCCGGGCAACTCATTGCCGGTGCGGGTGCTGCTCGATGGCAAACCGGCGGCGGGGGTGAAGTTATATGGCGACTATCGCAGCGCGCCAAACACCCTGAGCACCGAGACCGACAAGGATGGGCGTGCGCAGGTGCTGGTGCGTAATGAAGGGTTGAATGTGATTGCGGCGCAGGTTGAAGTGCCGGTGAAGGGCAGTGTGGATGTGGAAAGTAGAGGTTTGTTTACCTCACTGACCTTCCTTGGCGAGCCGCATCACGAGTGAGCAAGGGTCGTTTTCAAAATCCATGTTCGATCTGAATACCATCCCCCTCACCCCAGCCCTCTCCCCCAAGGGGGCGAGGGGGAAAGGGAGCCGATCTGTTTGCTTTTCAACACTGGAGTTCGACTCGGTATCTCACGTCGGTGCAACTCTAAAGTGCGCCTCGGTCAGTCCCCTCTCCCTCTGGGAGAGGGCTAGGGTGAGGGGCTTTTGCTTTTAGAGGTCGCCAAGGCCGTTGATCAACGCCTGATTCTGCTCAGGCGTCCCCACCGATATCCGCAGGAACTGCGCAATCCGCTCCTGCTTGAAGTGCCGCACGATCACGCCCTGCTCGCGCAGCTTGGCCGCCTGGCCCGCCGCATCATGCTGCGGGTGGCGAGCGAAGATGAAGTTGGCCGCCGACGGCAGCACTTCAAAGCCCTTGGCCTGCAACTGCGCCACCACCCATTCGCGGCTCTCGATCACCTGACGACAGGTCTTGTCGAAATACTCGCGATCGGCAAAAGCCGCCGCCGCGCCGACAATCGCCAGACGATCCAGTGGATAGGAGTTGAAGCTGTTCTTGATCCGCTCCAGCGCTTCGATCAGGTCCGGATGCCCTACCGCCAGACCGACACGCAGGCCGGCCAGCGAGCGTGACTTGGACAGCGTCTGCGTCACCAGCAGATTCGGATAGCGGTCCACCAGACTGATCGCCGTCTCGCCGCCGAAGTCGATGTACGCCTCATCCACGACTACGACCGAATCAGGACTGGCCTTGAGGATTTGCTCGACCGCGTCCAGCGCCAGCAGGCATCCGGTCGGCGCGTTCGGGTTGGGGAAAATGATCCCGCCATTCGGTTTGGCGTAATCGGCCGGGTTGATCTGGAACTGCGCATCCAGCGGCACCGCGTCGAATTCAATGCCGTACAGACCGCAGTAAACCGGATAGAAGCTGTAGCTGATGTCCGGGAACAGCAGCGGCTGATCGTGTTGCAGCAAGCCGTGGAAGATGTGCGCAAGCACTTCGTCCGAACCGTTGCCGAGGAACACCTGACTGGTTTGCACGCCGTAGTATTCGGCCACGGCGTTTTTCAGCAGATCACTGTTCGGGTCCGGATACAGGCGCAGGTTGTCGTTGAGCTCGGCTTGCATCGCCGCCAGCGCTTTTCGCGACGGGCCATACGGATTTTCATTGGTATTGAGCTTGACCAGTTTGGTCAGCTTCGGCTGTTCGCCCGGCACGTAGGGCACCAGGTCCTTGACGAACGGGCTCCAGAATTTACTCATCGCTCAGTTCCCCTGCCCTTTCAGAAAGTCTTGGTCTTTGAGGCGGTATTCGGCGCTGCGTGCGTGGGCGCTCAGCGATTCACCACGGGCCAGTACCGATGCTGTTTTGCCCAGCTCGGAAGCGCCGGCCTCGGAGCAGAAGATGATCGACGAGCGCTTCTGGAAGTCGTAGACGCCCAGCGGCGAGGAGAAACGCGCGGTGCCGGAAGTCGGCAACACGTGGTTCGGGCCGGCGCAGTAGTCGCCCAACGCTTCGGAAGTGTGGCGGCCCATGAAGATCGCACCGGCGTGGCGGATCTGCGGCAGCCAGGCCTGTGGATCGGCGACCGACAATTCCAGGTGTTCCGGGGCGATGCGGTTGGCGACTTCGATGGCCTGGGCCATGTCGCTCACCTGAATCAGCGCACCTCGGCCATTGATCGAAGTTTCGATGATGGTCGCGCGGTCCATGGTCGGCAGCAGTTTGTCGATGCTCGCAGCCACCTTGTCGAGGAACTCGGCGTCGGGGCTGACCAGAATCGCTTGCGCGTCTTCGTCGTGCTCAGCCTGGGAGAACAGGTCCATGGCAATCCAGTCCGGATCGGTCTGGCCGTCGCAGACCACAAGAATTTCCGAAGGGCCGGCGATCATGTCGATGCCGACCTGGCCGAACACATGGCGCTTGGCCGTGGCCACATAGATATTGCCCGGGCCGACAACCTTGTCGACACGCGGCACGCTTTCGGTGCCGTACGCCAGGGCGGCAACCGCTTGCGCGCCGCCGATGGTGAACACGCGGTCGACACCGGCGATGCAGGCAGCGGCCAGCACCAGCTCGTTGATTTCACCGCGCGGGGTCGGCACGACCATGACCACTTCGGTCACGCCGGCCACCTTGGCCGGAATCGCGTTCATCAATACCGACGACGGATACGAGGCCTTGCCGCCCGGCACGTAAAGGCCTGCGCGATCCAGTGGCGTGACTTTCTGGCCCAGCACGGTGCCGTCAGCCTCGGTGTAGCTCCAGGAATCCTGCTTCTGTTTTTCGTGATAGCTGCGCACGCGGGCGGCGGCTTTTTCCAAGGCCTCGCGTTGCGGCACAGTGATGCGGGTCAGGGCCAGTTCAAGGCGCTCGCGCGGCAGGATCAGGTCGGCCATCGAGGCGACTTCAAGACCGTCGAACTTCTGGGTGAATTCGACCAGCGCCGCGTCACCGCGCTCGCGCACAGCCTTGATGATGTCGAGCACGCGCTGATTGACCGAGTCGTCAGACACACTTTCCCAGCTCAGCAGATGATCCAGATGATGCGCGAAATCCGGGTCAGCAGCGTTGAGTCGGCGAATTGCAGTCGGTGCGGTCATAGCGAGAGCCTCATAGGAATTGGCAAAAAAACTCAGGCGCCCGAAACTAGCATTCGATCCGCTTGGGCACCTGAGAATTCTGGCTATGAGGCGGATAGACGGCGCGGCCTCGGGCCGCGCTGGTAGATCAGCCGCGGTGTCGCGATTCCACTGCGTTGCGCAGGGTGTCGATCAACGCCTGGATTCGGGCGTGCTGCATTTTCATCGAAGCCTTGTTGACCACCAGACGCGAGCTGATCGTGGCGATCAGTTCCTGTGGCTCCAGGCCGTTGGCGCGCAGGGTGTTGCCGGTGTCGACCACGTCGATGATCTTGTCGGCCAGGCCGATCAGCGGCGCCAGCTCCATCGAGCCGTACAGCTTGATGATGTCGACCTGACGGCCCTGCTCGGCGTAATAACGCTTGGCAACGTTGACGAACTTGGTCGCCACGCGCAGACGGCCCTTGGGCTCGGCCGCGCCGATCTTGCCGGCGGTCATCAGCTTGCACTGGGCGATCTGCAGGTCCAGCGGCTCGTACAGGCCCTGGCCGCTGTATTCCATCAGCACGTCCTTACCGGCGACGCCGAGGTCGGCCGCGCCATGCTCGACATAGGTCGGCACGTCGGTGGCACGCACGATCAGCAGACGCACGTCGTCCTGGGTCGTGGGAATGATCAGCTTGCGGCTCTTGTCCGGATTCTCGGTCGGCACGATGCCCGCTTCAGCGAGAAGCGGCAGGGTGTCGTCAAGGATGCGGCCCTTGGACAGTGCGATGGTCAACATGGGAAACGTCAGTCCTTATCAAGGTACTCATGCCCGGTCGCAATTGGCGCCGGACACACATCGAGGGTGCGTACACCCTCGACTCGAAACGAATTCAGTGGACACGTCCTTGTGTCCCGATGCAGCGATCAGCCCGGAACGCGGCGGATCTTGGCACCCAGCATTTGCAGTTTTTCTTCGATGCACTCGTAACCACGGTCTATGTGGTAGATGCGGTCGATCAGCGTGTCGCCTTCGGCAACCAGCGCCGAAATCACCAGGCTGGCCGATGCGCGCAGGTCGGTGGCCATGACTGGCGCGCCCTTGAGCTTCTCGATACCGGTGACGATGGCAGTGTTGCCTTCAACCTGGATGTGCGCGCCCATGCGGTGCAGTTCGTACACGTGCATGAAGCGGTTTTCGAAGATCGTCTCGATCACCGCACCGGTGCCTTCGGCAATGGCGTTGAGCGAGATGAACTGGGCCTGCATGTCGGTCGGGAACGCCGGGTACGGCGCGGTGCGCACGTTGACCGCTTTCGGGCGCTTGCCGTGCATGTTCAGCTCGATCCAGTCTTCACCGCAGGTGATTTCCGCACCGGCTTCACGCAGCTTTTCCAGCACTGCTTCGAGAATGGTCGGATCGGTGTCCTTGACCTTGACGCGGCCACCGGTGACGGCAGCAGCGACCAGGTAGGTGCCGGTTTCGATACGGTCAGGCATGACCTTGTAGAAGGCCGAACCCAGACGCTCGACGCCATCAATGGTGATGGTGTCGGTGCCAGCACCGGAAACCTTGGCGCCCATGGCATTGAGGAAGTTCGCCAGGTCGACCACTTCAGGTTCGCGAGCGGCGTTCTGCAACACGCTGCGGCCTTTGGCCAGTGCAGCGGCCATCATGATGTTCTCGGTACCGGTCACGCTGACGGTGTCGAAGAAGAAGTGTGCGCCGCGCAGGCCGCCTTCAGGCGCCTTGGCCTTGATGTAGCCGCCTTCGACGTCGATGACCGCGCCCATGGCTTCCAGACCGCGGATGTGCAGGTCGACCGGACGCGAACCAATGGCGCAACCGCCAGGCAGTGCGACTTCGGCTTCACCGAAACGCGCGACCATCGGGCCGAGCACAAGGATCGACGCGCGCATGGTTTTCACCAGTTCGTACGGCGCGATCAGGGTCTTGATGGTACGTGGGTCGATTTCGACGCTGAGCTTCTCGTCGATCACCGGCTCGATGCCCATGCGCCCGAACAGCTCGATCATGGTGGTGATGTCGTGCAGGTGCGGCAGGTTGCCAACGGTGACCGGGCCATCGCACAGCAAGGTCGCGGCCAGAATCGGCAGGGCGGAGTTCTTCGCGCCGGAAATGCGGATCTCGCCATCAAGACGAGCGCCACCGGTAATAATCAATTTATCCATTAGTATCTCGACGCCCTAGGGCTCAGGTGCGCTCGGCCCAGGCCGCGCTGCTGAAAAATTTCATAGTGACCGCGTGGATGCTGCCATCGGCGATCCATGGGTTCAAATGGGCATAGATGCTTTGCTGACGCTTCACCGGGCTCAACGCCGCCAGTTCATCGCTGATCACGTTCAGTTGGAAGTTGCAGCCTTCGCCTTCAACTTCTACCAGCGTTCCTGGCAGCTTTCCTTCAAGGAAGCTCTTCACTTCTACGGCCTGCATGCTCAACCTCAATCGGCGCCCTGTGCGCACGGGTCGGACATCATACAAAAAAGCCCCGCGCCTGCGAACCCCGCAACGCAGGACTCTGACGGGGGGCTTCTTTATAGATGCTGGTTCAGGGATGCGCCAACAGCTCGGTCAGTTCACTGACCTGAGCGATTTCGCGCATGTCTTCGGGCATCGCGCGGATGCTGACGGCCTTGCCGGCCGCCTGTGCATCACGCATGAAGCACAGCAGCAACGACAGGCCGACGCTGCTGGACTTCTGCACCGCCGAACAATCGATGACCAGCGCCGACGCCTTGCTCGACTTGATCAGCGCCTGCCCTTCCTTGCGCAGCTCAGGCCCGGTGCGGTAATCCAGCACGCCGCTGAGCACCAGCTCGTCGACATCACTCATACGAACTGCCGCCTCACTCATTGCGCTGGCTTCGCGGCGGCTTTGTCGGTTTCCTGCTTGGCCTTGGCCACTTCACCGGCCCAGCCATCGATGGTCTTGTCCAGATCGTTGCCATTGCGCTGCATGGCGTCGGCGAACTGGTCACGGAACAGCTTGCCGATGTTGATGCCATTGATGATCACGTTGCGCAGCTTCCACTCGCCGCTGATCTTCTCAAGCGTGTACTGCACCGGATAGATCGCGCCGTTGCTGCCCTTGACGGTCATGTTGACGCTGGTGCGCTCGCCCGATTCGTCTTTGGCCGGGTCAACGGTGATGCCCTGGTTGTTGTATTCCAGCAGAGCGTTACCGTAGAACTGGAACAGACCGCGCTTGAAGTTTTCCTGAAAGCGCTGCATCTGCTCAGGCGTGGCCTTGCGCGAATACTTCACGGTCATGATGCTTTTGGAGATGCCCTCGGCATCCACCACCGGACCGACAATGTTGTTCAGCGCCGCATAGAAATCCTGCGGATCCTGCTTGTACTTCTCTTTGTTTGCCTGCAAGTCGGCAAGCATCCGGTTCGTGGTGTCCTGAATCAGGTCATGAGCCGATTGCCCCGGTGCAGCGTTAGCCATCAACGGCAGGGCCGCGAGCAACACCAACAGGCCACGTCGCAAGATAGAGATCATTCAAAAGCTCCTCATTTGGCGTCTTTGCTAACGGTATTGAGCAGGAATTTACCGATCAGGTCTTCCAGTACCAGTGACGACTGCGTGTCGTGGATGGTTCCACCGTCTTTCAACTGGGTGTCTTCACCGCCGACGCTGATACCGATGTATTTCTCGCCCAGCAGACCCGCGGTGAGGATAGACGCTGTGGAATCGACCGGCAGGTTGTCGACCTTCTTATCCACTTGCAGCGTGACCCGACCGGTGAAGCTGTCGCGATCCAGATCGATAGCGGTGACCTTGCCGATGGTCACACCGGCCATGGTCACTTTGGCTCTGACCGTCAGACCGGCGATATTGTCGAAATACGCATACAACTTGTAAGTGTCGGTGGACGAAGTCGGAGACAGGCCGCTGACGCGCAAGGCGAGCAGCAGCAAAGCCAGGATCCCTGCCAGCAGGAACAGGCCGACACCGATTTCCAGGGTGCGGTTTTGCATCAGAAATCTCCAAACATCAAAGCGGTCAGAATAAAGTCCAGGCCGAGCACTGCCAGCGAGGCAAACACCACGGTCTTGGTGGTGGCACGACTGATCCCCTCGGAAGTGGGCTCACAGTCATAGCCTTGGAATACGGCGATCCAGGTCACCACAAAGGCGAAAACGACACTCTTGATCACGCCATTGAGCACGTCACTGGTGAAATTCACGCTGTTCTGCATGTTCGCCCAGTACGAGCCTTCATAAACGCCCAGCCAGTCGACTGCGACCCACGAACCGCCCCAGATGCCGACGACGCTGAAGATCATCGCCAGCACCGGCAGGGAAATGAAGCCGGCCCACAGGCGCGGGGCAATGATGTACTTGAGCGGATCGACACCGATCATTTCCAGGCTGGACAACTGCTCGGTGGATTTCATGTTGCCGATCTCGGCGGTCAACGCCGAACCGGCGCGCCCGGCAAACAGCAACGCGGTGACAACCGGCCCCAGTTCACGCAGCAGCGTCAGGGCGACCATCTGCCCCACCGCCTGCTCTGAACCATAGCTGGAAAGAATGCTGAAGCCCTGCAACGCCAGGACCATGCCGATGAAAATGCCGGAGACCACGATGATCACCAGCGACATGACGCCGACCGAATGCAGCTGCTTGACCAGCAGGCCGAAACCACCGCTGATACCGCCACGGCCCAGCAGGGCGTGAAACAGGAACAGGGTCGCCCGACCAAACACCGCGACCGCGTCGATCGCCGATTCGCCGAACCGACGCACGCGTTCCATCAATGAAATTCTGCGCATCAGCGCTTCCCCAGAAGATCTGCGCGGTAATCCGTCGCTGGAAAGTGATACGGCACCGGGCCATCGGGATCACCGGTCATGAACTGGCGGATACGCGGGTCATCGGATTTCATCAGCTCATCCGGTGTGCCTTGGCCCAGCACCTGACCATCGCCCACTACATAGATGTAGTCGGCAATGCTCGCGGTTTCTGCAAGATCGTGCGAGACCACGATGCTGGTGATGCCCAGGGCATCGTTGAGCAGGCGGATCAGGCGCACCAGCACGCCCATGGCGATCGGGTCCTGGCCCACGAAGGGCTCGTCGTACATGAGAATCTGCGGATCGAGGGCAATCGCCCGGGCCAGCGCCACGCGGCGCTTCATGCCGCCGGACAGTTCGTCCGGCATCAGATCGATGGCGCCACGCAGACCCACTGCCTGCAATTTGAGCAGGACGATGTCGCGGATCATGTCTTCCGGCAGTTGCGTGTGCACCCGCAGCGGGAAGGCCACGTTCTCGAACACATCAAGGTCAGTGAACAGCGCACCGCTCTGAAACAGCACGCCCATGTGCTTGCGCGCATCGAACAGATCACTGCGCGACAGCGTCGGCAGATTCTGCCCGTTGACCCAGACTTCACCGCTGGACGGCCGCAACTGTGCGCCCATCAGGCGCAGCAGCGTGGTCTTGCCGCAGCCGGAAGGCCCCATGATGCCGGTGACCTTGCCGCGGGGGATGCGGATATCGACGTTATTGAAAATGCTCCGCGCACCGCGCTTGAAGGAGACTCCCTTCAGCTCGACCGCGTAGGCGTTATCGGCACTCATCTAAACTCCTTGCGATGCAGCCTCTCACTGGGATGCCAGACTTTCCTCGGAAACACCTGCATCCCGGGCAGGCCGAACTGGCGGCGAACTATATCACTGCAAAGGCTGAGCGCCCAAGCGAGAACCCGGCCAGAATCGCCGACACATGAGGGTCGCAGCGACTTTCAGAGTGTTTTGGTAACCAGTAATGACAAAGCACGACGAACTTGCGTGAGGCTTTGCCACATAACCGCTATAATCGCCGCCTTTTCATCGGCCCATACGATTCTGACATGAGCAAAACCCGCGACCTGATTCAGTCGGCACAACGCACCATCCGCCTCGAAGTGGAAGCCGTCCAAGGCTTGATGGCCCATATCGACGCCGATTTCGTACGCGCTTGCGAGATGATTCTGGCCAGCAAGGGCCGCGTCGTCGTGGTCGGCATGGGCAAATCCGGGCACGTCGGCAACAAGATCGCCGCCACCCTGGCCAGCACCGGCACCCCGGCGTTTTTCGTGCATCCGGCCGAAGCCAGCCATGGCGACATGGGCATGATCACCCGCGACGACGTGATTCTGGCACTGTCGAACTCCGGCTCGACCAACGAAATCGTAACGCTGCTGCCATTGATCAAACGCCTGGGCATCCAGTTGATCAGCGTTACCGGCAACCCGCAGTCGCCCTTGGCGAAGGCCGCCGAGGTCAATCTCAATGTGCATGTCGAGCACGAAGCCTGCCCGTTGAATCTGGCGCCGACTTCTTCTACTACTGCAGCACTGGTCATGGGCGATGCCCTCGCCGTGGCCTTGCTGGAAGCGCGTGGTTTCACCGCTGAAGACTTTGCCTTCTCGCATCCGGGTGGCGCCCTTGGCCGTCGCCTGCTGCTGAAAGTGGAAAACGTCATGCACGCCGGGCAGGAGCTGCCGCAAGTACAACGCGGCACCCTGCTCAAAGACGCGCTGATGGAAATGACCCGCAAGGGTCTGGGCATGACCGCTATTATTGAAGCCGATGGCAAGCTCGCCGGGATCTTCACTGACGGCGATCTGCGCCGCACCCTGGATCGTGCCATCGACATTCGCAGCGCCACCATCGATCAGGTGATGACCGCCCACGGCAAGACCGCCCGGCCCGACATGCTCGCCGCCGAAGCCCTGAAAATCATGGAAGACCATCGAATCAACGCCCTGGTAGTCGTCGACGAGGAGGATCGCCCGATCGGCGCCTTCAACCTCTCCGATCTGCTGCGCGCAGGAGTCATGTAATGAGCAACGATCTGCTGCAACGCGGCAAAGCAATCAAACTGGCAGTGTTCGACGTCGACGGTGTGCTCACCGACGGCCGCCTGTACTTCCTCGAAGACGGCAGCGAGTTCAAGACCTTCAACACCCTCGACGGCCAGGGCATCAAAATGCTGATGAATGCCGGCGTGCAAACGGCGATCATCAGTGGCCGCAAAACCCCGGTGGTCGAGCGCCGCGCGAAAAACCTCGGCATCCCGCACCTGTTTCAGGGGCGCGAAGACAAACTGGTGGTGCTCGACGGCCTGCTCGGACAACTGGGCCTGAGCTATGAAGAAGTCGCCTATCTCGGTGACGATCTGCCAGACTTGCCGGTAATCCGCCGTGTAGGGCTGGGCATGGCGGTGGCCAACGCTGCCGACTTTGTCCGCGAACACGCCCACGGGGTTACCCGCGCCCGCGGCGGCGAAGGTGCCGCCCGCGAATTCTGCGAATTGATCCTGCGCGCCCAGGGCCGCCTTGAAGCGGCCAACGCCGCGTACCTGTGAGCCTGACCATGTTTAGCAAAAAGTTTCGCAACTTCCTGCTGTTCGGCTGCATCGCGGCGATTTTCGCTGCGGTCGGCTATTGGAACATCAGCCCGGAACGCTTCCTCGACAAGCCACCGCTTTCGGCGGCCGAGAATCCGATCGACTGGTACGCGACCAACACGCATACCATTCAGTACCTGCCCGACGGTAAGGTGCAGTACGAGATGACTTCCGACAAGGCCGAGCACGTCAAGGCTACCGATATCACCCTGGTGACCAAGCCTGATTTGAACATGTACCGCGGCACCGACTTCCCATGGCACGTGACCAGTGAGCGCGGCGAAGTGAATTCGGGCGGTACCGAAGTGGAATTGATCGACTCGGTACGCGTACAGCGCACCGACGAGAAACAGCGCGGCACCCTGATCACCAGCACCCGCATGACCGTGTTCCCGCAGCAGGAATATGCGCAGACTGCGCAACCCGTTAGAATCGAGGGCGCTGGCGGTGTATCGACTGGCGTCGGAATGAAAGCGTACCTGAAGGAAAGCAGGATACACCTGCAATCGAACGTAAGAGGACAGTATGAGGCTCGTTAAAACCCTCCCTATTTTGCTCAGTCTGGGCGCAGCACTGGGAAGCGCGAGCGCCTGGTCCCTGCCGAACGATCAGCAGCAGCCTATCCGCATTCAGGCCGACGACGCGCAACTGGACGACAAGAATGGCATCGCCACCTATAAAGGTGACGTGATCATTACCCAGGGTTCGATGATCGTCAAAGGCAACACAGTGACCATGACTCGCGCGCCCAATGGCGACATCGACGTGGTGACCTCGGTGGGCAACCTGGCTTACTTCGAGCAGCTGCAGACCCAGGGCGACGCCAACCCGGTCAAGGGCTACGGCGTGACGATTCAATACCACGCCCAGCAGAACCGGGTGGTGCTGATCGACAAGGCCAAGGTTATCGACAAGGATAACAACGTCACCCAGGGCGAAAAAATCGTCTACGACACCGTGAAGAAACTGGCCAGCGCCGGTCGCGCCACGGGCAGCAAGGTCACCGAATCGCGTCCGCGCATCGACATGGTGATCCAGCCGAAGAAGAAAACCGAAGAGAAATCCCAGTAATGGCAACTCTGAAAGCTCAGCACCTGGCCAAGGCCTATAAAAGCCGCCAGGTCGTGCGTGACGTCAGCCTGTCGATCGACAGCGGGCAGATCGTCGGCTTGCTCGGCCCGAACGGCGCTGGCAAGACTACGTGCTTCTACATGATCGTTGGCCTGGTGCAGGCGGATCAGGGCCGTGTGCTGATCGATGACCTGGATGTCAGCCACCAGCCGATGCACGGCCGCGCCAAGGCCGGTATCGGCTATCTGCCGCAAGAAGCGTCGATCTTCCGCAAACTGTCGGTCGCCGACAACATCATGGCGATCCTCGAGACCCGCCCGGAACTCGACAAGGCCGGTCGTCGCAAGGAGCTGGAAAGCCTGCTGCAGGAATTCCACATCAGCCACATCCGCGACAACCTCGGCATGAGCCTGTCCGGTGGTGAACGCCGCCGAGTGGAAATTGCTCGCGCGTTGGCCACTGCGCCGAAGTTCATCCTGCTCGACGAACCGTTCGCCGGTGTCGACCCGATCTCGGTCGGCGACATCAAGCAGATCATCCATCACCTCAAGGCCAAGGGCATCGGTGTGCTGATCACCGACCACAACGTCCGTGAGACGCTGGACATCTGCGAAACCGCTTACATCGTCAACGACGGTCAACTGATCGCTGAAGGCGATGCCGAAACCATCCTGGCCAACGATCTGGTCAAGGAAGTGTATCTGGGTCACGAGTTCCGCCTGTAAGCGCGACAGCGCTGTATCGATTCAAGGCGCATTTATCCGCTTTAATTGTTACAGCGCTCTAGGCAAACACTTCAGTTTCAGGCATATAATTTGCTTAAGTTTGGCGCTTCGGCGCCCTGTAGTGGATGGCGCAAAGCGCCGGCGAATAAGGTGTTAAGCCCCTGCCATGAAACCATCGCTAGTCTTGAGAATGGGCCAGCAGCTGACGATGACACCGCAGCTGCAACAGGCCATCCGCCTGCTCCAATTGTCGACCCTGGACCTGCAACAGGAGATCCAGGAGGCTCTGGAATCCAATCCGATGCTCGAACGCCAGGAAGAAGGCGACGACTTCGACAACGCCGATCCTCTGGCCGACAACGCCGAACAGAAGCCCGCCGAAATCCAGGAACCCTCCTACCAGGAAACCGCCCCGACGGTGGACAACCTCGAGGATGGCGAATGGAACGAGCGCATCCCCAACGAACTGCCGGTGGATACCGCCTGGGAAGACGTCTACCAGACCAGCGCGAGCAGCCTGCCCAGCAGCGATGACGACGAGTGGGATTTCACCACCCGCACCTCGGCCGGCGAGAGCCTGCAAAGCCATCTGCTCTGGCAACTGAACCTGGCGCCGATGTCCGACACCGATCGCCTGATCGCCGTGACCCTGATCGACTGCATCAACAATCAGGGCTATCTGGACGAAACACTCGAAGAAATTCTTGAAGCGTTCGATCCGGAACTGGACATCGAGCTCGACGAGATCGAAGCCGTCCTGCATCGCATCCAGCAATTCGAGCCCGCCGGGATCGGCGCCCGCAACCTCAGCGAATGCCTGCTCCTGCAACTGCGCCAGTTGCCGGCCAAAACACCTTGGCTGGCCGAAGCCAAGCGGCTGGTCGCCGATTACATCGACCTGCTCGGCAGTCGCGATTACAGCCAGCTGATGCGCCGGATGAAGCTCAAGGAAGACGAGCTGCGCCAGGTCATCGAACTGGTGCAGAGCCTCAATCCGCGTCCGGGCTCGCAGATCGAGTCGACCGAAGCCGAGTACGTCATTCCCGATGTGATCGTGCGCAAGGACAACGAGCGCTGGCTGGTCGAGCTGAACCAGGAATCGGTGCCACGCCTGCGTGTCAACGCCCAGTACGCCGGTTTTGTGAAACGTGCCGACACCAGCGCCGACAACACTTTCATGCGCAACCAGTTGCAGGAAGCCCGCTGGTTCATCAAGAGCCTGCAGAGCCGCAACGAAACCCTGATGAAAGTGGCCACGCAGATCGTCGAACATCAGCGCGGTTTCCTCGAATACGGCGACGAAGCGATGAAGCCGTTGGTATTGCATGACATCGCCGAAGCGGTCGGCATGCACGAATCGACGATTTCCCGGGTGACCACACAAAAATTCATGCATACCCCGCGCGGTATTTATGAGCTGAAATACTTTTTCTCCAGCCACGTCAGCACCTCCGAAGGCGGCGAATGCTCGTCCACGGCGATTCGCGCGATCATCAAGAAACTGGTCGCAGCGGAAAATCAGAAAAAGCCGTTGAGTGACAGCAAGATCGCTGGTTTACTGGAGGCACAAGGCATTCAGGTGGCTCGCCGCACCGTCGCCAAGTACCGCGAATCCCTCGGAATCGCGCCTTCGAGCGAACGCAAGCGGTTGATGTAAGCCACGTTACAGCGTTCCAGTGGCAGGCTTTTCGGCCTGCCGCTTTATGCACTGGCAACGAAGGAGAAGCTGTATGCAAGTCAACATCAGTGGACACCAACTGGAAGTGACCCAACCTCTGCGTTCCTACATCGAGGAAAAACTCCAACGACTGGAGCGACATTTCGACAAGATCACCAACGTGCAAGTCACGATGTGCGTCGAAAAGCTGAAGCAGAAGATCGAAGCCACCTTGCATATCCCCGGCAGCGAAGTGGTCGCCAACGCAGAAGATACCGACATGTATGCTGCGATCGACTCACTCACCGACAAGCTGGATCGCCAACTCAAAAAGCATAAGGAAAAGACCCAGAGCCTCCTCCAGGGCGCGACCGGTCGTTAACCCCCCTATCCCATGATCCGACTTGAAACCATCCTGACCCCCGGCCGTTCCCAAGTGAACGCGCCGGGCGGCAGCAAGAAAAAAGCCCTCGAACATATTGCCAACCTGATCCACCGCGAAGTGCCGGATCTGGCGATGCAGGATGTCTTTGAGGCGTTGATCGCCCGTGAAAAACTCGGTTCTACCGGTTTTGGCAACGGCATCGCCATTCCTCACTGCCGCCTCAAGGGCTGCACGGCGCCTGTCAGTGCCCTGCTGCATCTTGAAGCGCCAATCGATTTCGACGCCATCGACGGCGCTCCGGTCGACCTGCTGTTCGTGCTGCTGGTCCCGGAAGCCGCGACCGATGCGCATCTGGAGTTGCTGCGCCAGATCGCCAGCATGCTCGACCGCAAGGAAGTTCGTGAAAAACTGCGCAGCGCCGCGAGCAACGAAGCCTTGTACCAGGTTGTACTGGACGAGCAGAACGGGCACTAATCATGCGTTTGATCATTGTCAGTGGCCGTTCGGGCTCGGGTAAAAGTACCGCCCTGAATGTCCTTGAGGACAACGGCTACTACTGCATCGACAACCTGCCGGCCGGCTTGCTGCCGGAACTGGCCGAGCGGGCGCTGATTCACACCGAACTGGCGCAGCCGCTGGTCGCCGTGTCGATCGATGCACGCAACCTGCCCAGCCATCTGTCACGTTTCCCTGAGCTGCTCGAAGACGTGCGTGCCAAACATATCAAGTGCGATGTGCTGTACCTGGACGCCGATGAAGAAACCCTGCTCAAGCGTTTTTCCGAGACCCGTCGTCGTCACCCGCTGAGCAACGCCAATCGCTCACTGGCCGAGGCGATTCACGATGAAACCGCCCTGCTTGGCCCGATCGCCGATCTGGCTGACCTGAAAATCAACACCACCAACCTCAATCTGTATCAACTGCGCGATACCCTGAAGTTGCGCCTGTTGAATCAGCCTGAGCCCGGCACGGCGTTTCTGGTTGAATCATTTGGCTTCAAGCGCGGCATGCCGGTCGATGCCGATCTGGTCTTCGATGTGCGCTGCCTGCCCAATCCGTACTGGAAACCGGAGCTTCGTGCGCAGTCGGGCCTTGATGCACCGGTGGCGGAGTACCTGGCGCAGCAGCCGGATGTCGAAGAAATGTATCAGGACATCTACGCCTACCTGAACAAGTGGCTGCCACGTTTCGCCGCCAGCAACCGCGCTTACGTGACCATTGCCATCGGCTGCACCGGCGGGCACCACCGCTCCGTCTACCTGACCGAACGTCTGGGTCAGGCCCTGCAGAAAACCCTGAAGAACGTCCAGGTTCGCCACCGCGACCTCACCTAAAGGATTCACACCGCGATGCCTGCTCGTGAAATCGAAATCATCAATAAGCTGGGTCTGCATGCCCGGGCATCGGCCAAATTCGTCGGCGTGGCCGGTCAGTATCCAGACTGCACGATCCGGGTGGGACGCACACCTGAAACGACTGTCGACGGCAAGAGCATCATGGCAATGATGATGCTCGCGGCGGGTAAAGGCACCAAAATCCATTTGAGCACCGAAGGCGAACAGGCTCAGGAAGCCATGGACGCATTGGTCGATCTGATCGAAAGGTATTTCGACGAAGGTGAATAATCCTTGAGGCGGGGACACTGTTCCTCGCCTCCATTCACCCCAACGCCGTATCCATCACCATCATCAGACAAAACCCGACCAACAGGCCCAGACTGGCCAGCTTGTCATGCCCATGACGACGCGACTCCGGAATCACTTCGTGGGTCACCACCAGCAACATCGCCCCGGCCGCCAACGCCAGCCCCAGCGGCAACAGCACTTGAGCCAGACTCACCAGCCACGCGCATAACAGTGCAAATACCGGTTCGACCAGCCCAGACGCCGCGCCAATCAAAAATGCCCTGACCCGCGACATCCCTGCCCCGGCCAGCACCAACGCAATCACCAGCCCTTCCGGCACATCCTGCAGAGCGATGCCCATCGCCAGGCTGTCGGCGTCCGTCATCCCGCCGCCGGCAGATACGCCAACCGCCATGCCTTCCGGAATGTTGTGCGCGATGATGGCGAACACGAACAGCCAGATTCGCGGTGGAATCACCGGATGCTCCAGCGTGCCGACGAGCATCTCCGGCGAGGCACCCGAAACGCGCCGATCCACCAGATACAGACCGAACGCGCCGAGCAGGATGCCGAAGCAGATCAGGCTACTGGCGGCCCACGGCGTCAGACCAAGACTTTCGGCCGCAGCGATCCCCGGCACGATCAACGAAAACGCCGTCGCCGCCAGCATCACCCCGGCACCAAACCCAAGCAAGGTATCGCTGAGTGCCTGCGGCATGCGCCGGATCACCAGCACCGGCACGGCGCCAAGCGCCGTGCCCAACGCGCAGATGGCACCGCCCTGCAAGGCGCGCAACAGCCGCGGTTCCAGATTCAGCCACTGCAAACCGTGGGCGACCAGCAAAGTCATACCCGCCAACAGCAACAGCGAACCCACCGCGTAACGAAACATGCGCCCGCTGGCAATCGCCAGTGTTTCCGTGCCCATAGTCAGCCCTGATTGTTTTTATGGAAGGCTTAAACCAGTGCGGCCTGATAGCGCGCAGCAACTTCCGGCCAGTTGATCACGTTGTAGAACGCGCTGATGTATTCCGGGCGACGGTTCTGGTAACGCAGGTAGTAGGCGTGTTCCCAGACGTCGAGACCGAGGATTGGGGTATTGCCGTTCATCAACGGGCTGTCCTGATTGCCGCTGCTTTCCACGACCAGTTTTTTCTCCGGTGTCACGCTGAGCCAGGCCCAGCCGCTGCCGAAACGGGTCAGCGCGGCTTTGGTGAACGCGTCCTTGAAACTGTCGAGTCCGCCCAGTTGCTCATCGATGGCCTTGGCCAGTGCGCCGTCGGGCTTGCCGCCTCCGTTGGGCACCATCACTTCCCAGAACAGCGAATGATTGGCGTGCCCGCCGCCCTGGTTGATCACCGCCGCGCGAAGCTTTTCCGGCAGTTGCTGAACGCTGGCGACGAGTTTTTCCACCGGCCACTCGGCGAACTCGGTGCCTTCAACGGCGGCGTTGAGGTTGTTGATGTAGGTCTGGTGGTGCTTGGTGTAATGAATCTCCATGGTCTGCGCATCGATGTGCGGCTCGAGGGCATCGTAGGCGTAGGGCAAGGCAGGCAAGGTAAAAGCCATTTCAGTGGACTCCATGCTGATGAGAATTTGCGGCGCGGCGAGCATTGCCGGTGTCTGGATGCAGCAGACGCTGGGTGCGCGGGTATTCGCCGTGCTCGCTGATGAAATTCAGCAGCTCGACGTAGGTCTTGCTGCTCTGGCGTAACGCCGCTTCACGCAGGGCCGGGCGCAGGCGTTCGTCCTGCATGGTCTGCAACAAACGTTGATGGATAGCGCACAGGTATTCGGCGCTCTCCTCCGGTTGGTTCAGGCGCAAATGCAGGTCGGCGAGGTTGTGATGAGAGACGACGCAGGCCGCCACCGCTTCGTCGGCATCCGCCCAGCGTTCGAACAACACTTGCGCCAGGGCCAGGGCTTGCAGGTAAGCCTCACGGGCGTCGATCAGTTCGCCCAGCATGAAGCAGCGATTGGCCCGTTCGATCGTGCGTTTCCAGTGCTCCATGGTGAGCCTCCAAAGCGGTTGCGGGGTTTACACGCCGCCGGCGGTGAGTTTCTCGGGGTTGAGCAACTCTTCCAGTTGGCTGCGCGACAGGTCGGTGTATTCCAGAGCGACGTCGATCACCGCGCGGCCATCCTTGTAGGCCTGCTTGGCGATTTCGGCGGCTTTCTGGTAACCGATGATGGGATTGAGCGCGGTGACCAGAATCGGATTGCGCGACAGCGCCTCTTTCAAACGCGACTCATTGACCTTGAAACTGGCGATCGCCTTGTCACCGAGCAGGCGACTGGCATTGGCCAGCAGTTCGATGCTGCTCAGCAGGTTGTGCGCGATGATCGGCAGCATCACGTTCAGTTCGAAGTTGCCGGATTGACCGGCGACGGTGATCACCGAGTCGTTGCCGATCACTTGCGCAGCGACCATGGCGGTGGCCTCCGGAATCACCGGATTGACCTTGCCGGGCATGATCGACGAACCCGGTTGCAGCGCTTCGAGTTCGATTTCGCCGAGACCGGCCAGCGGACCAGAGTTCATCCAGCGCAGGTCA
Organism: Pseudomonas sp. 14A; assembly: GCF_018132745.1. Lineage (NCBI taxonomy): Bacteria > Pseudomonadati > Pseudomonadota > Gammaproteobacteria > Pseudomonadales > Pseudomonadaceae > Pseudomonas > Pseudomonas sp. 14A. The sequence continues at coordinate 198,575 of NZ_JAGRQJ010000003.1, read as the reverse complement.
TTGGCGATTTTCATCAGCGACACGGCGGTGGCCTTGAGCTGGCCGGAAACGGCGACGGCGGTGTCCTGCGAGCCGATCAGCGCGAACAGATCCTTGCCTGGGGTGAACTGCACGTCGGTCAGTTGGCTCAGATGCCGACTGAATCGCGCGGCGAACTCCGGATGCGCATTGATCCCGGTACCGACCGCGGTGCCGCCCTGCGCCAGCGCTTGCAGGCTTGGCAGCAAATCCTGCAGATGGCCGATATTGGCCTTGAGCTGCTGCGCCCAACCGTTGAGCACCTGGCTCATGCGCACCGGCATCGCGTCCATCAGGTGAGTGCGCCCGGTCTTCACATGGTGATGCACTTGCTCGGCCTTGCGCTCGATGACCTGGACCAGATGCAACAGCGCCGGCAGCAATTGTTCATGCAGGGCCAGCGCGGCGCTGACGTGGATGGTGGTCGGGATGATGTCGTTGCTGCTTTGCCCGCAGTTGACATGATCGTTGGCGTTGACCGGCTCGCCGAGCATGCGACTGGCCAGCGTCGCGATCACTTCGTTGGCGTTCATGTTCGAGCTGGTGCCGGAACCGGTCTGGAAGATATCTACCGGGAAATGCTGCATGAAATCGCCTTCGAGCAGACCTTGCGCGGCATCACTGATGGCTTTGCCCTGGGCCGCGCTGATCTGGTTCAGCTCAACGTTGGCCCGGGCAGCGGCGGCTTTGGCGAGGATCAGCGCGCGGATGAACTGCGTCGGCATCGGCTTGCCGCTGATCGGGAAGTTGTCCACGGCGCGCTGGGTCTGCGCGCCATAGAGCGCATCGACCGGCACCTGCAGTTCGCCCATGCTGTCGCGCTCAATACGTGTCTTGGTCATGCGAGTGTCCTTGCAGCAGATCAATGAGAGGAATCGAGGGTTGCAACTCGCAGGTGGCGAGCTGCCAGGTGTAGCGTTGCCAGCGCTGCAAGCGGCATTGGCAAAGCGCCAGGCGCTCCATTTCACGCAATGGGCGCCAGGCTTGATCGAGACAGACGCTGCGCCAGTGCCACGGCAACGCAATGTCGGTGGCGGTATCGAGCAGCAGACGGAAAGACGTTTCGGCGACGGTCCAGGGCGAGGTGGTTGTGCAACAGGACAAATAGCGCCCTTCGGCGAGGTAGTGTTCGATCAGGCGCGGTTCGTCAGGATCCAGCGCGCAACGGATCTGGCGGCTCATCCAGCGCCAGCTTTCGAGGTAGGGCTGCTCGTGCAAGGCAGAACTCATGATCCGGGACTCGTTCGGAGATGAGATTTATTATTAGATGATAATGAGAACCAACACAATAGCTTGGGTTTGCTCTGTTCACTTGTGGGAGCGAGCCTGCTCGCGAATGCGCTGTGTCAGTCAGCACATTTACAACTGATCCACCGCTTTCGCGAGCAGGCTCGCTCCCACAGGGGATTTGTGCGAAGCGAATAAAAAAGGCGCGCCATCCAGAACGGATGGCGCGCCTTTTTTGTTGGCGGATTCGCGGCTTAGCTGCCGGCGACAGTCATCCGCTCGATCAACACCGAGCCGGTGCGGATGTTGCTGCGCAGCTCCAGATCATTACCCACCGCGACAATCTGCTTGAACATGTCGCGCATGTTGCCGGCGATGGTGACTTCCTGCACGGCGAACTGGATCTCGCCGTTCTCGACCCAGAAGCCCGCCGCACCGCGCGAATAGTCGCCGGTGACCATGTTCAGGCCGTGGCCCATCAATTCGGTGACCAGCAGTCCTCGGCCCATGCGCTTCAACAGCGCTGCCTGATCCTCATCACCGTGGGTGACGAACAGGTTGTGCACCCCGCCCGCGTTGGCGGTGCTCGGCATGCCCAGTTTCCGTCCGGAGTAAGTGCCGAGGATGTAGGAGACCAATTCGCCCTTTTCGACGAACGGTTTGGCGTAGGTCGCCAAGCCGTCACCATCGTAGGAAGCACTGCCCATGGCGCGCATCAGATGCGGACGCTCATCGATGGTCAGCCATTCCGGGAACAGCTTTTGCCCGAGTGTGCCTTCGAGAAACGACGATTTGCGATACAGGCTGCCGCCGGATACTGCCGAGAGGAAGCTGCCGAACAGACCGCCCGCCAGTTCGGCGGAAAACAGCACCGGCACTTCGCAGGTCGGCACCGGCCGCGCGCCCAGACGGCTCGCCGCCCGTTGCGCGGCACGCTGGCCGATGCTCACCGGATCGGCGAGCAAACTGCCCTGGCGATTGACGTCGTACCAGTAATCGCGCTGCATCTGGCCGTCAGCTTCGGCGATCATCACGCAGCTCAGGCTGTGCCGGGTCGACGCGTAGCCGCCGATGAAACCGTGGCTGTTGCCATACACCCGGCAGCCCTGATGGGTGCTGAGGGTGGTGCCGTCGGCGTTCTTGATCCGCGCATCAGCATCGAACGCCGCCGCCTCGCAGAGCAAAGCCTTCTCGATGGCCTGCTCCGGGGTAATGTCCCACTCGTGGAACAGGTCGAAATCCTGCACATCCCTGGCCATCAGTGCGGCGTCGGCGAGGCCCGAGGCTTCATCTTCGGAAGTGTGCTTGGCGATGGCCAGTGCTGCTGCGACGGTTTCACGAATCGCCTCCGGCCCGGTGGCCGAGGTGCTGGCCGAGCCTTTGCGCTGGCCGACATACAAGGTAATGCCAAAACCCTGATCACGATTGAATTCAACGGTTTCGACCTCGCGCTGACGCACCGAAGTCGACAGCCCCTGCTCCAGCGACACCGCGACTTCACAGGCGCTGGCGCCCTGGCGCTTGGCTTCGGCGATGATCTGCTCGACCTGTTCTTGCAGTGCCGGCAATGCCTGCGGGCCGACGCTTTGAACTGCACTCATGCTCATCTCCACTCAAATTCTGCTTTCGGCTGGGGTCATCGAGCGACCGGGCCGGACAAGCGGCCCCCGACTGGTTATCATGGCGGCGTTTCTTTGCGGACTGCCACCATGGTTGATTCTTACGACGACTCCCTCGATACGGGAGAAAAAAGCAAATCTCAGGTCAAACGCGAGTTGCATGCGCTGGTTGACCTCGGCGAGCGCCTGACCACACTCAAGCCTGATCTGGTCGCCAAACTGCCGTTGACCGACGCTTTGCGCCGGGCATTGGCCGATGCGCCCAAGCACACCGCGAACATCGCGCGTAAACGGCATTTGCAGTTCATCGGCAAACTGATGCGCGACCAGGACACTGACGCGATTCTGACTCTGCTCGATCAACTCGATGCCTCCACTCGCCAGTACAACGAGCGTTTCCATAATCTGGAACGCTGGCGTGACCGCCTGATCGCGGGCGATGACGCCGTGCTGGAGAAATTCGTCATCGAGTACCCGGACGCCGATCGCCAGCAATTGCGTTCCCTGATCCGTCAGGCCCAGCATGAGGTTGCGCAAAACAAACCGCCTGCTTCGAGCCGCAAGATCTTCAAATACATTCGGGAGCTGGACGAGACTCAACGCGGCCTGCGTTGAAAATCGCCACCGGGTGGCCGTCCTGCGCGCCACCCGAAAGCCCCACCGTTCTTATGCGCCCGTGCCACCCACGGTGATCGCATCGATTTTCAGCGTTGGCTGGCCGACACCCACCGGCACCGACTGCCCATCCTTGCCACACGTACCCACACCGCTGTCCAGCGCCAGATCGTTACCGACCATCGACACCCGGCTCATCGCCTCGGGACCATTGCCGATCAATGTCGCGCCTTTGACCGGTGCAGTAATCTTGCCGTCCTCGATCAGATAAGCCTCGCTCGTGGAGAACACGAACTTGCCGCTGGTGATGTCGACCTGACCGCCGCCGAGGTTGGCGCAGTAGATGCCCTTCTTCACCGAAGCGATGATTTCTGCCGGATCGCTTTCACCGCCGAGCATGTAGGTGTTGGTCATCCGAGGCATCGGCAGGTGCGCATAGGATTCGCGGCGACCGTTACCGGTGCGCGCCACGCCCATCAGCCGCGCGTTGAGCTTGTCTTGCATATAGCCCTTGAGTACGCCGTTTTCGATCAGCGTGGTGCACTCGGTCGGCGTGCCTTCGTCATCGACGCTGAGCGAACCGCGACGGCCACTCAAGGTGCCGTCATCGACGATGGTGCAAAGTTTGGAGGCAACCATTTCACCCATGCGCCCGCTGTAGGCCGAGCTGCCCTTGCGGTTGAAATCGCCTTCCAGACCGTGACCGACCGCTTCGTGCAGCAGCACGCCGGACCAGCCGGAACCCAGCACCACCGGCAAGGTACCGGCCGGCGCCGGAATCGCTTCGAGGTTGACTAGCGCCTGACGCAACGCTTCACGGGCATAACCCATGGCGCGGTCTTCGGCGAGGAAGTAGCGGTAATCGGTACGCCCACCGCCGCCGTGCCCGCCGCGTTCGCGGCGGCCATTCTGTTCGACGATGACGCTGACATTGAAACGCACCAGCGGACGCACATCGGCAGCCAGGCCACCGTCCGTCGAGGCCACCAGAATTCGCTCCCAAACCCCGGCCATGCTCACGCTGACTTGCTGAATCCGTGGGTCGAGCGCGCGGGTAGCAACGTCGATACGCTTGAGCAGCTCGACTTTTTCCGCGCGGCTGAGCACTTCCAGCGGATTATCCGGCGCGTACAGTTGCGCCACGTCCTGGGTGCTGAACGCCTGCACCGTGCCGTTCTGCCCGGCGCGGGAAATCGAGCGCGCAGCACGGGCAGCAGCACCGAGGGCTTCGAGGGTGATCGCGTTGCTGTAGGCGAAACCGGTCTTCTCACCGGACTGCGCACGTACGCCGACACCCTGGTCGAGGTTGAAGCTGCCTTCCTTGACGATGCCGTCTTCCAGCGCCCACGACTCGGAGATCTGGCCCTGGAAATACAGGTCGGCGGCATCGATGCCCGGCCCGGCCAGATCGCCGAGCACGCCTTGCAGGCTCTCGATCGTGACACCGCCGGGTGCCAACAGGTGATCACTGACTGAGGACAACAACTCGCTCATAGGTTTACGCCTTAAATTCGTGTTCTGAAGCAGGCCGCTGGGCGCCCTGCGAGAAAAACCGCCGATGACGCGTCACCGGCATGCGCGCCCGGATGGACGCTTGTTCATCGCTGTCGCGGGCGGCCAGCAACACCGCCTCGCCTTGATCCTGCTGGGCCAGCACACGCCCCCACGGGTCGACAATCGCCGCATGCCCGAAGGTCTCGCGTGGCCCCGGATGACTGCCGCCCTGTGCGGCCGCGAGGATATAACACTGTGTTTCGATGGCCCGCGCGCGGATCAGCACATCCCAGTGCGCGGCGCCGGTTACGGCCGTAAAGGCCGACGGTGCAGTAATCAATTCGGCACCGGCGGCACGCAATTCACTGTACAGCTCCGGGAAACGCAAGTCGTAACACACGCTCAGACCGACTCGCCCCACCGGCGTATCCGCCACCACCACATTACCGCCATAAGCATAGTCATCGGATTCCCGGTACCGACCGCGATTGTCGGCGACATCGACATCGAACAGATGCAGCTTGTCATAGCGCGCGACGATCTCGCCGTGTTCGCTGATCAACAGCGAGCAGGCATTGGCCTTGGCCGAGGGCTGACCCAGCGGTGGCAACGGCAATGTGCCGGCGACTATCCATAAGGTGAGGTCACGGGCGGTCTGTTTCAACCAGGGCAGGATCGGCCCTTCGCCCAACGCCTCGGCGCGGCCGATATCGGCGACATCACGACGGCCCATGGCGGCGAAGTTTTCCGGCAGCACCGCGAGTTTCGCCCCGGCGGCGGCTGCCTGTTCAAGCAGGCGTCGGGCCTGGGCCAGATTGGCCGGCACGTCGCTCTGGCTGACCATTTGAATCACCGCTAAAGACATCGCCGCTCCTCGGGATTTGCATGTACCGGTGTAGGAGCTGCCGCAGGCTGCGATCTTTTGATCTTGATCCTGAAAAGCAAAATCAAAAGATCGTCCGATCGCGGCCCGAGCCTTCGGCAGCTCCTACAGGGGTAGTGTCTGCTAGTTAAAAAGGCTTGTCGAAGGTGATTTTCGGCTCTTTCCATGGGCCTTTGACGGTGTACTTGACGCTGGCGAAGCGCGCGACGCGGTCGCCGATCAGCTTGTCGATAAGGAACAGCGCGCCGCCGACCGCCGGTGCGCCGACGAGCAGCGCGGCGATCGGCAGGTTGTTGGTCACCGGCAACGTCACCAGCAATTTCGCATCGACCTTGTCACCGACCAGATCCAGCGTGCCGTCCAATTCCAGGTTGCTCGAAGGTCCGGTCAGGCGAATCGGCTCACGTGTCACGTAGACACCATTGTTCGCCACCAGCAGACCTTTGACCCGGTCGTAGCTCAGGCCTTTGCCGAACAGGTCGGAGAAGTCCAGACGCAGGCGCCGGCCGATCGAGTTGAAGTTGAGCAGGCCGAACACCCGCAGCGCCTGAGCACCGCCTTCCACTTCAACGAACTGGCCCTTGTTCAGCGAGGCATCGAGCGTGCCGGAGAAGCGCTTGGTCGCCAGCCACGCCGGCGAGCCCGGCCAACGTCCATCGACGTCCATATGGAATTCTTCGCTGGTCACGCTTGGCGCGAAGCCCCAGCCTTTGAGCACGTCGGCCAGATTCTTGCCGCCGACCCGGCCCTTGTACCAACTGCTGGTTGCCCCCGGCGCGCCTTCCCAGCCACCGTTGCCTTGCAGCAGGATGCCTTTGAGGCCCATGTCGAGGTTGTTCAGGGCGATGCCCTTGGCGGTCGGCCGCACTTTCAGCGACCAGCCACCGACCAGATCGGGGCCGAGGAACAATTGATTGAGGGTGATATCCAGCGCCGGGATTTTCGTCGGGTCGACCGATGCCAATGGATCAGGCGCATTCTCGTCTGCCTGCACTGCCGGGTCCGGCGCCGGCAGTTTTACGTACTGAAGATTCACTGCAATCGGCACGCCCTTGGCGTCTGGCAGGCTGGCCGTGCCCTTGGCCTGCTGACTATCGAGAGCGAGATTCCACGCGCCGGGCTTGCGATTGATTTGCACCGAGGCCTGATCCAGCGTGGTACCGAACGCTGTCAACTTGCCGACTTTGACGTCAGCGCTGCTGAGCAATTGTTTGGCGCTGCCGCCCGGATCCTGGCCGGCGTACTTGCTGGCCAGATCCTGCCACGGCGCGACATCGAGTTCCGACAGCACCCCGCGAATGCGCAGGCCCTTGGCGCCCGGCAACACCGCTTCGCCAGCGCCGAGAAACAGTTCGCCACGGCCATCGGCGAAATTGCTCGGCGGCGCGGCAAAGGTGAAATTGGCCAGTTGATCGTAATTGACCCAGTAACGCCGCTCCTGCCCTTGCAGGGTCATGCGGAACACTGTGTCCCGGCCGACATCGGCGGCCATGCCGAACGGCGCGGGCAGATCCACCGCCACGCCTTTGAGGCTGGAGCTGACCATCAACTGGCTGTCGGCCCCTGAGAGGTTCAGCTGCAACTGATAAGGAATGGTCCCGGACACCGGCAACGGCTGGGTCACGCCCAGCCAGTCAGTGAGTTTTTTCACTTCAACCTGCCCCGAGGCAGCCACCCGAGTCTTGATCTGGTTGGGGCTGCCGTCGGCGAATATCTGCGCAGTGACCGGTTTGTCGAAGGCCCGTGCAGAGATGTTCTGGCCGCTGAGGCCTTTATTGCTGTCGAAGCGGAAATCGCCCTTGAGCTGGCTAAGTTCCAGTTTCGGTTCGGCCAGTTTCAAACGCGCATTGGCGGTCTTGAAATCTACGAGGATTTTCGGTTGTTCGCCCTTGGCCAGCGGAATATCCAGCTTGAGCTTGCCGTTCAGATCACCCGCGCCCTCCCAACCGGCAAAGGTTTCGCCGGTGCCGATCGGCGCGTCCTGAAGAATCTTCAAGCCATCGCCCAGGCCACCAGCAAACGCGCCGTCGAGGAACAGATGGCTATTCTGCCCGGCCGGTACGTGCGGAATATTGACGAAGACATCGCTGACTTGGGTATCGAGCAACTGGCCCTTGCTGGCCCAGATGCGCACGCCGCTGTCCTCGATGAACACGTCGCCGCTGACCTTGCTCACATGCGGCCAGCCCGGCTGAAAGGCCAGTTCGGCGTCATGGACCTTGAAGAACAGGCTGATGCTGCGATCAGCCTCGCCGGCGTTCTTGCTCAGTGAGCCCTGATACTGGAAGAAGCCCTGGTCCACCGCGCCTTTGAGGATCGCCGTGCGCAGCCACTCATCGAGCGCCGGGCTCAACACAGCCGGCAGGTATTTGGCGGTGTAGCGACCGTCGCCATCGACCAGGCCGACGCGCAGGTCCATGTAGTCTTCCTGGCTATGGTCGAAGTGCAGGCGGATGAGGAAGTCGCCGGCAATCTTGCCCTCCTCGCCCAGCACCTTCAGGTACGGCGCAATCAGCGTGAAGCCGTCCTTGTCGAGCTTCCAGGTCAGCCGCGCATTGGCCTGCAGGTATTGCCATGGCTTGGCGAAAATCGGATCGAGGTGCAGGACGAAGTCCTTGCTGTCGAGGCGCAACTCGCCGCCGTCGAGGTTGCCACTCAGGCTGCCACTGACATTCCGCGCCGCCGGAGCGCCGTGGTAGGCATCGAAACCGACATTATCGAGGTTGGCGGCAAAGCCGAATTTGCTGCCATCGGTGGCGGTCGGGCGGAAGTCCAGCAACACGTTGCGCAGGCCGCCGGTTACCTTCAAACGCTCGACCACTGTGGCGAAGCTTTGCGGCAACGGCCCCAACGCATTGAGCAGCGGCGTGATCGGGGTCAGATCGAGGCGATCGGCCTGCAAATGCCAGAGCTCTTCAGCGTTGGCGCTGGCGCGAGTCTGCTGCACCTGCACATGGGATTCCCAACGGGTGTCGCCGAAGCTCATCGCCAGTGAATCAAGAGTGACCTTTGCGCCCTCGGCGGTGTTGCGGTAATAGGCGTTGAGCGCCAGATTGTTGATCTGGATCGGCTTGCGCTCGGCGTAGGCACCGGTCACTTGCGGCGCATTCAGGCGCAACGCGGCGCTTTGCAACGCGCCTTCGGCCCAATCGACCCAGAGTTCACCGCCGGCCTTGATCTCGGAAAAATTCCATTGCTGGGTCAGGCGCTCGGGCAGCCATTTCGACCAGTCGCTTTGCGGCAGGCTGGCATAACCCTCGATAGCGCTGTTCTGCCACTGATCAGGACGCAACTGGCTGCGCAGGCTCAGCGCCACAGGCTGGCCATCGGGCAAGGTCAGACGCGCGTCGACACGCTGGCGGCTGGCGCCGGTGCGCAGATTCAGACCGACATAGGTGAGCGTCATGGGCGGGTGGTCGAGCGGTTGCAGGGTCACTTGGCTGTCGAGCACCGACAATTGCCTGATCATCTGCGAGCGCTGGAACAGTTGCACCGCATCGAACGGTTGATCCTTCTGCACCGGCAGCCCTTCCAGCGCCCAGGTACCGTCTTCGGCTTCCTTGAGGCTGATCTTCAAACCGTTGAGTTCGATATGCGCGAGGCGCACCTCGCGGGCGAGCACGCTGCCCCACATATCCGGCACCACCCGCACGCGGTCGAGGCGCAGCGCGTTGGCGCCGTCGCCGACCATCACGTCATGGGCCAGCAGGATCGGCGCGAAACCGCTCCAGTTGCCTTCCAGCTCACCGATCTGCAAGGGCATGCCGAGGGCGGCGCTGGCCTTGTCTTCGATGTCGGCGCGGTATTCCGCCACCAGAGGGGTCAGCTCGCGGCCGAGGCTGACGTACAACGCCATCAACACCAGAACCAACGCGCACAGGCCCAGCCCCCAGCGGGTGAGTGCGGCCAGAATGCGTGTCAGACGCTCCATGTCAGTTGGCTCCCATGGCAAAAATACTGCGAAAAGCTGAGGCCAGCCGCGTTGAATGAGTGGTGATGCAGGGCTTCAGAGCAGCACCACGTCATATTGTTCCTGGGAATACATGGTTTCCACCTGGAAGCGTATGGTGCGGCCGATAAAGCCTTCAAGCTCGGCGACGTTACCGGACTCTTCATCGAGCAGACGATCGACTACTTTCTGGTTGGCCAGCACCCGATAACCCTCGGCCTGATAGGCCCGCGCCTCGCGCAGAATCTCGCGGAAGATCTCGTAACAGATGGTTTCGGCGGTTTTCAGTTTGCCGCGTCCCTGGCAACTGCTGCACGGTTCGCACAGTACCTGCTCAAGGCTTTCGCGGGTGCGCTTGCGGGTCATCTGCACCAGGCCCAACTCGGTGATGCCGATGATGTTGGTCTTCGCGTGATCGCGCTCCAGCTGTTTCTCCAGAGTGCGCAGGACCTGACGCTGGTGCTCTTCATCTTCCATGTCGATGAAGTCGATGATAATGATCCCGCCAAGATTGCGCAGGCGCATCTGCCGGGCAATCGCCGTGGCCGCTTCGAGATTGGTCTTGAAAATGGTTTCTTCGAGGTTGCGATGACCGACGAACGCCCCGGTGTTGACGTCAATGGTGGTCATGGCTTCCGCCGGATCGATCACCAGATACCCCCCGGACTTCAGCGGCACCTTGCGCTCCAGCGCGCGCTGGATTTCGTCTTCGACACCGTACAGATCGAAGATCGGCCGCTCGCCCGGATAGTGTTCCAGACGATCGGCGATTTCCGGCATCAGTTCGGCGACGAATTGCGTGGTTTTCTGGAAGGTTTCCCGCGAGTCGATGCGGATCTTCTCGATTTTCGGATTGACCAGATCACGCAGGGTGCGCAGGGCCAGGCCGAGGTCTTCGTAGATCACGCTCGGCGCGGCGATGGTCTTGATCTGCTCGTTGATCTGGTCCCAGAGGCGCCGCAGGTAACGGATGTCCATCAAGATTTCATCAGCGCCCGCGCCTTCAGCGGCTGTGCGCAGAATGAAACCGCCGGCTTCCTTGATGCCTTCTTTGGCTACGCAATCGCTGACCACCTGCTTGAGGCGCTCGCGCTCGGCTTCGTCTTCGATCTTCAGGGAAATGCCGACATGGGCGGTGCGCGGCATGTACACCAGATAACGCGAAGGAATCGACAGTTGCGTGGTCAGGCGTGCGCCTTTGGAGCCGATCGGGTCTTTGGTGACTTGCACCACCAGGCTCTGACCTTCGTGGACCAGCGAACTGATGCTTTCCACCGCCGGGCCTTCGCGCAGGGAGATTTCGGCGGCGTGAATGAAAGCTGCACGATCGAGGCCGATGTCGACAAATGCCGCCTGCATGCCCGGCAGTACACGAACGATCTTGCCTTTATAGATGTTGCCGACGATCCCGCGCTTCTGCGTGCGCTCGACGTGGACTTCTTGCAGCACACCGTTTTCGACCACCGCCACGCGCGACTCCATCGGCGTGATGTTGATCAGAATCTCTTCACTCATGGCAGGATCTCGTTCAGGCATGTTCACGATAGTGGCCGCATCTGGATTCGTACGACGCTCAGGGCGTGTTCAGGTTTTGCCAACAGGGTATGCCGAAATGGCCCAACACCTCGCAGGTTTCGCACAGCGGCAGGCCGACCACCGCCGAATAGCTGCCGTCGAGCCCGGCGACAAACACCGCCCCCAGGCCCTGAATGCCATAGCCGCCGGCCTTGTCGCGCGGTTCGCCACTGGCCCAGTAGGCGCCGGCCTCTTCGCGGCTGATGCTGCGAAAACGCACGCGACTGCGCACCACCCGCGACTCGCAGCGCTCACCTTCAAGCACGGCGATGGCGGTCAGCACTTCGTGTTCGTTGCCGGACAACATCATCAGCATGGCGCATGCATCGGCTTCGTCCACCGGTTTGCCAAGTATTTTGCCGTCGAGTACCACAGCGGTGTCGGCGCCAAGCACGCAGAACGGCTGGTCAGAGACGACCGAGCGGCGCCCGGCCTCAGCCTTGCCACGCGCGAGGCGCTCGACATAGGCCGATGGGGATTCTTCAGAAAGCGGGGTTTCGTCGATGTCCGCGCTGATGGCGGAGAAATGCACGCCGATCTGCGTGAGCAATTCACGGCGCCGCGGTGAGCCGGAGGCGAGGTAAAGCAGTTTCATCAAAACATCTCCCTGTTCAGTGCCCTGCTTCACCGGCTCAATAAATTCTGTAGCGTCGGCACATCCCGCGAAGGGCGAAGCTGACCCACGGCCAGAGCAAGGCGCTGACCAGCGCCGGCAGGACCAGCGCCAGGGTTGGCTGACGGTTGCCGGTCAGAGCGCTGAGCCACAGTTGCGCCAATTGTGCGAGGCCGAAGATCACCAGGATCACCAGACACTGCTGCCACATCGGGAACATGCGCAGACGCTGCTGCAACGACAACACGAGGAAGGTAATCAGGGTCAGGATCAGCGCGTTCTGCCCGAGCAGGTCGCCCTGCAGGACATCTTCGGCCAGCCCCAGACAGAACGCCGTGACCATGCCGACCGTGTGCGGCATGTACAGCGCCCAAAACGTCACGAGCAAGGCCAGCCACAGAGGGCGAAGGATTTCCATGAAGATTGGCAACGGCGATACGCTGAGCAGGATGCCGACGAAGAACGTCAGCCAGATCATCCAGCCGTTTGCGGATTTTTTCGCGCCGACCATTATTCTCGTCCCCCGGTAGTCGCTGGCGGTTTTGCCGGTGGTTTGCTCGCGGCCGGCGGTTTGGCAGCGGCCGGAGCGGCAGCGGGCGGCTTGCTCGCGGCGGGCTTGGCAGGCGTGGTGGCAGGCGCCGCTGCTTCAGCGGCCGGCGCTGCGGCAGCGGTCGACGGCGTGGCAGGCATGATCAACGGTTTCGGCACGCTGGCCGGCAACATCGGGCCGCCGCCGTGGGCATCGAGCTGTTCCTGGGCCTGGGCGGCGTCATTGGCGCGTTCCTCGGCGGTGCGGCTATCGCTGAACACCAGCAGCAGGTAGCGGCTGCGGTTCAGGGCGGCGGTAGGTACCGCACGGACAATGGCGAACGGTTGGCCGGAGTCGTGGATGACTTCTTTTACCGTCGCCACCGGATAACCGGCCGGGAATCGCTGGCCAAGACCGGAGCTGACCAGCAGATCGCCTTCCTTGATGTCCGCCGTGTCGGCGACATGACGCAATTCCAGGCGTTCCGGGTTGCCGGTGCCGCTGGCAATCGCGCGCAGACCGTTACGGTTCACCTGCACGGGAATGCTGTGAGTGGTGTCGGTCAGCAGCAGGACACGCGAGGTGTAAGGCATCAATTCGACCACCTGGCCCATCAGCCCGCGCGCATCGAGCACCGGTTGACCGAGCACCACGCCGTCGCGCTCACCTTTGTTGATGATGATGCGATGGGTGAAGGGGTTGGGGTCCATGCCGATCAACTCGGCCACTTCGACCTTTTCATTGACCAATGCGGAGGAATTGAGCAACTCGCGCAGCCGAACGTTCTGCTCGGTCAGGGCCGCGAGCTTTTGCATGCGTCCCTGCAACAGCAGGTTTTCGGTCTTGAGTTTTTCGTTTTCGGCGACGAGCTCGGTGCGGCTGCCGAACTGACTGGCGACCCCTTCCCACAAGCGGCCGGGCAGGTCCGTGATCCAGTAGGCATCCATGAGCACCAGCGACGCTTGCTTGCGCGCGGGCTTGAGCAGGTCGAAACGTGCATCGACCACCATCAGTGCGACCGCAAGCACGGCCAGCACCAACAGGCGCACGCCCAACGAAGGGCCTTTGGTGAAAAGCGGTTTAATAAGCCGCTCCTCCCAGGCAAATGTTCTGTTTATTCATACGGCATCAAACCGGCCTGGATGAAGACTGACAGAAGATAAACGCCAACAGGCAGCACTGCAAAGTGCTGCCTGTGCGTTCACCCACGTATTGCATTCGAAGCTTATTCGCTCGAAAGCAGATCCATGGTGTGCTTATCCATCATTTCCAGCGCACGGCCACCGCCGCGAGCAACGCAAGTCAGCGGATCTTCGGCAACGATCACCGGCAGACCGGTTTCCTGGGCCAGCAACTTGTCGAGGTCACGCAGCAGCGCGCCACCACCGGTCAGCACCAGGCCGCGCTCGGCGATGTCGGAAGCCAGTTCCGGCGGCGATTGCTCCAGCGCGCTTTTCACCGCCTGAACGATGGTGGCCAGCGACTCTTGCAGAGCCTCGAGCACTTCGTTGGAGTTCAGGGTGAATGCGCGTGGAACGCCTTCGGCCAGGTTGCGACCGCGAACATCGACTTCGCGCACTTCGCCGCCCGGGTAGGCAGTACCGATTTCCTGCTTGATGCGCTCGGCGGTGGATTCACCGATCAGGCTGCCGTAGTTGCGGCGCACGTAGGTGATGATCGCTTCGTCGAAACGGTCGCCGCCGACACGTACGGATTCGGCGTAAACCACACCGTTGAGGGAGATCAGGGCGATTTCAGTGGTACCACCGCCGATGTCCACGACCATCGAACCGCGCGCTTCTTCAACCGGCAGGCCGGCACCGATCGCAGCAGCCATCGGCTCTTCGATCAGAAACACTTCACGGGCACCGGCGCCAAGGGCCGATTCACGGATGGCGCGACGCTCAACCTGGGTGGACTTGCATGGAACGCAGATCAGCACACGAGGGCTGGGCTGCAGGAAACTGTTTTCGTGAACCTTGTTGATAAAGTACTGCAGCATCTTTTCGCAGACGCTGAAGTCGGCGATCACGCCGTCCTTCATCGGACGAATGGCGGCAATGTTGCCCGGCGTACGGCCGAGCATGCGCTTGGCCTCGGTGCCGACAGCGACGACACTTTTCTGGTTACCGTGTGTCCGAATGGCCACAACCGATGGCTCATTCAGGACGATACCGCGCTCGCGCACGTAAATAAGGGTGTTGGCAGTGCCCAGGTCAATGGAAAGATCGCTGGAAAACATGCCACGCAGTTTCTTGAACATGGGAAAGGGACCCTAGGCAACGCGTGGGTAAAAAAGTGCGGCAAACTCTAACAACGACAGGGATTTTGGGCAAGGCGCCAATATGTTAAATTGGCCGCTTTTCTGTGCACCAAGCCCCACAATCGCGGCCTTATGACCGTAGAAGTGCGGTAGTGTTCCGACAATCTAACACACGGACGCCGTCCGTTCTGTTTTCCACTGGAGAATCCCGATGGCGCTAGAACGCTCCGACGTGGAAAAAATCGCGCACCTGGCCTGCCTTGGCCTCAACGATGCCGATCTTCCGCACATTACTTCCGCCCTCAACAGCATTCTCGGGCTGGTCGACGAAATGCAGGCCGTTGATACCGACGGTATCGAGCCGCTGGCCCACCCCCTGGAAGCCAGTCAGCGCCTGCGCGCCGACGTGGTGACCGAGACGAATAATCGCGAGGCCTACCAGTCCATCGCACCAGCGGTCGAAAACGGCCTGTATCTGGTTCCGAAAGTCATCGACTAAAGGGAAAGAGCCTGCAATGCATCAAATGACTCTGGCCGAGATCGCCCGCGGTCTCGCCGATAAAAAGTTTTCTTCCGAAGAGCTGACCAAAGTCCTGCTGGCGCGTATTACCCAGCTCGACCCGCAGCTCAACAGTTTCATCAGCCTCACCGAGGATCTGGCCATCGAGCAGGCGAAAGCCGCCGATGCACGCCGGGCCAACGGTGAGAGCGGCGCCCTGCTCGGCGCGCCGATCGCCCACAAGGATCTGTTCTGCACCCAGGGCATCCGCACCAGTTGCGGCTCGAGGATGCTCGACAACTTCAAGGCTCCCTACGACGCCACCGTGGTCGCGAAACTGGCCGCTGCCGGCGCTGTGACTCTGGGCAAGACCAACATGGACGAATTCGCCATGGGTTCGGCCAACGAGTCGAGCTGGTACGGCGCAGTGAAAAACCCGTGGAATCTGGAACACGTACCGGGCGGTTCGTCCGGCGGCTCGGCGGCGGCGGTTGCTGCTCGTTTGTTGCCAGCGGCCACGGCCACCGACACCGGCGGTTCGATCCGTCAGCCGGCGGCGTTCACCAACCTCACCGGCCTGAAGCCGACCTACGGTCGCGTTTCGCGCTGGGGCATGATTGCCTACGCTTCCAGCCTCGATCAGGGCGGCCCGTTGGCGCGCACGGCCGAAGACTGCGCGATCCTGCTGCAAGGCATGGCCGGCTTCGACCCGAACGATTCCACCAGCATCGATGAGCCGGTTCCGGATTACTCCGCCAGCCTCGGCGAGTCGCTGCAAGGGCTGCGCATCGGCGTGCCGAAGGAATACTTCAGCGCCGGTCTCGACCCGCGCATTGCCGAGCTGATCCAGAACAGCATCCAGCAGTTGCAGAAGCTCGGTGCGGTGATCAAGGAAATCAGCCTGCCGAACATGCAGCACGCGATCCCGGCTTATTACGTGATCGCCCCGGCAGAGGCCTCCTCGAACCTGTCGCGTTTCGACGGCGTGCGTTTCGGCCATCGCTGCGAGAACCCGGAAAACCTCATCGATCTGTACAAGCGTTCCCGTGGCGAAGGCTTCGGCGCGGAAGTGCAGCGCCGGATCATGGTCGGTGCCTACGCGCTGTCCGCCGGTTACTACGATGCCTACTACCTGAAAGCGCAGAAGATCCGTCGTCTGGTGAAGAACGATTTCATGGCTGCGTTCAATGAAGTCGACATCATCCTCGGCCCGACCACGCCAAACCCGGCGTGGAAACTCGGCGCGAAGAACAGCGACCCGGTCGCTGCCTATCTGGAAGACGTCTACACCATCACCGCCAACCTCGCCGGCCTGCCGGGCCTGTCGATGCCGGCCGGTTTTGTCGACGGTCTGCCGGTGGGCGTGCAGTTGCTCGCGCCGTATTTCCAGGAAGGCCGCCTGTTGAACGTTGCCCACCAGTATCAGCTCAACACTGACTGGCACACCCGCACCCCAACCGGCTTCTGAGGAGACACACATGCAATGGGAAGTCGTGATCGGGCTGGAGATTCACACTCAGCTCACCACCCGGTCGAAAATCTTTTCCGGTAGTTCCACCACGTTCGGTTCCGAACCGAACACCCAGGCCAGCCTGATCGATCTGGGCATGCCCGGCGTGCTGCCGGTGCTCAACCAGGAAGCGGTGCGCATGGCGGTGATGTTCGGTCTGGCGATTGACGCCGAGATCGGCCAGCACAACGTGTTCGCCCGCAAGAACTACTTCTACCCGGATCTGCCGAAGGGCTACCAGATCAGCCAGATGGAATTGCCGATCGTTGGCAAGGGTCACCTGGACATCGCCCTGGAAGACGGCACGGTCAAACGCGTCGGCATCACCCGTGCGCACCTGGAAGAAGACGCCGGCAAGAGCCTGCACGAAGAATTCAACGGTGCCACCGGCATCGACCTGAACCGTGCCGGCACGCCGCTGCTGGAAATCGTCTCCGAGCCGGACATGCGCAGCGCCAAGGAAGCCGTGGCTTACGTCAAGGCGATCCACGCGCTGGTGCGCTACCTGGGTATCTGCGACGGCAACATGGCCGAAGGCTCGCTGCGTTGCGACTGCAACGTCTCGGTGCGCCCGAAAGGCCAGGTCGAGTTCGGCACTCGCTGCGAGATCAAGAACGTCAACTCGTTCCGTTTCATCGAGAAGGCGATCAACTCGGAAATCCAGCGCCAGATCGAGCTGATCGAAGATGGCGGCAAGGTCATCCAGCAGACTCGCCTGTACGACCCGAACAAGGACGAGACCCGTCCGATGCGTTCGAAAGAGGAAGCCAACGACTACCGTTACTTCCCCGATCCGGACTTGCTGCCTGTGGTCATCGAAGAGTCGTTCCTCGGTGAAGTGCGTGCCACCCTGCCGGAACTGCCACCGCAAAAGCGCGAACGCTTCCAGAGCCAGTTCGGTCTGTCGGCTTACGATGCCAACGTGCTGGCCACCAGCCGTGAACAGGCGGACTACTTCGAGAAAGTCGCGGCCATCGGTGGCGACGCGAAACTGGCGGCGAACTGGGTGATGGTCGAGTTGGGCAGCCTGCTCAACAAGCAGGGCCTGGACATCGAAGACTCGCCAGTCTCCGCCGAGCAGCTGGGCGGCATGCTGCAGCGCATCAAAGACAACACCATCTCCGGCAAGATCGCCAAGGTAGTGTTCGAAGCGATGGCCGACGGCGAAGGCGGTGCTGACGAGATCATCGAGAAGCGCGGCCTCAAGCAAGTCACCGACACCGGCGCGATCTCGGCCGTGCTCGACGAAATGCTCGCGGCCAACGCCGAACAGGTCGAACAGTACCGCGCGGCAGACGAAGCCAAACGCGGCAAGATGTTCGGCTTCTTCGTCGGCCAGGCCATGAAAGCCTCGAAAGGCAAGGCCAACCCGCAGCAGGTGAACGAACTGCTGAAAAGCAAGCTCGAAGGCTGACCACCAATGGAGCCGGATGCAAAGCCTGGCTCCATCCCCTGTGGGATTGATCTTCTGTGGCAGAAGATCAGTCCCACATTTGTATTCGGGAAACCTTGAATGAAGCGTCTGTTGCTGAGCAGCGCCCTGCTCTCTCTGCTGGCCGGTTGCGCCAGTACCGACACCGTCGACCCGCACGGTTACGACCAGACCGGCGTCGCCTCCTATTATGGAGCCAAACATCACGGTAAACGCACCGCCAGCGGCGAAGCGTTCAACCAGCATTCCCTGACCGCCGCCCACCGCCAGTTGCCGTTCGGCACGCGGGTGAAGGTCACCAACCTGAAAAATGATGAATCAGTCGTGGTCCGCATCAATGACCGTGGCCCGCACACCCGTGGCCGACTCATCGATCTGTCTCGCGAGGCCGCCGACGAGATCGGCATGCTGCGCAGCGGCACCGCACGGGTACGCGTGCAGGCCCTCGACTGATGGAGCGCCGACCATTTTCGGACTAGCCGATCTGCCGCTGATCAACGTCATCGAATTGTTCAGTGGCCTGTGTCTTTTGATCATCGGCGCCGAGCTGATGGTGCGCGCCGCCGTGCGTCTGGCCGAACGTCTGCATGTGCGCCCGCTGATCATCGGCCTGACCATCGTCGCCCTCGGCAGCAGCGCGCCGCAGATGACCGTGAGCCTGCAAGCGGCGCTGACCGACAACCCGGACATCGCCGTCGGCAGCGTGGTCGGCAGCGGCATCTTCAACATCCTCGTCACCCTTGGCCTCTCGGCACTAATCATTCCGCTGCGCGTGTCGCGGCAACTGGCGCGCCTGGATATCCCGCTGATGATCGGCGCCAGCCTGCTGGTATTCATCCTCGCCTGGAATAAAGATCTCGGGCGTTTCGACGGCGTCCTGCTGCTCGGGGCGTTGGCGCTGTACCTTGGCTTGTTGTTCCGCCAGTCGCGACACTCGACCCGCCCCCATACAGAGCGACCCACCGAGACGCAGCAATCCTGGCTGATCAGTGTGCTGATGATTCTCGCTGGCCTGGCCATGCTGGTGTTCGCCGGGCGTTTGCTGCTCGGCGCCGCCGTGGTCGTGGCCACCGACTTGGGCCTGTCGGAACGGGTCATCGGTCTGACCGTGGTCGCGGTCGGCACTTCGCTGCCGGAGCTGGCGACTTCGCTGATCGCTGCGTTGCGCGGCCAGCGCGACATTGCCGTGGGCAACGTGATCGGCGCCAACCTGTTCAACCTGCTCGGGGTGCTGGGGCTGACGGCGCTGCTCGCACCGACGCCGCTTTCCGTATCGCCCAACGCACTGGATTTCGACTTGCCGGTGATGCTCGGCGTTGCTGCGCTGTGCTTGCCGGTGTTCTATTCCGGCTATCGCGTCACCCGGGCCGAAGGCTTGCTGCTGCTCGGTTTGTATCTGGTCTACGGGCTGCACGTGGTGTCGTTCACCACTGGTATGCCGCTGGCCGGCAAACTCGAGCGCTTGATGCTGTTTTATGTCCTGCCGGCGCTGCTGACGTTTCTGCTGTTCACGTCGATCCGCGCCTGGCGTCGCCAACACCACAAGAGAGATGTGCCATGAGCGAGTCGAAGCAGTCCGGGGTTGAAATCCGTCGTCAGGTCATGGGCGATGCGTTCGTTGATCGCGCCCTGGGCAACGCCACCGAGTTCACCCAGCCGTTGCAGGATTTCGTCAATGAACACGCCTGGGGTGGGGTGTGGAATCGTGAGGGGCTGCCGCTGAAAACCCGCAGCCTGATCACCCTCGCCGCGCTGACCGCGTTGAAGTGTCCGCAGGAGTTGAAAGGCCATGTGCGCGGTGCGCTGAACAACGGCTGCACGGTGGAAGAGATTCGCGAAGCGCTGCTGCATTGCGCGGTGTATGCCGGCGTACCGGCGGCGATCGATGCGTTTCGCGCGGCGCAGGAAGTGATCGATACCTACCAGAAACCGCAGTGACCGCCTTCGCGAGCAGGCTCGCTCCCACATTTGCAATGCGCTTCCCTGTGGGAGCGAGCCTGCTCGCGAAGAGGCCCTGGCAGACAATGCGAATCCTTGCTCAGATCCACCCACCCCACTGCAACACAAAGATCCCGACATTGGTGGTAATCGCCGCCATCAAGGTGGTCATCACGATGATCGCCGCTGCCAGCTCATGATTGCCCTGCGCTGCCCGGGCCATGACGAAACTCGCCGCTGCCGTCGGGCTGCCGAAGTACAGAAAAAGAATCCCCAGTTCCGCCCCGCGAAAGCCCCACAGCCACGCGCCCACGGTTGCCAGTAACGGCAGACCGACCATCTTCACCAGACTGGAACTGAGCGCCATCTTGCCGCTCTTGCGCAACGCCGCCAGCGACAGCGTGCCGCCGATACAGATCAGCGCCAGCGGCAAAGTGGTCTGCGCCAGATACTGGCCGGAGGTTTCCAGCCAGCCCGGCAGTCCGATCTTGAAATAGGCAAACGGCGCCGCCGAAATCACACTGATGATCAGCGGGTT
The DNA here is from genome assembly GCF_018132745.1 of Pseudomonas sp. 14A. NCBI lineage: Bacteria > Pseudomonadati > Pseudomonadota > Gammaproteobacteria > Pseudomonadales > Pseudomonadaceae > Pseudomonas > Pseudomonas sp. 14A. Next base: position 177,873 of record NZ_JAGRQJ010000003.1, on the reverse strand, counting down.
GCTGAACACGCTTTTGCAGATGCTCCACGGATCGGACTTGATCACCGGGCTGTACACCGCCAGTACGATGGTGGAGAGCGTGTTGTAGAACAAGATCACCAGCGCCGCGAGAATTGCCCCGAGGGAAATGCCGTAATCGCCGTACATGCTCGCGGCGAGTGCAAGGCCGATCACGCCGTTGTTGCCACGAAACGCGCCCTGGGTGTAGATGCCGCGATCTTCCCGCGGACATTTGAAAATCGCCCAGCCCCAGGCCACGGCGAAACTCACCAGGGTCGCGAGGGAAAAGTAGATGAGCAGCGAGGGTTGCAGCGCGGCGTGCAGGTCGGCGTGGAGAATGCCGAGAAACAGCAGCGCCGGCATGGTCACGTTGAACACCAGCGACGAGGCGGTGTGGATGAAGTTGTCGTTGATCCAGTCGATGCGCTTGAGCAGCACACCGAGAAACAGCATGGCAAACACCGGCGCGGTGATGTTCAGGGTTTCAAGAAAGATTGCCAGCATGCCGGAGAGCCTTGGGTGAGCGTCGATAGGGGGCTAATGATAAGCCACTTTCACCCTGATCGTTCCCACGCTCTGCGTGGGAATGCAGCCCCGGGACGCTCTGCGTCCCAAAGCGTGACGCGGAGCGTCACATGAGGCATTCCCACGCAGAGCGTGGGAACGATCACAGGCACCGCAAGTCCTTCGGCGTCTGGCAGATCGCATTCGCGAGCAGGCTCGCTCCCACATTTGCAATGCATATCCCTGTGGGAGCGAGCCTGCTCGCGAAGAACGATGACGCGGTCTCAGGTAATCGGCGCCGGGTTGAACAGGGTGATGTCGTTATGCAGCTTGTGCTTTTCCGCCCAGGTCTGTTGCTTGCCACTGGCAACATCCAGGTAATAGTGAAACAACTCCCAGCCGAGTTCTTCGATGGTCGCGCGCCCGGTAGCAATGCGGCCGGCGTCGATGTCGATCAGGTCCGGCCAGCGCTGCGCCAGTTCAGTCCGCGTCGATACCTTGACCACCGGCGCCATGGCCAGCCCATAAGGCGTGCCGCGACCGGTGGTGAACACGTGCAGGTTCATCCCCGCCGCCAGTTGCAACGTACCGCAGACAAAATCGCTGGCCGGCGTCGCGCAGAAAATCAGGCCCTTGTGCTTGAAACGCTCGCCCGGGCCGAGCACGCCATTGATCGCGCTGCTGCCGGACTTGACGATCGAGCCCAAGGACTTCTCGACAATGTTCGACAACCCGCCCTTCTTGTTGCCCGGCGTGGTGTTGGCGCTGCGATCGGCTTCGCCCTTGGCCAGGTAACGGTCGTACCAGTCCATCTCGCGTACCAGCTCTTCGGCGACGGTTTGCGTTTGCGCCCGTGAGGTCAGCAGGTAGATCGCATCGCGCACTTCGGTGACTTCGGAAAACATCACCGTCGCCCCCGCGCGCAACAGCAAGTCCGAGGCATAACCCAGCGCCGGGTTGGCGGTGATGCCGGAGAACGCGTCGCTGCCGCCGCACTGCATACCGAGGATCAGCTCGGAGGCCGGCACGGTTTCGCGGCGGCGCTGGTCGAGTTTCTTCAAGCGCACTTCGGCCAGTTCCATGATCTGTTCGATCATTTCGGTGAAGCCGTGACTGGAATCCTGCAAGCGGTACAGCCATGGATCGCTGAGATCCACCGAGGCATCGTCCTCGTGCATCACCTGCCCGGCCTGCAATTTCTCGCAGCCCAGACCGATCACCAGCGCCTCGCCACCCAGGTTCGGGTTGCGCGCCAGATTGCGCACGGTACGAATCGGGATGTAGGCGTCGGTGGCGGTGATCGCCACACCGCAGCCATAGCTGTGGGTCAGCGCCACCACGTCATCGACGTGCGGGTACTTCGGCAGTAGCTCTTCCTTGATGCGCTTGACCGCGTGATCGAGCACACCGGTGACGCACTGCACGGTCGTAGTGATGCCGAGAATGTTGCGCGTGCCAACGGTGCCGTCGGCGTTGCGATAGCCCTCGAACGTGAAGCCTTCCAGCGGTGCCTGCGCATCCGGCACCTCGGTGGACAGCGGCAAGCTGTCCAGCGGTGGCGCGGTGGGCATGCGCAGTTGATCTTCCTTGACCCAACTGCCACGGCGAATCGGCTGCAAGGCGTAGCCAATGATCTGCCCGTAACGAATCACCGGGCCGCCTTCGGGAATATCCTCCAGGGTGACCTTGTGGCTCTGCGGGACGAAATCCACGGTGACCAGGCCATCGGCAAACTCGGTACCGGCCGGTACGCCCTGATCGTTGACCACCACTACAACGTTGTCCCGCTCGTGCAGGCGGATGTAGCGCGGCGAGTCGGAATGTTCAATCAACTGCATGACGCCGCTCCTCAGGAATGCGCTTGAGACAAATTGCCAGTGGCTTCATTGCCGCCCTTGGCTGGCGGCTCTTTCAAGACCACACGCTTGATCGGGCCGACGATCACCAGATAGCTGAACACCGCGACCAGTGCGTTGGCGCCGACAAACACCAGCGCCCACTTGAACGAGCCAGTGGAGCTGATGATGTAGCCAATGACGATCGGCGTGGTGATCGAAGCGATGTTGCCAAAGGTGTTGAACAGGCCACCGCTCAGACCGGCGATCTGTTTCGGCGAAGTGTCGGAGACCACCGCCCAGCCCAGTGCGCCAACGCCTTTGCCGAAGAATGCCAGAGCCATGAAGCCCACGACCATCCATTCCACTTCAACATAGTTGCACGCGACGATGCTGCTCGACACCAGCAGGCCGGCGATGATCGGCGCCTTGCGGGCGAAGGTCAGTGAATGGCCCTTGCGCAGCAGGTAATCGGAAATCACCCCGCCGAGCACGCCGCCGATAAAGCCGCAGATCGCCGGCAACGAAGCGATGAAACCGGCCTTGAGAATGGTCATGCCACGCTCTTGCACCAGATACACCGGGAACCAGGTCAGGAAGAAATAGGTGATGCCGTTGATGCAGTACTGGCCCAGATACACGCCAAGCATCATGCGGTTGGTCAGCAGCTGACGGATGTAATCCCACTTCGGACCGTCGGACTTCTTGCCCTTCTGATCCATGTCGACCATGCCGCCGTTGTCAGCGATGTGCTTGAACTCGGCCTCGTTGACCCGTGGGTGTTCGCGCGGGCTGTAGATGACTTTCAGCCACACCAGCGAGAACACGATACCGAGGATACCCATGACGATGAACACGTGCTCCCAGCCGAAGCTGTAGACGATCCAGCCCATCAACGGCGCGAACAGCACGGTGGCAAAGTATTGCGCCGAGTTGAAGATCGCCGAAGCGGTGCCGCGTTCAGCGGTCGGGAACCACGCCGCCACGATGCGCGCGTTGCCGGGGAACGATGGCGCTTCGGCCAGGCCCACCAGAAAGCGCAACATGAACAGCGCAACCACTGCCGTGGACATGCCGAATTCACCGACAAAGCCTTGCAGCACGGTGAACAGCGACCAGGTGAAAATGCTCAGGGCATAGACTTTTTTCGAGCCGAAGCGATCGAGCAGCCAGCCACCGGGAATTTGCCCGGCGACGTAGGCCCAACCGAATGCGGAGAAGATGTAGCCGAGGGTAACGGCGTCGATGCCAAGATCCTTTTGCAGGCTGGAGCCGGCAATGGCGATCGTGGCACGGTCGGCGTAGTTGATCGTGGTCACCAGAAACAGCATGAGCAGGATCAAATAGCGGACGTGAGTCGGCTTGGAGGATTGCATGCAGATGTACTCCCACTGATTATTTTTATGCGGGGTGAAGCTTCTTTGGTCTTGCATCTATTCCCTGTAGGAGCTGCCGAAGGCTCGGGCCGCGATCGGACGATCTTTTGATCCTGATCTTAAAAACAGGATCAAAAGATCGCAGCCTTCGGCAGCTCCTACAGGAGTATTGCGGGTATCAGGAGCCTACGTAGGCGGTTTTCACCACGGTGTAGAACTCTTGTGCATAGCGGCCCTGCTCACGGGAGCCGTAGGACGAGCCTTTACGCCCGCCGAACGGTACGTGGTAATCCACACCGGCGGTCGGCAGATTGACCATCACCATCCCGGCCTGGGAGTGGCGCTTGAAGTGGTTGGCGTACTTCAGCGACGTGGTGGCGATGCCGGCCGACAAGCCGAATTCGGTGTCGTTGGCCATTGCCAGCGCAGCCTCGTAATCGGCCACACGAACAATGTTGGCCACCGGGCCGAAGATCTCTTCGCGGCTGATGCGCATCGACGCTTCGCTGTCGGCAAACAGGGTTGGCGCGAGGAAGTAGCCTTCGGTATCGCACGTCACCACACCGCCGCCGCTGACCAGACGTGCACCTTCGGACTGGCCGATGTCGATGTACTTCATGTCCTGTTCAAGCTGCGCTTGGGAAACCACCGGACCGATGTCGGTGCCGGCCTTCAGCGCGTGGCCGACCTTGATCGACTTCATGCGCTCGGCCATCGCTTCAACGAACTTGTCGTGAATGCCGGCGGTGACGATCAGACGGCTCGACGCTGTGCAGCGCTGGCCGGTGGAGTAGAACGCGCTCTGCACCGACAGCTCGACCGCTTGCTTGAGGTCGGCGTCGTCGAGAATGATCTGCGGGTTCTTGCCGCCCATTTCCAGCTGCACCTTGGCCTGGCGCGAAACGCAGTTGACCGCGATCTGACGACCCACGCCCACCGAACCGGTGAAGCTGATGCCGTCGACTTTCGGGCTGTTGACCAACGCCTCGCCAACCACGCGACCGCTGCCCATTACCAGGTTGAACACACCGGCCGGGAAGCCCGCGCGGGAGATGATTTCCGCCAGCGCCCAGGCGCAGCCCGGCACCAGATCGGCAGGCTTGAGCACGACGCAGTTGCCGTAGGCCAGGGCCGGGGCGATTTTCCACGCCGGGATGGCGATCGGGAAGTTCCACGGGGTGATCAGACCGACCACGCCCAGCGCTTCGCGAGTGACTTCGACGTTGACGCCCGGGCGTACCGACGGCACATAGTCACCGGACAGGCGCAGGCATTCGCCGGCGAAGAACTTGAAAATATTGCCGGCGCGGGTCACTTCACCGATCGCTTCCGGCAGGGTCTTGCCCTCTTCACGGGCCAACAGCGTGCCGAGCTCTTCGCGACGGGCGAGGATCTCGCTGCCGACTTTATCCAGCGAATCGTGACGGGCCTGAATGCCCGAAGTGGAGTACGCCGGGAACGCAGCGCGAGCAGCGTCGATGGCGGCGTTGACCTGGGTCAGGTCAGCCTTGGCGTAGTCGCCGATGGTGTCGCTGAGTTCGGACGGGTTGATGTTGGCCGAGTAATCGGCACCGGCGACCCATTCGCCATTGATGTAGTTGTCGTAGCGTTTTGCAGTTGTCACAGGGCAGCCCTCAACTCTAAAAGCCTTCACGCAAAAAGCCGCTGATTGCTCAGCGGCCTCGCTTTTCTCGTTTATTGCGCGCCTTGCTTGTCGATCAGCGCGGCGAGCATTTCGTACTCTTCGCCGGTCAGGTCGGTCAGCGGCGCACGCACCGGACCTGCGTCATAGCCGGCGATTTTTGCACCTGCCTTGACGATGCTCACGGCGTAACCGGCCTTGCGGTTGCGGATGTCCAGGTACGGCAGGAAGAAGTCGTCGATGATCTTGCCGACGGTGGCGTGATCTTCGCGAGCGATCGCGTGGTAGAAGTCCATCGCGGTTTTCGGGATGAAGTTGAACACCGCCGAGGAGTAGACCGGCACGCCCAACGCCTTGTAGGCAGCGGCGTAGACTTCAGCGGTCGGCAGACCACCGAGGTAGCTGAAGCGATCACCGAGGCGGCGACGGATCGACACCATCAACTCGATATCGCCCAGGCCATCCTTGTAGCCGATCAGGTTCGGGCAGCGCTCGGCCAGACGTTCCAGCAGCGGCGCGTTGAGGCGGCAAACGTTGCGGTTGTAGACGACCACGCCGATCTTCACCGATTTGCACACGGCTTCAACGTGGGCGGCAACACCGTCCTGGCTCGCTTCAGTCAGGTAGTGCGGCAGCAGCAACAGGCCCTTGGCGCCCAGACGCTCGGCTTCCTGAGCGTATTCAATGGCCTGGCGGGTCGAACCACCGACGCCGGCGAGGATCGGCACGCTGGTTGCGCAGGTGTCGACGGCAGTCTTGATGATTTCCGAATACTCGCTGGCGGCCAGGGAGAAGAACTCACCGGTCCCGCCGGCGGCGAACAGAGCCGAAGCGCCATACGGAGCCAGCCATTCCAGGCGTTTGATGTAGCCCGCGCGGTTGAAATCGCCCTGCGCGTTGAAATCGGTCACCGGGAAAGACAGCAGGCCGGCAGAGAGGATGGACTTCAGTTCTTGTGGATTCATTATTCGAACACCCTGGTAGCAACGTTTTATTGTGAGTGGACCGTTCAGCCTTCGCCGAAGTTGTAGGTCATCGTACAACTTAAAAAATAACCGTCAACTGCATTTCATCGTTGGCAGCGCTTTTTTGTCGGACAAGATTGGCTTTCGCGCTTAACGAAAAGGCTACGAGGCGCGTGCTTGACGTCTTCGATGGCTGAAATATCCGGTCTGGATTCGTTTAATTCTGAGGGGACCAGCGGCTCGTAAAGTACGTCGACTGCCACGAAGGATCGTGGCGAACCACTCAAAGGAAGCCGTTATGTCGATGCACTTTGCTGCCCCTACCCTCACCCACATCGCCCCCGCACAGGACGACTGCGTCACGCTTCAGCTCTCGCAATTGCCGGACATCCTCACCGTGCAGGTCCCGGACTCCAGCGATTTCGCAGCGAACTGGAGCGTCTACGCGATTCTCGGCAGCGATGGAGAAGAACCTGAATGGGAAGGTGATGAAGTGGACACTGGCGCCTGGGATGACGCCGAGGATGAAATGGAAAAGCTCTTCGACATCGAGGTGCAGCTGCCGAAAGAAGCATTGCAACCGTACCTGAACCGCGAGGTGGAACTGCGCTACAAGTTTCGGGATGAGTCGAGTATGGAGCCGTATTCGCAGGGGTTGAGGTTGCGGATCGAGGCGTGAACACGGCGTTTCTCATCACCATTTCACGTTTCCAGGCGCAGCCGCTTTGCGTGACGACCGTTGGTCGGGACTGGTATTTCTAACAGGTGCGCAAGAAGGGGCCTAACTGAGCTAATGACCGCAGGGGATAGCGAACCGGCTCCTATCGTAGCGCGTCATTACTACGGAATTAAAAGGTTTGATTAGGTATAAAAGGAATTTCAATCATGACTGCAAACCCAACAAACCTCGCCCCGCCTCAACTTCTCGAAGCCACCGTGCATGACGGGAAACTGACGCTTTACATCCATAATTTGGTTGACCCTGCTCACGGCAGCGTCGAGTCGTACCAAAATGTTATGGAGGGAGACAAGGTCATCTTCGAGGTGAGCACTTCCACAGGGAACCAAGATAAGCAGGAGCTCGAAGTAAAATCACCCACCGACGCCTCATTTGTATTCGTTATTGCGAAAAAAATCTTTGCAGAAAAATTTGAGCCGGGTGCCATCGCTACATTGAGCTATAGCGTGCAGAGATCATCTGGTAATACTGCACAGTCTGAAGAGCAGAAGGTTTATCTCGAACTCTGACAACATCACCCCTGCGCCTGCGCCTCTTCATGGGCCTGGCGCAGTCTTTCGCGGCTGTTCGTCAGGTGCAGACGCATCGCCGCACGCGCCGCATCGGAATCCTGGCGGGCAATCGCGTCGTAGATTTCTTCGTGCTCGCGGCTCAGGCGGCCCATGTAGTGCTGCTGATCATCATGGGCCAGGCGCGCCGAGTTCAGCCGCGTACGCGGAATGATGCTGGTGCCCAGGTGCGTCATGATGTCGGTGAAATAACGGTTGCCAGTGGACAGGGCAATTTCCAGGTGGAAAGCGAAGTCCGACGACACTGCATCGCTGGCATGCGAGGCGCTTTCGTTCAGAGCGTCGAGGGCGGCGCGCATGGTTGCCAGTTGTTCGGGGCTGCGGCGTTGCGCGGCGAGGCCGGCGGATTCGACTTCGAGGCTGATGCGCAATTCGAGAATCGCCAGCACATCACGCAGAGTGACAACGGTGGCCGGGTCGATGCGGAAACCGCTCGGGCTTGGCGTGTCGAGGACGAACGTGCCGATGCCGTGGCGGGTTTCCACCTGGCCGGCGGCCTGCAGACGGGAAATCGCCTCGCGCACCACGGTGCGGCTGACACCATGGGCTTCCATGATCGCGGACTCGGTGGGCAACTTGTCGCCACGCTTGAGCAGGCCATCGCGGATCTGCTCGCTCAACACCGTCACCAATTCCTGGGCGAGGCTGCGGCGCTTGCGGGGGAGGCGCGGGGTGTCGATCAGCTTTTCCATGGTCTGCATCTTGTCTCGAAAGTTCGGCTTGGCGCCATCATAGCTCAAGCGAGTTGTACGATCACCGGGCAGATCACATTACCCCACTGTGGGAGCGAGCCTGCTCGCGAAAGCGGTGGTTCAGACGACAGATTCGTCGACCGATATGGCCCCTTCGCGAGCAGGCTCGCTCCCACAGGTGAGTGTTCAGACAGTTATGGCCTGTTCGACCAGATGCCCGCTGTCGATCCGCACATGCCGTGGATGGAATCGTTTCAAACTGCTTCGGTGACCAACGCTGACAATGCTCAGCCCTGGAATCTCGTCGATCAACGCCTGATACAAGGTCGCCTCATCCTCTTCATCCATCGCCGAAGTGGCTTCGTCCATGTACAGCCATTGCGGTGCGTAAAGGAGCGCGCGGGCAAAGGCCAGGCGTTGCTGTTCACCCGGCGAGAGCATGCGCTGCCAGTGATTGGCTTCATCCAGCCGCCCGACCAGATGCGGCAAACGGCAGGTTTCCAGTACCTGTGCATAACGTTCCGGCGCATAGGTGTCGCCGGGTTGTGGATAACTCAGCGCTTCACGCAATGTGCCGATCGGCAGATAAGGCTTCTGCGGCAGGAACAGATAACGCGCCGCCGGCAAACGAATATTGCCGTGCCCCGCCGGCCACAAATGCCCCATCGCCCGCAACAACGTGGACTTGCCGCTGCCGGAACGGCCGCTGAGCATCACCCGCTCGCCCGGTTCAACAGTCATGCCGGCGTTGGTCAGCAGGTGACGACCATCGGCCAGATCGAGGCCGAGGTTGTGCACCTGCAACTCACTGCCCTGGTTCTGCACATTGATAGCGGGCACCCGCTCTTCGTTGTTGCTCATGGCATTGCGGAAACTCAGCAGACGATCGCAAGTGGCGCGCCACTCGGCCAGATCCTGGTAAGCACTGATGAACCAACTGAAGTTCTCTTGCACATTGCCGAACGCCGAGTTGATTTGCATCAGCTCACCCAGCTCGATCTTGCCGCTGAAATACCGTGGCGCCGCAACAATGAACGGGAAAATAATCGCGATCTGCCCATAGCCCGAAGTGAAGAATGTCAGACGCTTGGACACCCGCATGATGTCCCAGAAGTTGTGCCAGACCAGGCCGAAACGATTGCTCAAGCGGCGGTTCTCATTCGGCTCGCCGTTGTAGAGGGCGATGCTTTCTGCATTTTCACGAACCCGCACCATCGAAAAACGCAGGTCAGCTTCGAAACGCTGCTGGTTGTTGTTCAAGCCGATAAGGCGTCTGCCGATCAGATGGGTCAGCCAACTGCCGACCGCCGCATAGACCAGTGCACACCAGAACATGTAGCCGGGAATAGTGAAACCGAACACCTCGATGCTCCCGGAGACGCCCCACAGGATGATCGAAAAGGACACCAGACTGACGATCGTGCGGATCAACCCCAAGCCAAGGGCCAAGGTGTTCGCGGTGAATTTATTGAGGTCTTCGGAGATGCGCTGGTCCGGGTTATCGGTATAACCGCCCTGCTCCAGCTGGTAGTAATTCTTGTGTTCAAGCCAACGGGTGAAGTGTTTTTCGGTCAGCCACGCCCGCCAGCGGATGGTCAGCATCTGCGTCAGATACTGCCGGTAAACCGCGGCGAGAATCGCCACGGCGGCGATACCGCAGAAGTACAGAATCAACTGCCAGAACGCCGCCTCATCCTTTTTCTGCAAGGCGTTGTAGAAATCCTTGTACCAACTGTTCAACCACACCGCGATCCATACGCTGAACAGCGTCAGCGCGATCACGGCAATCAGCAACGTCCAGGCCTTGCCCTTCTCTTCGCTGCGCCAGTAAGGCGTGGTCATCGCCCAGACTTTGCGAAAAAACTGCCCGCGCACAGCATCGTTGACCGCGGAATATTCAGCGTTCTGATTCATGGATAAGGCTCGATAGTAAAAAGAACGGACACGCGCCGATCATAGATGATCGGCGCGATTTATCGCGAGGGCTGGCGATAGTCGTTCAGCGCAGGTTCAGCGACGCACCGGGCGCTTCTGCAGTTTGCGCTGCAAGGTGCGGCGGTGCATGCCCAGCGCGCGGGCCGTGGCGGAAATGTTGCCTTCGTGCTCGGTGAGCACGCGCTGGATGTGCTCCCATTGCAGGCGGTCGACCGACATCGGGTTTTCCGGCACCAGACTGTCGAGGTCGGCGTGCTCGGACAGCAGCGCGGCCAGCACGTCGTCGGCATCGGCTGGTTTGCACAGGTAGTTGCAGGCGCCACGCTTGATCGCCTCCACCGCCGTGGCAATGCTCGAATAACCGGTGAGGATCACCACGCGCATTTCCGGATCGAGTTCCAGCAGCTTGGGCAGCAGGACCAGACCGGAATCGCCGTCCATTTTCAGGTCCAGCGCGGCATAGTCAGGCAGATCGGCCTGGGCGATGGTCAGGCCTTCTTCCGCAGAACCGGCAGTGCTGACGCGAAAGCCGCGGCGGGCCATGGCGCGGGCCATGACGCGGGTGAAGGTCGCGTCGTCGTCGACCAGCAGCAGATGCGGCAGTTCTTCGCCTTCGACTTGGATTTCGTCACTCATGTTGGTCTCCTCGGGCGCCGTGGGGCAGGCGCAGCTCGGTGAGCGTGCCGCCTTCCTCATGACTATAGAGTTTCACTGAGCCGCCGGCGCGTGTCACGCTGGCCTTGCTCAAAAACAGGCCCAGGCCGAAACCTTTGCCCTTGGTGGTAAAAAACGGCTTGCCGATCTGCTCGGCGATGGCCAGCGGCACACCCGCGCCGTGGTCGCGAATGCTGATGGTCAAAGTCTCTGCGTCCCAGTCCAGCGTCACCTGGAGATTTTCCGGGCAGGCGTCAGCGGCGTTATTGAGCAGATTCAGCAAAGCCTGGGTCAGATCCGGCGGCGGCGCCATGCGCGGCACCGCCCCCTGGCCGAGACGCTGGAAGCGGTAACTGGCCTCCGGGCGCATCAGGTGCCAACGGTTCAACGCCTCGTCGAGCCAGTCGGTAACGTCCTGCATCTCGACCGCCAGACGCCGGTTGGCCTCAGCGGCGCGGACCAGTTGCTGCAAGGTTTCCTTGCACAGCTTGACCTGATCCTGCAGCACTTTCAGATCATCCTGCAGCAACGCATCGGGGTGATCCTGCTGCATTTCCTTGAGCAACACGCTCATGGTCGCCAGCGGCGTACCCAACTCATGCGCCGCACCGGCGGCCTGGGTCGCAACGGCGAGCAACTGCTGATCGCGCAGCCCCTCCTCCCGACGGATCGCGCGCAGTTCTTCCTGCCGGCGCAGCTCTTCAGCCATGCGCGCGGCGAAGAAGGTAATCACCGCAGCGGCCAGGGCAAAGCTCAGCCACATGCCGTAGATCTGCAGATTCTCACGGGCGACCGGCAGGGTTTCCAGCGGATAGAAACGCGTCAACATTACCGTGTAAAGCGCCAGCGCGATGCCCGACAGAATCACCGAATAACGCCACGGCAGCGTCACCGCCGCGATGGTCAGCGGCACCAGATAATAAGAAACGAAGGGGTTGGTCGAGCCGCCGGAGAAATACAGCAGCGCACTGTGAATCACCAGATCGCAGGCCAGTTGCAGCGCGTATTCAAGCTCGGTCACCGGCCACGATGTGCGCAGGCGCACGGCAGTGAACACGCAGAGCAGAATCGAACAGCCCAGGGTCATCGCCAATTGCACCCACGGCAACGGCAACAATTGCAGCCAGTAGGCCAGGCCCACGGACCCGGCCTGCGCGGCGAGCACCAGGGTGCGGATGAAAGTCAGCCGCCAGAGGTTCTGGCGAGTGGCGGAAGTCAGTTGTACGGGGGCGAGCATGAGCTCTCCTGATGAGCGCTCCAGGCGGATCGCACGGAGTATAACCAACGTGCGGGGTTCAGAGGCGAAAGTGCGGCAAACGACCACAGGAGAGCAGCTGCAAGTTGCAAGCTTCAAGCGGCAAGCAAGATCAAAAGCGCCGCAGTTCTTGCTCTTGCCTTTACTTGCAGCTTGAAGCTTGCAACTTGCAGCTGCTTTATAGAGTCTGATGGTTCACGCAGCGCCCTCTGCGCCTCACTCAAGGAGCCTTCATGCACACATTTCGCCGCAGCGCCGCCCTCCTCGCTCTGACCGTCGGCAGCGTCGCCAGCCTCCCGGCGCTGGCCGCCGATGAGCTGCACTACAACCAGATTTCCCTGCGCGCCGAAGTCAGCCAGGAAGTGGCCCGCGACCAGATGATCGTGACGCTCTATACCGAAGAGCAGAACACCGACCCGGCCAAACTCGCCGCCGCCATCAGCACCACCATGAACAAGGCCACCGCCCAGGCCAAACAAGTCAAAGACATCACCCTGCGCACGGGCAGCCGCAACAGCTATCCGATCTACGACACCAAAGGCCAGAAGATCACCGGCTGGCGCGAACGCGCCGAACTGCGCCTGGAAAGCACCGACTTCGCCGCCCTGTCCAAACTCACCGGCGAGTTGCTGACCGAGCTGAAAATGGGTGGCATGGACTTCGCCATCGCCGATCCAACGCGCAAGGCCAGCGAAGACCAGTTGCTCAAAGAAGCCGTCACCGCCTTCAAGACCCGCGCGCAACTGGCCACCGACGCCCTGGGCGGCAAGGGTTACAAAATCGTCAACCTGAACCTCAACACCAACGGTTACCCACAACCGTACCTGCGCGCGCCGATGATGATGAAAGCCGCGGCCATGGATTCCGCGCCAGTCACGCCGGAAGTCGAAGCCGGCACCAGCCAGGTCAGCATGACCGCCGATGGCTCGATTGAAGTGTTGATGCAGTGATTTGAGCTTGGCTGAATGAAAGACCGGCAATCAGTAAATGGTTGCCGTTTTTTTTGTGTCCGGGTTTTGTAGTGAATGATCCACCGCTTCGCGAGCAGGCTCGCTCCCACAGGTTGAACGCATTTGAATGTGGGAGCGAGCCTGCTCGCGAAGAACGATGACGCGATCTCAAGCGTGCGGATCAACCCGATCCAGCGCCCGATTCACCGCCAGCTCCGCCAGCATAATGATCTGCTGAATCGCCAGCGCCGTATTGCGCTGCGGACGACCAAGCTGATCGGCGAAATCGCTGGCCAGCGTATTGGCTGAAGCAAGGGACTCACAGGCGTGAGCCAGCAGGCTTTCGGTGTCGATGTCGGGCCGGATCTGAAACATCGTGCCGGGTGGATGGGGTTTGCCGGGGGGCGGGCAGAGATAGAAATCGAGGGCACGCTTGATGGCTTCGCGGTTCTTCGCGAGATCGTCGGCACGCAGCGCGGCTTCGAGGGGTGTTGAGGTTTCTTCGGGTGGGTCGGGGACTGGTTTGGTCATGCGCTTCACCTATGAGGTTGAGCCATCTCGATGCCGTTTCTCACACGGCGAAGAGGTGGCAGCTTTGTGCGGGGTGAGAAAACCGGTCATAGGCACCCGGCCGGACATAAGCCCGCCCGCACAGAGCCGCCATAACGCATTTGCAGGCAGCAAATTTGCTGGCGGCAATTATGCGGATCTGGGCACTGAATGACTATGAATGTCGGGTTCTCACACCCGATCGCTGAACAACCAGCGACGACCCAAGCCTAGAGAGCGGACGTCCGACGGACAACCTGAAAACCTTGTGGGAAGGTTCTGGCTGTTTCGCATCGAATTTAAACAGCCAAAAAGCAAACCCTCACCCTAACCCTCTCCCAGAGGGAGAGGGGACTGAACGAGGTGTTTGGGGGAGATACGCCAACGTGAAATTCCGAGTTGAACTCAGGATTTGAAAAGCACACAAATCAGCCCCCTCTCCTCGGGGAGAGGGCTGGGGTGAGGGGCAAATCCACAACAAAAATAACGCCGAACACCCGCTCTTCACCACTCAATAGGCCGAGTGTCAGCTCGCCTGCTCTTGATGTTGATCTTGATCCACCGGCGACGTCGGAAGGCTGAGTGGAGGGATTGATCCGGGCGTGGGAGCGCAGCGACCGTTCGACGAAGTCGAACACAGCGGAAGGAGGTGCAGCGAAGCAAACCGGAGCCGCTGCGCCCGGATCAGTCCCGGAGCGAAGGAACCCGAGCCTGCGAGGGCCGAACGTAGGAGCAAGCCTTTTGGGTTACCTTTTTGGCGTTTGAAAAAGGTGACCCGCCGTAAGGGCGGAACCGCAATCCGCAACACCCGCAGAAACGGATATACACCCAAAACCCAAGAGCCTGGTCGGCCCAAAGGCCGCCAAGGTGCCACCAATCGAAACACCCAGTTGCACCAAGTAAAACTCCCCAATCCCTGCCCCAATCCACCCCACCCTAAGCCACCCCAAAAACCCCTCAACCCCGCCCATCCCCAAGGGTATAAATAAGTAACACCAAGCCCCACCCAAGCGCACCCGACACCTCCAGCGCACCAATTCAGTGCCCCGAATGCACCGCAAAAACCACCCGCAAACGGTCAAATGCGTCAAAAGTTATACGGATGCGACATTAAGGTACGTTCGTGCCACCGTTTAACGCCGCCGACCGCTCTGGATCTTGCATTGGGTATGGGGCCTGCATAAGTATCCGCAGGCACGACTCACGAGGTCGTACCTCACAACTAAAAAATGACAACAAATCATGAGGCCAACATGCTTAAACACGCGGTCATTCCGTTTCTAGTCGGCGCAGGCTTGTTAGCCTCCGCACCTTTCGCCACCGCTGCGACTAACCTGGTGTTCTGCTCCGAAGGGAGCCCGGCCGGTTTTGATCCAGGCCAGTACACCACCGGAACCGACTTCGACGCCTCAGCCGAAACCATGTTCAACCGCCTGACCCAGTTCGAGCGCGGCGGCACCGCCGTGATTCCTGGCCTGGCGACCAAGTGGGACATTTCCGATGATGGCCTGACCTACACCTTCCACCTGCGCGAAGGCGTCAAGTTCCACACCACCCCGTATTTCAAGCCGACTCGTGAATTCAACGCCGACGACGTGCTGTTTACCTTCAATCGCATGATCAACAAGGACGACCCGTTCCGTAAGGCCTACCCGACCGAATTCCCGTACTTCACCGACATGGGGATGGACACCAACATCACCAAGATCGATAAAGTCGACGACCACACCGTCAAGTTCACCCTGAAAGAAGTCGACGCCGCGTTCATCCAGAACATGGCCATGAGCTTCGCGTCCGTGCAGTCCGCCGAATACGCGGCCCAACTGCTCAAGGATGGCAAAGCCGCCGACATCAACCAGAAGCCGATCGGCACCGGCCCGTTTGTGTTCAAGAGCTACCAGAAAGACTCGAACATCCGTTACACCGGCAACAAGGATTACTGGAAACCTGAAGACGTGAAGATCGACAACCTGATCTTCGCCATCACCACCGACCCGTCGGTGCGTATTCAGAAGCTGAAAAAGAACGAGTGCCAGGTCACCCTGTTCCCGCGTCCGGCCGATCTGAAAGCGCTGAAAGAAGACAAGTCTCTGAAGATGCCGGATCAGGCCGGCTTTAACCTCGGCTACATCGCTTACAACGTGATGGACAAGGTCAAGGGCAGCAACGAGGCCAACCCACTGGCTGACCTGCGCGTGCGTCAGGCGCTGGACATGGCCGTGAACAAGCCGCAGATCATCGACTCGGTTTACCAGGGCGCGGGCCAACTGGCCGTCAACGCCATGCCGCCGACCCAGTGGTCCTACGACACCACCATCAAGGATGCCAAGTACGACCCTGAGAAAGCCAAACAGCTGCTCAAGGAAGCCGGCGTCAAGGAAGGTACCGAGATCGTCCTGTGGGCGATGCCGGTGCAGCGTCCGTACAACCCGAACGCCAAACTGATGGCTGAAATGCTCCAGTCCGACTGGGCCAAGATCGGCTTGAAAGTGAAGATCACCAGCTACGAGTGGGGCGAGTACATCAAGCGTTCCAAAGGTGGCGAGAACCAGGCCATGATCATTGGCTGGAGCGGTGACAATGGTGATCCGGACAACTGGCTCAACGTTCTGTTCGGCTGCGACTCGCTGAGCGGCAACAACTTCTCCAAGTGGTGCGACAAGAAGTTCGACGGCCTGGTGAAAGAAGCCAAACGCACTACCGACCAGGGCAAGCGCACCGAGCTGTACAAACAGGCGCAACACGTCCTCAAAGATGCAGTTCCAATGACACCTATCGCTCACTCGACGGTGTATCAACCCATGCGCGCCAACGTGCAGGATTTCAAGATCAGCCCATTTGGCCTGAATTCCTTCTACGGCGTCAGCGTCAGCAAGTAAGACATTGCAACGGCGGCGTTTCTGACGTCGCCGTTGCTTTATCTACCGGGAAAAAAGGAAAAGGCCTACACCCAAATCCGCCGCAGATGATTGCTTCGGTATAGGCGCGTCGACTTTTCCTACGAGCATTAAGGCAATTACGTATTTACTGCCAGAGGCACGGTGCCTACCGTCGCGTACTGACCAGTGTCTGCGTGGGCCACCGGTTTTGCCGTACGTATTGGATTGAGCTCAATGCGACCAGAAAGTCCCGGGATAGGGACCCTGATGCATTGCACAACACTAAAAAGAGGGAGCGTCATGCGCCATACCTTGATTTTTTCCGCACTGTTGGGCGCCGGCCTGTTGGCCGCCACGTCTGCAAGCTACGCCGCCAGCGACAGCCTGGTGTTTTGCTCGGAAGGCAGCCCGGCGGGTTTCGATACCGCGCAGTACACGACGGCCACCGACAACGACGCCGCCGAGCCGCTGTACAACCGCCTCGTCGAGTTTGAAAAAGGCGCGACCAATGTCGTACCGGGCCTGGCGACCAAGTGGGACATTTCCGAAGATGGCCTGAAATACACCTTTCACCTGCGTGAAGGCGTGAAATTTCATACAACCCCTTACTTCAAGCCGAGCCGCGATTTCAACGCTGACGATGTCGTGTTCACGTTCACTCGCATGCTCGATGCGCAACAGCCGTTCCGCAAGGCCTACCCCACCGAGTTTCCGTACTTCAACGGGATGAGCCTGAACAAGAACATCGCCAAGGTCGAGAAGACCGGGCCGCTGACCGTGGAGTTCACGCTCAACAGCGTCGACGCCGCGTTCATCCAGAACATCGCGATGAGCTTCGCTTCGATTCTGTCTGCCGAATACGCCGACAAGCTGCTGGCCGACGGCAAGCCGAGCGACATCAACCAGAAGCCGATCGGCACCGGGCCGTTCGTATTCAAGAGCTACCAGAAAGACTCGAACATCCGCTATACCGGCAACCCGCAGTACTGGGATCCGAGCCGGGTCAAGCTGAAGAACCTGATTTTTGCGATCAACACCGACGCTTCGGTACGCGTGCAGAAGCTCAAGGCCAACGAGTGCCAGATCACCCTGCACCCGCGGCCTGCCGATGTTGAAGCACTGAAGGCCGACCCGAAACTGCAACTGATTTCCAAGCCGGGCTTCAACCTCGGCTACATCGCCTACAACGTGCGCCACAAGCCGTTCGATCAACTCGAAGTGCGTCAGGCACTGGACATGGCGGTGAATAAACAGGGAATTCTCAACGCTGTTTATCAAGGCGCCGGCCAACTGGCCGTCAACGCCATGCCACCGACCCAGTGGTCCTACGACGACACCATCAAGGACGCCGCCTACAACCCGGAAAAAGCCAAGGAACTGCTCAAGGCTGCCGGTGTGAAAGAAGGCACCGAGATCACCCTGTGGGCAATGCCGGTGCAGCGTCCATACAACCCGAACGCCAAGCTGATGGCCGAAATGCTCCAGTCCGACTGGGCCAAGATCGGTCTGAAAGTGAAGATCGTCAGCTACGAATGGGGCGAGTACATCAAGCGCACCAAGAACGGCGAGCACGACGTCAGCCTGATCGGCTGGACCGGTGACAACGGGGACCCGGACAACTGGCTGGGCACGCTGTACAGCTGTGACGCCATCGGCGGCAACAACTATTCGATGTGGTGCGACCCGGCGTACGACAAGCTGATCAAACAGGCCAAGGTCGTCACCGACCGCGACCAGCGCACCGAGCTTTATAAACAGGCCCAGCAATTGCTTAAACAGCAAGTGCCGATCACGCCTGTCGCCCACTCGACGGTCAACCAGCCGTTAAGCACCCGGGTCGAAGGGTTCAAAGTCAGCCCGTTCGGCCGCAACGTGTTCTCGGGTGTCAGTATCGATTAAACCAACCGATTAGCCGCAATGCTGAGGGGAGCCGTCTACTCCCCTCACGCAAGCGCTTTGCCGAAATTCGCCAATCCGGCTTTTTGCAAACGTTTGCGATGTGTGAACGAGTTCTAAACCAATAACCGGCATACCAAAAAAAGCCGGGATAAAAAGAAAGTAAAGGAGCTTCACCCATGAAACTGAGCAGCACCGCGATACTGGCCCTGGCCATCAGCAGCATCACTGCTACCGCGTACGCCGAACCTGCAAGTCAGGAGTTCGTCCCTACCACGTTGGCCGGCAGCAGCGCCCAAAGCGAGGCCAAAGGCTTTATCGATGGACAAAGCCTGGGCGGTACAACTCGTAACTGGTACGCCAACGAACTGAAGCGTCGTGATGACCGTTTCAGCTACGTGAAAAACAGCGACAAGAATACTTCGCCATTGGTCAAGACGCCGACTGCGCGTCGCATCAACTGGGTGCAAGGCACCATCGTCAACTACACCTCGGGCTTCACCCAAGGCACCGTGGGCGTGAGCACCGAAGTCGCCGCTTACAACGCAATCGTGCTCGACCGTGATCGCAAGGACATCGCCGGCGGGTCCAACCGTACTCTGGCGGATTCCGACGGCGACGCCGTTGACCAGTGGAGCAAACTGGGTCTGGCCAACGTCAAGTTCCGCGTGTCGAACACGACCCTGACTGCCGGCCGCCAGAACTTCAGCACGCCGATCGTTGATGTCATCGGCAACCGTCCGCTGCCTTCGAGCTTTGAAGGTATCAGCCTGCACAGCGAGGAATTCAACAACCTGTCGTTCGACCTGGGCGGTTTCGACCGAGTATCGCCGCGTACCGAGCAGAGCCTGTCGAAATTCCGCACCGAGTATTCGCAAACGGGCGTGGAAACCGACAAGGTCTACACCGCAGGCGTGAACTACCAGCCGCTGAAAAGCCTGAAAACCAGTCTCTATGTGGCCAACGTCGAAGATTTCTGGAACCAGTACTACTTCGGTGGCACCCACGAACTGGGTGACAGCCAGGTGCTGAGCCTGACCACCGGTCTGAACTACTACAAGACCGTCGACGAAGGCAAAAAGCTGATGGGCAACATCGATAACGATACCTACTCGCTGTCGCTGGGTCTGACTCACCAGGCCCACAGCCTGACGTTCTCGTATCAGGAAGTTAACGGTAACGAGTACTTCGACTACCTGCACGAAACCAACGGCATCTACCTGGCCAACTCCCTGCTGTCGGACTTCAACGGTCCGAACGAGAAGTCGTTCCAGATTGCCTACGGCATCAACATGGCCGAATACGGCGTACCTGGCCTGAAGTTCAATATCTACCAGGCACGCGGTTGGGGCATCGACGGTACTCACTACCGCGGCACCGCCTACACCGATCCGGGCGCCAAGCGCGGCGACCTGAGCCTGATGGATGGCGAGTCTCACTATGAATACGGTGTCGGGGCTTCCTACGCTGTGCAAAGCGGCCCGCTCAAAGCCACTGCAATTCGCGCGACGTACACCACTCACCGCGCCAGCGAGCATCAGGCTGACGGCAACATCAACGAGTTCCGTCTCGTGACCACCATCCCGTTCAACATTCTGTAAAAACGCCAGCCGACGGCTGACTCATGATGAGTCGGCCGTTCGGCTTTTTGTCTTCAACCGATTGCAGAGGGTTATCGATGAAAATGCTTCCCCTACGTGCGGCCATCGCGGCTGCGTTGCTGAGTGTCGCTGTCGGCGCCTCGGCCAAACCCTTGGTGGTCTGCACCGAAGCCAGCCCGGAAGGCTTCGATATGGTCCAGTACACAACTGCAGTCACGGCGGACGCTGTGGCCGAAACCATCTTCAATCGCCTGGCCGATTTCAAGCCCGGCACCACCGAAGTGATCCCGGCGCTCGCCGAGTCCTGGGACATCAGCGAAGACGGCCTGACCTACACGTTCCACCTGCGCAAAGGCGTCAAGTTTCACACCACCGAATATTTCAAGCCGACCCGCGACATGAACGCCGACGACGTGGTGTGGAGCTTCCAGCGTCAGCTGGACCCGAATCACCCGTGGCACAAACTGTCGAGCGTGGGCTTCCCGTACTTTGAAAGCATGGGCTTCAAGGAATTGCTCAAAAGCGTAGAAAAAGTCGACGACAACACAGTCAAGTTCACCCTGACCCGCCGCGAAGCGCCGTTCCTGGCCGACATCGCCATGGCCTTCTCGTCGATCTACCCGGCCGAATACGCCGACCAGTTGCTCAAGGCCAACAAGACTGGCGATCTGAACAACAAGCCGATCGGCACCGGCCCGTTCATCTTCCAGCGTTACGCCAAGGATGCGCAGGTGCGCTTCAAGGCCAACCCGGATTACTTCCGTGGCAAGCCGCCGGCCGACGCGTTGATCCTGGCGATCGCCACCGACAACAACGTGCGCCTGCAAAAGCTCAAGGCCAACGAGTGCCAGGTCGCGCTGTATCCGAAACCGGATGACATCCCGAGCATCAAGAAAGACAGCAAGCTGAAAGTCGACGAGCTGGACGCGATGACCGTTTCATACATCGCCATGAACACCCAGCACAAGTACATGAGCGACGTGCGCGTGCGCAAAGCCATCGACATCGCGTTCGACAAGGAAGCCTACGTCAACGCACTGTTCGGCAAGGGTAACGCGTCGGTGGCGGTCAACCCGTACCCGCCGACCCTGCTCGGCTACAACCATGATCTGAAGAACCCGCCGCGCGACCTCGACGCAGCGCGCAAGCTGCTCAAGGAAGCCGGGGTTCCGGAAGGCACCACCTTCACCCTGTTCACCCGTAACGGCGGCGGTCCGACCAACCCCAACCCGATGCTCGGCGCGCAGATGATGCAGGCTGACCTGGCGAAAGTCGGGATCAAGATCGACATCCGCGTGATGGAATGGGGCGAGATGCTCAAGCGCGCCAAGGCCGGCGAGCACGACATGGTCTCGGCCGGATGGGCGGGCGACAACGGCGACCCGGATAACTTCCTGACGCCTATGCTCAGTTGCGAGGCCGCCAAGAACGGCGAAAACTACGCACGCTGGTGCAACGAGAAATTCCAGGCACTGCTGGATGAAGCGCGGGCTAAAGTAGATCCGGCCGAACGCGCCGCGCTCTACGAACAGGCCCAAGTGCTGTTTAATCAGGACCAGCCATGGATCAGCATGGCCCATACTCGGATGTTCACTGCAATGCGCAACAATGTAGAGGGCTACCACATCAGCCCTCTCACCACTAATAACTTCGCCACCACCCAGGTGAAGTAGATAAGAAACGCCCGGCGTCCCTTACCTGAGGGACGCCGGACACGCCTAACCGGCTGATGAGGTACCACACAAGATGTTTAGTTTTATTGCCCGCCGACTGGGGTTGTTGATCCCCACGTTTTTCGGCATCACCTTGCTGACTTTCGCGTTGATTCGCATGATTCCGGGCGACCCCGTGGAAGTGATGATGGGCGAACGTCGGGTCGACCCCGAAATGCACGCTCAGGCAATGGAACGCCTGGGGCTGAACAAGCCGCTGTATGCCCAGTACCTGGACTACATCGGCAAACTGGCCCAAGGCGATCTCGGTGAGTCGTTGCGTACCCGTGAAAGCGTGTGGACCGAGTTCACCTCTCTTTTCCCGGCGACCCTGGAACTGTCCATGGCCGCCCTGCTGTTCGCTGGCATCCTCGGGCTTCTGGCCGGGGTGATCGCGGCACTCAAACGAGGATCGCTGTTCGACCACGGGGTGATGGGCATCTCCCTCGCGGGCTATTCGATGCCGATCTTCTGGTGGGGCCTGATCCTGATCATGTTCTTCTCGGTGAGCCTGGGCTGGACCCCGGTCTCCGGGCGCATCGACCTGCTGTATGACATCGAGCCGAAAACCGGCTTCATGCTGATCGACACGCTGCTGGCCGATGACGTCGGCGCGTTCTTCGACGCCCTGCATCACCTGATCCTGCCGGCCATTGTGCTCGGCACCATTCCGCTGGCGGTGATCGCGCGGATGACCCGTTCGTCGATGCTCGAAGTGCTGCGCGAAGACTACATCCGCACCGCCAAGGCCAAAGGCCTGTCGCCGTCGCGCGTGGTCTTCGTGCACGGTCTGCGCAACGCACTGATTCCTGTGCTGACGGTTGTAGGTCTGCAAGTCGGCACGCTGCTGGCCGGTGCGGTCCTGACCGAAACCATCTTTTCCTGGCCCGGCATCGGTAAATGGCTGATCGAAGCCATCGGCGCCCGGGACTATCCGGTGGTGCAAAACGGCATCCTGTTAATCGCCTGCCTGGTGATTCTGGTCAACTTCGTGGTGGACATCCTCTACGGCTTTGCCAACCCACGCATCCGTCATCAGCGCTGAGGTCAATACCCATGAGCACTCCAACATCCTCAGTAGCCACCGCCACGTCCGCCGTGGATCAAAGCCTGCTGTACCCGTCGCCGTACAAAGAATTCTGGCAAGCGTTCTCGAAGAACAAGGGCGCCGTTGCCGGCCTGCTGTTCATGCTGCTGATCATCTTCTGCGCGATCTTCGCGCCGTGGGTCGCGCCGCATAACCCGAGCGAGCAATACCGTGACTTCCTGCTGACGCCGCCGGCGTGGCTCGAAGGCGGGCAGATGCAGTTCCTGCTCGGCACCGACGAACTCGGCCGTGACCTGCTGTCGCGTCTGATCCAGGGTTCGCGCCTGTCGCTGCTGATCGGCTTGTCGTCGGTGGTGATGTCGCTGATTCCGGGGATCCTGCTGGGTCTGTTTGCCGGTTTCTTCCCGAAAGTGGTCGGCCCGACCATCATGCGTCTGATGGACATCATGCTGGCCCTGCCATCGCTGCTGCTGGCCGTGGCGATCGTCGCCATCCTCGGCCCTGGCCTGATCAACACAGTGATCGCGATTGCTGTGGTTTCCCTGCCGTCCTACGTGCGTCTGACCCGTGCCGCCGTCATGGGCGAACTGAACCGCGACTACGTCACCGCCGCGCGTCTGGCCGGTGCCGGTCTGCCGCGCCTGATGTTCATCACCGTGCTGCCCAACTGCATGGCGCCGCTGATCGTGCAGGCGACCCTGAGCTTCTCCTCGGCGATTCTCGATGCCGCTGCACTGGGCTTCCTCGGCCTCGGCGTACAACCACCAACCCCTGAGTGGGGCACCATGCTGGCCTCGGCCCGCGACTACATCGAACGCGCCTGGTGGGTGGTAAGTCTGCCTGGTCTGACCATTTTGCTCAGCGTGCTGGCAATCAACTTGATGGGCGACGGCCTGCGCGATGCGCTGGACCCGAAACTCAAGAACGCCGCCTGAGGAGATTCAAATGTCACTGCTAGAAATCAAGAATCTCAACGTCCGCTTCGGCGACAAGACCGCGACCCCGGTGGTCGACGGCCTCGACCTGAAAGTCGACAAAGGCGAAGTATTGGCCATCGTTGGCGAGTCGGGTTCGGGTAAATCCGTGACCATGATGGCGCTGATGGGCCTGATCGAGCATCCCGGCATCGTCACCGCCGACTCGCTCAGCTTCGACGGCAAGGACATGCTCAAACTCAGCAACCGCCAGCGTCGGCAGATCGTCGGCAAAGACCTGTCGATGGTCTTCCAGGACCCGATGACCGCGCTGAACCCGAGCTACACCGTCGGATTCCAGATCGAGGAAGTGCTGCGCCTGCACCTGAAAATGTCCGGCAAGCAAGCGCGCAAGCGTGCCATCGAACTGCTGGAAAAAGTCGAGATCCCGGGCGCCGCCAGCCGCATGGACGCCTATCCGCATCAACTGTCCGGCGGTATGAGCCAGCGTGTCGCGATCGCCATGGCGATTGCCGGCGAGCCGAAACTGTTGATCGCCGACGAACCGACCACCGCGCTGGACGTGACGATTCAGGCGCAGATCATGGATCTGCTGCTGGCGTTGCAGAAAGAGCAGAACATGGGCCTGGTGCTGATTACCCACGACCTCGCCGTCGTGGCTGAAACTGCCCAGCGCGTCTGCGTGATGTACGCCGGCCAGGCGGTTGAAGTCGGTCAGGTGCCGCAACTGTTCGACATCCCGGCGCACCCGTACAGCGAAGCGCTGCTCAAGGCGATTCCCGAGCACAGCCTCGGCGCCTCACGCCTGTCGACCCTGCCGGGCATCGTTCCGGGCCGCTACGACCGTCCGCAGGGTTGCCTGCTGTCGCCGCGCTGCCCGTACGTGCAGGACAACTGCCGCACCCAACGTCCGGGCCTTGATCCGAAAGCCAACAGCCTCGCCCGCTGCTTCTACCCGCTGAACCAGGAGGTGGCGTAATGGCCGTCGTACTTACCGCCCGCGACCTGACCCGTCACTACGAAGTCTCCCGTGGCCTGTTCAAGGGCCACGCCACCGTGCGCGCGCTCAACGGCGTGTCGTTCGAACTGGAAGCCGGCAAGACCCTCGCCGTAGTGGGGGAGTCGGGCTGCGGCAAATCCACTCTCGCCCGCGCCCTGACGCTGATTGAGGAGCCGTCATCGGGCTCGCTGCAGATCGCCGGTCAGGAAGTTGCCGGCGCCGACAAGGCCGAGCGCAAGCAACTGCGCAAAGACGTGCAGATGGTGTTTCAGAGCCCGTATGCGTCGTTGAACCCACGGCAGAAAATCGGTGATCAACTGGCCGAGCCGCTGTTGATCAACACCAAGCTGTCAGCCGCCGAACGTCGCGAGAAAGTCCAGGCGATGATGAAGCAGGTCGGCTTGCGCCCCGAGCACTACCAGCGCTATCCGCACATGTTCTCTGGCGGTCAGCGCCAGCGTATCGCTCTGGCGCGGGCAATGATGCTGCAACCGAAAGTGCTGGTCGCGGACGAACCGACTTCGGCGCTGGACGTGTCGATTCAGGCCCAGGTGCTCAACCTGTTCATGGATTTGCAGCAGGAGTTCAACACAGCCTACGTGTTCATCTCGCACAACCTCGCGGTGGTGCAGCACGTGGCCGATGACGTGATGGTGATGTACCTCGGCCGCCCGGTGGAACTGGGTCCGAAGAACGACATCTACGAACGCCCGCTGCATCCGTACACCCAGGCCCTGCTGTCGGCGACCCCGACCATTCATCCGGACCCGAACAAGCCGAAAATCAAGATCGTCGGCGAACTGCCCAACCCGCTGAACCCGCCACCGGGCTGCGCGTTCCACAAGCGCTGCCCGTATGCGACCGAGCGTTGCACCACGGAAGAGCCGCTGTTGCGTGAACTGGATAACCGGCAAGTGGCTTGCCACTACGCCGAGCAGTTTCTCGACGGCGCGGCGTAAGACCACGGAATATCCATGTGGGAGCGAGCCTGCTCGCGAATGCGGTGTAACAGTCACCAACATTGTCGACTGAAATGACGCTTTCGCGAGCAGGCTCGCTCCCACAGGGAGTTCGTGTTGATTCAAGAATTCATGCGATAACAAAACCCCCTCCACCTCGATTGCGCATCAGTCGAGGCCGAAGGGGTTTTTGTTTGGCCGGCGATCTATGTCTGGCTATCGCCTTCGTCATCCGGGTCATCGGTGTCCGGCTCATCAGTGGTCGAGTCGTCGTCATCGGCGCTGCCACCCTGATTCATATCCCCCGGTTCCGACTCGGACTTGGCCAGCATCAGGCCGCTATGCCCGACCTGGCCGTTAAACGCCTGAGATTCGTGATCCTCGCACTCGGCCCATGCCGTTGCGGTGCCGAGGGATAGCATCACCATCACTTTCAACAACATCAAAACCCGTAGCAATCTGCTTTTCATGGCCGACTCCATCCTGTTGCGCTAAGACATGCTTGCCGGACTGGCTCGATGTGAAATCTAGTTGCGATCCGACCGGCTCACCACTTAGGACGCGACCGCGCAGGCAGAAATGCCATTGACCGCCAGATTGCTTTCGAATAACCCCGATAACCGAATCAGCTAAGCGCTGCGCGTGGCCTGCCAGGTCAGTGGAATGGAGATCAGCACCAGCAGCGCGCTCATCAGCCAGACACTGTGCCCGCCAAACTGGCCGTAGAGCTGCGCACTGAGCACCGGCGACAATAACGCACTGGCGCTCCAGCTCATGAAGAACAGCCCGAAGTATTGACCGCTCTTGCCGCTCTGCGCGAACTGCATCGCCAGTACATTCAATGGTGGCATGAACAGCGCCTCGCCCAGCGTCCAGATCAGCGTCGACAGACAGACAAAAGCCAAGCCGGAACCGAACGGCAACATGCCCAATCCGCAGGCCAACAGCACACTGCCGACGAGCATTTGCCAGCGCGAGCCCCAGCGCTCGACCGAGTGCGACAGCGGGATTTGCAAAGCGATCACCAACAGCGCATTGAGCCCGAACTGCCAACCGATCGCCTCTGTGCTCAGGTGGTAGTAATCACGCAGATAATTGCCCAGCGTGCTGTACACCGTGTCGAATGCAATGCCGAGCACGGCCGTCGCCGCCAGCAGCCAGAGGAACGGCTTGTCGCGATACGGCAGGCTTGAGCCATCGGTCGATTCGTCTTCAACCACCAGCACCGGCCGCCGCCACGTCGTGCGCACGAACCACAGCAACGCCAGCATCGTCATTGCCGCACTGACAAAAAACACCCAACGAAAATCCGCCTGCGCCAACACTCCGCCCGCCACCCCGGCAGCGGCCATGCCCAGATTACGCGCCACCCGACTCAGGGCCTGCGCACGGGAACGTTGCGCGACTTCGCAATACTCCATGATCAGCCGCTGATGCAACGTCCGAATCGCCCCATCGATGACACCGCTGAGCAACAACAAAGCGGCCAGCCACGGCACCTGCGTCACCAGCCCCAACAGCATCAGCACCCACACCGAAACGAAAAACAGCACCGCCGTCAGCCGCGCCGTGCGCACATGATCACTGAGCCAACCACCGAGCATCGAACCGACCAGCAACCCGGCGCCATAGGCCGAAAGCAACCAGCCGACGGTTTCAATCGCCAGGCCCAATTCCTGACGCAGGTACAGCGCCATGAACAGCTTGACCATGGCGCTGAGGCGGTTGATGAACAACAGCGCCGCGAGGACCCAGGCCATGGGGGTGAAATAGCCGTTGGGGCGCAGGAGATGGGTCAGTCCTTTGAGCATGTAACGTCCGATGGGCGCGAGGGTTTGCTGAACAGTAGACGGGTTGGATTGGAATGTCGTGGGGGTGAGGTCAGCCGAAGTAAAAGCAGAGTATGGCTACGACGTAGAGGGAAAACGCCTTACGGAAAAATCGCCGCGCCCGGATTCAACTTGATTTTTCACGCGGCGTTAAAGACCAAAAGCCCCTCACCCTAACCCTCTCCCGGAGGGAGAGGGGACTGACCGTGGTGATTGGGCGAGGTACGCCGACCTGCAATACCAAGTCGAATGCAGATTTTGAACAACCAACAGATCGGCTCCCTCTCCCTCGGGAGAGGGCTGGGGTGAGGGGCAGCAACAATGCAAATCAAAAGCCGAAAACCCACGCTTTTCACCACTCAATAGGCCGAGTGTCAGCTCGCCTGCTCTTGATCTTGATCCACCGGCGACGTCGGAAGGCTGAGCGGAGGGATTGATCCGGGTGTGGGAGCGCAGCGACCGTTTGACGAAGTCGAACACAGCGGAAGGAGGTGCAGCGAAGCAAACCGGAGCCGCTGCGCCCGGATCAGTCCCGGAGCGAAGGAACCCGAGCCTGCGAGGGCCGAACGCAGGAGCTAGCGTTTTTTGCTTACTTTTTTTGGCGCTTGTAAAAAAGTAAGTCGCCGTCAGGCGAAACCGTCAGCAGCCGCTACCGAAGCAACGGATATTCACCCGAACCCAAGGCAATAAAAAGCCCCCAAGGCCTACACCTCAGGGGCTTTCAGAAAAACACCTCAAACCTTAATGATGCTCCCGCGTCGCGCGGAACTTCACATCAGGCCAGCGCTCTTCCATCAATGCCAGATTCACCCGCGTCGGCGCCAGGTAAGTCAGGTGACCACCGCCATCCAGCGCGAGGTTCTCCACCGCCTTGTTGGAGAATTCCTCAAGCTTCTTCTTGTCGTCACACTCGATCCAGCGCGCCGAATACACGGTGATCGGCTCATACGAGCACTCGACCTTGTATTCCTCTTTCAAGCGGCTGGCGACCACATCGAACTGCAGCACACCGACGGCGCCGAGAATGATGTCGTTGCTGCGCTCGGGGAAGAACACCTGCGTCGCGCCCTCTTCCGCCAACTGCTGCAAGCCCTGACGCAACTGCTTGGATTTCAGCGGATCACGCAGACGCACGCGACGGAACAGTTCCGGGGCGAAGTGCGGGATGCCGGTGAAACCGAGGACTTCGCCTTCGCTGAAGGTGTCGCCAATCTGGATCGTGCCGTGGTTGTGCAGACCGATGATGTCTCCAGCGTACGCCTCTTCCAGTTGCTCACGCTCGGAGGAGAAGAACGTCAGGGCGTCGCCGATGCGCACGTCCTTGCCGGTGCGCACATGGCGCATCTTCATGCCTTTTTCGTACTTGCCGGAGCAGATACGCATGAAGGCAATGCGGTCGCGGTGTTTCGGGTCCATGTTCGCCTGGATCTTGAAGATGAAGCCCGAGAACTTCTCTTCCACCGGCTCGACAGTACGCTCGTTGGCCACACGGGCCAGCGGACGCGGCGCCCAATCGACGACAGCATCGAGCACGTGGTCGACACCGAAGTTGCCAAGCGCGGTACCGAAGAACACCGGGGTCAGTTGGCCGTCGAGGAATTCCTGCTGGTTGAATTCGTGGCAGGCGCCCTGCACCAGTTCCAGCTGTTCGATGAAACGCTCGTACTCGTCGCCCAGATGCGCGCGCGCCTCGTCGGAGTCGAGTTTCTCGATGATCTTGGTTTCGGTGCGCTCGTGACCATGACCGGCGGTGTAGACAATGATGTAGTCGTCGGCCAGGTGATACACGCCCTTGAAATCGCGGTAGCAACCGATCGGCCAGGTGATCGGCGCAGCCTTGATCTTCAGGACCGCTTCGATTTCGTCGAGCAGTTCGATCGGGTCGCGGATATCACGGTCGAGTTTGTTGATGAAGCTGACGATCGGCGTGTCACGCAGACGGCAGACGTCCATCAGCGCAATGGTCCGTGGCTCTACACCCTTACCGCCGTCGAGCACCATCAGGGCCGAGTCCACCGCTGTCAGGGTGCGGTAGGTGTCTTCGGAGAAGTCTTCGTGGCCCGGAGTGTCGAGCAGGTTGATCATGTGTTCGCGATAGGGGAACTGCATCACCGACGTGGTAATGGAAATACCCCGCTGCTTCTCCATCTCCATCCAGTCGGATGTCGCATGGCGATCGGATTTACGGGATTTCACCGTACCGGCCACTGCAATCGCCTTGCCCATCAACAGGAGCTTTTCGGTGATCGTGGTTTTACCGGCATCGGGGTGGGAAATAATGGCGAAAGTGCGGCGTTTCGCGACTTCGGCGGCCTGTTGGGTCATGGGAAATCGCCTGGCGGTGATTCAAAAAAGGGCGGCGAGTATAGCTTAAAAAGTGATCGCCAAACCACCGTCCCTCGGCCGCACAAAACCCCGCAGAAGCTGCCGAAGGCAGCGATCTTTGACCTGTTTTTTAGAAGCCAGATCAAAAGATCGCAGCCTGCGGCAGCTCCTACAGGTGGCCAGATGGCATCCAATGTGGGAACCTTTTAAAGCACGGAGACGTCCATCCCCTGTTACGAACTTTCGTCAGGGGCTGAAAAATCAGCAAGTTAGCCTGACGAGGCTGCGCTCATGGCTCGCTTTCGCACCGCTTGGCCGGTGCTGGAAAACGGCTACTTTTCGCGAACGCTGACTCCGGCAGCCAGGAATGGCTTGCCACGCGGAGCAGCGCTCGCCGACTACAAAAAAAGGAGTCCGCCTGTGGCTATCCGCTATGGCAAAGGGCTGATGGGAGGTGCGGTGGTGATCGCGCTCCTGGCCCTGCTGGTCCACTGGATCGGCATCAACACGATCGAACACTACCGCGACGATTTGTTGTTTTACCTGCAAGCTCATCTGATTCTCGTCCTCGCTTCCATGCTGGCCGCCCTTGTCGTGGGCATCCCCGCCGGTATCTTCCTCAGCCGCCCGAGCATGGTCGGCCGCGCCGAACGCTTCATGCAGATCTTCAATATCGGCAACACCGTGCCACCGCTGGCCGTGCTCGCGATTGCGCTGGGCATCCTCGGCATCGGCAGTGGCCCGGCGATCTTCGCCCTGTTCCTCGCCTCGCTGTTGCCAATCGTGCGCAACACCTATGAAGGCCTGAAAAATGTCCAGGGCTCGCTGAAGGAAGCCGCTGTCGGCATCGGCATGACCCCGCGCCAAGTGTTGTGGAAAGTCGAATTGCCCAACGCCGTGCCGATCATCGTCGGTGGCGTGCGGGTCGCACTGGCGATCAACGTCGGCACCGCGCCGCTGGCGTTCCTGATCGGCGCCAACAGCCTCGGCAGCCTGATCTTCCCCGGCATCGCCCTGAACAATCAGCCGCAACTGCTGCTCGGCGCCGCGTGCACCGCGCTGTTGGCGCTGTTGCTCGATGGCGTGGTCACCCTCGCCAGCCGCCTATGGCTGGAACGCGGTCTGCGCCCGTCTTAAGGCTTTGCGAAGGAATATTTATGAAACGACTTAGCTTGATCTTAGGCTGCGTCCTGCTGTTCGCAGGAATCGCGCAAGCCGCTGAAAAACCGGTCATCCGCCTCGGCGCCCGGGTCTTCACAGAGCAGACCCTGCTCGCCGAAATCACCGCGCAATACCTGCGCAGCAAAGGCTACGACGCGCAGATCACCGGCGGTCTGGGCAGCAACCTCGCGCGCAGCGCCCACGAAAGCGGCCAATTGGACCTGCTCTGGGAATACACCGGCGTGTCGCTGGTGGCCTACAACCATGTCACCGAGAAACTCGACAGCGCGCAGTCCTACGCCCGGGTCAAAGAACTCGACGCGAAAAAAGGCCTGGTCTGGCTGACGCCTTCGAAGTTCAGCAACACCTATGCCCTCGCCCTGCCGAAAAAGGTTGCCGAGCAATACCCGCAGATCGGCAATATCAGCCAGCTCAACGAAGTGCTGCGCGCCGAGGCCAAGACCAACCACCTGGTGGCGCTGGATACCGAGTTCGCCAACCGCTCCGACGGTCTCGACGGCATGGTCAAGCTCTACGACATGAACCTGACCCGCAAGAACATCCGGCAGATGGACGCCGGCCTGGTCTACACCGCGCTGCGTAACGGTCAGGTGTTTGCCGGTCTGGTCTACACCACAGACGGCCGTCTCAACGCCTTCGGCCTGAAATTGCTGGAAGACGACAAGCATTACTTCCCCGACTACACCGCCGCTCCCGTGGTGCGTCAGGCCACGCTGGACGCCAACCCGAAACTGGCCGAACAACTCAAGCCGCTGGCCGAACTGTTCGACGACGAAACCATGCGCCAACTCAACGCGCGGGTCGATGTCGACCACGAAAGCCCATCGTCCGTTGCCGCCGATTTCCTGCGCCAGCACCCACTGAATTAAGAGAGGAGAAGTCATGGAATTTCTGAACGCCTTTTCCCATCTCGACTGGCAGCAGGTGATGCACCTGACCTGGCAGCACATCACTCTGGTCGGCATCGCCGTGACCCTGGCCATCGTCATCGGCGTGCCGCTGGGCATCCTGATGACGCGCTTCCCCACCCTCGCCGGCCCGCTGCAAGCCAGCGCCACGGTGCTGCTGACCGTGCCGTCGATCGCCCTGTTCGGCCTGCTGCTGCCGTTCTACTCCAAGTTCGGCCAGGGCCTGGGGCCGCTGCCGGCAATCACCGCCGTGTTCCTCTATTCGCTGCTGCCGATCATGCGCAACACCTACCTCGCCCTCACCGGCGTCGAGCCGGGCATCCGCGAAGCCGCGCGCGGCATCGGCATGACCTTCGGCCAGCGCCTGCGCATGGTTGAGCTGCCGATCGCGGTGCCGGTGATTCTTGCCGGCGTGCGCACCGCGGTGGTGATGAACATCGGCGTGATGACCATCGCCGCGACCATCGGCGCCGGCGGCCTCGGTGTGTTGATCCTCGCCTCCATCAGCCGCAGTGACATGTCGATGCTTATCGTCGGCGCGCTGCTGGTCAGTCTTCTGGCGATTTTCGCCGACCTCGTTTTGCAGTGGCTGCAACGCTCGCTGACTCCAAAAGGACTCCTGAAATGATCGAACTTCAAAACCTCAGCAAAACTTTCCAAAGCAACGGCAAAGATGTCAAAGCCGTGGACTCGGTGAGCCTGACCGTCAATGAAGGCGAGATCTGCGTGTTCCTCGGGCCATCGGGTTGCGGCAAAAGCACCACGCTGAAAATGATCAACCGCCTGATCAAACCGACCTCGGGCAACATCCTCATCAACGGCGAAGACACCACCGATCTCGACGAGGTGACCCTGCGCCGCAACATCGGCTACGTGATCCAGCAGATCGGCCTGTTCCCGAACATGACCATCGAAGAGAACATCGTCGTGGTGCCGAAACTGCTCGGCTGGGACAAACAGAAATGCCACGACCGCGCCCGCGAACTGATGAGCATGATCAAGCTCGAGCCCAAGCAGTATCTGCATCGCTACCCGCGTGAATTGTCCGGTGGTCAGCAACAGCGTATCGGCGTGATTCGTGCGCTTGCGGCTGACGCCCCGCTGTTGTTGATGGACGAGCCGTTCGGCGCGGTCGACCCGATCAACCGCGAGATGATCCAGAACGAATTCTTCGAGATGCAGCGCGCACTGAACAAGACCGTGATCATGGTCAGCCACGACATCGACGAAGCGATCAAGCTGGGCGACAAGATCGCCATTTTCCGCGCCGGCAAGCTGCTGCAGATCGACCATCCGGACACCCTGCTGGCGCATCCGGCGGATGATTTCGTCAGCAACTTCGTCGGCCAGGACAGCACGCTCAAACGCTTGCTGTTGGTGAAGGCCGAAGACGCGGCGGACAACGCGCCGTCGGTCAGCCCGGAAACCCCGGTGGCCGATGCGCTGGAATTGATGGACGAGCACGACCGTCGCTACGTGGTGGTCACCTGCGCCGAGAACAAGGCGCTGGGTTATGTGCGCCGTCGCGACCTCCATCGCCAGACCGGCACCTGCGCGCAATTCCTGCGCGAGTTCAACGCCACCGCAGCGTACGACGAGCACTTGCGCATCCTGTTGTCGCGCATGTACGAGTTCAACCGCGCCTGGCTGCCGGTGATGGATGCCGAACGGGTATTCCTCGGTGAAGTGACGCAGGAATCGATCGCGGCGTACCTGAGCTCGGGACGTTCGCGGGGGATGAAGACCAGTATCGTCTCGCCGGCTGAGACGGTGGTCGCATAATCCGTCTGCGTGGTTGAAACCCGATCCCTGTGGGAGCGAACCTGCTCGCGAAGCGCAATTTCAGTCGACGCTGATGGCGGCTGTGAAAATGCCTTCGCGAGCAGGCTCGCTCCCACAGGATCTGCGTGATTTTGTTGATCTTCGCAGGGTGACAAAGAATCTCAACAGCCTCTCCTGCAATAGCGTCGTCAATCCAGCTTCTTCAAGATCCAAATCCCCCTTCAACACCCTCTCTCGACGCCAACGTCGCCGATGTTGCGGCTATCACACTTACCTGTGATCTAGCCGACAAAAGCCACGAACGTGCAGATATGTTTAACACCCGAAAATTCGCCGGGAACATCTGCCCGTCATCTCGGTCGGGTAGAAGGAGTGATGAACGCGACGCACGTCAGAAGCGTGCAAAAACGCGACATTTTTAGTTGATCTCGCGCCCCTCACGCCCTAAAGTTCGCGCCGAACGTCCATGCTGGAAACGATCCATCCGGCTCAAGTACTGACGACGAGACAGCGAGGCCAAGGGATAGCTGCACATCTCTGGGCCTTTTTGCTTTCGGCGACATGCCTTGGGAAGTAGGCGAACCAAAGTGGGGATACGGAGGGCGTTCATGCACCCATTGATTAACTTAGTTTGCCAGCAGGAGTTCCCAGCATGTCGATCCAGGTCGAAGACTATTTCGCGCGCGCTACATTCGACAAAATGAAGGCGTTCGCCGACAAACAGGAAACCCCGTTCGTGGTGATCGACACCGCGATGATCGCCCAGGCCTACGATGACCTGCGCGCCGGTTTCGAATTCGCCAAGGTCTACTACGCGGTCAAGGCCAACCCGGCCGTCGAGATCATCGACCTGCTCAAAGACAAGGGTTCGAGCTTCGACATCGCCTCGATCTACGAGCTGGACAAGGTCATGGACCGCGGCGTCAGCCCGGACCGTATCAGCTACGGCAACACCATCAAGAAATCCAAGGACATCCGCTACTTCTATGAGAAGGGCGTGCGTCTGTTCTCCACCGACTCCGAAGCCGACCTGCGCAACATCGCCAAGGCTGCACCGGGTTCGAAAGTCTATGTGCGCATCCTCACTGAAGGCTCGACCACGGCTGACTGGCCACTGTCGCGCAAGTTCGGCTGCCAGACCGACATGGCCATGGACCTGTTGATCCTCGCCCGCGACCTGGGTCTGGTGCCGTACGGCATCTCGTTCCACGTCGGCTCGCAACAACGCGACATCAGCGTCTGGGACGCGGCGATCGCCAAGGTCAAAGTGATCTTCGAACGCCTGAAAGAAGAAGACGGCATCCACCTCAAGCTGATCAACATGGGCGGCGGCTTCCCGGCCAACTACATCACCCGCACCAACAGCCTGGAAACCTACGCCGAAGAGATCATTCGCTTCCTCAAGGAAGACTTCGGTGATGACCTGCCGGAAATCATCCTCGAGCCGGGCCGTTCGCTGATCGCCAACGCCGGTATTCTGGTCAGCGAAGTGGTGCTGGTTGCGCGCAAGTCGCGCACCGCTGTCGAGCGTTGGGTTTACACCGATGTGGGCAAGTTCTCCGGCCTGATCGAAACCATGGACGAAGCGATCAAGTTCCCGATCTGGACCGAGAAGAAAGGCGAAATGGAAGAAGTCGTGATCGCCGGCCCGACCTGCGACAGCGCCGACATCATGTACGAGAACTACAAGTATGGCTTGCCGCTGAACCTGGCGATTGGTGATCGTCTGTACTGGTTGTCGACCGGTGCGTACACCACCAGTTACAGCGCGGTTGAGTTCAATGGGTTTCCGCCGTTGAAGTCGTTTTACGTTTAAGCGCTGAATCGGTAATGCAAAAAGCCCATGATGTGTCATGGGCTTTTTTGTGTCTGGCTTTGAGATTGGTGGTGTGCTTTCGATCTATCCCCCTCACCCCAGCCCTCTCCCCCAAGGGGGCGAGGGGGAAAGGGAGCAGATCGGGGGCTCTTCAAAACCTGAGGTCGACTGGATATCTCAGGTCGGTGTACCTGGAACATCCAACTCGGTCAGTCCCCTCTCCCTCTGGGAGAGGGTTAGGGTGAGGGCTATTGGCACCGAAGCGCATACCGCCCAGCCAACGCCTGAATCTTCGGATCTACAGCATTCGCCAGCGCCTGACTCGCCACCCGCAGGAAATTCAGATTGCCGGCGGCCAAGGCTTTCTCCAGCCACTCGACCGCTTCATCAACCCGCCCCTCAGCCGCCAACACCGCCGCATAACTGAACTGCCCACGAAAATCCCCTGCCTCGGCAGAGCGCCGATACCACTCGCGCGCCGCCAGCGGATCCGCTGGACACACCTGCCCTTCCTCCAGATAACGCCCCAGCAGATTCATCGATTTCGCATGGCCCAACTCAGCCGCGCGCCGATACAACGCCAACGCCTGCTGATGATCAACCGTCACCCCGCGCCCGGTCGCCAGCAAGTTGGCCAGGTTGTACATCGCCCAGTCCAGCCCCGCCTCGGCGGCGATCCGATAATGCTGCGCCGCCACCGACGCATCCGCAGCACAACCCCAGCCATGCTCATGACAGCGTCCGAGCATGTTGCGCGCCATCAGATGCCCGCGCCCGGCGGCAATGCCGAACCAGCGCAGCGCCAGCGCTTGATCCTGGGCGATGCCCTGGCCGTCGAGCAGGATCTGCCCAAGCAGCGCCTGCGCTTCAACCTCGCCCTCGCCCGCCGCCAGCAAAATCGCCTGCGCAGCGCGGGCCGGGCTTTCTTCAAGCATCGCCGCGAACCCGGCCGCATCGAGGACTTCCTCGCGGCGCAACTGGAAACTCATACCTCGACCCAACGCCGCAGCAAGTTGTGATAAGTGCCGGTGAGGCGGATCAGCGAAGGGTGATCGGGCATGTCCTGGGTCAACTGCTGAATCGCGCCGTCCATCTCGAACAGCAAGGCGCGCTGGCTGTCTTCGCGCACCAGGCTCTGCGTCCAGAAGAATGAGGCGTAACGCGCGCCGCGAGTGACGGCATTGACCTTGTGCAAACTGGTGCCCGGATACAACACCATGTCGCCGGCTGGCAGCTTCACTCGCTGGGTGCCGTAGGTGTCCTGAATCTCCAGTTCGCCGCCGTCGTAATCTTCCGGCTCGCTGAAAAACAGCGTCGCCGACAAATCGGTGCGCACTCGCTCGATGCTGCCCTTGGGCTGGCGCACGGCATTGTCGATATGGAAATCGAAACTGCCGCCAGCCGTGTAGCAGTTCACCAGCGGCGGGAAGACCTTGTGCGGCAATGCGGCAGACATGAACAGCGGATTCTTCCACAGTCGCTCGAGCATCGCCGCGCCGATTTCCTTCGCCAGTGGATGGCCTTCTGGCAGTTGCAGATTGTGCTTGGCCTTGGCCGACTGGAAGCCGGCGGTGACCTTGCCGTCGGCCCAATCCGCTTGCTCCAGGGCCAGGCGGATGCGCTGCACTTCGTCTTTTGCGAACAGCCCGGGAATGTGCAGCAGCATGGCGATGTCACCTGATGGCAAGAAGGCGGCAATGGTATTGATTCTTATTGACTGTGTAAAACCCCCAAGACGAACGAACAGGCAGAAACCGTAAGGGCAAATTGTAAAGAATGTAAATTCAATGCGAATAACAATGTTTCGCAATTGATACAAATACCTGTTTACCCTATATTCCGCCGCCTCAAATCCTTGGGGAGGGGAATAAAAATGGCACGTCAACACGCACAATTACCGGTCAGTTCACCACGTCTGCTCGCCTCGGCAATCGGTGTCGCAATCACCGCCGGCTCCGCTGGGCAGATGGTCTTCGCGGCGGAAAAAACCGACAGCAAAGCGTCCGGCAACGCCATCGCCCTGGACGCCACCGCCATCACCGGCGAAGCCCAGGACTCGACGTCCTACCAGGTCGAAAAAGCCTCCTCGCCCAAGTACACCGCGCCGCTGGTCGACACGCCGCGCTCGGTCACCGTCATCCCGCAACAAGTGCTCAAGGACACCGGCGCGCTGAACATGCAGGACGCGCTGCGCACCGTGCCGGGCATCACCTTCGGCGCCGGTGAAGGGGGCAACCCGCAGGGCGATCGTCCGTTCATTCGCGGCTTCGACGCCCAGGGCGACACCTATCTGGACGGCGTGCGCGACACCGGTTCGCAGAGCCGCGAGATCTTCGCTGTGGAAAACATCGAAGTCAGCAAAGGCCCGAACTCGGCGATTGGCGGTCGCGGTGCAGCCGGCGGCAGCATTAATCTGGTGAGCAAGAAAGCCCATCTGGGCAACTCCTTCGACGGCGGCTTCACCTACGGCTCCGACCAGACCCAGCGCTACACCCTCGACGGCAACTACCAGTTCAGCGACAGCGCTGCCGGCCGTCTCAACCTGATGAGCCACGAGAGCAACGTCGCCGGTCGCGACAAGGTCGATTACGACCGCTGGGGTATCGCACCGTCGCTGGCCTTCGGCCTGGGCACTGACACCCGCGTCAACCTCGACTACTACCATCTGGAAAGCAACGACACCCCGGACTCGGGCATCCCGTACACCATTCCCACCGGTGGTTCGGCCGCACGCACCAAGTCCAACCCGGACAAGCCGTATGCCGGTGGCGATCACGACAATTTCTATGGTCTGGATCGCGACTTCCGCAAGGGCCGCACCGACACCGCGACCTTCGCCATCGAGCACGACCTCAATGATGCGCTGACCATCAAGAACACCCTGCGCCACGGCAGCAGCATGCAGGATTACATCCTCACCCAGCCGGACGACAGCAAGGGCAACGTCAACAACGGCAGCGTCTGGCGTCGGGCCAACACGCGGGTGAGCAATACTGAAACCACCACCAACCAGACCGACCTGTTCGGCACCTTCTACGTGGCCGGTTTCAAGAACAGCTTCTCCACCGGTGTCGAATACACCCGCGAGCAGAGCGAGAAATCCTCGTACAACGTCAACACCGACACCACGCCGCGCACCAGCGCTGTCACCACCAACTGCAACCCGGGCCTGATCGGCGCCGCCAGCGGTTACAACTGCACCTCGCTGTCGAACCCGAATCCGAACGATCCGTGGAACGGCGCGATCTCGCGCAACTACGCCGGCACCGACACCCAGGCCGACACCTACGCGCTGTACGTGTTCGACACGCTGGAGTTGTCCGAGCAATGGCTGGTGAACATGGGCCTGCGCTACGACCACTTCGACACCGACTACAAAACCTACAACGCCGCAGGCACCACCACCTCCAAGGGTGATGACACCAGCGAATTCGTCACCGGCCAGTTCGGCGTGGTCTACAAACCGGCGGAAAACGGCAGCATCTACGCCTCTTATGCAACTTCGGCGACACCGCCGGGCAACACCTTGGGCGAAGGTCAGGAAGGCAATCCGCTGGGCGGCACCCCGGATCGCAGCGGCAACCTGCTGAGCAGCGACATGGAGCCGGAAACCACCAAGAACTACGAAATCGGCACAAAGTGGGACCTGCTCAACGATCGCCTGTCGCTGACCGCCGACATCTTCCGCACCGAGAAGGAAAACGCTCGCGTGCAGGTCGACACCAGCTCCTACGAGAACGCCGGCAAGACCCGCGTACAAGGCTTCGAACTGTCGGCCAGCGGCAAGATCACCGACAAGTGGCAGGTGTTCGCCGGTTACGCCTTCATGGACAGCGAACAGGTTGACGGTGGCCCGCTGGGTCGTGCCAACGACGGCAACGATCTGCCGAACACACCGAAAAACAGCGCCAGCCTGTGGACCACGTATCAGGTCACGCCGAAGCTGACGATCGGTGGTGGCGCGTTCTACGTCGACGACGTCTACGGCAGTGTGGCGAACACGACAATGGTCGATTCGTACGTGCGTTACGACGCGATGGCGGCCTACAAGCTGACCAAGAACGTCGACCTGCAACTCAACGTGCAGAACCTGACCGACGAAACCTATTACGACAAAGCCTTCTCGACCCACTTCGCCAACCAGGCGGCGGGACGCACGGCGCTGTTGAGCACCAATTTCCACTTCTGACCGATGTGAAAACCTGTGGGAGCGAGCTTGCTCGCGAAAGCGGTGGCTCAGTGAAGTCGATGCTGACTGACACGACGCCTTCGCGAGCAAGCTCGCTCCCACATAAGATCTGCGAAACGGATCAGGCCCCGTTCATTCAGTTGAACGGGGCTTTCGTGTGTTACGCAAAACGCATCTTGATAACCCACGGCATAATGCGCGCCGTGATGACAATTTCCGAACGGACGGCGAGTGACGTGTTGAAGAAAACCCTGTTCCAGTTGCACTGGTTTTTTGGCATCACCGCAGGGCTGGCGCTGGCTCTGATGGGCATCACCGGCGCGGCCTATTCGTTTCAGGACGAGATCCTGCGCGCGCTGAATCCGTCCGTTCTGCAGGTGGAAAAGCAGGTCGCCGGCGTGCTGCCGCCAGTGGAACTGGTGGAGCGCATTGAAGCCGCGTCCGGCAAGAAAGTCGCGATGCTCTGGGTCGAGACCGACAGCGGTCACGCCGCACGGGTATTCTTCACGCCGCCCAAGGGCGAACGGCGTGGCGAAATGCGCTACTTCGACCCGTACACCGCCGAATTCAAGGGCGACGCCACCGGCCAGGACTTCTTTGGCCTGATGCTGCAACTGCACCGCTTCCTCGCCATGGGCGACACCGGGCGCAACATCACCGGCGCCTGCACCTTGATGCTGTTGTTCTTCTGCCTTTCTGGTCTGTATTTGCGTTGGCCGCGTCAGTGGAACAGCTGGCGCGTGTGGTTGACCCTGGACTGGAAAAAGAAAGGCCGCGCGTTCAATTGGGATCTGCACTCGGTGGCCGGCACCTGGTGCCTTTTGGTCTATCTGCTGCTGGCGTTGACCGGCTTGTCATGGTCGTACGAGTGGTACAACAAAGGCCTGACCCGACTGCTTTCCGACGCGCCGCAAAACGAACGCGTACGCGGCGGTCGCGGCCCGGCGCCGGAAGGTCCGGCACCGACCGCCGACTACGCGGCGATGTGGAGCAGCATCTACAGCGCTGCCGGCCCGGGTCTGGCCGGGTACAACATTCGCATGCCGGCGGTGGCCGGCCAGCCGGCGACGGTGTTCTACCTGCTCGACAGCTCGCCCCATGACCGCGCGCTGAATCAGATCACCCTCGACCCGGCGACCGGCGTGGTCAAACGCGTCGACCGCTATGCCGACAAAAGCTTCAAGGCCCAACTGCTGACCAGCATTTATGCACTGCACGTCGGAAGTTATTTCGGCCTCGTCGGGCGCATCATCGTGACGATTGCGGCGGTGTGCATGCCGCTGTTCTTCATCACTGGCTGGCTGCTATACCTCGATCGTCGACGCAAGAAAAAGCAGATCAAGGATGCCCGCCAAGGCCTCGCGCAACCGTCCGCCGATGCTTCGGCATGGCTGATCGGCTTCGCCAGCCAGAGCGGTTTCGCCGAACAATTGGCGTGGCAGACCGCCGGACAATTGCAGGCCGCCGGATTGCCGGTCAACGTGCAGCCGCTGGCCAATCTGAGCGAACAGGATCTGCGGGACTCGAACAACGCATTGTTCGTGGTCAGCACCTTCGGCGACGGCGAAGCGCCGGACAGCGCCCGTGGTTTCGAACGCAAAGTGCTGGCCAACGCCTCGACGCTCGACAGCCTCAACTACGCCGTGCTCGGCCTCGGCGATCGGCAGTACGCGCACTTCTGCGGCTTCGCCAAACGCCTGCATCAATGGCTCGGCGAGCACGGCGGCAAAACGTTGTTCGCCCCGGTGGAAGTCGACAGCGGCGATCCCTACGCGCTGCGTCACTGGCAAACCCAACTCGGCCAGCTCACCGGACAGGCGCCGAGCGAAACCTGGCAAGCACCGAGCTACGACAACTGGACGCTGGTCCGTCGCGAACTGATGAACCCCGACAGCAGCGGTGCGCCGGTCTACCTGCTCGGCCTCAAAGCCCCGGACACCCGCAGCTGGCTGGCCGGTGATCTGGTCGAAGTGCTGCCACGCAACTGCCCGTGGGCCATCGAACATTTCCTCGACGGCCTCGGCATTCGGGGCGAGACCCCGGTGAAGGTCAACGGCATCGACGAGCCCCTGGAAGTGGCCCTCGCCTCACGGCAATTGCCCGAACACCGCGCACATCTGGTCGGTTTGCATGCGCAGTCGCTGGTCGACGCGATGGTGCCGCTGGCGATGCGCGAATACTCGATCGCCTCGATTGCCGCTGACGGCGTGCTGGAACTGATCGTGCGCCAGGAACTGCACAACGACGGCAGCCTCGGCATCGGCTCCGGCTGGCTCACCGAACACGCGCCAGTGGGCGGCAGCATCAGCCTGCGCGTGCGGCGCAACAGCGGTTTCCATCTGCCTAACGAACCCGTGCCGATGATCCTGCTGGGCAACGGCACCGGCCTGGCCGGCCTGCGCAGCCTGCTCAAGGCACGCATTGCCGATGGCCAGCAACGGCAGTGGCTGCTGTTCGGCGAGCGCAACCGTGAGCACGATTTCCTCTGCCGCGCCGAGCTGGAAGAGTGGCTGGTCAATGGTGATCTGGCGCGACTGGACCTGGCGTTTTCGCGGGATCAGGCTGAGAAGGTTTATGTGCAGGATCGCTTGCGTGAGTCTGCGGATGAATTGAAGAAGTGGTTGGCTGATGGTGCCGTTATCTATATCTGCGGCAGCCTTCAAGGGATGGCCTCAGGCGTAGACCAGGCCCTCAACGATATCCTCGGCAGCGCCGAAGTCGAACGCCTGATCGAACAGGGCCGCTATCGCCGGGACGTTTACTGACCAAACACCATCCCCTTGTGGGATCGAGCCTGCTCGCGAAGGCGATTTAACAGTCAACATTGGTGTTGGCTGTAAGTCCGCTTTCGCGAGCAGGCTCGCTCCCACAGGGGACGCGGTGCTCAGACCGGTTGGAGTTTCTGTTCGAAAACAGCGATGCCATCCAGATCCCGCAACACCACACTCATCTCCCCGCTCTGCCCTTCGATATTCACCTCGCCAAAAAACTGAAACCCGGCAAACGGCGAGGTGTTCTGTGCGGGCGGTGCTTTCTCGAACACCACCTCAGGCCCAAATGTCTTGTCCAGTGGATTCGGCCCGAAACTGCCGGCGTTCAACGGCCCGGCGACGAATTCCCAGAACGGTTCGAAATCCTGGAACGCGGCGCGGTCCGGGTGGTAGTGATGCGCCGCGCAGTAGTGCACGTCCGCCGTCAGAAACACGAAATTGCGCACCTGCTGCGAGCGCAGAAAGCCGAGCAATTCGGCAATTTCCAGTTCGCGCCCCTGCGCCGGGCCGGGGTCGCCGTTGGCCACGGCTTCCCAGCGTGCAACGCCTGGGCTGACCTCGCCGTCCGGGACGCCAAGGCCGATGGGCATGTCGGCGGCGATGACTTTCCACTGCGCCGTCGACGCCTGCAATTCACGCTTGAGCCAGTCCAGCTGTTCACGGCCGAGAAACGGTTTTGCCGCGCCCAGGTTGGCATCGTTGGCTTCGCGATAGCTGCGCATATCCAGCACGAATACGTCGAGCATCGGCCCGTAACTGAGCTTGCGATAAATGCGCCCGCCGCCGTCCGCCGCCTGCAAGCGCATCGGCGCATATTCCAGCCACGCCTGCCGGGCGCGGCCGACCAGCTTGTGGATATCTTTCTCCTGATAACGCTCATCCAGCTGCTTGCCCGGCGACCAGTTGTTGACCACTTCGTGGTCGTCCCACTGCCAGATCTGCGGCACTTCGGCGTTGAAGCGGCGGATGTTTTCGTCCATCAGGTTGTAGCGATAGTTGCCGCGATAATCGTCGAGGGTCTGCGCGACTTTGCTCTTGGCTTCGGTGGTGATATTGCGCCAGATGCGCCCGCTTTCGGTGGTCAGTTGCGCGGGCACCGGGCCGTCGGCGTAGATGGTGTCGCCGCTGTGGATAAAGAAGTCCGGCAGGCGCAGGCGCATCGCTTCGTAGATACGCATGCCGCCGATGTCCGGATTGATCCCGAAGCCTTGGCCGACGGTGTCACCGCTCCAGACAAAACGGATGTCGCGCCTGGCCGTTGGCACGCTGCGCAGATGGCCGAACCACGGTTCGCTGGCGACGCCACTCTGCGCATCTTCGAAGTGCACGCGATAGAAGATTGCCTGGTTGGCCGGCAGGCCGGTGAGTTCGACGCGGGCGGTGAAATCGCTGCGCGCATCGGCCAGTGGCGAGACGAATTTGCGCGGGTTGCCGAACAGGCTGCCGGTGTCCCACTCGACCACCATGCGCGCCGGGCGATCGCTGCGGCTCCAGATCATCGCGCGGTCGCCGAGCAGGTCGCCAGACTGCACGCCGTCGGTGAGCTGGGGACGATCCTTGACCGAAGCAATCACCGCCGGCGCCAGCCCCGGCAGCAACAGCCCGGCGCCGACCGCTTGCATGACGCGACGCCGACCGAGATTGAAATCGCTCATGGTGTTCTCCCTGTAAAAGGGAAAACTTAAGCATGCCTATATGAACTCGCCATGACACCACTAACCATTGTGAGAGCGAGCCTGCTCGCGAAAGCGGTGTGCCAGTCTACATACATGTCGCTGGTAGATTGCATTCGCGAGCAGGCTCGCTCCCACAGGGATTTGGTGTTGTCGGTCAGGCCTTGGCGGGCTCCAGCGGTAGTTCGACAGCCTCAGGCCGTTTGAGCAGCGCATACACCACCGCCGTGACCAGACTCCCCGCAACAATCGCCAGCAGATACAGCAGCGCATGGTTGATTGCATTCGGGATCGCCAGCACGAACAAGCCACCGTGCGGCGCCATCAGTTTGCAGCCGAAGTACATCGACAAGGCGCCGGTCAGCGCGCCGCCGGCGATGCTCGCCGGGATCACCCGCAGCGGATCTTTCGCAGCGAACGGAATAGCCCCTTCGGAGATGAAGCACAAACCGAGCACGAAGGCCGCTTTGCCGGCCTCGCGCTCGGTCT
Organism: Pseudomonas sp. 14A; assembly: GCF_018132745.1. Taxonomy (NCBI): domain Bacteria; kingdom Pseudomonadati; phylum Pseudomonadota; class Gammaproteobacteria; order Pseudomonadales; family Pseudomonadaceae; genus Pseudomonas; species Pseudomonas sp. 14A. The sequence continues at coordinate 133,214 of NZ_JAGRQJ010000003.1, read as the reverse complement.
GGGCGAACTTGCGCCGGGCAATGAAGGTGGCGATGCCCAAGCCAATCGGCGGCACCATGCCGGCGGCCATGGTCGCGGCCATCGGTGCGTAACTCTGCGAGGCCAGCAGCCCCACCGAAAACGCATAGGCAGCCTTGTTGATCGGCCCGCCGAGGTCGACGCACATCATGCCGCCGAGCAACACGCCGAGCAGAATCGCGTTGGTGGTGCCCATGCTGTCGAGGAACTGCGTAAGCGCCGCGAGCATGCCGGCGACCGGTTTGCCGACCACGTAAATCATCACCAGGCCGGTGGCCAGACTGGCCAGCAACGGGATGATCAGAATCGGCTTCAACGCTTCCAGGCTCTGCGGCAATTTCACATAGCGGGCGATGGCTTTGGCCGCATAACCGGCGATGAAGCCGGCAATGATCCCGCCGATGAATCCAGCGCCCAGAGTGCCTGCGAGCAAGCCGCCGATCATCCCCGGCGCCAGGCCCGGGCGGTCGGCAATCGAGTAAGCGATGTACCCGGCCAGCAGCGGCACCATCAGCTTGAACGCGGTTTCGCCGCCGATCTGCATCAGTGCCGCCGCCAGCGTGCCTTCTTCCTTGTACGCGGTGATGCCGAACACAAAGGACAACGCGATCAGCAAACCACCCGCCACCACCATTGGCAGCATGTACGACACACCCGTGAGCAGGTGCTTGTAGACGCCGGTTTTCTCGGACTTGGCCGGGGCCTTGCCGTCGCTTGCCCCACTTTCGACAGCGCCTTCGGCCAAGGCTTTTTTCAAAGTCGCTTCAGACTGCTTCAGCGCAACGCCCGTGCCGCAGCGATAGATCTTTTTGCCGGCGAAACGCTCGGTGGCGACGTCGATATCCGCCGCCAGCAACACCACGTCAGCCTCGGCGATGGCCGTTGCGCTGAGTGGGGTTTTCGCGCCGACCGAGCCTTGGGTTTCGACCTGCAATTCATAGCCCAGGCGCTTGGCAGTCTGCTGCAACGCTTCGGCGGCCATGAAGGTGTGAGCAACGCCGGTCGGGCAGGCGGTGATGGCGACGATGCGCGGCGCACGTGGCGCATCAATAGCCGGTTCGACTGCGCTGGCGACGTAGACTTCGGCCTCTTCGGCACCGCGACGCAGCACCGCTTCGACATCCTGCAAGGCCTGCGCCGGAGCGATCTGGAACACGCGCTTGCCGACGAAGCGACTCATGTCCACCGCGCCAGTGGTGACCAGCAACACCCACTCGGCGGCTTCGATGGTCGCCGCCGACAATTCGCGTTCCGGGTGCGCCGGATCGACCACTTCAACGCTGGTGCTCCAGCCCTGACGCTGCGCCGCTGCATCGAGCAGACGCGCGCACAGCACACTGGTGACCATGCCGTTCGGGCAAGCCGTAACAATGGCTAACTTCATGACAAACCCTCTTATTGTTCTGTCAGGGGGCGCACGCGCACGCCCTGTTCGAGCTGCGCCAGTTGCGCTGCGTCGTTGATACCAAAACCGATCTGGGTCACCGCCATCGCCGCAATCGCGGTGGCGGTGCGCAGGGTTTGCTCCGGCGTATCAGCACTGAGCAGACCGTGAAGCATGCCAGCCAGCAACGAATCGCCGGCACCGACCGTGCTGGCCACGCTGACCTTCGGCGGCGAGGCATGCAGGGCCGAGCCGACACTGAACCAGTTGACCCCGTCGGCGCCGTGGGAAATCACCACGTGCTCGATGCCTTGGCCGTGCAAGCGTGCAGCGGCTTGTGCTTCAGCGATTGGCGAGACCACTTCGCAACCTAATGCGTCGGCGAGTTCCTCGGTGTTCGGCTTGATCAGCCACGGGCTGGCCTGCAACGCCGCGCGCAAGGCTTCGCCGCTGGAGTCGAGGGCGACTTTCAAGCCGAGCGCGTTCAACCTTTCAATCAGCTCACGCAACCACTGCGCAGTGACGCCACGCGGCAGACTGCCGGCGACCACCACCGCATCGTGCCCCGGTGCGATCTGCTGCAAGCGATCAAGCAAGGCTTGCTGCGCCGCTGCATCGACCATTGGCCCCGGACCGTTGATGTCGGTGATGCGCCCGTCCTGCTCGGCGACTTTGATGTTGCTGCGCGTCTCGCCCGGCACGCGGATGAACGCGTCGACGAAACCGCGCTTGGCGAACAGGGTTTCGAACGCTTGCTGATTGTCTTCGCCGAGAAAGCCGCTGACGGTGACCTGATGGCCGAGATCCGCCAGCACCTGGGCGACATTGACGCCTTTGCCCGCAGCGTGGGTGTGCATTTCCTCGCTGCGATTGACCTGACCGGCATCCAGCCGCGACAGCTCGACAGTGAGGTCGAGTGCCGGGTTAAGGGTCAGGGTGAGAATCTTGGCCATTTACAGGGCCTCCACTAATGCGCGTACTTCATTCGCGCTGCCCACGGCCAGGGCCTGTTGGGCGAGGGTTTGCGCCTGGGTCAGGCTGAGTTCACGGATGCGCGCCTTGACTTCGGCAATGCTGCGCCCGGACACGCTGAGTTCGTCGACACCGAGGCCGACCAGCACCGGCACCGCCAGCGGATCAGCCGCCAGTTCGCCGCAGACGCCCACCCATTTGCCATGGGCATGGGCGGCGCGCACGGTGATGTCGATCAGTTGCAGGACCGCCGGGTGCAAGCCGTCAGCTTGCGCCGACAGGGTCGGATGACCACGGTCGATGGCCAAGGTGTATTGGGTCAGGTCGTTGGTGCCAACGCTGAAGAAGTCGACTTCCTTGGCCAGTACCGGCGCGAGCAATGCGGCCGATGGCACCTCGATCATGATCCCCAATTGCAGGTCGGCGACCGGAATTTCCTTGCGCAGACGCTCGGTCATGTCGCGGGCCTGACGCCACTCTTCGACGCTGCCGACCATCGGGAACATGATTCGCAGCGGACGGTTGTCGGCCGAGCGCAGCAAGGCGCGCAGTTGCGCTTCCATGATCTGCGGCCGCTGCAGGGTCAGGCGAATACCGCGCACGCCGAGGAACGGGTTTTCTTCCTTGGCGATCGGCCAATACGGCAGCGGTTTGTCGCCGCCGACATCGAGCGTACGCACCACCAGCGGCCGCCCGGCCAGACCATCGAGGACGCGACGGTATTCGACTTCCTGGGTTGCCTCATCCGGTGCCTGTGGGTGGGCCATGAAAATCAGTTCGGTGCGCAGCAGACCAATGCCTTCGGCGCCCTGCTCCACCGCGCTGGTCACGCCTGCGCTTTCGCCGATGTTGGCGAACACTTCGACGGCGTGGCCGTCGGTGGTGTGTGCCGGTTGATGGCGTTGTTCGGCGGCGATCTTCAGGCGTTGCTCGCGGGTGTCGCGCTCTTCAGCGGCACGCTTGAGGGTCGCGGCATCGGCGTCGACATGCAGACGGCCACGCTGACCGTCGAGCAACAGCGGCGTGCCGGGCTCGAGCAACAGCACCGCTGCACCCGCGCCGACCAGTGCTGGAATACCGAGCGCGCGGGCGACGATGGCGCTGTGCGCGGTAGCACCGCCGCGCGCGGTGAGAATCCCTGCCACTCGCGCAGGATCCAGGCGCGCGACATCGGACGGGCCGACTTCGTCCATCACCAGAATGTACGGTTGCTCAGGTTCGTTCGCGGTCTGCACGCCACACAATTGCGCCAGCACCCGTCGACCGATGTCACGCAGATCGGCGGCACGCTCGGCGAGCAAAGCGTCCTGCAGCGATTCCTGCTGTTTGGCGGCGGCTTCGATCACCGCCATCCACGCCGCTTCGGCGCTTTCGCCTTGCTTGAGGCGGGTGTCGACTTCGTCGGTCAGATCCGGGTCGTCGAGCATTTCCTGGTGAGTGATGAAAATCTCGCGAATCGCCTTGGCCTTGCTGCGTTCGATCAAGCCTTGGATGTCGCGGCGCACGTCGCTCAGCGCTTGCTTGAGGCGCTCGCGCTCGATCGCGGCAGATTCGCCGCGCAACGGGTAATCGATGGCTTGCAGCACCTGAATGTGCGCAGGACCGATGGCGATGCCCGGTGCGGCAGGAATCGCCTGCAACAGGCTGCCGGAGGCCGGCGCGATCAATACTTCGGCGATGTCGGCGATCACTTCGCGCTGCTGACTCACGGCCGGCAGCGGCTCGACTTCCTCACCGAGGCCTTCTTCAATCGCCGCGAGCAGGGCCGGCAAGGCATCGGCGGCGATGCTCGGCTCGGCGATCAGCTCCAGCACCTGACCGCGGCGGGCGCCGAGACTGAGCAGTTTGCTCAGGCTCTTCACCGACACGGCGCTGTCCTGGCTGTCGACGATGCGCACGCGGATTTCGCCATCAAAACTCTTCGCCAGTTGCGCAAGAATCTTCGCTGGTCGTGCGTGCAAACCATGGGCATTGGCCAGGGCAATACGTGCACTCGGCCAGTCGGCCGGCAGTTCACCGCCGAGCACTTCGAGAACTTTGCGGCTGCTGGTGGCGCGGCCCAGTTCGTGGCCGCGACCTTCGATCAGCAACGCGCACAAACGCTCGAGCAACGCCTGATGCGCTTCGCCCAGACTGGCGAGGCAGAACAGTCCGCTGAGCGGCTGGCCGAGGTAGCGCATCGGTTTGTCCGGGGTGACGAACGCCAGCCCCGGACGCTTCACGGTCTGCTCGCTGTGCAGCCACCACAGGCCATCGCCCAGTGGCAGCGCTTCGACTTGCTGCAACACGCCGGCAAAGCCGTTGCTCACACAATCGGCCTGACGCAGCAGACGTGCGCCGCGCCAGACCAGTTCTTCGAAATCGTCGGCCGACACGCCGAGGCCGATCATCTGCGCATCCAGCGCCAGTTCCTGCGGCGCGCCTTGCAACAGTTTAAGCAGCGCTTCGGGGGAGCTGGCGCGACGCAAGGCCTGGCCCAGATCGGTCTCGCCGAGGGCGCGGGTCAGTAGTTGCAGCAGGCGCAGGTGTTCGTCGGATTTCGCCGCGATGCCGATGGCCAGATAAACGATCTGGCCATCGCCCCAGTCGACGCCGTCGGGAAACTGCATCAGGCGCACGCCGGTGGCGAATACCTGATCGCGGGTTTCCGGCGTACCGTGGGGAATGGCGATGCCTTGACCGAGAAAGGTCGAGCCCTGGGCTTCCCGGGCCTGCAGGCCGGCGAGGTAGCCGTCGGCAACCAGACCGTCGGCAACCAGATGACTGGCCAGCAATTGCAGGGCAGCGGGTTTATCCACGGCCGACTGGCCCATGGATATCTGCTCTATAGTGAGCTCGAGCATGCGATCTCCTTTTTGGCGCAGTTCAACGCCAGGTATTGTTTTGAATGGTTCACAGCTTAGGCGCTCTGCCGCGCTTTTCAGCGGCAGTTTTGGCGGTTTCACGGCAGGACCGGCCAAAGGCATCTAAAACGTAGAAAATACGCTTGCTGAAACGTTTAATCTAGATTGATCGGCACGTTACTCGATAATGTCTCATCCTTGAAGTCCAACTTGTCGGAAGCGCGTAGGCAATAAGTCGGCTGCCCTTATCGGGTAGGATTGGCGAAAATGTCGCGGCATGCTCGAAAAAACAAGGAAATACCGGGTTGAAACTCAGTGATATCGCGCGGTTGGCCGGCGTCTCCGTCACCACCGCCAGCTACGTCATCAACGGCAAGGCCGAACAGCAACGCATCAGCAACGCGACCGTCGAGCGCGTGCGCGCGGTGGTCGATCTGCACGGCTTCACGCCCAATCCGCAAGCGGCCGGCCTGCGCAGTCGGCACACGCGCACCCTGGGTTTTATCCTGCCGGATCTGGAAAACCCCAGTTACGCGCGCATCGCCAAATTGCTCGAGCAAGGAGCGCGGGCTCGCGGCTATCAACTGTTGATTGCCAGCTCCGACGATGCGCCGGACAGCGAGCGGCAGTTGCTGCAACTGTTCCGTGCCCGTCGCTGCGATGCGCTGATCGTCGCCAGTTGCCTGCCGGCCGGCGATGACAGCTACCGCCAGTTGCAGGCCAAGGGTCTGCCGATCATCGCCATCGACCGGGTCATGGAGCCGGAGCATTTCTGCTCGGTGATCAGCGACGACCGCGAGGCCAGCCTGCACCTGACCCAGAGCCTGCTCGATCCGCAGCCCAAGCAGATCGTGCTCCTCGGCGCCCGCCCGGAGCTGAGCATCAGCCAGGAACGTGCCGCCGGTTTCCGCGCAGCGCTCAACGATTTCAAAGGCGAGGTGCTGGTCGAGCACGCCGAGTCGTTCAGCCGCGAGTGCGGCAAGCAATTGATGGAAGAACTCCTGCAGCGTCTGGGGCATTTGCCTGACGCGCTGGTGACCACTTCCTACGTGCTGCTGCAAGGCGTGTTCGATGCGCTGCATGATTTCCCGTTGAAATCACGGCCGCTGCGCCTCGGCACCTTCGGCGACACGCAGTTGCTGGATTTCCTGCCGCTGCCGGTCAATGCCATGTCCCAGCAACACCAGTTGATCGCCGACAAGGCCCTGGAACTGGCGCTGGCCGCCGTGGAGCAGGACGACTACCAACCGGGTGTGCAAGCCATTGCGCGGACCTTCAAGCAGCGTATTCATCGGGACTGAATCGTGGAGCTGATCGACAGCCACACTCACCTCGACTTCCCCGACTTCGACGCCGATCGCGCAGAGTTGCTGGCCGAAAGCCGCGCCCTCGGCGTGCGGCGCATCGTCGTGCTGGGCGTGCATCAGGGCAACTGGCAACGGGTGTGGGATCTGGTGCAGAGCGATGCCGACCTGTACGCGGCGTTCGGATTGCACCCGGTGTTTCTCGATCAGCATCGCCCCGAGGATTTGCATGCGCTGGGTGACTGGCTGACGCGGTTGCGCGGGCATCGGCAGTTATGCGCGGTGGGCGAGATCGGTCTGGATTACTTCATCGAAACCCTGGATCGCGAACGCCAGCAAGCGTTGTTCGAAGCGCAGCTTCAACTGGCGGCGGATTTCGAGTTGCCGGCGCTGATCCACGTACGCCGCAGCCACGCAGCGGTGATCGCCACGCTCAAACGCTTCAAGCTCAAACGCGCCGGCATCATCCACGCTTTCGCCGGCAGTCGCGAGGAAGCGCGGGAATACATCAAGCTTGGTTTCAAACTGGGCCTCGGCGGCGCACCGACCTGGCCGCAGGCATTGCGCATGCATCGGGTGCTGCCGGAACTGCCGCTGCAATCGGTGGTGCTGGAAACCGACTCACCAGACATGGCCCCCGCCATGTTCCCCGGCCAGCGCAACAGCCCGGCGCATTTGCCGGCGATTTGCGCGGCGCTGGCCGAACTGATGAATATCACGCCTGAACAACTGGCCAACGCCAGCACCGCCAACTGCTGCGAAGTCTTCGGCTGGTAACACGTACCCGTGTAGGATCTGACGAGTGCAACGAGGCTGCGATCTTTTGATCTTCAGAGGCAAAGTCAAAAGATCGCAGCCTCGTTGCACTCGTCAGCTCCTACGGGGGGACGGTGTCAGGCTCAGACACGAAACGCGCTGATCAGTTGTTTGAGCTCAACCACCTGCGCCGACAGCGCGCGGCTGGCATCTTCGGTCTGGTGCGCACCTTGCGCTGTGCGTTCGCCAGCGCGGTTGATTTCGACGATGTTCTGGTCGATGTCATGGGCCACGGCGGTCTGCTGTTCGACGGCAGCGGCGATCTGCTGGTTCTGATCGACGATCATGCCCACCGCGCCAAGAATGTTTTCCAGCGCCTGCTGGACTTTTTCCGACTGGCCAACCGTGCCGTTGGCCATCTGATGGCTGACGCCCATGGCCTTCACCGCCGCGCCGACGCCACCGTGCAGCTTGGCGATCATCTGCTCGATTTCTTCGGTCGATTGCTGGGTACGCTTGGCCAGCGTGCGCACTTCATCAGCGACCACGGCAAAACCGCGCCCCTGCTCGCCGGCTCGCGCGGCTTCGATAGCGGCGTTGAGCGCCAGCAGGTTGGTCTGTTCGGCGATGCTCTTGATCACCTCAAGCACACGGCTGATCGACTGGCTGTCGCTGGCCAGTTGATTGATCACCAGCACCGACTGATCGATTTCGCTGGCCAGTGCGGCAATGCTGCCCTGCTGCGATTCCACCAGCCCGCGACCGCTCAGGGTCTCATCGTTGACGCTGTGGGCGCTGCTCACCGCAGCGGCGGCACTGCGAGCGACTTCCATTGAAGTCGCCGACATCTGGTTCATCGCCGTCGCAACTTGTTCGATCTGCGTACGTTGCCCGGCGACCGCCTGATTGCTCTGCGCCGATACGCTTTCCACCTGCCCGGCCTGACGTTCGACCTCGCCGACGGTATGACCGACACGTTCGATCAAGTCGTGAATCTTTTTCACCGTGCCATTGAACACCTCGCCCAACTCGCCCAGTTCATCGCGGCTGCTGGCCTTGAAGTTGACAGTCATGTCACCGGCCGCGACCTTGTCCATCATCGCGCCCAGGCTTTTCAGAGTGGTGCGGGTCGAGGCGTAGAAACCGCCATAAAGATAGAAAATCAGCACGAACACCACCGACAGCGCCGAGGCTTGCAGAATCATGTGCGTGCGGTTCTGCGCCAGTCGCTGCTGCAACTGGTTGTCGAGGAATTTCAGCGTGGCCTGATTGAGCTGATAGGTGTGTTCCATCAGCCCGGTGACCTGATCGTAGAATGCCTGCCACGGCGCATCGAGGGTGTCGGCCATCACCACTTGCTCTTCGAATAGCTCGCTGGCCTGCTTGAGCGAAGCCTTGCTGCTGTCGGCCTGGGCACTGAGGGATTCGCGTGCGGCGTTGCTGGAGCCGAGGGCGTCCTGCAGTTTCAGGGCGTACTCGGCCTGGAGTTTTTCGATCTGCACCAGCAGCTCGTCAAAACGCGTGCTCGAGGAACTGTTGAGAAAGCCCTGACCCAACGAATACGAACCCATCGCCCGGCCCTCGCCGAGGGTCTGCGTGACGCTAGGGGTAATCAGCGTGACCAGTTCGCTGAGCTGGCGAATGTCGCTCTGATTATCGCGGCTCAACCCGGCCTGACTGGTGATGATCTGGCTGAAAATCTGCGCACTGGCCAGCAACTTGCCGATCAACGCGCTTTTGCTTTGCAGCGAGCTCTCCGCCTGCTGGGCCTTGAACGCGGCGATCATTTCATCGCGCTTGGCCTCGAATTGCCTGATCTGTTCGGGATCCTCGGTCATCGCCGTCAGCCCTTCGAGGCGCGCGAGCACAGCCTGCTCCAGCGTCTGGATCTGCGCTTCGACATTGCCGGCCTTGCCGGACTGGCCGAGGCTGACATCGATCTGCACCAGATTGTTCAGGGTTTCCAGATCCCGACGCAGGGTCAGGCTGCTGCCCAGCAGGTCGAGGCTCTGCAGTTCGACGCGGGTGCCCTGAAATTCGCGATAGGAATCGCGCACCAGATAGAAATTGGTCACCAGCATCGGCACCAGGAACAGCACGCTGATCAGGCTGAACTTCATGCCGAAGCTCAGACGGTTCATCAGCGAGACGGCGGGATAGAGCAAGCTCTTCACTGGAAGTCTCCCTTGGTTTTTCTTGTTTTTATTGGCAGGCGCGGGACGACAGCAGATAGCCACTATCGGGCGCTATCTCTGTATAGCGTAAATCGGCGGGAGGTTTTGTAACTTAAGGTTAATGGCGATGCAGTGATCGCCGAATCAAAAGCAAAAAGATCGCAGCCCGAGCCTTCGGCAGCTCCTACAGGGAAATGCGTTCCAAGGTAAGAGCTGCCGAAGGCTCGGGCCGCGATCGGACGATCTTTTGATCTTGCTGTAATCAGTGAACCAGAACCGTCCACAAGGCAAACCCGGCATACCACAGCACCGCCGCACGCAGCAGCAGTTCCCACAGGCAATCGAGGGTGTTGATGCCGTCCGGGCCGACCACTGGCGGTGGAACTTCCCCGGCTGCCAGGCCGACCTTGTTGATCAACTGCGCAGCGCTGATGTTCCAGTTCAGCAGCTCATGCAGCATCACCCGGCTGACCGCGACGAAGTTGCCGACCAATGCAAGACTCGCCGCCAGCAAACGCACCGGCACCCAATCGAAGGCATGACGCAGCTGAGCAGCACGCTCGACCAGCGCCACAGTGCTGCCGTGCTCTTCGGCCAGCGCCAACAGGCGATAGGCCAATGCCGCCACCGGGCCGAGGAGGAAATACCAGAAGATCACCGCAAAGAAACTCTGGTAGGCCTGCCACAGCAGATGCCCCTGCACTTGCTCGAGCAATTGCTCGCCGCTGTCGGCGCAGATGTCCAGGTCGCGCTTGGCCACGTGGGCCGCCGCTTGCAGATCCTCACGGCGCCAGGCATCGCGGAACGGCCCGAGGCCGCCGAGCAGATCGCCGCGTCCGAGGCTGTAAATCACCACCAGCAAATGCACCGGCAGCGCCAGCAGACCGTACGCCACCGGTTCGAGCACCAGCAGCAACAGCGCCAGCAACGCCACCGGGCACAGCACCAGAATCGTCAGCACCAGCCACGGTTGCCTGGCCAGCCGTTTGCTGTTTTCGAGTTTGTGCAGTTCGCGGATCCATCCGCCGTCGCGTTGAAGCCGATGGCGCAGGGCCGAAAATTTCTCGATCCACACCGCCAGCAGTAACACCAGAAAACTCATTGTCCTTCCTCTTTTGCCAGGGCCGCGCGGTAGCGTGCCCAGTCGAATGCCGGTCCCGGATCGGTCTTGCGCCCCGGAGCGATATCGCTGTGGCCGCAGATACGCTGGTCGGTGATCGCCGGAAAGCGTTTCTGCAACTGCCGGGTCAGCGCCGTCAGCGCCCGATACTGTTCGTCGGTAAACGGCAGATCATCGGTGCCTTCCAGCTCGATGCCCACGGAAAAATCGTTACAGGTTTCGCGGCCTTCGAACAGCGAAACGCCGGCATGCCACGCCCGCGCAAGACAGGAGACAAACTGGGTGATCTTGCCGTCACGTTCGATCAGGAAATGCGCCGAGACGCGCAGGTCAGCGATGCCTGCAAAGTACGGGTGTTCGGTGACATCCAGACGATTCTGGAAAAATTCCTGGACCTTGCCGGTGGCGAATTGCGCCGGCGGCAGGCTGATGTTGTGGATGACCAACAGCGACACTTCGCCCGCCGGGCGCTCATTGAAGTTGGGCGACGGGCAGATCTGCACGCCATGACACCACCCGCTCGCGGGATCCAACTGCATACCGATTCCTTCAACGCCGACCATGTGGGCGCCCAGTATGCCGCGATCCGCCCCCGCCGCGCGATCACTTGCCGCGATTGAGTTGCCGCAGGTCGCCCAGCACCGATTCCAGTGCGCGGTCGAACAGCAAGGTGTCATCCAGCGCACGCGCGGCGCCACGGCTGAAAGCCAAGGCGAGGTCGGTGCGGCTGTGCTCCAGCACTTTCGTCCCGGTGCGGTCGACGAAGACATATTTGCCGGTCTCTTCGATGATCGCGGCGAGTTTGCAACGCAAGGTCTGTTCGTCGTCTGCGTCGAACACCACCCAGTGGCCCACACGCAACTGCTCGACCTGAGACAGACCGGCAGCGTCTTGCGCCAGGCGCGGCGCCGGGGTGGCTGCTGCCTGGTCGGCGCTGTGCTGCAAGACCTCGGGCGTGATTTCGATCAGCGGCGTAACGCTGTGCTCGGCTTCGTCGGAACGCTCCAGTACGCGCACGTGCAGAGCCTCCAGCTCGCTGAAAAATTCGCTGGTGGCAAACGGGTCGAAAGCCGTGCTGCTGAGGCCATCGCGCAGTGACTTGAGCAAACCCGGGACCAGTGCCAGCAGGCGCAGGCTGGATTCGCCGTCGTCATGGCGCTGCACGCTCCAGACCAACTGTTCCATGGTCTGCACATCGGCGTGCCATTCGGCGGACTGATCACCGTGCTTGAGGCAAGTCAGCAACAGCACTTTGCTCCAGGCCTGCTGGACGAAACTCACCACCGTCGCCGGCAGCACTTTGCCCAGCAGCGCCTGTTGCAACGCCTGCGCAACGCGATGCTGAGCCAGCTCGGCCTTCGCCCGGCCTTCCTCGGCATCGCGCAAGCGTTGTTCGAGCAGTTCAGTGCGACGGCGTTCTTCCTGAGTGAAGGCGAGGAAGTCGGCGAGCAGTTCGGAGAAGATCGCCGGGTCGTCGACAAACTCGCTCAGCAAACGCTGCACCACTTGCTCGATGCGCACGTAGAGGCTGTCGCGCTCAGCGCCGTCGCAATCGCTCCAGCCCATTGCGGCCTCGGCGATTTCGTTGAGCAGGCGCCGCGCCGGGTGCGTGCTGCGGCTGAAGAAACTCTTGTCCAGCACGGCGACCTTGAGCATCGGAATCTGCAATCGGCCGATCAGCGCCTTGAGCGCGTCAGGCACGTTGCGATCGTCGAGGATGCAGTCGAAGACCATGGCGATCAGGTTGATCACATCTTCGTCAGCAGTCGCGACGACGCGGGAGCGGCCACTTCTGACGCTGACCCGGGTCAGCAGTTGTTCGAGCTGATGGCGCAGATCGAAATCCTCCTGAGCCTCAAGCGCCGGTACGTATTGCTGCAAGTGCGACAACAACCGCAGCAGGTCGCGGGTGTTGATCGGATGCGCCGGGGCGCCGGGCTCCAGGGTCGGTGTGACGCGGCCGCGCACCTGGGCGAGCAATTGCTGCATCGCGGCGAACACTTCCTCGATGCCTTCGTCCGCTGGCGGCTCGTCGAGATCTTCAATCAATGTGTCGCTGTCCGCAGGCTCGACCATGCGACGAGCCACGGCGGGCTTCAGATGTGGCAACACGCCGGTGGCGAGCAACAGCTGATTGGCCTCGCCATACAGCTGCTCGGTGTCAGCCAGCACATAGCGTTCGAACAGCTTGAGCAGGATCAGCTTGACCTTGATCTCGACGCCGAGGTTACGCCCGGCCTGCAGGAAATATTCACAGAGCATCGCCGGACTCAGCGGGTTGTGCTGATCGTCCAGACGCTTGCCGAGCATGGAGCTGAAGCGTGCAGTCAGTTGATCGAGAGCGAAGCCGTCGCGCTTGAGCACGCGACTGACCATGGTCTGCACGGCCACGGTGCGCTCCATGGCATCGGTGCGCGGCGCCGATTCTTCGACCACCGGCGTGCGTGGCAGGGTGTTGGCGGCGGGATCGTATTGGGTAAGGCTGGCGAAAGCCTCAAAGAACAGTTCAAGAAAGCCGCGCTCGATGTTCTTGCGCTTGAGGCGCAGGTCGCGCATGGCTTCGAAAAAGATGTTCTGATCGACGTCGTTGCGCGCCCGATCAGCCATTTCGAACAGCGTGTCGTCGGCGTTATCGAACAGCTCCTGCAAATCGTGGCGCAGCTGCTGCGCCGCCTTGTCGCGAACCTGCAACAGAATCACCGGCAAGCGGGCAAGCGGCGAATGGTCCGCCAGATCGGCAGTCGCCCGGTGCAAAGGCACCACTTTCCCGTCGTTGCGCATCCAAGCCTCCTGGAACGGTGATTCGGTTCGTCGCTTTCGACACTGCCCCAGCGGAGTCGTTCGTCAAAGCCATGACGTCAAATACAAGGCGGATTATCTGGCAAAAGATGTCGACGATGCTATAGGCCTCAGGGTTTCCCCTATACGCCACGCCCACGCACTCGGCTCAGAAAAATCGACCAGATGCGTCAGGCACGCGCGTTCTCGCCTTGGGTTGGCTCGCGCCCTGCCCCTATAATCGAACCACTTTGTTTGTGGAGTTCGTTATGCCGAATCTACGTCTCGCCGATCTGACCGCCGAAATCGAAAACAACGTGCGCCGTGCGTTGCTCGAAGACGTCGGCAGCGGCGACATCACCGCGCAACTGATCCCGGCCGAACGCCTGGCCAAAGCCACCATCATCACCCGTGACGACGCCGTCATCTGCGGCACCGCGTGGGTCGATGCGGTGTTTCGCCAGCTCGATCCGCGTGTAGCGGTGCATTGGCAAGTGGTCGACGGCCAGCGGGTCAAAGCCAATCAGCCTCTGTTTCATCTGGAAGGCCCCGCGCGCTCACTGCTGACCGGTGAACGCAGCGCGCTGAACTTCCTGCAGTTGCTGTCCGGCGTGGCGACGCGCGCGCAGTACCTGGCGGACTTCGTCGGCGAGACGCAGGTCAAGTTGCTCGACACGCGCAAAACTCTTCCCGGCCTGCGCCTGGCACAGAAATACGCAGTGACCTGCGGCGGCTGCCACAACCACCGCATCGGTCTGTACGATGCCTTCCTGATCAAGGAAAACCACATCGCCGCCAGCGGCGGCATCGCCGAAGCCGTGGCCGCCGCGCACAAGATCGCCCCGGGCAAACCGGTGGAGATCGAAGTGGAAAGTCTTGAAGAGCTGAAGCAGGCGCTGGAAGCCGGCGCCGACATCATAATGCTCGACGAACTGAGCCTGGACGACATGCGCGAAGCGGTACGCCTGACCGCCGGCAACGCGAAACTAGAAGCCAGCGGCGGCATCAACGAAAACACGCTGCTGCCGATCGCCGAAACGGGCGTGGATTACATCTCGATCGGCGCAATGACCAAGGATGTCAAAGCGGTGGACCTGTCGATGAGACTCAGTCTCTGACAGCAGCGGCAAGCTTCGAGCTACAAGCTGCAAGCCACAGCGCTTTTGCTTTGACTTGCAGCTTGCCGCTCGAAACTAATAGCTGCTTTTATACGACGAGATTGTTCATCTCGCAGTACTCTTCCCACTCGACACCCAAGACTTCCGCCGCTTCCTTGTGCAGCACGAGGCGCTGCGCCTCGAACTCCTCCGGCGTGCTCGTGTACTTGAGCGTCAGCTCCCACGGCTGCAAGCCCTGCGCTTCGGCTTCGTCTTCGAAGGCCCACTGGATCTGGTCTTTCTGATCATCGGGACTCAGGTCCTTGATCTCGACCTTCAGGTCCGGCACATCCAGAAGGTATTTTTCCAGCGCTTGTTCGTGGCGTTGCTCTTGGGTCAATTCAGTCATGGGGTTCTCGCTGATCTTGGGAATGGAGGATGGATCTGGATCATCAAGGATCTCTCTGACGCGGACTGGCCGGCCTTCGGAACCATTCGGGATCATCTGAAAACTGCTAAGCGATGCTCATGCAGGCACCGAATATAGGACGTTTGCATGACGAATTACACGGCTCTTTACATCTCTCGCACAAAAAGCTGACCTGCGGAACATGACTGCGCGGATAAAAACAACAAACGGGCGCTCAAGACAGCAGCCCTATAATGCCCGCGAGTTATTGCAGACATTGGATGCCATGACCCAACGTTGAATCGGGTGTACCAATGAATGCACTTATAACGCTTCGCTGCCAATAGCAGGAAGGTAACAAGCCGTTTAGACTCTGCCCCCTCTCCGGCCTTCACGCAACCTTCTATAGCAGTGGACGTATGATAAAAAACATTCAATACCTGCGCTTTATCGCGGCGTTTCTCGTCGTTTGCGCCCACGCAAACCTGCAGATTTACGGCGTCCCCTCGAGCGTGACGAACCTCGGCGGTTTCGGTGTTGACATCTTCTTCATTATCAGTGGTTTCATCATGCCCTTCATTCTGTACGGCGGCCTGTACAGGAAAGACGCGGTAGCGTTGATGGGACCGGCAAGCTTCATGTGGCGCCGGATTACCCGGATATGGCCGATGTACTGTTTCACCATCAGTGTGGTGGTGCTCGTTTCATGGCTGGTCATGAACGGTAAAATCGACAACGTCACCAACGACCTGGCTTATTTCTTCAACGGCTCAAAAATGGACTGGGCCTGGTATGTGCAAACGCTGACATTCACTCACTGGACGCGACCTCCGATTCTCGGCATCGGATGGACACTGCAAGTCGAGTTCATGTTTTACACCGCCATTGCCGTCGTGCTGCTGTTCCGCGCGCAGACACTGGCGACACTGGAAGTGGGCCTGGTCGTTTTCTTCTTCGCTGCCATGCTGCTCGTTTCCAACCCGCAAGTTGGCGCGGTGGCCACGACATTCGCAAATCCGATGATTGTCGAGTTCATGCTCGGCATCTTCCTTTACCGTCTGGTTTCGGGGGGCACACTGATGCCCAGAAGCGTGGCCATTGCGGTTGCTGTTCTGGCGATACCGCTGTTCCTGTTTGTAGAGCACAACGGGCTGCTCAAAATCCCCGGCTTGCTTTATCGCCCGGTTGCCTGGGGCATGCCTGCATTCCTTCTTGTCTGGGCAGCGCTGAGCCTTGAACGGGAAACCAAAGAATCGAAGATGTTTGGCCTGCTCGGAGATGCCTCCTACAGCCTGTATCTGGTCCATGGATTCGTTGCGCCACTGTTCCTGTTCTTCTGGATGCGCGCCGGACTGGATCAAACTGTCAACATCTGGATCTATCTGGCTTGCTACCTGTTGGTGTGCCACGTAGCCGGCATTTCCGCTCACCTCTTTATTGAAAAGCCGCTGAACACGGCAATTAGAAAATACACGCGAGCAAAACCTAAATGCGTTACCTCCTGACTTCCCTGATACTGGTTATTGCCAGTACCGCTAATGCTGCAAATGGCCCGGATGGCGTTCCTATCGAGGAAAGCTTCCAGTCCTGCAACAATCTTGACTGCGGGGCTGCGGTCGTCAGCAAGTTCCACACTGACAAGCATGTCCTGACTGGGACTACTGTTTTCGGCGAAACCTTTTACACAGAGGAAGGCCGCTCCAGCTTTGTCCGCACAATGTTTGCCCCCACGAAAATCCGTATGGTCTACAACCCCGCGAACGGTCAAGTGTTCAAGCCTATGGTGGACTACATACCGACGAAAGAAGGGATAAAGCTGACACTTGGCAGCGCCATCAAGCGGGCGCCTCGTGGGTATTCACAGGACACAAATGATAGCGATCGGAAAAATTATGGCGTTCGAGTCGCCACAGGGTTCCAGGACTTTCAATACGCAATCACTTATGACAAGAGGGAAACATTCACACCCAACGCTATCGGAAGCTTAGGCGGCTTCAGGAAGGCTGTCGGGGCTGTTCCTCTTTCCATCACCTTTTTCGGCGACTCCATTACCGCCGGTGCCAACGCTACCAGCATCTACGCAGCACCCAATCAACCTGGTTACACAGGCCTTGTGATGGCGTATTTGAATAACAAATACCCGTCGATGTTCGAGTCGCGCAATAACGCAGTCGGCGGCTGGAGCTCTATCAACGCCGTGTCGGCCGTTGAATATCGCGTCAACGATAAAAAGTCGGACCTGATTGTGTTGGCGTTCGGGATGAACGACGGCGGCGTATTCGCACCTGACGAATACAGGAAAAACATGCAAACCCTGATTACCGCCATTCGAGCCAAACAGCCAAGAGTGCCGATTCTTCTGGTGTCCCCACTACGGGCAAACCCGTTGACCTTCACTCAAAAGCGCTCGAACATCACAGGATATTTGCCGGTGCTGAAACAGCTGGCCAAGCAAAACCCTTCTGTGGCGGTAGCCGACATGACGTCGACGTGGGACATGATGATGTCCAGGAAAAATTATCTGGATGTCACCGGAAACGGGCTGAATCATCCGAACGACTTCGGTCACCGGATTCTGGCTGAAGTGGTGCTGACCGCCCTCCTTGGCCCCAACTACTGATCAACTTTCACAACTCCGGCATCACGGTGAAGCGTGCCTGCCGGCTTTACGTCAGGACACCGCCGCCCGTATCAAAGCGCGCAGCAGCGAAAGGCACGCAAAAGGAAAGGCCGCTACCAGCGGCCTTTTTTGGCAAATTGCGAAACTCCCCGAACGAGGGAGAAGTACAGTTGGTGCCCGAGACAGGAATCGAACCTGCGACCTTCGCGTTACGAGTGCGCTGCTCTACCGGCTGAGCTACACGGGCAGTGGGCTAAACCTAGCACCGGACTGGGGCTGCGGCAAATTTGTGGGTTGCCTGATGGTTTTCTTTTGAGAACTACACAATTTCCTTATTTCAGATAAAAAATGCCCCCGCCGTTTGCACGGCGGGGGCATCTTCATTGCGCTAAAGCGTTGGGCTGATTAAACGCCCGAAGCCTTGGCAGCTGCCACGTCTTTGATGGACAGCTTGATACGGCCGCGGTTGTCCACGTCCAGTACCAGCACTTCCACTTCCTGGCCTTCTTTCAGGATGTCGGTGACTTTCTCTACGCGAGCGTCGCTCAGCATCGAGATGTGCACCAGACCGTCCTTGCCCGGCAGGATGTTGACGAACGCGCCGAAGTCGACGATGCGCTCAACCTTGCCGACGTAGATCTTGCCGATCTCGGCTTCTGCAGTGATGCTCAGAACGCGCTGACGAGCTGCTTCTGCGGCATCCTTGGTTTCGCCGAAGATCTTGATCGAACCGTCGTCTTCGATGTCGATCGAAGCCTTGGTTTCCTCGCAGATCGCACGGATGGTCGCACCACCCTTACCGATAACGTCACGGATCTTGTCGGTGTCGATCTTCATCGCGATCATGGTCGGAGCGTTGGCCGACAGTTCGGTACGCGACTGGCCAATGATCTGGTTCATCTGGCCGAGGATGTTCAGGCGCGCTTCAAGGGCCTGGCCCAGAGCGATTTCCATGATCTCTTCGGTGATGCCCTTGATCTTGATGTCCATCTGCAGCGCAGTCACGCCTTTGGCGGTACCGGCTACCTTGAAGTCCATGTCGCCCAGGTGATCTTCGTCGCCGAGGATGTCGGTCAGAACGGCGAACTTCTCGCCTTCTTTAACCAGACCCATAGCGATACCGGCCACCGGTGCCTTCATCGGTACACCAGCGTCCATCAGTGCCAGGGAAGCACCGCACACGGAAGCCATCGAGCTCGAACCGTTGGATTCGGTGATTTCCGACACCACGCGGATGGTGTACGGGAACACGTCAGCGGCTGGCAGCATGGCCGAAACCGAACGACGGGCCAGACGGCCGTGACCGATTTCGCGACGACCGGCACCACCCATGCGACCACACTCGCCTACCGAGAACGGCGGGAAGTTGTAGTGCAGCATGAACGGGTCTTTCTTTTCGCCTTCCAGGGTGTCCAGCAGTTGCGCGTCACGGGCGGTGCCCAGTGTTGCAACAACCAGTGCCTGGGTTTCGCCACGGGTGAACAGTGCCGAACCGTGAGTCTTCGGCAGAACGCCGACTTCGATGTTCAGCGGACGTACAGTCTTGGTGTCGCGACCGTCGATACGTGGCTTGCCGTTAACGATGTTTTCGCGAACGGTGCGGTATTCGATTTCGCCGAAGGCTGCCTTGACTTCAGCAGCGCTTGGCTGGCCTTCTTCACCGGACAGCTTGGCGACCACTTGGTCCTTCAGCTCACCCAGGCGAGCGTAACGGTCGGCCTTGATGGTGATGGTGTAAGCCTGGGAGATCGCTTCGCCGAACTCGGCACGGATCGCGCCCAGCAGCTCGGTGGCTTCTGGCGCAGGAGCCCAGTTCCAGGTTGGCTTGGCGGCTTCGGCAGCCAGTTCTTTAACAGCGTTGATCACAACCTGGAATTCGTCGTGAGCGAACAGTACCGCGCCCAGCATCTGGTCTTCGGTCAGTTCTTTGGCTTCCGATTCAACCATGAGCACGGCGTCGGAAGTACCGGCAACGACCATGTCCAGGCTCGAAGCGGCCTGCTGCTCGTAAGTCGGGTTCAGCAGGTAGCCGGTGCTTTCGTGGAAAGCCACGCGAGCGGCGCCGATTGGGCCGTCGAACGGAATGCCGGAAATGGCCAGGGCAGCCGAGGTACCGATCATCGCAGCGATGTCCGGATCGGTCTTCTTGCTGGTGGAAACGACGGTGCAGACAACCTGCACTTCGTTCATGAAGCCTTCTGGGAACAGCGGACGGATCGGACGGTCGATCAGTCGGGAAGTCAGGGTTTCTTTCTCGGAAGGACGGCCTTCACGCTTGAAGAAACCGCCAGGGATCTTACCGGCAGCGTAAGTCTTTTCCTGGTAATGAACGGACAGAGGGAAGAAGCCCTTGCCCGGATCGGCTTGCTTTGCACCGACAACAGTCACCAACACGCTGACGTCGTCGTCAACGGTGACCAATACTGCGCCGGAGGCCTGACGGGCGATACGGCCTGTCTCGAGGGTAACGGTCGATTGACCGAACTGGAATTTTTTGATTACCGGGTTCACGGTGTCCTACCTTCTTTGTGGCTCTTGGGGGAAACGGTTTCTTGCGAATTCTTGGGCAATCTCGGGAATCGGCCCGATGGCAATTGTCCGGGTGCTACAGGTAAAGCCATGCTGCAGATAAAACTTGAGGCTGGGAGCCTGCAAGGCGCCAGCGGAAAACCGCTGACGCCCGACAGACCACCAACCTCATAGCGCAATCGCTGATTAGCGACGCAGACCCAGGCGAGCGATCAGCGCGGCGTACCGGCTTACGTCCTTGCCTTTCAGGTAGTCCAGCAGCTTGCGACGCTGGTTAACCATGCGGATCAGACCACGACGGGAGTGGTGATCTTTACCGTTGGCCTTGAAGTGACCTTGCAGTTTGTTGATGTTGGCGGTCAGCAGTGCAACCTGCACTTCTGGCGAACCAGTGTCACCAACAGCTTGCTGGTAGTCAGCAACGATTTGAGCTTTTTCTTGAACGTCGAGAGCCATGAGGCAATCCTTCCTTATCAGGAAACTGTTTCAGGGAAACAGCTTCAACAGGCCAGGGACAAATCCCTGTATCTATAAATGAGTAGTGACCATGCCTGTTAACAGCCACACTCGCCGGCCCGCTTAACGCAGACCGGTTCCGGTCATTCTGACCGAATCAAGCGACGCGGCGCGATGCGCCCGTCTTCGCTCACTTCACCGATACCGATGAAGCGACCATTGTGATCCTGTACTCGTACCATGCCGAACTTCGGCGCATCCGGGGCACGTACCGGCTGGCCGTTGAGCCAGTAGAACGCGCTCGCTTCGGAAAAGTGCAGCAACGGCCAATCCTGCAGGCCGCTGTCCGATGGCATCAGGAAGCGATCGACCGCTTCGTTGCCGCCTTCGGCATGTACCGCTTCCAGCTCTTCGAGGGTCACGGTCTGCGCCAGGGTGAAAGGCCCGGCCTGGGTCCGGCGCAATTCTGCGACGTACGCACCACAACCGAGTTGCTCACCGATATCCTCCACCAGGGTGCGAATATAGGTACCCTTGCTGCAGTCCACCGCAAGCCGCGCAGTATCGCCTTCGAAGGCCAGCAATTCCAAGCGCGCAATAGTAACAGAACGCGGTTCGCGCTCCACTACTTCGCCTGCACGTGCCAGTTTGTACAGCGGCTGGCCATCACGCTTGAGTGCCGAGTACATCGGCGGTATCTGACTGATTTGCCCACGAAATTTCGGCAGGACCGCTTCGACATCGGCGCGACCAACGGTCACCGGACGCTCCTGCAAAACCTCGCCTTCGGCATCGGCCGTGGTGGTGGTCTTGCCCAGTTGCGCCAGGGTCTCGTAGCCCTTGTCGGAATCGAGCAGGTATTGCGAGAACTTGGTCGCCTCGCCGAAGCACAGCGGCAACACGCCGGTGGCCAACGGATCGAGGCTGCCGGTGTGCCCGGCCTTCTCGGCATTGAGCAGCCAGCGCACCTTCTGCAACGCGGCGTTGGAGGTGAACCCCAACGGTTTGTCGAGCAGGATGATGCCGCTGACGTTACGACGGATACGTTTGACCTGAGCCACCGAATTACTCCTTGGTGTCTTCAGGTGCAGGAGCGGCAACGTGCTGATTGTCTTCAGCCACGGCGCGCTCGATCAGCGCCGACAGATGCGCGCCACGCACGACGGATTCGTCGTAGTGGAAGTGCAATTGCGGCACGCTGCGCAGCTTCATTTCGCGAGCCAGCTGCATACGCAGGAAGCCTGCGGCGGCATTGAGCACCTTGATGCTTTGCGCGATGTCTTCAGCGTTGTCCTGGCCCATCACGGTGATGAAAATCTTCGCGTGACCAACGTCACGGGACACTTCCACAGCAGTGATGGTGACCAGGCCGACGCGCGGGTCTTTGACTTCGCGACGGATCAGTTGCGCCAGCTCGCGCTGCATCTGATCGCCGATACGTTGGGTACGGCTGTATTCTTTTGCCATGATTTGTTACCTGTTACTGCCCAGCGGTGAAACCCGCAAGGTCTGAAAGCGGCAAACGCCCGGCCTGACAAAAGCCAGACCGGGCGTTGCGTTTAGAGTCCGGACGCTGTGCCGTGCATTTGCATGCTACGGCCCATCGTGGCCCTTGAAGTGCGCGAGTCAGAGGCTGCGAGCAACCTGAACCTTCTCGAAGACTTCGATCTTGTCACCGACTTTGACGTCGTTATAGCTCTTCACGCCGATACCGCATTCCATGCCGGCACGTACTTCGGAAGCGTCATCCTTGAAGCGGCGCAGGGATTCCAGCTCGCCTTCGAAGATAACGATGTCTTCACGCAGTACACGGATCGGACGGTTACGGTGCACGACACCTTCGATCACCATGCAACCGGCGATCGCGCCAAACTTCGGCGAACGGAACACATCACGCACTTCGGCCACCCCCAGGATGTTCTCGCGAACATCGCTGCCGAGCATGCCGGTCAGGGCTTTCTTGACGTCTTCGATGATGTCGTAGATCACGTTGTAGTAACGCATATCCAGACCTTCCTGCTCGACGATCTTGCGAGCGCCGGCATCGGCACGCACGTTGAAGCCGAACAGTACAGCGTTGGAAGCCAGTGCCAGGTTGGCGTCGGATTCGGTGATACCACCGACACCGCCACCCACGACGCGCACTTGTACTTCGTCGTTGCCCAGGCCATTCAAGGCACCGTTCAACGCTTCCAGCGAACCACGGACGTCGGATTTGAGGACGATGTTGAGCGTCTTCTTCTCGGCCTGACCCATGTTTTCGAAGATGTTTTCCAGCTTGCCGGCGTGAGCGCGAGCCAGTTTGACTTCGCGGAACTTGCCTTGACGGAACAGAGCCACTTCACGGGCTTTCTTCTCGTCGGCAACCACGCTCATCTCGTCGCCAGCGTCCGGGGTACCGTCCAGGCCGAGGATCTCGACAGGGATGGATGGACCGGCTTCCTTGATTGGCTTGCCGTTCTCGTCGAGCATGGCACGTACACGGCCGTAGTTCGAACCGACCAGGACCATGTCGCCTTGACGCAGCGTACCGTCCTGAACCAGCACGGTTGCCACCGGGCCACGACCCTTGTCGAGACGCGATTCAACCACCACACCACGGCCAGGAGCCGACGGAGTAGCTTTCAGTTCGAGAACTTCGGCCTGCAGCAGAACGGCTTCAAGCAGCTCGTCCACGCCAGTACCCATCTTCGCCGAAACCGGAACGAATGGTGTGTCGCCACCCCAGTCTTCGGAAGTCACGCCGTGAACCGACAGCTCGCTGCGGATGCGATCGAGATCGGCGCCCGGCTTGTCGATCTTGTTCACTGCAACCACCAGCGGCACGCCAGCTGCCTGAGCATGCTGAACCGCTTCGATGGTTTGCGGCATCACGCCGTCGTCCGCTGCAACCACGAGGATCACGATGTCGGTCGCCTTGGCACCACGGGCACGCATTGCGGTAAACGCAGCGTGACCCGGGGTGTCGAGGAAAGTGACCATGCCGCGATCAGTCTCAACGTGGTATGCACCGATGTGCTGGGTGATACCGCCGGCTTCGCCAGCAGCTACCTTGGCACGACGGATGTAGTCGAGCAGGGAAGTCTTACCGTGGTCAACGTGGCCCATTACGGTCACGACTGGTGCACGGGAGAACGACTCACCTTCAAACTTCAGGGACTCGGCCAGGGAATCTTCCAGAGCGGTGTCGCTGACCAGGGTCACTTTGTGGCCCAGTTCTTCGGCTACCAGTTGAGCAGTTTCCTGATCAAGCACCTGGTTGATGGTCGCTGGGGTACCCAGTTTGAACATGAACTTGATGATTTCAGCCGCTTTGACCGACATCTGGTTGGCCAGATCGCCAACAGTGATGGTCTCGCCGATCTGCACATCACGCACGACAGGGCCGGTCGGGCTCTGGAAACCGTGGGCGTTGCGCTTCTTCAGCTTGGCCTTGCCGCGACCACCACGACGGAAGCCATCGCTTTCTTCGTCGGTAGTGCGTGGCGCCACACGTGGCGCCGGGGCTTTTTCTTTGACCGATGCGCGATGCGGAGCGTTTTTGCGCTCGCCATCACCACCACCGCTGCGACGATTGTTGTCGTCGGCACGTGGCTTGTCCGGACGGCGCTGTTCGTTCTGCTTGTTGCGAACGTCAGCCGATGGAGCAGGAGCAGCAGCCACCGGTGCGCTTTCGCGAACAGGTTCGGCAGCGGCAGCCGGCGCCGCAACGGCGTCGCTGGCAGCGGTTTGCGCAGCAGCAGGCTGGCGACGCGCTTCTTCTTCGGCGCGCTGCTTGGCTTCTTCTTCAGCCTTCTGACGGGCAGCATTCTCTACTGCGCGACGCTCATCCAGTTCACGCTTGCGCTCGGCTTCGATTTCTTCCGGGCTGCGCTGTACGAAAACTTTCTTCTTGCGAACTTCAACGCTGATGCTCTTGCTACCAGCCACACGCAGGGTGCTGGTGGTTTTACGCTGCAGCGTGATCTTGCGTGGTTCTTCCACTTTCGCCTTGTGACTGCTCTTCAAGTGAGTCAGCAGGGATTGCTTCTCACTGTCAGTCACATTTTCGTCGGCGGCGGTGTGCGGCAGACCTGCCTCACGCATCTGCTGCAACAGGCGCTCTACCGGTGTTTTGACCTCATCGGCCAGTTGTTTCACCGTGACTTGCGTCATGCACTTCTCTCCTCAGGCCGCGCCTAATTACTCGAACCAGTGGGCTCGGGCGGCCATGATCAACTTGCCGGCACGATCATCGTCAATGCCGTCGATGTCGAGCAGGTCGTCAATAGACTGCTCGGCCAGGTCTTCGCGGGTAATTACGCCGCGCACCGCCAGTTCCATCGCCAAATCCTTGTCCATACCCTCAAGCGAGAGCAGGTCTTCGGCCGGATGGGCGTCTGCCAGCTTTTCCTCAGTAGCGATGGCTTTGGTCAACAAGCGATCCTTGGCGCGAGCACGAAGCTCGTTGACGATGTCCTCGTCAAAGCCGTCGATGTTGAGCATTTCCTCCACCGGTACGTAGGCAATCTCTTCCAGGCTGGTGAAGCCTTCATCTACCAGCACCTGAGCCAGTTCTTCGTCGACTTCCAGCTCGTCGATGAAGTTGCGCAGGATGTCGCCGGTTTCTGCTTGCTGCTTAGCCTGGATGTCCGATTCGGTCATCACGTTCAGGGTCCAGCCAGTCAACTGGCTGGCCAGACGCACGTTCTGACCACCGCGACCGATGGCCTGAGCCAGATTGTCTGCGCCAACGGCGATGTCCATGGCATGGGCATCTTCGTCAACGATAATTGCCGCAACCTCGGCCGGGGACATGGCGTTGATCACGAACTGGGCCGGGTTGTCGTCCCACAGCACGATATCAACACGCTCACCGCCCAACTCACCCGATACCGCCTGGACGCGCGAACCGCGCATACCGATGCAGGCACCTTGCGGGTCGATGCGCTTGTCCTTGGAGCGGACGGCGATCTTGGCACGCGAACCCGGATCACGGGAGGCGGCCATGACCTCGATGAGGCCTTCGGCGATTTCCGGCACTTCGATACGGAACAGCTCGATCAGCATTTCCGGCGCGGTACGCGACAGGATCAGCTGCGGGCCGCGGTTCTCGGTGCGGATTTCCTTGAGCAGCGCACGCAGACGCACGCCGACACGGAAGGTTTCGCGAGAAATGATGTCTTCACGGGCCAGCAATGCTTCGGCATTGTTGCCCAGATCGACGATCACGTTGTCGCGGGTAACTTTTTTCACGGTGCCTGAGATGATTTCTCCCAGGCGCTCGCGATAGGCGTCGACCACTTGAGCACGCTCGGCTTCGCGAACTTTCTGCACGATGACCTGCTTGGCAGTCTGTGCAGCGATGCGGCCGAACTCGATGGATTCGATTTTCTCTTCGACGACGTCACCGACCTTGGCACCAGGATGCGTTTCGGCAACCTTGCTTGGCCAGGTCTCGATGGCCGGATCGTCGAGATCATTCTCTTCGACGACCGTCCAGCGACGGAAGGTTTCGTAGGAACCGGTGTGGCGGTTGATTTCCACACGCAGGTCCACTTCGTCTTCAAAACGCTTTTTGGTAGCAGTGGCCAGAGCCAGCTCCAGCGCTTCAAAAATTACGCTTGCCGGTACACCCTTTTCATTGGATACCGACTCAACAACCAGCAGTACTTCTTTGCTCATCGTACGCCTCGCCTTTCGCAAGCCATTGGATCCGCGGGATCCGCGTCTCAGTCAAAACTGGGAATAATGTTGGCCTTGTCGATCATATCGATCGGCAACAGGAACTCGTGATCTTCTACCTGCACCACGACGTCCTGCTCTTCTACACCGCGCAGAAGGCCCTGAAAGTTGCGTCGACCTTCGAAAGGCGAGCGCAGCTTGATCTTCACTTGTTCACCGGCAAATTTGGCAAACTGCTCAAGAGTGAACAGCGGGCGCTCCATGCCAGGCGAGGAAACTTCAAGGGTGTACTCAACGGAGATAGGATCTTCAACATCCAGAACACCGCTGATCTGACGGCTGACAATGGCGCAATCGTCCACCAGCACGCCACCCTCTTTATCGATATAAACGCGCAACATCGAGTGACGACCCTGAGCCGAAAACTCGATACCCCAGCATTCATAGCCCAGGGCCACGACCACCGGGGCCAGCAAGGCCTGCAACTCTTCTAGCTTGCTCGACACCTGAACCCCCTAGTGCATGATATGTGCATGCTTTGCAAAATAAAAAAATGGGCATAACGCCCATCCTTGAAACGCCGTCGAACAGCGGCGTTGAAAGTATCCAGCTAACAAAAAGCCCCTTAAAAGGGGCTCCTTAAACTGGTTGCGGGGGCCGGATTTGAACCGACGACCTTCGGGTTATGAGCCCGACGAGCTACCAGACTGCTCCACCCCGCGACAAAGCTGGGGCGGAAGTATACGACCGATCCCTTTTAGGGTCAATGTAACCTTCCACCTGCAAGAAAGCCCGCAACAGCGGGCTCTCCTGACTAATTGGTACCGAGAAGGGGACTCGAACCCCTACACCCTATGGGCACAACCACCTCAAGGTTGCGTGTCTACCAATTCCACCACCTCGGCAATACTACGTTTGAAACTCTTCTTACTTCTGCTCTTGAGCTGGAGGCACGTCAGTCGCTGGAGTAGCCGACTTTTGCTCTTGAAGCACCGGGACATCATCAGAAGCCGGTTGTTGCTTAGGTACTTCCAACACTGCTGGATCTGGAAGACCTGCTTGAGTCAGCTGATGAGCTTTCTCTTTAGCAAAGTAACCTAACCCCAAGCTGGTTATGAAGAAACCGGCGGCAAGTATAGCAGTAAACTTACTAAGAAAGGTAGAGGAACCTTGGCTTCCGAACACAGTATTTGAAGCACCTGCTCCGAAAGACGCGCCAGCATCCGCACCCTTACCCTGCTGCAGCAAAACCAGAGCAACTACGCCCAATGCACCCAGCAGATGAAAAACGACTACGACTGTTTCCAGCATTTTTTCAGTTTCCCGCGGCGCGACAGATCGCACCGAACTCATCTGCATTCAGGGAAGCTCCACCAATGAGCCCCCCATCGATATCCGGCATGCCGAACAGTTCGACCGCATTGGCCGCCTTCACGCTGCCGCCGTATAGAAGCCGCACACCTCGTGCGACTTCAGAATTCTCTGCCGCCAACTGCTCGCGAATAGCCTTATGCACATCCTGAGCCTGTTGCGGCGTTGCAGTCAGCCCGGTACCAATGGCCCAGACCGGCTCGTATGCAATCACTGCCTTGGCAAAGGCACCGACACCAAGCTCCTCGATGATGCTGCCCAGCTGACGCCCGACAACTTCAAGAGTTTTTCCGGCTTCGCGCTGCTCGAGGGTTTCCCCTACACACAACACCGGAATCAAGCCACATGCCTGTGCCGCTGCGAACTTGCGATTCAGCATCCCGTCTCGCTCGCCCATAATCTGGCGGCGTTCGGAGTGCCCGACAAGCACCAGGGAACAACCTGCATCCACCAGTTGGCTGGGAGCAATCTCACCAGTCAACGCACCTTGCATGGCTTCCACCGCAGAATTCTGTGCGCCGACCGAAATCGACTTGCCTTTCAAGCCATCAATCACTTGATTGATATACAGGCAAGGCGGGAACACCGCGACATCAACACCGCTTGGCAAGGCCAGATGACGAAGGCCGTTGATCAGCTCAGCGACGCTGGCGCGGGTACCGTGCATCTTCCAGTTACCAGCTACCATAGGGCGACGCATGCTGTACCTCGTCGGTCAAAGTGGGCGCAGATGTTACCCAACACAATCATGGCTTGCAAGCCGTATCAGGCAGAAACTTCGGTTACCAGTTTTGCCAGCTCTTCGGCATAGCCGCGAACCTGGTTTTCGTCCTCGCCTTCGACCATGACGCGCACCAAAGGCTCTGTGCCGGACTTGCGCAGAAGCACCCGACCGCGCCCCGCCATCGCCTGGGTGACACGGGCACTGGCTTCCTTGACAGCCGGATGCTCCAGCGGGCTTTCACCGCCGCCAAAGCGAACGTTGATCAGCACCTGAGGGCACTTGCGCAAAGCCTGCCGCGTTTGCGCCAGACCTTCGTTGCGGGATTTCAGAGCCATCAACACCTGCAAGGCTGCGATGATCGCGTCGCCCGTGGTGGTGTGATTGAAGCAGACGACATGCCCGGAGTTTTCCCCACCTACCAGCCAATTGCGCTCTTGCAGTTCGGCGATCACGTAGCGGTCACCGACATTGGCGCGAACGAACGGGATCGACAGATCCGCCAGTGCCAGCTCGAGACCAAGATTGCTCATCAATGTACCGACGACGCCACCCTGCAACTTGCCACGCTCATGCAGATCGCGGGCAATGACGAACAGCAGGTCATCACCATCGACGATGGCGCCGGTGTGATCGACCATCAATACCCGATCACCATCACCATCGAAGGCGATACCCAGGTCCGCATGCTCGGCCAGAACGGCGGCCTGCAACGGCCCCATATGCGTGGAACCGCAGTTATCGTTGATGTTCAGCCCGTTCGGCTGAGCGGAAAGCACGACGACTTCGGCACCCAATTCACGGAAGACGCTCGGCGCTACCTTATAGGTCGCACCATGCGCGCAGTCGATAACGATCTTCAGACCGGCGAAATTGGTCCCGGTAGGCACGCTGCTCTTGCAGAACTCGATGTAGCGGCCCGATGCATCATTGATTCGCGACACTTTACCGATCTTGCTCGACTCGACGACGGTCATTGGCGTATCCAGCAACTCTTCGATCATCAGCTCCAATTCATCGGGCAGCTTGGTACCTTTGCCGGAGAAGAACTTGATGCCGTTGTCATCATGCGGGTTGTGCGAAGCACTGATCACGATGCCGGCTTCAGCCTGGAACGTACGCGACAGATAAGCGATGGCAGGCGTCGGCATCGGGCCGAGCAGCATCACATCGGCACCCGCCGAGGTCAGCCCCGCCTCGAGTGCCGATTCGAACATATAGCCGGAAATCCGCGTGTCCTTGCCGACCAGCACCTTGCAGGCACCCATCTTGCGGAATGCCATGCCAGCCGCCCAACCGAGCTTGAGCATGAAGTCAGGCGTGATCGGGTATTCACCAACGCGACCGCGAATGCCGTCGGTACCAAAATATTTCTTGCTCATAAGTGCTCCATCATTCTTATTCGGCTGATTCCACGGCCGCGATCATCCGCACCACATCAACGGTTTCCGCCACATCGTGAACGCGCAATATACGCGCGCCTTTAACTGACGCCAGCGCCGCCAGCGCCAAGCCCCCATGCAGGCGCTCGCCCACGGGACGGTTCAAAGCGTGGCCAATCATACTCTTGCGCGAAACACCTACCAGCAGGGGGCGACCCAGCGCATGCAGGGCCTCCATGTGCTTGAACAAGCTTAGATTGTGCTGCAGGGTTTTGGCGAAGCCGAAGCCTGGATCGAGAATGATCCGCTCGGCAGGAATGCCCGCCTGCACACATTGATCCATGCGCTCGGCGAGAAACTCAGCGACCTCGCGGGTGACATCCTGATACTGCGGATTATCCTGCATATCGCCCGGCTCGCCGAGCATATGCATGAGGCAGACGGGCAAGCCGGTTGCCGCTGCCGCATCCAGCGCACCATCGCGACGGAGCGAACGCACGTCGTTGATCAATCCGGCACCGAGCCGCGCAGTTTCGCGCATGACAGCCGGCGTTGAGGTATCGACCGAGATGATGACATCCAGCTCGCGATTGATCAGCTCGACAATGGGGGCGACGCGTTCAAGTTCTTCCAGAGGAGAAACAGCCCGCGCACCCGGCCGGGTCGATTCGCCGCCGACATCAATCAGCGTCGCACCTGCCAGCACCATGGCTTCGGCGTGGCGCAGGGCCGCATCGAGCTGGCTGAAGCGGCCGCCGTCGGAGAAGGAATCAGGAGTGACATTGAGAATGCCCATGACATGCGTCTGGGCCAAATCAAGAACCCGGTTGCCGCAAGGCAACCGGGTCAGGGACTGAACAGAAGTCATTTCAAGCCTTAAACGTCAGCAGCCGGACCGCCAATCGGTTTTTCCGGACGCTCGTCCTGCACGACAGGCGGCGGAGGCGTACCGGTGCCACCCGACCAGTCGCGAGGTTCGCGAGGTGTGCGGCCGGCCATGATGTCGTCGATCTGCTCGGCATCGATGGTTTCGTACTTCATCAGCGCATCAGCCATGGCATCCAGCTTGTCACGGTTATCCGTGAGGATCTGCTTGGCGGTGCCGTAGCACTGATCGATGATGCTGCGTACTTCGGAGTCGATCAGCTTGGCGGTCTCACCGGAGAAGCTGGCAGCCTGGCCGCCACCGCCGCGACCGAGGAACACTTCGCCCTCTTCTTCGGCGTACATCAGCGGACCGAGTTTTTCCGACAGGCCCCATTTCGTCACCATGTTCCGGGCAATCTGACTTGCACGCATGATGTCGTTGGACGCACCGGTGGTTACACCGTCAAAGCCCAGGGTCATTTCTTCTGCGATACGGCCACCGTACAACGAGCAGATCTGGCTGATCAGCGCACGCTTGGACAGGCTGTAACGATCTTCTTCCGGGAGGAACATGGTCACACCCAGCGCACGACCGCGCGGAATGATCGAGACCTTGTACACCGGATCATGCTCAGGCACGACGCGACCGACAATGGCGTGGCCAGCTTCGTGATAAGCCGTGTTCTGCTTTTCTTTCTCGGACATGACCATGGATTTGCGCTCGGCGCCCATCATGATCTTGTCTTTGGCCAGTTCGAACTCTTTCATCTCGACGATACGCTTGCCGCTGCGGGCAGCGAACAGCGAAGCCTCGTTGACCAGGTTGGCCAGGTCAGCACCGGAGAAGCCCGGAGTACCCCGTGCGATCACTGCCGGAGCAACGTCGTCGCCCATTGGCACTTTGCGCATGTGAACTTTAAGAATCTGCTCGCGACCACGAATATCCGGCAAGCCGACGACCACCTGACGGTCGAAACGGCCCGGACGCAGCAGCGCAGGGTCGAGTACGTCCGGACGGTTGGTCGCAGCAATCACGATGATGCCGTCATTCATTTCGAAGCCGTCCATCTCCACCAGCAACTGGTTGAGAGTCTGCTCACGCTCGTCGTGACCGCCACCCATGCCGGCGCCACGATGGCGACCCACGGCATCGATTTCGTCGATGAAGATGATGCAAGGGGCGTGCTTCTTGGCCTGCTCGAACATGTCGCGGACGCGGCTGGCGCCGACACCGACGAACATTTCGACAAAGTCAGAACCGGAAATGGTGAAGAATGGCACTTTCGCTTCGCCGGCAATCGCCTTGGCCAGCAAGGTTTTACCGGTACCCGGCGGACCGACCATCAGCACGCCGCGCGGGATACGACCGCCCAGACGCTGGAACTTGCCCGGATCACGCAGGAACTCGACCAGCTCGCCAACTTCTTCCTTGGCTTCGTCGCAACCGGCAACGTCAGCCAAAGTGGTTTTCACCTGATCTTCGGAGAGCAGGCGTGCCTTGCTCTTGCCGAAGCTCATCGGCCCGCCCTTGCCGCCTGCGCCGCCCTGCATCTGGCGCATGAAGAACATGAACACCGCGATGATCACCAGGATCGGGAAGCTGGCCACCAGGAGCTGAGTCCAGATGCTTTGCTGTTCAGGCTGCTTGCCTTCAACCACAACGTGATTGTCGACCAGATCGCCGATCAGGCCATTGTCCTGAATTGCCGGACGAATGGTCTTGAAGCTGTCGCCATCGGTGCGCTTGCCGGTAATCACATAGCCATCAACGGCTACGCGCTCGACCTTGCCATCCTTGACCTGCTGGATGAAGTCGGAATAGTTGAGGGTCTGCGGCTCGTTAGGGCTGGAGAAGTTGTTCATCACCGTCACCAGGACTGCCGCGATGATCAACCACAGGATCAGATTCTTTGCCATATCGTTCAATTAACTACCCTCTGAAGCAAGCTCCGCTACTGGCGCGCGCTTCGCATGATATTCACCGGCCTAACTTACTACATTACCTACAACTCTGGCAGGCGCCGTCTGTAACCCTTTGTGAAACACTTTCTACACAATATTCGCTTATGCCTGCAGAGCGAAATATGAAAAACCTATCGCCCTGCCGAAAAACCTTGTTTTACGCATCACCGCCGCGATAACCCCAAGCCAGCATGTACTGCTCACGGGAGCTGCCACGGGAAGAGTCTGGCTTGATCATCTGGATCTTGTCGAATTTCTTCCGAGCATCCTTCAGATAAACGTCGAACCCTTCGCCCTGGAAAATCTTGATGACGAAGTTGCCACCGGGCTTGAGGATCCGTTCCGCCAGGTCCAGCGCCAGCTCACAGAGGAACATGGCCTTGGGCATATCCACTTCGGGCGTACCACTCATATTGGGGGCCATATCGGAAATCACAAGGTCGACCTGCGAATTACCCACGGCCTCCAGGATTTCAGCGAGCACCGAGTCCTCCGTGAAGTCGCCCTGGATGAAATGCACGTCCGGAATGCTGTCCATTTCCAGGATGTCCGAAGCGATCAGACGCCCCTGGCCACCAATCAGCCGGCTGGTGACCTGCGACCAGCCACCCGGCGCGGCGCCGAGGTCGACGACGCTCATGCCCGGGCGAATGAGTTTGTATTTTTCCTGGATCTCCAGAAGCTTGTAACTTGCACGCGAACGGTAGCCATCCTTCTGCGCCTGCTTCACATAGGGATCGTTGACATGTCTTTTCAGCCAACCAAGGCTTGTCTTGGAACGCGCCATTGGGCACCTCGATGATTAGGGTCGTGATTAGTTGGGCGGATCCACGAACCCTCGGGTAAAATGGCCGCCATTTTACAGAATCCAGACGAAAGGGTCAGATTATGCCGCTCACTCCAGAGCAGAAGAAACAGTACAAATCCATCGGCCACCACCTCAAACCAGTGTTGACGGTGGCGGACAACGGTTTGACTGAAGGTGTCTTAGCCGAACTTGAACGCGCCTTGGCCGATCACGAGCTGATCAAGATCAAGCTCAATATCCTCGATCGCGAGTCGCGCCTGGCGCACATCGCCGAACTGTGCAAGGTCGGCAAAGCGGACCTGGTTCAGGTCATCGGCAAGATGGCTCTGGTCTACCGGAAGAATTTCAGCGTCAACAAGCAGCTGTCGAACGTTCATCGCTTCAAGTGATGCGCAGGGTCAAGGGTGTGCTTCGCGCACCCTGCCACTCCATCCCGGCACCGGCTGCATGACCAGCACCAGCCCGGAAAATCCCAGCACCAGATAACTGAATACCTGCCAGCGCTGCGCATCCGGCCAGCCGACACGCACGGCAACATACATCGCGCACGCGTACAACGCCATCAACAGCACCTGCCCGCGAAAATCCCGCCATAGACTGGCGAGGCCCTCGGCCTGTACCAGCACCAAAGCCTGAAAAATCACGCACAGAGCGGCGAACCCCACCACCAGCACTTCGAATGCACTGGCGACTTCGTCGATCAACAGCGGCGCCAGGCCGATCTGGCCCAACGCCGGCTGCAAACCGATATGAATCAACCATAGGCCACCGACCCAAAGCATCTGGGTCAACTGCCAAAGCATGGCGCCCGCATGCAGCGGGCGCCTTCTTTCAGATGTGACGAACTTCGACAATCTCGTACTCGATCACGCCGCTTGGCGTTTTGACGGCGACGACGTCACCCTCTTCCTTGCCAATCAAGGCGCGGGCCAGCGGCGAACCGACGGAGATCTTGCCGAGTTTGAAGTCAGCCTCATCCTCACCCACGATGTGGTAAGTGACGCTTTCATCAGTCTCGACGTTGGCGATCTCGACGGTGGTACCGAAAATCACTTTGCCGGTATGAGGAATGGTCGTGACATCGATGATGACCTGATTCTGAATCCGGCCCTCGATGTCACGAATACGCGCTTCGACCATGCCTTGCTGTTCGCGGGCAGCGTGGTATTCAGCGTTTTCCTTCAAGTCACCCAACTCGCGGGCCGTACCGATGTCCTGGCTGAGCTTCGGACGGACGACCTTGGTCAGGTGAGCATGCTCCTCTTCCAGGGCGCGAGCGCCCTGAACAGTCATTGGGTACTTGGTTATGCTCATGCCTTCAATCCTGCGTGTAGATCCTGCAAGCGGCGCACGGTCTTTTCCGGACCGAACTTCAGCGCTTCGCAGATCGCTTCGCCCGCAGCGATAGTGGTGGTGCAGTAAATCTTGTGCTGCAGGGCATTGCGACGAATGGAGTACGAATCGGCGATCGATTGACGACCTTCGGTGGTGTTGATGATCAGCGTGACTTCGTCATTCTTGATCATGTCGACCACGTGTGGACGACCCTCGGTCACCTTGTTCACGCGGCGCACTTTCAGGCCTGCGGCTTCGATCAGCTTGGCAGTGCCGGCAGTGGCGACCACTTCGAAGCCCAAGTTGATCAGATCACGGGCCACGCCTGCAACCAGCGGCTTGTCGTCATCGCGCACGCTGATGAACGCGGTACCGCCGGTCGGCAGCACTTCGCTGGCGCCCATCTGAGCCTTGGCGAATGCTTCACCGAAGGTGTCGCCGACGCCCATTACTTCACCGGTCGACTTCATCTCTGGGCCGAGGATCGGGTCAACGCCAGGGAACTTGGCGAACGGGAACACCGCTTCTTTAACGCTGTAGAAGTTCGGGATGATTTCTTTGGTGAAGCCGATTTCCTTCAGTGTCTTACCGGCCATCACGCGCGCAGCGATCATGGCCAGGGAAACACCGATGCACTTGGAAACGAACGGTACGGTACGCGAGGCGCGCGGGTTGACTTCGATTACGTAGATGTCTTCGCCCTGCAACGCCAACTGCACGTTCATCAGGCCGACAACGCCCAGTTCCAGGGCCATTTTCTTGACCTGTTCGCGCATTTCGTCCTGGATGTGCGCCGGCAGCGAGTACGGCGGCAGCGAGCAAGCGGAGTCACCGGAGTGAACGCCCGCCTGTTCGATGTGCTGCATGATCGCGCCGATCACTACATCTTTGCCGTCGCAGACAGCATCCACGTCCATTTCGATGGCGCAGTTGAGGAAGTGGTCGAGCAGCACCGGGCTGTCGTTGGACACTTGCACCGCGTCACGCAGGTAACGCTTGAGCTCGTCTTCCTTGTAAACGATTTCCATCGCACGGCCGCCCAACACGTAGGACGGGCGCACCACCAGCGGATAACCGATCTTCGCCGCAGCGCGAACAGCTTCATCTTCGCTACGCACAGTGGCGTTTGGCGGCTGACGCAGGTTCAGGCGCTCGACCATTTGCTGGAAGCGCTCGCGGTCTTCCGCGCGGTCGATGGCGTCAGGGCTGGTGCCGATGATCGGCACGCCAGCGGCTTCCAGAGCACGAGCCAGTTTCAGCGGAGTCTGGCCGCCGTACTGGACGATCACGCCTTTCGGCTTCTCGACGCGGCAGATTTCCAGTACGTCTTCCAGGGTTACCGGCTCGAAGTACAGACGGTCGGAAGTGTCGTAGTCGGTGGAAACGGTTTCCGGGTTGCAGTTGACCATGATGGTTTCGTAGCCGTCTTCGCGCAGGGCGAGCGCAGCGTGAACGCAGCAGTAGTCGAACTCGATGCCCTGGCCGATGCGGTTAGGGCCGCCACCCAGAATCATGATCTTGTCGCGACCCGACGGCGCTGCCTCGCACTCTTCCTCGTAGGTCGAGTAGAGGTAAGCGGTGTCGGTGGCAAATTCGGCGGCGCAGGTGTCAACGCGCTTGTAGACCGGGAACACTTCCAGCTTCTGACGGTGCGTACGCAGGTTTTTCTCAGTGACACCCAGCAGTTTCGCCAAGCGCTGATCGGAAAAGCCTTTGCGCTTGAGCTTGAACATCAGGTCGCGGTCGATCGAGGACAGACCGAGGGTCTTGACCTTCTCTTCGTCCTTGATCAGGTCTTCGATCTGCACCAGGAACCACGGGTCGATCATGTTCATGCCAAAGATGTCTTCGACCGACAGACCAGCGCGGAAGGCGTCAGCCACGTACCAGATACGCTCAGCGCCCGGCACGGTCAGTTCGCGCTTGAGCACGCTCATGCTGTCCGGGTTGCTCAGATCGAGCTTCTCGTCCAGACCGCAAACGCCGACTTCCAGACCGCGCAGGGCTTTCTGCAGGGATTCCTGGAAGGTCCGGCCGATGGCCATGACTTCGCCGACCGACTTCATTTGCGTGGTCAGGCGTGCGTCAGCCTTGGCGAATTTCTCGAAGGCGAAGCGTGGCAGCTTGGTAACGACGTAGTCGATCGACGGTTCGAAGGACGCCGGGGTCTTGCCGCCGGTGATGTCGTTCGACAGCTCGTCGAGGGTGTAACCCACAGCCAGTTTGGCCGCGACCTTGGCAATCGGGAAACCGGTGGCTTTCGAAGCCAGGGCCGAGGAGCGCGAAACACGCGGGTTCATTTCGATCACGACCATGCGGCCAGTGTTCGGGCAGATACCGAACTGCACGTTCGAACCGCCGGTCTCGACGCCGATCTCGCGCAATACCGCCAGAGAGGCGTTACGCAGGATCTGGTATTCCTTGTCGGTCAGGGTTTGCGCAGGAGCTACGGTGATCGAGTCACCGGTGTGCACGCCCATCGGGTCGAAGTTTTCGATCGAGCAGACGATGATGCAGTTGTCCTTTTTGTCGCGGACAACTTCCATTTCATATTCTTTCCAGCCGATCAGCGATTCGTCGATCAGCAGCTCTTTGGTCGGCGACAGGTCCAGACCACGGGCGCAGATTTCTTCGAACTCTTCACGGTTGTAAGCGATACCGCCACCGGTGCCGCCCATGGTGAAGGACGGACGGATGATGCACGGGAAACCGAGGGTTTCGAGAACCGCGTTGGCCTCTTCCATGCTGTGGGCAATGCCGGAACGCGGGCAGGCCAAACCGATGGATTTCATCGCCTTGTCGAAACGCGAACGGTCTTCAGCCTTGTCGATGGTGTCGGCGTTGGCACCGATCATCTCTACGCCGAACTTCTCCAGAACGCCTTCGCGCTCCAGGTCCAGGGCACAGTTCAGTGCAGTCTGGCCGCCCATGGTCGGCAGTACGGCGTCCGGACGCTCTTTTTCGATGATCTTGGCCACGGTTTGCCATTTGATCGGTTCGATGTAGGTAGCGTCGGCCATGTCCGGGTCGGTCATGATGGTGGCCGGGTTGGAGTTCACCAGGATGACGCGGTAACCCTCTTCGCGCAGGGCTTTGCAGGCCTGGGCGCCGGAGTAGTCGAATTCGCAGGCCTGGCCGATCACGATCGGGCCAGCGCCGAGAATCAGGATGCTTTTAATGTCTGTACGTTTTGGCATGGTTTGTCACTCAAATCCGCAGGTCAGTCGGCAAGCCGTCTTGATCGATTTCTGAAGTCCCGAAGGGGCCGCCGGAACCGGGGCCGCCCTCGGGGGCTTCTCTCTACAGTCTCAAGGCGAACGCTTAGCGTCGCTTGGCCATCTCGTTGATGAAGCGGTCGAACAGTGGCGCGACATCGTTCGGGCCCGGGCTCGCTTCAGGGTGACCCTGGAAGCTGAACGCGCTCTTGTCGGTGCGCTCGATGCCTTGCAGGGTGCCGTCGAACAGCGATTTGTGGATCGCGCGCACGTTGGCTGGCAGGGTGGCTTCGTCTACCGCAAAACCGTGGTTCTGGCTGGTGATCATCACCACGCCTGTGTCCAGATCCTGCACCGGGTGGTTGGCACCGTGGTGGCCGTGGCCCATTTTCAGGGTCTTGGCGCCGGAGGCCAGAGCCAGCAGTTGGTGGCCGAGGCAGATGCCGAATACCGGCGTCTCGGTTTCCAGCACTTCCTTGATCGCCTGGATCGCGTAGTCGCATGGCTCCGGGTCACCAGGGCCGTTGGACAGGAACACGCCGTCCGGCTTCAGCGCCAGCACATCGGCGGCTGGTGTCTGCGCAGGCACTACGGTGACGCGGCAGCCGCGCTCGACCAGCATGCGCAGGATGTTGACCTTGACGCCGTAGTCGTAGGCGACCACGTGATATGGCAGCTCGGAAGCTTCGATGGTCGCGTGGCTGTCGGTTTTCAGATCCCAGACAGTCGAGCGCCATTCGTATTGGGTCTTGGTGCTGACGACTTTCGCCAGATCCATGCCCTTCAGGCCCGGGAAGCCTTGCGCAGCGGCGATGGCCGCTTCTTCGGAGATGTTGTCGCCGGCCATGATGCAGCCGTTCTGAGCGCCTTTTTCACGCAGGATGCGGGTCAGGCGACGGGTGTCGATACCGGCGATTGCCACAACATTGTTGGCTTTCAGGTAATCGGACAGGGACATCGTGTTACGCCAGTTGCTCGCTACCAGCGGCAGGTCACGGATGACCAAGCCAGCGGACCAGACGCGGTCGGACTCGGCGTCTTCCGGCGTGGTGCCGGTGTTGCCGATGTGCGGATAAGTCAGGGTAACGATCTGTTGGGCGTAGGAAGGATCGGTAAGGATTTCCTGATAGCCGGTCATTGCGGTGTTGAACACCACCTCACCAACGGTCTGACCGTCGGCTCCAATGGCTTCGCCGCGAAAAATGCTGCCATCAGCAAGGGCGAGTATGGCTGGCTTAGTCAAGAAGACCTCCCGTAAATAACGCATGAAAGGGCAATCGCAGGTTGTAAAAAAGCGGAGTGACGTATGGACACGTCACCCCGCTTCTTCACTGAAATTATTCTGCGCGCTTTTAGTGGACACACTAAAGCTGTAGCTTACAGAAAAGGGCGTTTTTGGTCCACCGCTAAAGAGCCTTAAAGGCCGGAGAATGCGACAGGTCGTCGCCAAGCGGTAAAAACCGGCGCAAAACGGGACGTTTGCGCCGGGTTCAGCAACGACTCAACGCAGGTCGAGCACGTCTTGCATGTCGTACAGGCCAGGCTCGCGGCCATCCAGCCACAGCGCCGCACGCACCGCGCCCTTGGCGAAGGTCATGCGGCTAGAAGCCTTGTGAGTAATCTCGACGCGCTCGCCATCGGCAGCGAACAGAACGGTGTGATCACCAACGATATCGCCAGCACGCACGGTGGCGAAACCAATGGTTTCACGCTCACGCGCCCCGGTCTGGCCTTCACGACCGTAGACCGCGACCTTCTTCAGATCACGCCCCAGGGCATCGGCAATCACTTCACCCATGCGCACCGCCGTACCTGACGGAGCATCGACCTTGTGGCGGTGATGGGCTTCCATGATCTCGATATCGACATCGTCGCCCAGCACGCGCGCAGCGGTGTCGAGCAACTTAAGACACAGGTTGACGCCGACGCTGAAGTTGGCGGCGAAGACGATCGGAATGTCCTTGCCCGCCTCGGCCAGCAATTGCTTCTCTTCAACACTGAAACCGGTGGTGCCGATGATCATCGCTTTGCCGTGCTTGCGGCAGAACGCGAGGTTCTTCAGAGTCACGGTCGGGTGAGTGAAGTCGATCAACACATCGAACTCTTCAGCCACACGATCCAGATCACCGGACAGTGGAACGCCGATACGACCCAGCGCTGCCAGCTCACCGGCATCCGCACCGACCAGCGTGCTGTCGGGACGATCGACCGCCGCCGTCAGACCGGCACCCGGCGTCTGCTGCACGGCTTCAATCAGGGTCTTGCCCATGCGCCCGGCGGCGCCCATCACTGCAATACGTCGCATGCCGACTCCTTACAAATCGCCGAAGAAACGCTTCACACCGTCGAACCAACCGGTGGTTTTCGGCGAGTGGCTGTTGTCGTCGGCCAGGGAGCTGCGGAATTCTTCCAGCAGTTCACGCTGACGACGGTTGAGGTTGACCGGCGTTTCCACAGCGACACGGCACATCAGGTCGCCGGCACCGCCGCCACGCACTGGCGCAACGCCTTTGCCGCGCACGCGGAACTGCTTGCCGGTCTGCGTGCCTTCGGGAATTTTCAGTTTGACGCGACCGTCGAGGGTCGGAATTTCCAGCTCGCCGCCCAGTGCAGCGTCGACGAAGCTGATCGGCACTTCGCAGAACAGATGCTTGCCGTCACGCTGGAAGATGTCGTGTTCGCGCACGTTGATCACAACGTACAAGTCGCCAGTCGGCCCGCCCTGGGTACCCGCCTCGCCTTCGCCAGACAGACGAATGCGGTCGCCCGTATCGACACCGGCCGGTACTTTGACCGACAGGGTTTTGTACTCTTCGACGCGACCGTCGCCGTGGCAGGAATCGCACGGATCGGAAATGATCTTGCCCTGGCCATGGCAGCGCGGGCAGGTCTGCTGCACCGAGAAGAAGCCCTGCTGCATGCGCACCTGGCCGATGCCGCCGCAGGTCGGGCACGTCGTCGGCGACGAGCCTTTCTTGGCGCCGGAACCATCGCACGGTTTGCAGTTGACCAGTGTCGGAACGCGGATATTCACCGACGTACCGCGCACCGCTTCTTCCAGATTCAGCTCCAGGGTGTAGCGCAGATCGCTGCCACGCTGAGCGCCGCCACGGGCACCGCCGCGACCGCCACCGAAGAAATCACTGAAGACATCACCGAAGATGTCCGAGAAGTTCTGACCACCGAAACCGGCACCGCCGCCGCCCATGCTCGGATCGACGCCGGCATGACCGTACTGGTCGTATGCCGCGCGCTTGCTGGCGTCGGACAACACTTCATAGGCCTCGTTGGCCTCTTTGAATGCTTCTTCCGAAGCTTTGTCGCCGGGATTACGGTCGGGGTGGTGCTTCATGGCCAGGCGGCGATAGGCCTTCTTCAGGTCCGCTTCGCTCGTGCCCCGCTCGACACCCAATACTTCGTAATAGTCACGCTTTGCCATAAGTTCTTTGCACTCTTAAGGACGTTCGGCAAACCCCTCCTGAGCCTCGCCAAACTCGTTGAGCCCCCATTAAGGCCCGGACCCAACTCACGTCAATTCAACGATCCTGGACTTGATTGATGCGGTATCTGCGGCGCGAAAAGCAGGAGCATTCCCGGCCATACCACCAACACGCGAGCGTTGTCGCATGCTGTAAAAATTCACGTATTCCAGATACGCCAACGCGGGAGGCAAGCTCCCGCGCGGCGACATCCTACCAGTCACCGCCGCAAGGCAGTCAACCGGGCGACCAACAACTTACTTGTGGTCTTTGACTTCTTCGAACTCGGCGTCGACAACGTCGTCAGCCTTCTCAGCCGACTCGCCTTGCGGGGCCGCGCCATCAGCTGGCTGAGCCTGTTCGGCGTACATCTTTTGAGCAACCGGAGCGGAGACTTTCGACAGCTCTTCAACCTTGGCTTCGATGGCAGCCTTGTCGTCGCCTTTGACGGCGGCTTCCAGAGCAACCACTGCAGCTTCGATTGCAGTCTTCTCTTCGGCGGTGACCTTGTCGCCCGCGTCAGCGACCATCTTGCGAGTCGAGTGCACCAGTGCATCACCCTGGTTACGGGCAGCGGCCAGCTCTTCGAACTTGCGGTCTTCCTCGGCATTCGCCTCGGCGTCACGCACCATGCGCTCGATTTCTTCGTCGGACAGACCGGAGTTGGCCTTGATCACGATCGACTGGGTCTTGCCGGTAGCCTTGTCTTTCGCGCCGACGTGCAGGATGCCGTTGGCGTCGATGTCGAAGGTCACTTCGATCTGCGGCACGCCACGTGGAGCTGGTGGAATGTCGGCCAGGTCGAACTTGCCCAGCGATTTGTTCTGTGCGGCTTGCTTGCGCTCACCTTGCAGAACGTGAATGGTCACAGCGCCCTGGTTGTCGTCAGCAGTCGAGAACACTTGCGATTTCTTGGTAGGAATCGTGGTGTTTTTCTCGATCAGCGCAGTCATCACGCCACCCATGGTTTCGATACCCAGGGTCAGCGGACTGACGTCGAGCAGCAGCACGTCTTTCACGTCACCGGCCAGAACAGCGCCCTGGATCGCAGCACCCATGGCAACGGCTTCGTCCGGGTTGACGTCTTTACGCGCTTCTTTACCGAAGAAATCGGTCACCAGCTTCTGCACCAGCGGCATGCGAGTCTGACCACCGACCAGAATCACGTCGTTGATCGCGCTGACGTCGATACCGGCGTCTTTCATGGCAATGCGGCAAGGTTCGATGGTGCGCTGAACCAGGTCTTCAACCAGTGCTTCGAGCTTGGCACGCGAGATCTTCACGTTCAGGTGCTTAGGACCGGTCGCGTCTGCAGTGATGTACGGCAGGTTGACGTCGGTCGACTGAGCGGACGACAGCTCGATCTTGGCTTTCTCAGCGGCTTCTTTCAGACGCTGCATCGCCAGCGGGTCACCTTTGAGGTTCATGCCGCTTTCTTTCTTGAATTCGTCAACGAGGTAGTCGATCAGACGAATGTCGAAGTCTTCACCGCCGAGGAAGGTGTCACCGTTGGTGGCCAACACTTCGAACTGGTGCTCACCGTCAACTTCAGCGATTTCGATAACGGATACGTCGAAGGTACCGCCACCCAGGTCATAAACGATCACGGTGTGATCGCCCTTGGCCTTGTCCATACCGTAAGCCAGAGCAGCTGCGGTTGGCTCGTTGATGATACGTTTTACGTCCAGACCCGCGATGCGGCCCGCGTCTTTGGTAGCCTGACGCTGGCTGTCGTTGAAGTAGGCCGGAACGGTGATCACCGCTTCGGTCACTGCCTCGCCAAGGTAGTCTTCGGCGGTCTTCTTCATCTTCTTCAGAATTTCAGCCGAGATTTGTGGCGGTGCCATTTTCTGGCCGTTCACTTCTACCCAGGCATCGTTGTTGTCAGCCTTGACGATCTTGTAAGGGACCATCTGGATGTCTTTCTGCACAACTTCTTCGTCGAAACGACGACCGATCAGACGCTTTACCGCGTACAGGGTGTTGTGCGGGTTGGTTACAGCCTGACGCTTGGCCGACTGACCTACCAGAATTTCGCCATCGTTGGCGTAAGCGATGATCGACGGCGTGGTACGCGCGCCTTCAGCGTTTTCAATAACTTTGGCTTTGCCGTTTTCCAGCACGGAGACGCAGGAGTTGGTAGTCCCCAGGTCGATACCGATAATTTTGCCCATGTTCACTCTCCCGAAACTTTGGATTTTGTTGCCGCAGCAGTGGTGGCTGACTGCGGTAGCACTTAAACGCTTGACTTCTAAATGGGGGCCTTGCGGCTAATTTCAAGCCTGCTCGTCAATCGAAGGCGAAACCGGTGCCGGCGCCTTGCTGACCACGACCATCGCCGGGCGCAGCAGGCGACCATTGAGCTGGTAGCCCTTCTGGAAAACCTTCAACACGCTGTTCGGCTCGACGTCGGCGCTTTCCTGCATGGCCATTGCCTGATGGTGAACGGCGTTGAACGGTTCGCCATGCGGATCGATCGCTTCAAGCTGGTAGCGCTTGAGGGTGTCGTGGAACATTTTGAGGGTCAGCTCGATGCCTTCGCGCATCGGACGGATGCTTTCGTCGTCCGGGCTCGACAGCTCGAGGCCGCGCTCCAGGCTGTCGACAATCGGCAGCAGGTCGCTGGCGAATTTTTCCAAGGCAAACTTGTGCGCCTTCTCGACGTCCTGCTCGGCACGGCGGCGAACGTTCTGCAGATCGGCAGCAACACGCAGAGACTGATCCTGCGCGGCGGCCAATTGCTCTTCGAGCACTTGCACACGGGTCGCCAGGTCGTCACCCGAACCTTCGGGCGCCTGATTGGCTTCTGGGTTTTGCGTATCTACTGTCTGTTCGTCAGCCATAGAATTCTCCTTTCAATTTCGTCCGCGAGCCTGACTCGCGCTTCTGCCCCGATATATGGGGCCGCAAAATCAGGCTTCAAGGGCTGGAATCGATTGTCCTTACAAAAAAGTGCTGATTAATCATTCTGGAACGCGCTAGGAAAACATTTTGATCAATCAAATCGAGCTAAGCGAGGGCATTGTCAGGCCTGAACAAAACACTGTATAAATAACCAGACCTCAAGCCTGGGAGCGGCCTTTATGCTGGTGCACCTGTCCGTACACAACTACGCCATCGTTGAACATCTCGATCTTGAACTCGATCGCGGGATGAGCGTGATCACAGGGGAAACCGGCGCCGGCAAGTCGATCATGCTCGACGCCCTGGGCCTCACCCTCGGCGATCGCGCCGACAGCGGCGTGGTTCGCCCGGGCGCTGATAAAGCCGACATTCTTGCCACTTTCGATCTGGCTGATATCCCCGAAGCCAGCGCCTGGCTGGCCGAGCGCGATCTGGAAAATGACGGGCCGTGCATCCTGCGCCGGGTCATCACCTCGGAAGGTCGTTCGCGCGGCTATATCAACGGCACACCCTGCCCGCTTGGCGACCTTAAAGCCTTGGGCGAGCTGCTGATCGATATCCACAGCCAGCACGAACATCAGTCGCTGCTGAAGACCGACACCCATCGCCGCCTGCTTGACGAATACGCCGGCGCGACCGATCTGGCGCGTCAGGTGCAACTGGCCGCACAGCGCTGGCGTCAGACTCGCCAGGAACTGGAGCGGCTCTCCAACTCCGGCGACGAACAACGCGCAC
Organism: Pseudomonas sp. 14A; assembly: GCF_018132745.1. Lineage (NCBI taxonomy): Bacteria > Pseudomonadati > Pseudomonadota > Gammaproteobacteria > Pseudomonadales > Pseudomonadaceae > Pseudomonas > Pseudomonas sp. 14A. The sequence continues at coordinate 88,311 of NZ_JAGRQJ010000003.1, read as the reverse complement.
GTCATCAATTGCTCAGCTATCAGCTCGAAGAATTGGAAAACCTCGGTCTCGGCGAAAATGAACTGGAACAGCTGGAGCAGGAACACAAGAACCTGACCAACGCCGAAACCTTGCTGGGCATTTGCCGGCAAGTGGTCGAGCAATGCAGCGAAAGCGACTCCGGGAATGTGCTGAATGCGCTGACCGCCAGCCTCAATCGACTTTCCAGCGTAAACAGTTCGGTGGGTGCGCTGGGTGAAGCCAGCAGTCTGCTGACCAGCGCACAGATTCAGGTGGAAGAAGCGGTCGGCGAGCTCAACCGCTTTCTCGATAACTTCGATGCCGACCCTGCTCGCCTGCAATACCTCGAAGAACGCCTCGACGCGATCTACACCCTGGCGCGCAAACACCGGATTCAACCGACCGAAGTCGGCGAGATGCAGCAGAAGCTGCTGGATGAAATCGAAACCCTCAACGCCAACGATGAATCCATCGAGCGCCTGGGTGAGGAACTGGCGTCCTATGCCCGCCACTATCAAGAGAAAGCACGCGAGCTGAGCGACCTTCGTCATCAAGCCGCCGGCAGCCTCGCCAGTGCGGTGGAGCAGGAAATCCAGCGCCTGGGCATGCCCGGCGGCCGATTCACCATCGAACTGAAAGCCAACAGCAGCGACGAGTTGCTGCCAAACGGGCTGGAACAGGTCGAACTGCTGGTCAGCGCCAATCCCGGCCAACCGCTCAAGGCGCTGGCAAAAGTCGCCTCCGGTGGTGAGCTGTCGCGGATCAGTCTGGCAATTCAGGTCATTACCGCCCAGACCTCCCGCGTGCCGACGCTGGTATTCGACGAAGTGGACGTAGGTATCGGCGGCCCGACTGCGGAGATCGTCGGCCAGTTACTGCGCCGTCTCGGTGATCGCGGCCAGGTCCTGACCGTGACGCACTTGCCGCAAGTGGCGGCGCAAGGGCATCAGCATCTGTTCGTGCATAAGGTCCGTGACGAGAAGGCGACTCACACCGCCGTCGCAAAGCTGAGCAAGAACGAGCGCATCGAAGAAGTCGCGCGCATGCTCGGCGGCATCGATCTGACCAAGGAGTCTCTGGCCCACGCGAAAAAAATGGTGGTGACCGCCAAGGCCTGACAAACGGTAGAAAGCACGAAGGCGACCCTTGGGTCGCCTTCGTTCGTTTCGCGAATGTGAAATTCGCGCGACATGCTTACTTTTTCTTGCGTACGTACAGCACCAGGTTGTGATCAACCATTTCGAAGCCATGCTTCTCGACGATCGATTTCTGAAGTTTTTCGATTTCTTCGTCGAAGAATTCGATCACTTCACCCGATTCCACGTTGACCATATGGTCGTGGTGGCCACCGTCAGCCAGTTCGAAGACCGCGTGGCCGCCGTCGAAGTTGTGGCGGACCACGAGGCCGGCCGCTTCGAACTGGGTCAGTACACGGTAAACCGTGGCCAGACCGACGTCCTCACCAGCTTCCATCAACGCCTTGTAGACGTCCTCGGCACTCATGTGGCGCTGCTCGGTAGAGTCGAGCATTTGCAGGATCTTGACCCGTGGCAGGGTCACTTTGAGGCCGGCTTTGCGTAGTTCGCTATTTTCAACCATGGTCAGCTTTCTCGCGATGCTGCTTCGCAGCTTCTCTTAATGCGGGTATGATCGGCGTTTACGTTGTCCCAGCCAAGATAGTGGAAGTCGCCCACCGATGCAAAACACCAAGCTCTTGCTAACCAGTTTCACCTTTGTGGGACTGCTCGCACTCGCCGGTTGTTCATTCCCCGGGGTTTACAAAATCGACATCCAGCAGGGCAATGTCGTCACGCAGGACATGATAGACCAGTTACGCCCGGGAATGACCCGGCCGCAAGTACGGTTTATCATGGGCAACCCTCTGCTTGCCGACACGTTCCATGCCGATCGCTGGGATTATCTGTACAGCCTGCAACCGGGTGGCGGTGAACGCCAGCAGGAACGAATCAGCGTTATCTTCAATTCCAACGACCAGCTTGTCAGCCTGTCCGGTGACTTCATGCCCGGCGTGAGCCGTGACGAAGCCATTCTCGGCAAGGACAGCGGTACTACCGTGACCGCGCCTGCTGAAAACGCCGACAAGCCAGAAGCTGAAAAGCCAGCCAAACCAGGCTCCTTGCTGGATCAGATCCAGAAGGACGTCGATGGTGTGGAAACCGTACCGGTTCCGACACCAGAGCCGCTGGACACCTCGCCGCAGTAAATGGCGAGGCAATAAAAAACCCGGAGATTCCGGGTTTTTTATTGCCGGCCGTTTGGCCTGATCAAATATTCCGCGCTTTTGCCTCAGCAGCCTTGGCCGCACGCAAACGTCGAACTTCTTTGGGATCAGCCAGCAGCGGTCGATAAATTTCGATGCGATCGCCCGCCTGAACAGGGCGAGAATCCGCGTCAGTCACGACCTTGCCAAAAATCCCTAGTGGGCACTCCGCCAGATTCAGCTCAGGAAACTCAGCCGCGATGCCCGATGCGTGCACCGCCGCCCGAACGCTAGCGCCTTCAGCTACGCTGATCGCACGCAGAACCTGCCGATCAACCGCCGCGTACACGACTTCTATCTCGATCACCGGCTTAACCATGCATCTGCTTGGCGCGCTGGCAGAAAGCATCAACCAGCTGGTTAGCCGCCTGATTGAACAGCGGGCCCAACGTAGCGCGCACCAGCGGCCCGGCATAATCGAACGACAGATCCAGACTGATCTTGCAGGCCTTTTCGTTCAGTGCCTTGAATACCCAGATGCCGTGCAACTGAGTGAACGGGCCCTCCTCAAGATTCATCTCGATCGACTGCCCCGGCACCAGCGTATTGCGCGTGACGAAATGCTGACTGAGGCCGCCCTTGGCCACGCCGACACTGGCGCGCATGTGTTCCGGGGAGCTTTCCAGCACTTCGGCCTCCGAGCACCACGGCAGAAACTCCGGGTACCGCGCGACATCGTTGACCAGGTCGTAGAGAAACTGCGCCGGGTACGGCAGAAGCGCGGATCGTTGGATATGTGTCGTCATGTAAGCGTTACTTCCAGAGCTGAGCGGCAAAGACTACAAGAATGCCGATAGGCGCCACGTAGCGCATCAAGAACAGGGACAGGGCAAACAGAACCGGGCTACGGATGGACAATTCATCCCGCACCGCTTCACGCCCCATCACCCATCCCGCGAACAGCACGAAACACAAGCCACCGAGGGGCAACATGATCCGCGAGGTGAAGAAATCGATCACGCCGAAGAAGTCGAGACCGCTCTGCGCACCCCATTGATAGAGGCTGAACGCTCCGCCTTCGTTCACGAAAAACTTGGCTTCCTTCCAGATATTGAAAGAAAACACCGTGCCCAGACCAACGAACCAGCAGGTGAACGCAAGCCAGAACGTCACCCAGATGCGGCTGATTTTAGTGCGCTCTACCAGGTAAGCCACCATTGGTTCGAGCAGGGAAATTGCCGAACTCCAGGCAGCCACCGCGACCAGCACGAAGAACACAACGCCCATCAACTGGCCGAAAAATACATTACCAAAAGCAAATGGCAGGCTGACGAACATCAGCCCCGGGCCTTCGCTTGGGTTCAGGCCAGCGGCGAACACAATCGGAAACAAAGCCAGACCGGCGACCAGCGATACAAAAGTATCCAGCAGCGCTACACCGACCACCGTGCCCGACAGCGAGGTGTTCTTCGGCATGTAGGCGCCGTAGATCATGATCGAACCGACGCCGACGCTCAGCGAGAAGAACGCGTGCCCCATCGCTGGCAGCAGGCCGTCGAGGACTTTTTCCGGGTGAAAGTCGAACATGAAATGTACGCCTTCCATGAAATGCCCGGTGGTCATGCTGTAGCCCAGCAGGACCAGAATCATCACGAACAGCAGCGGCATCATGATGCGCAGGCTGCGCTCAAGCCCGGCGACCACGCCTTTGGCGATCACGAAGGCCGACGCCAGCATGAAAATCGTGTGCCAAAGTGTCAGGCGCCATGGGTTGGAGATGACATTGCCGAAATAGGCGCCGACCTGATCAGCCGTCGCGCCCTGGAAATCGCCACGACCCATGTCGACGATGTAATCCAGCGACCAGCCGCCGACCACACTGTAGAAAGACAGAATCAGCAGGGCCGTGATCATCCCGGCAAACGCGCCCCACGACCATTTCGCCGAGTGTCCCGCTTCCAGCGCCAGCACCTTCAGGGCATTCGCCGGACTTTGCCGGGCGCGCCGGCCGATCAGGGTTTCCGCGAGCATGACCGGGACACCGATGAGCGCGATGCACGCCAGGAACATCAGCACAAAGGCGCCGCCGCCGTAGACCCCGACCATGTAGGGGAACTTCCAGATACTACCCAGTCCCACGGCCGAACCGGTCGCGGCGAGTATGAATACCCAGCGGCTAGCCCAACTGCCGTGGACAGAAACCTTGTCTGTCGACATCGTTTATCACGCCCAAGCGTTAGAAAAAGAGGCCGCATTGTCCGGGATTCACTCAACCTGCTCAAGCACGCAGCAACACCGTAGCCGACAGCCGAACAACTCCATATAATGCCGCCCCTATGGCTAAACAGAAGAAACACCCAACAGGGACCATCGCGCAGAACAAAAAGGCGCGACACGATTACTTCATCGAGCACAAGTTCGAGGCTGGTCTGGTCCTGGCCGGCTGGGAAGTAAAAAGTCTGCGGGCGAGCAAGTTGCAGCTGGTCGATAGCTATGTGCTGCTCAAGGATGGCGAAGCATGGTTGCTCGGCAGCCACATCACGCCGTTGATGACCGCAAGCACTCACGTCATCGCCGACCCGGTGCGCACTCGCAAACTGCTGCTCAACCGCCGCGAGCTGGACAAGCTTGCCGCCGCCGTGCAGCAAAAGGGTTACGCCTGCGTCTGCCTGTCCTGGTACTGGAGCAAGCACATGGTCAAGTGCGAAATCGCTCTGGGCAAGGGCAAGAAGGAATACGACAAGCGTGACACCGAGCGCGAGCGCGATGCCGGTCGTGAATTGCAGCGTGCGGTGCGCAACAAGGGCAAGGAAGACTGATCTTCCACCTTTAGCGCCAATTCGCGAGCAGGCTCGCTCCCACCTTGGAATGCATTTCAAAGGTGGGAGCGAGCCTGCTCGCGAAAGCTATTTCAGCATCAACCCAACCACATCTGATCACATCCCCTTGCGCCGCTCCGCCCGAGCCATGCGCTGCACCTCCTGACGCACCTCTTCCAGCACTTCCTGCACATACAGAATATGTCGGCTGGACACTTCCCGCGCCTGCTCGGCACGCCCTTCGATAATCGCCAGATACAATTCCCGATGCTGCGAGATCAGCATGTCGCGGGTTTCCGTGCGCTGCTTGTACATGCCGCCGATGTTGGTCACGACATTGCGCTTGAGCAGATCGAACAAGCCGCGAATCGTATGCAGCAACACCGCGTTATGGCTGGCCTCGGCAATCGCCAGATGAAATTTCGCATCCGCCGCGCCCTCTTCCGCGCGACTGACTTCGTCGTGGCGTGAGTAGCAGTCCTGCAGCTCTTCGAATGCAGCCGTCAGGCGCTCGCGATCGACATCGGTGGCGCGCAATGCGGCGTAATAGGCGCACGATGCCTCCAGGGTATGCCGGAATTCGAGCAAATCACGTTGCGCTTCGGGATTGCTTTCAAGCAATTGCAGCAGTGGATCGCTGAACGTCGATCCGAGACCCTCCACCACATAATTGCCGCCGCCCTGGCGACTGACCAGCAAGCCTTTGGCCGCCAGTTTCTGAATCGCCTCGCGCAATGACGGGCGTGATACGCCAAATTGTTCGGCCAGCGTGCGCTCGGCCGGCAACCGCTCGCCCGACTTCAGCGTGCCCTCAAGGATCATCCCTTCGAGGCGCTCGACAATATCGTCAGACAAACGGCGCTGACGTATCTGATCAAAGCCCATAACTCATTTCTCCACGATCCCGACCGCTCGCCGGGGTGTCTATTCTGGCCTATCCGCGCGCCGCCGACACCTGCCAGACGCCACTTCGCCAAAGCGGATCAGTTGCCCTCTGCACCGCATCTTCGACGAAAGTTTCAGAGCGGCAAATTGACACACCGCTACCAAGGCTTTTACCCTAGCCGACAGCGCTTGTAAATTGGTATTACCAATTATCCAAGATTGCTCACAGTGCCTGACCAACAACAATTAGGGGCCACCCCACCATGCAAACCTGGCAACAGCTCTACAGTCCGCTCGGCAGTCTTGGCGTCTCCGCTCTCGCGGCCGTCATTCCCATCGTGTTCTTCTTTCTCGCATTGGCGGTGTTCCGCCTCAAAGGCCATGTGGCCGGCAGCATCACCCTCGCACTTTCGATTGCCGTGGCGATTTTCGCCTTCCAGATGCCAGTGGACATGGCGTTCGCCGCCGCTGGTTACGGTTTCGCTTATGGTCTGTGGCCGATTGCCTGGATCATTGTCGCGGCAGTGTTCCTCTACAAGCTGACGGTGAAGAGCGGTCAGTTCGAGGTCATCCGTAGCTCGGTCCTGTCGATCACCGATGACCAGCGTTTGCAGGTGTTGCTGATCGGTTTCTGCTTCGGCGCATTTCTGGAAGGTGCCGCCGGTTTCGGTGCGCCGGTCGCGATTACTGCCGCACTCCTTGTAGGGCTGGGCTTCAACCCGCTGTACGCCGCCGGCTTGTGCCTGATTGCCAACACCGCGCCGGTGGCGTTCGGCGCGCTGGGGATTCCGATCATCGTGGCGGGCCAGGTCACTGGCATCGACGCCTTCAAGATCGGCGCCATGACCGGTCGCCAGCTGCCACTGCTGTCGCTGTTCGTGCCGTTCTGGCTGGTGTTCATGATGGACGGCCTGCGCGGTGTGCGCGAAACCTGGCCAGCCGCGCTGGTGGCAGGCTTGAGTTTCGCCATCACCCAATACTTCACTTCCAACTTCATCGGCCCGGAACTGCCGGACATCACCTCGGCACTGGCCAGCCTGATTTCCCTGACCCTGTTCCTCAAGGTCTGGCAACCACGCCGCGCCGCCGGCCAGCACATCGTTGGCGCCGTATCCGCTTCAGTGGTCAGCGCCAGCGTCGGCGGTTTCGGCCAGAAGCGCACCACCGTCGCTTCGCCCTACAGCCTCGGGGAAATTTTCAAGGCGTGGTCGCCGTTCCTGATCCTCACTGTGCTGGTGACGATCTGGACGCTGAAGCCTTTCAAAGCCATGTTCGCTGCCGGCGGTTCGATGTACAGCTGGGTGTTCAACTTCGCGATTCCGCACCTTGATCAACTGGTGATCAAGACTGCGCCGATCGTGGCCAACCCGACCGCGATTCCAGCGGTATTCAAACTCGATCCGATTTCCGCCACCGGCACGGCGATTTTCTTCTCCGCGCTGATTTCGATGCTGGTACTGAAGATCAATTTCAAAACTGGTCTGACCACTTTGAAAGAGACCTTCTACGAACTGCGCTGGCCAATCCTGTCGATCGGCATGGTGCTGGCGTTCGCCTTCGTCACCAACTACTCCGGCATGTCCTCGACCATGGCCCTGGTGCTGGCGGGTACTGGCGCCGCGTTCCCGTTCTTTTCGCCATTCCTCGGTTGGCTGGGCGTATTCCTCACCGGTTCGGATACTTCGTCGAACGCGCTGTTCAGTTCGTTGCAAGCGACCACCGCCCACCAGATCGGCGTCAACGACACTTTGCTGGTGGCGGCCAATACCAGCGGCGGCGTGACCGGCAAGATGATCTCGCCGCAATCGATCGCCGTGGCCTGCGCCGCGACCGGTCTGGTCGGCAAGGAATCGGATCTGTTCCGCTTCACCCTCAAGCACAGCCTATTCTTTGCAACGATTGTCGGTTTGATCACCCTGGCTCAGGCCTACTGGTTCACCGGCATGCTGGTGCACTAAACCTACAAGACGCCTACAAGAAAGACGGAAATAACCGACGCCGGCCCGTGATCCGGCGTCAGCAATTCACCACCGGGTCTGTAAGGCTGCTGAAAGCAATGCGCTTTATATTCGGCAGCCGCAGCAGACGGATAACCGGGCCCACCCGGAGACACGCCTGATGAGCGAGCTTTTTTACAACGCTGTGCCGAACGCGACCCGCGTGGCACCGCCACTGCCCGAACCTCGGCAATACCCCAGCGAGAAACCGTCGCGGGTCTACCTGTTCGGCACGTGTGTGGTCGACCTGTTCTACCCCGAAGCCGGGATGGACGCGATCCATCTGCTGGAGCGCGAAGGGATCCGGGTCGAGTATCCGCAAGGGCAGAGCTGCTGCGGCCAACCGGCCTACACCTCGGGTTACACCGAGCAGGCGCGGACGGTGGCGCGCTCGCAACTGGCGCTGTTTGCCGGGGATTATCCGGTGGTGGTTCCCTCGGGTTCCTGCGCCGGCATGCTGCGCGAGCATTACGCCGACTTGTTCAAGGATGAGCCGGAAACGTTGAAACAGGTGCGGGCCCTTGCGGCTCGCACTTATGAACTGGCCGAGTTTCTGCTGTTCGTCTGCAAGGTGCAGCTCAAGGACAGCGGCGAACCGGTGAAAGTCGCGCTGCACACCTCGTGTTCGGCACGCCGCGAAATGAATACCCACCTGCACGGCCGCGAGTTGTTGGCGCAGTTGAGCAATGTGGAGCGGGTCAATCACGACCACGAAAGCGAATGCTGTGGCTTCGGTGGGACATTCAGCGTCCGTATGCCAGACATTTCCGGCGCGATGGTGGCTGACAAGACCCGCGCATTGAAGGAGTCCGGCGCGCACAAGGTACTGAGTGCCGACTGCGGCTGTTTGATGAACATCAACGGCGCGCTGGAGAAACAGCAGCAAGCGTTGCGCGGGCAACATCTGGCGAGCTTCCTCTGGCAGCGAACCGGAGGTGCGCAATGAGCACCTCGACGATTATTCCTACGGTCGCCGTAGAAGAAGATTTCCGCACCCGGGCACACAATGCCTTGGGTGATCAGCAGCTGCGGAACAACTTCCGCACTGCCATGGATTCACTGATGACCAAGCGGGCAGCGGCTTTCAGCGATGCCCACGAAAGAGAACATTTGCGCGCACTGGGCAATTCGATCAAGGCCCGCGCGCTGTCCAAGTTGCCCGACCTGCTCGAGCAACTGGAACAGAACCTGACCCGCAACGGTGTGACAGTGCACTGGGCGGAAACGGTGGACGAGGCCAATGGCATCGTCCTGTCGATCATCCGCGCTCACGAGGCGCGGCAAGTGATCAAGGGCAAATCGATGGTCAGCGAAGAGATGGAGATGAACCATTTCCTCGAGGCTCGGGACATTGAATGTCTGGAGTCCGACATGGGGGAGTACATCGTCCAGCTCGACCACGAGAAGCCTTCACACATCATTATGCCGGCGATCCACAAGAATGCCGGTCAGGTCGCGTCCTTGTTCCACGACAAACTTGGCGTGGAATACACCAAGGACGTTGACCAACTCATTCAGATCGGTCGCAGGGTCCTGCGGCAGAAATTCTTCGAAGCCGACATCGGCGTCTCCGGCGTCAACTTCGCCGTGGCCGAAACCGGCACCCTGCTGCTGGTGGAAAACGAAGGCAACGGGCGCATGACCACCACCGTGCCACCGGTGCATATCGCCGTCACCGGCATCGAAAAAGTCGTGGAGAACCTGCGCGACGTGGTGCCGCTGCTGTCACTGCTGACGCGCTCGGCGCTGGGCATTCCGATCACCACTTACGTCAACATGATCTCCGGCCCGCGCAAGGAACACGAACTCGACGGCCCGCAGGAAGTGCATCTGGTGCTGCTCGACAACGGTCGCAGCCAGGCCTTCGCCGACAGTGAATTGCGCCAGACCCTGAACTGCATCCGCTGCGGCGCCTGCATGAATCATTGCCCGGTTTACACCCGAGTCGGCGGCCACACATATGGCGAGGTGTACCCGGGGCCGATCGGCAAAATCATCACCCCGCACATGGTCGGCCTGGCCAAGGTCCCGGATCACCCGAGCGCATCGTCATTGTGCGGCGCCTGCGGTGAAGTCTGCCCGGTGAAGATTCCGATCCCGGCGATCCTGCGCCGTCTGCGCGAGGAAAACGTCAAAGCCCCGGACGCACCGAATCAGGTGATGCGCGGCCAGGGCAGCAAATATTCGCGCAAGGAGCGCTTCATCTGGAACGCCTGGGCCAGACTCAACAGCTCGCCGACGCTGTACCGCTTGTTCGCTTTTTTCGCCACGCGCCTGCGCGCCCTTGCGCCGAGCAATGTCGGCCCATGGACGCAAAACCACAGCGCGCCAAAACCGGCCGCGCGTTCGTTGCATGACATGGCCCGCGAGCATCTGGGCAAACAGGGAGAGCGTCGATGAGCGCCAAGCAAAATATCCTCGGCAAGCTGCGGAAAAGTCTGACCGGCACCACGCCAATTGCCGACAACTTCGACGTCGATCTGGTCACTCAGCCCTACACCTACAGCGCCGAGCAACGCATCCCGCAACTGCGCAAACTGATGGAAGCGGTGCACACCGAAATCCACCTGACCTCGGGCGCCGAGTGGCCGGCATTACTGGCGCAACTGCTGCGCGACCGCCAATTGCCGAGCCTGCTGATCGCTCCGACAACAACCCACGGGCAACGCATCACACAGCACTGGGCGAATAATCCCGAGCTGCCTGCACTGAAATCCTACGACCGGCCAATGGAAGAGTGGAAAGCCGAACTGTTCAACGACACCCCGGCCAGCCTCACCGGCACCCTCGGTGCCATCGCCGCGACCGGCAGCCTGATTATCTGGCCAACCCGTGAGGAACCGCGCTTGATGAGCCTGGTGCCGCCGGTGCATTTCGCCCTGCTCAAGGCCAGCGAAATCCGCGACAACTTCTATCAGGTGCAAGAGGAATTCGAATGGGCGCAAGGCATGCCGACCAACGCGCTGCTGGTCTCCGGCCCGTCGAAAACCGCCGATATTGAACAGGTCCTGGCGTATGGCGCGCATGGCCCGAAAGATCTGGTCGTGCTGATTCTGGAGGATCAATGAGTCTTCCTGCCGCTTTCTTGCGTGATGCCGAGCAACTGATTCCAGCAGACCGGCGCTTCGACGATCCGCTGTCGACCCTGGCCTTTGGCACCGACGCCAGTTTCTATCGACTGATCCCGAAACTGGTGATCCGCGTTGAGTCCGAAGATGAGGTAGTGGCGCTGCTGCAACTGGCTCAGCGCGACAACGTGCCGGTGACCTTCCGCGCCGCCGGCACCAGCCTGTCCGGGCAGGCGATCAGCGACTCCGTGCTGATCGTGCTTGGGGATAACTGGAACGCCCGCGAGATTCGCGGCCAGGGCACGCAAATCCGCCTGCAACCGGGAGTGATCGGCGCGCAGGCCAACGCCTGGCTGGCACCGTTCGGACGCAAGATCGGCCCGGACCCGGCGTCGATCAATGCTTGCAAGATCGGCGGCATCGTCGCCAACAACGCCAGCGGCATGTGCTGTGGCACCGCGCAGAATACCTATCACACCCTGGCCGGGATTCGCTTGGTGCTGGCCGACGGCACGCGCCTCGACAGCGAAGACCCTGCCAGCGTCGCGGCATTTCGCTCAAGCCACGGAGAACTGCTCGAACGCTTGGCGACATTGGGTCGCGAGACCCGCGCCAACGCCGAACTGGCCGCAAGAATCCGCCACAAATACCGTCTGAAAAATACCACCGGCCTGTCGCTCAACGCCTTGGTGGATTTCGACGAGCCTGTGGATATCCTGAGCCACCTGCTGGTCGGCTCCGAAGGCACGCTCGGTTTCATCAGCGCGGTGACTTACGACACCGTCATCGATCACCCGAACAAGGCCTCGGCGCTGATCGTGTTCCCTGATGTCGAAACCTGCTGCAACGCGGTGACCGTGCTGAAAAGCCAACCGGTATCCGCCGTGGAACTGCTCGACCGACGCAGTCTGCGCTCGGTGCAGGACAAAAAAGGCATGCCCGCTTTCGTACAACTGTTGTCGGAAAATGCCTGCGCGCTGCTCATCGAATCCCGCGCCGCTTCGTCGACATTGCTACAGGAGCAACTGGCGCAAATCATGGCGTCCCTGCGCGATTTCCCCGTAGAGAAGCAGGTCGACTTCACCGAAGACCCGGTGGAAAACGCCCGACTCTGGGCCATCCGCAAAGACACCTTCCCCGCCGTCGGTGCCGTGCGCAAAACCGGCACCACGGTGATCATCGAAGACGTGACCTTCCCGGTCGAACAACTGGCCATCGGCGTCAATCGCCTGATCGAGCTGTTCGACAAACATGCCTACGACGAAGCGATCCTTTTCGGACACGCACTGGAAGGCAATCTGCACTTCGTCTTCACCCAAGGCTTCAACAGCCCGGAAGAAATCGCACGCTACCAAGCGTTCATGGACGACGTCGCGCAACTGGTCGCGGTGGAATTCGGCGGCTCGCTGAAAGCCGAACACGGCACCGGCCGCAACATGGCGCCGTTCGTGGAACTGGAATGGGGCAGCGACGCCTATCAACTGATGTGGCAGCTCAAACGCCTGCTCGACCCCAACGGCATTCTCAATCCGGACGTGGTGCTCAGCGAAGATCCGCAGATCCACCTCAAGCACCTGAAACCGCTGCCAGCGGCGGACGAGATTGTGGATAAGTGCATCGAGTGCGGTTTTTGCGAACCGGTCTGCCCATCGAAAGGCCTGACCCTGAGCCCGCGCCAGCGCATCGTGATCTGGCGTGATATCCAGGCGAAAAAGCGCGCCGGCGTCGACACTACAGAACTGGAAAAAGCCTACGAGTACCAAGGCATCGACACCTGCGCCGCGACCGGTCTGTGCGCGCAACGCTGCCCTGTAGGCATCAACACCGGCGAACTGGTGAAAAAGCTCCGTGGCCGACACGCCACGCATCAGAAAACCGCTGACTGGATCGAAGGAAATTTCGCCAAAACCCTGCAAGGCGCACGCTTCACCCTGCACGTCGCCAACGGCGCGCGAATGATGCTCGGCGCACCGCGTCTGGCAAAGTTGTCGGCGACGCTGACGCGCTTGTCCAAAGGCCAGGTGCCGCTGTGGACCAACGCCATGCCACAACCGGAAAAAGCCATTCGCTTCAGCCCGAGCGTGGCCGACGAGCGCCCGCGCGTGGTTTATCTGGCAGCTTGCGTCTCGCGGGTCATGGGCCCGGCGGCGGGCGACAAAGAACAGATGTCGCTATACGACAAAACCCGTGGCCTGCTGGAAAAGGCCGGTTACCAGGTAGTCTTTCCCGACAATCAGGACAACCTCTGTTGCGGCCAGCCATTCGCCTCCAAAGGTTACGCCGAACAGGCCGAGCACAAACGCCAGGAACTGATCAGCGCCCTGCTCCACGCCAGTCGCGGCGGCCTTGACCCGATCTATTGCGACACCAGCCCGTGTACGTTGCGACTGGTGCAGGACATCGGCGAAACGCGACTGGATCTGTACGATCCGGTGCGCTTCATCCGTACGCATCTGCTGGATCGCCTGGACTTCACACCCCAGGAAGCGCCGATTGCCGTCCACGTGACCTGCAGCACTCAGCACTTGGGCGAAAGCCAGGCGCTGATCGATCTGGCGCGCAAATGCAGCAAGACAGTGGTAATTCCCGAAGGCATACATTGCTGCGGATTTGCCGGCGACAAAGGCTTCACCACGCCGGAGCTGAACAGCCATTCGCTGCGTACGCTCAAGGACGCCGTGCAGCACTGCAGCGAGGGCATTTCCACCAGCCGCACCTGCGAAATCGGCCTGACCCAGCACGGTGGCATCGACTACCACGGACTGGTTTATCTGGTGGATCGGGTGACACGCGCAAAGGCCGTCTGAAAAAAAATAGAACTCTTGAGCGAGACGGCAATCCACAGAACAGGCCCTGACAAATCGGGGCTTTTCCTCCATTCGATGGCTCGCCCAGCGGTCAGCGAAGCCTGGATCCCTCAGTTCAAGGAGATACACATGAAGCGTTCTGTACTGTTAGGTCTGTTCGTTACTGCCTCGATGATGGCGTCCACTTCGTTCGCCGCAGACAAGCCTGCCGATCTGTGCGATGCCAATATTCAGACCATTCAAAGTGGCAAGGCGCAGTTGTCGTCGAACCCAGAATTGAGCCAGCGCGCTGAAGCCAGTGTGACTAGAGCTCAGTCGCTGAAGGCCGAAGGCAAAATCGACGACTGCGTTGCCGAAACCTCGCAAACCATCGTCGAACTGCGCAAAGCCACCGGCACCAACAACTGATCCATATTGACGGGCCAACCTGCGGGTTGGCTTCGTCGGCAGATTGACGTACACTGTGCACGCTTGTTGCCCGATCAGATTCACCGGGCAATGAGTTCGGGGCCGTTTAGGATTCGACGCCGGTTGCGAAACTCTAGGTGCATGCCGACTTGGTAACAGAAGTCGTAAATCCACTGTTGCAACTACTTATAGTTGCCAATGACGACCAATACGGTGTTGCTCTCGCTGCTTAATTGCAGCTGACAATGCTCCTGGTACCTTCGGGTCCAGCAATCATCAGGGGATGTCTGTAAACCCGAAATGATTGTCATATAGAACAGAATCGCCGTGCAGTACGTTGTGGACGAAGCGGCTAAAACTTACACAACTCGCCCAAAGCACCCTGCCCGTCGGGTCGCTGAGGGTTAACTTAATAGACACGGCTACGCATGTAGTACCGACAGCGGAGTACTGGCGGACGGGGGTTCAAATCCCCCCGGCTCCACCAAATGATCAAAAAAAGACGTCCACGGACGTCTTTTTTTGTGCCTGCGATCCAGTAAATACGTGGCTTCCAGCGCTTTTGCGGTCTTTTGAGAGTTTTTGAGTTCCAGCCATTCGGGTATTCCAGGCGGTATTCCAGCTCACCCGGTGCTAATCTTTGGAATACCGAATCAGTGCTTGAGGACAATCTCATGCCTGCTCAAAACCTCCGCCTCTCCGATCGACAGCTCAAGGGAGTCAAACCCGCGTCCAAGGATTACGTCCTTACAGACGGTGACGGTTTACAGCTCCGCGTACGCAGCAACGGCTCGTTGCTGTGGAATTTCAACTACCGCGAACCGGTGACCAAGAAGCGCATCAACATCGGCTTCGGGACCTATCCTGAACTGTCACTGGCCAACGCACGAAAGATGGCAGTCGATGCACGCGAGCTGCTCGCCCAAGGGATCGATCCTAAGGTACAGCGCAATACGTTGAATGAAGCCAAACGCGCAGAAACGGAACACACCTTCGAGAACGTGGCCACCGCCTGGTTCGAGCTCAAGAAAGACTCGGTCACCCCGGCCTACGCCGAGGACATCTGGCGGTCGCTCACACTGCACGTGTTCCCCGATTTGAAGACGACACCACTGACGAAAATCACCGCGCCGATGGTGATCGGATTGCTTCGTCCAATCGAAGCGAAAGGCAGCTTGGAGACGGTGAAGCGCCTTAGCCAGCGACTAAACGAGATCATGACCTACGGCGTAAATTCCGGCCTGATCTTCGCCAACCCGCTCACCGGCATCAGGGCAGTATTCAAGAAACCCAAAAAAGAGAACATGGCTGCGCTTCCGCCCGAAGAGCTTCCCGAGCTCATGATGGAGATCGCGAACGCCAGCATCAAACGCACGACCCGCTGCCTGATCGAATGGCAGTTGCACACGATGACTCGCCCCGCCGAGGCGGCAACTACTCGCTGGGCAGACATCGACTTTGAAAGGCGTGTCTGGACTATCCCTCCAGAGCGGATGAAGAAGCGCCGTCCGCATAGCATCCCGTTGAGTGATCACGCTTTCGCCCTGTTGGAGTCACTCAAGCCTCACAGCGGCCATCGCGAATATGTCTTCCCGGCAGACAGAAATCCGAGCACACACGCCAATAGCCAGACCGCCAACATGGCGTTGAAACGTATGGGCTTCCAGGATCGGTTGGTCAGCCACGGCATGCGCTCGATGGCCAGCACCATCTTGAATGAACATGGGTGGGATCCGGAGCTCATCGAAGTGGCACTGGCGCATGTCGACAAGGATGAGGTACGCAGCGCCTACAACCGAGCCGATTACATTGAGCGTCGGCGACCGATGATGGCTTGGTGGAGTGAGTACATCCAGAAAGCCGCGACCGGTAGCCTTCTCGCGTCTGCTTACGGCCGAGTCCGCTAGAACCAGGGAGATGCAATTGCGGTACGCCCTCCCTGAAAATGCACTGAAACGCAATCAGGAGAATCTGCTGGGCGGTTAGCAACTAGGCTTTATAGCTGCGCCGACTCAGCCTACAATCCGCTTCCCAGGCAGGATGGCAATCAGCCATATCCTGAGCGCCTGATCACCTCTCGCATTTCTCACTCTAGCTCAAGGAAGTAGGCTGTCGATGTCAAAATTCAAACGCGAACATAACTACGGCTATCTGAATTTTTTCGAGATTGAGAAGAGTGGGCTTTATCGAGTCCAGAGAAAGTCAACAGGTGAGGAGATAATCTCCAAGAATTTTGGACTAGGGACCACCGAGGTGTTTCGCGCCCTTGCAGCCTGGGTCAAAGGAAGAGGATTTAAGGAAACAGCGCCCTGGCCAAGTCAAGGTGACTCTGGAAACGATCCAGTGATGTGTTACTGCCGAGAGATCAAAGAGTTTCCGAACGGCGATTTCATGGTAGTACTGTGGAAGCACGATCCTACCGACACAAAAGGGTTCAGAGGATTAGAATTAGGCAGCGATGGTAATCCGACAGGGAATTACATTACCAATGGCGCATCAAGCACCGGCGAGAACTATGTATGGGGCCACCCATGCTATTACTGGATCGTGCCTAGCAAGAACTCAGTAGTTTCTATCAAGTTCGATGACTCTAAATGCGATTCCGAGCTCATGCAAAAATGGGTTAATTACTGCGTCAGGTACCGCCTAAAATTCCCTGGGTACAATTCACGCCAACCGGGCGAATCAGAAACCCGAATTACCTTTAGCACTCCTCAGAACCCGGAAACATACAACCTTCTATACCGCTTCAACACCAACATCAAAATATTTAAAACCAGCGAAGAATACCTCGAACAAATATGCGAGTCCACTAGATACATGCTGTTGCGTAACGAAGTAGTAGTTAGCGACGGCGCGAAAAATCTAGAAATGAATACTGCAATTTCCACACGAGACGGACTTGACAAAGCGAACATTGAAATGTTTGGCTTTTTCCAAGCGTTTATGGAAAAGTTCTTCCCTAGCCAAAAGGGATCAGACGACAACGTCAGGAAAGTGGAAATCAAGCTTGAGGCCACACCAACGTTATCTCAAATTAAAGAGCTGATGACATATTCGTCAAGCTTCAGCGAAGGAAGTTGGGCTGATATAATTTTTATTGACGAAAATGAAAATAGCACATCTATTAAACATCACCGTATCGTGGAACGCGTTATCCTACCACCGACCATCGATGCTTACAGCTGCGACCAGCTCTACAAAGTAGTCTCTGAGGCGCGGGCCTCCTATTTACCTTTAGCAGACATACCCGCAACTGCAGTTGAACCTCAAGAGCTAGCTTTCGGTACTAACGGATGAAAGCCATTGCCGCTTGCTTCATAATTCCGATAATTTTGCTTATCTTCGGAATTGATATTGACAAAGAACTTAGCCCCACCATACTCGGCCTACTTGTAGGAATTGCAGGCGCAATTTTCACAATCATGAGTATCTGGGTGGCCTTTTTATACCCCAATGTCTTGAAAACGCTTAAAGGTGAAAATTTAGTCAATGTAGACTTCTCTGCTGGCGGGGAGGAGACGTTACGGCTAAAGGAAATAATAAGTGTTATCGTGCAATCAGCAACCACAATGATATTGTCGATTATCATTATGGTAGTGATGTCAATACATCAAAAGTTTGGTTTCACATCCCAATTAGCAATACTAAAGGCCTGCCAGTTTGGGCTTGTATTTATTTCCGGACTGCAAATCTGCGCGTTGATCAGCACAATACGTATCAATCTTTCATTTATGGACGCCCTGGAAAATCAACGAAGCAAAAGAGCCAAAGACTGGGACGTATAGTGCAATCAATTTAAACTTCGAAGCAGTGGCCAACAACGAGATTCTGCAAGACATTTCGGCTTCAATATTTTTTATTGAATCAGAGCATCACAAACCCTACGAATGGCCTAATTTGAATTTTCGTAGCCTCATGCGTACCCGCGGGTCCATCCAAACAGGGCTGCAAAGCCGCCCTGTTTGGATGGACCTCACCTAAAAAGATCAAAAGCACCACATCTGCCACTGGGTGCTACGGGGTCCCGTACACGCCCAATGCCATTTTCAACCACAAAATCCAGCGGGCGAGTCGCTTGACCCCCTCTGATTGCGGGCGTAGAAAAGACAGTGCAAAGGCTGTCGTTGACAGCACCCTAGGTGACCCGAGCCTTCAAGGTCACGCCGCTCTCGCGGTGGTTCTCCCCAAAGGCGATTCGCATCCGGCAGCTCGCCCGGTCACTACCCATGTGATGGATGCTCTTACACATATAGCGCTCGTGCGCCAGATACACCGTACCTCGCTGCCCTGCAGCAACCTATCCGCTTGGCCGAGTATTGCGCCAACCTGTGCCCGTCTCTTTCTTCTGGAAAGAGACGGGCACTTCTACCACTGCTGCAGCCCTGATCGCACATGGCTTTGCGGCATTCCCCCTCGTGACAATCGGCGTGACAAACGCCGATGTCACCAGCAACAGCGCTGTAGATGATGGTGCCGCAGACCAAGGAATGGACTGCACCTGACTGACAGTCAGGCATGCCCCGGTCATCGCATTGCTGCGTTCACTCGGCTCAGGATCTTCAGGCGCTGGTTTAGTCAGCCAGCGCTGCCTCCACCCGCCCACCGGTAACGGTGCTCAGGAGGCCAGATCATGAGATGCCCTTGCTCCCGGTTGTAAGGAGCCGCCAGTCCCGCGTAGAGGACATTCCCCACAGGTCGCAGGGGCCTTGATCCCTGATAACACTCAGCATTCTTGGCGGGATGACGTGGGGCGAGAATCGGAGAGCGGCTGATGAGGTGACTGACATGGCATTGGTGGGTAGACGCGA
The DNA here is from genome assembly GCF_018132745.1 of Pseudomonas sp. 14A. Taxonomy (NCBI): domain Bacteria; kingdom Pseudomonadati; phylum Pseudomonadota; class Gammaproteobacteria; order Pseudomonadales; family Pseudomonadaceae; genus Pseudomonas; species Pseudomonas sp. 14A. The sequence goes on along the minus strand of NZ_JAGRQJ010000003.1, from coordinate 69,295 downwards.
TGGCCGCAATTTCGGCTATGGCAGGCAATTGAGCTATGCAGGGCCGCAGGCGCTGAAAGACATGTTCAGCGGTGGCCACTACGGTACGGTCAAGGCGCACAGTGATCGATGGCTGGCATTCGTGAGGTGGTGCCGCTCCGAACAGGGGCCCGGTATCAATGATGCCCGGCAGATTGATCGGAAAGTGTTGGCCGACTATGCGGCGTATCTGCGTGAAGTGGTTGGGCGCGGTGACCTCGCCGTCAGCACCGCACAAAATCGACTATCCAGCGTTAACAGGACCATGGCAGCGCTTCGCGGTGATCAGTACGTGAAATTGCCCAGCCCAAGCAAGGCGCTGGGAATGCAGCGCACCGGAGTTCGACAGTTGGTACCACAAGGCCAAGACCGAAATCAGGTTAAGCAGATCGTCGATGCGCTGTGCAGCCATCATTATCTACGCGCTGCCGCGATAGTTCTCTTGGCGCGAGCCACCGGCATGCGCTTGCGTGAGGCCATCTTGGCTGACCTTCCACGGCTAATCCGTGAGGCTAACAACCAGGCCAAGATTAACATTCAAGATGGCACTAAAGGTGGCCGCTTCGGCGCCTCAGCGCCACGTTGGATTGCGGTGGACGATAATGTTCGAAATGCGCTTGAGTTTGCACGGCTAGTGTCGCCTGCAGGTAGCCGCAACCTGATTGCGCCACACGAAAGCTACCTGAATCTTCTGCAAGAAAGCATCCGCCCGGCGCGGGACATCCTGCATACACACAACCTCAAAGGCTTCCATGAGCTACGAGCGGCGTACGCGTGCGAGCGTTATGAACAGATCACCCAACACCGCGCGCCAATCAACGCCAGCCAATCTTGCCAGGTAGATAGGCATCTTGATCGTGAGGCCCGAAGGCAGATCAGCTACGAGCTTGGGCACGGCCGGATCGACGTAGTTGCTGCCTACATTGGTGGACGGACATGAGCAAGCCATTCGATATGGAGTTATTCATGGCCGGCGTGCTGACCGGATCGCACACCACGCAGCGACGCCATTTGCGGCAGGCGAGAATCATCCAAGCTGAAATCTCAGAGCGCTGGCAGCGACAGACGCCTTGGGCTTGGCAGAAAAAGCATGTCACTTGGTTTCTTGAGCATCGCCTAAATCGACGCAGCGAGGCAACGCGATATCACTATTTGCTGACCGTTCGGCTTCTTGCTCGTCGTTTACAAAAAACATGGGGGTTCAATCTCTGAATACACTTGTAGGGGGCATCAAGCCCTTCAGTGAACATCGGGATTACTTCTTCCTGCTGACAGCCCCCAAACTCGCAGCAACAGCCAGAGCGCCAATATAGAATGGAACGCATGGAAGTCGAAGGACGCCTTGTAAGCCTGGGATGCGCTCTATGGATAACACCATCCTCAACGATCACGTCTGGGATCCTGAGTTGGTTGAAGTGGTGCTGGCCATGTGGACAAGGACGAAGTCCGTAGCCGGTACAACTGAGCCGGCTACATCAAACGTAGACGCCCCATGATGACCTGGTAGAGCGAGCAGATCCTACAGGCCGCTACCAGAAATCTTTCGGTAGCGGATATCACGAAATGTCAGGACAAAAAAGCCGTGTAAATACGTTGAGCAGATAGTTGAATGCATAGGCGATTTGTAGAGCACTACGATTCAACCATGGGGATAGAAAAGCAGCTACTCCTCGCTCCTACCCGAACTCAAGCATGCCTTGACATCGGCCAAATGCACCTGCGTGAAATAGAGGGTCGTCACATCACCACCCAGCGCTATCTCGATCTCATTGCGTACAGCCGCGTCGACGAGATCGCACATAGAGTCTCGCTGTCCATTGGCGTACAAGTATGCGGCTGCGTGATTTGGGCAAAGAGCAAGGTAGGCCTCTCGGTAGCGCTTGGGCGCGTTAACCACTATCTCCACAGCCTCGAAGTAGTAAGCCCCTGTAGGTAACTTGAATGGGAGTTCGTCCTTGCAGGCCTGGCAAATCATTTGTCCGTTTGAGTTGGTGTACTGATCAGCGAGATAAACCTTCGCCGCTGCCTTTGCCTCTGCAACTCCCAATTGCACAGATCGCTGCCGCTGCTCGGAAGTCTTTTCCGGAGTCTTCGCTGCCTCATCCCCTATACGCTGCTGGCGAAGCTCAGAATTACGAACCAGCCGCTCCGGAAGCTCGACTGACTCAGGATGGCCCTTTTCCAACTCAGCCAAGATGCGCACTCTCTCATCCTTTGGAAGCTTGGCAAACTCAAGGGCGTCTTGCAGGTCCTCCTCTGACTTGAACCCGAGCTCAGCTCGGTGGGTCGCACGAATAGCATTATCAGCGACGCGTCTTTTGCCTTCTGCCCCAAACTCGACAAGTTCAAGCCATTTGAACCCGGCATCGACCGGGAAGCCCTCCGGTAATTGGGAGGAGTTTGCAGCACTTGGCTTGACGAAGTTACCGTCTTTCTGCGGAACCCACGCCAGGTCTCGAAGCCAACAGATAAGCTGCGAATTAGAAAAACGCGCACCACTGCTCTCATTCTTTCTATAGCAAGCTTGCAGCACACGAGAGTTCGCGCGACACATTGCCGTCCACACCAACCTTGCCCCTTCGACCGTGTTTATTTTCAACATGTCGTAGGCACGCTGAGTTAGCGTGAAGTCACGATTTATGGGCGACGTATATCTCTCGCCGGCGACTTGAATAAGGTAAGAGTACTTTTCATTTTCCTTACATTTTGTCTCGACGTAGAGCCCTTGAAACTCTCGTTCAACACCTGCAAAATCAAAGAATCTGACCAGCTTGTCGAGCTCGATTGATTGATCCTTGTACCACGCACTAAGTGGCCATCTCCTAAAGCCGTCGTCCTTGATCGATTCATAGAAAGTGCGAAGCCCAGTATTTACGAATGGTGCGTCCAAATATGCACGCTTTGCCTGGCCCCATTCAAATTCGGGATCGTCAATCCGGAATAGATATGCTTCGGCCATCTTCTCTCGGCTTTGCGGATTCTTATCAGCAAATGTCATCAGCCGTTTAAGGTCTGCTAGGTAGACCTTGTCGGAAGGTATCTCTCCTTCCTGGCCGTACCGAGACTGGAGAAGAAGCGTGATCTCCTCAAATTCACCGGGCACTCTCACTCCTATGTTGGTGAGGAACTTTCGCGCCTCTGACTGCTGCCCTCTCCTTGCTCCTACAGTGAACACACCCTCATCGACGCGCGGCAAAGGATCCTTCGCACTGGCTGGGCCAGTCTGAAAATATGACTCACCCGGCAGACGGTAAGTACCGTCCACCATACGAACTATCTTAGTTTCGTCCAGCGAGAAGTAGTCGTCTTCTTCCTCGCAGTACTTGTTCAGAATGGCATATAGCGCTTGATGCCACTCGAGTGACTTGGAACCCAGCCACTTCATTGCCGCTGGATCCACCCGCGCATCGAGCCAGGTGTACTGGGTAACGCGCGCACGGGCCTCAAAGAAATCCTTTAGATCCTCGGCATCCCAAATAGGAATGCTCAAACTGCTCAGAAACTTGTCCTGGTTCTGATTTCTCTGGGTTGCACCGATGACCCATGTTGGTTTGTCTTGCCGCTGGGTCACAAAGGTAAGGTCTTCATCCGAAAGTAATGATTTGATCGATGCTCGTGACTGCAATAGCCGTAAACCGGGTGCAAAGCCTCCGGCGTAAGTAGGCACGAGGGCTTCAGACTTCATTTCGTCTACAACGGCCGTGCGAATCACCTTGTATCGGTCTGCCAACGAGTCATCGTTGTTCGGAAGCACGGCAAGTAGGTCACCAGTTAGAAGTCCCATGTCCTTTATCGCATGGAGGGTCCGCGCAGTAAGCTTCGCAAGCTGCTCGATTAGCGGGGTGTTCTCCGGAGAGTTTTTGATGCTTGCCCGGCTTAGCTCCGGGATGAAGGGGGCATGGAGGTGAAAACGAAGGCCCGAGGTCTCCTTATCCGCAGGGAAGAAGACTGCAACCTTTCCCTTGACCGCGGGAACGATACGCAACTGCTCTGCTAGCGGCCTAGCAGGGTCAAAGGAGCGTTGCTCACCACGGAAAGCCAACTCGAATGCGACAGCGACCTTCTGGTGCTCAACACCATCAACCGGGGCGGTGAACTGATGGACGTTCTCCACAGAAGCAGCGAATCGAAGCCAGTGCGAGCTGAAAACGTCACGACCATCAAGTTGCTTAAGTACCTCAATGTGCGATTCTGAGTGCTCATGCCGTATTACGGCACCGTCCTGATTTCCAATTTCCCACCGAATGAGCTGCAGATTGCTCAGGAAAAGGAGTGTTGTATCTGAGAGCTGTTCAAGACCGGACTTGACCTCTTCATAGGCCTCACTGACGTTCTTCTTAGGGTTGTTGAATGGAAATTCGAATCGCGTTTTTGCGCCTAGGTCGGGACACTGATGCACTGCCTGGGGCATCACCAGTTTCAAGATTTTGAAGCTGTAGTCCCTCGAATAGATAATGGGTGTCTCGGTGTAAACAAACACCGACTTGAACCCGACGCCGAACTTGCCTATCCGATCAGGGTTGTTCTTCTTGCTACTGTTGTGGATGCCGGTGATCGCTCGAATGTCGACCTCATTAAAATGTCGGCCACCGTTGTGCTCGAAATAGCATGCGTGGGGCTCTAGCTCAAACCGGACCTCGGTAGCCCCAGCGTCTTCTGCGTTCTGAAGGAGTTCGTAAATGAAATGAGCTTCGTCTGGGTAGAAGTCTTCGAAGATGCTTAGGTTGATGTCCCCCTGATTGGCCTCAATTCCGTCAAGGAAGCGCTGACGCTGCTCGGCAAGCTCCTTCAGAAAGTTCATGCTGGCCTCCGGACTTCCAGAATACCGAATACAGCGGGTGTAGCTCTAATGTCGCCACTTTCAGCTGCCTGACGTAAGGCGGCGATGCGCATGTCAAAGTTGACTTGCCCGCGCTCTAGCTCGGCCTGCTTCATCACACGAATTTTGTCATTCGTGGCACGCCCTATCTGCTCTTCCAACAAGGCCTTACGAGCTGTAAAACTGGCTGTTAGGCTCTGAATTCGCACGCCAACAAGCTGACGGTTGTCCTCGGAATGCTGTGTCGACTTTGCCAGCCATAGCTGGTGATGGACGCCGTCGAGTTCATCCCAGACTTGCTGCGAGGGCACCTCAACGTCGGGTTCGTCAGTTGCCCCTTGCAATAGCTCCAGAAGTGCCTCTGCGACGGATGCTTCGGCAGCTACAGGCACCAACTCTTCATCTCGTTTCACTCCCTGCCGATGCCAGCGGTACAGCGCAAACGGATGCCTTCCGGCAGGCAAAGTCTCATGCATGGTTGAAACCTTGACAATAACTGCCTCGGATTCTTCGAGGAAGACCGCCGCCTGGCGGAGCAACGGGTGTCCTAGGGAAAGGAGCACAGCTGAAGGATTCTCGACAGCACACTCTTGCTCAAATGTGACCTGCAGCGTTGGCACAGTCCCTTTAAGCCACCTGTCCCATCCTCGATGCATCGGGTCTGTTGAACGAGGAAGCTTGCGGAAGTCCTCCAGCAGTCTGACGCGGGCCTCCTGACTAAGACGCAAGGTCTTCAGAGACTTGTCCCCTAGCAAAAAGTCCTGTTCCTTGCCAAGAAGTCGACTCAGGTAGGAAGCCACTGCACGGCTGAGCGCGTGAGGTTCAAGCCAGTGGTTTCGAGCCTGCGCCAGGCGCTGCTCCCAGCTCGCGGCGGCAATGTTAAGTCCGAATAGCTCACCCTGACGCTCTTCAAGGCGCTGCTCTTCCTCGATTTGTCGGATCTTGTTGTCCGACAGCTGCTGAAGTTGCTGGGCACGCTCCTCTTCGCTCAGGCTGAAGGTCTCGGCAATGCTGTGAAGCTCTCGCGTAATGTCGCCCAGAATTTCCTCGTTGCCGCCAATGGCGTGCTGGAACACTCCGATGCGAGACAGGCAGCGGTCATAGATTTCCGCGTCAATCGTCCCAGGAGTGACCAGGTTGAAGATGCCCACCGCTTCGCTTTGCTGCCCGTAGCGGTCTATACGCCCGATGCGCTGCTCGATTCGCATCGGGTTCCAAGGCAGATCGAAGTTAATTAGGCAGTCGCAGAACTGGAAGTCTAAACCTTCACATCCGACCTCCGAGGACAAAAGCACATCGATTGCGTCTTCGTCTGCCTTCGGCAAGGAGAAACGGCGGCGCAACATCGCGCGGTCCTCATCGGAGACTCCACCATGTACCAGGCCAAAGCGGATGTCGGCCGCTTTCAGCTTGCCAACAAGGTAGTGAAGGGTGTGCCTGAAGGTACTAAAGACCAGGACCTTGTTGCGAGGCATGGCCAGCTTGTCGGTGACCACCTGCATGAAAGCTTCTGCCTTCGGATCCTTCGGGTCCAGGCGCCTGGCCCGCTCAACAAGCGATTCGATGTCACCGCGAATTTGATCCACGAAGTCGAAGGAGCGCTCTTCAACATCTTCGCCGTCATCCTCAGCTTCGAGACGGGCCAGCTTGCCCTGGAGAATGTCCTCAAGAGCGGGAGCCAAACCGTAGAGGCTGCTCGCAGCCTGCCGACTGACCGTGCTCATCATGAACTTGACGTTCTGATTGCCATGCAACCGGGCGAAAATGCGGGCGATGACGGAGAGTAGATCGTCGTGAAGAGACTTTTGGCTTGGGGTGAAGTCAGTGGTGACCGACTCGGCCTTACGGATAGTGAACTCACCAATGTCGCGGCGCCTGGTGCGATTGATGAGCGAGCTGAAGGTGTAGAGGTCTTCCAAGGCCTGGATGGTTTTAATGCGGGCCGCGCCGTCCTCGGCCCCTTCGGCCAGTCCATCATAGATGTGCTGAAAGCCTGGGTTCACTGCGAGCACCTCGCGCCCCCAGGTAGTGCTGACAACACCACGAAGTTGCTCTCGCACTTCCTCTGTCCATCCTGAACTTCCCCGGCGGCAAGCCTGAATGCCGCTGTTGATAAACTGATTAGGCTCAGCCATCTGGTTAAAACTGGCCGGGTCGATGATGACGTCGGGTCGCAGGACATTGAGCAGTGTGTAGAGATCTTCTCGGCCGAGCTGCACCGGGGTGGCCGAAAGGAACACCACCGCATCCGCATTATCGGCAAAGTAGCGCACTGCTTGGTGGAGAAACGTGTCCGCGTTGCGGATGTGATGCGCCTCGTCGACGATGACCAAGTCGAACTTCGGTGGGGGATCCAATTCCAGCAGTCCAAGGTCTCGCGACTTCCCTTTTCCAGATTTGCCAAAGAGCAGGTCGCTGTCGAACAGCGAAGTCGGCAGAATGACCTTCTCGTACTGGGCGGGCCACTCGCCACTGAGGTGTGTTTCCTTGATACAGTGGCGAAGCAGTGAGCCGTTGAACGGAACGAAGTGTTCATCGAAGCGCTTCATCTCCAGTTCCCACTTGCGCTCGGCTACCAGGGCCTTCGGGCATATGACGAGAACGGACTTGATGTCGCTACGGGCCTGCAACTCCTTGAGGATGAGCCCAGCCTCAATGGTCTTACCCACGCCAACCTCGTCTGCAACGAGCAGGCGGGGTTGGTCGGCTCGAATGAGCTTGAAAATCGGTCGATACTGGTACGGGACAAACCGAACGCGGCCGGAGTTCAGCGAGTAAAGCGTGGAGGCTGAAGGCGAAGACAGTTGCACTGCAGTGAGCATTGCCGAGAGCTCAATCGCGGTCAGAACCTTATGACTATCGGCTGGTTCATCCAATGCTTGGAGCTGGCTTTCGTAGTAGATCTGCCTCGCCCCACCCTCGAAGACACGATAGCGGGTCTCTGCTCCTACGCTGGAAAGTACCTCCAGAACGGGGAACACAGCGCCAGGATTCGAGCGTAAGCAGAGGAGCTGTCCAACTGAAAATTTGTGCGTCGGTACAGATGTGGATGCGGCACTACTTGCAGGCAGGGCGGCCTGACCTGGCCCTGATGAGGGTGCGACTGCTGACGCTTGAGATGGCGGTGTCATTCTGGACAGTGTGGCCTGCTTAAACTCTTCGATCCGGCTCAGGAGCGCGTCACCAGCTTTGATGACGTAGAGGAACCGCTGCAGGGTGTCTGCGTCTCTATAGGAATCAGAGACACTCAAGCCCCCTGCTGGTGAATGAGCCCACCGGTTGCGAACACTCTGCAGCTCTTTGATCCAGTTTCGCGCTTCTCTCGGGAGAGATTCGACCCCGGCCAATTCACTCCAATTCTGATCAAGCACGCGAAGGACGGCGGCCAGGTCAAGCCCCAAGAGAGACTGGATTCGCTTTTCCGCAACGAGTCGTTGCTGTTGAAAGGTCAAACGGTTGACGACATTGTCGATCCACCAATTTGAACCTAGCGCTGGAAGCTTTGCCTCCAACCAACGCGCTATCACTCCTCCCGACGCATGTAGCAGCTCGTTCATCCCTGCCCCTCAGAAAACGTTGTCATTGATATCCACAGTCAGCCAACTGGCTTGCTGTCGCGAATTCATCTGGAGCCGTGGCTCATATAATCCAGCTATCCTCAAGCATGTTAGCTGAGTTAACCGGAGCAAATGAATCTATCGGGAAAGCGTCCATTCGCAACGTATCCGTTCAACCCATCACCTCGTAAACGGATACGCTTGGTGCATCTTCAATATTTCTGCGCACCCACGAGCTATGCACGATTACATCATTGCAACACGTTTCAACTTAAAAACATTTCAACCTACATAACTGTCACCACCACTGTAAAACTGCCCCCTGACGCCAAGCAAATTTGCCCCTTGGGCGATCATGATGGCTTTGAGATGCCGAGATGTTGACCAAGAGCAGTTAGTAGAAACCAAGGTACTGACCTCTCAAGGCCTCGGCATCAAAACCTTCATGCGCCCCCTTGGCGTGTCGATACGCAATCCAGTGATTCACTTCGAGATACTAGTAGGGCAGCAGATGCAGGTCGATTTCACCACCATTCGTAGAGGCCGCACCCCTATGAAAGCGTTTGTCGCGACACTGAGTTACAGCCGCGCGGCCTTCGCTCGTTTCGACGGGGTGCCCAAGGAGACGCTGTTCGACAACGCCAGCGCGATATCTTCATGGCGCGCGATACCTACGATAACGGCCTGCATCGCCGGGATTCTCGTCTCCTGACGTTGGCCAATGCGTACGGCTTTAGCCCGCGTGTCTGTCGACCCTACCGGGCCGAGACAAAGGACGAGATCAAACGTTTCAACAGCTACCGCAAGAGCAACTTCATAACGCCATTGGCCTCTCCCTCAAGAGCGCGGGCTTGGCGCTAGACTTGGGCACCGCCAATGCGCACATCGGGCGCTGGCTCGACGAAGTCGCCTACCCGCAGATTCACAGCACCACCGGTGTGGAGCTTGTGGTGCATCTGGCCGAAGAGCGTAACAACCTTCTGCCGTTGCCGGCAGTGACCAATTCACCATCACTTCTCAGGTGTAAGGCAACGAAGGCTGGCTTCCACCACTGCTGATCGCAATGGTGGTGGAGTGTTGGATCTTCGCCCGATTGCAAAGCACCGGAACAAAAACCCCAGAATGAGCACAGAAAAAGCAGCATGGGCAGCCTTAGCCGCTCATGATGCGGGTTCGCATTTCTTTTTTGTGCCTGCCGTATCAGGCCAAGCCGAAATAACGCTCAAAGAATACCGTCAATTTTCCTAGCACTGTTTGCTTCTTAGCCGCATGCCCATTGCCATGAGAGAACCGCGATACCGGCGGCAGAATCTTGGTGATAGCCGTACCGGCCGTCGGGACAGCGCCATTACGGAATGCATGTTCAACGAACTCACGTGCGGCCTCGGCGTTGAGGTTTTCCTCCGTGATGATGCCTTCCAGCTCTTCGGTCTTCTTGGCCGCCATGAAGCTCTGCCACTGAACGTCCACCTTGGCCTTAGTATTGACCGACTCCACGAACTGAACGATGAGGTCCTTCTTGTTGCGCAGGCTGGGGCTGGAGTTGATGGCGCGTTCGATGGTGGCGCGAATTTCCTTGTCTTCCCCCGTGCCCTTTTTCTTCAGGTACTGCTCGACCAGCAGCAGGATGTAATCGACGTTAACTTCGACCTGCTTGATCAACTCGATCTCGAACACCACATCGTCGTTAATCGACTCCTTATCCGCTTCGGACGTGATGCGGAACTCGGCATACAGGTTCAGATAGACGCTCTGGTAATCCTGATACTGCCGCTCGCTGAGAATCTTGTTCCCAGCAAAGTCGTCGAAGGCCGTCAGGATATTTTTCAGCCGCAGGATCGAGCCAAACAGCTTGATGAACGCTTTCTGCACCGCCTCGCCGACGATGGCCTCCCCCAGGGGGAATTTGTCGAGCAGCTCGCCGACTCGGGCTTGGTATTCAGCATAGTACTCGGCGTAAGGCTTCAGCAGCACGATCCCTTTGGCGTCTTTGTTACCAAACAGGGCAAGCGCATCGTTAGTTTCCTGCTCCAGATTGCGGAAAGAAACGATGTTGCCGTAGGTCTTCACCGAATTAAGGATGCGGTTGGTGCGCGAATATGCCTGGATCAGACCATGCGCCTTGAGGTTTTTGTCCACCCACAACGTGTTCAGCGTGGTGGCGTCGAAGCCCGTCAGGAACATGTTGACCACGATGACCAGGTCCAGCTCGCGCTTTTTCAGGCGCTGCGACAGATCTTTGTAGTAATTCTGGAACTTGTCCGCAGAGGTATCGAAGCTGGTGGCGAACAGCCCGTTGTAATCCTTGATCGCGGCGTCCAGAAAGTCCCGCGATGTCTGATCCAGCCCCTCTGCCTCAAACTCTTCCTCACCAAGCAAGCCGTCTTCGTCGTCCTCATTGGCAGCAAAACTGTAAATCAACCCGACCTTGAGCCGTTGGGCCTCAGGCAGCCCCTGCTGCTGCGCGGCTAATTCAGCGTAGTAACGCTTGGCCGCATCAATCGAGGTACATGCAAGCAGCGAATTGAAGCCCGCCACTCGCTTGCCGTCATGACGATAGGTGCTGTCACGCTTGGTCTTCTGATCAAAATGCTCGCGGATATAACCGACAATCTGGCTGATGCGCTCTGGCGCCAGCAGGGCGCGCTCGGTGTCGATGGCCGATACCTGCTTGTCCTTAATCCGCGCCTGCATCTTGAGAGTATTTATGTAGTCGATGCGAAACGGCAGGACGTTCTTGTCGTTGATGGCATCGACGATGGTGTAAGTGTGCAGCTTGGCGCCAAAGGCCTGCTCGGTAGTGCGGCGCAACGGGTTGCCGCCGGTTCCCGAATTCTTCGCAAAGATTGGCGTGCCGGTAAAACCGAACAGGTGGTAGCGCTTAAACACGCGGGTGATTTCGCTGTGCATGTCGCCGAACTGGCTGCGGTGGCACTCGTCGAAAATCACCACCACATGCGCGTCGTACACCGGATGCTTCTTGTTCTTGCCCACGAAGCGCGATAGCTTCTGGATAGTGGTGATGATGATCCGCGCGTTCGGGTCTTCCAGTTGCTTCTGCAGCACTGAGGTCGAGGTATTGGAGTTAGCCGCGCCTTTCTCGAAGCGCTCGTATTCGCGCATGGTCTGGTAGTCCAGATCCTTGCGATCGACCACGAACAGCACCTTGTCGATGTCCGGAAGACAACGAGCGAGCTGGGCAGCCTTGAAGCTGGTCAGCGTCTTGCCCGAGCCCGTGGTGTGCCAGATGTAACCTCCCGCCGCCACAGTCCCCAATTGCCGGTGGTTGGTGGAGGTGGCAATGCGTTGCAGGATGCGCTCAGCGGCCACGATCTGATAGGGCCGCATCACCAGCAGCTTGCGATCCACATCGAACACGCAGTACTTGGTGAGCAAGTTCAGCAATGAATGCTTGGCAAAGAAGGTCTTGGTGAAGCCCACCAGCTCGGTGATGGGCTGGTTAAGCGCGTCGGCCCACCAACTGGTGAAAGAAAAGCTGTTGGAGGTTTTGCTTTTGCTGCGCTTGCCGGACTGCTCCTTCAAGTGTCCGTCGCGTACGGTATTGCTGTAGTACTTGGTCAGCGTGCCATTGCTGATCACGAACAGCTGCACGTACTCGAATAGGCCACAGCCCGCCCAGAAGCTGTCGCGCTGGTAGCGATTGATTTGGTTGAAGGCTTCGCGGATATCCACCCCGCGGCGCTTGAGCTCGACATGCACCATCGGCAGGCCATTGACCAGCACTGTCACATCGAAGCGCGTAGTGTGTTTGCCGCCGTGCTCGCCGGTTGGCGTTTCGTACTGGTTGATCACCTGCAAGACGTTGTTATGGATATTGGCCTTGTCGATCAGGTAGATGTTCTTGCTGCTGCCGTCATCGCGCTTCAGGACCTGGACGTGGTCTTCCTGCAGGCGCGCAGTTTTTTCCAGAATGCCGTCATTGCTACTAGCAACGCAGGTCGCGAAGAAGCCCTGCCACTCGGTGTCGGAAAACTCGATATTGTTGAGCTGCTCCAGCTGGGCTCGCAGGTTGGCGACCAACTCGGCCTCCGAGCTGATCGGTAGGTATTCATAGGCCTGACGCTGCAGTTGCTCGATAAAGGCACTCTCCAGCGCCGCCTCGCTCTGGTAGCCAGTCTCGCGCACACCCAGCGCATCCGGCAGAAACTCGGCAACCACCGTGCTCTCATTGGAGAGTGAAATGGCCTCGTAACGATAGGGCTGGATCTCTATGCTCATGCGGCTTCCTTGAAAGTGAGCAAACGGTCGCGGTAGTAAGTGTACTGCTGACGGCGAGCGGCAATCTCGGCAGGCAGGCCGACGGAGATGTCATTTACCAGCGCATAGAACTTGTCGAGGATTGCGACGATGCGCTCTTGCTCTTCGAGCGTTGGGACTGGGATACGGATCGTGGAGAAGCCGCCAATCAGCAAGGTGTTGACCTTGGTACGCGCTACGTACTTGGCCTTCCCAGCAATGAATGAGCTCGTTTGCATGCAGTAGGAAACGAACTTCGGATTCATCGAATGGCGGAAGGCGTAACAGTGATCGTGGATCGCAACATCCTCGGTGCCAACCCAGGCCACGGCCTTACCAACATCCTCCACGGTTTCTCCTACGTCAGTAACCACGACATCACCGGGCTTGGCATAACGCAGTGAAGCGGCCATATCCGAACGTACATGCGAGATGGCCGATTCTGCGGCCGTACCGTAGCGGGTGTAAATCTCGCCATAGTGGATACAGGGCACGCCATCTTCGACGTAGTCAGCCTTGGTAAAACGTCGCCCCCGGATGAACTTGCCGAGCTCGGCCATTGCGACCCAGCGAATATCTTGATCACTGAAAGCGAGCAAGGCGTCGCGATAGTACCGGTACTGCCTGCGCCGCGCCTCTAGCTCTGCCTCCAACTCCGCACCAAGCTCCGCCTCAAGCCCCATGAACGTGTCTAGCACTTTCACGATCTCACTTTGGACTTCGAACGGCGGGACAGGAATACGAAACGCTTTAACCGCACCGTCCGTGATTGCTGGATAGCTTGCTCCACGCTGATTGACATCGACATAGCTATAGAAGCTTTCTGTCCCGAGGAGATGAAACAAAAAACTGGGCAGGAGCAAATCAGCTTTGGGACGAAGAACGCAGTAGCCAGTGCTGCATATTTGCCCGTCGTATTCAGCTGGGACTAGGCAATAGCGTTTGAGCATCGGTCTTGTCGTGCCGAAAATAACGTCGCCTACACGCACGATTTGCTGTGCTCGGCTCGGCGCGGTTTCACTATCGATCGTCTCTGTGTTAGCAATAGCGGAGGTATTTCGATCAACCGAAGTCAGATCGATGTACTGGAATTCCTGACCTGCGACATCCTGCCACCGAATATTCGAGGCTCGCTCAAGCAGCTCACCTATCTCTTTGAACTCCACCCCCTCCGGGCAAAGCTCAGCGATCATGACCTCAATCCGGTTCATGGTTTTTTCTTCCCGGTAATTTTCTTCTGCACCGTCTTCACGGTTTCCGGATAGGCCGCTTCCAGATCCGCAACGACGGCGTCGATCTGCTTTCTCAACTCCGCTTGCCGGGTAACGATGCCGCTGATTTTTTCATTTAGCTCACGAATATCCACCGCTTCACTGGTGTCGGCCTGCTCAACATAGCTTGAGACGGCGATATTGTACCCGTTGGCGGCGATGTCGCCGTTCTCAACCATATGTGCGAAATGGTCGATGTTCTGGCGACCGGTGAATGCGTCGAGGATTTTCCGCTGGTGATCGAGCAGCAGCTTGTTCTTGTTGCCACCGCGCACGAACAGGCTCGAGGCGTCAATGAACAGAATGGCGTTGTCGCGTTTAGACTTCTTCAGCACGATGATGCAGGTCGCGATGGGGGTGCCGAAGAACAGATCCGGCGGCAACTGGATAACGGCATCGACGTAGTTATTGTCGATCAGGTACTTGCGAATCTTGGCTTCCGCACCGCCGCGATAGAGCACGCCAGGGAATTCGACAATGGCAGCCGTGCCGTTGACCGCCAGCCAGCTGAGAATGTGTAATGTGAAGGCCAGGTCGGCCTTGCTCTTGGGCGCGAGCACGCCGGCCGGAGCGAAGCGCGGGTCGTTGATCAGCAGCGGGTTGGCATCACCCTCCCATTTGATCGAGTAGGGCGGGTTGGAGACGATGGCCTCGAAGGGCTCGTCATCCCAGTGCGCCGGGTCGGTCAGCGTGTCACCGTGGGCGATGTTGAACTTCTCGTAGTTCACGTTGTGCAGGAACATGTTGATCCGGCACAGGTTGTAGGTAGTAAGGTTGATTTCCTGGCCGTAGAAACCCTGACGTACCTTGTTGTGCCCCAGCACCTTGGAAAAGCTCAGCAACAGCGAGCCGGAGCCGCAGGCTGGGTCATAAACCTTATTGACCTCCTTCTTACCCACCACCGTGATGCGGGCCAGCAGTTCCGAGACCTCCTGCGGGGTATAGAACTCGCCACCGGACTTGCCGGCGGTGGAGGCATACATCTGCATCAGGTACTCGTAGGCGTCGCCGAACAGGTCGATGCTGTTATCGGCAAAATTGCCCGAGCTGTTGCCCAGCGGCAGATCTCCGATAGCATCGAGCAGCTTCACCAGCTTTTCGTTGCGCTTGGCCACGGTGGGGCCGAGCTTGCTGCTGTTGACGTCTAGGTCATCGAACAGCCCCTTGAAGTCGTCCTCGCTACCTGCGCCCAGCGCCGAGGCCTCGATGTCCTTAAACACTTTCGACAGGGTTTCGTTGAGATTCGGGTCATGTCGGGCGCGCTTGCGCACGTTGGCGAACAGTTGCGACGGCAGGATGTAGAAGCCCTTTTCCTGAACCGTTTCGTAACGGCCCACAATAGCGTAGGCGTCTGCCAAATCGCTGTAGTCAAAATCCGCACTACCCGCGCGGCGCTCCTGTTCGTTGAGGTAGTTGGTCAGGTTCTCCGAGATGAAGCGGTAGAACAGCATACCGAGCACATAAGTCTTGAAGTCCCATCCATCGACGCTGCCACGCAGGTCGTTTGCGATGCGCCAGATGGTTTTGTGCAGTTCGGCGCGTTCAAGATCTCTAGTGTTGCTCATAGGACGGTAATCACTCTCAGTTTTCGTGTCGCCGGATGACTAACCCATCGCGGCATATATCTAATCGTTCGCTCAGGTCGTCCGGTAACCGGGTGCCAGTACCGCTGTTTCCACGCCGTAGAGCAGCAGGGGATCTTTCAGCCAAAGGCGGTACTCCGGATCACGCAGCCGATGATCTGGCGAACAGTCGACGCTCCATTTGCGCAGCACATAACCAGCCGTAGCCCCGCGCAACCTCAGGCGCAGCACACCGTCTTGCATGGCGTAATCCATGGTGGTGATGTCCGGATGCGGCTGGTCGGGGTGCGGTACCAGTTCGACCTCCAATATCCGGCTCCACTGGACATCCTGCTCCGGTCGCTCATGCTCGGCGACGGGAGACTCCATCAGCAGCTCCGGCCGTCTGATGCGCGTGACCACGAAGTCTCGAAATGCACCACGCTTGCGGTCATAGCCGCGCACGTGCCAGCGCAAGCCCGTATCAATGAGGGCAAACGGCACGATCTCCCGCTGGGTCTTGCCACGCTCTAGCGAGTAGTACTCCACACGCAGAGGGCAACGGTGGTAAATGGCACGGGTCACGATACCCAAAGTGTCCAGATCCGGCTGGGTGAAACGCCCGGACGTTACGCAGGAGATTCCTGGAGCACTGCTGGCCGGCTCGCCATCGCCAAACCCCTCTGCCAGCCAGGCCAGTACCCGGTCAACAGAGAAGGTGAATATCGGCCGGAACTCCTTGGTCGGCGTGTAGATTTTGCTGCTGCGGTCATACGCCAGGTTGTTGCCGGCGAGCTCGCGGTAGGTGGCGAGGTCACGGGTAGCAGCCGCCGTTTGAATGCCGAAGCGCTGAACCAAGTCCTGCCTGCCTATCTCCCCCACGAATCGCAGGCGCAACTCCAGGTAAGCAAGGCGATCGCGTTGGGCTTGCGTTAGCTGCGAGAGGGCGTCAGTGGTCATGGTTCGTCTGATTGTAGTTAAAGCCACGACAGGATAAATTGCGATCACAACACCCGCAATTAAAAATCATAAAAGTACAATTTACAGATCATTTTGATTCGTTATTACGTAAAGCTACGGCTGCCGCCCCGCCCGCCCCGCAAACTCGGAACGGGCATGCACATATGGCTATTTACCAATTTGCCCACGAGATAGAGCATGCAGAACGGGTGATTTTGCGCAAAGCTCAAGGACGCTGGATTCAGCTATCCGATAGGCCAAGCTGCGAAAATGAACCGCGCCTGGTGGGGGGAGTGACCTGTAGAGCAGAAGCGGCACTTGGGGTAAGACGAAGGTGCAACACGCTGCCAGTACGCATGGGGATGGATACAGAAAAATGAACGACGACTGCTTTTCTGCCAATCACTTCCATCGTTTAATCGGCCCTGGGAGCCCTGTACCGGCGAGCGCAGGGGCAACGATCAACAGTGCGACCATTTGCTTGATAGATTCGGCCCCGATTCGTATTTGGGGACGGTTCTCAAAAGGCACCGTCCATCGGAATCCAGACCACGCAGCGTTCCAACTGGTATTCCAAGCAAGTTGAGCAAAAAATTATTTACCAGCAAAAACAGATAGATACCGACCGATTTCAAATTACCCCGGCCCACCAACTCCAGCGAGACGACACCTTACTGCGTCTTCTTTTGGGACTTAGCTTGACTGAATTTAGGGTTTCTCTGGTTTGAGATCTTCGGCATACAACAATTTCCAAAGCGGTCGGGAAAGGGTGAGACGCAACCCACGTCTGTGCGCTCAGACGAAATGAATCCGCAATGCCCTGATCCACCGCGACTACTTCGTCAGCGCCTCGATCCGGATCATGATCTTCGCTGATCGCATCGAATTGATCAGCCCCGGGCACCTGCCTGACGTACTCGATACCGAGAAAATTCGATTCGGCCTGTCCAATCGTCGTAACCCGACGCTCACGTCCCATGCTGTGCACATCCTGCCCTATCGCGGTTTGGGTACAGGCATTCCGCGTGCTATCGACGCTTGGCCAATGATTACCCTTGACGACGACCGGCAAAGTAACCAATTCAGGGTGGTGATTAAGAGGACCGTTGAGAAAGGGCCTCTTTCGGGCCCAAGCGGGGACCAAGTAGGGACTAAGTCGGGACCAAGTCGGGACCAAGCAGGGACTGAGTCCGTTGTCGACGGAGAACAAGCCGTAAACCGCCTGTATTTGCAGCCAGAGCAGATAACGCTGCTAAGCAGGACGACAGGTGAGCACACTGTGCTCGAGCTGATGACCTTCGTCGGGCGCAGCAACCGCAGCAAGTTTCGCGAGCAGGTTTTGGCCCCACTACTGGCGAGTGGCGTGGTCGAGATGACCGTTCCAGACAAGCCCAACAGCAGCAAGCAACGCTATCGCCTGACAGCGGTCGGCCGAGCGCTGAAAGCTGAACACCGCCCCTCGGACGACTGACCCCGGGCAAACGAATTTTCACGCCAGCGCAATCTGGCGCTTTGTACACTTCGCCACAGGTAAGCGCGGCCGTCGGGCGGCTATAGTGGGCTGAGTCTTTATCAGGATTAGAAAGAACCATGTCCGTCCCGACCTACGACCAGTTCATCGAGCCCATCCTGCGGTTTCTCTCGGTTCATCCGGAAGGTGCCACCGCATCCGAGGCCCACGAAGCGGCCGCACAGGCATTGGGCCTAAGCGAAGCACAGCGGCAGGAGACCATCGCCAGTGGCCAGGCCACCTATAAGAACCGTTCAGGCTGGGCGCATGACCGGCTGAAGCGCGCCGGCTATTCCAGCAGCGCCAAGCGTGGCTATTGGCAGTTGACCGACACCGGCCGTGTATTCGCTCAGGCCAACCCTGCCCCGTTGAGCGCAGAACTGGTCGAGCATCTGGCTGTGAATTTCATGAGCGTGAAGCTGAAGACAGCACCGGATGCGGCCTCACTGGATGAGAGCACCGATGCGTCCATGTCGATTGCCACGACCGAGCTTGCTACGAGCAGCCCACAGGAGCGTCTCAACCAAGCCATCCTCGAGCTGCGCACGAGCGTAGCGGGCGACTTGCTGGACAGCCTGCTGCAAGCAAGCCCGACCCGCTTCGAACATATTGTGCTCGACGTGCTGCACAGCTTGGGCTACGGCGCGAACCGTCAGGCGCTGCAGCAAGTCGGTGGTAGTGGCGACGGAGGTATCGACGGCGTGATTTCGCTGGACGCACTCGGGCTGGAGAAGGTTTACGTGCAGGCCAAGCGCTGGCAGAACACCGTCGGCCGTCCCGACCTGCAGGCGTTTTATGGCGCCCTCGCCGGACAAAAAGCCAAACGTGGCGTATTCATCACCACTTCCGGCTTCACCGCTCAAGCCGTTGACTTTGCGCGCTCGGTTGAGGGGCTGGTGCTGGTCGATGGCAAACGCTTGGTCAACCTGATGCTTGACCACGACGTGGGCATCAGCTCGCAGCTTTACAAGGTTCCCAGGCTCGACAGCGATTACTTTGACGAATCGCTCGGATGAGTAAAAATCAGTGCCTGCCACAGCAGCCACTCCGGACTTATCGCCCGTAAACAATGAATTTTTCTTCACCACGCTGAATCCGCTCACGCTGTAAAGTCCATCCCGCTCATTCAAGAAACTACGGTTCGCCCGCGCTCCTAGCGGGCTTTTTTTCGTCTGCCATCCAGCACACCTTGCCGCTCCCCACCATATGCGCGACTCTGCCTGCAGATCCCTCGCCAAGGAGCGCTCGATGCCGCTGTTATCCCTCCCCTGCCCGCGCCTGACCCTTGCCATCCTCTCCCCCGATCAGGCCGAGCTCGAAAGCGCTTTCTACCAGCGCAACCAGCGGCACCTGGCTCGCTGGTCGCCCATCCGCACCACCGACTACTTCTCCACTGCCAACATCCGTCGTCGCTTGGAGATCCAGGCCAGCGCCTTCGAAGCAGGCCTGGCGATGCATTTCGCTCTGCTGTCGTCGGACGGTCAGCAGATGATTGGTGCGTGCAATTTCAGCGGGATTATTCGTGGGGCATTTCAGGCGTGTTATTTGGGTTATCACATCGATGAGGCGCATCAGGGGCAGGGTTTGATGCAGGAGGGGCTGGAGGCGGGGATTGGTTATATGTTCGATGTGCAGAATCTGCATCGGATCATGGCCAATTACATTCCCGGAAATGAGCGCAGTGCGCGGTTGCTTGAGCGTTTGGGTTTTGAGCGTGAGGGCTACGCGAAGGCGTATCTGAACATTGCCGGGCGTTGGCAGGATCATGTGCTGACGGCGCTGGTCAATCCGGGGTTCGAGGCGCCGGATCAGCGCTGGTCGCGGCGCCTGGGTTGAGTTGCGCTAAATCTGTCAGACAAAAATCCTTTCAGCTCTCGGGTTTGCGGCCGATACAGACCTGCTAACACCCCTGCTGGCTCAAAAGAACAACAATCTTCCAGCTTAACTGACGACCAAGAAACCCAACGTTTCTGGAGGATTTGCATGAATAGCTGGTTCGGTAACATCAGCGTGAACATGAAACTCGGCCTGGGCTTCGGCCTGGTGCTGGCCCTGACCTGCGTTCTGGCGCTGACCGGCTGGACCAGCCTCGGTGGCCTGATCGACCGCAGCAACTGGATGAGCGACATCACCCAGCTCAACGCCGGCCTGACCAAACTGCGCGTGGTGCGCCTGCAATACATGCTGACCAACGGCGACGAAACCGCCGCGCAGAATGTGCAGGCCACCCTGGAAAGCTTCGCCGCTCAGCAGCAGGCGCTGATCAGCAAATTCAAGAGTCCGGAGAACGTCAAACTGCTCAAGCAGCAGGCCGCGACCATCGCTGAATACCAGACCTCGCTGAACAAAATGCGCAACGCCTATCGCACCGGCAACAGCGCCCGCGACACCATGAGCGCCAACGCCCAGACCGCGTACAACCTGATCGAATCGATCAGCCAGCGCGTGCAGCAGATGGAGTTGAGCGATCAACGTTTCGAGCAGTTCCAGGCTGTCACTGCGGCCAAGGAAGCGTTCATCCTCGCGCGCTATGAAGTGCGTGGTTACACCGCGACCAGCAACGCCGAGACCGAGCAGAAAGCCGTCGGCCAGATCGACGCGGCCATCGCCAGCCTCAAACCGCTGAATGCGCAATTCGCTTCGACTCAGCAGGATGCCCTGCGCCAATTGGAAACCGCGCTGACCAGCTACCGCAGCGCGTTGATGGCGTACAAAAACGCCAACACCGATGCCGTGCAGGCGCGTAAGGAAATGACCGATCAGGGCACCACCATCGTCGCCCTGAGCGAGCAGCTGTACCAGATCCAGCTTGATCGCCGTGACGCTGAAAGCGCCCAGGCGCGCACCTTCCAATTGATCAGCACGTTGCTGGCGCTGCTGGTTGGCGTGATTGCTGCGGTGATCATCACCCGTCAGATCACCCGGCCGTTGCAGGAAACCCTCGCCGTGGTCGAGCGCATCGCCAGCGGCGACCTGACCCAGAATGTCACCGTCACTCGCCGCGACGAACTCGGCGTGTTGCAGCAAGGCATCGCGCGCATGGGCGTGACCCTGCGTGATTTGATCAGTGGCATCCGCGACGGCGTTACTCAGATTGCCAGCGCCGCTGAAGAACTCTCGGCCGTGACCGAGCAGACCAGCGCCGGTGTGAACAGCCAGAAAGTCGAGACCGATCAGGTCGCCACCGCCATGCACGAAATGACTGCCACCGTGCAGGAAGTTGCGCGCAATGCTGAGGAAGCGTCGCAAGCCGCGGCCGCGGCGGATGGCGAAGCCCGTGAAGGCGACAAGGTGGTGAATGAGGCCATCGCGCAGATCGAGCGTCTGGCCAGCGAAGTGGTGCGTTCGACCGAAGCGATGAGCGTGCTGCAACAGGAAAGCGACAAGATCGGCAGCGTCATGGACGTGATCAAGGCGGTCGCCGAACAGACCAACCTGCTCGCCCTCAACGCCGCGATCGAAGCAGCGCGTGCCGGTGAAGCCGGGCGTGGGTTTGCCGTGGTTGCCGATGAGGTGCGCGGTCTGGCTCAGCGTACGCAGAAGTCGACTGAGGAAATCGAAGGTCTGGTCGCCGGTCTGCAGAACGGCACCCAGCAGGTTTCGGCGGTGATGAACAACAGCCGCGCGCTGACCGACAGCAGCGTCGCCCTGACGCGCAAGGCCGGCGCCTCGCTGGAAAACATCACCCGCACGGTGTCGAATATCCAGTCGATGAACCAGCAGATCGCCGCTGCTGCCGAACAGCAAAGCGCCGTGGCCGAAGAGATCAGCCGCAGCATCATCAACGTCCGCGACGTGTCCGAGCAGACCGCAGCGGCGAGTGATGAGACGGCAGCGTCGAGTGTTGAACTGGCGCGGTTGGGTGGTCAGTTGCAGCAGATGGTCAGCCACTTCCGCGTATGACGTTCGTTTTGCGCTGAGGCTGAAACCGAATCGCGGGCAAGCCCGCTCCCACAGGTTTTCGTGGTCGAGCACTGTTGATGTGTTCACCTCGCTCCCACATTTGGATTTGTGTGACTCACCGGATTTTGAGCAGACCACAGATTTCTTGTGGGAGCGAGCTTGCCCGCGATGGCGGTGGGTCAGTCAAATCAACATTGTCTGACGCTGCGCCTTCGCGAGCAGGCTCGCTCCCACATTGGATCTGTGGGGCTCGCTGGATTTTGATCACACCGCAAAACCCTGTGGGAGCGAGCCTGCTCGCGAATGCGGTTTAAATGACAGAGCAGATTTTCAGACCTGCCACGGATTGATCACTTCAATCCCGGCAAACTCGAAATCCCGGACATTGCGCGTAGCAATCGCGGCTCCACGATTTCGGCAGATCGCTGCGATTTGCGCATCGGCCATTGCAGTCCCCCGCCCCTTCGCCTCTGCATCGGCTACCAGCGTCGCGTACTCGACGGCTGCGTGGGCATCGAATGGCAAAATCCGCCCGGCAAAATCCTCTTCAAACATTGCCAAAGCGTGGGCCTGGAGTTTTTGTTTGCGCTTGCCGGAAGGTAATCGAGCGATGCCGTGCAGTATCTCCGCCACGGTGATTGCGCTGATGGCCAGGTCCATGGCCGGTTGCGCATCCACCCAAGCCAACACTTGAGCCTCGGGTTCGATACGCATGAATTCGGATAGAACGTTGGTATCGAGCACTATCATTCAGAAAAGTCCACCCCGAGCGGTTTTTCTGCACGCGCAGGCAGATCGAGCTCGGCTCCGCCCTCGGCGCTGAAACGCTGGTGGATCCGACTGCCCAGCCCTCCGGCACGATCAACCGTGGTGAGCGCTCGGCCCAGAATCAGCCGAGCCTCTTCTTCCATGGAATGTCCGTTGTGTGCAGCGGTAATGCGCAACTGCTCCTTGAGCTTCTCGTCAAGGTTTCGAATGGTGATGCTGGCCATGTCGCCCTCCTGCAATCAATGAAATCATTGATTGCAGGCTAGCATATTCAGGTCTGAAGGAGTGAGGCTTAGCCGAACGGCACCGTCGGCACCGGCACTCCGCAATACCCCCGTGGGAGCGAGCCTGCTCGCGAAAGCGGTGGATCATTCAGATCATCATTGACTGAAACTCCGCCTTCGCGAGCAGGCTCGCTCCCACAGGGGTCTAGGGTGTCAGGACTATTCGGGATACCCGGTGATTTTGCGGATGCTTTGGTACAGCGGTTTGAGCTGCCGGTACATACGCAAATACACCTCTCTGTACAACTGCTCATAAACCTTCTGCGCCTCAGGCTGCGGTGTGAAAACCGCTCCAACCCGAGTCATCGCCGCAATGGCCGATGGAAAATCCCGATGCAACCCCAACCCCACCGCACAGCAAATCGCCGCCCCCAACCCGGACGCTTCATACACATGCGGGCGCTCTGCCGGCAGGCCGAAGATGTTGGCGGTCAGTTGCATGGCGGCGTCGCTTTGTGAGCCGCCGCCGGCAACGCGCAGGCGTTTGATCGAGACCTTTGAGCGTCGCTCGATGTTCTCCATGCCCTGGCGCAGCGCGTAGGCCAGGCCTTCGAGAATCGCCCGGTAGATGTGCGCGCGGGTGTGTACGTCGCCGAAGCCGATCATCGCGCCTTTGGCTTCCACGCCCGGTTCGCGGATGCCCGGTGACCAGTAGGGTTGCAGCATCAGGCCCATCGAGCCCGGTGGCACTTCGTTGACCAATGCGTCGAACAGTTGCTCCGGTTCGATGCCCTGCGCATTTGCCTGTTGCATCTCGCGCAGGCCGAATTCGTTCTTGAACCAGCTGACCATCCAGTAGCCGCGATAGATCATCACTTCGCAGTTGTACTGATCGGGCACGGCTGAGGGGTACGGCGGGATCAGCGGGACGATTTCCAGGTAGCGTGAGCGTGTGCTGGTGATGGTCGCGGTGGTGCCGTAGGACAGGCACACGGTGCTGGCATCGACCACGCCGGAGCCGATCACTTCGCAGGCCTTGTCGGCGCCGGCGGCAATCAGCGGCAGGCCTTCGGGAATGCCGGTGTGCCGGGCGGCTTCGGCGCTGATATAGCCAAGGGTTTCGCCGGGTTTGTGCAGGCTCGGCAACTGCTGCGGGCGCACCGCCAGGGCCTGCCATTTCCAGTCGCGCGGCGCCGCCCATTTCAGCCGCTTGAAGTCGAAGGGCAGATAGCCGACGCAGCAGCCGACCGAATCGACGAAGCGTCCGCACAAGCGATGAGTGAGAAAGCCCGAAAGCAGCAGAAACTTGTCGGTCGCCGCCCACACTTCGGGCTGATGCCGGGCGATCCAGTTGGCCTCGGCCTGGGCGCGAAAGTAATCCACCGTTGCCTTGGCGCCGACCAGTTTGAACAGCCAGCCCCACGGCCCCTTGATGCCGCCCTCGACCTCGGCCTGACGTTGATCAAGCCAGACAATCGCCGGGCGCAGCGGTTTGCCGCTGGCATCGACATTGATCACCGTGCCGCGCTGGGTAGTCAGGGACACGCCGGCAATCTGCGCACGGTCGATGCCGGTCTGCTGCCAGAGTTGCTGACACGCCTCGCCGAGTTTCGCCCAGTAATATTCCGGATCCTGCTCGGCCCAACCGGGTTGCGTCGAGTAGTACGCCTGCAAGTCGACTTTGCCTTTGCCGAGCAGATTGCCCTGCTGATCGAAGAGCAATGCGCGCACGCTCTGAGTGCCGTTGTCGATCGCTAACAGGTATTTCATGGCGTGATCTCCGGCAGGCCGTGATCGCGCAGCCACAACAATCGATAACGCTGGATTTCCGCTAGCCAGCGCTCATCGTCCCAGGCCAATCGTGGCTGGCAGAGCGTGCGAATCGCAGGCAGATAGTCCTCGCCACCGCGCGGCAGCAACAGGCCCAAACGGGTGCGGCGCAGCAGCAAATCATCCAAATGCAGAATCATTTCCGCCTCGCAGGCGAACGCCAGTTCTGCCCACAACGTATCGCTGGCCCCAACCGTTTCCAGACCGAGTTCGCCGAGCAATTGCGCCAGCCTCGGCAGGTCTCGACCGTGACGTCCGGCCAAGCGTCGCCATTGACTGGCGCCCAGTCCCGCAATTGTCAGCGGTGGCACAGCGGCGAACACCGCCGCGCCGTCATCGACAAAAGAGCGCCCGAGCATCGCCGCACAAGCCTTGAGCACTTCGATCGCTTGCGGGCGAAATGTGGTCAGTTTGCCGCCGGCCAAAGTGACCCAACCCGGCTCCTGCCACAACACATGTTCGCGGGTTTCATTGGACGGTTTGCCCTGCTGCGCACCCGCCGCGCTGCCCACCACCGGACGCACGCCTGACCAGGTCGACAGCACGTCGTCGACGCCCACTTCGGCGCCGGGAAATTGCTGTTGGCACGCGGCGAGCAGATAGTCGAGTTCGTCGCTGGAAATGCGCGCGCTGTGGTCGAGATCTTCGCGGTGATCGAGGTCCGTGGTGCCGACCACCGTCGCGCCTTCCCACGGAAACACGAACACCGGGCGCCGATCGCGCTCATGCAGAAAAGTGAACGCCTGCGCGACCGGCAGACGCCAGCCTGGCAGCAACAGATGACTGCCGCGCAACGGTCGCAACTGCTTCGCAGCGTCAGCGGGACGGAGGCGCTCAGCCCATGCGCCCGTGGCCACGGCCAGCACGCCACAGCGCAATTGCAGCGTGACGCCGCCCTCGCCATCTTCGATCTGAACCCCGCACACCCGCCCGCCTTCACGCAGCAGTTGCGTGACCCGCACACCATTGAGCACCACCGCGCCATCGGCCCGAGCCTCGCGTAGTATGCGCATCACCAGCCGCGCGTCATCAGTCAGCGCATCGACAAAACAGCTGCCGCCGAGCAGGCCGTTTTCCTTCACCCCCGGGGCGAGATAACGCAGTTGTTGTGCGTCGTGAAAAGCATGGTTGCGCCGCCCCGCCAGCGCGTCGTACACCGAGAGCAGGCCGCCCATGACGCGCGGCCCGGGAAAGCCGCCGCGATAGTGCGGCATCATGAAACTCATCGGCTCGACCAGCCCCGGCGCTTCGTCGAGCAGGCGCTGACGCTCGCGCACCGAATCGCGGGTCAGCCGCCACTGGCCCTTGGCGATGTAACGCAAACCGCCGTGGACCATTTTCGATGATCGGCTGGACGTGCCCCAGGCAAAATCGCGCTGTTCCAGCAGCAGACAGCGCCAGCCCCGGCGCGCGGCTTCGCGGACAATCCCGGCGCCGCCGATGCCGCCGCCGATCACGATCAGGTCCCAGGTTTCATCCGCCAGCGTCGGCAGAATCTGCTCGCGCCACTGCGCGTTCCAGTTCGCCGTCATGGCCGCGACTCTGGCAACAGCGTGCCCGGGTTGAGGCGCCCTTCCGGGTCGAAATGTTCACTCAGTGCCTGCAACGTCTGCATCGCCAGCGGGCCTTTTTCCCGTAGCAGATACGGCGCATGATCCTTGCCGACGCCATGCTGATGGCTGATGGTGCCGTGGTTGTCGACGATGGTTTGGCTGGCCGCGTGTTTGAGCATCCGCCAGCGCGCCAGCGTCGCGGCATAGTCCGCTGCCGGGCGAAACACGTAGGTGGTGTAAATGCTCGAGCCCTCACCGTAAACGTGCGAGAGATGAGTGAACACATGCACCCGTTCGCCCTCGGCGGCCAAGGCGTCGCGCAGGCTGTTTTCGATCAGGCTGAGCAAGTGATCGACGTTGCTCCAGTCGGTGGCGGTTTCGAGGGTGTCGACCACGTAACCGGCGTTCCACAGGTTCTCGCGCAGGTAGGGAAAGCGGAAGCGGTTCCGCGCCCACTTCTTGCCCAGCAGGGTACCGGTGAATACGCCGCCGAAGGCTTTCAGATGCTGGCGCGCGTGTTTCAGCGACAGTGCGTTTTGCTGGCGATTGCCGGTCACACCGAAGGTCAGCAGGCATTTGCCGGCGCCGGCACCGCGCAGCTTGAGGTACTTTTCCAGCCAGGCGATCTGCTGCGGATGGCCGGCCAGCGCCAGTTGCGTTTCGGTTTCCACCGCGTTGGACAGGCGCAGCATCGACAGCGGTACGCGCGCCTGCGCCAGTTGCCGGATCGCCTGCAATGCCTGCGGCCAGTCGGGCAGGAACACACCGTAGAAACGTTCGTCCGCCGGCAACGCGCTGACTCGCACTTTGACTTCGGAAATGATCCCGAAACGGCCTTCGCAACCGAGCACCATTTCACGCAGATCGGGACCTGCCGCCGACGCGGGAAAGGTTGGAATCTGCAGAGGCCCGGCGAACGTTTCCAGGGTGCCGCCGGCGAACAATTGCTCGATCCGACCGTAGCGCAACGACTGCTGACCGCTGGAACGACTGGCCACCCAACCGCCCAGCGTCGACAGCTCCCACGACTGCGGAAAATGCCCCAGCGTGTAGCCGCGTGCGCGCAACTGGCTTTCCACTTGCGGCCCGCTGGCGCCGGGGCCGAATGTCGCCAACAGGCTCTGTTCGTCGAGATCGGTCAGGCGATTCATCCGCGCCAGCGACACCGTCAGCACCGGCCGCGTGGAGTTCGGCGGATTGATGTGTCCGGCCACCGATGTGCCGCCGCCATAGGGAATCAGGCACAGATCCTGATCATGGGCGAGCGCCAGCAATTGGCGGATCTGCTCAGCGCTTTCGGGAAAGGCCACGGCATCGGGATAAGTACCCAACGCGCCTTCGCGCAACGCCAGCCAGTCCGGCAGGCTCTGGCCGCGCGCGTGCAACAGGCGATCGTGAGTATCGACGCTGTACAAGCGATGAGGCACCAGGCGCGAGGTCGGCACTTGCGCCAACGCCGCTGCCAGAGTCGCATCGGGCAATGCCCGGCCGGCGCCCAGGCGTTCGTGGAGAAATGTCGCGCCCTGGGCCGGCAGTTCGACCACCGTGCCTGCCTCTCCCCAACCGTTCCAGCGTCGCATGCGTGTGTCCTTTTTCTGCCGTTGGATCAAGCTTGCATACTAGTCAGCGCTGGAGATCTGTCACGGTCGCATCCGGCCAGATCCTGTAGCGAATGGCGCCAAACGTCCGGGCATTTACTTTCGCCGGGCAATCCACTTACCTTGCGCCATTCATTCGCTCACGCGCCGTCGATCAAAGGACCGCGACCATGCCATCGCTCGGCTTCACTTCCGTTCCGCCGCTGCTCAAATACCTGCGCCATGCCGAACAGTTGGGCCTGGCCATCGAGCCTGCATTGGCGGCGGCCGGGTTGCAGGCGCAGCAGTTGAGCGACAACACCTTGCGCCTGCCGGGTGAGGTTCACGAGCGCTTGCTGGATTATTTCTGCGAGCACTCGGGCGATGGGTTGTTCGGGCTGCATGCGGCGAATTTCGTCCTGCCCAATTCGTGGAGCGTGCTCGGTTACATCACCATGAATTGCGCGACGCTGGGCGATGCGATGAGCCGGATCATGCCGTTCGAAAAACTCGTCGGCGACATGGGCGTCAGCCGCGCCGAGGTGCAGGGCGAGCACGTGCATCTGGTCTGGACCTGCCGCTACCAGCGGCCACGGATTCGCCGGCATCTGGTGGAAAACGTGCTCGGTTCGTGGCTGCACTACGCGCGCTGGATCGCCGACACGCAGCTGTCGCCGGCCTGCGTATGGCTGGAGCATGCGCGGCCGGATGAGGTGACGCTGGCCGAGTACGAGGCGTTTTTTGGTTGCCCGGTGCTGTTCGATCAGGCGTATTCGGCGCTGGTGGTGCCGCTGGATTATTTGCAGTTGCCGCTGCGCCAGGCCGATGCGCAGTTGCTGCGAACTCTGGAAGAACATGCGATGGGCTTGCTGGCGACGCTGGAGGATGCGTCGCTCGGGGAGCAGGTGAAAAACATCCTGCGGGGTTTGCTCAAGGAGGGCTTGCCGCGCAAGGAGCAAGTGGCGGAGCAGCTCAGCATCTCGGTGCGCACGTTGCAGCGGCAGTTGCAGCAGGTCGGGACGTCGTATCAGCAGATTCTCGATGAGCTGCGTCAGGAGTTGGCGGAGCATTATTTGCTTAATAGCACGTTGCCGATTCAGGACATTGCGCAGTATCTGGGCTTTACCGAACCGCGCTCGTTTCATCGCACCTTCAAGAGCTGGCGCGGGATGCCGCCGGGGGAGTTTCGGCTGCGGAATCGGCGGTGATGCTGATGACCTCTTCGCGAGCAGGCTCGCTCCCACAGTAGTTCTCGGTTGTCTGCATTTCCGAGTTCACCGCAGATCCCCTGTGGGAGCGAGCCTGCTCGCGAAGGCGTCATTCGCCACATCGATTAAACACGTCTTGGCACAACCGTTTAAAGCCGCCAGACATTCAGCGAAACCACCCACAATTCCTTGCGCCGCTGCCTACGCCTGCGCCAGAATCCGCCGGCTTGTGCGCCATGGGGCCTGCCGGTAACTTGATTCGGTCACTGATTTCTCAGTGATCGAGCTTAGCGGCTCGGACAGCATTCCGGTTGTACAAGTCCAATCCGGTCAGGCTCACGCCTGCACTCGATGGTGGCTGTGCGCATGGCATCTTCGGATGCACCGGGTTGAATGCTTACCGGTCCGCTAACTTGCGCACAGCTGCCTCCCTTTGCTTAGCGGCGAAACGGATGCAGCTTCATAAGAGGCAAGCATTCATGTTCAAAGTAACCCCAAACCCGCCCCCCACAGACCCGGCATCTCCCTACGAATCCGCCGACTCAAAGAAATTCCACGAAGCCGCCGACCGCGCCCTCGACCATTACCTCGGCCCATCCAGCGCTGAATTCATGGCCCCGCCCTACAAGTCCAACACGCTGTACATGGCCAATCCCGACGCCGACAACGAATCGCTGTTGGCCGACGCCTGCGAAACCCTGGGGTCGGCGACGGTGATGCTCAACGATCAGGCAGGGCTGGTGAACGGCTCGCAACGCAAGACGTTGCAGGGCATTGCGCAGATTGTGATGGTCGCGGAGATGGCGGTGAATCGGGTGCTGGATCGGTTGGTGCCGACTGATTGAGGACTTTTGCGGGATTTGGTGTGGGCTGGTTTTTGTGGGGTGTCAGGGGTTGCCCTCACCCCAGCCCTCTCCCCAGGGAGAGGGAGCCGACCGTGCGATGCTCACGAATTACGCCGACCAGAAATGACCGCTGTGAATCCATATTCGACTCGGCCGTTCAGGTCGACGTTAGAAGCGCGGTCAACTCGGTCGGTCCCCTCTCCCCCCGGGAGAGGGCTAGGGTGAGGGGCTTTTGATCTTGGGCGCCAAGCTCAAAGACTGATCGCATTGGTAAACACCAACCGATTGCCAAACGGATCGGCAATGGTCATGTCCTGGCTGCCCCACGGCATCGCCTGAATCTGCGGATGCGAGAACGTGTAATCCTTGGCCATCAACTGCTGCTGAAACGCCTCCAGCTCATCGGTCTCGATACGCAGCGCCGAACCCGGGCAGGCATCGCCGTGATGCTCGGACAGATGCAGCACACACTCGCCCCGTGACACCTGCAGATACAGCGGAAAATTCGCTTCGAAGCGGTGCTGCCAGTCGATCTTGAAACCGAGAAAATCGACGTAGAACTCGACAGCCTTGGCCTCATCGAAGATCCGCAGGACCGGGGTGGTTTTGCCGAAGCTCATGGGGTGCTCCCTGACTGATTGGCCCCACAGTGTAGACGGGGAGGATGTCAGCAAATCGGCTTGTGGATGGCTTTCTTTAATTGCAATGTGCCATCACCACAGAAAATCAAAAGATTGCAGCCGGGTGTACACCTGTAGGAGCTGCCGAAGGCTGCGATCTTTTGGCGTCATCACCATCAATCAAATCCTTCGCGCAAATCACCTTCACGTGCCAGAAACCGACCTGCCCTGCCCCCACTCGCCTGTCCATCGCGATAACTCAACACGCCGTTGATCCAAACCCCGTCGATCCCCTGCGCCGCCCGTTGCGGATCGTTGAAATCGGCCACGTCACGCACGGTCGCCGGATCAAACAACACCAGATCCGCCCAGTGTCCTTCACGTATCTCGCCCCTTTCCTGCAAGCCAAAACGCGCCGCCGACAGGCCGGTCATCTTGTGCACGGCGGTGTGCAGCGGAAACAGGCCGACGTCGCGACTGAAATGGCCCAGTACCCGTGGGAAAGCGCCCCACAGGCGCGGATGCGGGAACGGGTCTTCGGGCAGTCCGTCAGAGCCGACCATCGACAGCGGATGAGCGAGGATTCTTCTGACGTCGGCCTCGTCCATGCCGTAGTACACCGCGCCCGCCGGTTGTAGACGTTTCGCGGTTTCTTCCAGCGACAGTTTCCATTCGCCAGCGATGTCGATCAGGTCGCGCCCGCTGACTTCCGGGTGCGGCGTCGACCAGGTGATGGTGATGCGATGGGCATCGGTGACTTGCTTCAAATCCAGGGTCGAAGAACTCGCCGCGTACGGGTAGCAATCGCAGCCGACCGGATGGGTTTTCGCTGCCTCTTCCAGCGCTGCGAGCAATTGCGGACTGCGCCCCCAGTTACCGACGCCGGCGCATTTGAGGTGGGAAATAATCACCGGCGATTGCGCGTGTCGGCCGATCTGGAAAGCTTCATCCATCGCCTCCAACACCGGGGCGAATTCGCTGCGCAAATGGGTGGTGTACACCGCGCCGAACGCCGTGAGTTCTTCGGTCAGTTGCATGACTTCATCGGTCGAGGCGTTGAAGGCGCTGGCGTAGGCCAGGCCTGTGGATAAACCCAACGCGCCGGCCTCGAGGCTGTCGCGCAACTGCTCGCGCATGCCGGTGATTTCGTCGGGGGTCGCGGTGCGGAACAAGTCGTCGAGGTGATTGCTGCGCAGCGCCGTGTGGCCAACCAGCGCGGCGACATTCAGCGTGGTATTGGCCGCTTCGACGGCGGCGCGGTAGTCGCTGAAGCGCGGATAGACGAACGCCGCTGCGCTGCCGAGCAGGTTCATCGGATCGGGTGGATCGCCCTTCAAACTCACTGGCGAAGCGCTGATGCCGCAATTGCCGACAATCACCGTGGTCACGCCCTGGCTGAGCTTGGGCAGCATCTCGGGTTGGCGGATGACTACGGTGTCGTCGTGGGTGTGCACGTCGATGAAACCCGGCGCCAGTACCCGGCCGGCGGCGTCGATTTCTTCGCTGGCGCGGGCGTCAGGCAGATCGCCTATGCGCCCGATGCGGCCATTGAGAATCGCCACGTCGGCGCGGTAGCCCGGCGTGTTGCTGCCGTCGATGAGCAGAGCGTTGCGGATCAGGGTGTCGTACTGCATGTCAGTCTCCCAGCGGCAGGTGATCGTCGCCGCCACGGTATTCGTCGAGGGCGAGTTTGATTCGCCGCAGGCGTTCTTGATTGTCTTCAGGCCTGGCCAGCGCCAGCTCGGTGGCGAGCACGTCGATGGCCAGCAGCATGCCGTAGCGCGCCGCCGTCGGTTTGTAGATGAACGAGGTTTCCGCGCCCTGCAACGGCAGCACGACGTCGGCCAGTTCGGCCAGCGGTGAATCGCCGCGAGTGATGGCGAGTATGCGCGCGCCGTAGTTGCGCGCCAGCTCCACGGTTTCCAAAAGCTCCGGAGTTATGCCGGTCAGTGAGCAGACGATCAGCACTTGCTCGGCGTTGAGGCTGGCGGCGGTGACGCGCATCATCACCGCGTCATGACACACCGCAATCGGATAGCCGAGGCGCACCAGGCGCACCTGCAATTCATCGCTGCACAGGGTCGAGCAACCGCCCATGCCGAACGCGTGAATCATCCGCGCCCGGCTGAGCAATTTCACTGCGTCGGCGAAGCGCGATTCGTCGAAACCGGCCAGATGCTGGCGCAGCGTGGTTTCGATGTCGCCGACGATCTGCCCATAAAAAGCCGATTGCTCGGGCGTGCTCCCAGGTTCAAGAAAGCGGCTGCCAACGCCGCTGGCCTGGGCCAGTTGCAGGCGCAGATCACGCAGGTCGCGGCAGCCGACCGTGCGGGCAAAGCGCGACAGCGTGGCGGTGCTGACCTCGGCGCGTTGCGCGAGGTCTTCGAGGCTGGCGCTGGCGGCAAACCCGACATCGTCGAGCATCAGCCGCGCAATGCGCCCCTCACCGGCGCTGAAGAAATCCTGGCGGGCGCGGATCTGGTAGAGGATGTCCATGGGCGGCGGGCTCCGGTTACAGCAGGTAGGAAAGGCCGACGGTCAGCGCGAAAGCGACCAGCGAAATCAACGTCTCAAGCACCGTCCAGGTCTTGAACGTCTGCGCGACCGTCATGTTGAAGTATTCCTTGATCAACCAGAAGCCGCCGTCGTTGACGTGGGAAAAGATAACCGAGCCCGCGCCGGTCGCCAGCACTAAAAGCTCAGGATGTGGATAACCCAGACCGATGGCCACCGGTGCGACAACGCCTGATGCGGTGGTCATCGCCACGGTGGCCGAGCCAGTGGCAACGCGCATCAGCGCAGCGAACAACCAGCCCATGATCAGCGGCGACAGGTGGAATTCGTGAGCGAGGCCGACGATCTGATCGGTAACGCCGGCATCCACCAGAATTCGGTTCGGCCACCGGTGCGACAACGCCTGATGCGGTGGTCATCGCCACGGTGGCCGAGCCAGTGGCAACGCGCATCAGCGCAGCGAACAACCAGCCCATGATCAGCGGCGACAGGTGGAATTCGTGAGCGAGGCCGACGATCTGATCGGTAACGCCGGCATCCACCAGAATTCGGTTCAAGCCGCCACCAGCGCCGACCAGCAAGGTGATGCTGGCAGTGGGCGCGAGGCATTCGTTGGTGAACTTGAGGATCGATTCGCGGTTGAAACCCTGAGCAATGCCCAGCGTCCAGAAGCTCAGCAAAGTCGCCAGCAACAACGCGATCACCGAATTGCCGATGAAAAGCAGGAACTGGTTGAAAGCGCTGCCGGGAGTGGAAATCAGGTTAGCCCAGCCGCCGATCAACATCAGCACCACCGGCAGCAGAATGGTCGCCATGGTAATGCCGAAACCCGGCAGTTTGTCGCGCGGTTCGCGGTCGAGAAATTGCTTTTCCAGCGGGTTGTCCGCCGGCAATTGAATGCGCGGCACGATGAATTTCGCGTACAGCGGCCCGGCGATGATTGCGGTCGGAATGCCGATGGCGATCGCGTACAGCAAGGTCTGCCCGACCGAGGCCTGATAGGCCTGCACCGCGAGCATCGCCGCCGGGTGCGGCGGCACCAGCGCATGCACCACCGAGAGGCCGGCCACCATCGGCAGCCCGACCATCAGAATCGACACGCCGACGCGGCGCGCCACGGTGAAAGCGATTGGCACCAGCAAGACGAAACCGACTTCGAAGAACAGCGGCAAGCCGACCAGAAACGCGATGCAGACCATCGCCCAATGCGCGTTCTTCTCGCCGAATTTCTCGATCAGCGTGCGCGCCATCTGCTCGGCGCCGCCAGACTCGGCCATCATCTTGCCAAGCATCGTGCCCAACGCCACCACCAGCGCAATATGCCCCAGCGTCTTACCGACGCCCGCCTCATACGCACCGACCACCGCCGACGGCGGCATCCCGGCCACCAGCGCCAGGCCCAGGGAAATCAGGGTGATGACAATGAACGGATTGAGCCGGTAACGGGCGATCAACACGATCAGCGCAATGATGGCGACGGCGGCATAGACCAGCAGCCAATAGCCGAAGGAAGGCGTCATGCGGTACTCCTCGAAAGGGTCACGTTCGAATGGGTTGTGAAACTCATAAATCATTTCGAGATCGAGATTTCAAACCGCATGAAAATAATTTTCGTGGAGAGATAAGGTGTGTCGCTAATGGATATGCCAAGTCGCGTTTTATGAAAATCACCCCCATCCATTTTCGCCATCGAAATTTCTTATAAACATTCGCGCCGACGATTGCAGCGCACGTTCGGTAACAAACAACTAGCTGAAGTCGAATAAAACGTCCTGAATACCGAGCCAGAACAATCCTTTCAGAACTTTTCCTACAAACCACTTAGTTCAAGTTTTTTCTTCTTACCCTCAGCAGAGAATATTCCTACACCTAAAATTCTTTGGACTAAGTTATGTTCGCCGCCACGACAACTCACAGCACTAACCGGCGAATAGATCATGAGTACAAGAGAACCAGACATACTCAAAAAGACTTGCGAAACGGCAGACACTTGGACTTTGGCTTATGCCAGCAGTCCTGCCCGGCAAATGACGCGGGAACAAATGGAGCGCCAACTGCACAAAGCTGACAAGACAGACGAGACAGATAAAACACGAAACAAGCGCGACCTGACAAAAATCGAGGCAACTTATAACAATCTGTTCAAAGAAAACTGGGGGGAGTTCTGCGCTCATGACGATATCGCTTCGATCGATTCTCCAGTTGCTTATCTGCGCGCGTTGTACTTGTTTGCCAAGCAATTCGACGCGAAAGCTAAACCCGGGCGAAAAATAACAGACCTTCGTCCGGATATCGCCGAGCAAAAGATAGATGCCAGCACTGTTTTTGAATCACTCTCGACATTGAAACTCGTCAATAATGTACTGGACCAAAAAATAACAAACGATGCAAAAAACATCAGCCGCAAGCAAGCATTGGAGATAATGTCGAAAAAGACTAAGCCCCTTTATTTCCCCTACCATCACGCTCACCAGCAATGTGTGGTAGCGCTCGCCGCGAAGAATCTGGGACTGGGCATTCTGGATTACAAATTGCGGTTTGAATGGCCACATTGCCATGTTGCGGATTCCGAAAACCTGAAGACAAAAGAGCTTTGCAAAGCCCAGCTAAAGATGTCGAATCTGAGCAACAGGCAAATCGAAGTCCTCACCGTCAAGCTCGCAGAATATATCGACCGGTCAGATATCCCGACAGGCACAGCAAACACTGTAGTCAACAAATCCGAAATAAACGACGGGCGTTACCCGCTGGACCTGTTCGCTTCTCAGACCCATTGCTCACCATCGGAAATCAAGCAGCTCCTGGACCTTCAAGTTAGCAAATCATACCCGTCACAAAATTCACATCCTGTCGTGGAAGATATAAAGGGTAGCGAACTGAAAAACATTTGTCTGGCATACGAAAATGACAATGCACACCTGTTTACCGCCCTCGACCGCCTCCAACGAATAATACGCTTGCATCGATGGAGCAAAATCTCGCTGGGGGATCTCGACACATTGGTCTGCAACGCAATTTCCAGCGATGGCAGTGATGGCAGTGATGAATTCATCAGTACGTCCACATTGCGCGCCTTGGGTGTTTATCAATATTTCAAACTACATTACGGGATTGAGGCAGAGGAATTCGCCGCGTTGCTGTATCGGTTACCTACCCACTCGGTCGACGGCCGCACGCCGTTGTCTGATCGTGTTTTGCGTCGCAATTCCCTGACGGCCAATTTGTTCCAACAAGAGGGGGGAGAGATTGAAGCAACTATCGCCTCTCTTGCCGAAGGAATGGATCTCGGGATTTCGTACCATTCGCTCAAGCAGATGGCGCAACTAAGCAAAACATATTCGAAAAACCTGCGTCAAAACTTGCAGACCGCTTCATCGCTTTATCGCCAGGCGCGCATCGCAAAGCTGTTTGGTTTGTCCCCGCTCGAATGCGTCGAGTTGGTCAATGTATTGGGAGGCGAAGCCTTCAAGGAATTGCTGGTATCCGGAAAATTAGGCAATGACAAACCGGACATTCTCCATTTGCTGATGGCACTGGACGGAGTAATGGCATGGTTGCGATCCGCCGGCCTGACTGCCGCGCAACTGTTACGCATGCTCGGGCAGCGCGTTCCTTTTGCGCGTGAAACGCTGCCCACGCATATCGCTGCGATAAGAGCCATGCGCGATGCCAGCGCTGAAGAACCACAAAGGCTTGCCGTGCAGCAAATGCTGCAAGACGTCGCCGGGCTTTCGGCGCAATACATTCCCTGCGTCATGAAAATGGTCAACACCAGTGAACAGGCGCTATGTACGCAAATCAGAGCCGGGGGAATCCTGCTGCTGAAACAATCACTGGCCGCCGCTGAAATCTGCCAGACATTAAACCTGAGCAGCGACGTATTGCTAAAGCTGTTGAATACGCCCCAGCTGCTGAAATCAGGCTGGAACAACGTATTTGCACTGGAAGACTTCTATTGCCTTGAACGCTTTGCCAATTACAGCCGAGGCAACGCGAGAGCAGGCGGAGATCTTCTAGGTTACTTAGACATCGCCTCCACCGATGAAAAAAACAAAGCCAATGAAGCGCTGAAAGACTTTCTTGATATCAAGTATTCGTTGAGCAGCCTAACCCAGCCTTTATCCCGGGAGCGTGTTGAAAACATGCAGCAACTGGATTGGGTCACGCGTCACCTTGAAGTCTGCAAAAGCGCTGGGCTTGCATTGGAAAGCCTGCATGAAACGTTGGCTTTGGATAACGAAAGCTCAATGGACGAATGGAGCACCGTCGCAGCCAAACTTCTCCACGCCGCAAATGTTTAAGGAACTGAACATGAACACCCTGAATATGGAAAAGCAGTTGGAGGAAGGCCTGCGCGATGCTCAGGTAGCCTATTACCTTCATCTGAAAGACGGACCAACGAAAAACACTTCTGCTGAAACGCTTTACGATAACTTCCTGTTGGACCCATTCGTCAGTCACGATGTCTCGACGACGCCGGTAAGCTTCGCGATATCCAGTCTTCAACACTACATCGAACTGATCATGACTCGTCATTCCTCTGATCATTCGCCGACCGAGGAGCAGCGTTCCTCGTGGCACAATATTTTGAGCCACTATTCCACTTGGGCAGCCCACCAGCAACTGATGTATTTCCCGTCGCTCTATCTCGACCCTGCATTGCGGATCGATAAAAGCGAAAATTTCTGCCAATTGGAAAACGACTTGACGCAGGGTCGGCTCGACGCTGCGACCGCGCATAAAGCGATACTGGGTTACCTCACGCGCTTTGAGGAAGTGGCGAACCTGAAAATCCTCAATGGTTATATTGATGGCGATGACGTCACTAACGGTGTTTGTTATCTGCTGGCCAAATCACGCACAGCTGATCGCTACTATTGGCGCTCGCTCGATATGTCGCAGCGACCTGAGAAGCTGATCGGCGAAGGGAAGAAAAAGCGCCAGCGTCCTGAACCTCAGGCCTGGAGCCAATGGAAAAAAGCCGATGTACCGATTTCACAGAACGCCATCGAACATACCATTCGGCCCGTCTGGTTCAACAATCGGTTATTCATATTCTGGGCAGAAAGTTACCGTCAGCACCCCGGCCAGCTTGCAGATCAAAGTGCAACGGGCAAGAGCAACCCGCAGCTGAAACTCAATTATGCATGGCGCAAAATCGACGGGAACTGGAGCCTGCCGGCAACCTGCCTCGAACGTTTTTTTGAGAGCATCTGGAACGCCCTAACACCAGAGCGATTCAATCAATACGTCGAAATCTACGCTTATGAGCTGAACGATAAGATCGCCATAGGAATTGCGTTGGGTGCGGAAAGCCTGACTGGCGATATCGATAAGAATTTTTCGGTTTCGATAACCGCTGGAACTACCGCAGAAAATGATGCAAAGGAGAACGGTGCAAAGGAGGATTATGTAAAGAAGCAATTGAAGCTTACGATCGACTTCCTTTCACTCCGAGAAGTCTTGATGGCGAAAAACCACAAGATCACTGACTGGAAGATTGCCACTAAAGAGTCGTCGCAGACTTTGCAGTACAAGCCCGACGACAGCAAAACGTCTCCAGACGCTGATGACCAGATCAGCCTCAATACCGGTTTCGCCTCCGAGATGATCCGGCGCGCGGAGAACAGTCTGGACGAACTGTTCAACCTCGACTCACCGAAATCCGAGTTTTCCGCGCCGAGCTCATCCCCCACGCAGGCGCTGGATTTTCATGGCGCTTACGGCCAGTACTTCACAGAACTGTTTTTATACGTGCCATGGGTGGTCGCGACCCGATTGAATACCGAGCACCGTTACGAAGAGGCGATGACCTGGGTCAATTATCTCTTCGACCCTTGGGGGCAGGACAAGGCTAGCCAGCCACAGCACTGGAAGTCAGAACCCCTGAGTCCTGTCGAAGAGCCCTCCTATGCGCAGAACAATCCGTATGACCCGCATCAGATCGCGCTCAGCCATCGCGTGCATTTTCGCAAGGCCGTGTTTTTTCTTTATGTCGACATACTGCTCAATCGCGCTGACGAGGCTTATCGCCGCCTGACAACCGAGAGCCTTGACCAGGCGAAGTCACTCTATCTGCAAGCGCAACATCTGCTCGGTGCTCGGCCAGTGATCAACCGGCGTAACGCCCTCTGGCAGAGCATCACACTGGGCGAACTGGTAACCGATCAGCCTGAACAGGATCTTGGCGTGAACGACAAGATCTCGCCGAAACCCAGATTGCATATTCCCTTCCACCCGCAATTGCTCAAGCGCTGGGATCAGGTGGAAAGTCGCCTGTACAACTTGAGGCATGGTCTGGACATCGCCGGTAAACGCAAACTCGTTCGCGTGTACGAA
The DNA here is from genome assembly GCF_018132745.1 of Pseudomonas sp. 14A. Lineage (NCBI taxonomy): Bacteria > Pseudomonadati > Pseudomonadota > Gammaproteobacteria > Pseudomonadales > Pseudomonadaceae > Pseudomonas > Pseudomonas sp. 14A. The sequence continues at coordinate 29,960 of NZ_JAGRQJ010000003.1, read as the reverse complement.
TCGCCTCAAGAGCCGCGCGCGCTGTTGCAGGCCGGCAACGTCGGTGGCGAGAGCGGTACGCGATCGTCTTTTGCCTCGACGCAGATCCCGCATTATCGCTTCAGTGTGATGCATGGGCAGGCGCTGAGCGCCGTTGATAGCCTGATCCAGTTCGGCATTACGCTGCTGTCGCTGATAGAGCGTCAGGAACAATCGCAACTCCAGGAGGTGCAGCAGCAGCAAGCCTGGGCACTGGCGTCGCTGTCGGTTGACTTGCAGACGCAGGCATTGCGCGCCGAGCAGCAGAATCACAAAGCGCTGCTGGTGGGCAAAACAATCGTGCAGCAGCGGTTTGAACATTTTGAAAGCTTGCTCAAACAGGACCTCAGTGTCGAGGAGGCCAGCGCCAGTCAGTTGTACTTGCGCAGCGGTGTAGCCGAACAGCTGGCGTTAGCCTCCCAGGTCGGTGCCGGCGCGTTGATGCTGGCGCCAAACACCTTCGGCCTCGCCAATGGCGGCATGCGCTGGGAAGGCGCGCTGCATGCCTTGACCGCACTCGCCCAAGGCGGAGCGGCCGCTGACCGAACCGCAGCCAGCCATCTGGATCGTACGGCGCAGTTCAGTAGACGACGTGAGGAATGGACGCTTGCGCGCGACCAGGCCGCACTGGAGTTGACCCAGATTGCCTCCCAGTTGACATCGATGGAAGAACAACAGAAAGCCGCAGAGTTATTGATTCGCCAGGCCCAGACAACATTGTCCCAAGCCAGGAGCAACCACGAGTTCCTCAGCAGGCGCTTCACCCAGGCGCAGTTGTATCAGTGGCTTGGTACGCAGCTTGCTCCTCTTTACAGCCAGGCCTACGACATGACACTGGCGCTGTGCCAGGACGCGCAGGCCGCGTGGCAATACGAGATTGCAGATTTCAACACAACGTTCCTGCCGCAAGGCACCTGGCAAAACAATCAGCGTGGGCTTGGAGCCGGAGAGCACCTGAAGCTGGCTTTGATGAAAATGCAGGCTGAATACTTGCGGCGCAATCACCGGGAACTGGAGATTCGCAAAACCGTGTCGTTGCATCAGCTCAAAACCGGGAAAAAAGAAGACTGGAACAGCGTCCTGAATACTTTCAAATCCACGGGCAAGTGCGATTTCGAACTCACAAAAGAGCTGTTCGAACAGGATTACAGGAATCACTATCTGCGCCGGATCAAAACCATCAGCGTTTCCTTCCCGGCAGTTCTCGCTCCGTACGAGAACGTCCGGGCGACCCTGATGCAACTCTCCAGCGAAGTCCAACTGACCTCAGCAACAGACTCCATCCTGAGAAACCAACGGGTCAACGAAATCATTGCGCTGTCGACCGGTGTTGACGATAACGGCCTGTTCACTCTCAATTTCAACGATGAGCGCTACCTGCCCTTCGAATTCACTGGCGCCATTTCCAGTTGGCGGCTGTGCCTGTCCGATAAGGATGGGCAAACGACTTTCATCGACTCGCTGACTGACGTGCTCATACACATCAACTACACGGCCAGGTCGGCAGGAGGCCAGCAGTGAGCCGCCCGGAGCCCTTGTCCATCAATATTCCCGCGTTGCCCAAGGGCGGTGGCGCCATTCAAAGCGTGGGTAAAGGCTGGGGGCCTGTCGGACCGACCGGCGCTTCCAGTTTCCTGCTGGGGTTGCCGATTTCGACGGGGCGCGGGTTTGACCCGTCCCTGACCCTGGGCTACTCGAGTTCGGCAGGCAACGGTGTGTTCGGCATCGGTTGGAGCCTGCCGACACCGGCGGTGACGCGCGTGACCGCCAAAGGCGTGCCGACCTACACCAGCAAGGACGAAATCGCCGGCCCCGACGGCGTCGAGTGGTATCCGGCAGAATCGAGCAAACAAGATCGGTACAACGACCTCGATCTAAAAAAAAGCTATGCGGTTACGCGCTATCTGGCTCGCGTGGAAAGCGCTTTCGACCGGATTGAACATTGGTCTGCCGACGATGACCGCGCCGGCTTCTGGCTGGTTCATGGTGCCGACGGAACCCTTCACCTGTTCGGCCGTCAGGCCATCGCACGACGGGCCGACCCTGCGGATCCACTGCGTGTCGGTGAATGGCTGTTGCAGGAAAGCGTCAACGCTTCAGGCGAGCACATTTTCTATGACTATCAGACCGACATTGAAGATGGAAAAACAACGGCACAGCGTTATCTGAGCCGTGTCTGCTATGGCAACGAGAAATCCCAGCAACACCTGTATCTGTGGCGTCCCAAGCGTCTGGAGGCCGTGCGCTGGCATTTTGAACTGATACTGGACTACGGAGGACGCCATACCGGGTATTCGCAAAAACCCGATTATGCCTCTGGCAATGCGGTCAATCGCGACGATCACGTTCTTGATTACGCGTACGGCTTTGAGTTGCGCACGAAGCGCTTGTGCCGGCAGATTCTGATGTTTCATTGGTTCCCCAACGAACTGGGTGAGGATCCGCAGTTGGTCCGGCGCTTGCTGCTCGACTACCGGCAGACCGAGGCGGGTTACCATTTGCTCTCGGCAGCTCATCAGCAGGCATTCGCTGACGGGCCGGCGCCCGAAAGTCATCCGCCTGTGGAGTTCACTTACAGCGAATTTGCACTGCGACCATCGCCCTCTGCCTGGGAGCCTTTCAGCCAGATGCCCAAAGTGGCCAGCCACCAGATGGAGTGGGTCGATCTGTATGGCGAAGGCCTGCCAGGGTTGCTCTACCAGCAGCATGATCATTGGCGCTACCGTGAGCCGCTGCGCGGCAAACCGAATAGCGAACAAGTCGTTTACGGCGAAGGGCAGCTTCTGCCCGCCATGCCTGTGTTGAACGGAACATCCCGGCAATCGCTGTCCGACCTGACCGGTGACGGACGCCTGGACTGGGTCATTGCGCAACCGGCCATGAGCGGTTTTTTCTCCATGGCGCCGAATCGCTCGTGGACCGGTTTCAGCGCTTTCGATTCGTTTCCTCTGGACTTCTTCAACGACAAGGCACATCAAGCCGATCTGATGGGCGCAGGCTTGGCCGATCTGGCAGTGATCGGGCCACGCAGCATCCGGCTGTACGCCAACCAGCGCAGTGACGGGTTCGGCGCTGCCCATGAAGTCGCCCGCTCCGCTGACGAAGATAACCTTCCGGTTTTCAGCCATTCGAAGCAGGAGCTGGTCGCGTTCAGCGATTTGCTTGGCAGCGGCCAGCAGCATCTGGTACGCATCCGTCACAATGAAATCAAAGTGTGGCCAAACCTGGGCCGCGGACGTTTTGGCAAGGGTCGGGTTTTGCGTTGGCCGGGGCGTGCGCGGGAATCCTTCGACGCCTCGCGCATCCGTCTTGCGGATCTGGACGGTTCGGGCGCGGCAGATCTGATTTACCTGACAGCCGAACACGCGCTGATCTTCAGCAATCGCGCCGGCCACGGCTTCGATTCAGCAGTGACACTGGCCTGGCCCGAGAATTGGCGCTTCGATGATCTGTGCCGTGTCGATCTGGTGGACACCCGTGGTCTGGGCTGCTCCAGCCTGGTGATCCATGCGCCTGGCCATTCTCCACATCACTGGCGCTATGACTTCGTCCAGCACAAGCCCTACCTTCTGACCACTTCGAACAACAACATGGGACAGTCCACGAGCATCGCTTACCGCAGTTCCGCGCAGGAATGGCTGGACGAAAAAACCGAGCGCATGAAAGGGAACAAGGTCGACCTGACCTGCCACTTGCCCTTTGCCTTGCATCTGGTCAGGAGCCAGACGCAACGGGATGAAATCACTGAAAACCAGCTGACTCAACGTTTCAGCTACCGCCAGGGCTACTACGACAGCAAGGAGCGGCAACTGCGCGGATTCGGACTGCTGATCGAAAACAGCAGCGAAGCCTTGTCCAGCGCCGATCTCATGCCGCCAGGCAGGACCCGCCAATGGTTTCATACCGGCCAGCCAGGCGAGCCGTCGCGCCGCAGCTACGACGCGTCCGACAAAGACGCGCAGCGCTTGGGCAAAGTCTATGTGAGTCGGTATGAGGGAGAAGAAGAACTCGCCGTCGAAGCGAGCGATGAGGCTACCCGCCGGGCGATTGCCAGAGCCCTGTGCGGCCGCCTGCTGCGGCGCGAGGTCTTTGATCTCGGCGCCGGGTCGAAATCGCGCAAGCTGTTGCAGGTTGAAGAACACCGCTACCAAGTGCGCCTGCTGACCCCTCAAAAGGTTGCGCGAGACCACATCCGGGTACTGCCCCTGGAACTCGAATCGATCAGTTACAACTACGACGGCTTCGTTGCAGATCCGCAATGCGTGCACACGATCAATACCCGCCGGGACCGGTTCGGCGCCATAGAGCAGAGTTTCCAGATCCATTACGCCCGACGCCTGACCGCCAGTGACACCGCCCCCTTCGATCAAAGCCATGAATACCAATGGTGGAAAGATGCCCACGACCCGACGCAACAGCGCTTCTACATCAGTGAGAACCGTGCCCGATACATTCACCTCACCGACGCGCAGGGCTGGCGTCTCGGCCTGCCTTGGCGCCAGCGCAGCCAGGCATACGAAGCTGACAAGCCAACGGCGGTCGATGGGCTGAAGCCAAGCGACATCAGTTACGAAAAGTTCGAGAAATGGCTCATCGGCTCTGGCGTTGCGAAGAAAGGCGTGTTGACCGGGTTGTCGGTACAACGCTATCAAAACGCCCGGACCGGCGTTGTATTGCCCGACGGCGTGGCTGAATTTGCCGGCATTGGCGCCTACGTCGAAACAGCTGAGTTTGATCAATCTGCTCTGCGCGCTTTCGACACGCTGGCGCCCGATCTCCAGCCAGACGACGCATTGATGACACGTTTTGGCTATGAGCGCATGACCGACTGGCTCGCGCCCGCCGGGACGCAAGACAGGTTCTGGTCGGTCAGGAGCGGTTTCGTGAACGTAGCCTCGGGAAAAGGCTTCCATAAACCCCAGTCCCTGCAAGCCACCGCACTCCAGGGTCGGGTGACCGTAGAGCATGATGCGTATCAATGCTGTGTGCTTGCCATTCGTCAGGAGGATGGCTGCACCACCCGGGCCAGTTACGATTATCGAGTGATGGCGCCAACGCAGATCACCGACGCCAATGGCAATATCAATGAAGTGCTGGTGAACCCTTTCGGTCAGGTAATTGCCAGCAGTGTGCATGGAACCGAGCAGGGCCGACCGGTCGGATTCGCCAGTTTGAGCAGCTACCGACGACCGGACGCGCTCACACCGTCGAGCGCCATTGCCGATCCGCAGGGCGCACTGCAGCAAGCTGCAAGCATTGCCGCCAGCGATGTGTTCAGCTGGATGGGCCGCATCGACGAAAACGCACGGCGCGACAGTGAATGGTTCAAGCGCTGCGTAGCACAGGGACTACTGTTGCCCGACGGCCACATCTGCACACGCGCCCGCGAACTGACCACCAGTGGCGCTCGGCTCAACGGTGATGCGCGACAGCTTGCAGCACTGATTGCGCAGGCACATCGCGAGCCCGTGCACACCGCCATGTTGAGTGCGGACCGTTATCCCGGCGATCAGCAGCAGATCCGCATTTCCCTGACGTGCCTTGATGGCTTCGGCCGGGAGCTGCAAAGCAAACAGAAGGTCGATCCGGGAATGGCCTACTTCGTCGGCGACGACAACCGGCTCGTCCTCGAGAACGATGTCGCGCAGGAACGCGCCACAACCACACGCTGGTGCGTCACCGGCAGGCAGGAATACAACTGCAAGGGCCTGCCAATCCGCATCTATCGACCGTATTTCGCCGATCGGCACTGCTACGTCAACGATACGTCGATGCGCACACTGGACCATTACGACCTTCAGCATTACGACGCACTGGGCCGGCCGACCAAAACACTTCTGGCAAAGCAGGGCGCGATTTCATACCTGCGTCGCCGCCGTTATCACCCTTGGTATTCAGTCATGGAAGACGAGAACGACACCCTTGAGGAAGTGCTGCTCGCCGCCTCCAAAGGAGTGCAAGCATGAGCGCCCGCCTGCACAACAACACACCTGACGTCAGCGTCGTCGACAGCCGTGGGCTGATGGTGCGCCACGTCGCTTATTACCGCAGCAGTGAGTCGCAGGTACCCGCAACTCCCAGGGTCACGCGGCAAACCTACGACACTGCCGGGCGCCTGATCGAGCAATGGGATGCCAGACAAGACGCACGAAAACTGACGCCTAATCGCACAATGTCGTACTCGCTGACCGGCACGCCACTGGGCGTTGTCTGCGTCGATTCCGGATGGAGTCTTTCGCTGGCTCAGGCCACCGGCCAGGCTGGCAGGCGTTGGGATCAACACGGCCGCGTCTGGAACATGGAATATGATCGGCAGTTACGCCCTGTGAGGGTCGATGAACAATCGCCCGGTCAAGCCATGCGCGTTGCCGAACGCTTCACCTATGGTGACAGTTCTGCCGACTCCGCACAGCGCAATTGCTGCGGCCGGCTGGTGCGTCACGATGACAGTGCGGGCACGCTGTCGAGCAATGCCTACGCGCTGTGCGCAGAACCGTCCGACCAGACACGGCAACTGTTGATCGCTGCACAATTGCCCGATTGGCCAGACACCGTCGAACAACGTGACGCCCTGCTTGAGGACCGACGCCACACCACACGCTGGGAGTACGACAGCAGCGGTACCACGCTCAAACAGACCGATGCGAAAGGCCACAGCCAACGCTACAGCTTCAATGTCGCAGGGCAGCTCAAAACGCTGCATCTGAAAGTCGCCGACCAGCCCGTCGAACGCGTGATCATCAGCGACATCGAGTACAACGCGTTCGGGCAGATCCAGTCCCAACGGGCGGCAAACGGCGTGATCAATCGCGCGAAGTACGATATGGCCAGCGGTCGCCTCTGTGAGCTGAGTGCCTCGAAGGCTGGCCGGCTCCTGCAGGATTTGCAGTATGTCTTCGACGCAGTGGGCAACGTCTTGTCCATCACCGACAAGGCACAGCCCGCCAGCTTCGCGAACAATCAACAGGTACAGGCCGTCAGCCGCTTCACTTATGACAGCCTTTACCAATTGACCAGTGCCACCGGCCGCGAAGCACAGGCAGCAATCACCCAGCCGAAACTGGTGCCCGCAGCCAGCATGACCATCGGGGTCGGAGAGCTGTTCAACTACACCCAGCATTTTGCTTACGACACGGGCAGCAACCTGACGACGTTGCGCCATGTTCGCGATGGCAATCAATACACGAGAACCCTGAACATTGCCCAAGACAGCAATCGTCTTGTTGCCTGGAACCAGGGCGACCCGGCCACCGACACGGTCATGAACTCGGATGTCCATGGAAATCTGCTGACCTTGCAGCCCGGTCAGCCGCTGCAATGGAATGCCTTGGGCCAATTGGCTGGCGTGACACTGGTCAGCCGTGCCAACGGCGTCAATGACGAGGAACGCTACACCTACGACAGCAGCGGCCAGCGAGTGCGCAAATCCCGCACGTTTCACGGCGGAACGCTTACCCATCGCGATGAGGTGGTTTATCTGCCGGGACTGGAGTTGCGTTCACAGAACAAACAGCGCCTGGAAGTCATTACTCTGCAGGCTGGTCGTTGCAGCATCCGTTATCTGCACTGGACCGAGGGCAAGCCTGCAACCATGAGCCCGCGCCAGCAACTGCGCTATAGCCTGGACGAACCCTGTGGATCCTGCATGCTGGAGCTTGATGACGACGCAAATCTGATCAGCCAGGAAGCTTATTACCCTTTTGGGGGTACCGCCTGGAGCGCCGCGCGGTCAGTCATCGAGGCGCAATACACAACGGTGCGCCACTCGGGCAAGGAACGCGACAGCAGCGGTCTTTATTACTACGGACACCGCTACTACGCCCCTTGGTTGCAACGCTGGATCAGTGCGGACCCGGCCGGAACCGTCGACGGCTTGAACCTGTTTTGCATGGTGGGCAACAACCCGATCAGGTACAGCGATCACGGCGGCCTGCAGAAGTACGAATCGTTGAACCATCTGGACATTCCCGCCAGCGCGATCGAACGAGCCCCTCTCGCTCATTTGGTCGATCAACCGAACACTTCCTACGGCAGGTTCTCGGCAAAAACCCGGTGGTTGACCGGTACGCAAGCCGAAAATGCCCCGCCCGAGCCGAAGGCCAAGGCCAAATCCAGAAAAAAAGCGCATAAGCGATCCGAGTCCGACCCTGGCCCGCCCAGCGGAAAAAACCTGAAAAAATACATCGCACATGCCAGTTACGTCATGCGCGGCGCTTCTTCGGAAATGGCTACTTTTCATAATTTTCAAGGCAGCCCATCGGGAAACAATGTTTTTCCGGGCATTACCTCAATGCCGACAAAAATCCCCCAGAATCTGCAGATTCCAACGTTTGAAGGCGTTCGCAAGGATCCGCAATCGAGGAAAGACAATGACTTTCTGCCCACGGGTGATCTGGGTTCGTATTCGGTGACGGCGAGGAAACAGTTCAAGTCGGCCCTGCGTGAAGAGTACAAACGCAACGGGGTGATTCTGCATCCGGAAACAATGAAACTGATCATGAATCATGTTCGGGCACATCCCGAAATCCCGATCCGCGCAGGCGTTGCCGGCTTGCATGCTGACGTGCAGACCGTCAACGACATTGCCAATAAATTGCCTCTCAGGGACGGAAAGTTCGATTCGTCGGGCTTCAAACGAGCGCTGTCGGACAGCGTCGTTTTTGTCCAGAAACTGACTAACCCTGGACTCAATCAGGATTTCCCGGCTTGTGGCAACTGCACTGGCATCATCCCTGACATTGTCACTGTTGCCACCGGCATCCTGCCGTTAGGGCGCCACACCGGGACCTCTCGCCGAAGGCATATTTCCGGTTAATCGGAGAACGCCCTGTACCGGCTCAGACAATGGCGCAGGGCTTGGCAGCATCGGAAGATGCCGCTCACACCATTTCTCGACGAATCCATTCCACCACCGACGTACGCTTCGGCACCCAGCCCAGCAGTTCGCGGGCATGTTTGCCGCGTACCCGGCTGTTGGAGCCGAGGCCGTAGTTGGCCATTTCATAGCCCCATTCGGCTTCGGCGTCTTGCAATGGCCAGTCTTGCGGTTTGCCCAGATTGAGGGCTTCGGCCATGGCGGTGGTCATGTCGATGAACGAGGCTTCACCGCTTTCAACAAAGTAGAACGTGCCCGGCACATTCCTGGTCAACGCCAGCAGATACAGGGCGACGACGTCTTCGATGTGCACGTTGGACCAGATGTTCTGGCCGCTGCCGACGTGACGCACCACGCCGCTTTTACGCGCCTGCTTGAGCAGTCGCGGCAGTTGCACGCTGTCGCGTTTCACTCCCAGGCTGTGGCCGTAGATCAGCGTGTTGCAGACCACCGCCGAGTTCACGCCATCCTGCGCCGCCGCGAGCACCAGATTGTCGATGGCAACGCGGTCGGCTTTATCGACGGTCGGTTCCGGCAGGTTGTCTTCGTAGTAAATGACGTCGCTGGATTTGCCGCCGGAAGCATCGCCGACAATGCTCGAACCGCTGGTGTGCAGAAAGACTTTGTTCGAGCCACGCAAAGCACCGAGCAACGCCTCCACTGCGCCGCGATGATCGCTGCTGGCAGCGTTGATGACGGCATCGGCAGCACGGGCCTGTTGCGCCAGCAACTGGCTGTCATCAAGGGTGCCGATTACCGCATGCATGCCCAACGCTTTGATTTCGTCAGCCTGCTCGGCGCTGCGCACCAGACCAGTAACCTTGTGCCCGGCCTGCACCAGACCGGTGGCAATGGAACCGCCGATAAAACCGGCAGCGCCGGTAACGAATACGTTCATGGAGAAACTCCCTGCGTGAATAATTGATGCAGCGAGTATCGACCGATGAACCCCGGCGAAAAACCCGCCACAGGCCAATTCACTCTTGCGCAGGGATCACGAATCAGCCCTTGAATTCGGCGCTGGCGTAGGCGGCGAGTTTGCTCTGGATAAAGTCGAGGAAGCACTGGATGCGCAACGCCAGTTGCGAGTTGCGGTAGTACACGGCGTTGATCGGCTGACGGTAGCCAGTGTTGAATTCGCCGAGCAGGACTTTCAGGCGTCCGGCGCGGATGTCGTCGATGGTCATGAAGTGCGACAGGCAGGCAATGCCCTGCCCTTCCAGCGCCAGATGGCGAACGGTCTCGCCGCTGGAAGCGCTGATCGCCGGGCTGATCGGCCAGCGATCGCCGTGCGCATAGCGCAGCGGCCACTGGTTGAGGCCTTCGTTGTGGGTGAAGCCGAGCAGCGTGTGTTCACTGAGGTCTGCGACCTGCCGGGGCGCGCCGTGTTTTTTCAGGTAAGCAGGGCTGGCAACGATCAGCAACGGACTGCAGCCGAGCGAACGTGCGTGCAGCGTCGAATCAGCGAGAGTGCCGATGCGGATGGCGACGTCGGTGCTTTGTTCCAGCAGGTCAATGATCAGGTCGTTGCTGTTGAGTTCGAGTTGGATGTCCGGGTAGAGCTGCCGGAATTCGTCGATGTAGGGAACGATGGCGTGGAGCATGAACGGCGAGGCGGCGTTGATGCGCAGGCGCCCGGAGGGAGTTTGCTGGCGCGAAGACAGACGCTCTTCGAGTTGATCCATCTGATCGAGAATCAGCTTGGCCTGTTCGAAGAAATACTTGCCCTCCTCGGTCAGGTCCATGCGCCGCGTGGTGCGGTTGATCAGCGTGGTGTCGAGCTTGGCTTCGAGCTTCGATAACGTACGGCTCACCGCCGACGGCGTCTGGCCGACCTGCTCGGCGGCGGCGGAAATCGAACCGCATTCGATCACGCAGACGAAAATCTGCAACTCATCGGATCTGGCTTTCACGGGTTCCCTCTTTGAAATCGCCAAGATCGCAGCCTGCGGCAGCTTCTACGTTGGAATGCATTCCCCCTGTAGGAGCTGCCGCAGGCTGCGATCTTTTGCTATGACCCCGATATTAGCCTGAAAGCCTCAAGCCTTGAGACCAAACATCTCAGTCAGATGCTGCTCATAGCGCACCACATCATTCTCGATATTCGGACGCTTCATCACGTCAACGCAGAGGAAGGTCGGCAGCGCGGTCATGCCGAGAAATTCGTTGGCCTTGTGGAACGGGAAGTACACCGCGTCCACGCCTTTGGCTTCGAAGAAATCCGTCGGATCATCGAAGGCTTGCTGCGGTGCGTTCCAGGTCAGCGACAGCATGTATTGCTTGCCCTGAATCAGACCGCCGCTGCCGTACTTCTGCGAGGCATCGGACCGAGTGCGGCCGTCACTGGCGTAGAGGCTGCCATGGCCTTCGGTGAAGACTTCGTCGATGTACTTTTTCACCGTCCACGGCGCGCCCATCCACCAGCCCGGCATCTGATAAATGATCACGTCGGCCCAGAGGAATTTCGCCACTTCTTCGACAACGTCATAGCCCTCGTCGATAAACGTGGTCTTGACGTCGACACCGCCGCGATCGAGCACGCTCAGCGCGGTTTCGTGCAGGGTAGTGTTATAGCGGCCATCGGAGTGGGCGAATTTTTTACCGCCATTGAGCAACAGCACTTTCTTCATCGGAAAACCTCGGCGCAGCCTTCAAGGCTGGATTGAAACAGGAATTGGAATGGCCGCAGATTAACCATCGATCTCGCGCGGAAACAGCCACGTCGACGCAAAATACATTTGATCAAAACGCACGAATCGATCGCCAATTGTTGCCGTAGCATTCAGCGCTTTCTGCATTCGAGGAAGTTGTGATGAATGAACGCCAGGGTTTCATCCTGCACGCCAAGACCCGCCCGGAAAAAGCCGCCGAATTCGAAGCGCTGTTCCGTGCTTACGTGGAGCCGAGCCGCGCCGAACCGGGCTGCATCGAGTACCACATGCTGCGCGACCAGCAGGATCCGACGCTGTTTATCTTCTACGAAATCTGGGCCAGCCAGGCGCATCTGGATGAGCACTCGGCATTGCCGCACATGAAAGCGTTTTTCGCCAGGCGCATGGACTATCTGGAGCGCGATTTCGATATCCGCGCGATCGACATGCTCAGCGAATCGTCGGCTAGCCGCTGATCAGCAAATGGGCGCCGAGCGCGCCCAGTCCGATAAAGAACACTCGCTTGAACAGCACCGCACTGATGCGCTGACGCAACCATTGGCCAAGCCACATGCCGAGCATGGCCGGGATCAGCGCCAGCAGCGAGGCACTCAATTCGCCACCGCCGAGTGCGCCGTGCCAGAACAGCCCGAGCGCCAGCGCCAGGGTCGAAACAGTGAAGGACAGGCCGAGTGCCTGCACCAATTCATCGCGGCTCATCCCCAACGCTTGCAGGTACGGCACCGCTGGAATCACGAAGACGCCGGTGGCTGAGGTGATGACGCCGGTGATCAGGCCACACAGCGGGCCGAGCCAGCGCTCATGACGCAGGTTGACGTGCAAAGTCGGCAGAAACAATCCGCTCAATGCATACAGCAACAGCGCCGCACCAAGTCCGCGCACCACCCAATGTCCGCCGGACAGGCCGAGCCAGAGGGTGCCGATGCCGGTACCGAGGAAGATCAGCAGCAGCATCGGCCAGAGGCGTTTGATCAAGCTTTCCAAGTGGCCACCGAAGGCCAGTTGCCAGAGGTTGGTGAGGGTCGCGGGGACGATCAACATCGCGGCTGCCTGCGCCGGCGCCATAGCCAGACCGAGCAAGCCCATGGCGACAGTGGGCAGGCCGAGGCCGATCACGCCTTTGACCGTGCCGGCGAGCAAGAAGGTGGCGATGACCAGCAGGGACAGGGTCAGGCCGAGGGATTGGTAAAAGTCGATTAGCGTGTGCATTGGGGTAATGTGCACTGATCCGGGCTAGGGGGAAATCTGCCATATACTGAGGCAGCCTCTTCCTTTGCAAGAGGCTGACATCGGCGTTGAGGCATCTGACCTCTTCGCGAGCAGGCTCGCTCCCACACGGGATCTGCGCTGTACATAAGTCCCTGTGGGAGCGAGCCTGCTCGCGAAAGGGCCAGCCCAGCCACCGCGAAACCACAGGCAAACTCCATGCACTTCGACCTCACCGACCTGCGCCTCTACCTGCACATTCTCGACACCGGCAACATCACCGCCGGCGCCGTGCGCAGTCATTTATCCCTCGCCGCCGCCAGCGCTCGAATCCGCGCGATGGAAGCCTCGCTGGGCGCCGAACTTCTCGAGCGCGGCCGCCGTGGCGTCACCCCGACGCCTGCCGGCAAGGCCCTCGCCCGGCATGCGCGCATCCTTCTGCAACAGGCCGAACGCATGCAGCAGGAGCTTGCCGATTACGCGCAAGGCGTGAAAGGCCAGGTGCGGCTGTTGTGCAACACCACGGCGATCACCGAGTACCTCCCGGAAGTGCTCGCGGATTTCCTGCGCAGCCATCCCAATCTCGATATCGATCTAACGGAACTGCCGAGCGCGCGGATCACCCATGCCTTGCGCGAAGGCGCAGCGGACTTGGGCATCGTCTCCGACGCGGTCGACACCAACGGCTTACAGACTCAAGCGTTTCGCGACGATCCGCTGCTGCTGATTCTGCCGCTCGATCATCCGTTGTCTGACGCCGCCGAGGTCAGTTTCAGCGACGCGTTGCAGCACGACTTTGTCGGACTCAGCGCCGACAGCGCATTGGCGATCTATCTGGAAGAACAGGCGCTGCACAGCGGCGCACGAATGCAGGTGCGCATTCGCGCCGATGGCTTCGATGGGGCGATGCGCATGGTCGCCCGAGGTGCCGGCCTGGCCATCGTGCCGTTGGCCGCTGTCCAACGCGCGATGCTCGAGCAGTTCAAGTGCGTGACTCTGAATGAGCCGTGGGCGCGCCGCGCGTTATTGCTCTGCGCGAGAGACTTCGCCGCGCTGCCGGGTTATGCCCAGGCGTTGTTACAAGCGCTCACCGCTGCGCGCGTTTCTGAGCACTCCGATGTCGACCCCAGACAACTGAACGACATCCGGGCGCTATAGGGTGCGGCTTCAATCTCAAATCACTTGCCCGGAGTCCCCATGACCGCGACCGCCCCTATCACCGTTCTGCGCGACACCCACCCGCTGCCGGTACTCGACGCCTGCAAATGGGAAAAACTCGAAGGCGACCCGCACACCGTCAACCTCAACGCCTACACCAGCGAAGACGGCAGCAAGATCATGGGCACCTGGATCTGCACACCGGGCAAGTGGCGCGTCGATTATGTGAAGTGGGAGTACTGCCATTTCCAGGAAGGCTACTGCGTGATCACCCCGGACGGCATGGCGCCGATCCACCTGCGCGCCGGCGATATCTTCGTGGTTGAGCCGGGCATGAAGGGCACGTGGGAAGTGGTCGAGACCGTGCGCAAATACTTCGTCTTCGCCTTATAAAGGCTGCGATGTTTTTCTTCCTGCACAAAAAAGCCGGGAAATCACCCGACGTGATTTCCCGGCAAATGTCCCGGCGTTGCTAAAACCTGTGGCGAGGGGATTTATCCCCGCTCGACTGCGCAGCAGTCGCAAACCCTGAGCACTCGGTTTACCTGACACAATCCAGGGGGCTGCTGCGCAACCCAGCGGGGATAAATCCCCTCACCACAAAGGTTTGATCGCGATTACTGCGGCTTGCGATAACTATTGATGATCGCCGAGAAATCCTTCCCGCCGTCACCACGCTGGCTCATCGCCTGATACAACTGCTGCGCCACCGCGCCGAGCACCACCGGTTGATGCGCCTGCCGCGCCGCTTCCGTCGCCAGGCCGAGATCCTTGAGCATCAGCTCCGCGCCGAAACCACCGGTATAACCGCGCGAGGCGGGCGCCGTTTCGACGATACCCGGCCACGGGTTGTACATCTCCGAACTCCAGCAGCGGCCGGTCGAGCTGTTGATGATTCCGGCCAGCACGCCGGTGTCGATCCCCAGCGCATCGCCCAACGCCATCGCCTCACTGACGCCGACCATCGAGATCGCCAGCAGCAGGTTGTTGCAGATCTTGGCAATCTGGCCGGTGCCGACTTCACCGCAATGGACGATGTTGCGGCCCATCTGCGCCAGCACCGGTTGCAGGGTGGCGAACAGTTCCGGCGTTGCGCCGACCATGAAGGTCAACGTGCCGGCGGTCGCGCCGCCAGTGCCGCCGGAGACCGGCGCATCGGCCATGGCCACGCCGTGTTTGGCGGCGGCCGCAGCAACGTCGCGGGCGGTCTGCGGATCGATAGTGCTGCAATCCACCGCCGGCACGCCTTGGCGAATGCCGGCAAGCACGCCCTCTTCACCCAGCCAGACACTGCGCACGTGCACAGCGGCCGGGAGCATGGTGATCACCAGTTCGGCATCTTCCGCCGCCTCGCGGGCTGAAGCGCGGATGGTGCCGCCCAGTTGCTCGAGTTCCGCCAGCACGGTTTTGTTCAGGTCGACCAGGTTCAACGAGTGGCCGGCCTTGATCAGGTTGCGCGCCATCGGCGCGCCCATATTGCCCAGCCCGATAAATGCGATTTTCATGGCCATTCCTCAGCGCAGGTTGATGGTGGTGTTCACGCCGTCGTTGACGCTGTCGTCATCGAACCAGCGCGCCGTGACCGTTTTGGTCTGGGTGTAGAACTGCACCACTTGCTTGCCGTACGGGCCGAGGTCGCCGAGTTTCGAACCGCGCGAACCGGTGAAGCTGAAGAACGGTACCGGCACCGGAATCGGGATGTTGATACCGACCTGCCCGACGTCGATTTCCGTCTGGAATTTACGCGCCGCCGCGCCGCTCTGGGTGAACAGGCCAGTGCCGTTGCCGAACGGATTGGCGTTGACCAGCGCAATCGCCTGATCGAGGGTGTCGACTTCCAGCACCACCAGCACCGGGCCGAAGATTTCCTGGGTGTAGATCTGCATGTCAGTGGTCACGCCGGAGAACAGGGTCGGGCCGACAAAATTGCCTTGTTCATAACCCGGCACGCTGATGTCGCGACCGTCCAGTTCAAGCTTGGCGCCTTCCTTGATGCCGCTTTCGATCAGTTCGAGAATCCGCGCCTTGGCCTTTTTCGAAATCACCGGACCGACATCGGTGCCCGGCTCGCTGCCGGCATTGACCTTGAGCTTCTGCGCCAGCGCTTTCAGATCCGGCAGCCATTGTTTCGCCGCACCGACCAGCACCACTACCGAAGTGGCCATGCAGCGTTGCCCGGCTGCACCGAAACCGGCACCGACCAAAGCATTCAGCGCTTGCTCGCGATTGGCGTCCGGCAGTACCACAGCGTGGTTTTTTGCGCCCATCATCGACTGCACGCGCTTGCCGTATTTGCCGGCCAGGTCATACACGTGGGTGCCGACAGCGGTCGAACCGACGAACGACACGGCTTTGATGTCCTTGTGCGTGCACAGGCCATCGACCACATCCTTGCCGCCATGAACGACGTTGAGCACGCCCGCCGGAACGCCAGCCTCAATGGCCAGTTCCACCAGCAGCATGGTCGACAGCGGATCCTGTTCCGAAGGCTTGAGCACGAAGGTGTTGCCGCACGCGATCGCCATCGGGAACATCCACAGCGGAATCATCGCCGGGAAGTTGAACGGCGTGATGCCGGCGCACACACCGATCGGCTGGCGCAGGGTGTAAGTGTCGACACCGCCAGCGACGTTCTCGGCGAACTCGCCCATTTGCAGGGTGCCGATCGAGCACGCGTGCTCGACCACTTCCAGGCCACGGAAAATATCGCCCTCGGCGTCAGCAATGGTCTTGCCCTGCTCGGCGCTGAGGACCACGGCGATGCGCTTGGAGTGCTCGCGGATCAGCGCTTGCAGCTTGAGCATGATGCGCATCCGCGCGCCGATCGGGGTCAGTTTCCAGGTCTGGAAGGCACGCTGGGCGGCGCTGACAGCGGCATCGACCTCAGCGGCGGTGGCGAACGGAACCCTGGCCAGCACTTGCTGGGTGGCCGGGTTGACGATGTCGTGCCACTCGGTGGTCTGCGACTCGACCCATTCGCCGTCGATCAGCAGTTTGACCTTTTGCAGGGTGGTGTCGTTGGGCGTAAGCGATGCGTTCATGCTGGTCTCCAGAACTTGTTTTTATCGTAGGAGCCAAGGCGAAAGGTTCGCCTTGAGATGAGGCGTGTGTCACGAATTGGTTGTCGGACTGTTTTTGGAGTATAGATGTGCAAACTTCTAATAAGAACGCACATATAAGCCCGACCATCATGCAAAAAAACATCACCTCGCTAGGCTCGCTGAACTGGGATGACCTGAAGTTTTTCCTTGAAGTCGCCCGCACCCGCAAGGCCAGCACCGCCGCCAAACGCCTGGCTGTCGACTACACCACGGTGTCGCGACGGATCAGCTCGCTGGAAGCGGCGCTCGGCACATTGCTGTTCGAAAAATCCCGCACCAGCGGCTTCGTCCTGACCACTGAAGGCCAGCGCTTGCTCGGCTATGCGGAGTCGATCGAAAGCACGTTGCACATGGCCTGCGAGCAGGTTTCCGGTTCGGGTGTGGCCCTGTCCGGGCACGTGCGCATGGGCTGCACCGAAGGCTTCGGCAGTTTTTTCATCACTCCGCAGTTGAGCCATTTTGTCGACGCCTACCCGGCAATCTCCGTGGACATCCTGCCGCTGCCGCACTTCATCAGCCTGTCCAAGCGCGAGGCCGACATCGTCATCGCCCTCGAGCGGCCGGAGCACGGGCCGTACGTCTGCTGCAAACTCTGCGACTACCGCTTGCAGCTGTACGCAACCCAGGACTATCTGGACAAACACCCACCCATCCGCCACCCGGCCGACTTGAGCAAGCATCAATTCATCAGTTATGTGGATGATCTGGCGTTCAGCTCGGAGCTGCTCTACCTGGCCAACGTCCTGCCTGGCGCCAGCGCAAACTTGCGCAGCACCAGCGTGATCGCGCAATACGTCGCCGCGCAGCAGGGCCGCTCGCTGGCGATCCTGCCGTGCTTCCTCGCCGCGCAGGATCCACGATTGTTGCCGGTGTTGCCGGAGGAAATCGACATCACCCGGCAGTTCTGGATGTACTGCCGGGAGGATCTGCGCAAGTTGAAGCGGATTACCTTGTTGTGGGATTACATTCGCGAGGTGACTGAGCGTAATCAGGCGTTGTTGATGGGTGAAACGCGGGAGATGCGCTTTGCCGATTAATCGGCGCTGACCACGATCGACACCCGGCGATTTTCCGTGCGCCCTGCCACGGTGTCGTTGGAGGCCACCGGTTCGCTGCTGCCGAGGCCTTGCAGCTGGATGTTCTCCTGCTTCATGCCGACCGTGCCGAGGACGTTGGCAACGCTCTTGGCCCGACGCAGCGACAGTTGCTGATTGTAGGTTTCCTTGCCCGACGCATCGGTGTGGCCATCGACCCGCACCCGCTCGATGCCCACGCCGAGCAGCGCCTTGCCGATGCGTTCGACGATTTCCGTGCTGGGTGCATTCAGGCTTTCGACATCGCTGCCAAACAACACTTTGCCCGACAGGCCGAACTCCCAACCGTCGTCGGTCAATTCGAAACCCTGCTGTTTGAGCACGGCGACCTGCGCCGGTGTCAGGCCCTTTTGCGGGGCGGTCTGGCAACCGCTCAGGGTCAGCGCGGCCATCAGCAGCAATGCGGAAAACAGTCGAACGGCAAGTGTGAACACGGGCATCAGCTCCTGGTGTGAACGGTATCGACCGGGCGCTCCGACCCGGCCGTGAATTGCGCGCCGCGCGACAGGCGCTTGGCCTGATACATCGCCGCGTCGGCTGCGTTGAGCAAGGTGCTCGGCGTGCTGCCATGATCGGGATAAACCGAGATGCCGATACTGAGCGAAGTCACCACACTGCTGTCGCCGGGCAAGGTGATTGGCATATCCATGCTGGCGAGGATCTTGTCTGCGATGTGCTCAGCGTCTTCGACCGTGTGCAGCGGCGCGAGCAGCACGGCGAACTCGTCGCCGCCCAGCCGCGCGACCAGATCATCCTCGCGCAATTGCGCTCGCACACGATTGGCAATGGCTACCAGCACTGCATCGCCCGAAGCGTGACCAAAGTTATCGTTGATGCCTTTGAAGCGGTCGCTGTCGAGAAACAGCACGGCGACCCGCTCATCGTGCTTTTTCGCGTTGCGCAGGGCGCGGATCAACCGACCTTCAAAAAATGCGCGGTTGGGCAACCCGGTGAGGCTGTCGTGGGTCGCTTGATGGGCAAGGGTTTCGTTTTCGTTTTGCAGGTGGGTTTGCCACGACTCAAGTTCGCCCAGCAAGGCATTGAAGTCATTGCCGAGGTTATCCAGTTCGGCGATCTGCGCCGGCGGCACGCGCCGATCAAGAGCGCGTTCGCTACGGGCGGCGTGAGCGACGGAGGCGAGGCTGTGCAGCGGGCCGATGATCGCGCGTAACTGCCGCCGCGCCAGATAAAGCGCGACCCAGGCGCTGATCGCGGTGCACAACACAATGCCGGCCAGACCGCTGAGCAGGAAGCGCATCAGGCTGCCGCCGTGGCCGATGAGCAGGACCCGACCGATTTCACGGTCCTGATGCTCAATCGGCAGGCTCACCGGTTTTTCCAGAATGGCGCGGGCGATCCGCATCTCCAGCTCGGAGAACAAGCCGGTTTCAGCGCGCTGCCATTGCGCAATCAATTGGCCTTGCGCGTCGAGCACCCGGGCATCCGCTACTTCCTCGGTGGCGGCGATGATCGCCAGCGCCTCGGTTGCCGCCGCTTTGTCATTGAACACGACGGCCGCTTCGACGGTGTAGCTGATCGAACGAGCGATCAAGTGCAGGTTGTGATCGGCATACACCCGCAGCGCGAGCACGCCCAGCAAGGTCAGCGAAACACTGGCCATCGCCACCGCCACCAGCGCGACAATCAAATGCCCGCGGCCAATGACCGAACCAAGGGTGGGGCGAGCCTTCCAACTGAACAGCTTCATGGCGCCGCCGCTTTGCGACGGGACAACTGCAGCACGCTGGGGTGAATGCGCACACCACTGCGAGCCACGGAGTCGAGATTGACCTCGAACGACACCTGATCATCGCCAACGCGCAGGCAGAACAGACTGCCAACGGTGCATTGATCGTCGGCTTCGCTGATGCTCAGCACTGGATGCCCGATCAACGATGCGAACAGGCGACTGCGTTCATCGGCGGTGAGCTTGCCGATGTACACCGCATCGCATTCACTGACGATGCCCGGGTTGTCCGCCAGCAGACGCCGCACAGCCACCGGCCGGCCCGTGGCTTGGGTGGTGCCTTTGACCAGGTCATCGGTGTATTCGGTGGGGCCGACGATGCACAGGCGCAATTGCGCCGGTTCCACCGGCCAGCGTGCATAACTGAGGATGCCAAGCACCACTTGCGTGACCGCTTTGGCCCGTTGCTCGGCCGGCCCGGTTTGCGCTTGGGCGATGGCGCTGCCCGCCAACAACCAGAGCAAAACGATCAGCAATGCGCGCTGGCAAGCAACCACACGCTCTGTCGCCCGGACGGCCACGTTCATGGAGGGATTCTCTTGAAGCGTAACGAAATGATGCCGCAACGATAGCACAGCGCCAGAACACCAGCGAGGCGCCGGCCTCTGACCGGTTGGTCAGTATTCGTTGTCAGTCATTCAGCGCTTCATCCCTGAGGCTCGGTGCCCTCCTCCAGTTCCAGCATCAGCCCGCTCAGACGCTTGACCTTGCGCTGCACCGCCTCTTCAAACACGCCGGCACGCGGCTCGATCAAAGTGAACCAGTCTCTGGCGCGGGTAATCCCGGTGTAGATCAGCTCTTTGGTCAGTACCGGATTCAGCGCATCCGGCAGGATCAGCGCCGTGTGGGCGAATTCCGAGCCTTGAGACTTGTGCACCGTCATGGCGTACACGGTTTCCACGTCGTTGAGCCGACTCGGCAACACGAAGCGCACGCCGCCCTGACCATCGTTACGCGGGAAGGCCACGCGCAGAACCGTTTTACCGATCTCCGCGCCTTCACGCTCGGGCAGTTTCAGGGCGATGCCGATGTCGCCGTTCATCAGCCCCAGACCATAGTCGTTACGAGTCATCAGCACCGGCCGACCTTCATACCACTGCTGATCGCTCTCGATCAGACGCGCCTTGAGCAACGCAGCGGTGATGCGCTGATTCAGACCTTCAACGCCCCACGGCCCTTTGCGCACCGCGCACAACAACTGGAACGTATCGAACGCCTGCAAGACTTCCCGCGCCCAATCGGTCCAGTCCGCATGTTCAAGTGGCCGCGTCGACGGTGGACGCTGATCGCGCAGTACACTCAGGTAATGGCGATAACCTTGCGGGCCGTTGCCGTGACCTTCGAGCAGCAGACGTTCGAGCTTCTGATCGTGTTCGCCCTTGAGCGGCAGCGAATACACGTCGTCGTAGCTGCCGGCCGCGAGCAACTGTCGCGCCTCGTCGGCCAATTGCTGATTGACCCGACGCGCCAGCTGACCGATGCCGCTGCCCTCGCCGAAACGGCGCGAGTGACGCAGCATCACCACTTGCTGCGCCAGCGGGTGGGTGCCGTCGCGGTCTTCATGCAAACCGCTGCCCTGCAACGACTCGCCACTGACCGACTCCAGCCATTGCCGCGTCTGCGGGCTGTACCAACCGCCCTCGGCGTCACGGCACAGATCGCCCAACACCGCACCGGCCTCGACCGAGGCCAGTTGATCCTTGTCGCCCAGCAATACCAACCGCGCATGGGCCGGCATGGCGTCGAGCAAGTTGGCCATCATTTCCAGGTCGATCATCGAAGCTTCGTCGACCACCAGCACATCCAGCGGCAGGCGGTTACCGGCATGGTGACGAAAGTGGCGGGTACCCGGTCGACTGCCGAGCAAACGGTGCACGGTGGTGACATCGCTGGGGATCGCCGCGCGCACCGCTTCGGCGACTTGCAGCGATTGCACTTGCTGGCTGATCGACTCGGTCAGGCGCGCAGCGGCCTTGCCGGTCGGTGCGGCCAGACGTATGCGCAGCGGATGGCCGGCCTCGACGGCCGGTGCCTGCAGCAGTGCGAGCAGGCGCACCACCGTGGTGGTTTTGCCGGTACCCGGGCCTCCGGTGATGATGCTGAAGGCGCTGCGCGTTGCGAGAGCACAGGCGAGTTTTTGCCAATCGATTACAGCTGCGGATTCCGCACGGCCGAACAATTCATTGAGGCGCTGCGGCAGATCCTCTGGCGTCGGCTCCTGTTGCATCAAGCGTTGGCGCAACGCTGCATCAATGCGGCGTTCGTAGGTCCAGTAACGGCGCAGGTACAGGCGTTTCGAGGACAGCACCAATGGACGTGTCTGCGCTGTGTCACCCGCATCAGCGGCCAGAGCGACCAGCGAGCTGCTTGCCAGCACTTTGCACCAATGGGCTCCATCGAGCGTTTCGAGCAGTTGTGAGGGCAGCAGCAACACACCGCCCTGCACATCGCCTTCGGGCGGCAATGACAGTGCAAAATCCGGCGCCTTGAGGGTTTCGAACAGGTCCAGACACACATGACCATGGCCGAGCTGGTGACTGGTCAACGCCGCCGCGAGCAGCACCAGCGGATCGGTCTCGGGCTCGAGTTCATGCAGGAAAGCGACAAACGCCCGGTCCAGCGCGCGCAGCCAGCCGCGCTCGACCCAACGGCTCAGCAACAACAGCAAATCATCGGCGCGGGTCAGCGGCGAGAGTTTCGACAGGCTGTCCGCTTCCAGCGGTGTCGGCAGCAGATCGGCGAATGTGCGGCTCATAGCAGGACTCCCTGTTCCCAGGCGGGCTCGGACTTGGGTTCGGGTTTGCCCTGGAACATCCGGTCGAGGCGTTCGATCAATTCCCGTGGCGGACGCACGAAGTACACGCCTCGACTTTCGGCACGCGTACCGCGCAGGAAAAGATAAACCGCCCCACCGACATGGCGGTCGTAATCGTAATCCGCCAGCCGCGCCTTCAACTGGCGATGCAGTGCCAGCAGATACAGCACGTATTGCAAGTCGTAACGGTTGTCGAGGATCGACTGTTCCATCGCCTGCACGGTGTAGGCCTGATCATCCACGCCGAGCCAGTTGGATTTGTAATCGGCGACGTAATAACGGCCAGCGTGCTCGAAGGTCAGGTCGATAAAGCCCTTGAACATGCCGTTGAGTTGTACCGGCTCCGCCGCCACCCGGGCGACGCCATTGTGGGTGTGCTGGCGCACCTGTTCATCGAGCTTGAGCACGTCGACTTTGTGGCTGGCGAACCAGAACTCCATCTCGACGCGGTATTGCTTCAGTTGCTCAGGAACCACCGGCGGTTGCCCGCCAGCGATCGGCAACGGCGACTTGAGCAAATGCTGCAGCCAGTCCGTCAGCGTGGTGATCCAGCCTTGCCAGCCGCGCAAGTTGCAGCGCCGGGCAATCGCGTCTTCCAGCGCTTCGCGGGTAACCGCAAAGCCTTCAGCACCCGCCCATTCGAGCAAGCCATGCAAAAAGGTGCCGGGATTCGGTCCGCGAGGAAAACGGTGGATATCGGCGCCACCGCTGATGATTTCGCGGGGTGCGTCGGGGTCGAGGCGCTCGTCGTCGAAGAGCTTTTGCGCCTGCGGACTGTCCGGTGCTTCATCGCTGCCGATGCTCATTATGTCGCTGATGCGCAGGGCGCTGTAAGACGCGATCCACCAGTTTTCACTGGCTTTGCGCTTGGGCCGTAGCGTCGCTCGTAGCACTGCTTCATTGCGCGGCGGCTGGTAATGTTCGTCAGTGGGCTGAGGCATTTCGCCGATGCCGATGGCCGGGCAGTCTTGCTGCAGATCGCGCAGCCAGCGATTCAATTCGCTGGACTCGCCCAAAGCGGCACCGCCACCGAGCAAGTAACCCAACGCAGACAAGTGCAGCACAGAGCTGTTGTTATTGCCGCGCTTGAGATCGGTGACGCCCAGCCAACAGGCATGTTGTGCACGGGTCAACGCGACATACAGCAGCCGCAGATCTTCGGCCAGACGCTCATCGTCAGCCAGAGCGATCAATTCGGGAGTCGGCTTGAGGCTGATCTGCGCCTTGCCCGCAGCGTCGTGGTAATGCAGCGGCAGACGGCTGCCATCCACCGGTTTCGCCGAGCAAATGAATGGCAGGAATACCAGCGGATATTCCAGGCCCTTGGATTTGTGGATGGTCACCACTTTGACCAGTTGCTCATCGCTTTCCAGACGCAGAATCTGCTCTTCACCGGCCTGACCGGACAGTGCCAGCAGCTCGGCCAGATGGCGGATCAATGCTTGCTCGCCGTCCAGTTCAGCAGCGGCCTGCTGCATCAGTTCCGACAAGTGCAAAAGGTTGGTCAGTACGCGCTCGCCGTCACTGCGCTGCATCAGGGTTTGCGGCAAATGGAAGTCGTGAAGCAGGCGCCGCAACATCGGCAGAACGCCCTGTTTACGCCACAGTTCGCGATAGCCGCGGAACTGCATGACCCGGGCTTCCCAGACCATCTCGTCCTGGTTCAGACGTTCCAGCTCGATCAGCGGCAGGTCCAGGGTAGTGCAGGCCAGCGCAGCCTTCAGCGAACGTTCGACATCGGGTTCGGCGCAGGCCTTCAGCCAGGCCAGCAGATCGTGCGCCTCTTGCGCGGCGAACACCGAATCCTTGTCTGATAGATAAACGCTGCGCACTCCTCTGGCGGCGAGTTCGGCGCGTACGGCCTGGGCTTCTTTACCGTCGCGGACGAGGATCGCAATATCCGAAGGACGCAGACCTCTGAAGTCATCTGCCTGAACGAAACCAGCGCTACCGGTTTGCCCGCCATTGAGCAGTGCGGTGATTTCACTGGCGCAGGCGGCGGCCATTTGCTGACGATAAACCGCGCCAGAAAGCGGCTGATCGCTGGGCAATAGCCAGACATTCAGTGCCGCGAAGTCTTGCCCGACAATCCGCAGCGTTTCCTTGCGTCCCTGAGACTCGACCGGGAGGAACGGCACCGGGTTTTCGCCGGTTTTCTCGCGAAACAAAAACGCGCCGCGTCCCTGCTCTCGGGACTCGGCGCGTTCGAATACGTGATTGACCGCTGTCACCATACCGTGGCTGGAGCGGAAGTTGGTGCCGAGCGTATGCAAGCGGCCGGTGGTGGCCTGACGTGCGCGCAGGTAGGTGTAGATGTCCGCACCGCGAAAGGCGTAGATCGCCTGCTTAGGGTCGCCGATCAGGAACAGGCCGGTGTCCGGGTGATTGTCTTCGATGCGGTAGATGCTTTCGAAGATGCGGTATTGCACCGGATCGGTGTCCTGGAATTCGTCGATCAGCGCGACAGGGAACTGCTCGCGGATCAGTGTCGCCAAGCGCTCGCCGCCCTCTGATTGAAGCGCGGCATCCAGACGCAGCAGCATGTCGTCGAAACCCATTTCTGCGCGACGGCGCTTCTCCTCTTCAAAGCGTGCACCGACCCACTTGGCGGCGTGTTGCAGAACAGCGGCATCGGGTGTCGGCAATGCGTCGAGGCTCGACTTGAGTGCGGACATGGCGTCCAGCCCCGGATGACTCGGGGCCTGGCCTTTCCAGGCTTCGGCCATGCCATCGGGTGTCAGACGAGTGAAGCCGGTGCCAATGTCCAGTTGCTCAAGCGCCTCGTCTGCGGCCCAGGTCTTGAGCTTGTCGAACCAGGGCTCGAAATAACGCGCCTGCATCTTGCGGCCATCGACGGTTTTGCTGGCCACGCCCTCATGGCACAGAGCAAGCAGCTCGTCTGCCCAGTCACGCCAAGGCATTTTCAGTTCGACCAACGCCGCTCGCCTCTCCAGCAAACATTCGGCGATCAGCTCCGCCGGCACCTTGCCTTCAGCGGTGTCACGCTCGCTGGCGAACAAGCCGCGCACCCGAGGCAACAACGCTGCGGGGCCACCCCAATTGCTGCGCACCCAGTTCAGCGCATCGCCCTGCATTGGGTAGCAGAACAGGCGCCAGTAATCGCGCAGCACCTCGCCGAGCAAATCGCTGTGATCGGTTTCCAGCGACTGCGTGAACAGGCTGCCGCTGTCGAACGCATGCTCGCGCAGCATGCGCTGACACCAACTGTGAATGGTCGAGACAGCGGCTTCGTCCATCCACTGCGCGGCGATATCGAGGCGGTTGGCACAGCCCGGCCATTGCTGCGGATCGAACTGATCGCGCAGCTCGGCAATCAGTCCGTCGGGGGCAGTGATTTCACCGCGGAAGAATCGCGCGGCCTCAGCCAAGCGTGTCCGAATGCGTTCACGCAGCTCTTTGGTGGCAGCGTCGGTAAACGTCACTACGAGGATCTGCGGCGGCAGCAATTCGCGTGCGAAACCGCTTGTCTCGCCGCCATGACCGAGAATCAGCCGCAGATAAAGTGCCGAGATCGTAAAGGTTTTTCCGGTGCCGGCGCTTGCTTCGATCAACTGACTGCCGCGCAGCGGGAAGGCCAGAGCCAACGGTGTTTTCGTACTCATGCGCGCGCACCTTCGCTGGACAAGGAACGCCAGGGCGCTTCGAATAATGGGCGGTACAAGGCGTCGCACCAGCCGGTGAAGGTTTCGTCTGCCAACAATGCATCGAAGTCGGGATATTGCCGGAGCAGTGCCGGGCTTTCACGCCGCTCGCCCTCGCTGGTCTGGCCGTCACCTTCATAGGCTTTTCGTGCAGCGGCTTCGGCTTTGACCGGGTCAGTTTGAGACAACCAGGCGAACGCGGTTTTTATCGCAATCGGCAAGGGTTGGCGCATTCCGGATTGCCACGCAAGAAGCAGGTCGCCGAGGAAACGCAGCGCTCGGTCTCGCTCCATTGGCTCAAGCAACAATGTGTCGTCACTGGCGACCAATGCCGTGGTCAACGCATGCTCGCTGGCGCAGGCGACCAGATGAGTGACCCACGGTTTGGTCAGCCGGTGCCACTTGCGCGTTTTGATCGAGCCGATGCTGTTGGGAATGGTAGTGACTGACAGCAGGCCGCCATCGGCACGTTGGTGCAGGCTTGAGAGCCAGCCTTCCAGCCGCACACCTTGCAAGTCGAGACTGACCGGGATTGCGCTGGTCAACGGAGTCGGCCATAACGTCAGCAACTGTTGGTACCGCTGCAGAAGATCCGGTAGCGGTTCGATCAACTCTCGCTGTAGACACTCGCCAAAACCGGCCATAGGCAGCAGACCACTGTTTTGCAGGCGCAGCGCCCGGGCTTGCAGCGCCTGATCGATATTGTCCGGCTGGCTCAGTGCGGCTTCCAGCAAGCTGTCGCTCAGCGTGTAGCGCTGTAGGGCGTCCAGCACGAAAGGTTCTTCATCTGCCAACGGCGCTTGCGCCGCCTCGAAATAGACCTTGAGACGTTGTGTGAAAAAATGCCGAACCGGATTACGCAGAAAGTCCTGCAGTAAAGCCAGTGTCAGCGGTTCTTCCTGAACATACGGCGCGAGTAACGGCGCCTCGCTTTGCTGCGCTTTCTCTTGATGCAACACCTGCCACTCGCTGGCGTAGCTGAACAGTTGCTCGCCTTCGTGGAAATAGCGGGCGCTGAAAGGTTGCAGGGGATGTTCTTCGGTCAGCACGTCCAACAGATCCTGGCTCGGGTCGATTGAACGCCAGCCGCTGGCGAGGTGATCGCGCAACTGGCCGATGAGCACCGAGGCAGGTCGTTCGCTGTTGTCACGGATGCTGCGACCGACCCAACTGATATAGAGCTGAGAACGTGCGGACAACAGCGCTTCGAGTAACAGGTAGCGGTCGTCTTCACGTCGTGAGCGATCCCCAGGTCGGTAATCGCTGCCCATCAGATCGAAGTCCAGCGGTGGTTGCGCGCGGGGATAATCGCCGTCGTTCATGCCCAGCAGACAAACCAGTTTGAAAGGAATGGCACGCATCGGCATCAAGGTGCAGAAATTTACCGCACCGGCGAGGAATCGTTGCGACAAACGGCCCTGATCCAGCCCGGCGAGCCAGGCTTCTCGCACGACAGTCAGCGGCAGTTCGTCAGTCAGCCCGACCGCCTCGCAGGTTTCCAGCCAGGTCTCGCGAAGCTCCTCCAACTGGGTCAGCAGATAATCGTCATGCTCGTTGCTGGCTTGGAAAAACACTTGCATCAGCGCCTGCAAGCGCAGCCCCCACTCTTTCGGTTGAGCCGGTTGCGTGAGTTGCTGGTGAGCGATTTCCAAGGCATCCAGCAGAGCCACCAGTGGACCGATCAGGGCAGCATCAAGCCCACCAATTTCATCGTAAGGTTCTATACCTGCACATGCCTCGGCACTGCCGACGGCGTACCCCAGCAGCATTCGGCGCAGGCCGAAATGCCAGCTGTTCTGCTCCAGTTCCTCTGGCAAACCGAGACCGGCCCGTTGCTCGGCGCTCATGCCCCAACGCACGCCGGCGCCTTCGATCCAGCGGTGCAGAGTTGGCAGGTCGCGTTCTTCTACGCCAAAGCGAGCGCGCAGGGCCGGGACATCGAGCAAGTCGAGGATCTCACTGACTGGGAAACGGCTGTCCGGAAGCTTGAGCAGGTGCTCGACTGCGATTAGTAACGGATCGCGGCCACGCTGGCCCTGATCCGCCAAAGTGAACGGAATGAAGCGCGGGTCAAATCGATCGAGCTGACCGAAAACTGCGCGGATATGCGGTGCATAGCTGTCGATATCCGGGACCATGACGATCACATCTCGCGGGCGCAGATCCGGGTCGGCACTGAAACGCGCCAGGAGTTGATCGTGCAGGATCTCGACTTCACGCTGGGCACTGTGGGCGATGTGAAAACGTATTGAATGGTCTTGGGTTGCATCGACCGCAGGCCAGAGTTCGCGTGTCTCGTTGAGTGGACGTAACTCCAGAATGTCGTCCTGAAGCTGGTTAAGCATGTTGTGGGGTTGGGCTTCGCTGAACAGGTCGATGCGTCCGTCACGAAAGGCTGCGCGGTAGCTGTTGGGATCGTCGTAGCTGTCGAGCAGGTTGATATAGTCGCGACCTTGCTTACCCCAAGCGGCCAGCAACGGATGCGCGTGCTGATGCAGGGTCTCGGCATCAAGTACCACTGGCATCCCGCTTTTGCGTTGTTGCCGCTTGTATTGATGCCGCAGCAGATCCTTGTCGGCGACGATATCGGCCCAGTGATGGCGACAAGGGTTATGTACGCAAAGCAGCACCTGGCTGAAACGTGCCAGACCGGCCAGCGCTTCAAGTACCTGCGCGGGCAATGAAGAAATACCGAAGACGATCACGCGTGGTGGCAGCGCAGCCGGAGCCTCATCAAGGGTGTTGATTCGCTCCATGAAGCGTTGATGCACGCCGGCACGACTCTGCGCCATGCCTTGTTCGCCGACGTCATCCAGCAGCGCTCGCCACAACTCGGCCTGCCAGCAGCTGGTCGGTGGCAGCGGCTTTATTTCACCTCGCACATTACGCAGTTGGTGGCGGCCGTCCGCCCAATCTTCGAGCCAGTCGGCCCGGTATACCTGATATTGGTCAAACAGATCGGCGAGACGCTCCGACAACTGATAGCGCTTGCGCAGGTCGCCGTCGTGGGTGAGGAAGCGTTGCAGCGGCTCAAAATGTCGGCGGTCGATTACCTGTGGCAAGAGGCGCATCAGACGCCAGGTCAGCGGTGCTTTATCGAGCAGGGATTTCGCTGGAATCTCTTCCCGTCCCAATACCATGCGATACAGCTGCCACATGAAACTGCCGGGTAGTTGCACGTCAATCGCCGCAGCGATCCCGCAACCGCCAAGGTCGTCGCCTTCGGGATCCTCGGCCAGTGCCAGTTTGAGCCATTGAGCGATGCCGTTGCTTTGCACCAACGCGATTTCGTTTTCCAGGGGTGCCAGTGGGTAGCGCCGCATGATGCTGACCACAAGGCTGCGCAGCTCATCGAGACTGTTGCTCTGAACCACCATGAATGCAGCGTTGAGGGACTGGGCGTCCGACATATGGATTCCTTGGAAAATCGCTAAAGCCGAGGCAGAACCTTAGCATTGTCGGCCGGCTGTGACAGCCGGACGAGGTCTGCAAAGGCTGTAAGAACTTTCTCGCAGGCAAAACAAAACCCCAACTGCTTTCGCAATTGGGGTTTCGGAATTTAATCTTGACGATGACCTACTCTCACATGGGGAAACCCCACACTACCATCGG
>NZ_JAGRQJ010000002.1:0-123766 GCF_018132745.1 Pseudomonas sp. 14A | reverse complement strand
CGAAAACTGCGTAACTCTTTGATTCTCAAGGAGTTTTCCGTTTCGACTGCGCCGGAAGTGGGGCGAATTATAGACCTCTGGAATCTGCCGTCAACACCTATTTTCATATTTCTGTCATATCGGTCAAAAAGCCCCGAAAACGCGAAGGCCGACCTATCAAGGTCGGCCTTCTGCATATCCAGCTACTTACAAGCTAGGGAATGCGAACTGCGAAGCTTCATGGCTCGCACGCTGCGGCCAGCGCTGGGTGATCGCCTTGCGACGAGTATAGAAGCGCACGCCGTCCGGACCATACGCATGCAGGTCGCCAAACAGCGAACGCTTCCAGCCGCCGAAGCTGTGATAAGCCACCGGCACCGGCAGCGGCACGTTGACGCCGACCATGCCGACTTCGATCTCATCGCAGAACAGCCGCGCCGCTTCGCCGTCACGGGTGAAGATGCAGGTGCCGTTGCCGTATTCGTGATCATTGATCAGTTGCATCGCCTCTTCCAGGCTGTTCACCCGCACCACGCACAGCACCGGCCCGAAGATCTCTTCTTTATAGATGCGCATCTCTGGAGTGACGTTGTCGAACAGGCAGCCACCGAGGAAGAAGCCTTCTTCATGCCCGGCCACGCTCAGACCACGACCATCGACCACCAGGGTCGCGCCCGCCGCCACACCGTCATCCACATAACCGCTGACCTTGTCACGCGCCTGACCGGTAACCAACGGCCCCATGTCCAGGCCGCAAGAAGTACCGGCACCGATTTTCAGCGCTTTGATCTGCGGAACCAGTTTCGCCACCAGCGCGTCCGCGACCTGATCGCCAACACACACGGCCACCGAGATCGCCATGCAGCGTTCGCCGCAGGAACCGTAGGCCGCGCCCATCAGTGCGCTGACCGCATTGTCGAGATCGGCATCCGGCATCAACACCGCGTGGTTCTTCGCGCCGCCCAGTGCCTGAACGCGTTTGCCGCGCTTGGTGCCTTCGGCGTAAATGTATTCGGCAATCGGCGTCGAACCGACGAAGCTCAGCGCTTTGACTTCCGGCGCTTCGATCAACGCGTCCACCGCCGTCTTGTCACCATGGACCACACTCATCACGCCTTTCGGCAGCCCGGCTTCCAGCAGCAGTTGAGCGATCAGCAGCGTCGAGCTTGGATCGCGCTCGGATGGCTTGAGGATGAAGCAATTGCCGCAGACGATCGCCAGCGGGTACATCCAAAGCGGCACCATGGCCGGGAAGTTGAACGGGGTGATACCGGCAACAATCCCCAGTGGCTGGAAGTCCGACCAGGCATCGATGTTCGGGCCGACGTTGCGGCTGTACTCGCCCTTGAGGATTTCCGGGGCGGCGCAGGCGAACTCGACGTTCTCGATACCGCGCTTCAATTCACCGGCAGCGTCTTCCAGGGTCTTGCCGTGCTCTTCGCTGATCAGCTGCGAGATGCGTGCTTCGTTTTGCTCCAGCAGTTGCTTGAAGCGGAACATCACTTGGGCGCGTTTGGCCGGTGGCGTGTTGCGCCAGGCCGGGAACGCAGCCTTGGCAGCATCGATGGCTTTCTGAATGGTGGCCTGACTGGCCAATGGCAGTTTGTGGATCGCCTGGCCGGTAGACGGGTTGAACACATCCACCGCGCGACCGTTCTCGGTCACCAGTTCGCCATTGATCAAATGCGGGATAACACTCATCGAACACTCCTGAATTCTTGTCCACGGGCACCCGCAAAGGAGCGCCCGTTTGTGTAGGTATATATAGAGGGAAAAATCAGTCGAGCTTGTTCAGCACTTCGCCGACCGCGTCGAACAGACGATCGAGGTCTTGCGGCTTGCTGTTGAAGGTTGGGCCGAACTGCAGGGTGTCGCCGCCGAAGCGCACGTAGAACCCGGCTTTCCACAAGGCCATGCCCGCTTCGAAAGGACGCACGATGGCATCACCGTCACGCCCGGCAATCTGGATCGCGCCGGCCAGGCCGTAGTTGCGGATGTCGATGACGTTCTTCGAGCCTTTCAGACCGTGCAACGCGTTTTCAAAATGCGGCGCGACTTCGGCGACGCTCTGCACCAGGTGTTCCTTTTGCAGCAGATCGAGTGCTGCGAGGCCGGCGGCACAAGCCACCGGGTGCGCCGAATAGGTGTAGCCATGGGGAAATTCCACGGCGTATTCCGGCGTCGGCTGGTTCATGAAAGTCTGGTAGATCTCGGAGCTGGCAATCACCGCGCCCATCGGGATCGCGCCGTTGGTGACTTGCTTGGCGATACACATCAGGTCTGGAGTCACGCCAAAGCTGTCGGCGCCAAACATCGAACCGGTGCGACCGAATCCGGTGATCACTTCGTCAAACACCAGCAGGATGTTGTGCTGATCGCAGATCTCGCGCAGACGCTTGAGGTAACCCTGCGGCGGAACCAATACCCCGGCAGAGCCGGCCATCGGCTCAACGAACACCGCAGCGATGTTGGAAGCGTCGTGCAGTTCGATCAACTTGAGCAGCTCATCGGCCAAAGCAATACCGCCCTGCTCCGGCATGCCACGGGAAAACGCGTTGCTCGCCAGCAGTGTGTGCGGCAGGTGATCGACATCCATCATCGCCTGACCGAACAGCTTGCGGTTGCCGTTGACGCCGCCGAGGCTGGTGCCGGCGATGTTCACACCGTGGTAGCCACGGGCACGGCCAATCATTTTGGTCTTGGTCGCCTGGCCTTTCAGGCGCCAGTAGGCACGGACCATTTTCACCGCAGTATCGGCGCACTCGGAACCAGAGTCGGTGAAGAACACGTGGTTCAAATTGCCCGGGGTCAGTTCAGTGATTTTCTCTGCCAACTGGAACGACAACGGATGGCCGTACTGGAAACCCGGCGAGTAATCGAGGGTGCCCAGCTGTTTCGCAACGGCTTCCTGAATTTCCTTGCGGGTGTGCCCGGCGCCGCAGGTCCACAGACCGGACAGCGAGTCGTAGATCTTGCGGCCCTTGTCATCGAACAGCCAACTGCCTTCGGCACCGACGATCAGACGCGGGTCGCGCTGAAAGTTGCGGTTGGCGGTGTACGGCATCCAGTGCGCGTCCAGCTTCAGTTGGCTGGCCAGTGGCGACGGCGCGTTTTCAGGCATGTTCATCGGGCAAAACCTCGCAGGGCATAAGCGTCAGGGAGATGGAAAGCGTTGTTGCAGCTAAATTGCCACGGCGATAAAGTCGGTGAAATCCAACTCTTCTAACCTTCAGTTAGATCATCGCTAAACAAAGAGAACAAAAAATGAGCAGCCGCCGCGCCGATCCACTGGCCCAGGTCAGTGATTTTGATATTCGCCTGCTGCGGATTTTTCGCAGTGTCGTGGAGTGTGGCGGCTTCTCCGCAGCGGAAACCGTGCTCGGCATCGGGCGCTCGGCGATCAGCCAGCAGATGAGCGATCTGGAACAGCGCCTCGGCTTGCGCTTGTGCCAGCGTGGCCGGGCCGGATTTTCGCTGACCGAGGAAGGTCGTGAGGTGTATCAGTCGGCACTACAGCTGTTGAGTGCACTGGAGAGTTTTCGCACCGAGGTCAACGGTCTGCATCAACACTTGCGCGGTGAATTGATCATCGGCCTGACCGATAATCTGGTCACCCTGCCGCACATGCGCATCACCCACGCCCTCGCGCAGTTGAAGGAACGCGGGCCGGATGTGCAGATCCAGATTCGCATGATTGCGCCGAACGAAGTCGAACAAGGTGTGCTCGACGGGCGCCTGCACGTTGGCGTGGTGCCGCAGGCCAGCGCCTTGTCGGGACTGGAATATCAGCCGTTGTATAGCGAGCGTTCGCTGCTGTATTGCGCGGTGGGTCATCCGCTGTTTTATGTCGACGACAAGCAACTCGATGATCAACGCCTCGACAGTCAGGACGCGATTGCGCCGACCTTCCGTTTGCCGGCAGAGATTCAGGCGCACTACCAGGCGCTCAACTGCACCGCCAGTGCCTCTGACCGTGAGGGCATGGCATTTCTGATTCTGACCGGACGCTACATCGGTTACCTGCCGGATCACTACGCCAATCTTTGGGTGCAGCAGGGGCGCTTGCGTGCGCTCAAGGCCGGCACGCGTTTTTACGATTTGAGTCTGGCATCGGTCACGCGCAAGGGGCGGCGCCCTCATTTGGTGCTGGAAAGCTTTTTGGAGAGTCTGGCGGCTACGCGCTGAAAGCAAGATCAAAAGATCGCAGCCTTCGGCAGCTCCTACCTTTGGGAGTCGTTGCTTCAGAAAGTTGAGCAAGTGGACAGTTTTTTGCAGAGAAAGGCTACTCGTCCTTCAACAAGAAGCCAAAGCCCATGCAGCCAGATTCCGATTCGTCCAGTGAACTGATCTACGGCCTCAACGACCGCCCCAAACCACTCGCCGCCATTCTCGCCGCACTGCAACATGTGCTCGCCAGTTTCGTTGGCATCATCACCCCGCCGCTGGTCATCGGCTCGGCGCTCGGGCTGACCGCGCATCTGCCGTACCTGATCAGCATGGCGCTGATGGTCTCGGGCGTCGGTACCTTTATCCAGGCGCGGCGACCGTTCGGCATTGGCGCGGGGATGATCTGTCTGCAAGGCACCAGTTTCGCGTTTCTCGGTGCGGTGCTGTCGGCCGGGTTTCTGGTCAAGCAGCGCGGCGGCAGCCCGGAAGATATTCTGGCGATGATTTTCGGCGTGTGCTTTTTCGGCGCAATCGTGCAGATCGTGCTCAGCCGTTTCATCGGTCAGTTGCGCCGAGTGGTCACACCGCTGGTGACCGGCATCGTCATCACGCTGATCGGCATCAGCCTGATCAAGGTCGGCATCACCGATCTGGGTGGCGGCTTCAACGCGCCGGACTTCGGCGCGCCGGGCAATCTGGCCTTGGGCGTGTTCGTGCTGCTGACGATCATTCTGCTCAACCGCTCGAATACGCCGTGGGTGCGACTGTCGGCGATCATCATCGGACTGGTGCTCGGCAGCCTCGCGGCGTGGTTCAGCGGGAAACTGGTCCCGCAGCCGTTGCCTGACTTGCCGCTGGTGAGTTTTCCTACGCCGTTCAAGTTCGGATTCAACTTCGACTGGACCGCTTTCCTGCCGGTCGCACTGATTTACCTGATCAGCACCATCGAAACCGTCGGCGACCTCACCGCCAATTGCATGCTCGCCCGCCAACCGATCAGCGGCCCTTCTTATATAAGCCGCTTGCGCGGTGGCGTGCTCGGTGATGGTGTCAGTTGCATGATCGCGGCGACCTTCAGCGCCTTCCCCAACACAACGTTCGCGCAGAACAACGGCGTGATCCAATTGACCGGCGTTGCCAGCCGCTACGTCGGCCTGTACATCGGCGCGATCCTGTTCTGCCTCGGCCTGTTCCCGATGATCGGTGCGGTGCTGCAACAGATTCCGAAACCGGTGCTGGGCGGCGCAACGCTGGTGATGTTCGGCGCAGTGGCGGCGGCGGGCGTGCGCATTCTCGCGCAGTCGCCGCTGGACCGGCGCAGCATGTTGATCATCGCCACTTCGTTCGGCGTCGGCCTCGGCATCGCCGCGCAACCGAACCTGCTGCACCTGCTGCCGAAACTGGTGCAGAACCTGTTCGACTCGGCGATCACAAGCGGCGGGCTGACGGCAATCGTCCTGTGTCTGTTGTTGCCGGAAGGCAAAACCGCTGAGGCAAAAAGCCCCGCGTCATTGAACAAGATCGAACAGGCGTAACTGTTTTTCCGCGCAAGGACTTGTCGGATGCCTGTGGGTGCGCTATCAACGCAACTGGTTGCACCCACAGACAATCCCGGAAGTGCCTATGACCTTTGAAGTCCCAGCCCACGGCGGCAAACCCGCCAGCCGCATTCGTCAGAAGAACGAAGAGACC
This sequence comes from Pseudomonas sp. 14A, assembly GCF_018132745.1. Classification (NCBI taxonomy): domain Bacteria; kingdom Pseudomonadati; phylum Pseudomonadota; class Gammaproteobacteria; order Pseudomonadales; family Pseudomonadaceae; genus Pseudomonas; species Pseudomonas sp. 14A. The sequence goes on along the minus strand of NZ_JAGRQJ010000002.1, from coordinate 117,928 downwards.
ATTCTCAAAGCCGCCGAAGACGAGTTCGCCCGTCACGGGTTCAAAGGCACCAGCATGAACACCATCGCGCAGAATGCCGGGCTGCCCAAGGCCAACCTGCATTACTACTTCACCAACAAGCTCGGTTTGTATGTGGCGGTGCTGAGCAACATCATCGAGTTGTGGGACAGCACCTTCAACACCCTCACTGCCGAGGATGACCCGGCCGAAGCGCTGACCCGCTACATCCGCGCGAAGATGGAATTCTCCCGGCGCCAGCCACAGGCCTCGCGAATCTTTGCCATGGAAGTGATCAGCGGCGGCGAATGCCTGAGCGAATATTTCAATCAGGATTACCGCACCTGGTTCACCGGGCGCGCGGCGGTGTTTCAGGCATGGATCGATGCGGGCAAAATGGACCCGGTCGACCCGGTGCACCTGATCTTCCTGCTGTGGGGCAGCACCCAGCATTATGCCGACTTCGCCACGCAGATTTGCCGCGTCACCGGGCGCAGCAAGTTGACCAAGCAGGACATGGAAGACGCCGGCAACAACCTGATCCGCATCATTCTCAAAGGCTGCGGCCTCACTCCTTCTCTATAAGACGTTTATGCCTTTCACCCTCAGCGGTTTTTGCGAGTACCGCGAAGAGATTCGCAAAAGCCGCTTTATCACTCTGGCGACGCCGATCAGCAGCCCCGCCGATGCGCAGGCGTTTTTCGAGCAGCACAGCGATTTGAATGCCACGCACAATTGCTGGGCGTGGAAACTCGGCGCGCAATACCGCAGCACTGACGATGGCGAACCCGGCGGCACCGCCGGACGCCCTATTCTGGCGGCGATCGAAGCGCAGGACTGCGATCAGGTCGCGGTGCTGGTGATTCGCTGGTACGGCGGCATTCAACTGGGCACCGGCGGTTTGGCCCGGGCCTATGGCGGTGGCGCCAACAAGTGCCTGCAAGCGGCGCAGAAAGTCGAGCTGATCAGCCGCGTGTCGCTGAGTTGCGCCTGCGGATTTGCCGAGTTGGCGCTGGTGAAGTTGCGCGTGGCGGATCTGGGTGGGTTGGTGGTGGAGGAGAACTTCACGGCCAATGGCGTTGAATTGAAGCTGGCGGTGGGGGAAGCGCAGATCGAATTGTTGCAGAGTCAGTTGGCTGATCTGAGCCGTGGGCGGATTTTGTTGCAGCGTTGAGAGTGGAAGATCAAAAGATCGCAGCCTTCGGCAGCTCCTACAAGGGGATCGCATTCCAATTGTAGGAGCTGCCGAAGGCTGCGATCTTTTTGGGGCATCACTCGTACTTTCATAAACTCATGACTTGCCCACACCTGCTGTGCACCCGACTGTGGATAACCTGAGCACACACCGCTGTAACCCTTCTGTCATGCGGCTTTGCGCGATTTGTTCAATTTTCGTTCAATTGACCCGACGAAAGGGAAATCCAGCGTAAAAACAAACAGTTATCTTCGTTTATCACCATTAGAACAAAGCATCGCAGTGCTTATGCCCACCCTCGGCGCTTGCGCACAATTACTGTGGAGCAACCTGTGGATAAGCCGTTCATGACCGCCGCAGCCGCTGGATCTGTCTGGCTCCCAGGCAGTTGCTCGTTTTTTAACCAACTGCAAGCGGGCAAAACTGGAGCCTGTTCAATGGCTTTGCGCTGAATTGGTGCTTGATCCAAAGACAAAACGCCCGCCGATGCGCTGCTGTCGGCACTTGCGGACCGGCTCCGCAAGCGTTCCTGACTCAATGGCCAGGAAATTGCTTTATCCACAGGCACAACTCCAAGTCAGTCGAGCCTGTCATGTCCATCGCCCCTTCCCCGCCGCGCCTGCAACTGCGCCAGATCAGCAAACGCTACCCCGGTTGTCTGGCCAACGACGCCATCGACCTGAGCATCGCGCCGGGTGAAATCCATGCCCTGCTCGGTGAAAACGGCGCGGGCAAAAGTACGTTGATGAAGATCATTTACGGGGTCACCCAGTGCGACAGCGGTGAAATGCTCTGGCAGGGGCAGCGCGTGCAGATGCGCAATCCGGCGCAGGCGCGGCAGTTGGGCATTGGCATGGTGTTCCAGCATTTCTCGCTGTTCGAAACCCTCAGCGTCGCGCAGAACATTGCCTTGGCGATGGGCGCGGCGGCCGGCACGCCGAAGCAACTGGAGCCGAAGATTCGCGAAGTATCGCGGCATTACGGCATGGCGCTGGAACCGGAGCGACTTGTCCACAGCCTGTCGATCGGCGAGCGCCAGCGGGTGGAAATCATCCGTTGCCTGATGCAGGACATCCGCCTGCTGATTCTCGACGAGCCGACCTCGGTGCTGACGCCGCAAGAGGCGGACGAATTGTTCATCACCCTGCGTCGCCTCGCCGATGAGGGCTGCAGCATTCTGTTTATCAGCCACAAGCTCGGTGAAGTGCGCGCCTTGTGCCACAGCGCCACGGTGCTGCGCGGCGGTCGGGTAGCCGGGCATTGCCTGCCGGCGCAATGTACGGATCAGCAACTGGCACAACTGATGGTCGGCGAAGCGGCGGGATTGATTGGCGAGTATCCGAAGGTCAGCGGTGGCGCGGCGTTTCTGCAGGTGCAGGGTTTGAGCTGGCACAACCCGGATCCGTTCGGTTGCTCGCTGACCGACATCGATCTGCAAGTGCGCAGCGGTGAAATCGTCGGCATCGCCGGGGTCGCGGGCAATGGTCAGGATGAATTGCTCGCCCTGCTCAGCGGCGAACAGCCCTTGCCGCGCGCGCAGGCGGCGACCCTGCGCTTCGCAGAGAAAAACGTTGCCGATCTGCGCCCGGACGCGCGGCGCAAACTCGGTCTGGCCTTCGTGCCGGCCGAACGCCTCGGCCACGGCGCGGTGCCGGAGTTGAGTCTGGCCGATAACGCTCTGCTCAGTGCTTTTCAGCAAGGACTGGTCAGCCACGGGTTGATTCAACGCGGCAAAGTCGAAGCGCTCGCGCAGCAGATCATCCAGCGTTTCGGCGTGAAGACCCCGGACACGCAAACCGCTGCGCGCAGCCTTTCGGGCGGCAACTTGCAGAAATTCATCCTCGGCCGGGAAATTCTTCAGCAACCGAAACTGCTGATCGCCGCGCACCCGACCTGGGGCGTCGACGTCGGTGCCGCCGCCACCATCCATCGCGCGTTGATCGCCCTGCGCGATGCCGGCGCGGCGATTCTGGTGATTTCCGAAGACCTCGATGAGCTGTTCCAGATCAGCGATCGTCTCGGCGCGCTGTGCGGCGGGCGTCTGTCGGCACTGCAAGACACCGGCCTTACACAACTGAGCGATGTCGGCGCGTGGATGGCCGGCCAGTTCGATCACTCACCCCGCACCGCCTCGGTTTAACGGAGTTTCAACATGCTGCTTTCCCTCGAACCCCGTGGCCAGCAATCGCGCTTGATGCTGTGGTGCTCGCCGTTATTGGCGGCGGCGCTGACCCTCGGCTGCGGCTCGCTGTTGTTCATCGCGCTGGGCCACGACCCACTGCAAACCTTGCACACGCTGCTGATCGCGCCCGTCAGCGATTTGTATGGCGTGTCTGAATTGCTGGTCAAGGCGCTGCCGATTCTACTCTGCGCACTCGGCCTGGCCGTGGCCTATCAGGCGCGGATCTGGAACATCGGCGCCGAAGGCCAACTTCTACTTGGCGCCTTGGCCGGCAGTGCTCTGGCAGTGAACGTTATCGACATGCAAAGTCGCTGGGCGCTGGTGCTGATTCTGCTGACCGGGACGCTGGCGGGCGCCGCATGGGCCGGGCTCACCGCATGGCTGCGCACGCGCTTCAACGCCAACGAAATCCTCACCAGCATCATGCTCAACTACATCGCGCTGAACCTGCTGCTGTTCTGCGTGCACGGGCCGTTGAAAGATCCGGCGGGCTTCAATTTTCCCGAGTCGGCGATGTTCGGCGACGCCAGTCGTTTGCCGCTGCTGCTGGAGGACGGCCGCGTGCATGCCGGCGTGTATTTCGCCCTGCTCGCGCTGGTTGTGGTGTGGGTGTTGTTGCAGAAAAGCTTTATCGGCTTCCAGATCAAAGTGCTCGGGCTGGACAAGCGTGCGGCAGGTTTTGTCGGCTTTCGCGAGAAGCGCCTGATCTGGCTGGCGCTGTTGATCAGCGGTGGTCTGGCCGGACTCGCCGGGGTCTGCGAAGTGACCGGGCCGATCGGCCAACTGGTGCCCCAGGTGTCGCCGGGCTATGGCTACGCGGCGATCACCGTGGCGTTTCTCGGACGGTTGAATCCGCTTGGCATTCTGTTCTCCAGTCTGCTCATGGCGCTGCTGTACATCGGCGGCGAGAGCGCGCAGATGTCGCTCAATCTGCCGCAAGCGATCACCCAATTGTTCCAGGGCATGATGCTGTTTTTCCTGCTCGCCTGCGACGTGCTGATTCTTTATCGGCCACGCCTGAAACTGCGCTGGACCCGGCGCGCCTCGACCCCTGCCGTAACCGCCGGAGCGCTGTGATGGATATCGATCTGTTGAGCAATATTTTCTACGCGATGGTCCGCTGCGGCACGCCGCTGCTGCTGGTGGCATTGGGTGAGTTGATCTGCGAGAAAAGCGGCGTCCTCAACCTCGGCCAGGAAGGCATGATGCTGTTCGGTGCGGTGATCGGTTTTATCGTCGCGCTGAACAGCGGCAACCTGTGGCTGGGTGTGCTGCTGGCGATGCTGGCCGGGATGTTGTTGTCGTCACTGTTTGCCCTGGTCGCGCTGGTGTTCAACGCCAATCAGGTCGCCACCGGGCTGGCGCTGACGATCTTCGGCGTGGGCCTGTCGACATTTGTCGGCGCGGCCTGGGTGGGTAAGCCGCTGGCAGGTTTCGAGCCTTTGGCGATTCCGTATCTGAGTGAGATCCCGCTGATCGGGCGGATGCTGTTTGCCCAGGATCTGCTGGTGTATCTGTCGTTTGCGCTGTTTGCGCTGGTGGCGTGGGTGATCGTCAAAAGTCGTGTCGGCCTGATCATTCAAGCGGTCGGTGAAAACCCGGATGCGGCCAGCGCCATGGGCTTGCCGGTGCTGACCGTACGCACCTTGGCGGTGTTGTTCGGCGGAGCAATGGCCGGGCTGGCCGGGGCGTATCTGTCGCTGGCCTACACGCCGATGTGGGCGGAAAACATGACCGCAGGGCGCGGCTGGATCGCTTTGGCGCTGGTGGTGTTTGCCAGTTGGCGGGTGTGGCGCTTGCTGCTCGGGGCGTATCTGTTCGGCCTCGCCAGCATCCTGCATTTGGTGGCGCAGGGGCTAGGACTGGCGATTCCTTCGAGCCTGCTGGCGATGCTGCCGTATGTGGCGACGATTTTGGTGCTGGTGCTGCTCTCCCGCGATGCCGTGCGCACTCGGTTGTATGCGCCGGTTTCGTTGGGGCAGCCGTGGCAATCGGGACACTGATCGTTGTCAGAGCGGGCCTCTTCGCGAGCAGGCTCGCTCCCACAGGGGATCTGAGTGAACGCGGGCAAATGTGGGAGCGAGCCTGCTCGCGAAGGCGTCCGCACCGGCAACACCTGGACCACGACCCACAACTATTTCTGATCAAACACCCTCGAGAAACTCAAGAAGCCTGGAGTATGCTCCGGGATCAAAGCCTGTTTTTCGCCAAGCGCTGCAACTGTGGCGCGGTCAGGCGTGTCCATTGAATCCTGAATGCTGACTTTCAAGGAAACCCATCATGTCTCAGGCAAAAAACGCACTGATCATCGGCGCCTCCCGCGGCTTGGGCCTCGGTCTGGTGAAGACTCTGCTGGGCGATGGCTGGCAGGTCACCGCGACGGTGCGCAATCCGCAGAAGGCCGAGGCGCTGCAAGCGCTGGGTGACGTGCGCATCGAGAAGCTCGACATGGACGATCAGCAAGCGGTGATCGCTCTGAGCCAGAAACTCAAGGGCGAAACCTTCGACCTGTTGTTCGTCAACGCCGGGGTCAAAGGCCCGGAAGTACAGACCCCGGGCGGCGCGACCCTGGCCGAGGTCGGGCAACTGTTTTTCACCAACGCGGTGGCGCCGATCAATCTGGCTCAGCGTTTCGTCGGGCAGATCCGCGACGGCAGCGGCGTGCTGGCGTTCATGAGTTCGGTGCTCGGCAGCGTGACCATGCCCGACGCGCCGGAGCTGGCGTTGTACAAGGCGAGCAAAGCGGCGCTGAATTCGATGACCAACAGTTTTGTCACGCAACTGGGTGAACAGAAACTCACCGTACTGTCGTTGCACCCGGGCTGGGTGAAGACCGACATGGGCGGCGAAGGTGCTGACTTGGATGTAGAGACCAGCACTCGCGGGCTGATCGATCAGGTCAATGCGTTTACCGGCAAGGGCGGGCATCACTTCGTCAATTACAAGGGTGAAACGATTGCCTGGTAAGCACTGAAAATCCCGATGTGGGAGCGAGCCTGCTCGCGAATACGATCTGTCAGGTAAATCTGTATCGACTGACATGACGCCTTCGCGAGCAGGCTCGCTCCCACAGGGGGATGATGGTGAATGGTCGGGTGGCGCTTGCCCGGCGCTGCGATTTGTTTGAAACTGCGCGCCTCGTCCTTCGCGGCGACCCTGGATCAGCAGACAGGGCAACACTGAGCTGGCAACCCTGAACCCAACTTTCAGAGGAGCCGGCCACAATGCCTGCGACCCGTACCTGGTTAAAAAATCCCCTCGCCATTTTCACCTCCAACGAGCTTGATGCCCGTGGCGGTCTAGTCGTGCAAGACGGTGTGATCGTCGAAGTGCTCGCTGCCGGTCAGCAGCCGTCGGCGCCGTGCAATGAAGTGTTCGATGCCCGCGAGCATGTGGTCCTGCCGGGCCTGATCAACACTCACCATCACTTCTATCAAACCCTGACCCGCGCCTGGGCGCCGGTGGTCAATCAGCCGCTGTTCCCGTGGCTGAAAACCCTGTACCCGGTATGGGCGCGGCTGACCCCGGAAAAACTCGCCCTCGCCACCAGAGTGGCGCTGGCCGAATTGCTGCTCTCGGGTTGCACCACCGCTGCCGACCATCACTATCTGTTCCCGGACGGTCTGGAAAACGCCATCGACGTGCAGGTCGAAACGGTGCGTGAACTGGGTATGCGCGCCATGCTCACGCGCGGCTCGATGAGCCTTGGCGAGAAGGACGGCGGCCTGCCTCCGCAGCAGACAGTGCAGGAAGGCCAGGTGATTCTTGACGACAGCCAGCGGCTGATTCACGAGTACCACGAGCGTGGCGACGGCGCGCAGATCCAGATCGCCCTGGCGCCGTGTTCGCCGTTTTCGGTGACTCCGGAAATCATGTCGGCCAGCGCTGATCTGGCGAACAAACTCGATGTGCGTCTGCACACCCATCTCGCTGAAACCCTTGATGAAGAAGACTTCTGCCTGCAACGTTTCGGTCTGCGCACCGTCGATTATCTGGACAGCGTCGGCTGGCTCGGCCCACGTACCTGGCTGGCCCACGGCATCCATTTCAACCCCGACGAAATCGCCCGCCTCGGCCAGGCCGGTACCGGCATCTGCCACTGCCCAAGCTCGAACATGCGCCTGGCGTCCGGCATCTGCCCGAGCATCGAGCTGACCGACGCCGGCGCGCTGTTCGGCCTTGGCGTCGACGGTTCGGCGTCCAACGATGCCTCGAACATGATCCTCGAAGCGCGTCAGGCCCTGTACATCCAGCGCCTGCGCTACGGCGCCGAAAAGATCACCCCGGAGCGCGTGCTGGGCTGGGCGACCAAGGGTTCGGCGAGCCTTTTGGGCCGCACCGACATTGGCGAAATTGCCGTCGGCAAACAGGCGGATCTGGCGTTGTTCAAGCTCGATGAACTGCGCTTCTCCGGTAGCCATGATCCGATTTCGGCGCTGTTGTTGTGCGGCGCGGATCGGGCGGATCGAGTGATGATTGGCGGCAAGTGGCGTGTGGTTGGTGGTCAGGTTGAAGGGTTGGATCTGAAAGGTTTGATCGCCGATCACAGTCAAGCCGCTCGCCAACTGATCGCCGGGACCTGACTCACCGCCGTTCAAAACTGTGGGAGCGAGCCTGCTCGCGAAGAAGGAGTGTCAGACAACATGTTTGTTGGATGACACACCGTTTTCGCGAGCAGGCTCGCTCCCACATGGGTATCTGTCAGCCCTAAAGGCCCAGTAGCGACAGCATGATGAACGTGGCAAACAGTACAAAGTGCGTCATCCCCTCAATGGCGTTGGTCTCGCCGTCATTGAGGTTGATCGCGCTGACGATCAGGGTGATGAAGATCATCACCGTTTGCACTGGGGTCATCGCCATTTGAAACGGCTGGCCGGTGTACAGCGCCATCGCTTCCATCACCGGTACGGTCAGAATCACCGTCGACAGTGACGCGCCCATCGCAATGTTGACCACCGACTGCATGCGATTGGCCAGTGCCGCACGCAGTGCGGTGAGAATCTCCGGCGCGGCGGAAATCGCTGCCACCAGAATCGCCGTGATCACCGGCGGCGCGCCCGTGCCTTCCAGGCCCAGATCGAGAGTCTTGGACATCACCTCGGCCAGTGCGCCGATGATCACTACCCCCGACACCAGAATGCCGATCGACAGCGCCAGGCTGACCGGCTTCGGCTCCTGCTCGACCGGCTCCTTCTTGCGCCGTTTGTCCGGATAGCTGTAGCTGAAAAAGTAACTGTGCGGGCCGACCTGCATGCGCAGGAACAGCGCGTAGAGCACCATCATCGCGCCAATGGTGAACGCCGAATACATCTTCCAGTTGGCCTCGGGAATGAACTCCGGGACCACCATCGACACGCCCATCGCAGTGAGGATCATCACGCTGTAGCTGCGCGCCGAGTCGTCGTTGTAGGACTGCTCGCCGTGTTTGATCCCGCCCATCAGTGCGGCGAGGCCGAGGATGCCGTTGATGTCGAGCATGACCGCTGAATAGATCGTGTCGCGCACCAGCGTCGCCGAGGCTTCGTTGCTCATCATGATCGCCAGGATCACCACTTCGACCAGCACCGCCGACAATGTCAGGATCATCGTCCCGTAGGGATCGCCGACCTTTTCCGCGAGCAATTCGGCGTGATGGGCGACGCGCATCGAAGCGGCGACGATAAAGGCGATCAGCAGCAGGCCGCCGCCCAGCGCGACGATCTGGCCGCTGTGCAGCATCCAATGTTCCAGTGGATAAGCGACGCACGCGGCAAGGACTGCCAGCAGCAGGAAGCTTTCTTGTTTGAGGATCGAGAGCATGACGGGCCTTTTGCCGAAAAGAGCTGATGAAGCTACTGACTGCCGCGCGGCGCTAACGTTTCGTTACATCTTTGCGCACCACGCGATGGCAGCTGGATTCAGGCATGCACTTTTATTGGCCTTGCCGGCCTCTTCGCGAGCAGGCTCGCTCCCACATTGAAATGCGTCCCTGTGGGAGCGAGCCTGCTCGCGAAGGCCGCGCCGCGTTTTCAAATGTGTTTGTTGTCCTGTTGGTCAGCAATTTGCATTGGCCCTGGGCACACACAACAAAATGGAGTTCGGGTTCATGCCAATACGTCCGCTGCACAAACTGCTGTACGCCGCCATCGGTCTGGGAATCAGCCTGAGCGCCAGCGCTGCCGATCCGCTGAAGGTCGGTTTCGTCTACATCGGCCCGATCGGTGACCACGGCTGGACGTATCAGCACGAACAGGGGCGCAAGGCCCTGGCGGAAAAACTCGGCACGCAGATCACCACCAACTACGTGGAAAACGTCGCCGAGGGCGCCGACGCCGAGCGGGTGATCCGCAACATGGCCAAGGACAAATATGACCTGATCTTCACCACGTCTTTCGGCTACATGAACCCGACAGTGAAAGTCGCCAAGCAATTCCCCAAGGTCACTTTCGAACACGCAACCGGCTACAAGCAGGACAAGAACCTCGGCACCTACCTGGCGCGCACTTACGAGGGCCGTTACGTCGGCGGTTTCCTCGCGGCGAAGATGACCAAGACCAAGAAGATCGGCTACGTCGCCTCGTTCCCGATTCCGGAAGTGATCCGCGACATCAACGCCATCCAGTTGGCCTTGAACAAGTACAACCCTGGCACCGAAATCAAAGTGGTGTGGGTCAACTCCTGGTTCGATCCGGGCAAGGAAGCCGACGCCGCCAACGCGCTGATCGATCAGGGTGTCGACGTGGTGTTCCAGCACACCGACAGCCCGGCGCCGATCCAGGCTGCCGAACGGCGCGGCGTGTATGCCGTGGGCTATGCCTCGGACATGGCCCACTTCGGCCCCAAAGCGGTGCTGACCTCGATCGTCAACGACTGGGCGCCGCACTACATTCAAGCGACGCAGAGCGTGATCGATCACACCTGGAAATCCCAGGATTACTGGGGCGGGTTGAAGGAAGGCACAGTGGAACTGCCGATCAGCGATCTGGTGCCGGCGCCGGTGAAAGCCGAAGCCGAGCAATTGATCGCCGACATCAAGAGCGGCGCATTGCAGCCGTTTACCGGGCCGATCAAGGATCAGGCCGGTGTGGAAAAAATCCCCGCGGGCGTGAGCGCGACCAATGCGGAACTGGCTTCGATGAATTATTACGTTGAGGGCATGAAGGCCGAGATGCCGAAGTAGTCCCCCGATTCACCACACAGAACCCTGTGGGAGCGAGCCTGCTCGCGAAAGCGGTGTGTCATTAAACAAAAATGTTGTCTGACACTCCCTCTTCGCGAGCAGGCTCGCTCCCACATTGGAAACACAGCGTATTCAAGGATTGTGTATGGATCAGCTTCCGATCATTGATATCAGCCCGCTCTATAGCGACGACGAAAACGCCTGGCCTGCGGTGGCCGACCAAATCGACCAAGCCTGTCGCGAATGGGGCTTTTTCTACATCAAGGGCCATCCGATCTCTGCGCAGCGCATCGACGCCCTGCTCGATCACGCCCAGCGCTTCTTTGCATTGCCCGCCGCAGAAAAACTGAAGATCGACATTACTCAGACCCGCCACCATCGCGGCTACGGTGCGATTGCCACCGAGCAGTTGGACCCGGACAAACCCAGCGATCTGAAGGAAACCTTCGACATGGGCCTGCACTTGCCGGCCGAGCATCCCGAGGTGCTCGCGGAGAAACCCTTGCGCGGCCCCAATCGGCATCCGGCGCAACCCGGCTGGGAAGCCCTGATGGAGCAGCACTACCTCGACATGCAGGCGCTGGCGCAAACCCTGTTGCGGGCGATGACCATTGCGCTGGGCATCGAGCGCGACTTCTTCGATTCGCGCTTTGTCGACCCGGTCAGCGTGTTGCGCATGATCCATTATCCGCCGCGTCACACCGCCAGCTCCGCCGAGCAACAAGGCGCCGGAGCCCATACCGATTACGGCTGCATCACCCTGCTCTATCAGGACAGCGCCGGCGGTTTGCAGGTGAAGAACGTCAATGGTGAATGGATCGACGCGCCACCGATCGACGGCACGTTCGTGGTCAACCTCGGCGACATGATGGCGCGCTGGAGCAACGACCGTTATCGCTCGACGCCGCACCGGGTGATCAGCCCGCTGGGTGTGGATCGCTATTCGATGCCGTTCTTCGCCGAACCGCACCCGGACACGCGCATCGAATGCCTGCCCGGTTGCCAGGACGCACAGCATCCGGCGAAATATCCGACCACCACCTGTGCGCAATTCCTGCTGTCGCGCTTCGCCGATACCTATGCCTATCGTCGCGAGCAAGAGGCGGTTTGATCGATCACCTGGTCAGGTTTTGCCAATTGTTGCGGCCAGCCTCTGTAGAATGCCGGCATTGCACCTGATGAGAAAAGACTATGTACGACTGGCTCAACGCCCTGCCCAAAGCCGAACTGCACCTGCATCTGGAAGGTTCGCTGGAGCCTGAACTGCTGTTCGCCCTGGCCGAACGCAACAAGATCGCCCTGCCGTGGAGCGACGTCGAAACCCTGCGCAAGGCCTACGCCTTCAACAATCTGCAGGAATTTCTCGACCTGTATTACCAGGGCGCCGATGTGCTGCGCACCTCGCAGGATTTCTACGACCTGACCTGGGCCTACCTGCTGCGCTGCAAAGCACAGAACGTGATTCATACCGAACCGTTCTTCGATCCGCAAACCCACACCGACCGGGGCATCCCGTTCGAAGTGGTGCTCAACGGCATCGCCGCCGCCCTCAAGGATGGCGAGACGCAACTGGGCATCAGCAGCGGTTTGATCCTCAGCTTCCTGCGCCACCTCAGCGAAGACGAAGCGCAGAAAACCCTCGATCAGGCGCTGCCGTTCCGTGATGCGTTTGTCGCGGTCGGGCTCGACAGTTCCGAGATGGGCCACCCGCCGAGCAAGTTCAAACGCGTCTTCGATCGCGCCCGCGACGAAGGCTTTCTCACCGTCGCCCACGCTGGTGAAGAAGGCCCCCCGGAGTACATCTGGGAAGCCATCGACCTGCTGAAAATCCAGCGCATCGACCATGGCGTGCGCGCCATCGAAGACGAGCGCCTGATGCAGCGGATCATCGACGAGCAGATCCCGCTGACCGTGTGCCCACTGTCGAACACCAAGCTCTGCGTGTTCGATCACATGTCGCAGCACAACATCCTCGACATGCTCGAGCGCGGCGTGAAGGTCACGGTGAACTCAGATGACCCGGCGTATTTCGGCGGGTACGTGACCGAGAACTTCCATGCGCTGCACGAGCATCTGGGCATGACCCAGGATCAGGCCAAGCGCCTGGCGCAGAACAGCCTGGATGCGCGGTTGGTAAAACCGTAAGCAACACCGCAAAACCAATGTGGGAGCGAGCCTGCTCGCGAAGAGGGAGTATCAGTCAACATTTTCGTTGGATGAAACACCGCTTTCGCGAGCAGGCTCGCTCCCACATTCATATCGATGTTCACTCGGTAAGCTCTTCCAGCGTCTTGCCCCGCGTCTCCATCCCGAACAGCCACACCACGCCCGCCGCAATCGCAAAGCACGCCGCGCCCAGCGCGAACACCCCGCCCTGCCCGGTAATCGGGAACACCAGCCCGGTCACCAGTGGCCCGAGCAGCGAGCCGACGCGGCCGATCGCCGAGGCGAATCCCGAGCCGGTTGCCCGTGCCGAAGTCGGGTACAGCTCCGGCGTGTAGGTGTAGAGCACCGCCCACATGCCGAACAGGAAAAACTGCATCAACAATCCGGTGCCGATCAGCAGCGCCACGTTGCCGCCGAACACCGCGCTCTGCCCATACAGAAACGCCATCCCCCCGCCGCCGAGCAGGGTGACGATGCACACCGGTTTACGCCCCCAACGCTCGACCAGCCATGCCGCCATGAGGAAGCCGGGAATCCCGCCGAGCGAGATCAGCACCGTGTAATACACCGATTGCGTCACGGCGAAACCCGACTGCTGCAGCAATGCGCTGAGCCAGGAAGTCAGCCCGTAGAAACCCAGCAATGCGAAGAACCACAGACTCCAGATCATCGTCGTGCGCTGGCGATATTGCGGCGACCAGATCTGCTTGAGCGCCGAGAAGAAATTGCCCGGTGGCGTCACCGTGCGTGGCAAACGAACCGGTTCCGGTAACGCCGCACCGCCCAGCGAAGCACGCACCCGCGCTTCAATGCCGTTCAACACTTTGTCCGCGTCGGCGTCACGCCCGGCCTGTTCCAGCCATCGCGGTGACTCAGGGATGAAAAAGCGGATCGCCAGGACAAATACCGCCGGCACCGCCAGCACCAGAAAGATATCGCGCCAGCCAATCAGCGGCAGCAGGAAGTACGAAAGCACGCCCGCCGCGACAAACCCCAGCGGCCAGAAGCCGTCCATGAGGGCGATGTAGCGCCCGCGTCGTTGCGCCGGAATCAACTCCGACAGCATCGACTGCGCGATGGGAAACTCCATGCCCATGCCGATACCCAGCAGGATGCGGAACAGCGTCAGCGTCTCCACCGTCTGCGCCGTCGAACACAGATAACTGGCCACGCCCCACAACACGATGCTCCACTGAAACACCGGTTTGCGCCCGAAGCGGTCGGCGAGCATTCCCGACAACGACGCCCCCAGCACCATGCCGAAAAAGCTTGAGCTGGCGAGCAGGCCGGCTTGCGCACTGCTCAGGCCGAACTCGGCTTTGATCGAGCCGAGCAGGAAAGTCATCATCGCCAGATCCATGGAGTCGAAGAAAAACGCCAGCGCAATGATGATGAAAATGACGCGGTGATAACCACTGAGCGGCAGCCGTTCCAGGCGCTCAGCCGCACTGAAGTGTTGTGTATTCATGTTGCGCTCCCCCATCCGGAAATTCCCCGGATCGAGTGTGCGTGATGGTCATTCGGAGGTCGTACTGGATGCGACCTGTTCACAGTCGTGCGCGACGCTGCCCGCCAGCTCATTGCAGAGCAGCGCTCTAGAATGCTGTTTCCAGCTCGGTTTCCTTGGCAAAGCGATGGATTTCGCGCTGACCGGTGGCGGTCAACTGCAAGGCGCGGGAATCGTTGGGCAAGGTCAGCCAGCCGGACTGCATGAACAACTGCAACAGCGCCGCACCCAGTGAGCCGCCCATGTGCGGACGCCGCTCGCTCCAGTCCGGGCAGGCGCAGGCGACCTGCACGTTGCGGTGGGCCAGGGCCTGGATGAACACACCGCGCTGCGCCAGTTGGGTGGAGCCTTTGTGCGTCACCACCACCCGCTGCTCAAGCTGTTCGATCCAGCCGGCATCGAGCAGACGCTGATACAGGTCGGCCGCCAGGGTGCCGCCCAGATGGTCGTCGCAGAACCGCGCGCGCAACAGCGAAGACGGCGCCGCCTGCGGCCTGACCATCGGCATGGTGCGTTTCAGCGCAGCGGGCACTTGTCGTGGCGCGCTGGCAATGGTGGCGCTGGCCAAAGCTTCGATCGCCGCGCCGATTTCCGGCGCTGCCAGGCGAAAGAAGCGTTTGCGCCCACGCATTTCGACGTTCAACAGACCCCCTGCGGACAATCGCCCCAGATGCGCACTGGCCGACGACGGCGAGAGCCCGGCCAGCAGCGCCAGCTCTTCGGCTTGCCGCGCCGAGCCATCCATCAACGCCCACATCATCGCGCTGCGCTTGGGGTCGGCCAGCAATGTCGCGATCTGGCTGATGCACGGTGCATGTTCCATATGTTCACTCCCTGTTGAATCGTATCGTCTACCGCTCGGAGACATCTTGGCCGCTTATAGGGCATCGGCCAACACGCGAATATCGCCCTGGATCGGAGCAAGGGATGCCACCGACACCAGCTGCTCCGGCACACAACCTGGCAGCAGAAGTAGCAACCGTCACCAAAAGCCGGCAACGCGTTACGGGGTCTGCGCGCCGGTGTCAGTGCAGGCATGAGGCGGGCGCTAGTATAAGCGGGTTAAGCCAGACGTCCTGCGCCTGGGCCTGCGCAGGTGGCGATTGTTCCTGACAGAAATTTCTCTATTTGCCTGCGACTAATGATCGACTTTGAGAAAAGCGGGAAATTGACTACTCAATTCGGCGCAACGACTGGCGAGCATCTCCCTCAGCAGGTTCACCGGCTTACTCAATTGTGCGCGATGGGCGCACAACAGATTCAGCGGTGCGCGCTCACACAGCAGTTCCGGCATCAGCACCTTGAGGCGCCCGGCGAGCACATCGGTGCCGACGTCCAGCCAGGATTTGTAGGCAATGCCGGCACCGGCCAACGCCCATAATCTCACGACGTCGGCGTCATCGCTGAAGCGGTCGCCACTCACGGTCAGGCCGACTTCGCGCTTGCCATCGTGAAAACTCCAGTGGTCGTGGACGCGGCTGCCGAGCATGTACAGAAGGCAGTTGTGCTGGGCCAGTTGCTCGAGCTGGCGCGGCTCGCCATGCCGGGCCAGATAGTCAGGAGATGCGCACAACACGCGGCGATTGTGCGGTGCGATGGGCAAGGCGATCAGGCTGGAGTGCTCCGGCTCGCCATAGCGCAGGGCGATGTCCACCGGCTGCCGGAACAGGTCGGCGATGCGGTCGCCAAGCAGCAGGCGCACCGTCAGCTTAGGGTGCTCACGCTGAAACGCGTCGAGCCACGGCAGCAGCAGATTGCGCCCGAAATCCGAAGGCGCCGACAGTTGCAGAATCCCGCTGACCTGATCCTGACCGCTGGCGAGCAGTCGACGCCCCTCGTCGAGATTGCTCAGGGCGGCGCGGGCATATTCGAGGAAGCCTTCGCCCTCGGCGGTGAGGCGCAGGCTGCGGGTCGACCGCGCCAGCAGCCGCGCACCGAGTTGCTGCTCGATGCGCTTCAAGGCCGCGCTGGCCACCGCCGCAGACATGTCCATCACCCGAGCCGCCGCCGACAGGCTGCCCAGATCCGCCGCGCGAACAAACAACTGCAAGTCATCAAAACGCAACATGCGCAGCCTCGATTATCAAAAAAATATTGAAAGAGACTGCTCTTTTAGCTGGTTTTATCGCGCAGAGAAATAGCCAATGATGGCCTCCATCAATTCATCCCGATTCTGGAGTCCGCGCATGTCCCAGCCCTTTACCGCTATCGCCACCCTGACCGCCAAACCCGGTCAGCAGGACGTCCTCGAACAGGCCCTGCGTGCCCTCGTCGAACCGAGCCGCGCCGAGCCGGGCTGTGGCCAGTACGACCTGCACCGCGACCTTGCCGATCCGCAGGTTTTTTATGTGATCGAACAGTGGGCCAGTGACGAGATTCTTGAGGCGCACAACGCCAGCGCGCATTTTCAGAAGTTTCAGGCCAGCGCCGGCCACACCATCGAACACTTCCAGCTCAAACGTCTCGGCGCGATTGCCTGATTACTCCTTCTATCAACTGTACGGAGCCACTTATGAAAGCCATTGCCTATTACGCGTCCCTGCCGATCAGCGACGCCAAGTCCCTGCAAGACATTGAACTGCCAGAACCGGTCGCCGGCCCGCGCGACCTCTTGGTGGAAGTCAAAGCCATCTCGGTCAACCCGGTCGACACCAA
Source organism: Pseudomonas sp. 14A (assembly GCF_018132745.1). Taxonomy (NCBI): domain Bacteria; kingdom Pseudomonadati; phylum Pseudomonadota; class Gammaproteobacteria; order Pseudomonadales; family Pseudomonadaceae; genus Pseudomonas; species Pseudomonas sp. 14A. The sequence continues at coordinate 101,067 of NZ_JAGRQJ010000002.1, read as the reverse complement.
AGTGCGGCAGAACGTGGCGCCGGAAAACGGCGCGGCGAAAGTGCTGGGCTGGGACGTTGCCGGTGTGGTCAAGGCGGTCGGCAGCGACGTCACCCTGTTCAAGGCCGGTGACAAGGTGTTTTACGCCGGTTCGATTGCCCGGGCCGGTGGCAACAGCGAGTTGCACGTGGTCGATGAGCGCATCGTCGGCCACATGCCCAAGTCCCTCGGTTTTGCCGAAGCCGCTGCGCTGCCGCTGACCGCGATCACTGCGTGGGAATTGCTCTTCGAGCGCCTGCAAATCAGCGAAGGCAGCAATGATCAAGGCCAGAGCCTGCTGATCGTTGGTGCGGCGGGCGGCGTGGGTTCGATCCTGACCCAATTGGCCAAACAGTTGACCGGTCTGAAAGTCATCGGCACCGCTTCGCGCCCACAAACCCGTGACTGGGTCAGTGAACTCGGTGCCGATCTGGTCATCGATCACAGCCAGCCGCTGAGCGAAGAATTGAAGCGCGCCGGCATCGCCAGCGTGACCCACGTCGCCAGCCTGACCCAGACCGATCAGCATCTGGCACAACTGGTCGAAGCCCTCGCACCGCAAGGCAAGCTGGCGCTGATCGACGATCCGAAGTCCCTCGACATCAGCCTGCTCAAGCGCAAGAGCCTGTCGCTGCATTGGGAGTTCATGTACACCCGCTCGCTGTTCGAAACGCCGGACATGATCGAACAGCACAAGCTGCTCAACCGCGTCGCAGAGCTGATTGACGCCGGCACTTTGAAGACGACTTTGGGCGAGCACTTCGGCGCGATAAATGCGGCCAACCTGCGCCGCGCCCATGAGCTGCTGGAAAGCGGCAAGGCCAAGGGGAAAATTGTTTTAGAAGGTTTCTAAAAAAATAAAGCCTCGCAACCGCTCGTGATGCCAGAGCGGTTGCGGGGCTTTTTGCCGTCAGTCGGTTGCTTGACCCTTGTCACAATTGCGCGGGTATCGGGGTCTACAATCGAAGCCTCTGCGATACATCTTTTACGCAAGGGAGGTCAGCAATGAAGATCCTGATAAAAGAAGTGGCAAAGTCTCAATGGCAAGTGCGCCTGGACCAGCATGTCGTGACCTTTCGCAGTGAAGCCGAGGCGCTGGCCTTCACTCGTACCCTCGAAGCGCGACTCTGCGCGCCCCACCGGATCCCCGAACCCAGCCAGCAGCGCGCCGCCGGCTGAGCTCCAAAGTCGAGCGTTCAGACCTGGGCTTGCGCCAGCGCCCGGGCATTCTGCAAGCGCCGGGTGAGCAGCGCGACGCTCACCACCAGCAGACCGCACAGGCTGATGACCATGGCCATCGGCACGGCGCTGCCATCGTGCAACACACCCACCAGCGCGGCGGCAGCGGCGGCGATGCTGAATTGCAGGCAACCGAGCATCGCCGACGCACTGCCGGCGCGGGCGCCCTGACCGTTCATCGCGCACGCCGAGGCGTTGGGAATGATGCAGCCGAGGCTGGCGATGCAGATGAACAGTGGAATCAGCAACGGCCACAATGCCTCTGGACGCATCGCGCTCACCGCCAGCAACGTCAGCCCGGCGAGGAAGTACACCCACACCGCGCGCACCAGCAAAAACGCCGGACCACGCTTGGCCAGCAAACGAGCATTGACCTGCGCCACCAGAATGAAGCCCGCCGCGTTGGTGCCGAACAGCCAGCCGAAGTGCTCGGCGGGTACACCGTAGAGCTTGATGAACACAAACGGTGAACCGGCGATGTAAGCGAACATGCCGGCGATGGCGATGCCGCCGGTCAGGGCGTGGCCGAGGTAGACCGAATCCTTGACCAGTCGCCCGTACTGGCGCAATGCACCGGACAACGGCTGACGCGGCACGTGGGCCGGCATGCTTTCCGGCAGCCCCAATGCCACCGCCAGACCCGCCGCCGCACTGAATCCGGTGAGCACCAGAAAGATCGACTGCCAACCCGTGGTGTTGACCAGCAGACCACCGAGCATCGGCGCCAGAATCGGCGCCAGGCCCATCACCAGCATCAGTTGCGAAAACACCTTCGCCGAGCCCACCGCGTCGCACTTGTCGGCAACCACCGCACGGGAAATCACCATGCCCGCACAACCACCGAGTGCCTGGACGAAGCGCGCGCCGATCAACCATTCCAGACTTGGCGCGTAGGCGCAGGCTAGTGACGCCAGGGTGAACAGAGCAACGCCGCTGAGCAGCGGAAGCCGCCGGCCGAAACGATCGGAAATCGGCCCGTAAGCCAATTGGCCCAGGGACAGACCGAGGAAATACGCCGCCAGCGTCAGCTGGACATGCTGCTCATCGGTGCCGAACGCCAGCGCCATGGCCGGAAAGGCAGGCAAATAGAAGTCGATCGCCAAAGGACCGAAGGCGCTCAAGGCGCCGAGTATCAAAATCGTGCGGAAGTTCATCAGGCATCCAGGTGGGCAAGTCGCAGCCCGACAGTCTAGCCGCGCCCGGACGCCTTGAACATTCCGATAGCTCGCTAACGATCAATTTCAGACGAGCTTCACCTCATAACCCTCTTCGCGGATCGCTTCGATGACCTGATCGGCACTCAGCGCGCTTTCGACGCCCACTTCCTTGGCCGCCAGATCGACGCGCACACTGGCCGCCGGATCCAGGGCCTGCACCGCAGAGGTGATGGCTTTGACGCAATGACCGCAGGACATGCCTTGAACGTTGAACACTTGCATGGGGAAAACTCCTTTGAGTGAGATTGCCGGCAGTCTCGAGCTTGCCACGATGGCAAGGTCAAGTTCTGCGAAAAACTGCCGGGCTGGCATTCGGCGCCGCGCTCGGCCAAGCTGCATGCATCAATGACTCGAATTCAGGAGATTCAGCCATGCGCTGGTCAGCTTTGGGCCTGTTTGGCTTGCTCAGCCTTTTCGCCGCCGTACCGCAGGTGCAAGCCGCCGGCGAGGATTACGCGGTACTGATCATTTCCCGCGAGCGCCTCGAAGTGGCGACCTCGTGCGAAATCGGCGTGTACATCCAGGACCAGCTCTCGGCGCGCCTGTTCCAGGAACAGAGCACGTCGTTCAACCTGCCACCGGGCAAGGTTTCGCTGCGCCTGAAACTGCTGCCGGGCCAGGCACCGGGTTGCAACCCCGGCATGCTCGCACCGGGTTCGCAGGAAGTCGTGCTGCATGCCGGTGATGTTCTGAAGTTCCGCCTGGCGATGAATGCCGAAGGCGTGTACCTGAAACCTGCAGGCCTGGGTTATTGAGCAACCGCCTCGACCTGTGGGAGCGAGCCTGCTCGCGAAAGCGCCGGGTCAGCCAACATGATTGCTGAATGATGCACCGCATTCGCGAGCAGGCTCGCTCCCACAAGAATGGCGCTTGACCTTGCCCGCGTGGCAAGGTTGATCCTGTAGACATCCACTACAGGGAGCGCGACCGATGTCCGAATCCACCACTTTCGATCTGCCGATTGCCGGCATGACCTGCGCCAGTTGCGCCGGGCGTGTCGAGCGGGCGCTGCGCAAGGTCAGCGGCGCCAGTGCCGTCAGCGTCAACCTCGCCACCGAACAGGCCCGGGTGCAGGCGCCCGGCGACAGCCTGCCGGCGCTGATGCAAGCCGTGGAGCGCGCCGGTTACAGCGTGCCTCGGCAAACTGTCGAATTGAGCATCGACGGCATGACCTGCGCGTCCTGCGTCGGTCGCGTCGAACGCGCCCTGAGCAAAGTCCCAAGCGTGAGCAGCGTCAGCGTCAATCTGGCCAATGAACGTGCGCACCTCGAATTGCTCGGCCAGGTCGATACGCAAACCCTGCTCGCCGCGGTGAGCAAGGCCGGTTACTCGGCCAGCGTCTGGCAAGCTGAACGGCCACAGTCCGATGACCAGCAAAAACGCCTGCACCGTGAGCGCTGGGCATTGATCTGCGCGATCGCCCTCGCTCTGCCGCTGGTGTTGCCTATGTTGCTGCAGCCGTTCGGCATTCACTGGATGCTCCCGGCCTGGGTGCAATTCGCCCTCGCCACCCCCGTGCAATTCATCTTCGGCGCACGCTTTTATGTGGCGGCGTGGAAAGCCGTGCGCGCCGGCGCCGGCAACATGGACCTGCTCGTCGCCCTCGGCACCAGCGCCGGTTATGGCCTGAGTATCTATGAATGGGCCAGCGCCGCCGGACGCATGCCGCATCTGTATTTCGAGGCCTCGGCGGTGGTCATCGCTTTGGTGTTGCTCGGCAAATATCTCGAAAGCCGCGCCAAACGCCAGACCGCCAGCGCCATTCGCGCTCTCGAAGCGTTGCGGCCGGAGCGGGCGATTCAAGTTATCGACGGGCGTGAGCAAGACGTTGCGATCAGCGCCCTGCGCCTCGACGATCTGGTGCTGGTCAAACCCGGCGAACGCTTCCCGGTGGATGGCGAAGTCGTCGAAGGCCAGAGCCACGCCGACGAAGCGCTGATCAGCGGCGAAAGCCTGCCAGTGCCGAAACAACCGGGCGACAAGGTCACCGGCGGCGCGATCAACGGCGAAGGTCGTTTGCTGGTGCGCACCCAGGCGCTCGGCGCGGAAACCGTGCTGGCGCGGATCATTCGTCTGGTCGAGGACGCGCAAGCGGCGAAAGCGCCGATTCAGAAACTGGTGGACAAGGTCAGCCAGATCTTCGTGCCGACCGTGTTGCTGATCGCCCTGGCCACGCTGATTGGCTGGTGGTTGTACGGCGCACCGCTGGAAACGGCGGTGATCAATGCCGTCGCCGTGCTGGTGATCGCCTGCCCGTGCGCCCTCGGCCTCGCCACTCCGACGGCGATCATGGCCGGCACCGGCGTAGCGGCGCGCCACGGCATTCTGATCAAGGACGCCGAGGCGCTGGAGCGTGCCCACGAAGTCAGCACGGTGGTATTCGACAAGACCGGCACGCTGACCTCGGGGACGCCGCGTATCGCGCACTTCAGCGCGGTCGATGGTGACGAAAATAATCTGCTGACCTTGGCCGGTGCCTTGCAGCGCGGCAGCGAGCATCCGTTGGCCAAAGCGGTGCTGGATGCCGCCGCCGAACGCGGCTTGAACGTGCCCGATGTCAGCGACAGCCAGGCGCTGACCGGACGCGGCATCGCCGGCACGCTGGATGGCCGGCGCCTGGCGCTGGGCAATCGGCGGATGCTCGACGAAAGCGCCTTGAGTGCCGGTGAATTGAGCACATCCGCCGAAGCGTGGGAACGCGAAGGTCGGACACTGTCGTGGCTGATTGAACAAAGTCCTCAGCCGAAGGTGCTGGGCCTGTTCGCCTTCGGTGACACGCTGAAACCCGGCGCTCTGCAAGCGGTGCAACAACTCGCCGCGCGGGATATCCAGAGCCACCTGCTGACCGGCGACAATCGTGGCAGCGCACGGGTGGTGGCCGAGGCTCTGGGCATCCAAAATGTCCACGCCGAAGTGCTGCCTGCCGACAAGGCCGCGACCGTCGCCGAGCTGAAGAAAACCGGCGTAGTCGCCATGGTCGGCGATGGCATCAACGACGCCCCGGCCCTCGCCGCCGCCGACATCGGCATCGCCATGGGCGGCGGCACCGACGTCGCCATGCATGCGGCCGGCATCACCTTGATGCGCGGCGATCCGCGGCTGGTGCCGGCAGCGCTGGAGATCAGCCGCAAGACCTACGCAAAGATTCGCCAGAACCTGTTCTGGGCCTTTGTCTACAACCTGATCGGCATTCCGCTGGCGGTGTTCGGCTTCCTCAATCCGGTGCTGGCCGGCGCGGCGATGGCGCTGTCGAGCGTCAGCGTGGTGAGCAATGCGTTACTGTTGAAAACCTGGAAACCCAAGGACCTGGAGGAACACCGATGAACATCGGCCAAGCGGCCCGACAAAGTGGCCTGAGCGCAAAAATGATTCGCTATTACGAGTCGATTGGCCTGCTCAAAGCAGCCAATCGCACCGACAGCGGCTATCGCGTGTATGGCAGCGATGACCTGCACACGCTGGCGTTCATCAAGCGCTCGCGGGACTTGGGCTTTTCTTTGGAGGAGGTCGGCAAGCTGCTGACCCTCTGGCAGGATCGCCAGCGTGCCAGCGCCGATGTGAAAGCACTGGCGCGCCAGCACATCGATGAGCTGAATCAGAAGATCCGCGAGCTCGGCGAGCTGCGTGACACCCTGCAGGATCTGGTCGAGCACTGCAGCGGTGATCACCGCCCGGATTGCCCGATCCTCAAGGAGCTGGCGTCGGGCTGCTGCGCGCAACCCGCCCGCGCCTGATCCGCAACAGCGTCACCACGCACAGGGTGCCGAGGGGAATGCCGTGGAACAGCATGACCACGGCCCCCGGCGTCCACCACGCGTAGAACGGCGCGGCGACCAGCATGCCGATGCCGAATCCGGTCATCTGCAGCAAGGTCAGCACGCTGAAAATCGGCAGGCGCAAAGCCGCAGGTTCCCGTTGCAAACGGGACATCAGGCTGACTTCGGACACGCCATCGCCGAGCCCCGCCGGCAAGGCGAACAGCAGCAGGCCCACGAGACTGTGCTGCTGGAACATCAGAATGAACCCGCAGGACATCAGCGCCACGCCGCAGAAAAATCGTCTTTCGAGGTGGCTGTTCTCCGAGCCCTTGAGGTGACTGGCGATGCGCGCGCCGAGCAGTTTGCCGCTGGCCCATACCGCAAGCGCCAGGCCCAAGGTCGTACTCGCCGCCTCGGGCGTGAGCAGTTTCGAAATGATCGGGAAGCCGACGTTATGCGCGGCACTGCCCAAGGTGTCGGCCATGGTCACCGCGAGCATGGCCGCGACCACTGGCACCGAACGCAGGCCTTGCCGCAGCGCAAACCATTCACCACGCTCCGGCTGTTCGCTGACATCGGTTTTTTCGAAACGCAGCGGCATGATCAGCAGCGCGGCGAGCAAATAGGTCAGCGCGTTGAGGGCGAAGACCGTTTCAAAACCGAAAGCAGCCACCAGCAACCCCGACACCAGACTGCCGCCGACCATGGCGGCTGAAGAGGCTGAGGTGATCCAGGCATTGGCCTTGAGCAACTGCGCCGGCGCGATCAAGCGCGGCAATTGGCTGTTGAGGCCGATGGCGAACATCGAATTGCCCAAGCCGAGGCCGAAGGCAATGAAGGGCAACAGCCATGCCTGCTGACTCGCCGGTGTGATCAACAGCAGCGCCAGCAGTGCAGCGCGCAACAGATCGAAAGCAATCAGCGACGCGCGGCCCTGCCAGCGCCGGTAGAAGCGTGTGCCGATCAGACTGGCGAAGATTCCGCCACCGACACGGCTGGCAAGGAAAATGCCGACGCTCATGGCGCTGTTGCTCAGCAGGTAGACGTAGGTGGCCAGCGCGACCATGTTGAGGAAGGCGCCGAAATCGGAGATCAGCCGGGCGGTTACGATCAGGTGGGTGTTGCGTGGGATGGTCACATTCAGTCCTTGAGTGTGGTTGGAGCGGTGGACAGTAGACGCGAATAAGCCAGGATCCGAAAGCCCCCCTCACCCTAGCCCTCTCCCAAAGGGAGAGGGGACTGATTGGGGGATATTTGGGAGATACACCGACCTGAACGTTTTTCTTTGAATCCATAATCGACTCGGTTTTTTCAGGTCGATGTATGGCTAAAGACACCTCGGTCGGCCCCCTCTCCCTCCGGGAGAGGGCTGGGGTGAGGGTGCTTTTTGACTCAAACAAAAAACCCGGCCGAAGCCGGGTTTTTCATCACGCGATCACTGCATCCACGGCGGTGGAGGCGGTTCTTCGGGTTTGCCTTTCGGCGCGTCGTCCGCCGCGCGAATGGCTTGCTTGCGTTCCTCGTCGAGGCGCGCCGCTTCGATTTCGCGCAGCACCCCGCCAACATCGGCCAGGTCCTCCGGATCGTCGAACTCGCCGGTCAGCACACTGTTCGGGTGCAAGGTGCCGGCTTCGTACAACGCCCACATTTCCTTGGCATATTTGGTCTTCTTCAATTCCGGCGCGAAACGGCCGAAGTACGAAGCCATGTTGCCAACGTCACGCTCGAGCATGCTGAACGCGTGGTTGTTACCCGCAGCGTCGACTGCCTGGGGCAGGTCGATGATGACCGGGCCGGTCGGGGTCAGCAGCACGTTGAACTCGGAGAGGTCACCGTGCACCAGACCGGTACACAACATCAACACGATCTGCGAAATCAGGAACGCGTGATACTCGCGCGCCTGATCCGGCTCCAGTACCACGTCGTTCAGACGCGGCGCGGCGTCGCCGAATTCGTCGGCCACCAGCTCCATCAACAGCACGCCGTCGAGGAAGTCATAGGGTTTGGGCACTCGCACACCGGCGCCGGCCAGACGGAACAGCGCCGCCACTTCGGCGTTCTGCCAGGCGTCTTCGGTCTCTTTGCGACCGAACTTGGACCCCTTCGCCATGGCCCGCGCCTGACGGCTGTTACGAACCTTGCGGCCTTCCTGATACTCGGCTGCCTGGCGGAAACTGCGTTTATTCGCCTCCTTGTAGACCTTGGCGCAACGTAACTGATTGCCGCAGCGCACTACATAAACAGCTGCCTCTTTGCCACTCATCAGTGGGCGCAGCACTTCGTCGACCAGACCGTCCTCGATCAGGGGTTCAATGCGTTTTGGAGTCTTCATCAGCTTTTATTGTGGGTCCTTTATTACCAAACACGCGAATGTCACTCGTTATACGGCAATCCTCGCCCGACGGGGAGGGGTTGCCGACCTGTGAACCTTGAGGATGCACACACTGTGCCGGATCAATCGCAGCGACCCGGGCGAATCATAGCCGAGACCGTGGCATTGATTGGTATCGGCCGGCAAGGGCATTTGCGACAGAATCTGACATGGTCGGTGAACTTCTGTTGCCCTCACCCCAGCCCTCTCCCAGAGGGAGAGGGGGCCGATCGAGGTGTCTCCCGTATACATCGACCTGAGATACCCCAGCGCTTATGGTTTGAATCGCATCTCTGGATTCGGTAAAGGGCGCTCAGGTCGGCGTCGATTTCAAGCATCCCCCAATCAGTCCCCTCTCCCTTTGGGAGAGGGTTAGGGTGAGGGGGTCTTTCAGCGTTCAATGATCGCGGTGACACCCTGCCCGCCCGCCGCACAGATCGAAATCAACCCTCGCCCCTTGCCCGCCGCATCCAGCAGCTTGGCCAGATTCGCCACAATCCGTCCGCCCGTCGCGGCAAACGGATGCCCCGCCGCCAGCGAACTGCCCTTCACGTTAAGCCGACTGCGATCAATCGAACCCAACGGTGCATCGAGCCGCAAGCGGGTTTTGCAATATTCCGGATCTTCCCAGGCCTTGAGCGTGCACAAGACCTGCGCGGCGAACGCTTCGTGGATTTCGTAGTAATCAAAATCCTGCAAGGTCAGGCCGTTGCGCGCCAGCAAGCGTGGCACGGCGTACACCGGCGCCATCAGCAGGCCCTCGGCACCGTTGACGAAATCCACCGCCGCCGCCTCGCCGTCGCGCAGATAAGCGAGGATCGGCAAGCCGCGCGCTTTGGCCCATTCCTCACTTCCCAGCAACACCACCGAAGCGCCATCGGTGAGCGGCGTGGAATTGCCGGCCGTCAGCGTGCCCTTGGCGCTTTTCTCGAAGGCCGGTTTCAGCGTGGCGAGTTTTTCCAGGGTCAGGTCCGGGCGCAGATTGTTGTCGCGGGTCAGGCCAAGAAACGGCGTCATCAGATCGTTGTACCAGCCTTCGCTGTAGGAAGCAGCGAGTTTGTGGTGGCTTTCGAGGGCCAGTTGATCCTGTTCTTCGCGGGGGATATTCCAGGTCTGCGCCATCAGCTCACAGTGCTCGCCCATGGACAGGCCAGTGCGTGGCTCGCCGTTGCGCGGGAATTCGGGAATAAGATGCTGGGGCCGCAACTGCAAAAGGGTTTTCAGTTTGTCGCCGGTGCTCTTGGCGCGGTTGGCCTGTAGAAGAATCCTGCGCAGGCCTTCGCTGACGCTGATCGGCGCGTCGGAAGTGGTGTCGACGCCGCCGGCAATCCCGCAGTCGATCTGGCCGAGGGCGATTTTGTTGGCCACCAGCAACGCCGCTTCCAGACCAGTGCCGCAGGCTTGCTGAATGTCATAGGCCGGCGTCGCTGGAGACAGGCGCGAGCCGAGCACACATTCGCGGGTCAGGTTCATATCCCGTGACAATTTAAGCACCGCGCCCGCCACCACTTCGCCGATGCGCTGGCCATGCAGGTTGTAGCGTTCGATCAGGCCTTCCAGCGCGGCGGTGAGCATCGCCTGATTGCTGGCCGTGGCGTACGGCCCGTTGGAGCGGGCGAAAGGGATGCGGTTACCGCCGATGATCGCGACGCGGCGCAGCTGGGTCATGAAAAGCTCCTGTTCCAAATGGTCGAATTTGCACATCCCTGTGGGAGCGAGCCTGCTCGCGAAGAGGCCGGCACATTCAGCCACTTCAGCGTCTGATACAGCGCCTTCGCGAGCAGGCTCGCTCCCACATGAACCGCATTAATCTGCAAGACCTGCTAAACCTGAATGTTCCAGCGTAGGCCTTATTGCGCCGATCGAACGATTGATTGCCGTAGGCAGTCCACACTTTGAACCCCAACTTCTGGAGAGCGTTCCATGTCTGACCGCTATATCGACTTCGCCAACTCATCCTTCGGCCATCGTCTGGTCGGGGCCTTGGGCCTGCCGTCGCCGGTGCGGCTGGAACGCTGGCAGGCGGGGCGTCTGCGGCCGATCGAGGGCGCCCTGTTGCTCGGTGGCGGACCGCTGGCCGAACGGATCAGCGTGTTTGCCAACCGCTTGACCGATGCGATCTACAGCTACGGCACCGACCCCTCGCTGGCCACTGCATGGATCCCCGGCCACGGTCCGAAACTCAAAGCGGTGGTGTTCGACGCCAGCGCTCTGCAGCACACCGACCAGCTCAAGCAACTGCGCGAATTCTTCCAGCCATTGATGAAGAAGCTCGACCATAGCGCGCATCTGGTCATCCTCGGCCGCGCGCCGGAAACCTTGGGTGATCCGTTCGCCTCCAGCGCACAACGAGCACTTGAAGGCTTCTCGCGCTCGCTGGCCAAAGAGCTGCGCGGCGGTGGCACCTTGCAGCTGATCTACGTCGGCGAAGGTGCCGAAGATCAACTGGAAGGCCCGCTGCGATTCTTCCTCTCGCCGAAAAGTGCATTCGTTTCCGGCCAGGTGATTCGCCTGACCGCGTGCGCCACCCCAGTGACCGACTGGACGCGACCCCTGGCCGGGCGCAAGGCGCTGGTCACCGGTGCTGCGCGCGGCATTGGCGCGTCGATTGCCGAAACCCTCGCCCGCGATGGCGCCGAGGTGATTCTGCTCGACGTACCGCCGGCCAAAACCGATCTCGAAGCCCTTGCCGCGCGCCTCGGCGGCCGTGCGATCACCCTCGATATCTGCGCCGATGACGCCGCCGCGCGATTGATCGAACAGCTGCCCGACGGCCTCGACATCCTCGTGCACAACGCCGGCATCACCCGCGACAAGACCCTGGCCAACATGACCCCGGAATTCTGGGACGCGGTGCTGGCCGTCAATCTCAACGCGCCGCAAGTGCTGACCAAGGCGCTGCTCGACAGCGGCACCCTGCGCGACAACGCACGGGTGGTCCTGCTCGCCTCGATCAGCGGCATCGCCGGCAATCGCGGGCAAACCAACTACGCGGCGAGCAAGGCTGGCCTGATCGGTCTGGCCCAGGCATGGGCGCCGACATTGCTGGAACGCGGGATCAGCATCAACGCCGTCGCCCCGGGTTTTATCGAGACGCAAATGACTGCGCACATTCCGTTCGGCCTGCGCGAAGCCGGGCGGCGCATGAGTTCGCTGGGCCAGGGCGGCTTGCCGCAAGATGTCGCCGAAACCGTGGCGTGGCTGGCGCAACCGGGTACGGGCGCGTTCACCGGGCAGGCGTTGCGGGTCTGTGGCCAAAGCGTTCTGGGGGCGTGAGCATGAGCATCGAATGGCACACGCTGGATCGCCAACCGAGTCTGCCGGGGCTTTATTCGCGCGCAGCGACGCGACGCAAAATCACCGGTACGCAACTGCCCGACAGCGGCCTGCGCTGCTGGGTCGATATCGACAGCAAACGGCTGGAGGCCTATCGCAAGGTCTGCGGTTTCGTCGATGACGGCCTGCTGCCGCCGACCTATCCACACATCCTCGCCTTCGCCTTGCAGATGCAATTGCTTACGGCCAGGGAATTTCCGTTCCCGCTGCTGGGGCTGATTCACCTGAGCAACCGCATTCGCGTGCTGCGGCCGATGGGCGCGATCAGTCGCGCGCAAGTCAGCGTGCGCGTGCACAACCTGCAACCACATGCCAAGGGCGCGACATTCGATCTGCTCACTACCCTGGACGATCAACTCGGGCCGCTGTGGGAAGCCGAAAGCCGGATGCTCTGTCGCGGGGTGAAACTCGAGGGCGAGGCGCTCGCTCAGGACTGGCAGCCGTCACAGGATTTGCACGAAGTGACGCGCTGGACTGCACCGGCCGATATCGGTCGCCAGTATGCGAAAGTCTCCGGCGACTACAACCCGATTCACCTCAGTGCGGCGAGCGCCAAACTGTTCGGTTTTCCCACCGCGATTGCCCATGGACTGTGGAACAAGGCACGGACACTGGCGGCACTCTCCGATCACCTGCCCAAAGCCAACCTGGAAATCGCCGTGCACTTTCGCAAACCGGTGCGCCTGCCCAGTGAAGTGACATTGCTGGCCAGTGCCGCAGGCTCCAGCGGTGAGTTGCGCCTGATCGGTGCCGGCGACCTGGAACATATGGTCGGTCAATGGCAACCGATCGCCTGATCTGGCGGGGCGGAAAAACCCGTTAATTGTGTATATATCACTTAAGTTTTTCCGCGCCCTGCCCGCCGCTTTGGAAAAAACCGAGCCTTGAATTTCAAGGCTTTTTTTTGCGCGTTTATTACTTGGGTACTAGTCCTTCGGCATTGCGCCGGCCCCTCTACATAAAGGGGTTAATACCAACTTGAGAATGGTGAAAAACCTGCCCTCGACTGAGATTACAGCCACGGACGAGGCATCGCCGACGACAGATCGGCGGGCCATCGAAGGCAACGTAACGTTGTGACAGGTGCAGGAATCTCAATCATGAAAACTCAAGTGATGTGGTCCAAATCGGCAATCGCGCTGGCACTGATTCTTTCGGTCGGCCTCGTCGGCTGCAGCAGCGGCGGTGGCGGTCATCGCAGCAGTTCGGGCAGCTCGACGGCGGACGGCACGGCGGGCACCGATGGCAGCGGTGGCGCGGGCGGCGGAACCGGCGGGACCGGCGGCGATACTGCCGGCACCGGCGGTACAGGTGGCACCGGCGGCGATACCGCAGGCACTGGTGGAACCGGTGGCACTGGCGGCACTGGCGGTACCGGCGGTGGCACCGATCCGACCAACCCAACCAATCCGACAGACCCGACCGATCCCACCAACCCGACCAATCCCGCTGCACCTTCGCTGGTGACCACAACACTTGTTCAGGACGTCGGCAAAACCGTCAGCAGTGCCGGCGATGGCGTCGGCCAGATCGGTGATTCACTGAGCACTGTTCCGGTCGCTGGCGGCATCGTCCAAAGCGTGGCCAACACCACCGGCAACGTGGTCAGCACCCTGGGCGATGGCGTCACTGATGGCATCGGCAAACTGGCCACTGACCCCAATGGCCTGACCACCACCGTGGCCTCGGTTGGCGGCGTGGTTTCCGATGTTGGCGACGGCGTGTCGGACCTCAGCGTCAAACTGAACACAACGACCCGTAGCGTTCCCGTCGTTGGCGGTGTAGTCACCCGAGTGGCGCCGCTGGTCGATGGCATCGGTGAAAAAGTCACCATGCTTGGCGACACCCTCAACACCTCACTGACCAGCGGCCCGACCAGCCAGTTGACCAACAAGGTCGGCAGCGGCCTGGTGCCGGTGATCGCCATGGTCGAAAGCACCACCGACAAACTTGGCGTTACCACGCGACTGGGTGATCCGCTCAAAGGAGCGATTGCGCAAGTCGGCGCAACGGTGAACAGCCTCGGCGGCAAAGTCACCGACGCAGGCAGCGGCAATGCCCTGACCAACACCCTCGGCGGCGCCCTGAGCAACACCGGCACCGCGGTCGGCAAAGCGGGAGGCCTGGTGTCCAATGGCACTGGCTCGGGTACTGGCGGCATCGGCGGCATCGGCGGCGGGCTTGGCGGCACCGGTCTGCTGCAAACCGTGGGTGGTGCGGTGGTCAACGTCGGCAGCGGTCTGAATGCCGGCAGCACCAGCGGCGTGGTCAGCGCCGGCGGCGTCACCGCTGGCGGGCTGGGCAACACGATTGCGTCGATCAACACCGTACTCGGCGGCTCGGGCACACCGATCACTGCAACCACGTCGCCGCTGGCCAGTGTCGGCGCCGCAGTCGGTGCGGGCCTCAATCCGGTCACCAGCGCGGTCACCACTGTCACTCAACAGGTCGGCGCCGCTACCGGTCTCGGCACTCCGGTCGCTGGTCTTACAAATCAGGTGGGCGCCGCAGTCGGCAATCTCGGCGGAGCGATTGCCGCCACCAACAATCCGGTCACCACTGCTGTCGGCGGTCTGGTTACCAACGTCGGCGGCACCGTGGCAGCGGTCGGTGGTCTGGTCAACAGCGGCACTGCCACTGGCGGCGGCACGGCAACCGGTGGTCTGGGCGGGGTACTCGGTGGCCTGACCGGCGCGTTGAGCGGCACTCAACGCTGAATTGCACCTGGCCGATTCGACGGCCTTACCTACAGCGCCTACGCTTGGTTGAGGGCGGAAGATTCCCACGAGTCTTCCGCCTTTTTTCTAAGGAAAATTTTGCCCTGTGCTGTGTTCTGACCATGGAGTGTCCTATGCGCGTACTGGCATCCCTGCTGTGCCTGAGCCTCAGTTCCGCTGCCCTCGCCGACACCTTGCCCAGCTTTCTCAACAGCAACGAAACCATCCGCAACCTCCCCGTACCCAACCTGCCCGCCGACGCCTATCGGCCGAGCGCGGCGCCGCTGCAAGTGCCGGACCCGGGTGCGACCGCCGCACAGCCATTGCTGATGGAAACCAAGGTCAACCTGAAAACCGTGCAGATCGAAGGCGGCACGATCTACCCGCTCAACGAACTGGCGGAAATCTACAAGCCCCTGATCGGCCGCCAGGCCAGCCTTGCCGAACTGATCGAAGCCACGCGCAACATCACCCGTCGCTATCAGCAGGACGGCTATCTGTTGTCCTACGCGTTCCTGCCGCAACAGAACTTCGATGACGGCGTGGCGCGGGTGGTGCTGGTCGAGGGCTACGTGCGCGATATCCAGATGCAGGGCGACATCGGCCGGGTCAAAGGCCTGCTCGACAAACTCGCCGCGAAAATCCAGGCCGAACGCCCGCTGACGCGCAAGACCTTCGAGCGCTATACCACGCTGATGAGCCGCATTCCCGGGGTAACCATTCAAGCGCAAGTGCCACCGCCCGGCACCACCGATGGCGCGACCACCCTGGTTGCCCAGGCCAGTCGCAAACCGTTCACCAGCACCCTGAGCACCACCGAAGACAACCGTAACGGCCCGCAGGCGTTGCTCGGCATCAGCAGCAATTCGCAGACCTCGATGGGCGAACAGTTGAGCCTCAGCGGCCTGTTTCCGCCGGGCGACGATAAAGAGCATTACTACCGTCTCGACTACAGCCAGTTCCTCGATACCGAGGGCACGCAACTCAACGTCTCGGCCTCGCGTTACCGCGCCGACCCGGACACCGAAGTGCTGGTGGGCGGTGGCGGACGCCTGAGTACCCACCGCGAGAACGATCGCTACTCGATCGGCTTCAGCACGCCCCTGATCGCCTCCGCCAACGAACTGCTGACCGCCGGCTCGCGCCTGTATGCGGTCGACGACAAGACGCGCTACGACGGCATCAACTTTCCCTTCAGCACCGAACTGCGCACCGACGTCCGCGCCCTGGCTTTCGAAGGCGACTGGCGCAAGGCCGACGCCCGCCAACTGCGCATCCTCAGTGCCGGCGTCTACCAGGGCTTCGACAGCCTCGGCGCGCACACCAACTACGACGACATCGACCTGGATTTCTTCCGCGTCAGGCTGTCCGGCGTGCAGAGCGACAAGTTCCTCGACAACTGGCAAGGCGTGCTCTCGGCGGCGCTGTACTGGAGCGACGACACCTTGCCCGACAGCGAACGCGCCGTATTCGGCGGGCAGAACTTCGGCCGTGGCTACCCCGACGACCAGGCCTCGGGCGACAAGGGTTGGGGCGTGGCCTACGAGGTCAACTACAGCTTCAACCGCGACGGCAACTGGGTGCGCATCCTGCAACCCTACGTCGTCGTCGACCGCTCGCGCAGCTGGTTCAACCAACTGCCGGTGCAGGCCAACAACCTGTCATCCACCGCGCTCGGACTGAGGTTCGGCGATGCCAAGTACTACAACGTCGCGCTGGAAGTGGCGAAGGCCATGTCCGATGAAGCGCTGGATACGTTGAACCGCAAGCCTCGGTACAGCATCAGTTTCAGTTATCAGTTGTGATGGCCGAGCGGTGTGTCAGTCAGGATTTTTTGACTGACGCACCGCCTTCGCGAGCAGGCTCGCTCCCACAGATTCGGCGGTGTTCACGGTTCCTCAGTACAACCGCCGTCGCTGTGTGAGCGAGCCTGCTCGCGAAAGGGTGCGGCTATTCAACCGATTTATCGCAGCACTTAAACCAGCCGTTTAAACACACGCCCCGCTACCTCGCAACAACCCACAAATCCTTGCGCCTTTGCCTACGGCTACGCCAGAATCCGCCGGCTTGTGCGCCTGGGGTGCGGGTTCTATCGTTTGCCTGCCACTGCTCATCAGTGGTCGGGTTTAGTCGCCCGCTTGTCCACGACGCACAGGTTCCTGTCAGCCAGGTATTGCATACCTGCACTTGATGGTGGCTGTGCGCAGGGCGCCTTCGGGCGCGCCGATTTCGTGGCTCATCGGTCGACTAACCTGCGTGCAGCTGCCTCCCTTTCGTTTAGTCGCGAACCGGTTGCGGCCCTACTCCATCAGGAGACTGAGCCCGTGAAAAAGATAACGCCCGATCCACCCCTTGCCGATCCGACCTTCGCCGACCCGCTCGTCGAAGCGCAAAAACTCAAGGAAGCCGCCGACCGCGCCATCGATTACTACCTCAACCCCCGCCTCATCAAAGACCCCGCCGCACCGCGCAAACCCAGCACCCTGTTCATCGTCGACCCGGCTGCGGACAACGAAACCCTGTTGGTCCATGCCTGCGAATCACTGGCCTCGGCGAGCATTATGGCCAGCGACCTCGCCGGATTTATCGATGGACCGCAGCGCAGCTCTCTGTTGGGAATACAGCAGGTGATCATGCTGGGCGAACTGGCGGTCAACCGCGTACTGGACAGGCTTGTGCCGGAGTGACAAGAGCAGGATGTTGGTTGCGCAGGTGGTGAGTCAGGCAGAGCCTTTTTGGCTGGCTGACCGCCTTCGCTGGCAAGCCAGCTCCCACAGGATTGATGTACATCAGGCAGGAATGGGTTGGCTGGCAGGGCGCCTTCGCGAGCAGGCTCGCTCCCACAGTTTGATCGGGTGCGTTCAGTGAGAAACAGGTTGGCTGGCTGACCGCCTTCGCTGGCAAGCCAGCTCCCACAGGATTGATGTACATCAGGAAGAAATGGGTCGGCTGGCAGGCCGCTTTCGCGAGCAGGCTCGCTCCCACAGTTTGAATCGAGTACATCAGCGAGAAACAGGTCGGCTGGCAGGCCGCCTTCGCGAGCAAGCTCGCTCCCACAGTTTGAATCGAGTACATCAGTGAGAAACAGGTTGGCAGGCAGGCCGCCTTCGCGAGCAGGCTCGCTCCCACAAAAGCAAAAGCAAAGCAGCGCAGCTGCCCGCGGCGAAGCCGCACCACTCAACAATGAGCGCAAGCTCGAGTGCTCTTGATCTTGATCCACCGGCGACGTCGGAAGGCTGAGTGGAGGGATTGATCCGGGCGTGGGAGCGCAGCGACCGTCTGGCGCAGCCAGACACAGCGGAAGGAGGTGCAGCGAAGCAAACCGGAGCCGCTGCGCCCGGATCAGTCCCGGAGCGAAGGAACCCGAGCCTGCGAGGGCCGAACGTAGGAGCAAGCGTTTTTTTGCTTACTTTTTTTAGGCGTTTGTAAAAAAAGTGAGTCGCCGTAAGGGCGAAACCGCCAGCCGCAACACCCGCAGCAACGGATATTCCCCCCCCCCAAGAACACGGTCGGCCCAAAGGCCGCCGAGTTCACCCAGCCTCAACCCGAGGCTTGGGAAACAGATTATCCAGGGTCTCCAACAACCTAACGTGATAAATCGGCTTGCGAAACAGATCCAGCACCTGCAACCGCAACATATCGCTGACATCCTCCATATCCGCATGCCCCGACATCACAATCACCGGCAAATGCTCCCGCGACGTATGCTCACGCAACCGCCGGATCAACGACATGCCCGACTCCTCCGGCATGCGCAGATCAGTAATCACCAAAGCAATATCCGGATGCCGGGTCAGCAGATGCAACGCCAGCTTCACCGACGTCGCGGTATGACAGGTAAACCCCTCCCCCTCCAGCAACTCCGCCAACTCCAGCAACGCGTCTTGTTCATCGTCAACCAGAAGCAACTGTTGGCGCGGCAGCGAGGGAGAATTCATGGGCAGCCCCGAAATACTGAAAGTAAATCTCAGTGTAGCGCGCCGTTGGCCAGACGCGACCGGCACTTCAATCAGGGCGTCTGCACCGGAGCCGTCTGCGCGGTGCCACCGAGCGACACCAGGATACTGTTGAAAATCGCCAGTACCTTCGCGCCAACCGGTGTCACAAACACCACAACCACCACGGCAACCATCGCCACGACAATCGCATATTCGATGGCAGAGGCACCGTCACTGCTAGCCAGAAATGCTCGTACCCGCGTCAGCAAATAATCAAGCAGCATGGACATTCTCCTCGCGCCGACATGGTCGGACGCTGGCAAACGGAGGTCCTGTCAATGCCTGGGCGCACCTGTCACTTACGCACAGACACCGAACAGGAAGAAGAGATAGCCATCAAGTGGTCGGACGCACTTGCGCTGTACCGCCCAGCGAGGTCAGTACCGAGTTGAATATCGCGAGTACCTTCGCGCCGATCGGCGTCACGAACACGACGACAACAACTGCCACCATCGCCACCACAATCGCATACTCAATCGCCGAAGCACCCTCTTCACTGCGGGCAAACGCGCGAGCCTTGGCGATCACATAATCAAAAGTCATACGAAACATAGGTCCACTCCTTCGCGCCTCTGGCGCCGACATCACCACCGCGGCAAGGTTCCACCGTGCCACCTGAGCATTGTCAACAAACCCCCGCCCAACAACTGTAAGAACGCATTAATCACAAAGCATTAATCCCATCGTTTTTCCGCCGTTTCCGGCTGTTAACTGGCCAGAGTCATACTTTGGTACGGTTATTTCGCCTGTCATTAATGGCGCTTTTGCTTGGATCAGCTAGCTTGGAAATAGCGAAATAGTTGCATGTTCATAGCTGCCGAAGCAGTCCGCCTTTCGCAAGCAAATGCAATCGGTTGTGCAGCAGGAAAGGGAGAGCCGTCATGAACAGTCGCGTCACCATGAGCCTCGCCGCGTTGCTGTTGCTCGGTGCGGTTTTTGTCGGTTACTGGGGGCTGGTGCTCAGTCGTCAGCCGGCCCCAGTCGCCGAGGCACCCGTCGCCCCTGCGACCAGCGTTGAACAGACTGTCGCGATTGCCGAAGACCAGAACCGCCAACCGGTGGTGGTGGTGCTCCACGATGTAGCGCCGTTCACGCCGTTGACCGCCGCCGATGTGACCGTGGAAAAACTGCGCAGCGCACCGGCCGGCAGCCTGACCAGCATCGAACAAGCAGTCGGCCGCACGCCTTGGCGCCACCTCAGCGCCGGCACCTGGCTGAATGACGAAAGCTTCCAGGCCGGCGGTGCGTTGGCGCGGATGATTCGCCGCGACGAGCGCGCACTGACCGTGGCCGTCGATGAAGTGATCGGTGGCGCCGGGCAGTTGCTGCCGGGCGATTACGTTGATGTGCTGCTGTATCTGCGCGAGGACGCGAGCAATCTGCAGCAGTCGGCGCAGATCGCCGTTCCCGCCCTGCGCGTGCTCGGGATCGGTGATCAGTACGGCCTGACCAACGACGGCCAACCGGCGACGCCCAGCCTCAGCGCCGAAGAAAAAATCAAACAGGACCAACGCCGGATTGCAGCACGCACTGTGGTGCTGGCGGTGCCGGAACAACTGCTCAGCCGCCTGATGCTCGCCACTCAAGTCGGCACCTTGCGTCTCGCGGTGCGCAGCAGCGAAGAACAACGGCTGGCCAAATACTGGGCCGGCGAAGCGCAATCGCCCGCGCACCTGGATCGCGCCAACAGCCAGCTCTTCCAGTTCACTCAACTCGCTCTGGGCAGCGCGCAAAGAGCACCTGCCACCGCCAGTACCGGCGCGGCGCCCAGGCCTGCGGTGGAAATCATTCGCGGCAACCAGATCAGCCAACAAACCCCATGACTGCGCAAGGATTCACGTGCATGCAGAGTCGACTCAGACCGACATTGAAACCGGCGCTCCGGGCCTTGCTGTTGTTGGGATTGACAATGGATACCGTCCTCGCGGCGGTGGGCAACTGCTCGGCACTGCCGCGCCTGCCCTCGGTGATCGAAATCGGTGAAGGCTTCCAGCAGGACATGCAGTCACCGGTGGCAATCACTCGGCTGGCAGTGGGCGACCCGAAAATTGCCGACGTGCATGCCAATGGCGGATCGTCCTTTTTGCTGACTGGCGTCGGCCCCGGCGCGACCAGCCTGATGGTCTGGACGGCCTGCTCGGCGCAGCCTCAGCAAGCCATGGTCTTCGTCCAGGGCGCGGCAACCACGGCGCTGACCAGCAGCGTGCCGTCGGACGATCCGACCCTGCCGTCGCAAGTGCAGACCGATATCCGTTTCGTCGAAGTCAGCCGCACCAAACTCAAGGAAGCCACGGCGTCGCTGATCGGCACGCGCGGCAATTTCCTGTTCGGCTCGCCCGGCACGCTGCCACCAATCGACGGCGTGCCGCAGCCGCGCTTGCCGGTGGATAACTCGCTGTTCAATTTCTCCTGGGTCGGCGGCAAGACCATGGCGATCATCAACGCCCTGGAAACCAGCGGCTTCGCCTACACCTTGGCGCGGCCGAGTCTGGTGGCGTTGAACGGGCAGAGTGCGAGCTTCCTGGCCGGCGGGGAAATCCCGATTCCGGTGCCCAGTTCCGGCAGCGACAGCGTGTCGATCGAGTACAAGGAATTCGGCATCCGCCTGACCCTGACGCCAACCATCATCGGCCGCGATCGCATCGCGCTGAAGGTCGCCCCGGAGGTCAGCGAACTGGATTTTGCCAACGCGGTGAACATCGCCGGCACCACCGTTCCGGCGCTGACCATTCGCCGCACCGACACCAGCGTGTCGCTGGGTGATGGCGAAAGTTTTGTCATCAGCGGTTTGATCAGCACCACCAACAGCTCGCAGGTGAACAAGTTTCCCGGCCTTGGCGACATTCCCATCCTCGGCGCGTTCTTCAAGGGTTCGCAGATCAAGCGCGAAGAGCGCGAACTGCTGATGATCGTCACCCCGCATCTGGTCCAGCCACTGGCGGCGGACGCGCGACTGCCGTCGTTGCCGGGGGAGAAACTGCGCAATTACGACCCGAACTTCTATCGCATGTTCTTCCTCGAGAACGGCAACTTCGACAAGCGCAGCGGGTTGTCGCAATGAACCAGAATCTCAGTCAGACCTTCCTCGCCATCACCCGCAACAGCACCGATCTGGAATGGCTGCAAAGCGCCCTCGCGCCACTCGGCCAGGTCATCAGCGCCGGTGCCGGCAGCCTCGATGAATTGCTCGCACTGGTCGATGTAACGTTCGCCAATCTGGTCTTCGTCGGTCTCGACCGCGAGCACGTCGTGGCGCAGAGCGCGCTGATCGAAGGTGCGCTGGAAGCCAAGCCGATGCTGGCGATTGTTGCGCTCGGTGACGGCATGGACAATCAGCTTGTGCTGAATGCGATGCGCGCCGGTGCGCGGGATTTTGTCGCCTATGGCTCGCGTTCCAGCGAAGTCGCCGGACTGGTGCGGCGCCTGAGTAAGCGTCTGCCGGCCGTTACACCTAGCACCCAGCTCGGCGGCCTCACCGTTCTGTACGGTGTGCAAGGCGCGTCGGACGGCGCCTTGATCGCCAATCACATGGCCATGGTCGTGCAGAAAAGCGGCCAGCAAACCCTGCTGCTCGACCTCGGTCTGCCGCGTGGCGACAGTCTGGCGCTGTTGGGTCTGGAGAGTTCGTTTCACTTCGGCGATGCCCTGCGTCATTTGCGCCGCCTCGACGCGACGCTGATCGACAGCGCATTCACCAGCGCCGACCACGGCCTGCGCATTCTTGCTTACGCCAACAGCGACGAGCCGCTGGAATCCACCAGTGCCGCCGAGCTGTACATGCTGCTCAGTGCTTTGCGCCAGCACTTCCAACACATTGTCGTGAACCTCACCGGGCAAGCCGACAGTGAGGCGTTGCGCACCTTCGTCAGTCATTGCGACAAACTGCTCTGGTACACCGACCAGAACGTCCTCAACTGCCGACGCAATCTTGCCGTGCTCAACCAATGGCGCGAGAAAGGCATGAAACTCGAGCACGGGCGCTTGCTGATCGATCGCTACCTGAGCAACGTCGCGCCGGATGCCGAAACCCTGGGCAAGACCTTCAATCTGGAAGTCATCGCCGTGCTGGCCTTCAGTCCCGACGTGCGCCTGAACGCGAAAAACCAGGGCGTCAGCCTTTTCGAACTGGCGCCCCGGGAAAAACTCACCCAGAGCCTGCGCGCCCTCGGCGAGCGTCTGGCCAAGCGTTCCGAAGGCCTGAGCAAACCGAAACCCTCCTGGTTCGACCGTCTGCGAGGCCACTCATGAGCGCAGAAAAACTCTTTGGCGCGACGCCACGCGGAGCGATCGGCAACAGCGATCACGAAGGCCTGAAACTGGTC
Source organism: Pseudomonas sp. 14A (assembly GCF_018132745.1). Classification (NCBI taxonomy): domain Bacteria; kingdom Pseudomonadati; phylum Pseudomonadota; class Gammaproteobacteria; order Pseudomonadales; family Pseudomonadaceae; genus Pseudomonas; species Pseudomonas sp. 14A. Next base: position 78,091 of record NZ_JAGRQJ010000002.1, on the reverse strand, counting down.
CTGCACCGCTACATCATCGACGCCATCGAGGAGTCAGGAAAAAACCTGCTGGAAGGTTCACGCCAGCAACTGGCGCAGTTCGTCACCGACAAGGTCGCCGAATACATCGCGCGTTTGCACTTGGCGATCTCGCGCTACGAAATGGAGCGCCTCGGCGAAGAAATCGTCGACGAACTCACCGGATTCGGCCCACTGGAAGTCCTGCTGCGCGACCCGTCGGTGACGGAAATTCTGGTCAACGGCCCGCACCGGGTGTTCATCGAGCGCGACGGCGTATTGCATCAAAGCGATCTGCGTTTTATCGATGCGCATCACGTCGAGCGGGTCATGCAGCGCATTCTTGCGCCGCTTGGGCGACGCCTCGATGAGTCCTCGCCGATGGTCGATGCGCGCCTGCCCGATGGCAGCCGGGTCAACGCGATCATCCCGCCGATCGCCCTCGACGGCCCGTGCCTGTCGATCCGCAAGTTCCGCAAGGACATGCTCAAGAGCACCGACCTGATGGCGATGCAGACCATCGATCTGGCGATTTTCGAATTCCTGCAGAACGCCGTGGGCAGGCGCTGCAACATCCTCATCAGTGGCGGCACCGGCACCGGCAAGACCACGCTGCTGAACATCCTCAGCCAGTTGATCAACCCGCACGAACGGCTGGTGACCATCGAAGACGTCGCCGAGCTGCAACTCGGCCATCCGCATGTGGTGCGTCTGGAAACCCGTCCCCCCAACGCTGAGGGTCATGGCGAGGTCAAGGCCAGCGACCTGATTCGCAACGCCCTGCGCATGCGTCCCGACCGGATCATTCTTGGCGAGATCCGAGGCGTCGAAGTGGTCGACGTGCTCACCGCAATGAACACCGGCCACGACGGTTCGATGAGCACCGTGCACGCCAACAATGCCCAGGATGCGCTGCTGCGTCTGGAGACGCTGGTGGGCCTGACCGGGCGCTCGATTGCCGAACGCACCTTGCGCCAGATGATCTGCGCCGCCCTCGACGTGATTATTCAACTGACACGCATGCCCGATGGCCGGCGCTGCGTCAGCGAAGTGGTGGAAGTGGTCGGCATTCGCGAGGATGTCTACGTCACCAACACCCTGTTCCGCCTCGACCGTCGCACGGGCTTTGGCTTTGTGCGCGAAGCGGTCAACCCGGCCGGCGACAAGCTGCGCCACGACGCTCACCTGGGCTGACGGCGAGGAGCACGCAGATGCTGGGACCGATCATTCTTATCGCCATCTGCCTGATGCTGCTCGGGCTGTCGATCTATCTGTTCCTGCAAGGCCTGCGCAAGACCGCGACGGAAAAGGTTCTCAACCGACTCGCCGCCGGGCAACCGCAACTGGTCGTCGAGCAGACCAGATGGGTGGGACTGGAACGCATGTTTCTACGTGCAGGACTGGGTCGGCTGAGCGAACGTCTCGGGCAATGGCTGAGCCTGTGGGCAGCAGCGATGGCAGCAGGATTTTTAACCGCGAGCTGGGGCGGGCTGGTGCTCATGCTGATTGCACCACCCGTTGCATTGCGGCTGTTCATCGCCGTCCGCTACCGCCGACGGATCCGCCGCATGATCGAACAACTGCCGCAACTGCTCGACTACACGGTGCGCAGTCTCAAGTCCGGGCGCACGCTGAGCGATGCGGTGCTGGGCGGCATCGAAGCCAGTGAAGCCCCCTTGAAAGCGGCCATGGGCCGGGTGCAGCGCAACGTGCAACTGGGGGTGAACCTCCCCGATGCGGTCAGCGATTTTGCCGAACTCTACGAGCAGGACGAACTGCGCATGTTCGCCCTCGGCCTGAAGGTCAATCATCGCTACGGCGGCAATGCCAGTGAGCTGCTGGAGAACCTGATCAAACTGATCCGCGAGCGCGACCAGGGCGCGCGGCAGTTGCGCGCGCTGACTGGGGAAACGCGCATGACCGCTTGGGTTTTGGGTTTGCTGCCGCTGATTCTGGTGAGCTACTTCATGCTGACCAACCCCGGCTACATGCTCGGCATGTGGCACGACGAAAGCGGCCAGACCATGCTGCTCAGCGCCGCCGCGTTGCAGGTGCTGGGCAGTCTGGCGCTGTGGCGCATGTTGCGGAGCGTTTGAAATGGTCTGGCTCGCCGCGCTGTTATTGTTCCTCGGTTCGCTGTTATTGCTGGGCAATCACCTGCTCACCGAGCGCCGCCGCGTGCGTCAGGTGCATCAGCGCTTGCATGGCCAATTGGTCCGGGAAAACCGTTTCGGCCATTGGCTGCGCGCGCTGGGCAACAGCCGTTTCGGCCGGGGCTCGGTGAGCATCGACAGCGAAACCCAGACCCTGCTCGGCCGCCTCGGCTGGCGCCGCGCCAACGAACGCGCGCTCTTCGCCGCCTGCCAGATCGGCACGCCGCTGCTCGCTCTGGGGCTGGCGATCTTTTTGCAGGAAGTGTTTTTCCCGCAGACCAGCCACCGCTGGATGGCGCCGATGTTCGCCGCAGGCGGCGGCTATCTACTGCCCAAACGCCTGCTCGCCTACGCCGCCGCCCGCCGACAGAAAACCATCGCCGTGGAAATTTCCACGTTCATTCCGCTGCTGCGCATCCTCTTTGAATCCGGCATGGCCGTGGAACAAGCGCTGCGCGTGCTCAGCGTCGAAGCGCAAAAACTGCTGCCGGAGCTAACCAGCGAACTGCGCCTGATCCTCAGCCGCGTCGACTCGGGTCTGGAGCTGGGTCAGGAGCTGAACAAGACCGCGGTGATGCTCGCGGTGGACGAATTCACCGACACCTGCGTGATCCTCCAGCAACTGATCCACCAAGGCGGCGGTGCGATGAAATCACTGCTGGCGCTCAAGCAATTACTGGACGACCGACGCCTGACCCGCCTGCAGGAATACATCTCGAAAATGTCGGCGAAGATGTCGGTGGTGATGATGCTGTTTCTGTTCCCGGCCCTGCTGATCGTACTGGCCGGCCCGGGTTTCACCGCCATTGCTCGCGCGTTCGCAAACTGACCTTGGCTCATGGAGAGCGTTTGATGAAAGTACTGATAGTCATGGCTAGTCTGTTGCTGCTCAGCGGCTGCGCCACGGATGGCCAGGCGCCGTGGACCTCGCTGCTGTCGCCGTCCAGCTGCAGCAAACTGACCTCGGAGCAGGAACTGTCGCTAAACCTCGCCGATGATCTGGCCAGCGACAGCAAGCTCCACGCCAGCCTAGCCAATCTGCAAAGCCTGCCGGACAACCTCAGCGAAGTGCGCCTGCGCAAAGCCAAGGTCTATCGCCTGCTCGGTCGCAGCGAAGCCGAGCCGCTCTACCGCAGCCTGCTCGGCGGCTGCCTCACCGCCCAGGCCGAACATGGCCTGGGCCAGGTCTACGCCGCCCGTGGCGACAACGGCCAGGCCCAGGCCCACCTGCAACGCGCCGCGCGCCTGGCACCCACCGACGAGAAAATTCGCAACGACCTCGGCGTGGTCTACCTCAACCAACTGCGCCTCAACGAAGCGAAATTCGAATTCCTCACCGCCATCGAGCTGAGCCAGAACAATCAACTGGCGACGCTGAACATGGTCACCCTGCTGCTCTACCAGAACGACTGGCCCCAAGCTGCGGAAATCGTCAGCCGCTCGAAACTGACCCCGGAACAATTCACCGAAGCGCAGCAACGCGCAGAAAAACTCAAAGCCCCGGCCCACGCCAAAGCCGCACCCGGCGACCGCGTCGCCGCCTTCATCGACCCGCTACCGCCGACGCTCGAATAGGAGACAGCCATGACCATCCGCAAAGGCCTGTGCTACCTGACCCTGCTCGCCCTGCCCCTCACCGCCCACGCCATCGACACCGGCCCGGCCTCGGCGCAACAACAGGAAACCGAAGGCTGGCTGGTCCTGCAAAGCCGCAACAAAGCCGCCTCGCCGAAACCTCAGAGTGCAACAGCCACCGAACGCGAACTGGCGATGCAGCGCTGGCTGAAGAAATACCAGTACGAGATCCCGGATTTTTACGATCCGGATGCGGGCGGGAAGATCGAGAGCAAGAATTAGTCTGGTGGAGCCCTTGAAGGCCCCTTCGCAAGCAGGCTCGCTCCCACAGTCGACCGCGTGCTTGCTGTGGGAGCGAGCCTGCTCGCGAAGAACGATAACGCGGTTTCAGCTCTGCGGATCCACCCGATCCAGCGCCCGATTCACCGCCAACTCCGCCAGCATGACAATCTGCTGAATCGCCAACGCCGTGCTGCGCTGAAACCCGCTCAACTCACCAGCGAAATTACTCGCCATCGCACTCGCTGACGCCAGCGACTCACAGGCATGCGCCAACAGGCTTTCCGTATCGACATTGGGCACCACCATGAACAGCGTGCTGGGCGGATGCGGTTTTGCAGGTTCGGGGCAGAGATAGAAATCCAGCGCGCGTTTTATCGCTTCGCGGTTTTTCACCAGATCGTCGGCGCGCATGGCGTCTTCGAGCGGGGTGGTGGGGGATGGGGGTGGGTCTGGGATCAGTTTGTCCATTGAAACGGCTCTCCAAAATCTGCGGTGCGACCCAATGCCATTCTCACGGGGCAAATGGTGGCAACTGTATGCGGGGTGAGAATACCGGTTATGGACACCCGGCCAGACCGAAGTCTGCCCGCACACAGCCGCCATAACACATTGCAGACAGCGGACAAGCTGGCGGCGATTATGCGTGCACAGATACTGGATGACCATAAGTAGCAGGGTTCTCACACCCGATCGCCGAAGATTCGACGACAGCCAGAGACTAGTGATCCGACGTCCGACGGACAACCTGAAAACCTTGTGGGAAGGTTCTGGTTATTTTGAAACAGATTTAAACGACTTCGAGTTATCGGCGGACCGACTGGCCTCATCGCGAGCAGGCTCACTCCTACAGAACAGCAAAATCAAAATCAAAAGATCGCAGCCTTCGGCAGCTCCTACAGTTGGATCGCGTAAGACTCAAAAACAGGTCGGCTGTCAGGCCGCCTTCGCGAGCAGGCTCGCTCCCACAGAAAGCAAAAGCAGCGCAGCTGCCCGCGGCGAAGCCGCACCACTCAACAATGAGCGCAAGCTCGAGTAGATTTTGATCTTGGAGCCCGTCGGCAGGCTGAGTGGAGGGATTGATCCGGGCGTGGGAGCGCAGCGACCGTCTGGCGCAGCCAGACACAGCGGAAGGAGGTGCAGCGAAGCAAACCGGAGCCGCTGCGCCAGGATCGATCCCGGAGCGAAGGAACACCGAGCCCCAGCGAGGGGCCGAACGTCAGGGCACAGCCTTTTGGTTACTTTTTGGCGTTTGAAAAAGTGACTCGCCGTAAGGGCGAAACCGCCAGCCGCAACACCCGAAGAAACGGATATTCACCCCAACCACCCAAAGCATGGTCGGCCCAAAGGCCGCCATGTCAATGCGCAGTAACCCGCTGCCGCCCCGCCGAACTACCAGGAGAAAGCGCCAAAGCCAACTGCGTCCGATTATGCATATGCGTCAACCGCAACACCTGCGACACATACAACTTCACCGTGTTCTCGGTAATCCCCAACTCACAGGCAATCTGATAGTTGGTCTGCCCCTTGCCCACCAACCGCGCCACATCCAACTGCCGGGGCGACAATTGACTGAACACCGCCGGCATCTCCACGGACTCAGGCTCACCATCACCCAGCGCCGGCGCAGGCGAGCGCCGCACTTTGTCCAGATCCTGATAAAGGTCATCGATCGACTCGGACAAAAACTGCAACTTCTGATTCAGATGCCCCAGATGCAGATTCTTCTGCCGTTCCTGCAAGGCCAGCTCCTGGCGCTGCACGCCTTCGAGCAACTCTGCCAGATCAATCGGCTTCTGATAGTAATCGGCAATCCCCGCACGCAACGCCTTGATCACATCCTGCTTGTCAGCGCGCCCGGTGAGCATGATCGCTTCGAACACCCGCTGCTTGCCGGCCAGCCGCTGCAACGCCTGGATCAACTCGATGCCATCCATATCCGGCATGTGCAAATCGCTCAGCACCAGACCGATGTTCGGGTCCGCCCTGAACAGCTCGATGGCTTCAAGACTGGAGTCGCACGGCACGCAACGGTAGCCACTGCTCTCAAGAAACTCACAGAGTTCTTCGACGATCAGCGGCTGATCATCGACCACGAGGATTTTTACCGAATTAGGCTTGTTCACGAACCACTCCATTGCTCGGGCCAACGCTGACGATTCCTGCACTTTGGTGGCGTATTCACCTGCGTTGAAAGTAGACCCACTTTCCTACTATGTACATAGGACTAGTGGCACCCCGCGATCAGGTGATCCAGTACAGCGAAAGCACTACACCTACCCACACGAACGGCGCAAATGGCAGCTTTTTTGACTTGTCCGGGGCGATATGGCGTAAAAGCTCTCTAAGCCATTGACCCATATGGGGCCAGACTTTTGGCGCGAGCAGCAGCCAAAGTACGCTGGCCACACCCGCGCCGATAAACGCACCAAGAACAAACACGCCGTTCGTCGCAAGACCCAGGGCTGTCATTAATTTCACATCACCAGCGCCCATGCGACCGAGGAAATAACCCGGCAGCGTCAGTAGCAAAGCGATCAGACAAGCCCAGCCGCCCTGCCCCGCATCGGCGCCCAGCCAGGTGCTGCCGGTCGCCAGCAACCAGACCAGCGCCAGCGCGCCCACGCCCAAGGTCAACAGGTTGGAAATTCGCCGCTGGCGGGCATCTTGCGCGGCGCAGATCGCCAGCCAGATCAGAACAAGGGAAATCTGCATCTGCAAAAGCCGTCCGTTTTGCCTGAATGATTCTATGCTGATACTACGCAGTGACTGTCAGGGTAGACGCACGCATGAAAAACGGCTTTCGCAGGTCGCAAAAAGGTGCGGTGGCGATCGAGTTCGCCTTGGTGTTCATCATCTTTTTCGCGGTGTTCTACGCACTGGTCAGCTACGGTCTGCCCTTCGTGATGATGCAATCGTTCAACCAGGCCACTGCCGAAGCGGTGCGCCGCAGCGTTGCGGTCGACCCGACCACGCCGAACTATTCGACGGTGGTGGTCAACACCGCCAATGCCGCGCTGACCCAGCAACTGCAATGGCTGCCCTCGGCACTCAATCTGGTCGTCGGAACGGACACCAGCTCAGCGTACGACGCGGGTACCGGAACCCTCACCGTCAGCGTCAATTACCCGGTAAGCAAGCTCAATCAGATCATGCCGTTTCTGGTGCTCCCGGGCATTGGCACGGTGCCCAATCTGCCCACGCACCTGACCGCGCGCTCGAGCCTGCAATTTTGACCGCCGGCGATAAGCTTTTAGGGCGCTTGCTCAAGCGCGCCCCCGTCGCAGCCCACGACTTGCCGGACCACCTCGGCGCGCCGCCGATCGGCCTGCATTTTTATCTGGATGGCAACGGCGATGTGTTGCAGATCGCCGGCCCGCTGCGGCATTTGCTTGCCCAGCACAAACCCCAGGGTCAGCCGCTGCCGCTCCGCGCCTATCTGCTGTCGCACAGTCTGCTGATCATCGAAGGTCAGCCGAGGGACTGGCAGGGGCAACTCCTTGATCTCGACTTTTCTGGACTCAATGGTCAGCCGCTGCACCTGCGCGGCTGGGTGCAGCCGCTGGAGGATGGCTGGCGATTGCAGATGCTCGACATCGCCGACCTGTTGCTCGAACGTCAGCAAGCGCGCGATCGCGACGCCTGCCAGACCCTCGCCGCGCAGGTCAGCGATCGTCTGCGCACGTGCAGCCTGACGCGTCTGCCGACGGTGCTTGGCGAACAATTGCAGGCCATCGCCCAGCGCTGGCATATCCCCTGCCTCGCCGTGGCGTTGCTGGATGAACAGGCCCAGGGCTGGCAGATTCATCAACAGTTTCGTGGCCATGACGCTCCACAATTGTGGGAGGACGGCCAGCCGCTGGGCACGCCGCTGGACAGCCTCAACGGCAGCGCGCCGCAACGCCTCGCCGGCCCGCAGGGCCGCTATGAACACTCGCGATTGCAGGCCACCTTCGGCAACGCCAACGGGTTCGCTGTGCCCTACAGCAATGATCAAGGCGTGGTCGCGTGGCTGCTCTGTGGGTTTTATACGGTCGACAACGTGGCGCCATGGCTGACCGATCGTGACTGGCTGACCCTGGCCGGCGCGCTGGCCGGGCCGCTGCTCAGCCGCTTGCGCGAGCAGCGTCATGTGCAATCGATGGAGCGCCTGGACTCGCTGCAAAACCTGCTCGGCACCGGCTGGTGGGAAATCACTGCCGAAGAGCAGATTGCACTGGCGCCGACGCTGGCCTCGGCACTGAATCTCAGCGATCGCCTGCTGCCGGTAGAAGACTGGCTGTCGCTGTTTCATCCCGCCGACCGCGACGAGTTGCGCAGCCGCCTGCGCGCCCTGCAACTTCAAGGAGAAGCGCTGACCCTGAGCGTGCGTCTGCACCGCGCGGAGGTCGGCGCAGCGGCGACGTGGTATCGGATTCAGGGCCAGGTCAGCGGCACCGGTGAGCATCGGCGTCTGGTCGGGTTCATGCTCGACATCAGCGACATCCAGAATCAACAACAGCGTGCCGCCGCCGCCCATGCGCGGCTGGATAATCTGATTGCCAGTTCACCGGCGGTGATCTACGTGCAGCGCTATGCAGAAGGCGCGCTGATCCCGGCGTTTTTCAGCGCCAGCCTGCAACCCTTGCTGGGCTGGACGCTGGAAGATTGCGATGCAGCAACACTGGTCGAGCGCGTGCATCCCGACGACCGTGAACTGTATTTCCAGCGCAACCGCCAGCTGCTGCGCGAAGGCTCGGTGCGTGCGCGTTATCGCCTGCGCGACAGCCGTGGCGACTATCACTGGCTGCTCGATGAGGCAAAACTGCTGCGCAATGATCTCGGGTTGCCGGTCGAGGCGGTGGGCCTGTGGCTGGACGTCACCGACGCGACGCTTGCCGCCGAGCAGGTGCGGCAAAGCGAAGAGCGCTATCGGATTCTGGTCGAGGACTCGCCGGCGATGATCTGCCGTTATCGCCCGGACCTGACGCTAATCTTTGGCAACCGACCGTTGGCGACTTATCTGGAATGCACCCCGGAACAACTGCCCGGGGTTGATCTGGGTGGCTGGATGTCCGAAGAACAGCGCGGCGCTTTTGTGCAGCGCCTGAGCCAACTGACCCCGGAACAGCCAGTGAGTACAGCGGAAATCAGCCTGCAATTGCCCGGACGCGAACACGCCTGGTGGGTCTGGTCGGATCGCGGCGTGTTCGATGAGCAGGGACAGTTGATCGAAGTGCAAGCGGTGGGCCGCGACAACACCGAGGTGCGCCGCTCGCAACAGCAACTCACCCAAAGCGCGAAAATGGCCACCCTCGGCGAAATGGCTACCGGCCTTGCCCACGAGATCAATCAACCGCTGAACGTCATGCGCATGGCCATCGTCAACGTGCTCAAGCGCCTCGGCAACGGTGATGTGCAGGTCGATTATCTGACCGACAAACTCAACCGCATCGACGCTCAGGTTCAACGCGCAGCGAAGGTGGTCGACCACATGCGTGTATTCGGCCGGCGCTCGGAAATCGAACAACAGTTGTTCAACCCGGCCCAGGCCATCGAAGGCACCCTGTCGCTACTGGCCGAAGGCATGCGCGGCAAAGGTGTCGATCTGCGCATCAGTGAGACCGGTTTCGAGGCGCAGGTGCGCGGCTACGTCGATCAGTTGGAGCAGGTGCTGATCAATCTGATGGTCAACGCCCGCGACGCCCTGCTCGGCAAACGCGAGGGCGACTCAACGTTCAAGCCGTGGATTTCGATCTACGCCGAGCGCGACGAGGAAAGCGTGCGGCTGTGGGTCGAAGACAATGGCGGCGGTATCGATCCGCGTTTGCTCGAGCGGATCTTCGAGCCGTTCTTCACCACCAAACCGATTGGCGTCGGCACCGGTCTGGGCTTGTCAGTGAGCTACGGCATCATCGCCAACATGGGCGGCCAGTTGAGCGTGCGCAACTCCACGGAGGGCGCGCGGTTCTGCATCGAATTGCCGATCGCCAGCGACGATCAGATGACCAGATAGGCCTTGCCGGTCTGCCCGCAGGTCATATTGGCGCCCACCTCGGTGTTCATCAGATTGATGCCCAAGCCTTTGAGCAGATTGTTCAACAGCGGATCGAGCAATGGGCTGATCAACCCGGTGACCACCGGCAACAAGCGGTTGCTGACGTCGCTGATCAACGAAGCCACACCGGTGACGATGGCGCCCAGCGGATTGCTGCCCACGGGTTTGTAGACGATCAGGTTGATGCCCGACAGGGTGTTCGCCAGGCTGCCGACGATGTTGCTGGTCGGCGCGGCAGGCAGCAGGCTCGGCGGCAGTTTCAGATTGGCCGGGGTGGCGAAGGGTGTGGTGCTGGAGAACAGCAGGTTCTGCGTGGTCTGCGCGACGCTGGTGTCGAGTTTGATGGCGATGCCGCCCGCGCCGTATTGCACGTGGGAGGCGGCATCGCAACTGCCGATGCCGAGAATCCTGTGGCAAGTGATGATGCCGAGATCGACCAGCGGCAGCGGCGCCACCGTTGGTTCGGCGACTGAAGAGAACGCTGCGACAGGATCGATCTTGCCGAGCTTGAGATCAGCCAGCGAGGTTGTGGTGGTAGCGGTCAGGCTTTTGCTGCCGCTGTCGCCGGTCGGGCAGCGGTAATCGGTGACATAGCTTTTCGCCCCGCCGGCATCCAGCGCGATGTCGATCTGCGGTGAGGGCAGCAGCTTCGGATCGAGCTGTTGGCAGCCGGCACCCAGCAGGCAGAACACTGAATTGAGCGTGTCCACCAGATTCAGGCTCAACAGCGCATTGAGCGTCGGCGTCAGCGTACCGACCAATCCCAGCACCGCGTTCGTTAGCCCTGTCACTCCCGACAACACTGGCAGGTTGACGGATAACATCGTGCGAATCTGCGCAGTGCGCACATATATCCGGTCCGGTCCCAAAGGATCGGCCTTGGCCCGCGCCGGGTCGCCGATCGCCGAGAACTGTGGCGGCTCGATCACCTTGACCCGCACCGTGACACCGGCCAGCCCCAGCACGTTGACCGGCAAGGTCGCCGCCACCGCGCTTTTGCTGTTGGCCAGTTGCACCACGCCTTGCACCAGTTGCAGCAATTGCAGATTGGCATCCAGCCCCGCCGCCGTGGTGCCGGTTTGCAGCTGCAGGATCTCGCCGAGTCTGACCGGCGCCGCATTGATGGCGGCGGCCTGCAACTGGCCCAGCGCGGTGACCACTTGCGCGGTCGCACCGTTGAGTTGCACCACTGTCGCGGCGGCCTGGATCAACTGCGTCACCGTCGCTTGGGTATTGAGCAACTGCGTGTAATTGCCGGCGCCGACGTTGAGGTCGATCGCCAGTTGATCGAGGTATTTGAGCAGGTTGATATCGGTGTGCAGCAAGCCGTCCCAGCCCACCGCCGTGAGGTTGACGTTGCCGCCGAGCAACCCGGAAAACAGCGGATTGAGGATGTTCGACTGTGCCGTGTCGATGCTGGCGAGGGTACTGCGAATATTCAGTTGGGCGACGGTCGGCTGCGGTTTCGCGGCAACTGCCGAAGCATTGAGTGTGGTGTTGAGGCTGACCGGCGTGGCGCTGAACAGCGCCTGCACACCGCCAGCAAAACTGCTGGTGACCGTACGACTGGCAGCGACTTTGACTGCGCTTGATTGCGTGGCATCGACAGTGAAACTGCGCATACCGCTGGCAGCGGTGGCCAGTGTGCCGCAGGTGGTCGCGAGCGTATTGGCGGCATCCACCACGTAGCCATTGCGCAGCGCACTTTGCCCGGCATAACTGGCGGCGCTCAGCCCGGGCAGGCAATTACCGCCGCGACTGACCGCTTCGAGGGCGGCGGTATCGACGACCCGCTGCAATTTGCGCTGTTCCATGTACAGGCGACCGCTGTCGACCACCAGCAACATCATCACCAGCGCCAGACTCAGGGTGGCAGCCGCCATCAAGCCGATCGCCCCGCGTTGCCGGGCCGGGCCGTTGCCTTGCGATCCTGGCGACATGGCGCACTCCTTTGCCGGCGCAGTGCCGAGCGCTACCTCCGTTAATGAAAAAGAGTGTAGACGCGGTCGGTCGAGAGTGCTGGCGTCGCGCCATTCCTGTCACCACCGCCACTGTGGGAGCGAGCCTGCTCGCGAAAGCGTCGTGCCAGAGGATTCAATGCTCTATGACACACCGCCTTCGCGAGCAGGCTCGCTCCCACAGGGACGGTTCAGAGCGGTTCAACGCGGTGGATAGTTCGCCAGAATCCGTGCGACGGTTTCGCGAATGGCATTGCTGCGATCGGCCGGATTGGGTCGGTTGCTGAGCATTTGCTCATCGCTGCCACGCCAGACCAGTTTGCCGTCCTTGCCGTCGAGCAGGTCGATCTGAATGGTCGCGACCTTGTAGGTGATGTTGCGCGTTTCGTTGTACATCGGTGCGCCCCAGTAGCCGTTCCACGGGCCGCCCCAACCGCCGCCGTAATTGGTCGTCACCTGCTGCTGCCGGTCCTCGACGATCAGGTAGGTCTGCACGCTCAGATCGCCCTTGCCGCCGCCGGCAGCCGGGCGCAAACCGCGCTGATCGAGTTGATCGGCCACCGCCTGGCGGATGCGCTGTTCGGTCAGGTCGCTTTTGATGCGCGGATCATCGGGGCGATATTGCAGGGCCGGGTCTTTCCAGCTCCAGCTGCGATAAGCGGCAAAGTCGCGGCTGGCGTCGAAATCGTGATTGACCTGATTGGCGGCGCAGGCACTGAGCAGCGCGGCAACAGCGAGTAGAGCGAGACGGCGGAACATGATTTTTCTCCGGGTGAAGACATGAACCTGCTGACACGTCGTCAGCTGGGAGGATACGCCGCCATGGCTTTTTCCACAGCCTCGCGGATCGCATCGGCGCGTTCGATCTGATTGCCCTGGGTGCCGGTTTCGGCGCTGGCGCTCCACACCGGCTGGCCGTTGCCGGCATCGAACAGATCGACCCGCACCACCACGACCTGCTCCTGATAAGTGCGCATGACCGGCACGCTGTTGTACATGCCGTAACCGCGACCATAACGATCATAGCCGCCGTATCCGCCGTAGTAGCCGTAGTCGTCGCGGACCTGGCGCAGACGGGTTTCCAGACGCAGGTCGGCGCTGACCAGCAGGTCAGCCGGGCGGTTGTCGCGCATCGGCCGCAAGCCGCGTTGGTCGAGGGCGTTGCTGACCGCCTCGGCCACTTGCGCCGAATCGGCCCACGCCGTCCCCGGTGGTAATTGGCCGTCGCGCCAGGCCCAATTGCGGTAGCGCCCGTAATCACGCGGCGGCGCCGGGTAGGCGCTACGGTCGAAGGTAGTGGCTGCTTGCGGCGGTGCCGGCGGCAAGGGCCGTGACTGGGCCACGTAGGGGTTGCTGCCCTGGCAAGCGGCCAACCCCAGACTTATCAGCAATAACCCGCATCGAGCTTTCATGTCGCGCTCCGCTCAGATCGGCCGGCAGATCCAGTGCAAGTAACGCCCAAGCCCGGCGAAGCCTGGGTGACGACGGTGCGCGAGTTCCATTTCCAGCAAGTCCGCCAGTTCGGCGCGGGCCTGGAATTCCACCGGCATGTAATCGTGAAATACCCGTACGCCGCTCTGACTTTCGACCTGCCACATTCCGGCGAGTTGCGTTGCCAATTCCCGTGGGTCGAGGGGTTGTTGCGGGGTCAGGCTCTGCTTCTCGCCGGCCATGACGTTCTTGCGCATTTTCTTGAAGTGGCCCTTGAGCAGATTGCGATAAATCAGCGCATCACGGTTGTAGAACGCCAGTGACAGCCAGCCGCCGGGCTTGGTCAGTTGATGCAGCACCGGCAGGATCGCGTGGGGCTCGGCGAGCCATTCCAGCACCGCGTGGCAGATCACCAGATCGTAGGGCTCGGTAAGCTGGCCGAGCAGTTCCTGCCACGGCGCCTGTATGAATGTCGCGGTGTGTCCGGCCTCGGCAAAACGCTGGCGCGCACCCTCGAGCATCGGTTCGGCCGGCTCGGTAAAGGTGACGTCATGGCCGCGCTCGGCCAGCCACAGCGACATATGCCCCAGGCCCCCGCCGATATCCAGCACGCGTAGCGGCCGATCTGGCAAGGCCTCGGTCAGATCGGCCTGCAATACCGCGAGGCGAATCGCGCCTTTGGCGCCGCCGTAGATTTTTTCGGCGAAGCGCGTGGCCAACTGATCGAAATGACGGTCGCTCATCAGCTGAACCGCCGTTCGCTGTCGGCGAGCTTGGCGCGCACCACTTCATTCATGTCCAGACCCAACTCGCTGCACAGCAGCAACAGATACAGGACGATATCGCCGACTTCCTGCCCGGCATGCGCGAGTTTGTCCGCCGGCAACTGGCGCGACTGGTCTTCCGTCAGCCACTGGAAGATTTCCACCAGCTCGGCCATTTCCACGCTGGCGGCCATGGCGAGGTTTTTCGGGCTGTGAAATTGCCGCCAGTCATTGCGGTCACGAATGGCGTGCAGGCGTTCGGTCAGTTCTACAAGGTTCATCGGGCTCTCCTGAAGACGCATAGCTTCGGGGGGATGCGGGCTGAAGGCAAGCAGCGCAGATGATCTATTGTGGGAGCGAGCCTGCTCGCGAAGGCGGTGGATCATCCAGACCGGATTTGCCTGACACGCCCCCTTCGCGAGCAGGCTCGCTCCCACACAGGATCCGGGCAAACCTTCTATCATGCAGGGAACTCGGCCGCCCTCGGTGTGGCCCAAGGCTCAGCTCTTTCATCAGGGATGCACACATGCGTGTAGAAAGCTTTTTCGAATGGCTCGGCCAGGCACTCGGTTCGGTCATCCGCTTTATCGTCGATGGCCTCAGCGGCCTGTTCAACATGCTCAGCAATGCCGGCAGCAACTTTGTCGACGGCCTGGCGCAGACGCTGGGGATGGACACTTCGATCATCAGCATCATCGCCCTGATTGTTGGCCTGATGCTGCTGTGGTCGGCGATCCGGGCGTTCATGAACGCGTCGATCATTGCCGGGATCATCTGGTTGCTGCTGGGGTTGTGGTTGTTGAGCTGGATCATCCATTAACACCACCGCCACCCTGTGGGAGCGAGCCTGCTCGCGAATGGCCGGCACAGCCGAAGTCGGTCAGTCTTCGCGAGCAGGCTCGCTCCCACATTGAACGGCATGACTCGCTACAATCCCCGCTCCCCCAAGGAGCCTGCATGTCCTCTCTGATTACCGACTGGCGCGACCGCCCGACTCACCGCAAGGTCTGGGCGCTCGCCGCGCCGATGATTCTTTCCAATATTTCCCTGCCGCTGGTGGCGCTGGTCGACAGCACTGTCATCGGTCACCTGCCGCATGCCCATCAACTCGGCGCGGTGGCGGTCGGCGCCAGTCTGTACACCTTTCTCGCCTGGGCGATGGGTTTTCTGCGCATGGGCACCACCGGTTTTGCCGCCCAGGCTGCCGGGCGCAGCGATGGCGCGGCGTTGCGGCAGATTCTCTTGCAGGGCCTGCTGCTGGCGATGGGGCTGGCCGTCGTGCTCGGCTGTCTCGGTGTGCCGCTCAGCGGCGTTGCGCTGCACTTCATGCAGCCGTCGGCGGAACTGGAACAACTGACCCGGGAGTTTTTCCACACGCGCCTGTTCGGGCTACCCGCAGCGCTGGCGACGTATGCGCTGGTCGGCTGGTTCCTCGGCACGCAGAACGCCCGAGCGCCGCTGGCGATTCTGCTGAGCACCAACCTGATCAACATTGTGCTCAATCTGTGGTTTGTCATCGGCCTGGACTGGGGCGTGGTCGGCTCGGCACGCGCTTCGGTAATCGCCGAATGGAGCGGCGCCCTGCTCGGCCTGTGGCTGACGCGCACGGCGTTACGCGCCTATCCGGGGCAGATCATCTGGTCGGCGCTGAAAATCTGGCAGAGCTGGCGCCCGCTGCTGGCGGTCAACCGTGACATCTTCATCCGCAGCCTCGCCCTGCAATCGGTGTTTTTCCTGATCACCGTGCAAGGCGCGCGGCTCGGCGATGCGACCGTTGCAGCGAATGCGCTGCTGCTCAACGGCCTGCTGCTGACGGCCCATGCCCTCGATGGCCTGGCACACGCCGTTGAAGCGTTGTGCGGGCATGCCATCGGCGCGCGGGATCGCCTGGCCTTGCGTCGATCGCTGGTGGTGGCGGGCGGCTGGTCGCTGATCGCCAGCCTCGGGTTCGCCGTGCTGTTTCTGCTCGCGGGGCACCTGTTCATCGAGATGCAGACCGATATCCAGAGCGTGCGCGACACGGCGTTCGTCTATCTGCCCTACCTAGCCGTGCTGCCGTTGATTGCGGTCTGGAGCTACCTGCTCGACGGTTTGTTCATCGGCGCCACCCGCGCGCGGGAAATGCGCAACGGCATGCTGCTGACGGTGCTGCTGTTGCTGCCATTCGCCTGGTTCTTGCAGGCCTTGGGTAATCACGGCCTGTGGATATCTTTTCTGCTGTTTATGGTCTTGCGCAGCGTCACCCTTGGCGCGCAAGCCCTGTGGCTGAAACGCAGCGATGGCTGGTTCAGCGGCAAGGCTCATTGATCAGAAAAGTCAGTCCGCCGCGCCCCACTGCCGACGCAGATGATCGAGCCGTTCCTGCTGGGTCAGACCGGCCGGCGGCGCAACCAGCACGGCGCGTGGATGCAGCAGCCGCAACCAGAGCCAGCCATCGAGCACTGCGCGATCGCTGAAACCCAGCGCCAGGCCTTGTTGCACATGCACAGAGATAGTCTGGTAATCGGCGCTCAGGGACTGGCACCAGCGCCAGATGTGTTGCTCCAGCAGGCAGGTTTGCAGGCGTTCGCGCTGGCGCCGGGTCAGGCTTTCTTCGATGCCCAGCGGTTCGACGAGCAAGCCGGGATTGCGCAATTGTTGCCAGCCCTGACTGCCGATGGCGCGGTCGGCCCAGGTACCACCAAACCAACGCAATTGGCGGATCGGCCCGAGCCAGCGGCTCAGTTGCGCGGCGTCACAGGCATCGAAGAAGTAGCTGGCGGTCTGACGGTTGTAATAGCTGAGCAAGGCTCGATGATTCAATCCGAACGAGACGGTGAGCATGCGCTGCAAGTGGCTGATCAGCTGCTGCGCCGGTATTTCGCAGTTCAGCAACAGTCCGCGCCAGGTGTCCGGGTCGCGCAGGCACAAGGCGGTCAATGCCGGACTTTCACGCAAATCAACGAGGACCGGTCCGTGCTCACTGACCGGTTGAAATTCGGTGCCGTCGAACAACTGGTGACGTTGCACATCGGCAAACCCCTGACGCAAGGTCAGCAAGGCACGTGACGCGTCCGGGGTGTCGAGCAACAACCATTGCGCCATAGGCTCAAGCGCCGCGCAGCTCATCTTGCGCTGCTCTGATCGAGCGCGGTCAACAGCCGGCAACTGCATACGGACTCGGCGCAGTGGTTGAAGCTGCCACCTCCCGGCATCATGCACAGCAACAGCAACGGCTCGCCAGATTGCAACAGTTGCTTTAACCCGTCACTCACCAGCCGCTCCGGCAACGCTGACGGCGCAACGTCCTCGACCGCATCCTCTGGCGCCAACGAGGGCTGGAGAACGCCACTGACCATCGGCTGATCGGGATCGCCTTCAAGAAAACTCACCACCACCTCCACGCCATCGGCCAGCGCCGCCGAAGGCAAATCGCTCAAGGTCGGCGCGAGCGGCAGCCAGCAATGACTCGGCGCTGCGCCCTCGCCCTGATAGAGCCAGTCGAATTGCACCGCCACCGGGCGTGAGCGATCAGGTTGCGCTTCGTCGACCGAAACCACCCAGGCACGCTGCAGGCTGTGCATGCGTTGCTTGGGTTGCGTTGCGGCAGGCGCACAGATTGGCAACCGTGCGACCGCGAACAGGCGATTGCCATAGGGCGGTTCGAGAGATTGATCGCCACGGTGTTCGATGCGGGTCAGTAACCAGGGGCGGTTGCATTCGATGAAGGGATGGTCGTCCAGCGGCAACCACTGGCCACTGCGCAGAGCGGGCAGATCACTGTGACCTTCGGCATCCGGTCGGTGCTGGCTGGCCTGTGAATCCTCGTGCAGTTGCCATTGGCGTATGGCTGGGGCGACGCAACGATGCTCATGCTCGCCCTGATATTGCGCGACGTCTGCCTGCGGTAAGCGCGTCGGATCGTCGCCGAATACCAGGCAATGCCGGTCACGGTGATGCTCGAAGTAATAGTGAATGCGCGCCTGTGCGCAGAGGCGCTGGAGCAATTGCAGATCGGATTCGCGGTACTGCGTGCAGAAGGTACGGGCCGGGTAGTCGCTGTGCAGGTCGAAACGTCGTTGCGGGCCGACGATGCCATGTTCGCGCAGCACCTGTTCGATGATCTGCGGCACGGAGCGGCCGCTGAAGATGCGCTGGCTCAAACGCAGGTCGAGGCAGTCGAGCCTGGGCCCGAGACGGACTCGGCACAAACGCAGGCAATGACCGTGCTCATGCTGGACGAGACTGTGCAATTGCCCGTGCACACCCTGGCCGGGCGGGCCGAAACACAGGAACGCGGAACGATGCAGCAGGCCGGCGAGATCCAGATGCGGATCGTCGATCACCACATCGATCTCGAAGGCGAAGGGTTCGCTGAGCGCTTCCCTTCCGGTAAAGGCGAGAACTTCGAAGGGGTCGGACAGGCCCGCTACATCGAGACGAAACGACGGCTCGTTGACTGGATCGAACATGGGCGGATCTCTACAGGAGGGGCGGCCGGGGATTCTCGCCGAGAGGCATGGCCGAGTAGAGAGGCGAAGTACAACTTAGGAAATGACCTACGCGAAAAGCAGACCAGAGGAGTTTGCTGACCGTGACAGCACAGGTTTTCGTGAAAAATTCCGGAGATGTCCCACCGGGTTGTCCGATTTTTCCACAGCTTGCGGAGAAAAATCAGACAACCCGGCCGGAGCGCTATCGAGTCTCAGGAAGACAGATAGGAAGAGCGGGTCAGGCCCAGACGCAAGGCATCGAGGAACTGCGTGCGCTCGCTGGCGCTGATGCGCGCACTGGCGCACTTGTCGCGGTAGTGGGTCATCAGTTCTTCCGGCGACAAATGCACGTAACGCAGCATGTCTTCGATGGTGTCGTGGGTCTCGATACCGGCGTGGTACACGCTGCCATCGGCGTTCTGGTAGATGTTCACCGAGTCGGTGTCACCGAACAGGTTGTGCATGTCGCCGAGGATTTCCTGGTAGGCGCCGACCAGGAACACGCCCAGCAGGTAATCTTCGCCTTCATTCAACGCGTGCACCGGCAGGCTGGTTTCGATGCTCTGCTCGTCGACGTACTGGTTGATCTTGCCGTCGGAGTCGCAGGTCAGATCCTGCAGCACCGCGCGGCGCAGCGGCTCTTCGTCGAGGCGATGCAGCGGGATGATCGGCAACACCTGATCGATCGCCCAGGTGTCCGGCAGGCTCTGGAATACCGAGAAGTTGCAGATGTACTTGTCGGCCAGCTTGTCGTTGAGTTCGTCGAGCACCTGGCGGTGCGAACGCTGACGCGCTTTCAGCGAGTTGTGCAGGCGCCGGCACACGGCGAAGTAGCACTGCTCGGCGAGGGCTTTTTCCGCCAGGGTCAGCTTGCCGTCGGCGTACTGCGCGGCGACGTCGCTCATGTAGTGGGTGGCGCGCCAGTAGGTTTCGGTGACCATTTCGATGTCGGTCGGGCCGAGCAGATCGACCAGCCACTGCACGGTTTCCGGCAGGCTTTCCTTGTTCTCGATCAGCGGAATTTCGTCGTTGTGTTTCTCGACGTCGGTGACCTGCACCACCAGCATTGCGTGGTGCGCGGTCAGCGAACGGCCGCTTTCGGAGAAGATGTGCGGATGCGGCAGGCTCTGCGCGTCGCAGAATTCCTTGAGCATGCCGACCACGACACCGGCGTAATCGTCCATGTCGTAGTTGATCGAACTGGCGTTGCGCGAGTGGGTGCCGTCGTAGTCGACACCGAGGCCGCCGCCGACGTCGATGTGATCGACCGGCAGACCGAGGTTGCGCAATTCGCCGTAGTAACGGATCGCTTCCTTGAAGCCGTGCTGGTAGTCAGCCAGGTTGGCGATCTGCGAACCCATGTGGAAGTGCAGCAGGCGGATACCCTGATCCAGACCGGCGCCACGGAAGCGCTCGACCACCGACAGCAGTTGCGCCGCCGACAGACCGAATTTGGATTTCTCGCCACCGGTGTCCGCCCATTTCGACGAGGCCAGCGACGACAGGCGCACGCGCAGACCCACCTGCGGCTTGACCTTCAGCGAGGCGGCTTCTTCGATCACCAGGCCGACTTCGGATTCTTTCTCGATGACGATGAACACGTTGTGGCCGAGCTTCTGCCCCATCAGCGCCAGGCGGATGAACTCGCGGTCCTTGTAACCGTTGCAGACGATGGTGCCGCCCTTCGGCGCCAGCGCCAGCACCGCCAGCAGCTCAGGCTTGGAGCCGGCTTCCAGACCGATGGAGACGTTCTGGGTGGCGATGATGTTCTCGATCACCGCTTCCTGCTGGTTGACCTTGATCGGGTACAGCGCGGTGTACTTGCTCTGGTATTCCAGGCGCTCGATGTTCGAATCGAAAGCGCCGGTCAACTGACGGACACGGTCTTGCAGGATGTCAGGGAACCGCACCAGCAGCGGCAAGGACAAACCGCTCTTGCGCAGTTGGTCGACTTGTTCGAACAGGTCGATGGGCGAGCTGCTCGGGCCGTTCGGACGTACTTCGACGCGACCGGCTTCATTGATCGCGAAATACCCGGCCCCCCAATGGCGAATCCCGTAAACGCTGCGGCTGTCCGCAACTGTCCATTGGCTGCCATCGTCTTTACGTGTGCGTCGTACGGACATCGAAGTCCCCTATAAAGAAGTCAGAGTGCGTCGCCTGAAGTGCAGGCCGGCGCAGTCTAAAGAATGAAAATGACGGTTCGTCAGTGCGGCGGTAGACCGCGCTGACTGCGTGGAGTTTAGAAACCGGTCATGAACAGGCTCTGTGAAAACCATGGCGACGACGCCGGATCCGAGAACACTCGAAGCTGGATCAAGCCGCCGGAGGGTTTCACAGAGGCTGCTAGCCGCCGGACTTCTTCGCTTTGAAACCGTGCTTGATCAGCTCTGCCAAGAGTAGCTCGACGTGATCGCCCTGGATTTCGATGATGCCGTCCTTCAACGCCCCGCCGGTGCCACAACGTTTCTTCAACGTCGTCGCCAGCTCCTTGAGCGCGTCTTCGGCCAGCGGCACGCCGGTGATGGTGGTCACCGTCTTGCCGCCACGCCCTTTGCTTTCGCGACGCACGCGGGCAATGCCGTCACCGGCCGGGATCACGGTTTGTTTGCAGATACAGGCGTCTACCGGTTTGCTGCATTCCGGGCAATGACGACCTGCGTCGGTGGAAAATACCAGGCCGCCCAGGGCGGCGAAGGATGCGGCTTTCTTGGCCACCGGCAATCCTCTCGGGAGGACAAAGACTGATCGCAACCTTGGGCAAGGTCAGCGACCGCGAAGCCCCACTCAGGCAGGGGCAGCGCTACTGCATCGGAAAACTTTGAACGCTGGACTGAATCTGTAGGAGCTGACGAGTGCAACAAGGCTGCGATCTTTTGATCTTGTTTTTTAAAAGATCAGGATCAAGAGATCGCAGCCTCGTTGCATTCGTCAGCTCCTACAAAATCTGCAGGCCAACCTCAAGCTATCCGGTGCAGTTTGAAAAGGTCGCGCAGTGTAACGGCAAAAATCGCGATTGCTAAGTGCCAATCGGCGCCAATTCATGTGTTCTTTGCGACGTCGCTTTGCTGCGCCTTGAGATAGCGCTTCAGCGCGGCCAGAGAGTCCGGGCAATAAGGCTTTTCGCTGATTTCGCGCATGACCTGTTCGACGGGGATGAATCGCGCTTCGAGGACCTCTTCCGGCTGCAGTTTCAGCGGCCCGTCCCACACGGCGGAAAACGCCGAACACCACAGGCGGTTGCCGGTGTCTTCGAAGTAGAAGTGATCGTGAGCGGTGAGTTCGACGCCGCTGACGCCCAACTCTTCCGCAAGCTCGCGCGCCGCCGACTCGGCGTAGCTTTCGTCAGCCTGGACCATGCCGCCTGCGGCAACATCCCAGTAACCGGGATAAATCGCCTTGCTCAACGTGCGCCGGTGCACGCACAGCTCACCGGCGGAATTGAACAGCATGATGTAGGTGCCACGGCCAATCAGCCCGCGCTCGCGCAAATCGGAGCGCACCAGCGCGCCGAGCAGGTTGTCCTGCTCGTCGACCCAGGCGATCTGTTCGGCGTCCGAGGCGGCGCGATGGGCCGCCTCTCTTGTGCTCTGGCTCACGTATCAGCCCTGATTGAGCAGTTGACGCAAGTCGATCACCGCAGCGTTGGCCCGGGAAATGTAGTTGGCCATGACCAGCGAGTGGTTGGCCAACACGCCGAAACCGCTGCCGTTGAGGATCATCGGGCTCCACACCGGCTCTTGCGAAGCCTCCAGTTCACGGATGATCTGGCGCACGCTGACGGTGGCGTTCTTCTTCGCCAGCACATCGGCGAAGTCGACTTCGATGGCGCGCAGCAGATGCGACAGCGCCCAGGCCTGACCGCGCGCTTCGTAGAACACGTTGTCGATCTGCATCCACGGGGTTTCCACGACTTCTTCGTCAACCTGCGGCACTTCGCCGACCGCCGGAACTTCGGTCTTCAGCGCAGTATTGAGCTTGACCCGACCGACACTGGCCGACAGGCGTTGCGACAGCGAACCAAGACGGGTGCCAACATCGCCCAGCCAGTTGTTGAGGTTGTCGGCGCGCGCGTAGAACAGCGCGTTTTTCTGGTTCGGATCCGACAAGCGCGACTGATAGCGGCTCAGGGAGTTGATGCCTTCCTGGTATTCCGACTCGCTGGATGGCAGCACCCAGCTCTTGTTGTCGAAGTTGAAGCGCGGTTCGGCCTTGGCCAGATCGGCGTCTTCGGCGGACTGCGATTGCGAACGAGCGAAGTCTTTGCGCAGGGCGCGGGTCAGGTCACGCACCTGCACCAGCACGCCGTATTCCCAGCTCGGCGTGTTGTCCATCCACAGGCCCGGCGGGAAACGATCGTTGGAAATGTAACCGCCCGGCTTGTTGAGCAAGGTGCCGGCAACGGTCTTCAGGGTTTCGACCGTGGTGTAGCCGACCACCATTTGCTTGCCTTCTTTCTCGGCAGCGACCTGGGCGTTCTGCGCCACCGGAAACAGCTCCGGTTCCTGGCTCCAGTACCAGCCCAGCGCGATGGTGACCAGCAAATACAGACCGACCACTGTGGCCAGCGCCCGGCTGAACAGCAGCCCGCCGACATAGCTGCGAGTGGCCGACTTGGGCTCGGCGGCACGTTCAGGCGCGCTGCCCGCGCGGTTTTTCCAGTCCAGCATGGCGATATCCTTTCAATCACTTGGGTTCAACGGTTCGACCACAACCATACAACAACGTGCCAAGGCCTAGCACCCGCTATCGCGGCACTGGCGCAAAACAAGCGAAGGACGTCGCGAACGAAAGGATAGACGCAGATTTCAGACGTTGAAGATGCGCAGCGAAAGCTGCCGCACTTGGTCGTCGGTAAACAGATGTGCAATGCCTTGGGCGTCAGTTCGGCGCTGACTGGGTATGCCATCGATCGTGGCGATGTAGGCCTGCGCAGGCAAAGGCTCGCCGGTCACGCTGTCGACCAGACGAAAGATTCGCGCGGTGCGGGTTGGCTGCTCGGGAGGGTTGTTCATCAGCTCGAGCACGGCCTGTTGGAACACCGCTTCGGCGCCCTGCCAGTAGCCGTAGTCGGCTTCGGCTTTGATCAGGCACCATTCACCCTGTTTGATCTGCGCCAGGACTTCGCTGTCCAGATTGATCATCAAGCCTGCGCGCAGCTGGTCCAGCCCTTCGAGCGGTCCCGCTGCTGCCCTATGAGATCGACAGTGTTTGAAGCATGCAGCAATCCACAACCGACCTGTTTTGAGGCAAACGCCGCTAAACCTGCCCATTGAAAACGAGAATCCTGCAACCACAATCGGGCATAGGCCGCATTAATTACCTGATTACGCTCCACAGGATCGGCAATCAGAACGCCGTCTGGCGCAACGATATTTTCGGCTTCGCGCTGATAGATACGCCATAGACCAGTGCAGGTCAGCACTGGCACCTCTGTCACTTGCACCCGCTCGCCATACAACAACTCTTCGCCGCAGGCGCAGTCGTCGATGGGCGTGATGTTGTGATTGAGGCGCTGGGCATCACTGCCGAGTTCGGTGAAACATTGGCTCATGGCGGATGGACGGCAACTAGGGGAATCCCTGAACCGTACCAGCCAACCGGGCCGGTGAAAGCGCGCAGAAGAAAAATCAGAAAGCGCTGTCAGACGCCGCCCATCAAGGCCGGTGAAATGTCGACAGCGCTGGCAGGATTGCTCGCAAAACCCCAGCATGCGGGCACTTGGCCAAAATCGGATACAAAAACAAAACCACCCGGTCAGAAACTGAATCGTGTCGTCCAGCAGATTATTGACGTACGACACTCGTCTAAGGGAAAAGAGGTGCTAGCATAGAGCCACCAGTCGATCTCAGCATGCACCCTAACTAGTAGTCAGGATATGACCGAGCCAGAAGACCCCAGCCGTGAGCGTCTCAAGCACCACTTTGCCCAGCGGGTAATTCATCAGGCACGTCAGATTCTTGAGATATGGCAGCGCCTGCAACGCAGTGAGTGGTCCTCCGTCGATCTCGCCGAGCTGAGCGAGGCGAATCTGCGTCTGCTGCGTTTTGCCGAGCGTTTCGAACAGCCGGAACACACCCAGCTGGCGCACCACATCAGCCAGTCGCTGCAAGCGGTGGATGCCAACCGTGGCCGTCTCAGCAGCGGCCTGATTACCGATCTCAATCGGTTGATGCAGCGCCTGTCGCGCACCGGCCTGCGCCATGGTGATCAACTCGATCAGACCTTCCTGCCGCCGCTGCGCAAGCCGATCTATGTAATGTTGCAGGATCACGACCGCGCCGAACGCCTGGCCAAGCAGCTCGAATTCTTTGGCCTGAGCGCACAGGCACTGGACAGCGTGGCGGCGTTTCGCTCGTCGATGGTCGAGCGCTTGCCCGCGGCGATTGTCATGGACGTGGATTTCAGTGGCCCCGGCATCGGCCTGAAACTCGCCGCCGAAGCTCAGGTCGGCCTCGAAGAACCCCTGCCGCTGCTGTTCTTCAGCCTGCACGAAACCGACACCCCGACCCGCCTCGCCGCCGTGCGCGCCGGTGGCCAGGAATTCCTCACCGGCACGCTCGAAGCCTCGAGCCTGCTGGAAAAAATCGAAGTGCTGACCTGCGTCGCCCAGTACGAGCCTTATAAAGTGCTGATCATCGACGACTCGCGCGCCCAGGCCTTGCACACCGAGCGCCTGCTCAACAGCGCAGGGATTGTCACCCGCACCTTGATCGAACCGATTCAGGCGATGGCCGAACTAGCGGACTTCCAGCCGGACCTGATCATCCTCGACATGTATATGCCGGCCTGCACCGGCACCGAGCTGGCCAAAGTCATTCGTCACAACGACCGCTACGTCAGCGTGCCGATCATTTACCTGTCGGCCGAGGACGATCTGGACAAACAGCTCGATGCGATGAGCGAGGGCGGCGATGACTTCTTGACCAAGCCGATCAAGCCGCGGCACCTGATCACCACCGTGCGCAATCGCGCCGCTCGGGCGCGCAATCTGAAAGCGCGGATGGTCCGCGACAGTCTTACCGGCCTGTACAACCACACGCACATTCTGCAATTGCTCGAAGATTGCTCGTTCCGTGCGCGCCGCGAGAACAAGCCGCTGAGCTTTGCCATGCTCGACATCGATCACTTCAAACGGGTCAACGACAGCCACGGCCACCCGATGGGCGACCGGGTGATCAAGAGCCTGGCGCTGTTTCTCAAACAGCGTTTGCGCAAGACCGATTTCATTGGCCGTTACGGCGGCGAAGAATTCGCCATCGTCATGCCCGACACCGATATCGACGCCGCGCACAAAGTCCTCGACGAAATTCGGCAGCGCTTTGCCGAGATTCATTACCCTGCGCAGCCGCAGGACCTGTGGTGCACGTTCAGCGCCGGCGTGGTGGAAATGTGCGATGACTCCGACAGCCTGATGATGGCTAGCCAGGCCGACGAGGCGCTGTACCGCGCCAAGGGTGCCGGACGCAATCGGGTGCAGACCGCGCGGCAGTCAAAGCAAAGTGCCACTTTTTCATCGGAATCCACTGATTCGGTCATAACCCTGTAATAGAACAGCAATAAATTCAGGCGCTTACCATTTCTGCCGTTGGTAGCCGTCATGCGCCTGAAGTTGCTCACCAATCTCAACACTCTGCTGTTGGTCGCCGTCTGCGTGGCCCTTGGCGCCACGCTGTGGTGGTCGCAAAAAGCCCTCGAACGCCCCTATCTGTTGATGGAGCGTTACCTGGGGCTGTCGCAACAATTTCAGAATGAAGTGGCGCGCAACGTTGAGGATTACCTCGCCAGCGGTGACGCGCTGCGCCTGAGCAGCGCCGCTCAGGCCATCGACAGCGTGCACAAGCAACTGGGTGAGCTGCCCCCGACGCTGGCCGACACCGTGCAGCCAAGCCTGTCGAGCCTTGATGAATTCAGCAAAACCGACCTGCTCGCCGCCGGCAAACTGGCGGGCGATCCGCAGGCGCTGCTGTTGCAGGCCGAACGCGAACTCAGCGCCAGCCTCGACCAGCTCAACACCTACGCCAATGGCAACGCCGCCTACCTCGCACCACTGCTCGCCGCATCGCAGCATCTGGGCAAACTGTCGCTGGCGCGGGACAAACTGGTGAGCAGCGGGCGCAGTGAACTGGCGGCCGATGTCGAGCGCGAAGTGAGCAACATGCGCGCCCAGGCCGAAGCCATCGATGCCCTGCCCTTGCTCGGTGTGGTCGCCAGCAACGAATCGAGCAGTGACGATTTCGCCGCGCTGATGGGCATCGAAAACGCCGACAAAGCCGCCGCAGAGGATGCCGGGGTCGGGCTCAAACGCGAACTGAACAGCTTGCTCGGCCGCTATCCGGCAGAACTGGCGCGCACCCGCGAGCAGATCCAGAAACGCGCCGATCTCAGCGCCGCCACCCACGAAAAAATCGCCAGCGTGCAACACGCCATCGCCGGCCTCGAACCCGTAGTACGCGCGCAACACGGGCAGATCCAGGGCGAAGTGCGCCTGATGCAAGGTGTGATGATTGGCCTGATTCTGCTGATCGCCCTGCTCATCGATACCTTGCAGCGGCGCCTGGCCCGCACCCTGACCAACCTCGCCCCGGCGCTGTCGACCTGGGCCGAGGGCGATTTCAGTCGCGACATCCAACTGGGCAAGACCAATCGTGAACTGCACGACATAGAAGCGTCGCTCAATCGCTTGCGCGCTTATCTGGTGGATCTGGTCGGCACGATTCGCGGTAACGCCGAGCAAGTCGCAGGCAGCAGCCGCACCCTCGCCGAACTGAGCAATGACCTGCACAGCGGCGCCGAGCATCAGGCCGGTGACACTGCGCTGATTCGCGATTCGCTGGGAGAACTCGAGGCGACCATTCAGCAAGTGGCCGGCGATGCCCGGCAGGCTGCCGACGCCAGCCGTCATGCCGGACTGGCCGTCGAGCATGGCCAGACGGTGATCGGCCAGAGCCTCACCGGGCTGCATGCGCTGGTCGGTGAGGTTCAAGGCAACGCGCAGATGATCGAACATCTGGCGGAAGAATCAGCAACCATTGGCGGCGTGCTGACGGTGATTCGTTCGATTGCGGATCAGACCAATCTGCTCGCCCTGAATGCCGCGATCGAGGCGGCCCGCGCCGGGGAGATGGGCCGTGGTTTCGCCGTAGTCGCCGAGGAAGTGCGCTCGCTGGCACAACGTACCGCCGGGGCCACGGCAGAAATCCAGACACTGATCGCCGGCCTGCAGACCGCCGCGCGGCAATCGGTCGAAGGCATGCGCGCGCAGGTTGAACACGCCGAAGCCACGGCCAGTCAGGCGCAAGCGGCCGACGGTGCATTGGACAAGATCGTCGGCGCGATCCAGACCATCGCCGACACCGCCGTGCGCATCGCCGATGTCACGGCGCAGCAAAGTGGCGCGGTCAGCGAAATCCGCGATCACAGCGAGCGCATTCATCAATTGGGTGGGGACAACCTGCTACGCATCGGCCAAGGGCGCGAACAGGGCGAGAACCTGTTGGTTCTCGGCGGCCAATTGCATACGGCCGTTCAGGCCTTCCGCGTCTGATATACCACCTTCGCGAGCAGGCTCGCTCCCACAATGGAATGCATACCCCTGTGGGAGCGAGCCTGCTCGCGAAGGCGGCGGTCCTGTCATTACAAGTGACCGGATCCTGATCCTCGGTCACAAATTTCGCGCAAACATCGCCCATCGTGCCGCCTATTGCATGGAACTGGACAGTCACAAAGGCTTTGCGGCATAGTCGCCGGGTTCTGACGACTGCTCATTGATAACAAGGACAACGCAGATGGCGACGCTACTGGTGCTGCATGGCCCCAACCTGAACCTGCTCGGCACCCGGGAACCGGGGACCTACGGGTCGACGACCCTGGCGCAGATCAATCAGGATCTGGAGCGGCGCGCCCGCGAAGCCGGCCATCATCTGCTGCATCTGCAAAGCAACGCCGAGTACGAATTGATCGATCGCATCCACGCTGCGCGCGGTGAAGGCGTGGACTTCATTCTGATCAATCCGGCGGCTTTTACGCACACAAGTGTCGCATTACGTGACGCGCTGCTGGGAGTGAGCATCCCATTCATCGAAGTGCATTTGTCCAACGTGCACAAGCGCGAACCTTTCCGCCATCACTCCTACTTCTCCGATGTAGCGGTAGGAGTGATCTGCGGCCTTGGCGCCAGCGGTTACCGACTGGCCCTGGAGGCCGCACTAGAGCAGCTTGAACACCAAGCTATACGCCCCTGACCGACCCTTGGGAGTTGATGATTCATGGATATCCGTAAAGTTAAGAAACTGATCGAATTGCTGGAAGAGTCCGGCATCGACGAGCTCGAGATCAAGGAAGGCGAAGAGTCCGTACGCATCAGCCGCCACAGCAAGACCCCGGCGCAGCAGTATTACGCGCCAGCCCCGATGCAGGCTCCGGCCGCCGCCCCTGCTGCCGCGCCAGTCGCTGCCGCTGCTCCGGCTGCCGCTGCTGCACCCGCGCTGAACGGCACCGTTGCCCGTTCGCCGATGGTCGGCACTTTCTACCGTAAATCTTCGCCAACCTCGCCAGCCTTCGTTGAAGTCGGCCAGTCCGTGAAGAAAGGCGACACCCTGTGCATCGTCGAAGCCATGAAGATGATGAACCACATCGAAGCTGAAACCAGCGGTGTGATCGAATCCATCCTCGTCGAAGACGGCCAGCCGGTTGAGTACGACCAACCGCTGTTCACCATCGTTTGAACCGCGGAGAGCCTTTGATGACTGCGAAGTTGGAAAAAGTTCTGATCGCTAACCGCGGTGAGATCGCCCTGCGGATTCTGCGTGCCTGCAAAGAGATGGGCATCAAGACCGTCGCCGTTTACTCCAAGGCCGACAAAGAGCTGATGCACCTGGGTCTGGCAGACGAATCCGTCTGCATCGGCCCGGCGTCCGCCGCTCAGTCTTACCTGCACATCCCGGCCATCATCGCTGCCGCTGAAGTGACCGGCGCTACCGCCATTCACCCAGGCTACGGTTTCCTCGCGGAAAACGCCGATTTTGCCGAGCAGGTCGAGAACTCCGGCTTCGCCTTCATCGGCCCGAAAGCCGACACCATCCGCCTGATGGGCGACAAGGTATCGGCCAAGCACGCGATGATCGAAGCAGGCGTACCGACCGTTCCAGGTTCCGACGGCCCACTGCCGGAAGACGAAGAAACGGCGCTGCGCATCGGTCGTGAAGTCGGCTACCCGGTGATCATCAAGGCCGCCGGTGGCGGTGGTGGTCGTGGCATGCGCGTGGTGCACAAGGAAGAAGACCTGATCGCCTCGGCGAAACTGACCCGCTCCGAAGCAGGTGCGGCGTTCGGCAACCCGATGGTCTATCTGGAAAAATTCCTCACCAACCCGCGCCACGTCGAAGTGCAGGTACTGTCCGACGGCCAGGGCCACGCCATCCACCTGGGCGACCGCGACTGCTCGCTGCAGCGTCGGCACCAGAAGGTTCTCGAAGAAGCACCGGCACCAGGCATCGACGAGAAGGCGCGCCAGGAAGTATTGGCTCGCTGCGTCAAGGCATGCATCGATATCGGCTACCGTGGCGCCGGTACTTTCGAGTTCCTCTACGAGAACGGCCGTTTCTACTTCATCGAAATGAACACCCGTGTTCAGGTGGAGCACCCGGTTTCGGAGATGGTCACCGGTATCGACATCGTCAAGGAGATGCTCAGCATCGCCGCCGGCAACAAGCTGTCGTTCACTCAGGATGACGTGGTCATCCGCGGTCACTCGCTGGAGTGCCGGATCAACGCTGAGGATCCGAAGACCTTCATGCCGAGCCCGGGCACGGTCAAGCATTTCCACGCCCCAGGCGGCAACGGCGTTCGCGTCGATTCGCACCTGTACAGCGGTTATGCCGTGCCACCGAACTACGACTCGCTGATCGGCAAGCTGATCACTTACGGCGCAACCCGCGACGAAGCCATGGCACGCATGCGTAATGCCCTGGACGAAATCGTGGTCGACGGGATCAAGACCAACATCCCGCTGCACCGTGACCTGGTTCGTGACGAAGGCTTCTGCAAGGGCGGTGTGAACATTCACTACCTCGAGCACAAGCTGGCCAAGCAGTCGTAAGACTGATCCGGCGTGGAAAAACCCGATCCCCGAGGATCGGGTTTTTTTATGCCTGAACGACGCGTCAGTTCATCAGCACCATCGAGAACGCCTGGTCCTCTACCATCGCCGCGGTCGCCCGGCTGCCGGCCCTATCGACCACGCTGCCGACGGCATTCTCGTGCAACGCTTCACTGCGGACACGGTCCATGAAGTTCTGGGCACGTATCGAGAGTCGGTCGGTTGAATATGGCGCTCTGTCGATAAGCGCTTTGTACACGTCACCAACCTGACCAGCGGAATGCTTGAACACTTTCGAGACTCCATTGTTCAGATTCAACACTACCCCGTAAGTGTTGCCCAGGCACGAGGAGTACGACCAGTAATCCCACGTCGGTTGCAGGCCATGTTCGCGCAGGACACGCCTGACCGGGCCGCCGATGTCAGCGCCCATCGACACCCAGTCACCTCCCACCAGCGTGGCGCGAATATCCTGGCCGGCGTACCCCAGACGCTCCAACACGCTGCTTACACTGCGCTGGATCAGGGGGCGGATATTGTGATCGAAATGAATCACCGCCCCTGTTCTCGTCGTCGGGTTGTACAGCGAGGCAATGACGCAACTCTGCGCATTCAGCGAAAACAGGTAGTTGTCTCGCGATCCGGGAACGGCACGCCCCACCACCGCTTCGCCCTGCATCGCACCGCGGTTGAGCAATGGTTCGACACGGGCCGGAAATGCATCACGCAAATTGTTCACGCGCCCAAGGTTGCGGACGTTGCCGCCTCTGAGCCCGACCCGGTCATGTGTCCACCTGCCGCCAGGGGCAAGACGTATCGGTTGCTGATAGATAGCTGTCGGGCGGCGGGCATCGACCAGGCTCAGACCACCGAAATGCGGATTCTCCCTGACCAGGAAATACTTGCCTCTGTTACGGATGTAATAGGCCGGTTGCGGCTGTTCAGCACTGGGCGGACTGCGCCAAGTGCCGAAAAACACACCGTCGTCAGTCACCTTTTGCAAGCGTTCGGGCCTCTTGCTGACGGCCTGCCTGGCATGGAAGCGGACTTCCCGGATCGCCGGCAGCGCTTCCTTGTGCACCGGAGCCACGGTACTCAGGTGCTCTGACAACAATGAGACGGGCCTCATCGTGTGTTTCAGACTTCTGGCCGCACCGCCCAGCAACTTGATCGCACTGCCGGCACCGACCATGGCAAACAGCGCACCCCACGAGGCCTCCAGCCAGTGTCCGAGAGCGCCATCGACATCGCCTTCCAGATGCGCAGCGACAGCCTGACCAGCGCTGATGGCAATGAACACGACATCGAGCAGCAAGGCAAAGGGAGGAAACACCATACAAAACGGTGCGGCGGCGAACATCAGCCCCTTGACCACCTGGCGCTCGATCATTTGCGCGCGGCTGGTGGTGATGTCTTGCACATCCGTGACCGCGCGCTCGATGTACGCATTGAACTCGCTGCGGGCGTCAACCAGGCGCTCCGCTTCGTAGAGCACATCGACGCGTTGTTTTTTCGCCGCAATCGCGTACAGGGTGCGCGACACGATGCTGCGTGCAGCAACCGGCGTACGCGCCATCAGATAGTCATGCAAGGTTCCCGCGATGTCGCCGAAAAGTGACTGATACGCACGCACCACAATACCGTCGGGCGCATCAGGCGTGTACAGCCACCAGGACGGCTCAGGGTCGAACGAAGTCAGAACGTAAACCCCGAGCACGACGTGATTGCGCACGGTGAACCTGAACACGCCGTCGCTTTCAACCATACGGGCGCCCGGATAATGCGTACCCGGCGCTGGCAATTGACTCAACAGTGTGACCTGGCGGACCAGCGCTGAATACACCGCGTCGCTCAGACGCGCCTGACTTCTGGCCACGCGCAAATCACGATCCATTTTTGACAGCAGCACGTTGCGGTAGGCGAAGCGACGCGGTACGTAGGCGGCATTACGAGGGTCGAGATATTTGCTGCGGATCTCGTCGGCGTATTTCTCGCCCAGCCAGGCCCGGCGCAGATACAACGCCAGATCGGCGCTGCGCACCAGGCTCAAATCCTGCCCGACCGACGAGCGCACACCTTTTTTCGGGTGCTCGATGCCGGAGTTATCGTCGTAGCCGTGAATCGCCAGGTCAAGCAGTGTGGCCACTTGCTGCTTCCTGCGATCGGCAACGCCGGGGTTGTAATCGATCAACACAGTGGCCGGGTCGACCGGTTCCAGCACGTTCTTGCTGCGCATGTAGGGCGCGATCGCTGCGGCAACCGTGCGCCTGGCGAAATCGACAAACACTTCAAAGCCGCCCAGCAGCTCGTTGAAAACCTGCTGATGAACAATCAATTCCTGATTCAGGCTGCTGATGCGCCGGCGCGCATCCAGACCGAGCGTTGTGTACCAACGCAGCGAGTTGTCCACCTCGACCTGCTGCAGGTTTTTTGCCAGGCCCATTTTTACAGCTGCTTCGACGCATTCCACGAATGACAGGGGTGCACGTCGAATGTCACTGGTCATGCCCCAGAGGGCCGGGTTGTCCGCCACGGCCAAAAGATAGTCACGCGCCGTACGATGTGCCGTCGGCGAAAGCTGCTGCAACAGGTACTCGCGGCCGGCTTCGCTCTGCGTCCAGCTCCACACCTCGCCGGTCAACGCCGCAACAGACGTTAACCGCACCCACTCCTGACCGTTCGGCTTGTTGGGCGCGTACAGCACCAGGTTACTTACCGCTTGCGCAGTCTCTGCATGGTAGAACACCAGAAGATCGGTGCATTGCATGCCGTTGGGCAGCGTCAGTGCGGCCACTTGCAGGGGCTTGCTTGCAGCTTGCCCGGACCACGTCTGCTCCAGAAGTTCATGATCGGACTCCGACAGATGAGCTGCACAACGCGCGACGTATGCGCTCTGCCGGAGCCGAGCGGTGAACCAGTCGATCAGCGCCTTTTGCACTTCTGTGCGCTTGTACTGCTCGGCGAGGACTCGCAGGTAATCTGCCGGATAGTCCTGTTCCGCCAGCATGTCGGCAATGAATGTCGGCTTGAGTGACTGGTTGCGCAAAGGCGCAGTACTGGCGATATACAGGACCGCTGCGAAGTCCTGACCGATCGGCCCGGATGCCAGCAAGTCGGTCAGGCTGCGATTGCGCGTCGGCTCGCCGACTGCCGAGCGCCATCTGAGTCGCACGTCGATCCGATCCGGTTCAACCGTCATGTCGAGCTTGCGCTGAATGTATTCGATGGCCTGCTGCCGGGCAAAGGCGCGCAAGGAGCCGTAGCCCTGCAGCAGCTCATCGAGCGCTGTCCGGGACAGTGACGTCTGCTCCTGATAATGGCGCAACAAGGCGCGATCCGGGTCCTTCAACACCTTCATCCACTGCGGCAGTTGCGCGAAGGAGTGCGCCTCGAGAATCTTTTTCTCTGCACCGGTTGCCAATGCAGTCAACCGGTACCGACGGGTGCCTCGGGCCTGGACTCTATCGATCTTTCGGCGCAACTGATTCAATGTCACGCCCACGAGCCGGTCACGACGCAACAGCGACTCGATGTCCTTGATATAGCGCCGCAGCTTGCGCTTCATCAAACGATCGAACAACGCCTCCTGCCCTTTTGTCGCCCAGTGTTCGCGCAGGTATTTCTTGTACTGGTCGAGGAAGTGCAGCGAAACGGAATCCACCGTCCGGGCGACGTGCTCCCGGCGGCTGGCTGGCAACCCGAGGTCAGCGGCTCCCGGCCAGCGAAATGGAGCGTCCTGGACTGCCAGGAACGTGACTGGCTTGCCGTCGAGAAGCTTTTGCAGAATGGCATCGAGCAGGGCAACCACGAACCCCGGATCGAAATGACCTTCGGGATAATCAATGCGCAATTCAGTCAACGCGTAATGCTCCAGCGCCTCGAGCAGCGTCATCTGGCTGCTCAAGCGCTTGTCGATCATCACCTGCCAGCGCGTGATGCGTAGCAGGATTTCCTGCACCGACCCCGTAGGCGCCGCAGCTACAGGTAGTTTTTCTTCTACAATCCCTTGTTGATCCGCCATATCGTCCAGCCTTTTATTGCATGGAAATGAGCCCCCACTCTATTTCCCGGCCAGCGTGCCCAGGCCGTACATATGTATATGGCACCTGCGGATGTGTTACAGCCGACTGGCGTGTCCACTTTGCCGGCGACCTGGCGTAAACTGCGCGCTTTTGCAGCTTCGGGCTGCCCCACAGATTTTCAAAGGTGCCCGCCATGCCTTGGCTGCAAGTCCGTCTCGCCATCACTCCGGAACAAGCCGAAACCTACGAGGATGCATTTCTCGAAGTCGGCGCCGTGTCGGTGACTTTCATGGACGCCGAAGACCAGCCGATCTTCGAACCGGAACTCAACACCACACCGCTGTGGTCGCACACCCATTTGCTGGCCTTGTTCGAGGGCGGCACGCAACCGGAGCCGGTCCTCGCCCATCTGGAATTGCTCACCGGCAGCCCGCTGCCCGAGCACCACAGCGAAGTCATCGAGGACCAGGACTGGGAACGCAGCTGGATGGACGGTTTCGAGCCGATGCGGTTCGGCCAGCGCCTGTGGATCGTGCCGAGCTGGCACGCCGCCCCTGAGCCTGATGCGGTCAACCTGCTGCTGGACCCGGGCCTGGCGTTCGGCACCGGCACCCACCCGACCACCGCGCTGTGCCTGGAATGGCTCGACGGTCAGGACCTGAAAGACTGCCACGTGCTCGACTTCGGCTGTGGCTCGGGGATTCTGGCGATCGCCGCCCTGCTGCTCGGCGCCAAGGAAGCCGTGGGCACCGACATCGATGTGCAGGCACTGGAGGCCTCGCGCGACAATGCCGGGCGCAACAACATTGCCGACGAGTTGTTCCCACTGTATCTGCCCGAGGATCTGCCGCAGGTTCAGGCTGACGTGCTGGTGGCCAATATTCTCGCAGGCCCGCTGGTGACCCTGGCGCCGCAATTGTCCAGCCTGGTCAAGAGCGGTGGGCGCCTGGCGTTGTCGGGCATCCTCGCCGAGCAGGGTGAAGAAGTCGCCGCCGCTTATGCGCAGGACTTCGAGCTCGACCCGATCGCCAATCGCGACGGCTGGGTGCGCATCACCGGGCGTCGGCGCTAAAATGACCGCTTGCCTGAACCGGATCGCCGCATGACCGACAGTTTCGTCACCCAGTGCCCGCATTGCCAGACCAGTTTCCGCGTCAACCATGCTCAGTTGAGCGTGGCCCGCGGGGTGGTTCGTTGCGGCTCCTGCCTGCAAGTGTTCAATGCCGCCAAGCAGCTGCTCGAGCAACATTCTGGTAAGGACACGGTGACGCCGACCGCACCAGCGCTGCCTGAAGCGCCCGCACCTGTCAGCGATTCTGCGGTCGTCGAACAGATCCCCGCACCGCGCGCCATCAGCCAAAAGCAATGGAGCGCGTCGGAGCTGGATCTGGACGGCCTCGATCTGGACGAAGAACTCGCCCGCCTCGAACAGCGCGAAATCCAGCCGGTCGCCGAATTCGGCCGGGCCCGCGAAGAATCCTTGAGTGCGCGGCGCGACAGCGCGGAACCGGAAGAAGGCGCCTGGCCCGATGGCCTGTTCAGCGAGCCTGCCGATGAGCGCCGCGCCGCGCCGGATGTCGGGCCAGATATCGAGCCGTATATCGAAGGCGTCGAAGCCCTCGAATCCGAGCGCACCGAGCCATCGTTGTCACTGGAACCGGTGGACCTGGATGACGAGCCGCCGATCCCGCAACTGCGCCTGCACGATCCGATCGATCCCAACGCCCGCCGTGAGCGATTTTCGGCCAGCGACGACAGCGATGACGACGATCTGCCATTGATCACCTCGCCGCGCAAAAAACGCGAAAGGGCCGAGCCCGGCGTGCGCGCCGAGGTCTTGCAGGATCTGACCGACGACCCGCTGCAACTGGACTGGCAGCAACGCCGTTCACCCTGGGGCCGGCGCCTGCTCTGGCTGCTGCTGGTGGTGTTGGCGGCCGGCGGTCTTGCCGCTCAATACGTTGCCTATCACTTCGAGGAGCTGGCGCGGCAGGATCAATACCGCCCATGGTTTCAGCAGATCTGCCCGCAGATCGGCTGCACCGTGCCGTCCAAAGTCGACATCGGCAAAATCAAGAGCAGCAACCTGGTGGTGCGCAGCCATCCCGAGTTCAGCGGCGCGCTGGTGGTCGACGCGATCATTTACAACCGCGCGACCTTTTCCCAGCCGTTTCCCTTGCTCGAGCTGCGTTTTGCCGACCTCAACGGTCACCTGATCGCCAGTCGTCGCTTCAAACCTGGCGAGTATCTGAGCGGCGATCTCGAAGGCCTCGCGGAAATGCCGCCGCAGACGCCGATCCACATCGCCCTGGATATTCTCGATCCGGGGCCGAAAGCGGTGAATTACAGCCTGAACTTCCATTCACCGGAATGAACCGCTTCAGCGTTTCCCGATTGACGGCATTTTTCTGACTGGATCGCAGCCAACCAAACCGTTGGCGATAACAGAATAACTGTTCAGATTTTGTTCAATTCAGCCTTTAACCAGTCATCGAGAGCGGGTATCATGCCCACCCTTTTTCGAACTCTCATGATCCGGCCCCACTTCAGGGAAGTCCTATGTCGGCGGTACGCATCGGCCCATATACATTGCAGAACGGTTTGATCCTCGCCCCGATGGCGGGCGTCACCGACCAGCCCTTTCGTCAGCTGTGCAAGCGTCTGGGCGCAGGACTTGTAGTCTCGGAAATGGTCACCAGCGACATGAGCCTGTGGAATACCCGCAAGTCGCGCATGCGCATGATCCACGAAGGCGATCCTGAGCCGCGCTCGGTGCAGATCGCCGGTGGCGACGCGCAGATGCTGGCCGATGCGGCACGGGCCAACGTCGAGCTGGGCGCGCAGATTATCGATATCAACATGGGTTGCCCGGCCAAGAAGGTCTGCAACAAGGCCGCCGGCTCCGCGTTGCTGAAAGACGAAGCACTGGTGACCGAGATCCTGCAGGCCGTAGTGGCCGCGGTTGATGTACCGGTCACCCTGAAGATCCGCACCGGCTGGGATCGCGACAACAAGAACGGCCTGAACGTGGCGAAGATCGCCGAACAGGCCGGGATCACAGCGCTGGCCGTACATGGCCGTACGCGCGCCGATCTGTACACAGGGGAAGCCGAGTACGACACGATTGCCGCGATCAAGCAGGCCGTGTCGATCCCGGTGTTTGCCAATGGCGATATCGATTCGCCGGAAAAGGCCCGTTACGTGCTTGACGCGACCGGTGCCGATGGCCTGCTGATAGGCCGAGCCGCTCAAGGGCGGCCATGGATTTTTCGCGAGATCGAACATTTCCTGCGCACCGGCGAGAAATTGCCCGCGCCGGAACTGAGCGAAGTGGAACGCATCCTGCTGGAGCATCTGGCTGCCCTTCACGCCTTCTATGGCGACGTGATGGGCGTGCGCATTGCCCGCAAGCATGTGGGCTGGTATCTCGCAACCTTGCCGGGCGCCAGGGAGTTTCGCGCCCGTTTCAATCGTTTGGATGGTACGGAAACACAATGCGCCGACGTTCGGGAGTTCTTCGCCGAGCGTTACAAGAGCCTGACAGGGGACGAAGAAGGGGTGGCCGCATGACGATGATGACCGAGACTTTAGTGAGTGGAACAACACCCGTGAGCGACAACGTGAATTTGAAACAGCACCTCAACACGCCGAGCGAAGAAGGCCAGACCCTTCGCGGGAGTGTCGAGAAGGCGCTGCACAATTATTTCGCCCACCTTGAGGGCGCGTCCGTCACGGATGTGTACAACCTGGTGCTGTCCGAAGTCGAGGCGCCCCTGCTCGAAAGCGTGATGAACTACGTCAAGGGCAACCAGACCAAGGCCAGTGAGCTGCTGGGACTGAACCGCGGCACGCTGCGCAAGAAACTCAAGCAGTACGATCTGCTGTAAGCATTCAATCAAACCAGAAAGGCGCCCGCGTAAAAAACGGTCGCCTTTTTTGCTGACTTCCTTTGCTTTTGATGGAAATTGAGATGACCGACCAGACTACCCGCCTGCCGATCCGCCGCGCCTTGATCAGCGTTTCCGACAAGACCGGGATCCTCGAATTCGCCAAGGAGCTTGAAGCGCTGGGCGTCGAGATCCTCTCCACCGGCGGAACGTTCAAGCTGCTGCGTGACAACGGCGTTGCCGCAGTGGAAGTCGCGGATTACACCGGTTTCGCCGAGATGATGGACGGTCGGGTGAAAACCCTGCACCCGAAAATCCACGGCGGCATCCTCGGTCGTCGCGGTACTGACGACGCGATCATGAACGAGCACGGCATCAAGCCGATCGATCTGGTAGCGGTCAACCTGTACCCGTTCGAAGCGACCATCAACAAGCCAGGCTGCGACCTGCCGACCGCCATCGAGAACATCGACATCGGCGGGCCGACCATGGTCCGTTCGGCAGCGAAAAACCATAAAGACGTGGCCATCGTGGTAAATGCCAGCGATTACGCCAACGTCCTGGAAAGCCTCAAGGCCGGCGGCCTGACCTACGCTCAGCGTTTCGACCTGATGCTCAAGGCCTTCGAACACACCGCGGCCTACGACGGCATGATCGCCAACTACATGGGCACCGTGAACCAGGCCGCTGAAACCTTGAGCACTGAAGGTCGCAGCGAATTCCCGCGCACCTTCAACAGCCAGTTCATCAAGGCCCAGGAAATGCGCTACGGCGAAAACCCGCACCAGAGCGCGGCGTTCTACGTGGAAGCCAAGCCGGCCGAAGTCGGCATCGCCACCGCCACCCAGTTGCAAGGCAAGGAACTGTCGTACAACAACGTCGCCGACACCGACGCTGCGCTGGAATGCGTGAAGAGCTTCGTCAAGCCAGCCTGCGTGATCGTCAAGCACGCCAACCCGTGCGGCGTTGCCGTTAGCCCGGACGCCGAAGGCGGCATTCGTCAGGCTTACGAACTGGCCTACGCCACCGACACCGAGTCGGCGTTCGGCGGCATCATCGCCTTCAACCGTGAACTGGATGCCGAGACCGCCAAGGCGATCGTCGAGCGCCAGTTCGTTGAAGTGATCATCGCCCCATCGGTCAGCGAAGAAGCCCGTGCCATTGTTGCCGCGAAAGCCAACGTACGCCTGCTGGCCTGCGGCGAGTGGTCGGCTGACCGCGCCGCTGCCTGGGATTACAAACGCGTCAACGGTGGCCTGCTGGTGCAGAGCCGCGATATCGGCATGATCAGCGCCGACGACCTGAAAGTGGTGACCAAACGCGCACCGACCGAACAGGAAATCCACGACCTGATCTTCGCCTGGAAAGTCGCCAAGTACGTCAAATCCAACGCTATCGTCTACGCCAAGAACCGCCAGACCATCGGTGTCGGCGCCGGCCAGATGAGCCGCGTCAACTCG
The DNA here is from genome assembly GCF_018132745.1 of Pseudomonas sp. 14A. Lineage (NCBI taxonomy): Bacteria > Pseudomonadati > Pseudomonadota > Gammaproteobacteria > Pseudomonadales > Pseudomonadaceae > Pseudomonas > Pseudomonas sp. 14A. The sequence continues at coordinate 37,956 of NZ_JAGRQJ010000002.1, read as the reverse complement.
GCCCGCATCGCCGCGATCAAGGCTGAGCACGCCGGTTTGCAGGTGGCCGGTTCGGTCATGGCGTCCGACGCGTTCTTCCCGTTCCGCGACGGCCTCGACAACGCGGCCAAGGTCGGTATCACTGCGGTGATCCAGCCCGGCGGTTCGATGCGTGATGCTGAAGTGATTGCTGCTGCCGACGAAGCCGGTATCGCAATGGTCTTCACCGGCATGCGCCACTTCCGTCATTGAAGCAGCCGCAAGTTTCAAGCTGCAAGCTGCAAGAAAGAGCAGACAGGTGTCGCTCCTTCTTGCAGGTGCAGCCTTATTAATTCAAAGCCGTAAGCTGTAATTGAGCGCCACGCAGTCGCTCTTACTTGCAGCTTGTAGCTTGCAGCTTTCTCCGAAGGAGTCTCTCTTTGAATGTTTTGATCATTGGCAGCGGTGGCCGTGAACACGCTCTGGCCTGGAAAGTGGCTCAGGATCCGCGTGTGCAGAAGGTTTTCGTTGCACCGGGCAACGCTGGCACCGCCATTGAAGCCAAGTGCGAAAACGTCGCCATCGACGTGCTGGCCCTGGAGCAACTGGCCGATTTCGCGGAAAAGAATGTTTCCCTGACCATCGTCGGCCCGGAAGTGCCGCTGGTGGCTGGCGTCGTCGATCTGTTCCGCTCCCGTGGCCTGGACTGCTTCGGTCCGACTGCCGGTGCTGCGCAACTGGAAGGTTCGAAAGCCTTCACCAAGGACTTCCTCGCGCGCCACAAGATCCCGACCGCCGATTACCAGAACTTCACCGAGATCGAGCCGGCCCTGGCTTATCTGCGTGAAAAAGGCGCGCCGATCGTGATCAAGGCCGATGGCCTGGCTGCCGGCAAAGGCGTGATCGTCGCCATGACCCTGGCCGAAGCCGAAGACGCCGTGCGTGACATGCTCGCCGGCAACTCGTTTGGCGACGCCGGTTCGCGCGTAGTGATCGAAGAATTCCTCGACGGCGAAGAAGCTTCGTTCATCGTCATGGTCGACGGCAAGAACGTGCTGCCGATGGCCACCAGCCAGGACCACAAACGCGTCGGCGACGGCGACAGCGGCCCGAACACCGGTGGCATGGGTGCCTACTCCCCTGCCCCGGTGGTCACCGCCGAGGTGCATCAACGCGTGATGGATCAGGTGATCTGGCCGACCGTGCGCGGCATGGCCGACGAAGGCAACGTCTACACTGGCTTCCTCTATGCCGGGCTGATGATCGACAAGGCCGGCAATCCGAAGGTCATCGAGTTCAACTGCCGCTTCGGCGATCCGGAAACCCAACCGGTGATGCTGCGTCTGCAATCGAGCCTGGTGCTGCTGGTTGAAGCCGCATTGGCGCAAGCGCTGGACAAGATCGAAGCACAGTGGGATCCGCGTCCGAGCGTTGGCATCGTGCTGGCCGCTGGCGGCTACCCGGGCGACTACGCCAAAGGCGCAGCGATCAACGGTCTGGACGCGGCGGCAGGTCTGGAAGGCAAAGTCTTCCACGCCGGCACCGCGCTGAAAGACGGTCAGGTCGTTACCGCCGGTGGTCGTGTACTGTGTGCCACGGCCATGGGCGCGACCGTCGGTGAAGCTCAGCAGCAGGCCTACAAACTGGCCGCTGCCATCGACTGGAAAGGCTGCTTCTACCGCAAGGACATTGGCTACCGCGCCATTGCCCGTGAACGCGGCGAAGCCCAGGAGTAAGCGATCCATCATTCCCGGCGCGGGATGCCATTCCTCGCCGGGCTGTTCGGTCGTCGCGCATCGTTATATTCTGGCATCAACCTACGAAGGGATTTCGCCGTGCGCTGGCTCAGGATTGCCATAAGCTTCACCGTCACGCTGATGACCTTGCTCTGCATGCTCCCGGCCCAGGCCGCGCAAGGCAGTGGCTGGTCGGTATTGCTTGACGATCAGGGCATCCTGCAACTGAGCGACATCCGTTCCGCTCGCTACACCAATCAATTCAGCCCCACCGAGCTTGACCGTCTGACCGCGGCCGAACCCGAGGGCGCCCTGTGGCTGCGCTTCAAACTGGCGCCGGGCAAGCACGAACAAGTGCTACGCATCTTTGCCCCCGACCTGTCACAACTCAATCTCTACGTACTCGACGGCGACCGGCTGATCGAGCAACGCAATACCGGCAACGAACGGCCCCAGGCCGAACATCCGTTGCCGAGCAGCGATTTCATGCTGCCGCTGCCCCAGGCCGACAAGCCGCTGGACGTCTACGTGCGCATGGTCTCCGGCCATCAGCTGCGCCCGCACATCACCCTGCAAGCGGCAATCGAAGGCGCCGCCGATCAGAAGCAGACGCTGATTTTCGGCCTGCTGTTCGGCTGCCTCGCCATGCTCCTGCTGCACAACCTGGTGCGCTACGCCTACTCGCGCTCGCGCAGCAGTCTGTGGCTGGCGATCTGTGAGGGCCTGCTGGGGCTGAGTCTGTTCCTGTTGCTCAACCTCGCCGGTCCGTGGCTGCCGAACTGGCAAGCCATTCAGACGCCGGGCGCTTATCTGGCATTGCTGCTGACCGCCCCAGCCGGGTTGATGTTCGCCCTGCGCTTCTTTGCGCCACTGGGCCAGCACGCGCTGAACAAACTGCTGTGGGGCGACATTCTGTTGATCGTCACGTGCAGCCTGTTGCTGCTGTTCGTCAACACCTTGCCGCTGAACATCATCACCTACGCACTGGTGGCACTGGCCGGCCTGAGCATGTTGCTGGTGGGCTTCTATCACTGGCAAAAAGGCTATCGCCCGGCGCGTCTGTTCGTCGCCGCCATGGTCGTGTTCAACATCGGCACGCTGGTCATCCTCCCGGCGCTGCTGGGGCTGACGCTGGTCACGCCGCAAGGCCTGATCATGACGCTGATGGTGTTCATCTGCATCAGCGGCCTGCTGATGAGCATCGCCTTGGGCGAGCGACAGCGCAGCATCACCGAAAGCCGCTTCAGCATCAGCCGCGACCTGGCGGCAAGCAACGCCGAAATCAACGCCAAAGCCGAATTCCTCGCCAAGATCAGCCACGAAATCCGCACGCCGATGAACGGTGTACTGGGCATGACCGAGCTGCTGCTGGGCACGCCGCTGTCGGTCAAGCAACGCGATTACGTGCAAACCATCCACAGCGCCGGCAACGAACTGCTGACGCTGATCAACGAGATCCTCGACATCTCCAAGCTCGAATCCGGGCAGATCGAACTCGATGACGTGCAGTTCGACCTCAACGCCTTGATCGATGATTGCCTGAGCATCTACCGGGCCAAGGCCGAGCAACAGAACGTCGAGCTGATCAGTTTCATCCAGCCGCAAGTGCCACGGGTGATCAGCGGCGATCCGACGCGCCTGCGCCAGACATTGCTGAGCCTGCTGGAAAACGCCCTGAAGAAAACCGAAGAAGGCGAGGTGCTGATCGTCGTTGCACTGGACGAGCGCAGCAGCAAACCGCGCCTGCGCATCGCCGTGCAGGACAGCGGCGTGCCGATGGAGCCGGAAGAGCGCGAGGCGCTGCTGCACGCCGAATTGCACAGCAAGCACTTCCTCTCGGCCAATCGCCTGGGCGGCAATCTTGGCCTGGTGATTGCGCGCCAACTGATTCGTCTGATGCAAGGCGAGTTCGGCATCAAGAGCGGCGCCACTCAGGGCAGCACTTTGTGGCTGACCTTGCCACTGGACCCGGATCGCCTCGAACATCCGACATCCGATCTGGACAGCCCGCTGCAAGGCGCGCGGGTGCTGGTGGTCGACGATAACGACACCTGCCGCAAAGTGCTGGTACAGCAATGCAGCGCCTGGGGCCTGAATGTCAGCGCCGTGCCGTCGGGCAAGGAAGCGCTGGCGCTGCTGCGCACCAAGGCGCACCTGCGCGACTACTTCGACGTGGTCCTGCTCGACCAGAACATGCCCGGCATGACCGGCATGCAACTGGCGGCGAAGATCAAGGAAGACCCGAGCCTGAACCACGACATTCTGCTGATCATGCTCACCGGCATCAGCAACGCGCCGAGCAAGATCATTGCGCGCAATTCCGGGATCAAACGGATTCTGGCCAAACCAGTGGCCGGTTATACGCTCAAGACCACGCTGGCGGACGAGCTCAATCAACGCAACAAGGGCCAGGTGGTGTTCCAGCCGCAAGTGGTTACGGCGGCCACTGCGGCGAAAGTGCCGAGCGACTTCCGCATCCTCGTCGCCGAAGACAACACCATTTCGACCAAAGTGATTCGCGGCATGCTCGGCAAGCTCAACCTGCAACCGGACACCGCGAGCAATGGCGAAGAAGCGCTGCAAGCGATGAAGGCCCAGCGTTACGACCTGGTGCTGATGGACTGCGAAATGCCGATCCTCGATGGCTTCTCCGCGACGCAGCAACTGCGCGCCTGGGAAGTCAGCAATCAGCGCATCCGCACACCGATCGTCGCCCTCACCGCGCACATTCTCGCCGAACACAAGGAACGTGCCCGCCAGGCCGGCATGGACGGACATATGTCCAAACCGGTTGAGCTGTCGCAACTGCGTGAACTGATCGAGCATTGGGTCGCCGAACGCGATCAGCAGAACCGGGCCACGACCCAGCCGTCGTAAACCGACAGATTGTCCGGTGCCTGATAGACTCCCCCCGACTCCATCGCCAGTGAGCTTGCATCATGCTCCATGTGTTGTTCAGCGTTTACCTGAAGATGCTGGTGCTCTACAGCCCGTTCTTCGTGTTGTCCTGCTTTATCAGCCTGACCCGCGGCTATTCGCGCAAGGAACAGCGGCGCCTGGCCTGGAAGGTCGCCCTCGCGACGCTGATTTCCAGTGTTCTGCTGTATCTGTTCGGGCGAGTGATTTTCGATGTCTTCGGCATCACCGTGGACGCCTTCCGCATTGGCGCCGGCAGCGTGTTGTTCATTTCCGCGCTGGGCATGGCTCAGGGCAAACCGGCGGTGCAGGCCGACAATGTCCAGCAGGACGTGACCATCGTGCCGCTGACCATTCCGCTGACGGTCGGCCCCGGCACCATCGGCGCCTTGCTGGTGATGGGCGTCAGCCAGCCGCACTGGGACGACAAGCTCACCGCGATCATGAGTATCGCCCTGGCCAGTTTCACTGTCGGTGTGGTGCTGTACCTGTCCAATCGCATCGAGCGGATTCTCGGTGATCAGGGTTTGCAGATTGTCAGCCGCTTGATGGGGTTGTTTGTTTGCGCGCTGGCCGCGCAGATCATTTTTACCGGCGTGAAGGGGTATCTGGTGCCTTGAGCGAGCACCGTATGGCCGAATGCAAAACAAAACGCCGCGGACGTTAACGTCCGCGGCGTTTTTTATCGCCCAGGTGAAAGGCCCCGTCAGGACAACTGCTCAACCACCGCTGACAAACTGACAGTTGCATCGCTGCCCTGCACTGCTGCGAATGCCCGCATCCACTGCGTCAAGGCGAACTGGCAGGGGCGACCGGCCACCCTGAGCGCCAGCTCACAGGCACCCTGCTCTTCGGCGTGGCGGACGATCAGCGTGTGGCCACTGTCCGGATCGGCAAACAGCATATCGGCATCGACCTTCGATATCAGAAAATGCCCGCATTCATCCAGATCCAGCACCAGCAGGCCCGGCTCCGCCGCCTGCACTGCCGATGGACGCCGTGCATCGACAACAACGCAATCCAGACGCTGCCAGCTTTCAGTCGAAATACGATAACCCTCCGTGCTCGAACCGAAGGTCAGGATCAACGTGTCCACGCCGTCGACAAGCAATGGCTGCACATCGGTAAGGTCATCGCTTACCTGTAGCGACATGACGTTGTCGTCACGCTGAGCGAAGCTGTTCGGCAACCATAAGCGGTCCGCCGTTGCGGCGCTGAAGATCAACCCGTCGATCGGGTCGAACAACAGCGGATCGGCACCATTGTGCGTACCGAGAAAAGTCGCCCATTTGCCATCGTCCCTTGCGCTCACCACAAAAAGCTTGTCGAGCGCCGGCGCGTAGTACTGATAGCGATCACCGGTATTTTCCACGGGCAGAAACGCAGCATGGGCTTGTCCATCCAGCAGTTGCTTCAGGCGTTCGCGCAATTGTTCAGAGGTCTGTCCGGGAACGTGCGACCAGTGGTTTTCCGTGCCGACAATTCGTGCCGGTTGCCGATCTTGCAGTTGCAGCGTCACGCCGTCTCGCGTGCGACCGAGCAAACCATTGCCGTGGGGCAACACTTCGCTGAACAGCCACGAAGACCAGACCGGTTCGGCCCGTGGCAACGTCTGCCGATGCCGGACAACGCTGGTGCCACCGAACGCCTCGCGGGCTTCTTCGAATGACACCAGCCTCTGGCGCCACAATGTTCCGGCTTCCGCATTCAGCAGCCAGACGGCCTCGCGGTCCGGCGTCAACCCCAACAAGGTCAGCTCGCCGCTACTCCTGGCATCCATCAGTACGAGCTTTTCGTCAATGCACCAGGCGGCCAGAAATGGCTGCCCGGCCTGAGCGTGCAGGCCAACAATCGCAAACGCTGCACCGCTGTATTCCTTGGCCAGCGGCGGCAGCGCTGCCAGCCAGTCGGGATTGTGTTGCAGCCAACGCTGGCTGAGGCCAACGAATTGCAGAACGTTTCCGTCGATTTCGGACAGCCAGTTATCGTCCCTGGCGTTAAGGTCGATTTCGAACAATCGACCATCGTTCAGGGTAGCCAGGTAGCGGTAGCCGATGCGCCTGAGATCGACCACGTCCCTGGCCAGCGCCTTGTGCCAGAAAACGTTGTCGGACAGTTCGATGCCGTGGCTGAGCATGCGGCTTTGCTTGCTGTAGAACAGCAGCGCGGTGCCCGGATCAGACGATGTGGGCATCAGCAGCACTCGGTCTGTGTCGCTGACGGTGTCAGCCCCGAAGTATCGACCGTTACGGACCCCGATCCACGCTCGCTCGAGCAGTTTATCGAGGCAATAAGCTTGAACATGCAGATAGGGCGCGCAGGTCCAGGTGCGGATCGCCGAGGCCATGGTCGTGGCCCCGTCAGCGTAGGCGCGACGTGTCTTCTGGCGGTAGCGCAAAAACGCTGTTCTGGTGCCCGGCTCCGGCTTCAGGAAAGAGTCTTGCAGATCGTCCGTCCACATCTTCATATCTGTGAGCGTCACGGCCTGATCGGTCAGATGAAATTCAAGCGTGGTGCGTACGTTCACGTCCTTTCGTTCAATCAACTGTTGCGAGACACGCAAAGTGCCGTCCGCGAGTTGCCTGAAAGCGGTGATTTTCGTGGCGGACTTGACGCTCAGTAAACGATAGCGGCGCACGACCAGGCCGCTGATCGCATCGACGCGCCAGACCGTAGCGTGATCGGGGTGATAGAACCACGCGTGATCAGCGGTGGCGGCACCCAGCAACAAGCCTTCGTGGACGTCAACCGGTACGTCCCGCGCGTACAACAGGCGCTTTTGCGCGACGTCGTAGTAGGCCGTTGTGCGCAGCGGGCGGGTGGCGGGTTGCAACGGCACGTTGAATCGCTGAAGCGCCAGGTAGCCCGCAGTGAGACGTTGTTCACGATCCAGTTTGCCCAGGCGGGCCATCACTTCGCCTGAGTTGTTGGTATCGCCGAGAGTAACGCAGACCAGGCGCAATGCATTGCGTTGCCAGTCCAGCTCAAACAACTCGCCGCCGGCCAGCTCGATCGTTCCCTCGAAAGCCGACAGCACGATAGCGTCGACCGTCAAATGGCGCCCCGCCAGATAAAGTCGCGCGCCATCACCTTCCGGTGAAGGTGTGGTGCCGAAACTGACCTGCTCGACACTGACCCAGGGCGCATGCACCCGCCATTTGCCGTAACCGGTCAATGTCACCTGCTTCAAACCAGGAGTCAGGCGCAGCTGACGGTGCCCTGGCGGAGCGGAAATTTCGTAGGATAGTTTCTGCCGCCATTCATCGGGCAGGGTCGCAACCGCTATCTGGCGAACCTGATCATCCAGTTGCACGCTGATCGTCGTCGGTTTGTAGACAGGAAGGAGCTTGTAGAGAATGTGTTTGAGCGACGGCGTGCTGTGCAGGTAAAAGTGCTGTCTGCCGTGTTCGTCATATTCCAGCTTGTCTGCCAGGCGGTTGCGCAATTGCGGGTAGCGGGTGTGGATGCGCTCGTCCAGCTCTACCCTCAGCGCATCGCCCAGCGCTCCCAACGAGTTGAAATGCGCAAACCAGCTCGGCTCGGGACGTTCACTGGCACTGCGCGGTTCGACCTGTTCGCCCGGCAGGGGCTCGTAGACATGGCCGGCACCGCCCAACTGGTATTCGTAGCCGTAGTAACACAGCGGCGTGCAGGGCAACAGCACAGTATCAGCCTGCAGGTTCAGCGCTGCACGCTCGGGCAGGCCAAAGGCCTGGCGAATGTTCAGGGAAAGATGGACCAGTTTCGGATCATCGTTGTACTGCGGCAATTCAAATGGGCCACCGCTCCACGGATAAAACCGCTGACTGTCGAAACGCACCTGTCGGTCTTGCAGATCGAGGTGGGTAATCACGGCTTCGGCCGGGAAGTGCAACACCCCGTCGGTCAACCTGAAAGCGCCTGGCTGATAAGCGTTGTGGATGGCACGCAAATGATTGCCGACCTCGGTGGCCTTGTCGGCGATCTGCCCCAGGTTGCTGGCAATGGCCGTCGCACCGATGCCGACACCCAGCAGCGGCACGGACAGGACAGCCGCCGCTGCGCCCACTGCTCCACCGGCGGCCAGTGCGACAATATCCAGTCCCAACGCCGCGACATTGAATGCCAGCGACGTAGATAAGCGCGAACGCTGCTCGTGATTCTCCGCCAGCGACAAGTTGTAGGCGTCGAAGCCGATGTTGACCAGCGAAAATGCAAAGCCGACACCGGTGGCTGCCGCCCCGAGTACCCGGCCGGCCAGCGCTGACCGGCTCAGGCGCAGTGCCTGCTCACTGGCGGCCACTTGTCGCACCAGATTGATCACCTGAGCGCTATCGCTGACCACGGCGAAACCCAGTTGCGCATAACTGACGTAGGTCTGTACTTGCAGCGCAATCGACAAGGCAGGCACCTGATCGCTGGCCTGGTATTCGCGATAACGCATTTCAGTGATCAGGGTCTGGAGCGCAAAGGCGAAACTCAGGCGGCTGCCGCCGTCAAATTCGCCAGGAGCAGCGGCTTTTGTGGCTTTGACCATTCGTTCCAGATGCTGCTTGAGCTGCTCGAAGCGCGGATCGGCAGTGCTTGCCATTCGTGTCTGATGCGGTTTCTGCGCGTCGACCAGGGTCAGCGAAAAAGTGCCGTCCGCCTGGGGCTTGAGGGTATCCAGCAGCGGCAGATATTCCCCCCCGAGCGAGTGGGCACTGCGCAACTGCTGCGTGGCATCGCTGAATGCCTGTGCCCAGTAACGCGCATCCACGTGCGCCAGGCTTGCGCCCATCCGCGCGTTTTCGCTGAGCGACCGCTGGCGCGCCAGCGCTTGCCTGGCCCAGACCGAAGCACGGCGCGAGTCGCTCGAAGGCGAGTGCAGAAAAGTGTCCACGCGCAACCCCGACGAGAGCCTGCGTGCGGCGATCACCTCGGTGTTCAGTTCGATCACGTTGAACTTCGCCCCGGCCATGTCGCCCAGTCCATAAAGCTTCGCCAGCGCACTGTCGCCTGCGCCCAGATAACGCTCCACGGCGAGCTTGGCATGGGCACCTTCAGCGAACGCATAGATGGCAAAGTTCGGGTCATAGAAGCGGTAAACGAACTGGCCGTCCACCTGCACTTTGGCCATCAGCAACGCGTGATCACCGGTGTCGAGCAGCAGAACGGTAGACGCATCCTTCGCCTCCAGCGTCTGCATCAGCGTGTCCAGATTTTGCAGGCCGCGCGCCTCACCGATGGCGCTGGTCGGCAAGCTGCGCAGTTCATTCAGCGCACTGAGCAAAGCCCTTGAGCCGGTTTGTTCAGGGTGAATATCTGCCGTGGCGGCACGCCCCACCAGTGTGCGCTCGGCTGACTCGCCTGCCACCAACGCCGCGCCCGTCAACAGCGCCAGCGGGTAACAGCGGCGCCCGGGGTCGCTGATCGTCTGCATCAGCAAATCCTGCGGCAATTGCCTGGCGCAAAGGGCTCCTGCGCCGACGAACACTTCGCGCACCTGCGCGCTGCGCTCAAGGATCCGGGTGCGGTACTCGCGCTGCGCGGTGCGATTGATTTGCCCGATACGTATGCCCCACTGCCGCACCGTCAGCGGTTCGAAGAGCGCCTGGACCTTGAGCTCGCGCGCCGTCAGCAAGGGATGCGCCGCGCCGCGCATCAGGGCGGCCTCGAGGGCCGGCCCCTGGCGCTGACGAATGGCTTTTTCGATGGCGTCAAAACGCGCGAACGTGCCGTCGCCGTCGGTTTCAACGGCAAGCTCGCGGGTAGTTTGCCAGGCAGCCGCGAAGCCCGCCTCGTCGAGACTGGCCGCGCCGAAAATCCCCCCGAGCAGGACCCGCACCAACGGACTCAGTTGCTCCAGCGGCAGCGAGTCGTGGGCGATTCGGCTGAACAATTCGTTGAGATTGCTGGACGTTTCGGCGCCATGGGAAACCGGCAACTCGCTTACCGTTTGCGCACGGATCAACTGACGCGTTTCGAAGCCGATGGAAACAGCATCGGTGAAGGTGATGTCACCGCTGATTTTTTCGCGCATGGCGTAGACAAAAGGTTCGCCCAGGTCATCGATCCATTGCTGCAAGACCGCCGTCAGCAACACCGGTTTACCGCCCACCACCGGCCAGCCCTGCTTGAACGTCAGCGTCTGTTGCGGCTTGAGCAGATCCGCCAGCTGGCCGGTATAACGCGACTTGAGTTTGCCGCTGCGCCATTTCTCCTGCTCATTGGCCAGCCATTGCGTCTCATCGTCATTAACCGTCCAGCCGGAAATCATTTCCTCTTCGGTGAACACGTTGTAGCCGTCAACCAACTTCAGATGATTGCGAATGCCATCGATCTGCTCAGGCAGCAGATACTCTTCAATGTATTTGGTCAACCCGGCTGCGGCGGCACCCGGCCCGGTAAGAGTGATCGTGCTGCGAGCGCCGACTCTGATGCCGTCCTGATAATAGGAATGGATAGCTTCGATGAGTCTGCCAGCGGCGAAATGGATCGTTGAAGCCGGAAACTTCTGCTGCGCGAGTGCTTCATTCACCACGTTCTGAATAACCGCGACCAGCCGCCCTGCGTCTGTCGTATCGATGCTATCGGTAATCACGCGACGCTCGACCTCCAGCAGACAGTCATAATTGAGGCGGATCATCTGCATGTACGCCATGGTCATGCCACTTTCCGCGTGGGCCAGAATATGCGCATTCATTTCTCCCGCCACGGGGATACCATGAGCAGTGCCAAGACGCATCGCATCTAGCGGCGCCGAGTGCTCTTGCGGGGCGACAAAGATTTCGCCAGGTCGGTGTTTATTGCGAGCAAACGTCTGCAACGCTGCCAGATCCGCAGCGGCAATGGTGCCGATTCTGTCGAGATAACGCTGACGATCGCGACCCGGCATCAATGTTTCATCGTTATTGAGCAACACCTGCAACACGCCAATACGTTGTTCTGCGTTGTAACTGCTGATATCGACATCGCCCAGCTTTTCAACCAACGGCGGCAAGTAATCCATGTCACTGTAACGACCGCCCTCCTGGTATTGAGCCTGCAAGCGCACAACATCACTGGCCGCTGCAAAGTTGCCGCGCATGGCCACTTCACGCTGATAGATATCTTCCAGAAAATGCCCGGCAAACTCCCGGCGAACATCACGCAACTGCAAGTCGTCGCCCGCCATTTGCTGATGGGTTTGCAGGCAGTGTTGGCGAAAGTTTTCCAGAGTCGCACGGTCTTTACCGTAAGCGCACACCATCAGCTCGATACGGGCCTGATCGGCGTCGCCTCGCCATTGCGGTTGTTGCAGGAACTCGAACATCTCGCGCTTCAATACCCGCGCACGATCTTCGATCATCTTTGCCAATACAGCGGGCTTGCTGATTGTGTCACCGCCCGATTCCATCGCATCGACTCTGGCGCTGTCGGTAATGACCCGGTTCATCTCGTACGCGAGCAAGGCGTCACTGTCGTACCAGAGACTGAACCGGTAATCCTCGGCGGCCAGAACCTGGCGCCAAATGTTCATGTAATCACGCTGGATACTGCCAACTTCACTGCCGCCGACCCAGACAAAATGCATGATTTTCGGCACTGGCGGGGCTGCGTCGCTGAGCATGCTCACAGTCTTCGTCAAGCGCACCGCATAACCGCGCAGTCTGTTTGCCACTGTGTAAACGGCCGTGGAGCCACGCGCCGACTTGCGGTTGGCCAAGCGATCAAAACAGGCGAGAAAGAGGGTTATTGCCTGCAGTTTTTCCGCAAGGCTCGCCGCCTGCCCCCCGCGCTCGTATATCTCAACCAGTTGTAAATAGTCGGCAGAAGCGGAGAACTCCTTGAAGTTTCGTTTCAGCGTTGAGAAGTCTTCAGCGGAAATGAAACCCGACTCGCCAACATACTGTTCCATGACACCCATAAGACTTCACCTGATTCAATTAAAGAATCCGAATGAAGTTATGCTGTCGGCGAGGCGACTTCAAAAAGCACAAGACTCAAATAATTTCCCGGGAAACATACACCAACGATGTAGTTGCTTATGCGCATGATCCGGAAATATATAAGTTCATGCTGGGGTTATTACTCGCACGCTGTCAACAGCCTGACCAACGCTTGCAGCGCTCAGTTGAAGACTGAAGAACCTGCCAGTGATGTTTGACTGGATGTCACGCCGAGGCAACTTGTTTACAACTTGCCTCGGCGCCAGGTTCAGCAAAGCGGCTTGTCCCCGTACCAGCGCGGCGTATAAACCCAGTCACCGCCCCCGGCACGAGCAAACGTGCAGGTGGTCGAAGAGCCGATCAGCACCATCGTGCGCATGTCCACCTGTTCCGGCGTCAACGCGCCCAGCGTCGTGGTGCGCAGCGTCTGCCCCGGTCGGCCGATGTCCCGACCGAGCACCACCGGTGTTTCAGGCAAGCGGTGCTGCGCGACGATCTCCAGCGCCCGGCCCAACTGCCACGGGCGCGCCCGGGAAATCGGGTTGTAGAACGCCAGGGCCAGATCCGCTTCGGCGGCCAGATCCAGACGTTTCTCAATGATCGCCCACGGCTTGAGGTTGTCCGACAGTGACATCACGCAGAAGTCGTGGCCCAGCGGCGCACCGGCCTGAGCCGCTGTGGCCAGCGAGGCGGAGACGCCCGGGAGGATTTCCAGATCGACGCTGTGCCACGCCGGATCGTCCGATTCGTGCAGGGCTTCGAGCACCGCAGCGGCCATGGCGAATACCCCCGGGTCGCCCGAGGAAACCACGATCACCGAGCGGCCTTCGGCGGCGAGCCTGAAGGCATGGCGGGCACGCTGCATTTCTTCACGGTTGTCGGTGCAGTGCTGCACCTGATCGTCGCGGAACGGGCCGGCCATGCGCACGTAGGTTTCATAGCCCAGTACATCGGTGGCGCGGGCCAGTTCGGCTTTCACCGCGGGCACCATCAGTTCGGCGGCGCCGGGGCCAAGACCAATGACCGCGAGGCGACCCCGCGGGCGGCCGATCTGCGCGACGTCCAGCGGTTGCTCGGCAATCGCGATCGCCAGATGTTCTGCGCTGATCACCTTCGCCGCAGGCACTGCAACTCGGGCCAACGCCTGAAGATCGTTTTGCGCTGCGACGAAGCGCAGCGGCACGCCCAACTCGAGCGCAGCCTCGCGCAGATTCGATGCGGCCATTTCAGCGTCCGCTGCCACCAGACACGCCAGTGCCGGCAAGGCCACGCTGGCCTGTTGCAAAGCAGCGCGAATAGCGTTCGGCAGATCCGCCACCTCAGCACTCACCGCCACCGCCACACTGCGCGGGTAAATCAACAATTCATCGGCGCTGGCCACCCGCTGCGCACTGCTCACATGAATCGACCGCTGCGCCTGCGGATCCTGCGGCAACTGCGCCTGATCCAGCCACGGCGCCGCGCCTTCGATGCGCACGCTGTGCCCGGCGAGCAGATCGGAAACGAAGCGTTTGCCCGATTCCAGATCAGCCAGTGCGTAGCCGCTTGGCGGATTGAGCAGGCAGGTGCCAAAGCGCAATTCGCCGCTGGTGGTGATCGCCGGCGCGACTTGCAGCGCCGCCGCAATCTCCCGGGCCATGACGTTGACCCCGCCGAGGCCACCGAGCAACGGCACCACCGCGCTGCCGTCTTCGGCCACCGCCAGCACGGCGGGTTCGGCGCCTTTCTCCAGCAACAGCGGCGCCAGCGTGCGAATGACAATGCCGGCTGCGCACAGGGCAATGATCGGCGTGTCCTGCTGATACAACGCGCGCAGGGTCGCGCCGAATTCCTCATAGCGGCTGTCGGCGCCTTCAACCCGTCCGGCAAGGCCATGGACCTGCGCCGCCGGGTAGACCTGTTGAATGCGCCGCGCCGTGGCGAGGCTGCCCTGGCCGAGAATGACGATGGCGGGAGTCGCTTGGCTCATCAACCTTGCCACCGTTCGCCCGGGACGATGATCAGCGAGAAGTACGGCGAGGACATCGGCTCGACCTGATCCATCGGCACGATCTTCTGATTGGCCATGGTCGCGCGCTCGACATACAACGCACGCTCGGCGAGGCCGAGTTCCTCCAGCACCTGACGCACCTTGGGAAAGTTGCGCCCCAGTTTCATGATCACCGCCGCATCGGCATCGGCCAGACGCCGCTTCAGTTCTTCGTGAGGCAGTACGCCGGAAAGCACCGACAGGCTCTGATTCCGATACACCAGCGGCGCTCCCAGCACCGAAGCGCCGCCGAGCATCGAGCACACGCCGGGCACGACTTCAGCCTCATAACGGCTGGCGAGGCGGTCATGCAGGTACATGTAGGAGCCGTAGAAGAACGGGTCGCCTTCGCAGATCACCGCCACGTCGCGGCCGGCATCCAGATGCTCGGCGACCGCCACAGCGGCTTCGTCGTAGAAATCGCTGATGACCTGCTCGTACGACAGCGGTGCCGGCAACGCCTCGGTGGTCACCGGGTACACCAGCGGCAGCAGATTCTGCGCCTCGACCAGATGCGCCTCGATGATGCCGAACGCATTGCCCTTCTTGCCCTTGGCCACGAAATACGCGACCACTGGCGATTCGCGCAGCAGGCGCAAGGCTTTGACAGTAATCAGCTCCGGATCACCGGGGCCGACACCGAGGCCGATCAGACGTCCTTTGGCCTGCATCATTCGATCTCCGTGGCGAGGGCATTGACGGCGGCGGCGGCCATGGCGCTGCCGCCCAGGCGACCTTGCATGATCACGAACGGCACGCCGCGACTGTCGGCGGCCAGTGCCGCTTTCGATTCGGCAGCGCCGACAAAACCCACGGGGAAGCCGAGGATCAGTGCCGGTTTTGGCGCGCCGGCGTCGAGCATTTCCAGCAAGTAGAACAGCGCGGTTGGTGCGTTGCCGATCACCACCACACTGCCTTCGAGGTGCGGGCGCCACAGCTCCAGCGCGGCGGCCGAGCGGGTGTTGCCCAGCTCACGGGCGAGCTCCGGCACACTGTCGTCGCGCAAAGTGCAGATCACTTGGTTATTGGCCGGCAGGCGCGCGCGGGTCACGCCTTCGGAAACCATCCGCGCGTCGCAGAGAATCGGCGCACCGGCCGCCAGCGCATCGCGCCCGGCCTTGCCCGCGCCCCCGGAAAACTGCAGACCGTCGACGGCCTCGACCATGCCGCAGGCGTGGATCACCCGCACCGCGAGTTTTTCCAGATCGGCGGGGATGCGCGCCAGATTGGCCTCGCGGCGAATGATCGCGAAGGAGTTGCGATAGATCTCCTGACCGTCGCGGATGTAATCAAGCATCAAGGGGGCTCCGGGAGCGGGCGTCGAGCAGGGTCGCGGCCGCTTCAATAGTAAGGTTGCAGGCGTGCAGCGTGCCGAATCCGGGCTGTGCTGCATCGCGAAAATAGAGGTCGTAATGACCGGGGGCGACGGCCAGCAGCGTGGCTGGCGCGCAGTGGGCGGCGGCGCAGGAGCGCGAGCAGCCCGACAGGTGCACGCTGAGCCCTGCGGGCAGCAAAGGTGCCAGTTGCCAGGCATCCTGCTTGGTGTCGGCAAGGCCTTTGCCGCAGCCATCGGCGCCGGTGCAGGCGATCAGGCGAGCCAGTGGTTCGGCCTCGGTCGTCAACAGACCCAACGCCCGCAACTGCTCAAGCACGTTGTCGGTATCCGTGGCTTTCACGTTCGGCAGCAGCAGGCTCTGCCACGGCGTGAAGCGCAGACTGCCATCGCCAGACTGTCGGGCCAGTTGCGCCGCGCCACGCAGCATCGCCGGATCAAGTCGGCCCAGTGGCGGCACCGCGCCGACGTAGCAACGACCTTGCGTGTTTTGCTGATGAGCGCCGATGTGCAGCGCGTCTGCCGACGTCGGGCGCTGCCAGTTGCTGATCGCTTTGAGCGATACGCGCTCGCGCAATGACTCAAGAAACGCGAGCCTGGGCAACTCGTCGAGCAGATGGCGCATTCGTGTTTGCTCTGGTTGGGCCAGGTCGAGGAACAGCTCCAGCGCGGCGACTACCAGTGCGTGAGCGTTGTCCTGAGTCACAGCGCCGAGAGGGCGATCGGTCGGGCAACCGGCCAGACCGAATGCCCAGAGGATTTCGCCGTCACGCTCGAATGCCGACAGCCACAGATCATGCGGATGCTCGAGCATTGCCAGTGCTTCGCCGCCATCGAGCTGCACGGCGAACTTGGCGCTCAACTCATGGAAGCGCGGATGGCTTTGCAAGGTGTCGAGGATTTGCCCTGCGAGCGGGCGCGTGTCGATCAGCATCTGCCGATCGATGCCGGCGGCCGGGCTGAGCATCAGATTGCGCACATCATCGCCGGCGGCGTTCTTTGGCCCGAGGCCAGCGGTCAGCAAGCGCTCGATCAGCGCCGCCGATTGCGCACCGATGCCGCGAATCTGCAGGTTGCCGCGATTGGTCGCTTCGATCGCACCGCTCGCAAACGCTTCGGCGGCAGCGGCCACCGCATCGGCCTGATCCGCGCTGATCGAACCACCATCAAGCTTGATCCGACAGATACCGCCGTCCCGCGCCTGGACGATACGCAGCAACCCCGGGCAGGCCGAGGGGCGTAAGGCGGTGGACATCGGGCGTTCGTTCAAGGGGCTGACCGGTTGCGTGGCAGAGGCGCTTCGCGGGCGAAGGCGCGGTATTATGCCTGCTTTGTCCGGCGGCATGAAAAGTCTGCCCGTCGGAACGCCACGTTTTGAGGAATATAGATGTCACCCTGGCTGACGATCGTGGGAATCGGTGAAGACGGCTTCAAGGGCCTGGGCAAGAATGCCCGGCGTGCTCTGCTGGGCGCTTCGCGGATCGTCGGCGGCCAGCGTCAGCTGGACCTGCTGCCGCCGTGCATTGGCGGCGAGCGGCAATTGTGGCCGGGTCCGTTTTCCCTCGCGCCGGTGCTCGAGTCGCGTGGCGAGCCGGTCTGCGTGCTGGCCAGCGGTGATCCGATGTTCTACGGCGTCGGTGCCAGTCTGGCGCGGCAGGTGCCGAGCAACGAGATGTCGATCATTCCCGCCCCTTCGTCCTGCGCATTGGCGGCGGCGCGCCTGGGCTGGCCGTTGCAGGAGGTGACGGTTGTGTCGCTGGTGGCGCGTCCGCTGGCGGCGCTCAATGCGCATCTGTTCAGCGGCGTGCGTCTGTTGCTGCTGAGCAATGACGGCAGCAGCCCGGCCGCCGTTGCGCAATTGCTGCGCGAGCGTGGTTTCGGCCCAAGTCGCATGTCTGTGCTGGAGCATCTGGGCGGTGACGCCGAGCGGCGTATCGACCGCAGCGCCAGTGAATGGGACGACGCGGCGGTCGCCGACCTCAACGTCGTCGCTGTGGAGTGTCTGGCCGCCCCCGGTGTTGCCGGCCTGTCGCGTCTCGCCGGTTTGCCCGATTCGGCGTTCCGCCACGACGGTCAGTTGACCAAGCGCGACGTACGCGCCATCACCCTTGCCCGCCTGGCGCCGAGGCCCGGCGAACTGCTCTGGGATGTCGGCGCTGGCAGCGGTTCGATCGGCATCGAGTGGATGCGTGCGCACCCAAGCTGTCGGACCATGGCGGTCGAGGCCGACGAGGGCCGTCAACAACTGATCGAACACAACCGCGATGCGCTGGGCGTACCCGGCCTGCAACTGATTCGCGGCAAGGCGCCGCAAGCGCTCGATGGCCTTGAACGTCCCGACGCTGTTTTCATCGGCGGCGGCGTCACCCGTGAGGGCGTATTCGAAACCTGCTGGGATCAGCTCAAGCCCGGCGGCCGTCTGGTGGCCAACGCCGTGACCCTGCAAAGCGAAGTCACCCTGATGCATTGGCGCGAACAATACGGCGGTGAGCTGACGCGCATCCATGTCGCCCAGGCGCAACCGCTCGGCGAGTTCGATACTTGGCGTCAGGCATTGCCGATCACCCTGCTGGAACTGGTCAAACCCCTCGATGCGTGACGAAACCGCCGAACAACCCGCGCCCCTGCGCAGCGGCCTCACCACCGGCAGCTGCGCCACCGCCACCAGCCTCGCCGCCGCGCGCCTGTTGCTCACCGGCATCGCTGCCGACGCGGTGCACATCACTTTGCCCAAGGGCAAACAGGTGCAGATGCGCCTGGAGTTCTGTCGCCTGAGCGAGGGCGGCGCCGAAGCCGGGACGATCAAGGATGCCGGCGATGACCCTGACGTCACCCACGGTGCACTGCTTTATTCACAGGTGCGACTGTGCGCCGAACCGGGGATTCGCTTCAACGCCGGTGTCGGCGTCGGCACGGTGACCCGACCCGGTCTGGTATTGGCCGTCGGCGAGCCGGCGATCAATCCGGTGCCGCGCAAAATGATCAGCGATCACTTGACCTTGCTCGCCGCCGAAACCGGCTACGGCGCCGGCTTCGAGGTCACAGTCAATGTCGAGGGCGGCGCAGAACTGGCGCTGAAAACCATGAATCCGCGGTTGGGCATTCTTGGCGGCCTGTCGATCCTCGGCACCAGCGGCATCGTCCGACCGTTTTCCTGCGCCGCTTACATCGCCTCGATCCATCAGGGCATCGACGTAGCGAAAACCAACGGCTATCTGCACATCGCCGCGTGCACCGGCAACGCCAGCGAAGACACCATGCGCCGGGTCTATGACCTGCCGGAAATCGCCCTGATCGAGATGGGTGATTTCGTCGGCGCGGTGCTCAAGCATCTGCGCAAAGTGCCTGTGGATAAACTCAGCCTGTGCGGCGGCTTCGGCAAGATCAGCAAACTCGCCGCCGGGCATATGGATCTGCATTCGCGGCATTCGAGCATCGATTTGCCGCAGCTGGCCGAATGGGCGACGGCGATTGGCGCGGATTCGGCGTTGCAGCAAGGCATTCGCGAAGCCAATACCAGCCAACAAGCCTTGGCCATGGCCAGTGCGGCTGGCATTGCTTTGGGGGATGAGGTGTGTCGCCATGCGCTGAATTTCGCTCGCAGCGTAGTGCCGGCGCAGGTCCAGGTCGAGGTGTTTGCCATTGATCGTCAGGGCGGGATAGTCGGACATGCCGGAGGTTTTGTATGAAGCGGATCTTGCTGCTCGGCGGCGTGACTGAAGCGCTGGCGATTGCCCGCACGCTCGGCCCGCAACATATCTACAGCCTCGCCGGCGTTGGCCGGGTGCCGAGCGATTTGCGCTGCCAGGTTCGGGTCGGCGGCTATGGCGGCGCTGAGGGGCTGGCGCAGTTCATAGCCGATGAAGGCGTCGATCTGCTGCTCGATGCTACACACCCGTACGCCGCACAAATCAGCGCCAACGCCGCCCGCGCGGCACAGCTTGCCGGCATTCCCTGCTGGGCCTTGCGCCGCCCCGCCTGGCAGCCGCAAGCAGGCGATGACTGGCGCGAGGTCAGTGACTGGGCCGAACTGATCACAGCGCTGCAACCGTTCCACCGCCCGCTGTTCACCCTCGGCCGCGAACCACTGCAACACCTCGACGAAATCCCCGCCCACCAGTTCTGGACCCTGCGCGCCCTCGACGTTTATCCCGGCAACCCGCGCTGCGAAGTGATCGGCGCACGCGGCCCGTTTTTGCTGGAAGAGGAGCGAGCGCTGTTCGAGCGCCGGCAGATCGATGTATTGATCAGCAAGAACAGCGGCAGCAGCGCCACCGAGCCGAAGCTTGAAGTGGCACGTGAGCGGGGAGTGCCGGTGCTGGTGTTGAAGCGACCGGGGTTGCCGGGGGTTGATCAGGAGTTTGAATCAGTCGCTGAAGTCCTCGCTGCCCTTTCCCACTGAATCGGCACGGCCCTTTGTGGGAGCGAGCCTGCTCGCGAAGACGTCAGCACCAGTAGCCTTCCATTGTCTGACACAGCGCTTTCGCGAGCAGGCTCGCTCCCACATGACTCCGGCTCGGCGGAATTTATGTCTCGATTCCTACAACCCGGCCAGACACCACCCACATCAATTCAGAACAACACCGACTTTCAGCGTTCAGGCACACCACCTACCCTTCGGCCTTTGAACCCAAAGGCGTGATATTCAATGTCCGAGAAATTTCTTCGTTTTGATGTTCGGGACTATCTGAAAACTCCTGCCGATCTTGGCCAGTACATCGAAGGATGTGCACTGGAAGATTCGGGCGATGGGCAACTTAACCGAGCAGCAGGTCGAGACGTTATGCAGACCATACGAGCACGAATAGAGACCGATGCGGATTTCGCCCAGGCATTGCGAATCGAAGCCGCTACACTCATTCACAGCGGCGAAATCGAAACGGGGCGCAGACTGTTGCAACTTTTGCAGCAAGCACTGCGACACCAAACCGCACGACGCTTTTTTACTTATCGGCCCTGATCAGGCTAAATGGGCCGCGCCTGATCGCCCACCCAACGGACCTGTCCCATGAACCGACGCCGGTTAGCATTTGCCTGGATCGCCTGCCTTGCAGTGCTGTTCAACATGCTCGCCATGCCGCTGAGCGGGGCGATGGCGCAGGCGGCCAGTTCACCGGCCGAGCAGATACTCTGGAGCAGTTTCTGCACCGGCAGCGGCATGAAGATGGTGGCGATCGACATCGGTGCCACGGATCAGAAGGCCCCGCAGAACGACAGCCATTCGAACATGCAGCACTGCTGGTGTTGCTCAGGTGGGGCGCCATTGCTGGCGCTGCCGGGGCATTCGCCGCAGCTGTATTTCGCCCAATTTGAAAGCAACCGCAGCGTTGCGCCCGCCTCCCTGCAAGCCCCGACGCCGCGCCAGCAATGGCCGAGTCTCAATCCCCGTGCTTCCCCTCTGGTCTGATTTGTTCGCGCCAAAAATCCGCGTTTCAAATCGTTCTGGAGAACTGCCATGTTGAAGAAACTCTTCGTCCTCGCTGCGCTGTTGTTGCCGGCGTGCTTCGCCCATGCCCATGAATACAAGGCGGGTGCGCTGGAAATCGCCCACCCGTGGTCGCAGGAACTGCCGCCGAATGCGCCGACCGTCGCCGCCTACTTCATCATCCACAACACCGGTAAAAGCGCCGATCGCCTGCTCAGCGTCGATTCGCCGATTGCCGCCGAAGCGCAGCTGCACGAGCACGTGATGCAGGGCGATCTGATGAAGATGCAGCAAGTACCGAGCGTGGAAATCCCCGCCGGCGGCACCGTGACCTTCGCGCCGATGGCTTACCACGTTATGCTGCTCAACCCGACTGATCGCAACCTGCTCAGCGACGGCAAGCGCTTTGCGATGACTCTGCACTTCGAGAAAGCCGGAGATGTCACCGTCGACGTCGCCGTGCAGAAAAAACCGCCGGAATCCGCTCAGGGCCACGTCCACGCTCAGTAACCGACCCGGCTGACTTCGCCCATGCGCCCGTTGCGCGCCAGGCCCGTCCCGCATCACCGTCAGACTCAAGCGCTGACGCGTGGCAGCTGGATCGCCCTGTTCGCCATGTTGATGATCTTCATCGGTCCACTGATTTCTCAGTCGATGCCGATGGATCAACACGCCTCGACATCGATGCCAATAAGCATGGACATGTCGATGGACATGCCCGGCATGGATCATAGCGGCCATGCAGCCCAGCCTGCGGCCGAGCATTGCCCGCCGCAATCCTCGCATCACGTGCTGTGGGAAAAATGCGGCTATTGCAGCCTGCTGTTCAATTGCCCGGCACTGACCGGCGGCGGCGATTTCGTCGCTTTCAATATCCCGCCACCGAACACCTTCACCCCACCCTCCCCGCGTCTGGGCCATGCCCGCCAACCCTTCTTCCCCGGCGCCCGCACCCGCGCCCCGCCCATCGCCACGTAAACACGCACCTTTGATTGCACACGGTTGAGAAGACAGCTCCAGGCTGCCGGCCGTGGTGTTTACGATTGTTCGATGGAAATTGTCATGTCCAGGTTTACTGCTGTCCCCTGCGCGGAATCTGCCCGCGCGCACTTTGCCCTGAATGAATCGCGGATTCGTTGCAGGCACGCTATTGCCGTCCTTTGCGGCGTACTGCTGACACCGCTGGCGCTGGCCGACGATCACGCCGGCCATGAAAACGAACTGAGCCCGACGGTGATCACTGCCATCGCCCCAAGCTCGCCACTGACGATCGTCACCAACCCCAAGGATCCGCGCCAACCAGTGCCGGCCAGTGACGGTGGCGATTACCTGAAGACCATTCCCGGCTTCGCTCTGGTACGCAATGGCGGCACCAACGGCGATCCGGTGCTGCGCGGCATGTTTGGTTCGCGCCTGAATATCCTCACCAACGGCAGCATGATGCTCGGCGCTTGCCCTGGCCGGATGGACGCGCCGACTTCGTATATTTCACCGGAAACCTACGACAAACTCACGGTGATCAAAGGCCCGCAGACTGTCCTGTGGGGGCCGGGCGCATCGGCCGGTACGGTGCTGTTCGACCGTGAGCCGGAGAACTTCGGCGAACTCGGCACGCGCGTCAACGCCAGCATCCTGGCTGGCTCCCGCGGCCGTTTCGACAAGGTCATCGACGCAGCTGCCGGCGGCCCTCGGGGTTACATGCGGGTGATCGGCAACACCGCGCATTCCGACGATTACCGCGACGGCAATAACGACATCGTCGCCTCGCGCTACGACAAGTGGAACGGCGATGTCGCACTGGGCTGGACGCCGGATGCCGACACCCTGATCGAACTCACCGCCGGCAAGGGCGACGGCGAGGCGCGGTATGCCGGGCGCGGCATGGACGGCTCGCAGTTCCTGCGCGAAAGCCTCGGCCTGCGCCTGGAAAAATCCAACATCAGTGAGGTGCTGGAAAAACTCGAGGCGCAGGTCTACTACAACTACGCCGACCATGTGATGGACAACTACACCCTGCGCACGCCGTCCGGCACCGGCATGATGGCCGGGCCCATGGCGTCCAACGTTGATCGTCGTACCCTCGGTGCACGGATCAAAGCAACCTGGCGCTGGGCTGATGTTCAGCTGATCACCGGTCTCGACGCACAGACGAACGAGCACCGTCAGCGCAGTGCAATGGGCGTCGATACCTACAAGCAACTGCCGTACAGCAAGGACGCCGATTTCCATAACTACGGCGTGTTCAGCGAAATGACCTGGTACGCCGCCGAGCGTGATCGCTTGATCACTGGCGCACGGGTGGATCGCGCTTCGGCCAAGGATTACCGGCAGACCACCGGGTCGGGGATGATGTCCCGTCCCAACCCGACCGCCGACGACACCCGCGCCGAGACCCTGCCCAGCGGCTTCATCCGTTACGAGCATGACCTCGCCGACAGCCCGACCACGCTCTACGCCGGCCTCGGTCACGCGCAACGCTTTCCGGATTACTGGGAGTTGTTTTCGCCCAAGTCCGGCCCGGCAGGATCGGTCAATGCGTTCGACTCGATCAAACCGGAAAAGACCACGCAGTTCGACTTTGGCGTGAACTACAAGAGCGCCGACCTCGAAGCCTGGGCCTCGGGTTATATCGGTGTGGTACGCGATTACATCCTGTTCGACTACACCCCGGGAATGATGGGCATGAGCACCTCGCGCGCCGAGAACATCGACGCGCGGATCATGGGTGGCGAACTCGGAGCTGCCTACAACCTCACCGACAACTGGAAAGCCGATGCGACCCTGGCCTACGCCTGGGGCAAGAACAGCAGTGACGGCTCGGCACTGCCGCAGATGCCGCCGCTGGACGCGCGTTTCGGCCTGACCTACAGCCAAGACAACTGGAGCGCCGGCGCACTCTGGCGAGTGGTCGCCGCGCAGCACCGCATCGACGCGAACAAGGGCAACGTGGTCGGCAAGGATTACGCCCAGAGCTCCGGCTTCGGCGTGTTCTCGCTCAACGGCGCGTACCGCATCAACAAGCACTGGAAGGTCAGCAGCGGTGTCGACAACCTGTTCGGCAAAGCCTACGCCGAACACTTGAATCTGGCTGGCAACGCCGGGTTCGGTTACCCGGCCAATGACCCACAGGCAATCAATGAACCGGGGCGCACGCTCTGGACCAAAGTGGATATGAGTTTCTGACAAACACCCATGTGGGAGCGAGCTTGCTCGCGAAGAGGCCGGCGCATTCAACAGTGATGTCGTCTGGCATGACGCCTTCGCGAGCAGGCTCGCTCCCACAGGTAACAGACAACGAAAAGAACCAAGCCAAGCGGAGCACACGTGATGCAAAAGCCTCAACCCAATTTCTACAACCTGGCCTGGCGCTGGCATTTCTATGCCGGGCTGTTCGTCGCGCCGTTCATGGTGATGCTGGCCCTGACCGGGATCATTTATCTGTTCAAACCGCAGCTCGATTCGCTGATGTACAGCAGCCTGCTCGAAGTACCGGTCGGGCACCACACAGTGCCGGCCGATGACTTGCTGCAACGGGTGAAAGCTGCCTATCCGCAGGGCCAGGTCACTCAGTACCTGCCGCCGGTGAACGCCCAGCGCAGCGCGCAATTCGTGGTGAAAAACGCAGGTCACGAACTCAACGTATTCGTCGATCCGTATCACGGTGACATCCTCGGCGAGCAGGATGCCAAGCAGAATCTGCAAGCCATCGCCCGCGCGATCCACGGCGAATTGATGATCGGCACGGTCGGCGATCGGCTAATCGAAATGGCCGCTGGCTGGGGCGTGGTGCTGGTGGTGTCGGGGCTGTTTCTGTGGTGGCCACGCGGTCAGGCAGCAGGCATTCTGTGGCCGCGCCTGAGCAGCCGCGGTCGGTTGTTGTGGCGCGATCTGCACGCGGTCACCGGGTTCTGGGGCGCTACATTGCTGCTGGTGATGTTGCTCAGCGGCATGACCTGGACCGGTTTCTGGGGCAAACAATATGCGGCGGTATGGAACGTGTTCCCGGCCGCGATGTGGAACAACGTGCCGACCTCCGACGTTGAAGCGCGCAGCCTCAACAGCGCCACGCGCCAGACCGTGCCATGGGCGATGGAGAACACACCGATGCCGATGTCCGGCGACCACGCCGAACACATGAATCACGGCAATGCCCATGCCGGCCCCGCTGCACCCGAAGTCAGCCTGCAGGATGTGCAGAACATCGCCAGCGAACGCAAGGTCGAACCCGGCTACAGCATCACCCTGCCGACCACCGCCACCGGCGTGTTCACCATCGCCGTATTCGCCGATGACCCGCGCAACGACGCCACCCTGCATATCGATCAGTACACCGGCAAGGTCCTCGCCGATGTGCGCTTCGAGCACTACGGCACCGTTGCTCGCGCTACCGAAATCGGCGTGATGCTGCACGAAGGCAAGATGTTCGGCACCTTCAACCAGATTGTCGTGCTGCTGATCTGCCTGATGATTCTGCTCAGCGCCGTCAGTGGTGTGGTGATCTGGTGGAAGCGTCGGCCTGAAGGCAAATTCGGTGTGCCGCCGCTGCGCCATGATCTGCCGAAGTGGAAAACCGGCGTGGCGATCATGCTGGTGCTGGCGGTGGTGTTTCCGCTGGTGGGGGCTTCGCTGGTGGTGGTCTGGTTGCTTGATCGCCTGCTGCTGTCGCGTGTTGGCCGGAGTGCGCCGGCCTCGACTTGAGCGATGCGCCATGAGGAGCGGCCGCCAATAGCGGCACGCTCCCCGGAGCCAGCAGCGGCGAATTACAACTCGTCGCGGATGCGCACCGTGCCTGGCGACGATGGCTGCTTGCGCTGCACCTTCCAGGCACGTCCCATGCGCCCGGTCTGAGCCCAGTAGTAACCGGCGACCAACACCCGGAACTCGCCCAGCGCCATAAGCCGGGAAACGAATTCGCCCGGACTCAGGTGGCTGGTCCATCGGCCGTTCTCGAAAAACACCGACCGGGTCAACAGCAGATCACGCTCGGCAGCCGAATAGGAAGGCGTGTATTTGAGCAGGACATTGTGCGGCGTCGAATAGAAATAATGCCGAATATCGAAGCCCCTGTTTTTCAGGTCGTGGGAATGGGCGTATACGAGCTCTGGCGTCGCGAAATTGGCTCTGATTCCCTCTGCGTCCGGCACCAGAGTGGTGTTGCCTGAAAGGTGCATCTGATGAGCGGCGATCGGATGGTAACCATCGGGATAACGCGGCGCCGGGTGCTGCCAACTCACCGAAGAGTCCGTCGACTTCCGGAATATCCGCGCCAGCGGGCTCGGATCCTGCGCGGACCAGGCGATGGGTTCGAGCGGTACAAATTGACTGGCGACCGCTGGCGCCAGAATTGCACTCTCGTAACCGACGTCGAGAGTGGCCTCGGCCGCTCGCTGCTGTGCATAGCGTGCAGCGTCGTCGGGGTGATGGAAAACCGGGCCGAGTGCCGGGACGGGATTTTCTCGCCAGCGCTGCTCAGCGCTGACATCGGCCTGGCGCGGCTGCCAACTGTCATCCACCAGGCCATGTCTGGACCAGTACTCACTGCTCTGGATCACCTCGAGCCGGCCCGCAGCTGCCATTCGGCGGATATATGCAGGAAAGTCGAACGAGCCTTTGGCGATGTCTCGCTCATCGTTGGCGGCTTGTACCGCAGAGACAAATGCATTGGGGCGCAGCTCGATCTGCCCGCGGCGGTCGTAGAACTCGCCCGGCTCGAAGGCATGCAGTTGCAGTTTCAACAACGCCCCGTCGGCGCATGAGAAGTAGATCGGCCGATAACCCTGTGGGGTATTGGCTCGAACGCAGACTGACAGAACATCATTGGGCAGCAGAAAGACCTCGCGCACGTCGCCGGATCGCGCGCCCAGTGGCGGTAGCGGTGCCCGCAGATAAATCGCGTCGAGCGCAAAGCCCGAAATCAGCTCACCGTTTTCGAACACGCGATCAAGGGCCAGCGCCGAGCCCTGAACTTCGACCGGCAAGGTGGCGAGACATACGCCTTGCTGGTTGCGCAAAAGGTAGCCGAAAGTCTGGGTATCCCTGCTGACGGACGCGTCATGAACATATTGGGCGGCAGCGTCTGCCTGCACGAACAGTGCACTGCAGAGCGGCTTGCTCAAGGCCTTGTCATACTCTCTGGCCGGCAACAGATCTTCGGAAAAAGGTGCCCACACCGATACCTGTCGCGGCAACCCCCAGATCTCGCTGCCCTTGATCACTTGCAGATGCCCGCCCTTGGCCAGGGCATTGATCCATTCAACGGGCTGCAGATGTCTGCTGCGCAAGCCCTGCTTGATCGCTTTCGCATCGACGGCCGCGAACCGGTCGCCCTGGCCAAGCAACTGCGAAAACAGTTCGGCCTGCGGCTGATACCTGAGCACTGAACCGTCCGGAGCAAAGAGAAATTCAAGCAAGGACGCCGGTTTGTAAGCAACCAGCGAGCCGTCTGCCGTAACCCGATATTCCTCCCTCACCCCGCGTTTGTTGAAGGCCGACTCCAGCACATCGACGGTAAACATGTTCAGGTAGATCTGTTTCTGGACGCGCGACAGCACCAGCGAGGCCTCTCGGACGGCGCGCGACCGATAGCGCGCCACGATGTGGCAACCGAGCGGAAAAAATCCATAGGTCCGGCTTTCCTCAGGGCAGATTTCGAAAAGGTCGAAATCTTCACGGCTGACTTCAATCGGCGCAGTCGCCACGAAGCGCTTGTCGGCCGTCTCCAGGATTACCCCGCCGAACACCCGGTCGCTCACTGCAGCGAGCAGGGTTGCAGCATGCATGGCAGCATCGTCAGCCGTCAGAAAAACCGGCCCCAGCCAGCGCCGCTGCAGGTGTGCGTATGGCTGCCAGGTCACCCCGACGAGCCCCGTTCGGTCCCAGCACAAGCCAGCATGCATCACCGAGAGTTCGCCACTGTTGGCCACCTCGTGGACGAAATCGCTAGGCACCAAGTGTCCGGACGCCAGATCGCTCTTGATCGTGTCGAGCGTGCTCTGCGACGTGGCGTCATAAAAGAGTTTGCTGGACGGGCTTCTCGCATATTTCAACAGCGCACCGTCGCACGTTGCGATATAGAGGGCTACCGGAAGCTGCGACGCCACAACCGGACGCCGACGTCCGTAATACATCGAGGTGGTGAGATTGTCCGGCGAGATGAAGTAATGGTTGAGCCAGTCATCCGGCGTTTTCCTCGGGTCATCTGAACGACGGTGCGAATACCAGCTGGCGTACAGATCGAAGCCCTCGGGAAACTGATACCACGGCTCCGATCTTCGCGCGGCAAACAGGCTGTTGAGTTGAAACAGACTGCTCTGCCCATCGCTGACGGGAATCAGCTCCGTGGCAACGTACTCTTCATTTTGCCGGTGTTTGAGGATGAACCCGAAGCAGGCGTTGACCTGCTCTTGCCAATGCCTGGCGCGTTCATGCTGACTCTGTGCCACCTCGTCGGCTGAAGCGAACACCGCACCGTAGGCCACCGTTTCCGGTCGGCGCCACGGCAACGGCAATGGCAGCATCAACTGAGGCGCGGCGATCGCTGGCGGGGTCAGCCCAGGCAATACCGGCGTTGGAAGCACAGGGTAGTCCGGGGAAAACGGATGAATCACCGGCCAGACCGGCGCGTCGGGCGCGGGCGGCGCTTCACGCACCGACCAGGTCGAGGCGATCCGGCCGCGATAGCCCCACAATGGGTTATCGACCAGGCTGGTCAGCCGACCGGCCGCCGCTTGCTCACGGATAAAATCCTGCGGCCGCTTGCTGCCATTGCCCAGTTCCGTGGCGAGGGCACCGGGATGCCGGCTGGTTCCCAGACGCCTGCCCAGTTCCGCAGCGGGCGCTGAACCGTCGGCCTCAAAGCGCAGCAGACTGTCCGCAGCGGCCGATACATACAGGACAATCTCATCAAGCAGCACCCGCCGGACTTCCTCGACACTGAGCATCTGCAGACTGAGCACGGCTTCGTGCGGGGTCCATTGCAGATAATCGACCTCCACCGGTTCCAGTTGCGACACGGCAACATGGGACACATAGCGCGCGTGCAGGCGATGATCATCCGGAAAAATAGCCCGTCCTTGGTTGTCGTGGGGATAAAGCCGCCCCTGGCCGAGCACATCGATATCGCCTGGCAGCGGTTCGGTGACCACGAAGCGTTGATTGCTGCATTGGAAAATGTAGCCCGCAAATTGCCGGTCGCGGCGATTGCCGACCGCTTGATGGGCATAACGCGCGGCATCATCGGACGTCAGAAATTCCCGGCTCAACACTGGCCAGGTGAAATCCGGATACGGCGTCCATTGCAGATCCAGCACCCCGAGGCGAGACCACAAGGCACTGCCGCGTAGCACTTGCAGCCTGCCGGCGATGATCAGCATCGACACGAATTCGCGTGGTCGAAGTGTTCCGCTCGACAGTCTCGCCTCGATGCCGCCATCGCTGACGGTTCCGTCGGGATGCTCCTGACTGAAGGCCGCTTCGACCTGACTGCCGCTGAAGGTGTACTTCAACATGGCGGTGTCCCTTGCCTGCATGTACAGCGAAAGAGGCTTGCCCGGCGCCGCCAGAGGTAATGCGCGGCGCCGACGGGCGATCGCCAGCGCCACGTCCTGCGGCGCAAAAAAGTTCTCTGCCAGCCATTGCTCGGTCGCGGGCGCTCGCGCCGGATCGGGCCGCGATGCGAAGTAAAAACCTTCGAGCACGTAGCCTCGCGGCAATCGCAACTGACCATCGCCAGCTTCGGGAAAAACCTTTGCAGGATCCCAGGATGTCGCTTGTGCAGCGCGCACGTGGGTCGCTACATACTCCTCGCTCGTGCTTTTCTTCAGCAGCAATCCCGACCTCTGTGCGCCACGGGATTTCAATGCCGCCAGCACGGCGCGTTCAGGATTGACGCAGACCCGGGTCATCAACGGCATTTCGGTGATTGTCCCGGTCGAAAAAGGCGTGCCGGCCTTCCACTCCGCAGGTACCCGCCCCACCGAGTGCCCCCAATCGGCATTCGACACAATGACCTTGAGCTCGCCGACCGTCGCCAGTTTGTTGATCAGCCCCATCACATCGTTGATCGCTGGAGGCCGACCGGACGGCGCGCCGGACTGATGCCAGAGGACGTATGCGCGCTCCTCCGGGGAGCCGCTCGACACATATTTGAGCAGGCTGCCGTCAGGGCCGGAAAGATAGGCGCTACGGAAAAAATCCCGCGCTGACACATCACCCAGAAAGTCGCCTGCAGAATAGAAACTGATGAACAACCTGAGCAGCATTTCATCCTGACGCGGATTGCCATTGCGGAACTCGTCATGCAGTGGCGGATGGCTGTGTACGCTGGCGATGCATCGGTAGCCCAAGGGATGGCGCAGCTCGCCGAGCACCCCGCTTTCGAGAATGGAGCCAAATTCGAAACTTGTGGCTTCGCCCGCGATGGGTGAGGTCGCCAGGAACTTGCCGTCGGGACGTCGCAGAATCACGCTGCCGTATTCTTTGTCCGGGTTGAGCGGGATCCGTGTATGCACCCAATAGGCGGCGTCTTCTTCGCTCAGGAACGCCGGGCCAAGGGGGGGCAATTTGAATTTTTTCGGAGAACTTGCGGCGCGACCGGAACGCCCAGACACATCATTCATAAAAACCTGCGCAGAAAATCGGGATGAGCAGACGAGTGTGTGTCGCAGCTGCCGTGAGGCTGCGGTACATGTTTATCGTTTCTGTAACAGCGCCGCTTGCGCGCCCCAATCTGGCGCACCTCTGCGCACCATCGCCCATAGCGCGTGCCCTCATGGTGCAAGTCTTGAGAGCGCAAACGCTCTGGCACGACATTTTCTTGCCTGAACGCGACCGGGCACAGCCTTTGCAAAACACACCTTCAGTCGTCCGCATCTGCCAACCAGAAAAAATCGAATGTTCATGGAGATCGCACAATGAAGCGTCGCAGTTTGATCAAGGCTTTCACACTCACGGCATCCATTGCCGCGATGGGCATGACCTGGACTGTCCAGGCCGCCGAGACCATCAAGGTCGGGATTCTGCATTCGTTGTCCGGGACCATGGCGATCTCCGAAACGTCGCTCAAGGACATGGCGCTTATGACCATCGACGAGATCAACGCCAAGGGCGGCGTGAACGGCAAGATGCTCGAGCCGGTGGTGGTCGACCCTGCTTCCAACTGGCCGCTGTTCGCCGAAAAGGGCCGACAGTTGCTGACCCAGGACAAGGTCGCGGTGGTGTTCGGCTGCTGGACCTCGGTATCGCGCAAATCGGTACTGCCGGTATTTGAAGAGCTCAACGGTCTGCTGTTCTACCCGGTGCAATACGAAGGCGAAGAAATGTCGCCGAACGTGTTCTACACCGGCGCCGCGCCGAACCAGCAAGCGATTCCGGCGGTTGAATACCTGATGAGCGAAGAAGGCGGCAGCGCCAAGCGTTATTTCCTGCTCGGCACCGACTACGTCTACCCGCGCACCACCAACAAGATCCTGCGCGCGTTCCTGCACTCCAAAGGCGTGGCCGACAAGGACATCGAAGAGGTCTACACGCCGTTCGGTCACAGCGATTACCAGACCATCGTTGCCAACATCAAAAAATTCTCCGCCGGTGGCAAGACTGCCGTGATCTCGACCGTCAACGGCGACTCCAACGTGCCGTTCTACAAAGAGCTGGCCAACCAGGGCCTGAAGGCCACCGATGTACCGGTGGTGGCGTTCTCGGTCGGTGAAGAAGAACTGCGCGGCATCGACACCAAACCGCTGGTGGGCAACCTCGCGGCGTGGAACTACTTCGAGTCGGTGGAGAATCCTGCGAACAAGAAATTCGTCGCGGACTGGAAAGCCTATGCGAAGAAACACAATCTGCCGGGCGCCGATAAAGCCGTGACCAACGACCCGATGGAAGCCACCTACGTCGGCATCCACATGTGGGCGCAGGCGGTCGAGAAAGCCAAATCCACTGACGTCGACAAGGTGCGTGAAGCGCTGGCCGGGCAGACGTTTGCTGCGCCATCGGGCTACACCCTGACCATGGACAAGACCAATCACCACCTGCACAAGCCAGTGATGATCGGCGAAATCCAGAGCGACGGTCAGTTCAACGTCGTGTGGCAGACCGAAGGCCCGATCCGCGCGCAACCGTGGAGCCCGTTCATTCAGGGCAACGACAAGAAGCCGGATTATGCGGTGAAGAGCAACTGAGTCACCGGATGTCAGTCTCGCGCCTGGCGTGAGGCTGATGCAATTCCCTGTGGGAGCGGGCCTTTGTGGTGAGGGGATTTATCCCCGATGGGTTGCGAAGCAGCCCCAAAGCCATCGGTCGCGGTGTATCAGATTGATCGCGTCGACCGATATCACGACTGCTTCGCAGCCGAACGGGGATAAATCCCCTCGCCACAAAGGCTCGCTCCCACAATGTCCGCGTCAAGGCGACTGACTATGCCCACTGCCCTTTTCCGATTCATCTGTGCCATCGCACTGTTGCTGCCGCTGCTGGCCCACGCCGGCGACGCCGAAGACTTTGTCGCGGCCAATCCGATGCAACAGGCCAAACTGCTGGAAGCCTGGGCCGCGCAGCCCGATCCGGCCCGTATCGAATTGCTCAACGCCCTGCAACAAGGCGAACTGACGATCGACGGCCAAGCGAAAACCCTGCGCCTGAACAATCGCCTGCGGGGTCTGATCGACACCGCGATGGCCAGCCATCAATTGCTCGCCGCTGACAGCAAAATCCGTCTAAGCGCCGCACAGCAATTGCAGAAAAGCGCGAAACCCGCGCAGCTGAAATTTCTCGACCAGCAGCTCGCTGGGGAAAAAGACCAAAGCGTGCATGCCGCCCTGAGCCTGGCGCTGGCCAATCTGCAATTGGTCGACAGCGACCCGGCGGTGCGCCTTGCAGCGGTGCGGTTGCTCGGTGAAACCGGCGACCCACTGGCCCGTACACGCCTCGAAGGTTTGCTCGAACCCGGAGTGGAAAGCGATGCCGGCGTGCGCACCGCCGCCGAAACCAGCCTCGCTCAGGTCAAGCGCAAATTGCTGATCGGCGAAGTCCTCGGCCAGGCGTTCAGCGGCATGTCGCTGGGCTCGATTCTGCTGCTCGCCGCCCTCGGTCTGGCGATCACCTTCGGCCTGCTCGGGGTGATCAACATGGCCCACGGCGAGATGCTGATGCTCGGCGCCTACTCGACCTACGTGGTGCAGTTGATGTTCCAGCGCTACGCACCGCAGGCCATCGAGTTTTATCCGTTGATCGCGCTGCCAGTGGCGTTTTTCGTCACCGCCGCGATCGGCATGGCGCTGGAACGCACGGTCATCCGCCATCTCTATGGTCGGCCGCTGGAAACCCTGCTCGCGACCTGGGGCATCAGCCTGATGCTGATCCAACTGGTACGTCTGGTATTCGGTGCGCAGAACGTTGAAGTGGCCAACCCGGCGTGGCTGTCCGGCGGCATCCAAGTACTGCCCAATCTGGTGCTGCCGTACAACCGCATCGTCATCATCGCTTTCGCATTGTTCGTGGTGGTGCTGACCTGGCTGTTGCTGAACAAAACCCGCCTCGGCCTCAACGTGCGCGCCATCACCCAGAACCGCAACATGGCCGCCTGCTGCGGCGTGCCGACCGGGCGCGTGGACATGCTCGCCTTCGGTCTCGGCTCGGGCATCGCCGGATTGGGCGGCGTGGCGCTGAGCCAGATCGGCAACGTCGGCCCGGACCTCGGTCAGAGCTACATCATCGACTCGTTCCTGGTAGTGGTGCTCGGCGGCGTCGGCCAACTGGCCGGCAGCGTGCTCGCGGCGTTTGGCCTGGGCATCGCCAACAAGATTCTCGAACCGCAGATCGGTGCGGTGCTCGGCAAGATCCTGATCCTCGCGCTGATCATTCTGTTCATTCAGAAACGTCCGCAAGGCCTCTTCGCACTGAAAGGACGGGTGATCGACTGATGAACCAGCCTCTGTTAGTCACGGCCACACAAAAGGCCGGGCCGAAAGTCACGCTCGCGGTCGGCGGGGTGATCCTCGCGCTGCTGATCGTTCTGCCGCTGCTGTCACTGCTCGCGCCGGACAATGCAATGCACGTCTCGGCCTACACGCTGACCCTGGTCGGCAAAATCCTCTGCTACGCCATCGTTGCTCTGGCGCTGGATCTGGTCTGGGGCTATGCCGGCCTGCTGTCGCTGGGCCACGGTCTGTTCTTCGCCCTCGGCGGTTACGCGATGGGCATGTACCTGATGCGGCAGGCGGCCGGCGATGGCTTGCCGGCGTTCATGACTTTCCTGTCGTGGAGCGAGTTGCCGTGGTACTGGACCGGCACCAGCAGCTTTATCTGGGCCATGTGTCTGGTGGTGCTGGCGCCGGGTCTGCTGGCGCTGGTGTTCGGCTTTTTCGCCTTCCGTTCGCGGATCAAGGGCGTGTATTTCTCGATCATGACCCAGGCCCTGACCTTCGCCGGCATGCTCCTGTTCTTCCGCAACGAGACCGGGTTTGGCGGCAACAACGGCTTCACCAATTTCCGTACCATTCTCGGTTTCGGCATCACCGAACCGGGGACCCGCGCGGTGCTGTTTCTGGCCACGGTGTTGTTGCTGGTGGCGAGCCTGTTCATCGGCTGGCGCCTGGCGCAGAGCAAGTTCGGCCGGGTGCTGACGGCGTTGCGCGATGCGGAAAACCGTTTGATGTTCTGCGGCTACGACCCGCGTGGTTTCAAGCTGTTCGTCTGGGTGCTGAGTGCGGTGCTGTGCGGCCTCGCCGGAGCGCTGTACGTGCCGCAGGTCGGCATCATCAACCCCAGCGAAATGTCGCCGACCAACTCGATCGAAGCGGCGGTGTGGGTCGCCCTTGGCGGGCGCGGCACGCTGATCGGGCCGCTGCTCGGCGCCGGCGTGGTCAACGGCATGAAGAGCTGGTTCACCGTGGCCTTCCCCGAATACTGGCTGTTCTTCCTCGGCGCGCTGTTCATCGTCGTGACGTTGTACCTGCCCAAGGGCGTGATCGGTCTGCTGAAGAAACGAGGTGAACAATGAGAGTCACGGCGAGCGCTGAATTCATGCTGGAACCGTCCTTCTTTCCCGTGGAACCGAACAAGGACGAAGGCACCAGCCGCGACTCGATCGGCCTCGGCCAGCGCGTCGGCCCCGGCCTCGATACGCGCCACGGCACCATCCTGACCCTGGAAGACATCAGTGTCAGCTTCGATGGCTTCCGTGCGTTGAACAATCTCAACCTGTACATCGGCGTCGGCGAACTGCGCTGCATCATCGGCCCCAACGGCGCGGGCAAGACCACGCTGATGGACGTGATCACCGGCAAGACCCGGCCCAGTCACGGCAAGGCCTGGTTCGGCGAAACCCTGGACCTGACGCAGATGAGCGAAGTGCAGATTGCCCAGTCCGGCATCGGCCGCAAGTTTCAGAAACCGACGGTGTTCGAAGCCTTGAGCGTGTTCGAAAACCTGGAGCTGGCGCAGAAGACCGACAAGTCGGTGTGGGCCAGTTTGCGTGCACGCCTGAGCGGCGAACAGAAGGATCGCATCAGCGAAGTGCTTGAGACGATTCGCCTGACCACCTCGGTCAATCGCCAGGCCGGCCTACTGTCCCACGGCCAGAAGCAGTTCCTTGAGATCGGCATGTTGTTGATGCAGGACCCGCAACTGCTCTTGCTCGACGAGCCGGTGGCGGGCATGACCGACGCCGAAACCGAATTCACCGCCGAGCTGTTCAAGTCGCTGGCGGGCAAGCATTCGCTGATGGTGGTCGAGCACGACATGGGCTTTGTCGGCTCGATTGCCGACCACGTCACGGTGCTGCATCAGGGCAGCGTGCTGGCCGAGGGCTCGCTGGAACAGGTGCAGGAAAACGAGCGGGTGATCGAGGTCTACCTCGGCCGATGAATCGGCCAGCTGCAAGCGACAAGCTTCAAGCAGCAAGTAAAAGCAAAGTCATAAACAGCACTGCTCTTGCTTGCAGCTTGCGGCTTGCGGCTTGCGGCTTGCGGCTTGAAGCCCAACTAACGGAGTTCCGATGCTACAAGTCCAACAACTTCATCAGTACTACGGCGGTAGCCACATCCTGCGCGGTCTGAGCTTTGACGTGAAAGTCGGCGAAGTCACTTGCCTGCTCGGGCGTAACGGCGTGGGCAAGACCACCCTGCTCAAATGCCTGATGGGCCTGCTGC
Source organism: Pseudomonas sp. 14A (assembly GCF_018132745.1). NCBI lineage: Bacteria > Pseudomonadati > Pseudomonadota > Gammaproteobacteria > Pseudomonadales > Pseudomonadaceae > Pseudomonas > Pseudomonas sp. 14A. The sequence continues at coordinate 1,524 of NZ_JAGRQJ010000002.1, read as the reverse complement.
CGGCCAAGGAAGGTGCGGTGAACTGGGAAGGCAAACCGATCACCACGTTCAAACCGCATCAGCGTGTGCATGCCGGTATCGCCTACGTGCCGCAGGGCCGTGAGATCTTCGGGCGCCTGACGGTAGAAGAAAATCTGCTGATGGGCCTGTCGCGCTTTCCAGGCTCAGAAGCCAAAGAAGTTCCAGGTTTCATCTACGAACTGTTCCCGGTGCTGCTGCAAATGAAGCAGCGCCGTGGCGGCGATCTGTCCGGCGGTCAGCAGCAGCAACTGGCAATCGGCCGGGCATTGGCCAGCCGCCCGCGCCTGCTGATTCTTGATGAGCCCACCGAAGGCATTCAACCGTCGGTGATCAAGGAAATCGGCGCGGTAATCAAGCAGCTCGCGGCGCGCGGCGACATGGCGATTCTGCTGGTCGAGCAGTTCTACGATTTCGCCGCCGAACTGGCCGATCAATACCTGGTGATGTCGCGGGGCGAGATCGTCCAGCAGGGTCGCGGTGAAAATATGGAGGCCGAGGGTGTACGCGGGCTGGTCACGATCTAACGCGCCGGTCTAATCTGTAGCTTCCTAACGATAATCACAAATCATGAATTCACTTGCCTCACCTGCCCTGTTTACCCCGAGCTGGCACGCCGAGCTGGAACTGGCTTACGCGCGCTTCGGCGATTGCACGCGCCCGGTCATGCGCCGCCATCTCGGCCCGCTGCGCGTACAAAAGCACCTGTACGCCGAAGGCCCCGAGGTCTGTCAGCACATCATCGTCCACCCACCGGGCGGAATTGCCGGTGGTGATCGGCTGGACATCAAGGCCCGCGTCGAACCCAACGCCTGGGCGCAAATCACCAGCCCCGGCGCCGCCAAGTGGTATCGCGCCGGTGGACCGGCTTATCAGCAACTCGACTTGAAAGTCGCCGCCGGCGCTACGCTTGAATGGCTACCGCAGGAAACCATCGTCTACAGCGCCGCGCAGGCCGAGTTGAGCACAACGATCGAGCTCGAAGGCGATGCGCGGCTGTTCTACTGGGACGTGGTGGCGCTCGGTCGTCCGGCCAGCGGCGAGCGTTTTGACCTCGGGCATTTTCAGGCGCACCTGGATATCCGCCGCGATGGTCAGTTGCTCTGGCACGAACGGCAGCGCATTGTCGGTGCGGACGGTTTACTCGATTCGCCGATCGGCCTGGATGGCAATCCGGTGTTCGCAACGATGCTGGTCACCGGTGAGATAGACGCCGGGTTGCTGGAGCGCTGCCGCTCGCTGGGGCACGAAGTGCGTGGAGACTTGACGCAGTTGCCAGGGTTGCTGGTGGCGCGGTGTCTGGCCGGTGAAGCGTTACTCGCCCGCGCCTGGCTGATTGATTTATGGCGACTGCTAAGGCCAGCGCTGCTGGGCCGCGAAGCCATGCCCCCACGAATCTGGAACACCTGAAATGCATGCCCCTGTAGGAGCTGACGAGTGAAACGAGGCTGCGATCTTTTGATCTGGATCTTCGAAAACAAGATCAAAAGATCGCAGCCTCGTTTC
>NZ_JAGRQJ010000001.1:0-546323 GCF_018132745.1 Pseudomonas sp. 14A | reverse complement strand
ACGAGTGAAACGAGGCTGCGATCTTTTGATCTGGATCTTCGAAAACAAGATCAAAAGATCGCAGCCTCGTTTCACTCGTCAGCTCCTACAGATCGCGATCGACCTGATCATTCTTAACTGCCGATATTGGATTCCAACATGGACCTGACCCCACGCGAAAAAGACAAGCTGCTGATCTTCACCGCCGGCCTCGTCGCCGAGCGGCGGCTGGCCCGTGGCGTGAAACTCAATTACCCGGAAGCCATGGCCTACATCTCCGCCGCGCTGCTCGAGGGCGCGCGCGACGGCCAGACCGTGGCCGAGCTGATGCATTACGGCACCACCCTGCTCAGCCGCGAACAAGTGATGGAAGGCATCCCGGAAATGATCCCGGAAATCCAGGTCGAGGCGACGTTCCCCGACGGCACCAAACTGGTCACCGTTCACCAGCCGATAGTCTGAGGCCGCACCATGACTTACAGCATTCGCGATGCGAGCCGGGCCGACCTGCCGGCGATCCGCGACATCTACAACGACGCCGTGCTCAACACCACGGCGATCTGGAACGAACAAGCGGTCGACCTCGGCAATCGCCAGGCATGGTTCGACGCGCGTCAGTTGCAGGCGTACCCGATTCTGGTGATCGTCGACCGTGAAAACGCAGTGCTGGGTTACGCCTCGTTCGGCGACTGGCGCCCGTTCGATGGCTTCCGTCACACCGTCGAACACTCGGTGTACGTGCGCAGCGATCAACGCGGCAACGGCCTCGGCCCGCAACTGATGACCGCGCTGATCGAACGCGCCCGCACCTGCGGTAAACACGTCATGGTCGCCGCCATCGAAAGCGGCAACGCTGCCTCGATCCGCTTGCACGAGCGCGCCGGTTTCAGCATCACCGGGCAGATGCCGCAAGTGGGCACCAAGTTCGGCCGCTGGCTCGATCTGACCTTCATGCAGTTGACCCTCAATCCCGGCGCACAGCCACCGGATGCCCACAAGGAGTGATGTCGATGAACGCCGCCCAGTTGCGCCGCGTCAACGCTGAAAGCTTTGCCCACTATCGCCAGGGCCTGATCGATCTGCTGCTCGACGCCGTCGGTTACGGCGCCAGCGTCGGCTTCATGGCCGACCTCGATGCCGCGCAGGCGCGCGCGTATTTCGATGAGGTGCAGGACAACATCAACAAGGGCAGCACGCTGCTCTGGGTGGTGGTCAAGGACGAGCAGGTGCTGGCCAGCGTGCAACTGGGCCTGTGCCAGAAGGCCAATGGCCTGAACCGCGCCGAAGTGCAGAAACTGCTGGTGCGCGAACACGCGCGGCGGCGCGGTCTCGGCCAGCAACTGATGCAGGCGCTGGAACTCGAAGCGCCCAAGCACAAGCGCGGCATGCTCTATCTCGACACCGAGGCCGGCTCGCCGGCAGAAGATTTCTACAAGGCGCTGGGCTACGTGCGCGCCGGCGAAATCCCCAATTACGCCTGCGATCCCAACGGCACCTATCGCCCGACCGCTCTCTATTACAAAGTCCTGCAAGGAGCCCAGCGATGATTCCTGGCCAATACCAGATCCAGCCCGGCGACATCGAACTCAACGTCGGCCGCCGCACCGTGAGCCTGAAAGTCGCCAACAGTGGTGACCGGCCGATCCAGGTCGGTTCGCACTTTCACTTTTTCGAAACCAACGACGCGCTGAACTTCGATCGCGCCGCCAGTCGCGGCATGCGCCTGAACATTCCCGCTGGCACCGCCGTTCGCTTCGAGCCAGGCCAGAGCCGTGAAGTCGAGCTGGTCGATTACGCCGGGCATCGCCGGGTGTTCGGCTTTGCCGGCCGCATCATGGGTGATCTCGACTGAGATCGGCGTATCCCGAAAAGATCGCAGCCTTCGGCAGCTCCTACCAATGTCACCTGGTCTCAAGCCAATCACTGACTGTAGGAGCTGACGAGCGCAGCGAGGCTGCGATAGCGAGCTATGCGAGCGATCTCGAAAACAATTGAATCCCAAGGCAAGCACATGAAGATTTCTAGAAGCGCCTACGCCGACATGTTCGGCCCCACCGTCGGCGACAAGGTGCGCCTGGCCGATACCGAGCTGTGGATCGAAGTCGAGAAAGACTTCACCACCTACGGCGAAGAAGTGAAGTTCGGTGGCGGCAAAGTCATCCGCGACGGCCAGGGCCAGAGCCAATTGCTCGCCGCCGAAGTGGTCGACACGCTGATCACCAACGCACTGATCATCGACCACTGGGGCATCGTCAAGGCCGACGTCGGCCTCAAGGACGGGCGCATCGCCGCGATCGGCAAGGCCGGCAACCCCGACGTGCAGCCCAACGTGACCATCGCCATCGGCGCCGGCACCGAAGTGATTGCCGGCGAAGGCATGATCCTCACCGCTGGCGGCATCGACACGCATATCCACTTCATCTGCCCGCAGCAGATCGAAGAAGCACTGATGAGCGGCGTCACCACCATGATCGGCGGCGGCACCGGCCCGGCCACCGGCACCAACGCCACCACCTGCACCTCCGGCCCGTGGCATCTGGCGCGCATGCTCCAGGCCGCCGATGCCTTCCCGATGAACATCGGCCTGACCGGCAAGGGCAACGCCAGCCTGCCGGAGCCGTTGATCGAACAGGTCAAGGCCGGCGCCATCGGCCTCAAGCTGCACGAAGACTGGGGCACCACTCCGGCGAGCATCGACAACTGCCTCAACGTCGCCGACCAGTACGACGTGCAGGTGGCGATCCACACCGACACCCTCAACGAATCGGGTTTCGTCGAAACCACCCTCGGCGCATTCAAGGGCCGCACCATCCACACCTATCACACCGAAGGTGCCGGTGGCGGCCACGCGCCGGACATCATCAAGGCCTGCGGTTTCCCCAACGTGCTGCCGAGCTCGACCAACCCGACCCGGCCGTTCACCCGCAACACCATCGACGAACACCTCGACATGCTGATGGTCTGCCACCACCTCGACCCGAGCATTGCCGAAGACGTCGCCTTCGCCGAAAGCCGCATCCGCCGCGAAACCATTGCCGCCGAAGACATCCTCCACGACCTCGGCGCGTTCTCGATGATCAGCTCTGACAGCCAGGCCATGGGCCGCGTCGGTGAAGTCATCACGCGCACCTGGCAGACCGCCGACAAAATGAAAAAACAGCGCGGCCCGCTACCGCAGGACGGCGTCGGCAACGACAACTTCCGCGCCAAACGCTACATCGCCAAGTACACCATCAACCCGGCGATCACCCACGGCATCAGCCATGAAGTCGGCTCGATCGAAGTCGGCAAGTGGGCCGATCTGGTGCTGTGGCGTCCGGCATTTTTCGGCGTCAAGCCGACGCTGATCCTCAAGGGCGGCGCGATTGCCGCCAGCCTGATGGGCGATGCCAACGCCTCGATACCGACGCCGCAACCGGTGCATTACCGCCCGATGTTCGCCAGCTACGGCGGCTCGCTGCACGCCACCAGCCTGACCTTTATCAGCCAGGCGGCGCAGGAGGCCGGATTGCCCGAAGCCCTGGGGTTGAAAAAGCAGATCGCTGTGGTGAAGGGCTGCCGCGACGTGCAGAAAACCGACCTGATCCACAATGACTATCTGCCGAACATTGATGTCGATCCGCAGACCTATCAGGTCAAGGCTGACGGTGTGTTGCTGTGGTGCGAGCCGGCGGAAACGCTGCCAATGGCGCAGCGTTATTTTCTGTTCTGATAACCGCGCGGGACTGAATACGGACGTGCGCGTCCGTATTCAGAATACGACACTGGCTGGTCAGGAGAATATCAAGGACATCTGTTGTTCACTGTAGCCGTAATCCAGACGCAACTCGGTGCCTGCCGGTATGTCTTCGCTGGCGATTATCCCGTTGAGTATGAACTCCTTCGTCACCAGATCCTTACCCATTATTTGCTGCGCCTCGATGCTGAACGACACGAATTCCACGTTATAACCGCTCGCAGCCTGACGCACCGGTCTGCCCGTGGCGTCGTATTCGAAGTTGGAATTGATCCTGGAAAGGATGTTGTCACCCAGTACAACCAGCGGGTCGGGGATGAGATGCCCCGGGCCGTATTGGAAACGCATGCCGGCCAGGGTCGCAAATGTCTGTTCGTGGCGTCGAACGAAACGTTTCGGGGTTATGACACCCCCATAAACACCAATCGCCTCGCCCTTGGCCAGACGCCTGTTGGCCACGACCATTGACTGGTCGATCAATGACCGCTCACCGGGTACTTTTACATCGGCCTCGGTAAACAATCGCCACTGCAGTTTTTCTTCGTATAACTGCGCGACTTTCTCATATTCGCCAAACTTGATATATGGTTTGATCGGCTCTGAGCTGTACCACTCGCCGCTTTTGAGGCGCACTTTGTTTTGCATCCGTTTGATGCGAATCGGCATGCCGGCGGTATCCCTGAGCGGGTATTTACCGTTGTTGGCGCGATTGTAGTGACCGCGGCGATTGCTCAGAAACGAGTAGGGCGTTTCCGCCCGCATCCACTCCAGTTCCTCTGTCGTGTACGGTTTGACCGGCATCGATTCGGAGGCGAGGTAGAAGCGCTCGCCCGCCTCTGCGGACTCGCTGAAGACATCCTCGAGCGCTGATTCGAAGTCATCATCACTGTGCGGGGAGGATTCGCGGCTGCGCCCCGGCATGATCGCCGAGCCACCGTCCGTGTCCGTGCTGTAATCCTGCAGCGGATACCAGCGATTGGTCTGCGCATCATGCGCCAGCACAGGACCCGAGGCGTGCGCCTCGCTGGGCAGTTTCGCCCGGTACAGGCCCGTCTCGGCATCGACACCGATCAGCACGACACCACCGTCCTGCAGATCGACGTACTGCCGACCTTTGAATACGCGAAATCCCTGAGCATCTGCATCTGGCAAAGCCGTTGGCGAAGGAATCAGGTAGTGCGCCAGCGAAGCGGCTTCACTGCCTGCGCCTGACGAACCACTTATCGGCAGTACGTGCGTACTGCGCATGGCCGTCGCCGTCATCGTCTCGACGTGAGCCGCACCTTGACCGGACTCGGCCGTATGCGTCGAGGTCTGGCGCATTGACGGATCGGTTGAGACACGCACCGTGTCGGAGCCGGAGGCATTGGAATCGGAAGATGTGCGCTGGTGGGCGCTGACATCGACAGCAGAGGATTTTGAAGACTTTGACTTGATTGGCATGAACCGCTTCCTTGCGAAAAAATGCGCAGCGACCGGCCGGTACTGGCTGGTGCTGCGAGCGTCGACGTCCATTGCCGACAGATGTCAGAAAAACTATCAGACCGCGCTATTGGTTAACACCTGCGGAAATACCTGCAAACACTAACCCTGCCTGAGGGGGCGATGCCGCAGACGACCGACAATACGGCCGGGCAGCGGCATCGATGCTGCAGGGTCAGCCGAAGAACAATTGCATGTCTCTCGGAGAGTAATTGTAATTGAGCCTCAGCTCCTGGCCGGCGGGTATATCGGCCGTGGCGAAAACAGTGCTCAGGTCCAGCCCTCTGCGCACTGCCTGACCGCCAGAACGATCCTCGACCTCCACTGCAAATGGCACGGTTTCAACGTTGTACCCAGCGGGTGCCTGGCGGATCGGCCGGCCTTCCTTGTTGAAGACGAAGTTGGTGTTGATCCGGGAAACAATGTTATCGCCGACAATGGCGATTTTTACCTCGCGGGCCCTGCCGCTCTCTATCGCGATACCAGTGGCTGCTGTCATGGCGAAAACCTGTTCTTCACGGGAGAGAAAAACGTGAGGCACCAGATCGCCCCCATACACACCAATGACTTCGCCTTTGACGATGCGACGGTTCGCCACCACCATGGACTGCCCCACCAGAGCTTTCTCGCCGGGCACTACGATGTCGGCTTCGGTAAAAGTGCGCAGTTGCAGTTTTTCCTCGTAAAGCCTGGCAACGTTTTCGGATCCACCGGCTTTGAGGTAAGGCATGACCGGCGTCACGGCATAGACGTTGCCATTGACCAGAGTCGAGCTGCCCTCGATCGCTTTGATGTACATGGGCTGGCCATCCGCCCCGCGGATCGGATACCTGCCGTTGTTGGCGCGATTGTAAGAGCCCAATTGGTTGTTCGCTGCAGAGTACGGCACAGGCTGGCGCATGATGCTCGACTCTTCAGCGGTATACGGTTTGAAGGGCATGGATTCGGAGGCCATTTCGAAGACCTCGTCGGCAGACGATTTGCGTGGCGCAAATTCCGCTGCCAGCACGAACTCTTCGTCAGACTCTTCGCCTTGCATACCGCCCTTGCGGCCCCGACGCTTCCATACGCCGAGGGCGTCCGGCGCGGCGATGATCCCGCTACTGACCAATGCGGATGGATTGTTCGGGTCGAGCACTCGCAGCACATGATGCTGCCCGTCGCCCGCATCAGGTCGTGGCGCCGTAAAGTATCGCTTGCCGTTGAACTCGATTTCCTGTGCCTTGCTCCCGGCTGAGCGGAAAACGATCGACTCGGACGTATCCAGTGGATACCAGACATCGCTTTCCGGGCCACGGACCAGGACCGGGCCCGAAGGGTTGATTTCACTCGACAACCTTGCCCGGTGCTGACCGGTGACCGGGTCGACACCTACCTGCACGCTGCCGCCAGCATGGATATCAACGTAGCGACGCCCCTTGAATACCCTGAATCCCTGGGCATCGGCGCTCGAAAGAGCAACCTGAGCAGGAATCAGGTAATCATCAAGCGACAACGCCGTGGTGTCTGTTCGAACGCTGGAGGCGCTTGTCGCACCGTGCACTTGCACTCTCGGTGAGGTCGTTGTCACGCGGGCCTCAACCGCGCTTTTGCCACTTGCACTGGCAACGCCGACGCCTTGGGAAACAATGTCAGAGGTTGAATGCACCTGCGTTTCAGACCGGACAGGAGGCACATCGGAAACCGAACGCTGGAGCGATTCAACGTCCGCTGTCCCGCGCACCGTGGTCGAGGATTTGCTTTTCACTGGCATGATTACGATTCCCTGTAAGTGTTAGCCGCCCCCTCGCCTGCATGGGTGGAGCTGCTGTGATCGGCGTCCATTGCCGATCCTTGTGCAGGAAACTATCAGACCGAACTGGCGGTTAACACCAGGTGAAACACTCGCAAACATAACCCGGCAGGAAATGACCTGCTCGCGGACTGTCAGCCCGGCCCCTGGAAGAAACCTCAACTGGCTACTCGACTACGAGGCGCCCCAGACGCTGGCGCAACATGCGGTTCTCGGCGCGCAGCTGCTTCACCTCGTCCAGCAGATCCAGCGCCAGCGCCACTCCTTCCCACTCCAGCTCCAGATCACGGCGCAGCTTCGCCGCACGCTTGGCCAAGGCCAATTCGTAGTCGGTGAAGCGCCACTCCCGGGGCTGCGCGCCCTGAGGTTCGAGGATGCCGTGCTCGACGATTTCGATCACGTAGACGTCCGACAAATCGGCCGCCTCACAGAATTCTGCCAGGTCCAGTTGAACGATCAGGGGGCTGCTCATGATGGGCTACTCCGTCGTCGGGTTCAGAAGTTCTCTCGCGGATTGAACGCGGCTTTCTTCGCCAGTTCCTGCCACAGCGCCTTGACCTCCTCGTCGGAGGCTTTCGGCATCACGGCCTTGAGCTGCACGAACAGGTAACCGCGCTCGCCGGCCTTGTTCAGCAGGCCATGGCCCTTGGCGCGCATGCGCTGGCCGTTCTGGCTGCCGGCCGGCACCTTGAGGTTGATCTTGCCGGTCAGGGTCGGCACGGCCACTTCAGTGCCCAATGCCAATTCCCAAGGAGCCAGGGGCAAAGTGATGATCAGGTTTTCGCCTTCAACATCGAATTTCGGGTGCGGCGCAAACCGGATGGTCAGGTACAGATCGCCATTCGCCCCGCCACCGATGCCCGGCGCGCCCTGGCCCTTCAGGCGAATACGCTCGCCGTCGGTCACGCCGGCCGGAATCTTCACGTTCAGGCTCTTGCTGGTGTTGCTGACGTGCTGGCCATGCGCGTTGTATTGCGGCACTTGAAAGGTGACTTTCTTCGATTCGTTCGACAGGGTTTCTTCGAGGAAGACCGGCAGTTCCATTTCCACGTCTTGCCCTCGGCGTCCGCGTGATTGGCGGCTCTCGGCGCCACCGAAACCGGGGCCGCGATTGCCGAAGATCGAACTGAAGAAGTCCGAGAAGTCGCCTGTGTCGCCACCGCCACCGCCGAAGCCGCCACGGCTCTGCCAGCCCGGCGGGCCCTGAAACGGCTGACCGTGCTGGCCATAACGGCGCAGTTCGTCGTATTCGGCGCGTTTGTCGGCGCTCTTCAGCGCTTCATAGGCTTCCGAGGCGTCCTTGAACTTGGCCTCGGCGTCTTTTTCCTTGCTGACATCGGGGTGGTATTTGCGCGCCAGCTTGCGATAGGCCGCCTTGATGGCCTTGTCGTCAGCTGTCGGCTCCACGCCGAGTATCTTGTAATAGTCTTTGAAGTCCATGGAAGGATCACCATCCGTTATCGATTTCGCGCCGAGCCCAGCATGCGCCGATTGGCACGTGCCGGGTTGACCGATCTCAAGTTTGTGACCGGGTGGCGCCGCAGAAGTTTATCGGCAGTGGACGACGGTTCTTGCGACCGCCGGTGTGTCTGCCGGCCCATGCCAGCAAGTTTGGGGCGAAGCGGCGCTTTTCAAGCTGTCTGCCGGCGAAATAGCGGATGACCGGCCTTCGAATCTGCCGCGCACTGGCATACACTGCGCGGCCGTTTTTTCACCGGAATCCGAAAGACATGAAAGACGCCTCTCCAGCCCGTGCCTGCGGCATCGACTTCGGCACGTCCAACTCCACCGTCGGCTGGCTGCGCCCCGGCATGGAAACCATGATCGCGCTGGAAGACGACAAGATCACCCTGCCGTCGGTGGTTTTCTTCAACATCGAGGAACGTCGCCCGGTCTACGGTCGCCTGGCCCTGCACGAGTATCTGGAAGGCTACGAAGGCCGACTGATGCGCTCGCTCAAGAGCCTGCTCGGCTCCAAGCTGATCAAGCACGACACCAGCGTCCTCGGCACGGCGATGCCGTTCAAGGATCTGCTCGGGCTGTTCATCGGCCAGCTCAAGAGTCGCGCCGAAACCGCCGCCGGTCGGGAATTCGAGCAAGTGGTGCTGGGCCGCCCGGTGTTCTTCGTCGACGACGATCCGCTCGCCGACCAGGAAGCCGAAGACACGCTGGTTGAAGTGGCTCGCAAGATCGGTTTCAAAGAGGTGTCGTTCCAGTACGAGCCGATCGCGGCGGCATTCGACTACGAGTCGACCATCGAGAAAGAAGAGCTGGTGCTGATCGTCGACATCGGCGGTGGTACCTCTGACTTCTCGCTGGTACGTCTTTCGCCCGAGCGTCGCGGTGTCGACAACCGTCATGACGACATCCTCGCCACTGGCGGCGTGCACATCGGCGGGACCGACTTCGACAAACAGCTGAGTCTGCAAGGCCTGATGCCGCTGTTCGGCTACGGCAGCCGCATGAAGAGCGGCGCTTACATGCCAACCAGCCACCACATGAACCTGGCGACCTGGCACACGATCAACTCGGTGTACTCGCAGAAATCCACGCTGGCGCTGGGCAGCATGCGCTACGACATCGAAGACACCGGCGGCATCGATCGCCTGTTCAAGCTGATCGAACAGCGCGCCGGGCACTGGCTGGCGATGGAAGTGGAGGAAACCAAGATCCAGCTGACCCACGCCGACAGCCGTCATGTGCCGCTTGACCGCATCGAAGCCGGGCTGAGCGTCGAGCTGAGCCGCGCGCTGTTCGAATCGGCGATCGAGGCCTTGCTGGAGCGTGTGCGCGGCAGCGTTACGCAATTGCTCAATGATGCCGGCGTGGCGGTCGATCAGGTCGACACGGTGTTCTTCACTGGTGGTTCGAGCGGCATCCCGGCCCTGCGCAACAGCGTCTCGGCGATGCTGCCGAACGCGCGGCATGTCGAAGGCAACATCTTTGGCAGCATTGGTAGCGGTTTGGCAATTGAAGCCCGCAAACGCTATGGCGTTTAGGGGCAGCTGCAAGTTTTAAGCTGCAAGCTGCAAGCTGCAAGTAAGAGCAAAAGCAAAAGCCACTGCGGCTCTCGCTTCTGCTTTAACTTGCAGCTTGAAGCTTGCAACTCGAAGCTGCTTCTAGACCATTCCTCCGAGCTTCAACTCACTCTTCAGATACGCGTAATAAATCGGCCCCGCCACCACCCCCGGCAAACCGAACGCGGCTTCGAACACCAGCATCGCCAGAAGCAACTCCCACGACTTGGCACTGATCTGCCCACCAACGATGCGCGCGTTGAGAAAGTATTCGAGCTTGTGGATAACGATCAGGTAGCCCAGCGCGGCGATCGCTACCCAGATCGACAGCGACAGACCGACGATGGTGATCAGCGTGTTCGACATCAGGTTGCCGATCACCGGCAGCAGGCCGAGCAGGAAGGTCAGCACGATCAGGGTTTTGGTCAGCGGCAGCTTGATGCCGAACATCGGCAGGATCACCGCGAGGAAGATTCCGGTGAACACGGTGTTGAGCAGGGAAATCTTGATCTGCGCGAAGACGATATTGCGGAACGCCTGCACCAGCAGATGCAAACGGTCGAACAGGGCGGCGGCCAGCGGCTTGCGCTTGGTCACGTCGGGAATGCGCTGCAGGGCGATGATCGCGCCAAGCACCATGCCAATCAGCAGGGTGACGAACATGTGCGCAGCGTCCTTGCCGACCAGTTGCAGGTCGGCCAGATGCTTGCTCGCCCACTCGCCGATCGCCACGCGAAATTCCGCCGCGCTGGCCGGCAGATAGGCGTCGATGAACGGCGGCAACTGCCCGCGCGCGCGATCGACCACGCCCATGAACTTATCCAGCGAGGCGCCGGGGTTTTCCGCTTCATGCAGGAGGAAACTGATTGCCCCGGCGAAAATCAACGCCAGCACACTCACCACCAGCGTGCCGAGCAGCGCCACGGCCAGCCAGCGCGCACGCCGCCCTTCGATCAGCCGTTGCAATTGCGGGGTGAGCATGTTGACCAGCTCGAACACCAGCAACCCGGCCAGCAGGCTCGGCAACAGGCGCAGCGGCAGCACCAGCAGCAAACCGCCGAAAATGATTATGCAACTGACCCAGAACACAACATGACGCTGAGAAAACGTTGGCATACAGCCTCAAAACGAACGGCGTGAAAGGATGGGCAGTCTGCCAGCGATCCGGGGTTAGCACTAGGGATATGCGGGGCGTGGGATTGGCGGTGCATTCAGCGACGCTTTCGCGAGCAGGCTCGCTCCCACAGGGGAATGCATTTCAAATGTGGGAGCGAGCCTGCTCGCGAAGAGGCCGGCACGCCGAAAAGATCGCGGCCTCCTACAGGACCGCGGTCTCATGTAGGAGCTGCCGAAGGCTGCGATCTTTTGATCTTATTTCTTCTTCAGACACTCACTCATGAACGCCTTGCGCGCATCGCCGGTCAGCGCCTTGGTTTTCGCATCGGCATTGCAGGTGGTCATTTTCTGCTGCTGCGGGGTCAGCTCCTTGCCATCGTTGGCCGCTGGTGCCGCTTTCAGGCAGGTGCTCATGAACGCCTTGCGCTCGTCGCCCTTCAAGCTCTTGGCGGTCGCATCGGCATTGCAGGTGGTCATCTTGTTCTGTTGGGCCGTGGCGGCGAAACCCTGGGAACACACAAGCAGCCCGATCATCAACAACGGCACATGCAACATCTTCATGGAGTTTTCTCCTTGTTGCCGCACCGATGGATGCGGCCTCTGTCGCAGTGTAGTCAAAGCTTGTTACACCTTCCTGCCCTCGAGGTGGCTGCGTCGATATTGCTCCGGCGTGCAACCGGCCTGGCGGGCGAACATGGCGATGAAGGCCGAGCCGCTGCTGTAGCCGAGGTCGAAAGCGATTTCCTGCACCGAGCGCGCGGTTTCCAGCGCCTCGATCGCCGCCAGATAACGCAAGCGCTGGCGCCATTCGCCAAAGCTCATGCCCAGTTCACGAACGAACTGCCGCGCCAGAGTCCGTTCACTGACATGCACTTGCGCCGCCCAGTGCGCCAGAGGCTGATTGTTGCCAGGTTCGGCCTGCAAGGCCGCGAGAATCGTCAGCAAGCCCGGGCTGCTCGCATATGGCAGGTAACATTCCTGCACCGTTGCCTGTTGCAGTTGATCGACCAATACCTGGGCCAGACGCTGATCGGCCTCATGCTCCGGAATCTTCACATCGCGGGCGGCGAAGTCCTTGAGGATGGCCTTGAGAATGTCGCTGATCGCCAGCGTGCAGGCCCGCGCCGGCAAACGCGCGCAGACGTCGAGATCAAGACACACCGCGCGATAGTTGACCGGCTGATGGCTATAGAAACTGTGCTCGATCTCGGGCGGCACCCACACCGCGTATTGCGGCGGCGACATGAAGCGACTGCCGTCGACATCCATGTGCAACACGCCATGGGCGGCATACTCGAGCGTACCCCACGGATGGCGATGCGGCGCGGCATATTCGTGGGCAGTGAAATCGGCGTAGCGGAAATACACCGCTGACGGCAATTCGTTGAAATCGAGCAGGTCGATGTGTTTGCTGTTCATGCTGTCCGGATGCAGAGGCAGGTTGTCCGGTTTGCAGTATAGGCGTGCATCCAGACAGGCGATAATCGCCCTTCATCAACGTTCTGGTTTTGTCCCATGCAATACGCGTTTCCCCTGCTGGCGATTTTCATCTGGGCCGGCAACACCGTGATCAACAAACTGGCGGTCGGCGCGATCTTCCCCGCCGAGATCGGTTTCTATCGCTGGCTGCTCGCCGGCGTGCTGTTCACGCCATTCATGCTGAAGAAAGTCATCGCCCACTGGCCGCAGATTCGGCCGAACCTGGGGCGGATTTTCATCCTTGGCGTACTCGGCATGGCGGTGTATCAGAGCCTCGCATACTTCGCTGCAACCCTGACCACCGCGACCAACATGGGCATCATCCTCTCGCTGATGCCGTTGATGTCGCTGGCCATGGCGATCATCAGCCTCGGCCAGCGCCTGAGCGCTGGTGCGTTGGTCGGTGCGGTGCTGTCGTTCGCTGGCGTGCTGGTGGTGGTGTCATCCGGCAGCCTCGGTGCGCTGCTGCAACACGGGGTCAATCTGGGCGATGCGATGATGCTGATCGCCACGCTGGCCTACGCCGTTTACAGCACCCTGCTGAAAAAGTGGCAACTGCGCCTGCCGCCGCTGGTGTTGCTGTACTTGCAGGTGCTGGTGGCGATTGTGGTGTTGTTTCCGCTGTTCGCGATGTCGCCGAAGACCGGGCTGAACCTGCAGAACGTGCCGCTGGTGCTGTATGCGTGCCTGCTGGCTTCGATGGTCGCGCCGCTGGCGTGGATGCAAGCGGTGCAGCGGCTGGGGCCGAGCAGGACGACGTTGTTCTTCAATCTGCTGCCGCTGATTACCGCGCTGATTGCGGCGCTGGTGTTGAAGGAGCAGTTGGCGATGTATCACCTGGTGGGCGGGTTGCTGACCTTGGGTGGGGTGGTTTTGTCGGAGCGCTGGACCACGGTGTTGGGCCGGCGGATCGGCTCTGCCTGATAAGGCCCCTTCGCGAGCAGGCTCGCTCCCACGTTGAAATGCAGACACCTGTGGGAGCGAGCCTGCTCGCGAAGAACGATGACGCGGTCTGTTTGGCTATAACCCTGCAGCCTCCAGCCGCGCCGCATGCTCGACAAACAGCCTTACCGGATCTGCGCCCTTGCCCACCAGCCCCAGCGACTGATTGACGATGTCGAAATGATCCAGCGGATAGTCATCACCGATCACCGTGCCCAGATGCGAGCTGTAACGCCCGACCATGCCGTCGCACTGCCCCGGCTCGCGAACGAAGGTCCGGGCGAACAAGCGACAACTACGGTTGGTGCCGTCGAAAAGATTGCCGCCACGATCGGTCTTGCCCGGTTGCAGCGTCCCTGACCAGGAGTAATAGCGCACACCATTGACCTCTTCCGGCCCCTGCCCGCCCCACGTTTGCGGCAGTCCTTGTGGATAACGCTGATTGAACAAGGCGACGCCCGACGTCGTCAGCGATTGGTGGGAAGCATGAATATCCACCGGCAGCTTCGGCCCGTGATAACCAGTGTCGAGCAATGCCATGACCCAGCCGATCAAGCGCAACAAGACTTCGAGCAGACGCCCTTTGGCGCTGTTCGCCGGATAGTGATCTTCTAGATAGTCTGCCAACTCCGAACCGTGATTCGGCCCGGCCACCGACGTCACCGAAGCAACCAGATCCGGGCGTTTCGCCGCTGCATACCGTACGGTCAACGCGCCCTGACTGTGGCCGAACAGATTGACCTTCTGCGCCCCCGTTTCGCGCAGGATCTCCTCGATCCGCATCAACAATTGCTCGCCGCGCACTTCCGTGGAATTGAGTGGCGAAACCTGCACAGCAACCACCGTCGCACCACCACGGCGCAAGGCCTTGATGATGCCGAACCAATACGGGTAAAGCACCAGCCGGATAAAGCCGAGCATGCCCGGCACCAGCACCAGTGGATAACGTGTCGACATGGGTTACATCCTTGTGCGCGGTGAGTGGATGCCAGACGTGCAAGACGCCCGCCAAGCATCCTCCGTGACGATGACAACTGAACGATGAGCCTACTTCAGCCCCGCCACCCCCGCCACAATCAGCCCCACCGAAAGCAGTTTCACCAGCGTCAGACTCTCGCCAAGCAGCGCGAAACCGAGAAACACCGTGCCGAGTGAACCGATCGCCGTCCAGATCGGATAGGCGATGCTCACCGGCAAGTCACGCATGGCCAGGGTCAGAAAGCCGATGCCGCCGACCGCCGCGACCACGGTGATCAGCGACGGCCACAAACGAGTGAAGCCGTCGGCGTACTTCATACCCATGGCGAAGGTCACCTCGAAGCCGGCGGCGATCAGCAGAAACAGCCAGGCCATCTAGAACTCCCGGGCCAGCTCGAGCAGCCGCTGCTCGGCCTCGGCCACCGACACCGCAAAGCTGCGTTCAGCGGACTCCTCGCCCTCGGCCGCGACCACGCTGACGTCATTGATACCGATAAAGCCCAGTGCGGTGCGCAGCCATGGATCGGCATGATTGAGCGCCGCCAGCTCACCGCCGGGGCCGAAGCCGAAACCGCCGCGACTGGTGACGATCAAGGCTTTCTTGCCCTGCAACAACGGCGTGTATTGGGCGACGCCATTGTCCAGCGTGTGCTCGAAGGTCAGCCCCAGCCGCACGATCTGATCGACCCAGGCCTTGAGGCCGCTGGGCACGCTGAAGTTGTACATCGGCGTGGAAATCAGCAGCAGATCATGCGCGAACAACTCACCAACCAATTGATCGCTGAGCGCCAGATCAGCCTGCATCACCAACGGCCGCGCCTCAGGCTGGGGATAAAACGCCGCCGCGACAAACGCCTCGTTGACCGCAGGAACCGGCACCCGCCCAACCTCACGACGGGTCACCTGCCCTTCAGGATGACGCCCCTGCCAGGCACCCAAAAACCCCTCCGCCAAACGCCGCGAAGTCGACCGATCCCCACGCGGACTGCCGTGCACCACAAGAATCCTGCTCATCTATAAAACCTCCGGCTAAACTCAAACCACTTGAGGCTCGAAGCTTGCAGCTCGCCACTGCTTTCCTTCAAATGAGCAAAAATCAGTCTGGATGAATCCATTTCATCCATGGAGTGTTCAATGTTTGCTTCGCTGCCGCTGACTGCCCTGCGCGCTTTCGAATCCGCTTCTCGCCTGCTGAGCTTCAAGGCTGCGGCCGAAGAACTGGCAGTGACGCCGACGGCGATCTCTCATCAGATCCGTTCGCTGGAAGACTGGCTCGGTGTGGCCCTGTTTGAACGGCTGCCGCGCCAGGTGCGCCTGACCGAGGCTGGCGAGCGTCTGTTTCGCAGCGTGCACGGCGCGCTGCTGGAGGTGGCGCAAAGCGTCGATACCCTGCGCCCGCAACGCAACGCCAGCACTCTGACGCTGTCGACCACGGCAGCCTTTGCCGCGCTGTGGCTGGTGCCGCGACTCGGACGCTTTTATGCGCAACATCCCACTATCAATGTGCGCCTCGACACTCACTGCGAAGTCATCGATCTGCACCAGGACGCCAGTGTCGATCTGGTCTTGCGCTACAGCCTCGACGACTACCCGAACCTGTATGGGCTGTGCCTGTTCGACGAATCCTTCGGCGTTTACGGCTCGCCCGAGCAAGTGGCGCTGGCCGCGCGGCGCACGCCAACGTTGATCAGCGTGCATTGGCACAACTCGAAGCTGTACGCCCATGGCTGGCAAGCATGGTGCGCCAGGGCCGGAGAGCAATGGCTGGAGCACAATCCGGTCAATCGCGAATACGACGAGGAACATTACGCGCTGCAAGCAGCGATCGCCGGCCAGGGCCTGGTGCTGGCGAGCAACATTCTGGTGTCGGAAAGCGTCGCCAGCGGCTTGCTGGTGCCCTACCGGGGCGAGGTGCAGGTCGATGGCGCCGGTTACAGCGCGTTGTGCGTGCCCGGGCGGGAACGGCATCCGCCGGTGCGGGCGTTTTTTCGCTGGTTGCAGGACGAAGCGCGGTTGTCCGGACTGACGCCGAGATCGCAGTCTTCAGCAGTTGCTGCGCCGAGCCCAGCCTAAATCGCATAAAACTTTTCGCTTCGCTCAAGACTCACAACCTGGGTAGCGACCGCGTCTTCAGAACGTGGCGCCTATCGGATTAGCCTCCAGGAGAATGAAATGAGTGACCTGCATTTGTCTGATGTTCAAACCCTGCGCGAACGCGCGCGGCAACACGTGGAAAACGGCGCGGTCACCGAGGGCTACAACGCCAACCGTGAAGAGATACTGCGTTTGCTCAATGAGTCGCTGGCCACCGAGCTGGTGTGCACCTTGCGCTACAAGCGCCACTACTTCATGGCGAACGGCCTGAAAGCCAATGTCGCCGCCGACGAATTCCTCGAGCACGCCAACCAGGAAGCCGAGCACGCCGATCGCCTCGCCGAACGCATCGTGCAACTGGGCGGTGAGCCGGAGTTCAACCCCGACCTGCTGAGCAAGCTGTCCCACGCGCAATATGTGGCGGGCAATTCGCTCAAGGAAATGGTTTACGAAGATCTGGTCGCCGAGCGCATTGCCATCGACAGCTACCGCGAAATCATCCAGTACATCGGCGACAAGGATCCGACCACCCGGCGCATCTTCGAAGACATCCTTGCCCAGGAAGAAGAGCACGCCGACGACATGGCGGATATCCTTAACGACCTGTAATCCCGTCACACCGCTTTCGCGAGCAGGCTCGCTCCCACACTGGAACGTATTTCGATTGAAGGAATGCGTTCGAATGTGGGAGCGAGCCTGCTCGCGAAGGCGCCCTCAGAGACGCCGCATTACTTGCTGGGTTTAACGGTCACCGGTGCCTTGCCCTGCTTCATCTGCTCCAACAACGGCGCGCACTGATTCGGCTCGCCACCGCTGGGCGCCACCAGCGCCAGCAATCCCGCCGCCGGTGCGGCTATCACGCCCAGCGCAACCATTCCCGCCCCGCGCAGCATCAACGGTACGGCTTTGACGCCGGCATCCGGTTTGATGAACTTGCCGCGCACATATAGCGGCGAGCGCAGGGAGATCAGTCGCCAGCCTTTCGACTCTGGGGTCACGGTCAGATCGAGTTGCTCGGTGGCCATGTTCGCCGTGCCATCGATGTAGATGATTGCGTTCTCGGTATCGAAGACAAACAACCGTGTCGTGGCCAGGCCGGTCTTGATGTCGAAGTCCGCCGCCGCGCAATTGATCTTCACTTCCTTGTCGCCAAAGATCTTGCCGACCACGTAGTTGCCGACGTTGAGCCCGGCCAGTTCCATCAGCTCGCGGCTGATCGCACCGTCGTTGATCAGCATCTTCAGATTGCCGTTGGCGCCACCGAGGAGCTTGGCCACGGAGTTGCCCCGGCCACTGATGTCGGCGTCGCCATTGAGCTCACCGAAACTGGTTTTCATCGGCTCGAAGGTCGGGAACAGCTCTTTCAGTTTGAATTTGCGTGCGGTCAACCGCGCGCGGCCTTCCAGCGGCTCGGTGCGGCCATTGAGGCGGATCAGCGCATCCAGGGTGCCGCCGGCAACGCCAAAGCGCAGCGGTTCCAGGCTGAGTTCGCCGTCGTTGAGTTTCAGATGGGTATAGAGGTCATTGAACGGCAGCTTCTCGCTATGGACGATGCGCTTGCCGGTGAACTCGACATCGGCGTCCATGGCGCGCCAGCGATCGGTTTTGAATTCTTCGACCGGCAGGACTTTGTCTGCTGGCTGCTTGCTCGCGCCGCCACGGGCCTTTTGCTCGGTGTTGGAGTCGGCACCGATCAACGGCGCAAGGTCGGCGAACAGCAGTTGATTGGAAACCAGTGCGCCGCTGAGTTTTGGCCGTGGCTGGCTTGCAACGTAGGTCAGGTCGCCGTGGATGTCGCTGTCGCCGATCTTGCCGTTGAATTTCTCGTAAGTGAATCTCGCCCCGGCTTCGTCATGCAGCTTGGCGATCAGGTGGCCGTCGGTGGAATACGGTGGGGTGTCCGGCAGCGTCACGCCGGTCAGCGGATAGAGATTGCCAAGGCTGTCGCCAGCGAGTTTCAGACGGAGGTCGAGGGCGCCGAGATTCAGCGGGTCGGTCAGGGTGCCAGCCAGTTCAATACGGGTGTCGCCGATCTTCGCCTGGGCCTGCAACGGGAACGGCTTGCTCGCGTCCTGCAATGCCAGCAACCCGCCGATCTTGCCCTGCCCGGTGAGGTTCTGCCCGTGATACTGGCCTTTGACCTTGAGTGCGAAGGCATAGTCCTGCGGTGCGCCGCCCTTGTCCTGAGCGGTTTTCGCCGCTTTGTCGCCGACGATTTCGCTGAAGGGAATCGGCTTGCCGAGCGGGTCGATCAGCACATCGAGGTTGGTCTTCAAGGTCTGGTCGTCGAGGGTCACGTGGCCCTTGTCGAAACCGATCGCGCCGATATCGACCACCCAGCTCGACGGCTCGGCGTTCGGATCCTTGGGATCGAATTTGAACGTCCAGTTGGCGCGGCCATCGGCCAGACGTTGCAGCTCGGCATTCGGCTCGGTCAGGTCGATGCGTGGAATCACCACGCGCTGGGCCAGCAGGGCCAGCGGCGAAATGCGCAGCTCGACGCGTTTCAGGGTGACCATCTGCGGCTGTTTCGACCAGTCAGGATTACCCAGGCTCAAGTCCTCGGCGACCACGTGCGGCCACGGCACCCAGGCGCGCCAGCCGCCTTCTTCAGGTTCGCGCTGCCAGATCACCGCGAGGTTGCCATTGATGGCAAACGCCCGGTGCAGTTCTTCCGAGACTTTGGCGTTGATGGTGGGTTTGATCCGGTTCCAGTCGAAAAACACGATGATCAGAATCAAGGCTGCCAGCAGCAGCGCGAGGATGGCGAAAGTCCAGCTGAAGATTTTTCCAATGCGCGTCATGCACAAAGCTCCTGATCACGACCGCACGCCGACATCCCGACGCACAGCTGAAACGGCAGACCGAAGCGGCCCCTATGCAGTCTGTGACTGGCGAAAGGCCCGCAGGTTTAATTGAAAGGCAGTTTAAGCCATAAAAAGCCCGGCAAAACTGACCGATCGGTCGAGCAGTGTTACCGGGACCCGCACTTTTACGAGGCGCGAGTGAGTCGAAAATACCCACGACGGTGCAAAACCGTCGCCCGCAAAGGCCCGATCTAGAGCCTTCGCGCGGAACAATCAATTCTGTTGATTATTACCATTGCGTTTATGAACTTTTATATCGACTTATCGAGAGTAGCATTGCCCTCGTACCCACTTTATCGCCCTCCCAAGGAGCCACTATCATGAAACGCCAATTACTGCTCAGCCTTACCCTGTCGATGCTAGCCAGCACTGCTTTCGCCCTGCCCGCTGCCGATCAGGCCACTCCGCAAGTCAAAGACAGCCACTCGGTGTTCAGCCAGACCGTAGCTTCCGACGGTTCCGAGCGCACTCCACAAGGTCAGACCCTGGCTGAAAACGGTCGCAATCGCCTCGAAGAAAAAGGCCTGGTTCAGGACGGCTCGGATCGCACCCCACAAGGCCAGGCCCTGGCTGAAAACGGTCGCAATCGCCTGGAAGAGAAAGGCCTGGTTCAGGACGGTTCGGATCGCACACCACAAGGCCAGATCCTCGCCTCCGATGGTTCGGACCGCACGCCACAAGGCCAGACCCTGGCATCCGACGGTTCCGAGCGCACTCCACAGGGCCAGACCCTGGCTGATGACGGCTTCGATAAAACCCCACTGGGTCAAGCCCTCGCCGAAGGCGGTGGTGACCGTGTGATCGAACGCAACAGCAAATTGAGCTGAGCCCATGACGGCCCGGCAGAAAAGCCCAATCAGCGGATTGGGCTTTTGACTTTTCAGCTTGTGTAAAACCCTCGCTGCACCACTACCCGTTCGACGCCGACAAAGCCGATTTGCTAGAGTGCGGCGCTTGTCCTGCCGAAGAACACACCCTGCGATGCTGCCCCGCGCCGAACAGAAACAACAGACCCGCAACGCCCTGATGGACGCTGCCCGCCACCTGATGGAAAGCGGCCGAGGATTCGGCAGCCTGAGCCTGCGCGAAGTGAGCAAGACCGCCGGCATCGTGCCCACCGGTTTCTATCGTCACTTCGCCGATATGGACGAGTTGGGGCTGGTGCTGGTCAGTGAAGTCGGCCAGACCTTCCGCGAGACCATCCGCCTGGTGCGCCACAATGAATTCGTCATGGGCGGCATCATCGACGCTTCGGTGCGCATCTTCCTTGATGTGGTCAACGCCAACCGCTCGCAATTCCTCTTTCTCGCCCGCGAACAATACGGCGGCTCGCTGCCGGTACGCCAGGCGATCGGACGCCTGCGGGAGAACATCAGCGCCGACCTCGCGGCGGACCTGGCGCTGATGCCCAAGCTGCAACATCTGGATCTGGCCGGCCTCAGCGTGATGGCTGACCTGATCGTCAAATCGGTGTTCGCCACCCTCCCCGACATCATCGACCCGCCCGCCGAAGCCTTGCCGGAGCATCTGACCCCGCAGGCGAAGATCACCCAGCAACTGCGCTTCATCTTCATCGGCCTCAGGCACTGGCAAGGGCTGGGCAGTACCGAGTAATCCCCTTCTCTATCTGACACAGCGCAAAGCCCCCTGTGGGAGCGAGCCTGCTCGCGAAAGCGCTGGATCAGCTGAATACATCTGTCTGACACGGCGCATTCGCGAGCAGGCTCGCTCCCACATTTGGTTCGTGGCGACAGCATCGATTTGGTGCATGACAAATCCTTCATGCACCAAAACCTTCCAGAATCGCCGCGCCTGTTGAAAGATCAGGCACGCGCCGACAGCTATTTCCTACGGATCGCCCGATTGGCGCGGCGCTTGCTCTAGCCCAATCAACGTTCATTGCTGGAAGCTTTCCGATGCTGGTGATTCATCGCAGAATCGACCCTCAACCCGTCTGGGCCGCCGAGCTGCACCTGACCTTCGAAGCGCGCAGCAAAAGCCGTTTGCGCTGTTTCAGTGCCGAAGGCGAAGACGTCGGGTTGTTTTTGGAGCGCGGCCAGCCACCGCTGTATGACGGCGAATGCCTGCAGGCCGAAGATGGCCGTGTCGTGCGCGTCTGCGCCCGTCCCGAACAACTGCTCCATGTCACGTGCGCCAATGCGTTCGAACTGACGCGCGCGGCCTATCACCTGGGCAACCGCCATGTCGCCCTGCAAGTCGGTGATGGCTGGCTGCGCCTGCTCGACGATTACGTGCTCAAGGCGATGCTCGAACAGCTCGGCGCCCGGGTCGAGGCCATCGAAGCGCCGTTCCAGCCGGAACACGGCGCTTACGGCGGCGGCCATCATCACTCCCGCCACGGCGATGAAGACTTCAACTACGCGCCGAAACTCCATCAGTTCGGCGTGCGCCTGTGAATCCGGCCTGGGCGCTGCTGCGTCTGGCCAGTCCGCAACTGCCGATTGGCGGTTACAGCTATTCCCAGGGTCTGGAAATGGCGGTGGATAACGGCCGGGTTCACAACCCTGACGCCGCCCGCCGCTGGATCAGCGATCAACTGCTGCTCAATCTCGCCCGCTTCGAAGCGCCGCTGCTGTTGGCGCATTGCCAGGCCGCAGCAGATGAAAACTGGGCCGAGTTAAGGCAGCTCTGCGAGAGCCACCGCGCCAGTCGCGAAACCCGCGAGCTGCATCTGGAAAGCCGGCAGATGGGCTACTCCTTGCAGCAGTTGTTGAACGGTTTGCCGGAACTCGATGCGCCCGCCCGCGACTTTCTTGACCAGACCACAGAACCGCATCTGGCCCTGTGCTGGGCGCTGGCAGCACGCGCCTGGGGCATCAGCGCGCAGGATGCTCTTGCCGCGTGGCTGTGGAGCTGGCTGGAAAACCAGCTCGCCGTATTGATGAAAACCCTGCCGCTGGGCCAGCAAGCCGCCCAGCGCCTGACCAGCGAACTGCTGCCACTGCTGCAACAGGCGCAGCACGATGCGACCCGCATAGATCCCGAACACATCGGCAGCGCCGCGTTTGGCCTGTCCCTGGCGTGCATGGCCCATGAGCGCCAGTACAGCCGCCTCTTCCGCTCTTAGGGCTGGTTATTTTTGGAGAATGAAATGGATACACAACCTCTGCGCGTCGGCATCGGCGGCCCGGTCGGTTCCGGCAAGACCGCGTTGACCCTGGCCCTGTGCCTGGCTCTGCGCGAGCGCTACAACCTCGCCGTGGTCACCAACGATATCTACACCCGCGAAGACGCTGATTTCCTGGTGCGCAACGAGGCCCTCGCGCCGGAGCGGATCATCGGCGTGGAAACCGGCGGCTGCCCGCACACGGCGATCCGCGAAGACGCCTCGATCAACCTTGAAGCGGTCGATCAACTGAACCGGCGCTTTCCCGGGCTGGATCTGATTCTGGTGGAGTCCGGCGGCGACAACCTTTCGGCGACCTTCAGCCCGGAGCTGTCCGACCTGACCATCTACGTGATCGACGTTTCCGCCGGCGACAAGTTGCCACGCAAGGGCGGCCCGGGGATCTGCAAGTCCGACCTGCTGGTGATCAACAAGATCGACCTCGCGCCACTGGTGGGCGCTTCGCTGGAAATGATGGACAGCGACACCAAACGCATGCGCAACGGCAAGCCGTTCGTGTTCAGCAACCAGAAAACCGGTCAGGGCCTCGAAGAAATCATCGCCTTCATCGAACGCCAGGGCCTGCTGACCGCCGCCTGACTCACTTATCAACAAGGAAGCTTATCCATGACACTCAAACGCATTCTTGGCGCTCTGGCGTTGCTGCTGACACCGGCACTGGCCTTCGCTCACCCGGGGCACGGCGACAGCGGCCTCGTCGCAGGCATCAGCCACCCGATCGGCGGGCTCGACCACTTGCTGGCAATGCTCGCCGTCGGTTTGTGGGCGGCGCAGCAACAAGGCGCGGCGCGCTGGGCGCTGCCGTGCACATTCGTCGGCACCATGCTGCTGGGCGGCCTGTTCGGTTTTGAAGGGCTGAAGTTGCCGGCGCTGGAAAGCGGGATTGCTGCTTCGGTATTGGCGCTGGGCCTGGCCGTGGCACTGGCGGTACGTCCGCCGCTGGTGATGGCGGTGGCAGCGACGGCGCTGTTTGCGCTGTTCCATGGCGTGGCGCATGGGCTGGAGCTGCCGGAAATGAGCAGCCCGTGGGCGTATGCGGCCGGGTTCGTCGCGGCGACAGCGGTGTTGCATGCGCTCGGCTATGGCGTGGTGCGGGTTCTTCCGCAGGCAGCGGCACCGCTGGTGCGGTTGGCGGGTGCGGCTTCGGCGGCGACTGGGGTGTGGTTGCTCGCAGGCTGATTTTTTATTGCCTGAACCGGCCTCTTCGCGAGCAGGCTCGCTCCCACAGGTTTTTTGTTCGCTGCAAATCCACTGTGGGAGTGAGCCTGCTCGCGAAGACGGCCTGACAGACACCGCCTCTCTCAAGCAGTGCTCTCTGCTACCATGTCGCGCAATCGCCCCAGCCCGTGACGCCCGCCCATGCCCCACGCTTCCCGCTCCACCGCCCTGCCCGAATTGACCGCCCTGTTTGGCCAGGTGCAGCAGCACTTCCTCGACGTGATCGTGCCACTGTGGCAAGGCCCGGGCTGGAATGCCGACATGGCGCTGCCGTACGAGGCGCTGGACGGCGCGCATCAACCGCTGCCAGCGCAACGCTATCGGGCGATGGCCTGCGCACGGCAGCTGTATCTGTTCTCCAGCCTGATCGGGGTTGTGGATAACGCCGAAGTCCGCGCCGCCGCGCTGTTCCGTTCCCTGCAACGGCATTTCCATGATGCCGAGCACGGCGGCTGGTTCTACAGCATCGACGCCCAGGGCAAGCCGCTGGACCAGCGCAAGGATCTCTACACCCACGCCTTCATCCTGTTCGCCTGCGCGCATTACTGGGACAAGTCGCGGGATTCGCTGGCCGAATCGACACTCAACGCCGCGCTGGAAATCATAGGCCGCCGTTTCGCCACCGGCGACGGCTTGTACGAAGCCTGCCTTGAGCGGGACTGGAACACTCTGCAAACCGGCCCACTGCAAAATCCCCTGATGCACTTGGCCGAAGCCTTTCTGGCCACTCTGGCGGTGCGCGAAGACTCGCAAACGCAGAAAGACTTGCTTGAGTTATGCACAGCCATGCACAAGCAATTCGTCGATCCGCAATATGGCGTGTTGATGGAGAAGCCGCTGGGTGCTGTGGATAACTGGTACGAGCCGGGGCACCAGTTCGAATGGTATTTCCTGCTCGAATCGTCGGCGCTGTTGCGCGACTCGAAACTGCACCGGGCGCTGGATCGGGCGTTTGCCTTCACCGAGCAGTACGGCGTGCTGGAGTCCTGCGGCGCGGTACGGGCGATGCTTGATCTGGAAAGCAATGGCCGGCCGAGGGATTCGACCCAGCGGATCTGGGCTCAAGCCGAATACCTGCGCGCGCTGACCTTGCGCGCGGACAGCGAAGCAGTGGTGCTGCGCCAGTTGCAGGCGTTGCAGCAGCGGTTTCTGCATGCCGGCGGCTGGCATGAGTGTCGCGATGAGAATGGAGAGGTCAGCCGCAAGGACATGCCTTCGACCACGCCTTATCATTTGGCGACTTGTTATCACGGTTTGGCTGAATACCTTCGCTGACCGAACAATTGCTTTCGCGAGCAGGCTCGCTTCCACAGTTTGAAATGCATTCCCCTGTGGGAGCGAGCCTGCTCGCGAATGCCGTTACGCGGTCATCAGGCAATCCACTTCTTGTCCCCGGTGAAGCTGATCGTCAGCCACCTCGCCGCATCCGGCTCACCCAGCTGCGCCGATATCTCCTCGCGTAAAGCATCCAGTTGCGCGACATCGCGCAGCGGATAATCCGCCGGCAACACCACATGAATTTCGATGAACCGCGCCCGACCGTGCTTTTGCACGTAGGACACGTAATCGTCGAAACCATGCTCGACCTTCGCCACCTCCATGACCTGCCTGACCTGGTCATCCAGCGTGTCCGGGGCGATACCCAGCACATCACGCAACGCCGGGCCGAGGATCTTGAATGCCGGGGGCAGCATGGTCAGCGCCAGCACGATGAGGATCAGCGGGTCGACATACACCGCCCACTCGCCATAGCCCTGGGACTTGAGCAGCAGCGCGGCGAGGAAACTGATCAACAGGCCCACCGAGAGCATCGCGTCGACCAGCCAGCTGATGTTGTCGAACTGGATCAGGCTGGATTTGAGCGTGCGATTACGCCGGCGCACGTAGAAGAAGTAGGCGAACTCGACAACGGTAAACACCGCCGCATAGACGATCACCAGACCCAACTCGATATCGCGGCCACCATTGATGATGCCGAACACGCCGTTGAGAAAAGCGTAGATGGCGATCAACAGCAGGAAGCTGCCCTCGATCAGCAACACCATCGGCTCCAGATGCCAGAAGCCGAACTGGAAACGCTGATTGCTTTGCTTGGCAATCAGCCGGGCAGTGATCAGCATCAGGATTTTGATGAACGTCGCGATCAGCGAAAAAAAGCCATCGAACAGGATGGATTGCGAACCTGAAACAAAACCGGTGACGATCCCGGCAATCGACACCGCCAGCATCAACAGCGTCGATTGTTTGAGCAGTGCCTGCTCACCTCGGTTACTCACTTGAACTCCTCATGAAACCTTGCACACCGCCGAATGCAGTGGGCTGGTTGAGTGCGGAGTTTAGCTTATCGTCCTGTTTTGCCTGTGCCGGCCTTTTCGCGAGCAGGCTCGCTCCCACAGTTTGAAATGCATTCTCCTGTGGGAGCGAGCCTGCTCGCGAATGGCCTCAGCGCGGTATCAAGCCTTGTTACGCTCGATGGCAAACCCGGCCCAGGTCTGGCTCACCGGCATCAGCTCCAGGCTGTTGATGTTGATGTGCGCCGGGGTGTTCATGACCCAGAAAATCGTCTCGGCGATGTCCTGTGGCTGGATCGGCTCGGCGCCAGCGTAAGTGGCGTTGTAGCGCTCCTGATCACCGGCGAAACGCACCAGCGAGAACTCGCTTTCACACAGGCCGGGTTCGATGTTGCTGACCCGCACGCCCGTGCCTTGCAAGTCGCAACGCAGGTTCAGCGAGAACTGTTTGACGAAGGCTTTGCTCGCGCCATACACGTGGCTGCCGGGGTACGGATAGTTGCCGGCGATGGAGCCGAGGTTGACGATACCGGCGCCGCGGCCGTGGGCGATCAGCCGTGGCAATAGCAGGCGGGTGGCGTACATCAGGCCTTTGACGTTGGTGTCGACCATGGTGTCCCAGTCATCCAGGTCACACTTGGGCGCCGGGTCGACGCCGAGCGCCAGGCCGGCGTTGTTGATCAGGCCACGAAGTTTGGCGAACGACGGCGGCAGGTTGGCAATCGCCTCCTCCATCGCCTTGCGATCGCGCACATCGAGAACCAGACCGTGCACTTCGGTCTGCTTCGACAGTTCGGCGCAGAGGGCATTGAGGCGTTCTTCACGACGGCCGGTCAGTACCAGTTTCCAGCCAGCCTCGGCAAAACGACGGGCACAGGCTTCACCAAAACCGGACGTAGCGCCGGTGATAAACAGGGTGTCGGACATCGTGTTCTCCTTGCTTCGGCCGCCACGGCAGCCCTTGGAATAGAAAATCAGCAGGCAGCATGCCCGCCCTCGCGAATACGGGCAACACCTGCCAGCTGTACAAAAATCAACCAGACCTGCCAAGACCATAGCCAGCGTGGCCTGTAGCCATGTGCACGCATGTTATCCACAGTCTGCTCCACAGTTTCCGGGGGCAAGTGCAAACGCGCAAAGCCGCGCCACACAAGGCTTTGCGGGCGAAATGGAAAGTTTTTCGCTTGACCGTGAGGCGGGGGATGTGCGGGACAGGGCATTTTGCACGACGGACGGTGCAACCGGGTGATTGCGCGAGGCCAGCAACTACGGCGCTCCGCGAGGTCTTTCCAGAGTTTAGTCACAGACTTATCCACAGGCTTGCGCACACGGAATTGCCAGGTCTCTACGCCCCAGAAAAAGGTTGACAACGACGCCGCTCGCTTCAGCAAAAATGCCTGATCAAAAAATAAGCACATCCATGCAAGCCACGTTTTATAAGGCTTGCAGCCAGATACACCCACGTTATTCACAGCCAGCTCCACAGTAACCGGGGACAACTCAAAACTGTGGAAAAACAGCCATTTGCAGCGTCTATATGTCGCGCTTTGGCAGCTTGGGGAATTTGTTTTCCACAATTCTGAATTCCGCTTGATGTCATGCCTTGATTCCATGTAGGAGCTGCCGAAGGCTGCGATTTTTTGACTGTTTTTCAAGATCAAAAGATCGCGGCCTTCGGCAGCTCCTACACAGACATATGGCGATAATGAGAAATAAAAAAGCCCCGGGACTCTCGTCGCCGGGGCTGTGTACAACCGTGAGAAATCAGTGCCCGCCCAGATAGGCGTTACGCACTTCCTCATTCACCAACAACTCTTTGCCGGTGCCGGTCAGGCGAATCTCACCGTTAACCATCACATACGCCCGGTCCGACAGCTTCAGCGCATGGTTGGCGTTCTGCTCGACGAGGAAAATCGTCATCCCGGTTTTCGCCAGCTCGCGCAGCGTGGCGAAAATCTGCTTCACCACTATCGGCGCCAGACCCAGGCTCGGTTCATCCAGCAGCAACAGCTTCGGCCGGCTCATCAGCGCACGGGCGATGGCGAGCATCTGCTGTTCACCGCCGGACATGGTCATCGCCCGCTGATTGCGTCGCTCCTCAAGCCGTGGGAACAGCTCGAACATGCGCTGCATGTCCTCTTTGGCGTACTTGTCGCCAATCGGGATGGTGCCCATCAGCAGGTTTTCCTCGACGGTCATGTCGGGGAAAACCCGCCGCCCTTCCGGTGACTGCGCGATGCCGTTGGAGGCGATGTAGTGCGAGGACTTCTGCGTGATGTCGACGCCCTGATAGAGAATCTGCCCACCCGCCGCTCTCGGCTGGCCGAAGATCGACATCAGCAAGGTCGACTTGCCGGCGCCGTTGGAGCCGATCAGGCTGACGGTCTCGCCTTCGTTGATCTGCAGGGAAACGCCCTTGAGCGCCTGGATCGGGCCGTAGAACACGTCCAGATTACGCAGTTCGAGGATCGGTTGACTCATACCAGCTCCTCTTCGTCGGCGCCCAGATAGGCCGCGATCACTTTCGGATCGTTGCGGATCGCTTCCGGCCCGCCTTCGGCGATGACGATGCCGTGGTCGAGAACCACGATGTGATCGGAAATGCTCATGACCATGCCCATGTCGTGTTCGATCAGCACCACGGTCAGATCGTGCTCGTCGCGCAGCAGCCGGATCATCGCGCTGAGCGCTTCGGTTTCCTGAGGGTTGAGGCCGGCGGCCGGTTCGTCGAGGCAGATGATCTGCGGGCGGGTGCACATGGCCCGAGCGATCTCCAGACGACGTTGCTGGCCGTACGAGAGTTCACCGGCGAGACGGTTGGCGCAGTCGACCAGATCGACCACTTCCAGCCAGTAGAACGCGACATCCAACGCATCGCTCTCGGCCTTGCGATAGCCCTTGGTGTTGAGAATACCGGCGAGCATGTTGCGGTTGACCCACATGTGCTGCGCCACCAGCAGGTTTTCCAGCACCGACATTTCCTTGAACAGGCGAATGTTCTGGAACGTACGGGCGAGACCTGCACGGTTCACCAGGTGAGTACCGCCGAACATTTTGTAGTACATGCGGCTGAGGAAGGATTTCGGCGAAACGAAATCGGTCGGTTTGAACGACTCGCCCAGCAACTGGATGACGTTGGTCTGCTGGCCGCGCACATTGAGTTCGATCTTGCCGCCCGTGGCCTTGTAGAACCCGGTCAGGCAGTTGAACACTGTGGTCTTGCCGGCGCCATTGGGGCCGATCAGGGCGAAGATCGAATTGCGTTTGACCTTCAGGCTGACATCGCTCAACGCCTTGATGCCGCCGAAATGCATCATCAGTTTTTCAACAGAGAGTACGACTTCACTCATGGCGCAGTCCTCTCGTAGTGAATGGCGCCTTTGCGTGGCTTGACCCCGGTGCGGCTGATGCGGATCAGCCCGCGTGGTCGCCAGATCATCATCAACACCATCAGGATGCCGAACAGCAGCACGCGGTATTCAGCGAAGCCGCGCAGCAGTTCCGGAGCGACGGTGAGCACGAATGCGGCGATGACCACGCCAATGGTCGAGCCCATGCCGCCGAGCACGACGATGGCGAGGATCAGCGCCGATTCAAAGAAGGTGAACGAGGTCGGGTTGACGAAGCCTTGATAAGTGGCGAAGAACACCCCGGCCAGACCCGCCGTCGACGCACCGATGGTGAACGCCGAGAGTTTGACCAGCACATGGTTGAGACCCATCGAGCGGCAGGCGATTTCATCTTCGCGCAGGGCTTCCCAGGCGCGACCGACCGGCATCTTCACCAGCCGATGCTTGACGTACAGCACCGCCAGCACCACCAGGAACAACACCGCGTAGATGAAGTAATACTTCACGTCCGGGTTGTAGGTCAGACCGAAGAACTCATGAAACGGCACCCCGCCATCCTTCGCCCGCTTGCCGAACTCCAGGCCGAAGAACGTCGGCAGTGGCGCCGGCATGCCGTTCGGGCCGCCAGTCAGCGACAGCCAGTTGTTCAGCACCAGACGGATGATTTCGCCGAAGCCCAGGGTCACGATCGCCAGATAGTCACCGTGCAGACGCAGCACCGGGAAACCGAGAATGCAACCGGCCAGGCCTGCGGTGATCGCCGCCAGCGGCAGCACGGTCCAGAAACCCAGACCCAGATATTGATAACCCAATGCCAGACCGTAGGCACCGATGGCGTAGAACGCCACGTAACCAAGGTCGAGCAGCCCGGCCAGACCGACCACAATGTTCAGCCCCAGCCCCAGCAGCACGTAGATCAAACCGAGGATGACCACGCCGAGCAGGTAGGAGTTGGAAACAAACGGCACGATGATCGCCAGCACAATGATCAGCGGAATGATCCAGCGCAGCCGCGATTTGTAATCTGCAGGAAGCACGTGCACGCCGGAACCGGTGCTCTCGAACCCGTCGAGGATCTTCAGGCCCTTGGGTGTTTGCAGGAACAGGCTGAGGGCAAAGCGACCGGCCATGACGATGGCAATGATCCACGCCACGCGGGTCGCTTCGAGGTTGAAGCTGTAGCCGTCGAGGACCACGCCGACAATCGGCCCGAACACGATCAGCGCAATCAGGCCGGCAAGAATCGCCTCGACCAGACTTTTTTTGATATCGATGGATTTTTCAGTGGTTGCAGACATCGCTTACACCTTCGACACAAGAGGACGGCCCAACAGGCCCTGCGGCCGGAAGACCAGTACGAGGACGAGCAGCGAGAAACTGAACACGTCTTTGTAGTCGGAGTTGACCAGACCGGAGAACAGCGACTCGGAGATGCCAAGGATGATCCCGCCGAGCATAGCGCCGGGCAGTGAACCGATGCCGCCCAGAACCGCTGCGGTGAACGCCTTGATGCCGATGATGAAGCCGGCATAGAAGTCGAACGTGCCGTAGTTCATGGTGATCAGCACACCGGCCAGTGCGGCCATGGCTGCACCGATGATGAACACATAGGAAATCACCCGGTCGGTGTTGATCCCCAGGATCGAGGCCATCTTGCGGTCTTGCTGGGTCGCACGGCACATGCGGCCGAGCTTGGTGTATTTGATGACGTAGGTCAGCAGCCCCATGCCGACGAACGCGGCGATCAGGATGAAGACTTTGGTGTAGGTCAGTTGCACGAAGCCGGTGCCGACCTCAACACGCCAGGCACCGGTCAGCAGCGTAGGCACGCCCTGTTGTTTGGCGCCCTGAGCGATCTGTGCGTAGTTCTGCAGAATCAGCGAGATACCGATGGCGCTGATCAGCGGCGCCAGGCGGGTCGAGTTACGCAGGGGTTTGTAGGCAACACGCTCGATGACCCAGCCATACACCGCCGTGACGACGATGGTGAAGATCAGCGTGCCGAGCATCAGCAGCGGGAAGGATTCGATACCGAAGTAAGCCAGCAGAGCCAGACTGATTGCCGCCAGGTAAGCGGAAATCATGTAAACCTCGCCGTGGGCGAAGTTGATCATGCCGATGATGCCGTAGACCATTGTGTAGCCGATGGCGATCAGGCCATAGACCGACCCGAGGGTCAGGCCATTGACCAGTTGCTGCAGGAAAATACCATCCATAACGCAATCTCACGCAGTGAGAACCTGCGCGCCCATGACGCGCGGTTCTTCTAGGAAAAATACAGATGTACGTCGGAGCAATGTCGGAGCGTGATCAGCCCTGACCACACGGAACCCCTTTGTGGGAGCGAGCCTGCTCGCGAAAGCGGTTGCACATTCAACGCAGAGGTTGTTTGTCAGTGCGTCTTCGCGAGCAGGCTCGCTCCCACAGGGGATCGGTAGTGATCAGATGATCGCTTCAGCCCTTACTTCTGCTTTTCCAGCTGGTGGTATTTGCCGTCCTTGTCCCACTGGTAAACCACGTAGTCGGAGACTTTCAGGTCGCCTTTGGCGTCCCAGGTCTTCTCGCCCATCACGGTTTTCACCGGGTTGGCCTTCAGCCACTTGGCAGCGGCTTCGCCGTCGTTTTTCTTCGCGCCGTTGAACGCTGCCGCCAGGGTCTGAACCGAGGCGTAGGCGTACAGGGTATAGCCCTCAGGCTCGGTACCGGCCTTGCGGAACGCGTCCACTACGGTCTTGCTTTCAGGCAACAGGCGCGGGTCGGCGCCGAAAGTCATCAGCACGCCGTCAGTGAATTGTGGGCCGCCAGCGGTGGTCACCAGCTCGTCGGTCACGATGCCGTCGTCGGACATGAACTTGACGTCTTTCAGACCTTGTTCACGCAGCTGGCGAACCAGTGGACCGGCTTCCGGGTGCAGGCCGCCGAAATAGACGACATCGGCACCGGCGCCACGGATCTTGGTGACGATGGTGCTGAAGTCTTTCTCGCCACGGGTCAGGCCTTCGTACAGCACAGGCTTGACGCCGCGTTTTTCCAGCTGAGCCTTGGTGGCGTCCGCCAGGCCTTGGCCGTAGGTGTCCTTGTCGTGCAGCACGACGACTTTCTTGCCCTTGAGCATGTCGACGATGTAGTCGCCGGCAACGATGCCTTGCTGGTCGTCACGTCCGCACATACGGAACATGGCGCTGAGGCCACGCTCGGTAACTTGCGGGTTGGTCGAGCCAGGGGTGATCGCGATGATCCCGGCTTCGTCGTAGATTTCCGAGGCTGGAATAGTCGACGAGGAGCAGAAGTGCCCGACCACGCCGGCGACTTTCTGGTTGGTCAGGTCCTTGGCGACCGTCACTGCCTGCTTCGGTTCGCAGGCGTCATCGCCTTTGACCAGGACGATTTTTTCCCCGTTGACGCCGCCCGCCGCGTTGACCGCATCGGCCGCCGCCTGTGCACCCTTCATGTACTGCTCGCCGAATGCCGCGTTGGCACCGGTCATCGGACCCGCTACACCGATCTTGATATCAGCTTGAGCAAACGCAGAAACACCCAGCGCAGTAGCGACTGCGAGGGCCAGAAAGCCTTTCTTGTAAAACGTCTGGGACATGAGGTGGTGCTCCAAGGTTTTTTTTTAGTTGGCACTGCGACTTCACTTCACTCAAAGCTCAGAGCAAGGCCCGTGCCATCGGTTTTTTATTCTTCAAAAAGTCGCTGCGTTGTTGTTATTTCGACTGTTTCGGTCCCATTTTCATTGGGCGTGCAACCGTCTAAACCGCGGAAGGTGAAACCATTTGTTTTTTCAGGCGCAACCCGCACGCGCCATCATTGCAACCGCAGCGGCAAACGACGTGCAACCAGCCTGTAACAGCCCGCGTCACCGAACTGCACACTGCTGGTGCGGGACTGCTACAACCCGCACCATTACAGGCTAGTCGCTGGATGCAAAAGCGCCGCTTGCGGCAACAAATTTCAACACTCAAATGACGATGCGCAAGCACTGGCCCGCGTGATACAGGGAAAACCCGGCCTCGTACAGGCAACTGCGCAAGCCCGCACCGGCCAGGGGCTGCATCGGTGCGAAGGGAATCGGCAGTGCCTGCGGATCGCCGTTGCACAGGTAATCGGCAAAAGCTTTGCCGACCACCGTGCCGGTGGTGACGCCGCGACCGTTATAACCGGTGACGGCCACCAGCCCCGGCGCCGGTTCGAACAGACGCATCAGGTGATCAGGGGTAAACGCAATGCGCCCGGTCCAGGTGCATTCCCATTCGACCGGCTTCAGGTTGGGGAAGTAATGCTGCTGCACCCGATCAGCCCAGGCCTTGAGAAACCAGGTCGGTTTCTGGTTGCCATTGCCGAGGCTGCCGAGCAACAGCCGTCCGTCCTTGTCACGGCGGATGCTGCTCAATACCTGACGGGTATCCCACGAGCCCTGCCCGCCGGGAAGAATTTCCTGCGCGGCGTCTTCGCTGAGCGGCACCGAGGCGACCTGGTAGTAATAACCGGGAAAGAAATTGCGCTTGAGTTCGGTCCAGTCGCCTTCGGTGTAAGCATTGGAGGCGATGACCACTTGTTCGGCGAGTACCGAGCCCTGGGCGGTTTGCACCGACCAGTTCTGCCCGATGCGCTCGAGGCGAGTCACCGGCGAATGATCGAACATCTGCCCGCCGAGCCCGCGCACGGCATTCGCCAGCCCGGTGACATAGGCCATCGGATTGAGCGTGCCGGCACGGCGATCAAGCAACGCGGCGGCGATTTTCTGCGTACCGGTGGCTTGCTCGCAAGCCTTGCCGGTGAGCAGTTCGACCGGTGCGCCACGGCGCTTCCACTGCTGCTCGCGACTGCGCAGATCCGCCTCGCCCTTGGCGTTATGCGCCATGTGCAGAGTGCCTTCGCGGCGCAACTGGCAATCGATGGCGTATTTATCCACAAGGCTGAACACCAGCGCCGGCGCCGCACCGAGCATGCGGTTGAGCTGACTGCCGACCGCCTCGCCGAAACCGGCCTCGATCTCGTCCGGAGGAATCCACATGCCGGCGTTGACCAGCCCGACATTGCGCCCGGAGCCACCGTGCCCTGCGCGATGCGCTTCCAGCACGCAGACGCTTTTGCCTTTTTCCAGCAGATGCAGCGCCGCCGACAACCCGGTGAACCCGGCGCCGATCACGCAGACATCGACCTTGACCTCGCCGCTGAGCGCCGCGTTATCCGGGCGTTGTGGCGTGAGCGTTTCCCACAGACATTCTTCGCGTAACGGCATTGCCAAGCTCCTGTCGGAGCAGCCGCAAGCCACAAGCTACAAGCTGCAAGCCGGTCTGCTTGACGCTTGTAGCTTGAAGCTTGTAGCTGCTTAATCGAATGTAATGCCCTGCGCCAAAGGCAATTCCAGCGAGTAGTTGACGGTGTTGGTCTGCCGGCGCATGTACGCGCGCCAGGCATCGGAGCCGGATTCACGGCCGCCGCCAGTTTCTTTCTCGCCACCAAAGGCGCCGCCGATTTCCGCGCCGCTCGGGCCGATGTTGACGTTGGCGATGCCGCAGTCGCTGCCGACCGCCGACATGAACCGCTCAGCCTCGCGCACGTCGGTGGTGAAGATGCACGATGACAGGCCTTGCGGCACGGCATTGTTCAGGCGCAGCGCTTCCTCGAAATCGCTGTAGCCGACCACGTAGAGAATCGGCGCGAAGGTTTCGCTGCAGACCACGTCGCTCTGCTCGGGCATTTCCACGATGGCCGGCGACACGTAGTAGGCGTTGGGGAACTGCTCTTCCAGTTGGCGCTTGCCACCAAACACCCGGCCGCCTTCGCTCAGCGCCTGTTCCAGCGCATCCTGCATGTTTTCGAAGCTGTGCTTGTCGATCAGCGGGCCGACCAGATTGCCTTGCAGCGGATGGCCGATGCGTACTTTCGAATAGGCAGCCTTGAGGCGGGTAACGATTTCTTCCTTCACCGACTCATGGGCGATCAGACGGCGCAAAGTCGTGCAGCGTTGCCCGGCGGTACCGACGGCGCTGAACAGAATCGCGCGCACGGCCATGTCCAGATCGGCGCTCGGGCCGAGGATCATCGCGTTGTTGCCGCCGAGCTCGAGAATGCTGCGGGCGAAACGCGCGGCGACTTTCGGCGCCACTTCGCGGCCCATGCGCGTGCTGCCGGTGGCGCTGATCAGCGCAACACGCGGATCATCGACCAGCGCTTCGCCGGCATCACGACCGCCGATCACAACCTGGCACAGACTCGCCGGAGCATCGCTGAAATTCTTCACTACGCGATCGAACAGTGCCTGACAGGCCAGCGCAGTCAACGGGGTTTTCTCCGACGGCTTCCATACCACCGGGTTGCCGCACACCAGGGCCAGCGTGGTGTTCCACGCCCACACTGCTACCGGGAAGTTGAACGCGCTAATCACCCCGACCACGCCAAGCGGATGCCAGGTCTCGCGCATGTGGTGGCCCGGGCGCTCGGAGGCGATGGTCAGACCGTACAACTGGCGCGACAGGCCGACGGCGAAGTCGCAGATGTCGATCATCTCCTGCACTTCACCCAGACCTTCCTGAGTAATCTTGCCGGCCTCCCACGACACCAACTCGCCGAGGTCGGCCTTGTACTCGCGCAACACTTCGCCGAACTGGCGCACCAGCTCACCGCGACGCGGCGCCGGCACCTTGCGCCAGTGCTCGAATGCATGATCTGCGCGACTGATGTGTTGCTCTACTTCGGCAGCGCCCTCCCAGTTCACCGAGGCAATTTCGCTGCCATCGATGGGCGAATGCACCGGCACTTTGCCGTTCTGGTACAGGGCCGGGTTGACTCCCAGACGATCAAGCAATGCGGCAACCATCGGTCTCTCCTCAAGCAAAAACAGAATGTGTGCGGCCATCTTTCGCATGGCCGGGCAGGCCTTTAGTTGTAGCCTCACCAAGGCGATGCAACAAACGACCTTTACGCCAGATATCATTCCGTTTATTCATGCTGCGTACAGAAAGACAAGAAAAAGGACTGGCCATGCTGAACAAACGCCACTTGCCCTCGATCACCGCGCTGCAATGCTTCGAGGCGGTGACCCGGCACCTGAGTTTTACCCGCGCTGCCGAAGAGCTGAACCTGACCCAGAGTGCGGTGAGCAAACAGGTCGCGCAGCTCGAAGAACTGTTGCAGCACTTGCTATTCCGCCGCGTGCGTCGGCGTTTGCAGATGACGCCGGCCGGGGATTTGTATCTGGTCGAGGTCAGAAAAATCCTCAGCCAAGTGGAGATGTCGACGCATTACCTGCGTTCCTACGGCGGCGAAACCGAAGTCCTGCGTGTCTCCACCCCGTCAACCTTCGGCGCGCGTTGGCTGGTGCCGCGCCTGAAAGGCTGGCGCCTGCACCATCCGTCGATTCATCTGGATCTGTGCAACGAGCAGGAGGCCGACGATCTGTTGCAGGGGCGCAGCGATCTGGCTTTCTATTTCGGCCAGGCATCGCGACCGGGCACGGAATGCCTGAAATTGTTCGGCGAACAACTGGTGCCGGTCTGCGCCCCCGCCAGCCTGCCGGACACGCCATTAACTGACCCGACGCAACTCACCGATCTGGTGCTGCTGCAAAATGCCTCGCGACCGCAGGCCTGGCACGACTGGTTCGACAGTCAGGGCTACCACACCGAACACAGCTACCATGGGCCGCGTTTCGAAACCTTTTACATGTGCATCCGCGCCGCCCAGGTCGGTTGTGGCGTGGCGCTGCTGCCACGGTTTCTGGTGGAAGAGGAATTGGCCGAAGGCAAACTGGTCATACCCTGGCAGCATGCGATGCCCAGCAGCGATGCCTATTACCTGGCCTACCCGGAGCACGCGGCGGAAGTGCCAAAGGTGCGGGATTTCGTGAAGTGGATGCTGGAGCAGATCGACAATCCCTGACCACCCCTTGTAGGAGCTGTCGAGTGCAACGAGGCTGCGATCTTTTGATCCTGAAAAACAACATCAACAGATCGCAGCCCCCGCTCCATTCAAAGTTTTACAGGTAGGTCATCCAGCGATAACGAACAGGCCCTCTACAACCCGGGATTGGGCCAGGCGCGCGCGCAGATCATCATCAATGGCGCAATCATCAGGCTTGTATAACCGAACGCGGCGATACGCGTCGATGGGATTGATTTCCTGTCCCAGATACTCCCACACGACCCTGGAGCATGCGGGAGCGCGATGATCCGCAGCGGAAACACCCATCTTCAACCCATTGAGCCGGGTAATGCAGCTTTTGAAGCTTGGAATAAGGATGGTCTGACTGATTTCGTTGGAGGTGAGCGATTCATAATCGATAAAAAACAAGCGATCCCGAAGGTGATAGGCAATACCCAGATATTGATAACGCTCAAATTCCTCTGCCGCTTCAGAAACCTGTAATCGCTCGTTTCGCTCATAGACGATTTCATCGCCTTCGGCCCGCACATGTACCAGCGAGCACAGAATGGAGCCGGGTTCGGTCATCGCATGGTAGTACTCGTAGTAATAACCGGTATGCGCCTTTAATTCCGGTGAAGACTGGCGGCGCAGATGTTCGTGCATTATTTGTGAAGCGGCCCTTCCCACTAAAGAGTGACCCTTGTCAGCCTTCAGGCCTATCAGGATCGTGAATTGTTCTGTAGGCAGAATGATTTCGTTCTCATCGACACCAAAAAAATCACAGATGCGCTTGAGATTAAAAGGTGTAGGGAAACTTTTCCCACATAGATACTTATTGAATTGCCCACGATTGATGCGAAGCTTCCTACAAACCTCCGCGACAGATCTGTAATGACTACATAGCAGCTTTAAGTTAGCAGGAAAAAAATCACACATACCACAACCCAACACAGGTGAGAAAGGCACAACCATAGCAGCAACTCGCATCACATTTGAGCAACTTGCGAAATTGCACCGAAGCAAATATGGCGGGATATTACGACGCCTGAATGACTTCAGGCCTGAATACACCCTTGATTTACCAGCACTCTTAATAGCAAGGAGCTTTGAATGCTAGATATCATCAACGATTTTCTTTCGAGCAGGGTATTAATACCTTTTGTTCTTGGGCTAGGGGGTTATTTCACGATCCGATCAGGATTTGTTCAACTGCGATACTTCCCCCATATGTTCGGCGTTTTACTCGGTAGCTGGCGCGCAGGCGGCAACCATTTGAGTTCGCTCCAGGCGCTGACGCTCAGCCTCGCCGGGCGCGTGGGTACCGGAAATATCGTCGGGGTCGGAATTGCGGTGAGTATGGGTGGGCCCGGCGCGGTGTTCTGGATGTGGATGACCGCACTTCTGGGTATGTCGAGCAGCTTCTTCGAATGTACGCTGGGCCAGCTCTATAAACGCAGCGATGGCAATGGTCTCTATAGAGGCGGCCCGTCCTGGTACATTCAGCATGGCCTGAACCAGCGCTGGCTCGGGCTGATCGTAGCCATGCTGATGCTGGTGACATTCGGATTTGCCATCAATGGTCTCGAATCCCATGCGGTATCACACTCTTTGAAAGAAGCGTTTGATTTGCCGCCCCTGTGGTCGGGACTCGCGCTTTCATTGATGCTGGGCATCGTATTCATCGGCGGTATAACGCGGATTGCCGCAGTAGCCGACCTACTGGTCCCTCTAAAGGTTCTTGCCTACATCGGCGTGACGGCGTACGTGCTGGTTCTGCAGTTTGAACAAGTACCGATAATGCTGATGACCATTATCAGAAGCGCCTTCGGTCTGGATCAGGCGTTCGGCGGTCTGCTCGGCAGCGCCATCATCATGGGAGTCAGACGTGGAGTATTCTCCAACGAAGCAGGGCTGGGCAGCGCCCCCAATGTTTCTTCAGTGGCGAAGGTCAGCCATCCGGTTGCACAAGGTATTGTTCAGGCATTGAGCGTTTTCATCGATACGTTCGTGGTCTGCACCTGCACCGCACTGATGATCCTGTTATCCGGCTTTTACACTCCGGGATTTGAAGGCGACGCAATTGCCCTGGCACAAAACTCGCTGGCAGCGGTTGTAGGGGAGTGGGGAAGAATGTTCATAAGCATGGCGTTAGCATTATTTGTATTTACGGCAATGCTCTACAACTACTACCTCGGAGAAAACAGCTTGCGGTTCATGTTTGGTGAACCTGCAAAAACGCTGATCATCTATCGACTCATGGTTTTGGTAATGGTGTTCTGGGGTGCCAGCGAAGATCTCTCCACAGTTCTGGCGTTTGCCGATATAACCATGACCTTACTGGCGCTGGTAAACCTGATGGCGATGGCTCTCCTGTTCAAGATATGCCTGCGTGTCCTGCATGATTATGAAGTTCAACGTCGCAGTGGAATCAAGACACCCGTTTTTGATTCAAAACTTTTTCTCGATTTAGACCTCGATCCAATTGCATGGCCACCGGTGCCAACACATATCGAATAACGAAACGTAGCAATCCGACTCTCCACTCGAGAGTCGGTGGGCAGCCCATCCAGGCCAACTCAGTGCGATAGCGTGATTAGTTCAAATAATCACGCTATACAAAATCAACATTTTCAAAGCTGCTACATCAAGAGCAATAAACTCTTCAATCCCTTGCCCGCAGACCACCTTGACGGAGTTAATGGCATGACTCGTTTTTACCCGCTGAAAGCAAACGCAACCAACATTCCAACCTTCTTCATAGACTCATATGCCGCACGCGATTAGTTATTCGAGGACGCCTGTTTCAGAATCCGCGCCGCCACAAGTCTTCTTGAAGCTTTCACATCCGTCACTATCAAAGGCACTAACGACTCTGACTTTTACCGCCTCATACTTCCCGCCTATTTGTTGCTTCAGGACGGCGTAGATACGCTGGAACAGATTTCTTTCAAGGGAGATGGCCTTCATGCCTAAGATAGCAACCGATGAGATGATCAGGGCAGCGATGTTCAAGGCAGTGGAAACAAAGCTGATACCAAGGCACTCGTTACTCGCCGAGTATTTGAAAAGCTGGGAGTGCATCGAGCAAGTGCTTCACGCCGCGCTTGAGGTGCAACCGAAAATGAACAATTTTTGCGGCTTGAGATGTATGGCCTCTGAAGATCTATCACCTGAAAGCAAAAAAGCGCTGGCAATCCCCACCGTCGATATGCGCCACTAGCGCCATCGATATAGACCGCGCAAGGCGCGGCGCAACTGGAGACCCGTTTATGAGCGAGAGTGTGTTTGCCGATCGCATCGTGCAGAACCTGCTCGACACCGACTTCTACAAGCTGACGATGATGCAGGCGGTGCTGCACAACTACCCCAACGTCGAAGTCGAATGGGAGTTCCGCTGCCGCAACGCCGAGGATCTGCGCCCTTATCTGGCCGAGATCCGTCATCAGATCGAGCGTCTGGCCGAGCTGTGCCTGAGCGCCGATCAGTTGAGTTTTCTCGAGCGCATCACCTTCCTGAAACCGGACTTCCTGCGCTTTCTCGGTCTGTTCCGCTTCAACCTGCGCTACCTGCACACCGGCATCGAAAACGGCGAGTTGTTCATCCGCCTGCGCGGGCCATGGCTGCATGTGATCCTCTACGAGGTGCCGCTGCTGGCGATCGTCAGCGAAGTGCGCAATCGCTATCGCTACCGGGAAACTTCGCTGGAGCAGGCACGCGAACAGCTGTATCGCAAGTTTGACTGGCTGACCGCCAACGCCTCGGCCGATGAGCTGTCGCAACTGCAGGTCGCCGATTTCGGCACGCGCCGGCGCTTTTCCTTTGGCGTCCAGGCCGAAGTGGTCAACGTCCTCAAGCATGACTTCCCCGGGCGTTTCGTCGGCACCAGCAACGTGCATCTGTCCCGCGAGCTGGACATGAAACCGCTGGGCACCATGGCCCACGAGTGGATCATGGCCCATCAGCAACTCGGCCCGCGCCTGATCGACAGCCAGATCGCCGCGCTCGACTGCTGGGTGCGCGAGTACCGTGGCCTGCTCGGCATTGCCCTCACCGATTGCATCACCACCGATGCGTTTCTTGGCGATTTCGATCTGTTCTTCGCCAAGCTCTTCGATGGCCTGCGCCACGATTCCGGGGACCCGGTGGCGTGGGGTGAGAAGTGCATCGCGCACTACCACAAGCTCGGCATCGACCCGATGAGCAAGACCCTGGTGTTTTCCGACAGTCTGACCCTGCCGAAATCGTTGGAGATTTTCCGCGCCCTGCACGGTCGCATCAATGTGAGCTTCGGCATCGGTACCAACCTCACCTGCGATATCCCGGGTGTCGAACCGATGAGCATCGTGCTTAAAATGACCGCATGCAACGGCCAGCCGGTGGCGAAGATCTCCGACGAGCCTGGCAAGACCCACTGCAAAGATCCGAATTTCGTCGCCTATTTGCGACATGTGTTTCAGGTTCCTGCCGAATCCAGTCTATCTAGCAAGGAGTGAATTCATGCAAGCCGTACAGCGTGAGATTGCTGAGCAGCTCAAGGTGCAACCACCGTTCGCCGACAATCAGGCCCTGCAGGCGGAAATCGCCCGACGCCTGACGTTCATCCAGGAATGTCTGGTCAATTCCGGGCTCAAGACCCTGGTGCTGGGCATCAGCGGCGGCGTCGACTCACTGACCGCCGGCCTCCTGGCCCAGCGCGCGGTACGTGAACTGCGCGAGAAAACCGGCGACGATCGCTACAAATTCATCGCTGTGCGCCTGCCGTACGAAACCCAGTTCGACGAGCACGACGCCAAGGCCTCGCTCGACTGCATCGCCCCTGACGAGATCCACACCGTGAACATCGGCCCGGCGGTCAAGGCGCTGGCAGCTCAGGTGTCGGCGTTCGAAGGCAAGCCG
Source organism: Pseudomonas sp. 14A (assembly GCF_018132745.1). Taxonomy (NCBI): domain Bacteria; kingdom Pseudomonadati; phylum Pseudomonadota; class Gammaproteobacteria; order Pseudomonadales; family Pseudomonadaceae; genus Pseudomonas; species Pseudomonas sp. 14A. Next base: position 504,063 of record NZ_JAGRQJ010000001.1, on the reverse strand, counting down.
GCAGCGTCGGTGGATTTCGTGCTGGGCAATACCAAGGCGCGGATGCGCATGGTGGCGCAGTACACGATTGCCGGGGTGGCAGGCGGCCTGGTGATTGGCACCGACCACGCGGCGGAAGCGGTGATGGGTTTCTTCACCAAATTCGGCGATGGCGCCTGCGACCTCGCCCCGCTCAGCGGCCTGGTGAAAAATCAGGTGCGTGCGATTGCCCGCACTTTTGGCGCGCCGGAAACGTTGGTCGAGAAAGTGCCGACGGCTGACCTCGAAGACTTGTCTCCGGGCAAACCGGACGAAGCGGCGCATGGCGTGACCTATGCCGAGATCGATGCGTTCCTGCACGGTGAAACGGTGCGGGACGAGGCGGCGAAGATCATTGTCGATACGTACAACAAGACCCATCACAAGCGCGTCATGCCGTTTGCGCCGTAAGGGTTGGCAGGAGCCTGCAGGAGCCTGTAGGAGCTGACGAGTGCAACGAGGCTGCGATCTTTTGATCTTGCTTTAAAGATCAAGATCAAAAGATCGCAGCCTTCGGCAGCTCCTACACACAAAAAAAGCGTCCCGGGTGGACGCTTTTTTTGTGCCTGAATCACTTGACGACGATAGTGCCTTTCATCATCGAGATGTGCCCAGGGAACGAGCAGAAGAAGCCGTAGCCACCGTCAGCCACCTTGGCCACATCGAAGGTCACCGAGTCGGTTTCCTTGGCGCCGATGATCTTGGTGTGGGCGATGACGCGGGCATCACCTTCCGGCAGGTAATTCTTGTCGATACCTGCGGCCAGGCCAGCGGTAGCGATCGGCTGCATGTCAGCTTCTTTGCTGATCACCAGGTTATGGCCCATGACGTTCTTCGGCAGGCTGCCGGAGTGGGTCAGTTCGACGGTGAAGGTCTTGCAGCTCTTGTCGATCACGATTTCCTTGGTGTTGAAGGACATCTGATCGGTGGAATCAACGGTGGTTTTGCACTCGGCAGCCATCAATTGGCTGCTGGCCAGCGCCAGCAGGGATACCGCAACAACTTTGGAAAACATGGTGAATCTCCAAGGCAGGGTTAACAAAAACACTAGTGGTGGAAAGACTGCCTGAAATCTTCGCAAGTTCCTATAACTTGTGTCAAAAATTGTATACAACTTTCAGGCTATGACACTCATCGACACAATCTAACGGCCATTTCATTCGGCCAGCCCTATGATCGGCCCACCTACTGAAACGGAGTGCCTGTCATGTTCTTCAACGGCTTGTTGTGCAGCTTGCTCGCCGCCTACGCCTGTGGCGCCAGCGGTACTTTTGAATCACCCGAACGCGAAGTCTAGTCCTTGGAGCGCAGCGTGCCAGCCGTTACCCTGTGCGACTGATCGACCCAGGAGTAACGCATGTCGCTGAAATCCGTTTGTGTGTTTTGCGGTGCCAACGCCGGTACCGTGCCGGCCTACACCGAAGCTGCCGTGGCCCTCGGCCGGGCATTGGCCGAGCGTAATCTGACGCTGGTCTACGGCGGTGGTGCCGTCGGTTTGATGGGCATTGTCGCTGATGCCGCGCTGGCCGCTGGCGGCGAAGTGATCGGCATCATTCCGCAAAGCCTGATGGACAAGGAGATCGGCCACAAAAGCCTGACGCGCCTGGAAGTGGTCGACGGCATGCATGCGCGCAAGGCGCGGATGGCTGAGCTGAGCGATGCGTTCATCGCCCTGCCCGGTGGCCTTGGCACGCTGGAAGAGCTGTTCGAAGTCTGGACCTGGGGTCAGCTCGGCTATCACGGCAAGCCTTTGGGCCTGCTGGAAGTGAATGGTTTCTACAGCAAACTCACGGCTTTTCTCGATCATATCGTCGGCGAAGGCTTCGTTCGCGCGCCGCACCGTGACATGCTGCAAGTGAGCGAATCGCCAGATTCCCTGCTCGACGCCCTCGATCAGTGGCAGCCGACCGTCACGCCCAAGTGGGTCGACCAAAAACCCGGCTAACCCCCGGACACCGATACAGGGCAGAATACGCGCCGCTCAACCTCACCTTCGACCCCAGAGGATCGCCCATGGCCAAACCCAATTACTCCTTCGCCAAACGTCAACGAGACCTGGCAAAGGAACAGAAGAAAGAGGAAAAGCTTCAGCGCAAGAAGCAAACCGCTGAAGAAGCGGCACTGAACCCTGACGGTGAAGTGGCGACCGATGATGATGTTGATGCAACCGATGCACCGAAAGACCAGACGCCCGACGCCTGAGCCCCACCGGGTTTGATAATCGAATCAGACCCTGCGGATTTGTGACGGGGCCGGCAATTTTGCTGCCGGCCCTCACAGCCCTGCTTTCCCTGACACACCAAAATCCCTGTGGGAGCGAGCCTGCTCGCGAAAGCGGTGTATCTGTTACAAATCTTTTGGCTGACCTGACGCTTTCGCGAGCAGGCTCGCTCCCACATTTGAAAACTCATCAATTCTGCGGCATCACCGTAACCCGCACTTCCGGGTCATGATTACCGCCACCGAGAATCACCCCGCGCAGCGGCGACACATCGGAGAAATCCCTCCCCCACGCCAACGTGATGTGTTCCAGCGCCGGCCGCACATTGTTGGTCGGATCGAAATCCACCCAGCCCGATACCGGACAGAACACCGATACCCACGCATGCGAGGCGTCGGCGCCGATCAGCCGCGGCTGCCCCGGCGGCGGCTGGGTGAGCAGGTAGCCGCTGACATAACGCGCCGCCAGACCGCGCGAGCGCACACAGGCCAGCATCAGATGAGCGAAGTCCTGACACACGCCGCGTCGACGCTCCAGCACTTCCACCAGCGGCGTCGCCACCTGGGTGGCTTCGGCATCGAAGGTGAATTCGCTGAAGATCTTCTGCATCAGCGCCTGCACGCCGAGCAACAACGGTCGCCCCGGCGGAAAACAGCTTTGCGAGAACTCGACGAAGCTGCGCTTCAAATGCACATAGGGTGACTGGAACCGGTAGCGACAGGCTTCGAGCAAGTCGACGGAGAGCGGCTGACTGCTGTAGGTCAGCGCATCGCGGGTCTGCTCCCACGCTGGCGACTGGTTGAAATCCAGCGCCGGCCGCGCCAGCACCTCGACCGTCAGCCGGGCGTTGACCTGCAATTGGTCATGGGGCCGTTCAAATGCCAGACGCGTCAACGGATTGCCGAATACGTCCAGCTCATCCCGGCGCATGGTCGGCTCGGGGCTGATCAGCAACTGCTGCTCGGTGCAACGCTGCCAGCTGCATTCGCGCGGCCACAGGTGCGCCAGTTGCTGCGCGAGGGAGACCGGGCTGTCGTAGTGATAACAGGTGTCGTGAAAGATCTGGTACTGAGCGCTCATCACACGGACACCGTACGCTGACTGACATCATCGACATGGGCGAAATGGCGCAGCGCCAGACGATCCGATACCTGGCCGCTGGCTTCGGCGATTTCCTGCAACAGATCGGCCAGACCATCCAGCGCGGCACGTACGCTGGATTTGCCGAACAGCGGATTCTCCAGGCAACCGAGATCAAACCGCGACAGGCGCTCGACCAGTTGCGGCAGCGCGGTTTCCCGAGGCGCGGCGAAATCGTCGTTCAGGCGTTTCAGCGTGCGGGTCACCAGTTTCAGCTGAAACAGCACCGCGTGGGGGTTCTGCTCATCCAGCAGCAGCAAATCCAGTACCGGAATCAGTTGCGCCACCGCCAGATAGCGCGAGCGATAGGTGATGCTGCTGTTACCCAACTCCAGCAACCACTCCAGCCCGGCCTGATCGAAAGCACCCGCACCGCGCAGAAATGCGGCGAGGCTGCTGCTGAGAAATTGCAGGCGTTCGATGCGCCGGCCAATCATCAGAAAACGCCAGCCTTCGTCGCGGGTCATGTCATCCAGCGCAAACCCCGACAGCGCTGCCAGCGACATCACCAGACGGTTGAGAAAATCCAGCAGTTCACCGAAGTCCGGTTCATCGACTTCCAGCTCCAGCGCCTCGCGCTGCAATTCGACCAGCGCCTGCCAGTTTTCCCGGGACAGCTTGCCGCGCACTTGCGAGGCGGCCCATTGCAGGCGTTGCAAGTTGGAGCGCAGGCTGAACGACCAATCCTCGCCCAGCAACGCAGCGAGCAGGCGCTCCGGCAGTGCGCCCTCATCCGGCAACAGCGTCAGCCGCTCGCCGAGATCGACCGCTGCTTGCAGCGCCTGCGGATCATCGCCATCGACGTAACGCGTGAGCATGATGCGCAGCAGCCGCGCGCTGTCGTCACAGCGCTCGCAGTAGCGGCCGAACCAGAACAGATTTTCCACCACCCGCGACGGCAGATATGGATCGCGGCGGACCAGATCGTGCACGCCGACACTGCGTTGCGCCTTCCACTGCTCGCCACTTGGCGCACGATCGCTGAGCACCCAGGTGTCCTTGCTCGCCCCGCCGCGCTGCATCGACACCACCTCGGCATCGGCTTCGGCCGCCACTCGGGTCAGACCGCCCGGCAATACGCGGTAGCCGTCGTGGCTGGCCACTGCATACATGCGCATGCCGATCGCGCGGGGTTGCAGGTGACCGTCTTCGGCTTGCCAGACCGGCGCCTGCGACAGTTGCGCGAGTTCTTGCGCGACGTAGGCATAAGGCCGTGCCTGCATACGCTGCGCCAGCTCGAAGCGCTGACTTTCATTCAAGTCACGGCCGAAAACAGGAGCAAAGCTCTGCGACGGGAACGCCGGTTTGATCAACAGCTCCGGGAGTTTTTCCAGCGCCTGCGCCAGCACCGGCGCTTCACCGCACCACCAGGTAGCGATCGACGGCAGGATCAGTTCTTCGCCGAACAGGTATTGATTGATCTTCGGCAGAAACCCCAGCAGACCCGGCGATTCCAGCACGCCGCTGCCCAGCGAATTGGCGACCAGCACCCGCCCCTGCCGCACCGCCTCTAGTAGACCTGGGACGCCGAGCGCCGAGTCGGTACGCAGTTCCAGCGGGTCGCAGAAATCATCGTCGAGGCGGCGCATGATCGCGTGCACCCGGCGCAGGCCGCTTAGGGTTTTCAGGTACACCGTGGCATTGCGCACAGTCAGGTCGCCGCCCTCGACCAGCGGATAGCCGAGCTGGCGCGCCAGATACAGGTGCTCGAAATAACTTTCATTGAACCGCCCCGGCGTCAGCAGTACCACCAGCGGTGCGTCATCGCCATCCGGCGCCTGCCGCGCCAAAGTTTCCTGCAAGGTGCGGAAGAAACCGGCCAGATGCTGGACCTTCAGATCGCGGTACAAATCTGGAAAGGCGCGGGAGACGATGGTGCGGTTTTCCAGCGCATAGCCGGCCCCGGACGGCGCCTGCGTGCGATCGGCAGTGACCCACCAGCGACCATCCGGCGTGCGCGCCAGATCCACGGCATACAAATGCAAAAAAGCTGACTCGGGCGGGGCAATGCCCTGACAAGGCCAAAGAAAATTGTTGTGCCCGAATACCAGCTCGGCGGGCAGCAGGCCCTCGCTGATCAACCGCTGCGGACCGTATAGATCCGCCAGCACTGCGTTGAGCAAGCGCGCACGCTGAGCGATGCCGGCGGACAATTGCTGCCATTCATCAGCCGCGATCACATGGGGCAGCAGATCCAGTTCCCACGGCCGGTCAGCGCCCTTGGGATCGGCATAGACGTTGTAGGTGACACCGTTTTCCTGAATCTGCCGCGCCAGCAAGGCCTGACGCTGCACCAGTTGCGCCGGGCTGCTGCGCTGCAACTGATCGAACAGGCGCTGCCAATGCGCACGCACTGCGCCGCTGCCGTCGAGCAGTTCGTGATAGGTGCCCGCAGTCAGCGGGTAGCGGTCTAACAGGTCAGGCATGGAAAGCTCGGCAGACAGCAGGGAACGGTCAGACTAACGCAGGCACATGACACGCGGATATACGAAAAATCCGCGTGTTGCGTAGGCTCTAGTAACGGCGCAGGTCGATGGTCATCGGTAGCTCGTCATTGATTTCAACCTTGGGTACGGGAAGTTTCCCCGGCGTGTGTCCGAGGCGGAAAAACCGCGCCATGCGCCGGCTCTCCGCCTCGTTGGCATTGACCGGCAAGGTCTCGTAATTGCGCCCACCGGGATGGGCGACGTGGTACTGGCAACCACCCAGCGAACGCCCCATCCAGGTATCGAGCAGGTCGAACACCAACGGCGCGTGCACCGGTATGGTCGGATGCAGGCAGTTGGCTGGTTGCCAGGCTCGAAAGCGCACCCCGGCGACAAACTCACCCACCCGCCCGGTCGGGTGCAACGGCACCGCGACGCCGTTGCAGGTCAGCAAATAACGTTGTGGCGGCAAGCCGCTGAGTTTGACCTGCAAGCGCTCCAGCGATGAATCGACGTAGCGCACCGTGCCGCCCGCTGAGCCCTCCTCGCCCAGCACGTGCCAGGGTTCGAGCGCCTGACGCAGCTCCAGCTCGATGCCATTGACGGCGTAGTCACCGACCTTGGGAAAACGAAACTCCAGGTGCGCAGCGAACCACTCCGCGCGCAACGGGTAGCCGGCGTTGTTGAGTTCGACGATGACGTCGGCGAAATCCTCTTCGATAAAGTGCGGCAACAGAAAGCGGTCGTGCAGCTCGGTGCCCCAGCGTGCCAGTTTCGCCGGCGTATAAGGCTCGCGCCAAAAGCGCGCGACCAGCGCCCGCAGCAGCAACTGCTGAGCCAGACTCATGCGCGCATGGGGCGGCATTTCAAAAGCGCGAAGTTCCAGCAAGCCAAGACGCCCGGTGGCGCCGTCCGGTGAATACAGTTTGTCGATGCAGAATTCGGCGCGATGGGTATTGCCGGTGACATCGATCAGCAAATTGCGCAACAGTCGATCGACCAGCCACGGTGCACATTCCTCGCCCGGTTCCGGCATCTGCGCAAAGGCGATTTCCAGCTCGTACAAGGCGTCGTTACGCGCCTCGTCGACCCGTGGCGCTTGGGACGTCGGGCCGATGAAGAGGCCGGAAAACAGGTACGACAGCGAAGGATGGTTGTGCCAGTAGCTGATCAGGCTGCGCAGCAGATCCGGCCGCCGCAGAAACGGTGAGTCCGCCGGTGTCGCGCCGCCGAGGACGAAATGGTTGCCGCCACCGGTGCCGGTGTGGCGCCCGTCGATCATGAACTTCTCGGTGGTCAGGCGGGTTTGCCGTGCCTGTTCGTAGAGAAACTCGGTGCGCTCGACCAACTCGTCCCAGCTCGCCGATGGCTGCACGTTGACCTCGATCACGCCCGGGTCCGGAGTGACACGGAAATTGCTCAGGCGCGGATCACTCGGTGGTTCATAGCCTTCCAGCAGCACCGGGCAATGCAATTCTTCGGCGGTGGCCTCAATGGCCGAGACCAGTTCCAGATAATCCTCGACCCGCTCCAGCGGCGGCATGAACAGATACAGCCGCCCTTCGCGGGCCTCGGCGCAGAATGCGGTACGGGTCAGCCAGTCAGCGGACTCATCGATTTTCGGCACGCGCTCATCCAGCGCAGCAGGTTCGCCGTGCACACCGAGCTGCGCGGCATCCGGCAGTTCAGCGAAGTCCTGATTCGGATCGTTGGGATGGATGAACGGATATTCCGCCGCTTTCACCCACGGCTGCGACGCCAGCGGCAAGCGGTAACCCAGCGGCGAATCCCCGGGCACCAAGCGACAGTGCTCATCGCGCAGATACCAACGCCCGCTCTGCCATTGATCGCCCTTGGCCGTGCGCGCCAGCGGCAGCACCTGACCGATCACCTTGTTCAGGCCCTGACTGAAGACCTTGCGCAATCGCGCGCGCTCCAGCGGTTCTTCCAACCGCGAATCTTCGGCGCTGACGTTGCCGGGCAACGCGCCCTCGCGCCAGAGGTAATAGAGAAGATCCTCGTAGGCCGGGAAGACGAAGCGTGCAGGCAACTTCAGGCGCTCGGCGACGCTGGCCAGAAAGCGTCCGGCCAGTTCGCCGTCGGCGCCATAGTCCTGCTGCTCGTCGGCGATCAACGCGTCGTTGTGCCAGATCGGCTGACCGTCGCGGCGCCAGTAACAATTGAGCGACCAGCGCGGCAACTGCTCGCCGGGATACCACTTGCCCTGACCGAAATGCACCAGCCCCTGCGGCGCGTATTGCTTGCGCATGCGTTGGAACAGTTCGGCGGACAGCCGACGCTTGTCCGGCCCCAGCGCGGCAGTGTTCCATTCGGCGCCGTCCGGGTCGTCGATGGAGACGAAGGTCGGTTCGCCGCCCATGGTCAGGCGCACATCGCCTTCAAGCAGGTCGGCATCGATCTGCCGCCCCAGTGCCTGGATCGCCCGCCACTGTTCATCGGTGTAGGGCTTGGTGACTCGTGGCGCTTCCCAGATTCGCTCGACCGACATTTCGTGGCTGAACTGTGTCTCGCAAGGTTCGACCAGACCACTGATCGGTGCCGCCGAGGACGGATCGGGACTGCACGCCAACGGAATATGCCCTTCCCCGGCGAACAACCCGGACGTCGCATCAAGGCCAATCCAGCCGGCACCTGGCAAATACACCTCGCACCAGGCGTGCAGGTCGGTGAAGTCGACTTCGGTGCCCGACGGGCCGTCGAGGCTTTTCACGTCGGCGGTCAGTTGAATCAGGTAGCCGGAAACAAACCGCGCCGCCAGACCGAGATTGCGCAACAGTTGCACCAGCAGCCATGCCGAATCACGGCAGGAACCGGAGGCGTGTTGAAGGGTGTGCTCCGGGGTCTGCACGCCGGGCTCCATGCGGATCAGATAACCGATGTCTTCGCTGAGGCGTTGATTGAGCGCCACCAGAAAATCCACCGCCGGCAGCGGCGTGCGGTCGATGCTGTCCAGGTAAGCCTTGAACGTTGGCGTCAGCGGCAGGGTTTCGAGGTACGGCGCCAGCTCCTTGCGCTCATCGGCGGCGTAGCTGAACGGGATTCGCTCGGCGTAGGGTTCGAGAAAGAAATCGAACGGATTGAACACCGCCATTTCCGCGACCAGATCGACTTCGATGCGCAGCTCTGCGGTTTTTTCCGGGAACACCAGACGTGCCAGGTAATTGCCCTGGGGGTCTTGCTGCCAGTTGATGAAATGCTGCTCGGGCGAGACTTTCAGCGCATAGGAAAGAATTCGCGTGCGGCTGTGGGGCGCCGGGCGCAGGCGGACGATCTGCGGGCCGAGTTCGACAGCGCGGTCGTAGCGATAATGCGTGACGTGATGCAATGCGACATGAATCGACACGGCGTGCCTCCTGCGAGCCTTGGGCGTATGGGAAAGCGCGCAAGACTTATGCCATGCACAGGCTTGCGCGCTTTCGCGAAATGCTCAAGGCAGTACAGCACCAAAACCGGGCGATGCGAGGAAATGCTTGGACTCAGTTGCACGCAAATGTTGCGAACGCTGATTCTTGCGGTGTTTGATCGGACGCTTTCGCGAGCAGGCTCGCTCCCACATGTGCAATGCGTTCCCCTGTGGGAGCGAGCCTGCTCGCGAAGAGGCCAGCGGCAACAACTCATTTCCTGAGGCCTGAAATGCAAAACGCCAACCCGAAGGTTGGCGTTCTGTTCAGCTCAAGCAGTGTTTAGCGCGGCACGACCGGCTTGCGTGTCGGCTTCGGCCCTTTCCCTTTCGCCGCATCCTTGCGTTCCTTGGCCGCCTGCTGGTTACGAGCGAATGCCGCAGCCTTGGCCTGTTCACGCTTGTCCCACGGATTACCGCCATCACTGGCACGCGGCGGCAAACCGGTGTGCTGGGTGAGGATCTTGGTGGTCTTCTCTTTGGCGACCTTGTGGCTGCCGGCCGGCATCGAGTTCTTGCGACGGGCACTCTGGTAGCTGTCGGTGGCCGGCTGATGCGCCGGAATCAGTTGATCCTTGCCCGGGCCGATCAGATCGGCGCGGCCCATGCGGATCAGCGCTTCACGCAGCATCGGCCAGCCTTTCGGGTCGTGATAACGCAAGAACGCCTTGTGCAGACGACGCTGATCTTCGCTCTTGACGATGGTCACGCCGTCGCTCTTGTAGGTGACCTTGCGCAGCGGGTTCTTGCCCGAGTGGTACATCGCCGTGGCGGTGGCCATCGGCGACGGGTAGAACGCCTGCACCTGGTCGGCGCGGAAGCCATTGCCCTTGAGCCACAGAGCGAGGTTCATCATGTCTTCGTCGGTGGTGCCCGGGTGGGCGGCGATGAAGTACGGAATCAGGTACTGCTCCTTGCCCGCTTCCTTGGTGTACTTCTCGAACATGCGCTTGAACTTGTCATAGCTGCCGATGCCCGGTTTCATCATCTGGTTGAGCGGACCTTCCTCGGTGTGCTCCGGGGCGATCTTCAGGTAACCGCCGACGTGGTGGGTCACCAGCTCCTTGACGTACTCCGGCGACTCGACGGCGAGGTCGTAGCGCAGGCCGGAAGCGATAAGGATCTTTTTCACACCCGGCAGGGCACGGGCGCTGCGATACAGCTGGATCAGCGACGAGTGGTCGGTGTTCAGGTTCGGGCAGATACCGGGAAACACGCAGGACGGCTTGCGGCAGGCGGATTCGATTTCCGGGCTCTTGCAGGCGATGCGGTACATGTTCGCAGTCGGGCCGCCGAGGTCGGAAATGACCCCGGTGAAGCCCGGAACCTTGTCGCGGATCTCTTCGATTTCGCGAATGATCGACTCTTCGGAACGGTTCTGGATGATGCGGCCTTCGTGCTCGGTGATCGAGCAGAAGGTGCAGCCACCAAAGCAGCCACGCATGATGTTCACCGAGAAACGGATCATGTCGTACGCCGGGATCTTCTCCTTGCCGTACGCCGGGTGCGGCACACGGGCGTAAGGCATGCCGAACACGTAGTCCATTTCTTCGGTGGTCATCGGAATCGGCGGTGGGTTGAACCAGACATCGAGCTCGCCATGCCTCTGCACCAGCGCACGGGCGTTGCCCGGGTTGGTTTCCAGGTGCAACACGCGGTTGGCGTGGGCGTACAACACTGGGTCGTTACGCACCTTCTCCATCGACGGCAGGCGGATCACGGTCTTGTCGCGGGTCATGCGCGGGCTGGCCAGGATCTGCACAACCTTGGCTTCCTGCGGATCTTCGACCGGGCCTTTCTCTTGCTCGATGGCGCAGGCCTGGGTGTCCTGGGTATTCACGTACGGGTTGATGATCTTGTCGACCTTGCCCGGACGATCGATGCGCGTAGAGTCGACTTCGTACCAGCCCTGCGGCGTATCGCGACGGATGAACGCGGTGCCGCGCACATCGGTGATGTCTTCGATCTTGTGGCCCCACGACAGGCGCTGGGCAACTTCGACAATCGCACGCTCGGCGTTGCCGTACAGGAGAATGTCGGCGCTGGCGTCGATCAGGATCGAGTTGCGCACGCGATCCTGCCAATAGTCGTAGTGAGCGATGCGGCGCAGCGAGGCTTCGATGCCGCCGAGCACGATCGGCACGTGCTTGTAGGCTTCCTTGCAGCGCTGGCTGTAGACCAGGCTGGCGCGATCCGGACGCTTGCCGGCCATGCCGCCGGGCGTGTACGCGTCATCGGAACGGATTTTCTTGTCCGCGGTGTAGCGGTTGATCATCGAGTCCATGTTGCCCGCCGCGACGCCGAAGAACAGGTTCGGCTCGCCGAGCTTCATGAAGTCGTCTTTGGACTGCCAGTTCGGCTGCGCGATGATCCCGACGCGGAAGCCTTGCGACTCCAGCAGCCGGCCGATGATCGCCATGCCGAACGACGGATGATCGACGTAGGCATCACCGGTAACAATGATGATGTCGCACGAATCCCAGCCGAGCTGATCCATCTCCTCCCTGCTCATCGGCAGGAATGGCGCTGGCCCGAAACATTCGGCCCAATATTTTGGATAGTCAAATAACGGCTTGGCTGCTTGCATGTCGACGACCGGTGTTGAAGTGAAAAATCGCGGGCGCGGAATATAGCACAAATTTTGACCAATTCCGACGACGGTGGTCGGTTTCTCTGTGCGCTGCTCTCGCGCCGCCAACCCGCCACACATTACGCGTTTTTGTTGAACGCACGACGCACGAAACGGCAAGGAAGCCGCCCGCCTGTCGCACTCCCATCGGGGGTAGCGCGGCGTGAAAATTGAAGGAAGACAGGCAATGCCATCCAAACCGCCAAGCAGAGGCACGACGACCGTCTCGGTTCATCCACCGCGCCTTTATGACTCGCCAATCAGGTCCGGTTTCACGCCGCACTTCGACGGCGGGCCGACGCCGAGAATCCCCACGCGCCCGACGCCGCCAGCGCCCACGGCAACCGATGCCGGACTTCATCGCATTATTTCCCTGCCACCGCCGGTATCGGTCAGGGCGGTAGTTGCTTCATGGCCGGACCCGACCGTGCGCGAACGCCCTTTGAAGGATTACTGGATCAATCCGCTCATGGTTGTCCCTGCCGCCGACCACCGGGGCATTTCGACTTTCCGCGGCCGTCACTATGTCAAAGTGCCGGAGGGCGGCACCGTGCAGGTGGGTCTGGACCCGGCCGGCCGTTACCGGGCGAAGCTGCCCAGCGAATTGTATCCGTCCGGGCCACTGTTGCAGCTCGACGCCGACCTCGGTCTCTGGCAACCGGCCGAAACCTCTTCGCCAATGACTTACCCGTTATCCGCCACGCGACTGGAAGCGTTTCGCACCGATCTGGATTTCAGCACGGTCGCCCCGGACAGCGATGGGCTCTTGCGTTTTGACGGCAAGCTGTACGCACGGATTGACAATCACGCCTATCAAGTCTTGCACGATCTCGAAGCTTCAATGCCGCGCAGGGCAGTGATGCGCATCGTTCGCGCCGACGATCCGGTCGCAACCGCTGAGAACAATATATACGTGGCATCGCGCCCCGGCAGATCGGAACCCATCGCCTTTGACTCCCGCTACGGCTGGCAGGGAACCATCGTATACGGTGCAGCGGGCATGCCAAAAAAGACTACAGAACCGCTGAGTGTCGCCCTGGAGCGTTTCGAAGTGTCTTCTGAACTGGAGCGAATAAAGCGGGGGAGCCAGAAAGCTCAAAAGAAACGGCAAAAGCTTATATCCGCATGGCTGACTGCAAAGGGTCTGGAGGCAGAACCTGCCGGGAAAACCGCAGGTGAATTAACCGCACTTGTTGATCGCGAAATGCACAGCGAAAGGGACCTGAAGCGGCTTGGCAAGGCACTGGAATACTATGAGAGCAAAAAGTCCGTCATCAAGAACATCAGGACGGACGACCAGTACAGAAACGAAATGATTGCGCTGCAAAAAGAACAAATGTTCGCCTACCAGCAACTCATAGAATGTGGCCTGTCGCGCCGCGCACTGGAAGGACCGTTGCTCGATCTCGACCCGGAAAGGCTGCCACATACGGTCATTTTCCTCAGCAGATTGCTGGAGCGCATGAAAAAGCGTCAGCTCATTGCCGACAAACTGCTGAAAAAATGGAAAGTTTCGGCAGATGATCTGGGCCAGAACGTTCTTTCACCGATGGATACTCATGACGTAGTTGCCTCCTGGGTCCTGACCAAAAGCTTGCTGCTGGACAATCCTCGATCAAGCGGGGATACCCCTCAGGCCTCTGAACTGGCCGTCCAGTTTGGTCAGATGACTTTCGTCTACGGAGCGCTCGACACCTTTGCGCCTCCCTCACACCCTGCTGTGCTACGTGACCTGTCGCAGCAATGCGCCGCTATCCGCGACCGGTATGAACGGATTGACCTGCCAGACGGAGATTTGCAGGCCACTTCACGCAATGAAATCAATGCAGAAATCCATGCGTTTGAGCAAACTCTGGAAAACCGCCTGACCCATATTTACCACGCCCAGCCCGACAGAACCGCGCTGACAGCTCATGAACCGATTGACTTTGACTTCATTCCGCCACAGGCCGCAACGGGTCCAAAAACCATACACTGGCGACTCTTTCGCGCAAAAAAGCATGGCGTTTATAAAATTCATTTCGGCGAGGCACGACGGACCACGCGGGGTGAGGAAGTCATAAGCGTCAAAAACCTGCTTGATCCGAAACAACCCGGACAGATCTATGAGCGCAGAGACGGCGAATGGCGCCCGGCGCAGACGTTGCAGACGTTGCAGCACAAACAGCTTTCCACGCTGATCAGCGAAGCCAATCGGCATTTGCAGCAATCCGAATCCTGCGTGGTGACCGCCGTCAATCAGGAAAAGTCGAAATACCATCCCGACAATATTGTCGAAACGCTCGAAATACGGGCCAAAGAGCTGGACGACACCGCTTTTGATCTTCAGCGCTTCGAAACCATCGATGCCCGGGCCCCCGCCCTCATCCAACGACTTCGGCACGAGAGTCAACGCCTGCGCGACACGGGCGAAAACATTCGCATACGGATCTACAAGGACAAAAACTTTCTGTGCGTTGACCGGCTGATTTATCTGATGGATCACGCGCGGGTCAACGTGCGCAAAACCCACCAGCGATTACGCCGAGGCAAGGGCAAGAACAGCGAGTATCTGGACCTTTACTCGATCAGAGATGCCACTGACGACAGAGAGCTCTGGCACGCGCATTTCCATTATCCGGCACCGGACACGCCAGAGCTGAACTTCAGCGTGCGCGGCGCCCATCTGAAAACCCTCCAGCAAAGCGCGCGGGGCATCAGCTCACAACGCCGGGAAGAACGGGCGGGGCGCGAACACGTCACCATCTGGCGCGAACATTTCGACGGGCGCACGGCGCAGAGAGTTTTCGACATGGCCGCGAACGCTACTCCCCTCGCCAATCCCGGGCCATCAACCAGCTCGAAGCAGCAGCCAAGGCTCACCTCAAGAGCCGGTCAGTGATACCTCTCAGGCAATGATGCCGAACAGCCGGGGAGCACCGGATGCCGAGTGCTGCCAGGCAACCTCTACAAGGAATGTAAAGACATGCCAATCAAGATAGCCACCAAAGGCAACACCACCGTCGATGTCCATTTGCGGCCGGATACGCCAGTGGATCCACCCGCGCTACGCCCTGACATAACCCTGCGACCTGGCTTGGAAGCCGAAACGCTGACTACACCACCACGGCCGGGCAGCACCACAGGCAGCGCTGACGCTGACGCAATCGGTCTGGCTCCGACCGTTACCGTGCACCCCACCCGGTCAGGACAGGATAGCGTTGATCTCGGCGACCGATCGCTGGAACACTATCGACTCTCCCTTACACCCAGCCTGCCCGCGGCCAATACCGAGGGTTTGAGATTGTTCAAGGGCCGCCAGTACGTAGAGCTGGCCGATGGCGGCTTAGTGCAGGTTGGCAAGGAATCGCAGAGCGGTCTCTGGCGGGCCACGCTGGCGAGCGAATTGACGCCCACAGGGCCGGCGATGCTGCGAAACCCCGACGACGGGCTGTGGCATGCATTCGAGCACTCGCAGCCAACCACGTTTGCCCTGTCAGCGACCCGCCTGGAGGACTTTCGCACTGCACTGGACTTCAGCAGCGCCATAGGCGACAGCGACGGTCTGCATCGCTTTGAAGGAAAGCTCTACGCCGTGATCGACAATCACGCGTATCAGGTACTGCAAGATCTCGATGCCTCGACGCCCTGGTCGCAGGTGATGCGCATCGTCAGAGCCGAAGATCCGGTGGCCGTCGATGCGGACAATCACTATGTCGCCTCACGACCGGGTCGCTCGCAAGCGATTGTGCTGGACCCACGCGAGGGCTGGGTCGGTGTCAGCACCGGGGGCGCCGGCGGGATGCGGCGGGCAGAGCGGAATCCGTCCGCTCGTCGAAGTCTGGCAGAGCGCTTCTTCGCGTTCACCCACCGTTCGAGCCGACCCGAGGCTCGGGTACGAAAACTCTATCCATCGTTCGACGATCAACAGGTTGCAGCCTTCCTTCGAACGCTGGGTGACGACGTCGACGGCGGACTGACCACGAAGGAGACCGAGTACAGCAACCTGGAAAAAGACCTGCAGGCGTGGACAGCGACACACAAGCATCTGACCGTTCCTTCAGCGCAAGGGCCTGTCACCAATTGGGCAAATACCGTCGCTAACGGAATCAAACGCTGCTGGAGTCAAGAAACGACGCAATTGCGCTTTCCCCTCAGTCACGCACCGTTGCCTGCCCTGAGAGCGGATTTCAACCATGTCCGTTTTCTGGAAATGGACTCGGTGGCGTGGTCGCCTGCTGCAGAAACCTTTTTGAGCGGCTTTAGCGGCCTGCAGAGTTTGAAAATTACCCGCTCGGGCCTGGAAAAACTGCCGGCAGCCGTCAGCCAAATGCACAACCTGACCGAGCTGAATCTGCGCACCAACAAGCTCCAGCTTGATGAGGCCAGCGCCGCTGCACTCGGCAGCCTGGCAAACCTGGAGGTCCTTGTCCTGACGAAAAACCCTTTGGGCAAGTTGCCCGATTTCAGCGCGATGTCCAACTTGCAAGAGCTGGACCTTTGCGCCACAGGCATCGAGGGCTGGCCGACCGGCCTGAAGGGACTGACCGCTCTGAAAAAGATCGACTTGCGCCATAACAAGCTGCAAGAGGTGCCCGCCGAGCATCTGAACCCAGCGGACGACCAGTTCGAAGCCATTGTCCATATCAACCGTCACATCCTGCTGGAGAACAATGCGTTCCCCGCCGATTACTGGCAGAAGTTCGAGCGCTTCTGGCTGCAGGCGGAGGCCAGGAAAGCCGAGTGGGCCGCTGGCGCTCTGGAAGGCGCTTTCAGGCTCAAGGAAGGCATTGGCGTCATTGACCGGACGCGAAATCTGTATGCGCATCTGGACGTGGCCGGCGCGAAGAAATTCATCATGGGGCTGGGCGACGATACAGACGCGGTGCTGACTCGGCGCAGCGAAGCGTTTGCCCAGTTGGACACGAGCCTTGATGCCTACAAGCAATCCTGTGCACTGCTGAGCAACGCCGGCCAACGCAAACGGGCACTCGAGACTGCGACGGCGATCAGGCAATGCTGGCTTGACCAGACGCAAACGACACTGACGCTCGATTACCTCGGTCTGGTCGGGATACGCAACAAACAAACCATGCTGCCGGACCTGAGCGCAGACTTCGGACACGTGCGCAAACTGACACTGATCGGGGTGGAGTGGTCGCCGGCTGCCAATACTTTCCTGTCCGGCTTTAGCCATCTGCAGCACCTGAGCATTGGAAATTCAACGCTCGACAAGCCACCGACGATGCTCAGTCAAATGCAAACGCTCACCTGGTTGAATCTGGGTTCCAACCAGATTGAACTGGATGCGCAAGCCGTCGCGACAATCGCTGGCCTGAACCGATTGACCCATCTGAACCTGTCGCACAATCCATTGAAGATAACGCCGGACGTCAGCGCCATGTCAGGCTTGACCACGCTGAACCTGAGTCATGCGCAGATCTCCCACTGGCCGCTCGGACTGCTGAACAAGACCGCTTTGACTGGCGTCGATTTGGGCAGCAACCTTTTAACCGACGTTCCCGAGGCCCACCTCAACCCGCCCGCCGATCAACTCGCCGCTGTTGCACGGATCAACAATGTCACGTTATTGACAAGCAATCCCGGCATTCCCTCCAGCTATGTGAGGAAATTCGAAGGTTACTGGCGTCGCCTGAACACAGCACATCCGGAGTTGATGACCCCGGTCCACCCTTCAGCCTTCGACCATGACAAATCGCGGGCGCAACGCTACCACCGCCTCTATCCAGCCAAAAGCATCAACGACTGCCGCAAATACCTGTGGGGCCTCGAGCCTGGCACCGTGGGCACGAGGCTGAGTCAGCTCGAACGCGAGTTCGCGGTTTTGAACCAGCAGCTTGACGCATGGGTATTTTCCGGGGGAGGTAACCGTCAAGGTTATATTCCTGCCAACCAACTCATGCTCAATGCCGAAAACCGAGCTGACCGGACCACGGCGCGAGACCGGATCATCAACTGCTGGCGGCAGGAAACACCGCAGCAGACGGCATTTGACGGGACCAGTATAGGCCTGGAGCTGGACCTCAGCGGTCTGAACCTGCCAAGCCTCCCGGATATCGACGCGGACTTCAGCCATGTGGGTTCGGTCAAGCTCCGCGATATGCACTTGAGTGCTTCGCCCGAAGGCTTCCTTACCCGTTTCAGGCACGTGCGCTGGCTGGATCTTTCCAAAAACCAATTGCGCGTACTGCCCCCGGCCATTGGCCAAATGAACGGGCTGACCAAGCTGTTCCTGCAGCACAATGAAATATCCCTGACCGTCGATACGGCACGGATCCTGTCGGAACGCACCACCCTGCGAGCGCTATGGCTGAGTAACAACCGGCAACTTGGCATCGTCCCGGACTTCAGTCGGATCCCCGACATGCGTTCGGTCAATCTGGCTAGCACAGGCATTTCGGAATTTCCTGTCGGCCTCAGCGCACAGCCCTCCCTGGACACCGTCAACCTGAGCAATAACCGCATTGAGCAAATTCCGGACTTCGTCTTTGACGCGGTGCCGTTCCAAGTCAACGACGTAACCAATATCCGCTTCAACCAGTTGAACAACCAGTCCCGCGCCCGTCTGGTCGAATATGCCGGGCGCCTCGCAGCCGCCGGCATGTTCATGAGTGGCAGGAATAATCTGATCGACACAGGGCTGAGCATGAACATGCCGAACATCAGGGCCCTCCTGCTGGACACCATGACGCGCTGGACCGTCGGGTTGCCAGCCACCGAAGTCGCCACAAGACGACAGCAATGGCAAACCGTGCGCGATGAGCAAGGTTCCGATGGGCTGTTCAACACGATTGACCGCCTGCTGAGCGAGCCCGCCAGCCACCCTGACCTGCAACGCAGGGTCTGGAACCTGATCGACAGCATCACGGAAAACACTGCTCAATCCGAACATTTGCGCCGGGAAGTACTGGACCGCGCGGGCGACCCGGCATGTTGTGACCGGGCGGCGTTCACGTTCACCAATCTGGAAGTGCTGACCCTCGCGCACAAGGCCCGCTCCCAGGCCCGTGACGAGGCACAAGGCAAACAACTGTCGGCATTGTCCAAGGCCCTGTTCCGTCTGCATGAGGTCGACAAGATTGCCTCAGCGGATATCGCCCAGCGTGAAGCCCGCATCGCCGCGTCCAGAACACCTGAGGAGGCACGAGTGTTCGGGCCTCCTCGCGTACCCGAAGAAATCGAAGTGCGGCTGTTCTATCGCTTTCGCCTGAAGGATCGTCTGCAACTGCCGGGACAGCCGGAACGGATGGGCTTCGCCCGATTGGCGGACGTGTCGGAGGCACAACTGAATGCCGCGTATGAAAAGGTGATCGCGCAGGATAATTCGCCGGAAGAGTTTCAGGCACTGGTGGCCAGAGAGTTCTGGCAGGAGTTCATCACGCACAAGTACCGGTCGCAGTTTGAAACACAACGCGATCCCTTCCAGACGCGCCAGGCGACGCTAGATGATGCGCATTCGGCCAGTGAGCTTTCATTCGTCGACTACAAGGCACAATCGATGTCGCTGCAAGCCGAGTTGGCAATCAAGGAAGCGGAGTTGATCACAACCCTGAGCCGGCAGGAACTCAGCGAATATGCGATGCAAAATTCCGAAACGGCAGCAGTTGAAACTGAATAACCGCTGAAACATAGGTGCAACTGGCCGGCATGACCCGGCCAGTTGTCATTCGTCGTCGTCGAAGTTGTAACTGCCCGGCGCGAGGTTTTCGAAGCGCGTGTATTTGCCGATGAACGCCAGCCGAATGAAACCGATCGGGCCGTTACGCTGCTTGCCGATGATGATTTCGGCGATGCCCTTGTGCTCGGTCTCCGGGTGATACACCTCGTCGCGATAAACGAACATGATCACGTCGGCGTCCTGCTCGATCGCTCCGGATTCGCGCAAGTCGGAGTTCACCGGGCGTTTGTTCGGGCGCTGTTCCAGGGAACGGTTGAGCTGCGACAGGGCAACTACCGGGCAGTTGAATTCCTTGGCCAGGGCTTTCAGGGATCGCGAGATCTCGGAAATCTCGTTGGTGCGGTTGTCACCGCTGGAACCGGGAATCTGCATCAGTTGCAGGTAGTCGATCATGATCAGGCCGACCTCGCCGTGCTCACGCACCAGACGCCGGGTCCGCGCGCGCATTTCCGACGGGCTGATACCAGCGGTGTCATCGATGAACAGTTTGCGGTCGTTGAGCAGATTGACCGCCGAAGTCAGGCGCGGCCAGTCGTCGTCTTCGAGTTGGCCGGAACGCACCTTGGTCTGGTCGATTCGGCCGAGCGAAGAGAGCATACGCATGATCAGCGATTCGCCTGGCATCTCGAGCGAGTAAACGAGCACCGCTTTTTCGCTGCGCAACACGGCGTTTTCCACCAGGTTCATCGCGAAGGTGGTCTTACCCATCGACGGACGGCCGGCAACGATGATCAGGTCGGACGGCTGCAAGCCGCTGGTCTTCTCATCGAGGTCGGTGTAGCCAGTGGACAGGCCAGTGATGGCGTCGGCGGTGTTGAACAACGTGTCGATGCGATCGATGGCCTTGGTCAGCAGCTCATTGACGCCGACCGGGCCGCCGGTCTTGGGCCGCGCTTCGGCGATCTGGAAGATCTGCCGTTCGGCTTCGTCGAGGATTTCTTCCGCGGTGCGGCCTTCGGGGTTGAAGGCGCTGTCGGCAATCTCGGTGCTGATACCGATCAGTTGGCGCAACGTCGCACGCTGGCGGACGATCTGCGCATAGGCCTTGATGTTGGCGACGGACGGGGTATTTTTCGCCAGTTCGCCGAGATAACCAAGGCCGCCGACTTGCGACGTCTGGCCTTCCTTGTCCAATTGCTCGGCAAGGGTCACGACGTCGATCGGCGAGTTCTGATCGGCCAGTTTGGCGATCGCGCGGAAAATCAAACGGTGGTCATGTCGATAGAAATCGCCGTCGGAGACTTGATCGAGCACGCGTTCCCAGGCGTTGTTGTCCAGCATCAGACCACCGAGTACAGCCTGTTCGGCCTCGATGGAATGCGGCGGCACCTTCAGGGCAGCGGTTTGCAGATCGTATTGCTCGGGAGCGGAGATATCGTTCATGGCCACTTGAGTATTAGTGAAAAGCAGGGAATTCAGAAAGACAAAGGGCACGACCTGTAAACAGGATCGTGCCCGATGTTAACCGCCTGACGGACAAGCCGCCAGCCGATCCGTGTTGCTTAAGCTGCTACCACGACAACGCGTACGGTGGCTTCAACTTCGGCGTGCAGGTGCACAGCCACGTCGAATTCACCCACGTTGCGGATGGTGCCGTTCGGCAGACGAACTTCGCTCTTCTGCACTTCAACGCCGGAGGCGGTCAGTGCGTCAGCGATGTCGTGAGTACCGATCGAACCGAACAGCTTGCCTTCGTCGCCAGCGGTGGCAGTGATGGTCACTTCCAGCTCGGCCAGTTGGGCAGCACGGCTTTCAGCCGATGCCTTACGGTCTGCGGCGGCTTTTTCCAGCTCGGCGCGACGCTCTTCGAACGCAGCCAGGTTGGCAGCGGTCGCAGCGGTAGCCTTGCCGAAAGGCAGCAGGTAGTTACGGCCGTAACCGGCCTTAACGTTTACTTTGTCGCCCAGGTTGCCCAGGTTGGCGATTTTTTCCAGAAGGATCAGTTGCATGTGAAAATCCTCTAACTTTTAACCTTCACCGTTCGCGCTGTCGGTGTCTTTCGACACGTGACGACCGCGAAAATCAATCAGGCTGTCGACAATGGCCAGAACCACGAGCAACGGATAGATCAGCTGCATGAACAACAGCAGCGTGACGTACAACCCCACCAGCCAGAAACCGGCCAGTCGCTTCTGCCCGACCAGCCCGTGAATCAGGGCCAGCCCGGCGAACACCAGCGGTACACTGCACAACGGCGTCAACATGGCCATCTGTGCACCGAGATTCGGGCCCAGAAGCATCAACGCCAGCAGTAACATCGCCGGCCCCAGCGGGATGCGGATGGCGCGAAACTCGCGACCGAAACCACCCGGGTTGTACAACAACGCCTGCCAATGCCGCCCGACAATCAGGCTCAGCACGCTGACGATCTGCAACAAGGCCGCAATCAGTCCGGTCAGGACCGGTGCAATCAGGGACGCAAAACGCGCCTGCTCATCGACCGACAATTGCTTGTAGGTCTCACCGAGAAGTGCCGGCATGACCTTTATAAGGGCCTGTGCGAGCATCTCGATCTGGGCCGCAAACGCGACCCCGAGCACCACTGAAAACACCACTCCGATCACTACGCTGACGAGCAGCGTGCGGACCCAGGATTCGCTTGCGCGCAAAACCAACGCAAGCCCCGAAGACCCCAGCAGCACCAGAAGTGCCCGTGGGTCGTCGGCATACAGCCACCAGATCAAGGCCGGCAGCAGTCCCAGTGACAGAACGCCCAGGGCGTCCGTCAATCCGCGCCGCAGCAGCACAAGGCTCCCGGCGGCAGCACCCAACCAATACAACAACGGCAATGTTGCACATCCGGCCACCACGAGAGTGGCCTGCATTCGGCCTCGCATGATGAACTCAGCTAAGGCGCGCATGCATTCAATCCTTTGCTACTTGTCGACTGCCCGGTCTCAGCGGCCGTGGCTGTCGGTGTAGGCCAGCAGGGCCAGGAAGCGGGCGCGCTTGATAGCGGTGGCCAGCTGACGCTGATAACGAGCTTTGGTACCGGTGATGCGGCTTGGAACGATTTTGCCGGTCTCGGATACGTAGGCTTTCAGAGTGTTGAGATCTTTGTAATCGATCTCTTTCACGTCTTCAGCGGTGAAGCGGCAGAATTTACGACGACGGAAGAAACGTGCCATTTGATAGGCTCCTTAATAAGGTCCGTGGATTACTCGTCAGCGTTATCGCTGTTGTCGCTGTCATCACTGTCGGTGCCTTCGGCGCCTTCGTGCTCAGGACGGTCGCGACGCTCACGGCGCTCACTGCGGTTTTCTTCAGCCTTGAGCATCTCGGACTGGCCGGTAACGGCTTCGTCGCGACGGATGACCAGGTTACGGATCACTGCATCGTTGTAGCGGAAGTTGTCTTCCAGCTCGGCCAGGGCCTTGCCAGTGCACTCAACGTTCAGCATCACGTAGTGAGCCTTGTGAACATTGTTGATTGCGTAGGCCAGTTGACGACGGCCCCAGTCTTCCAGACGGTGGATTTTGCCGCCGTCTTCTTCGATCAGCTTGGTGTAACGCTCAACCATGCCGCCGACTTGCTCGCTCTGATCCGGGTGGACCAGAAAGATGATTTCGTAATGACGCATGAATGCTCCTTACGGGTTGTAGCCTGCCGCTCAAAAACGGTCAGACAAGGAGTGAATGACACTTATGGACTTGCTGGCACGGGGCACATGCGTGCCTGCCGTCACAGCAAGGGGCGCAATTGTAGAGAAGGGACTGCGGGGGCGCAAGGCAATTGGTGATTATTTGAACAACCACCGGGCGACCCGTGTAGGAGCTGCCGAAGGCTGCGATCTTTTGACTTTGATTTTTTCAAAGCAAGATCAAAAGATCGCAGCCTCGTTTCACTCGACAGCTCCTACAGGGGATTTGCAGCAGGTCAGGACTTCTTCGCAGTAGCCTTGGCCTTCGCGCCCCGTTGGCGCTGGGCTTCGAACAGGCACACGCCTGTGGCGACCGAGACGTTGAGGCTGCTGACACTGCCGGCCATCGGCAGGTTCACCAGATAGTCGCAGTGCTCGCGGGTCAGGCGGCGCATGCCTTTGCCTTCAGCGCCCATGATCAGAATGGTCGGGCCGGTGAGGTCCTGGTCATAAATGCTGACCTCGGCTTCACCGGCCGTACCGACAACCCACAAACCGCGCTGCTGAAGTTTTTCCAGAGTGCGAGCCAGGTTGGTCACGGCCACCAGCGGAATCACTTCCGCCGCGCCGCAGGCAACTTTACGCACCACCGGCGTCAGCGTGGCCGACTTGTCCTTCGGCACGATCACCGCCAGCGCACCGGCCGCATCGGCCGAACGCAGGCAGGCGCCGAGGTTGTGCGGATCGGTCACACCGTCGAGCACCAGCAGCAGCGGAGCGCCTTCGGTGCGATCAAGCAACTCGTCGAGCATTGCCTCGCCCCAGACCTGACTCGGGCTGACTTCCGCGACCACGCCCTGGTGCACGCCTTCAACCCAGGCGTCCATTTCGCGGCGCTCGGCCTGGCCGACCTGAACACGGTTTTCATTGGCCAGCTCGACCAGCGTCTGCACGCGCGGATCGTTGCGGCTTTCCGCCAGCCAGATCTGCTTGACGCGCTTGGGATGGTGACGCAGCAACGCTTCTACCGCGTGAACGCCGTAGATTTTTTCCAACTGACTCATGACTTCGCCTTCGGTTTACGCGCCCCGCCACTCTTGGCTGGAGCGGAACCCGCTTTTGGCGGGCCCTTACGGTGTTTGCTTGGCTTGGCTGGCTTGCCGTCGGTCGCCCTGTCAGGCGCCGACCGTCCGGTCTTTCCCCCGGACGCCGCTTTACCACCGTTTTTCGCATCGGCCAGCAAGGCCTTCTTCAATTCACGGCTTTTGCGCAGTTCAGCGTTTTTCGCCACGGCATCGCTCGGGCGATAGGCTTCGGCAACCTTTTCCTTGGCCGGACGACGGCTGGCGGTTTTCGCTGGGGCCTTTTCTTCCGCAGCCTTGGCAGCAGGCGCTGCGGTTTCGGCGCCACGTTTCTTGCGACCGATCGGCGCGCTGATGGTTTTTTCGGCCATCTCGAAATCGATCTTGCGCTCGTCGAGGTCGACGCGCATGACGCGTACTTCAACGGTGTCGCCAAGACGGAAACTGCGACCGGTGCGCTCGCCCGCCAAGCGGTGATGCACAGGATCAAAGTGGTAGTAATCACCCGGCAGCGCAGTGACGTGCACCAGGCCTTCGACGTAGATATCGGTCAGTTCGACGAACAGACCAAAACCGGTCACGGCGGTAATCACGCCCGGGAACGACTCGCCGACGCGATCCTTCATGAACTCGCACTTGAGCCAGTTCACCACGTCGCGGGTCGCCTCGTCGGCACGACGCTCGCTCATCGAGCACTGCTCGCCGAGCTGCTCCAAGGCCGCTTCGTCGTACGGATAGATGCGCGCTTTCGGAATGGTCATCGCACCGGCACGACGAACGTGCGGGGTGTCCTGTTTCGAATGGATCACGCTGCGAATTGCCCGGTGCGTGAGCAGGTCCGGGTAACGACGGATCGGCGAGGTGAAGTGGGTATAGGCTTCGTAATTCAGGCCGAAGTGGCCGTCGTTTTCAGCGCTGTACACCGCTTGGCTCAACGAACGCAGCATCACGGTCTGGATCAGGTGGAAATCCGGACGATCCTTGATGCTCGCCAGCAAAGCCTGATAATCCTTCGGCGACGGACCGTCTTTGCCTTTGTGCAGGGACAGACCAAGCTCACCAAGGAACGCGCGCAGTTTTTCCAGACGCTCTGGCGGCGGACCGGCGTGAACGCGATACAGCGCAGGAATTTCGTGCTTCTTGAGGAATTCGGCAGTGGCCACGTTGGCCGCCAGCATGCATTCCTCGATCAGCTTGTGCGCATCGTTACGGACAGTCGGACGGATTTCGGCAATCTTGCGCTCGGAACCGAAGATGATCCGGGTTTCCTGGGTTTCGAAATCGATCGCGCCACGCACGTGACGAGCTGCCAGCAACACCTTGTATAACGCGTAGAGCTGCTTGAGGTGCGGCACGACGTCGGTGTACTCGCCGCGCAATTTGCGCGCTTCGGTCGCCTTCGGCGTTTCCAGCATCGCGCTGACCTTGTTGTAGGTCAGACGGGCGTGGGAATGGATCACCGCCTCATAGAAGCAGTAGTCGGTCATTTCGCCGGACTTGGAGATGGTCATCTCGCAAACCATGGCCAGACGATCGACTTGCGGGTTCAGCGAGCACAGGCCGTTGGACAGTTGCTCCGGCAGCATCGGAATCACGCGCTCGGGGAAGTACACCGAGTTGCCGCGAACCTGAGCTTCGTTGTCCAGGGCCGAGCCGATCTTCACGTAGCTGGAAACGTCGGCGATCGCCACGTACAACTTCCAGCCACCGGAGAACAGGCGCAGCTTGCCCGGTTTGGCTTCGCAGTAGACCGCGTCATCGAAGTCGCGGGCGTCTTCGCCGTCGATGGTGACGAACGGCAGATGGCGCAAATCGATGCGCTTCTCTTTGTCTTTTTCTTCAACTTCCGGCTTGAGCTTGGCGGCTTCTTTCACAACCGCTTCAGGCCAGACGTGCGGAATGTCGTAAGTGCGCAGGGCAACATCGATTTCCATGCCCGGCGCCATGTAGTTGCCGACCACTTCGACCACATCGCCTTGCGGCTGGAAGCGCGGCGTTGGCCAGTGGGTGATTTTCACTTCGACGAACTGACCGATCTGCGCGTTGGCGTTGCGCCCCGGCGTCACCAGCACTTCCTGCTGGATCTTCGGATTGTCGGCAACCACGAAACCGATACCGCCCTCTTCGAAGTAGCGGCCAACGATGGTTTCGTGAGCGCGGGACACTACTTCAACGATCACGCCTTCGCGGCGACCACGGCGGTCGAGCCCGGAAACCCGGGCCAGCGCGCGGTCACCGTCGAACACCAGACGCATTTGCGCCGGGCTCATGAACAGGTCGTCGCTGCCGTCGTCCGGCACCAGGAAGCCGAAACCGTCACGGTGACCGCTGATGCGGCCGAGAATCAGGTCGAGCTTGTCCACCGGCGCATAAGTGCCCCGGCGGGTGTAGATCAGTTGAGCGTCGCGCTCCATGGCGCGCAAGCGGCGGCGCAGGGCCTCGATCTGGTCTTCTGTGGTCAGACCAAACTCTTCGACCAGTTGCTCGCGGGCAGCAGGCGAACCCCGATCGGCGAGGTGCGCCAGGATCAGTTCGCGGCTGGGAATAGGGTTTTCGTATTTTTCCGCTTCACGAGCGGCCTCGGGATCGAGGGACTGCCAATCGGCCATTAGAGAGTTTTCACCTTGTCTATATGCGGGTTAGTTTGGCATAGGCGCCGTGAAACGGGAAATTTCCGCTTCTATAGGACCTTTCAAGGCCCTGTATCAACGCTCTGATACGCTTTTGAACGCCGCTGGTAAAAAAATTCAGTTTTTTCTGCGGCAGGGGTTTACAGTTAAAAAGACGCTCCGTATAGTGCGCGCCATCGACGACGCACAAGCGCTTTCGATGATGCCCAGGTGGTGAAATTGGTAGACACGCCAGCTTCAGGTGCTGGTGACCTTACGGTCGTGGAAGTTCGAGTCTTCTCCTGGGCACCAATTTCGAGTTTGAGACTAGATCAGTTTCAACACTCACACAAAACCCGCGAAAGCGGGTTTTTTGCATTTGCGGGAAAGCTTTTGTTCACACTGATTTATTAAAACCAAATCAGGGGTTTACAGATCAAAAAGGCCTCCGTATAGTGCGCCACATCAACAGCGGCAACGCTTGCGATGATTGCCCAGATGGTGAAATTGGTAGACACGCCAGCTTCAGGTGCTGGTGACCTTACGGTCGTGGAAGTTCGAGTCTTCTTCTGGGCACCAATTCAAATTCAAGGTTCAGGCCTTGGATTTCACAAAAACCCGCGAAAGCGGGTTTTTGCGTTTCTGGCTTCCTGAATTTCCGCAGGTCTTGTAGGAGCTTGTAGGAGCTGACGAGTGCAACGAGGCTGCGATCTTTTGATCTTGCTGTTGCCCGTATCTTTATCATCAAAAGCAAAATCAAAAGATCGCAGCCTTCGGCAGCTCCTACAAGATCACCTTGCCCCGCACAAGGCGCACTTGAGAAACAATATCGTTTATCATTGTTGCAAGTTTTTGCAATGCGACAGTGAGGAACCCTGCGAATGACGTTTCGAAATACCCTGCGCCGAGGCCTGACCTTCACCCTCCTCGGCCTGGCACTCGCCACTCCCCTCACCCAGGCTGCCGATGCGGTTTCCCTGACTCTCTACAACGGCCAGCACAAGGAAGTCGGCGACGCGATTGCCAAGGCTTTTGAAGCCAAGACCGGCATTCACGTCAACGTGCGCAAAGGCAGCAGCAACCAGCTCGCGAGCCAGATCATCGAAGAAGGCGACCGCTCGCCCGCCGATGTGATCTACACCGAAGAGTCGCCGCCGCTGAATAACCTCGGCGAACTGGGTCTGCTGGCCAAGGCCGATGACGCCACCCTAGCGGTTTTGCCGGAAAAATACGTCGCCGCCAACGGTACCTGGATTGGCGTTACCGCCCGCGTCCGCGTGGTCGCGTTCAACCCGAAACTGATCGATGAAAAAGATCTGCCGAAATCGGTAATGGAATTTTCCGAGCCGCAGTGGCAGGGCAAGGTCGGCTTCGTCCCGACCAGTGGCGCCTTCCAGGAGCAGGCCGTAGCAATCATCAAACTGCACGGTCGCGACGCTGCGGAGGAATGGCTGACCGGTCTGCGCGCGTTCGGCAAGACCTACAGCAACAACATGGTCGCGCTCAAAGCTGTGGAAAACGGCGAAGTCGCTACCGTGCTGGTGAACAACTACTACTGGTTCGCCCTGCAACGCGAGAAAGGCAAGCTCGATTCCAAACTGCATTACTTCACCGGCGGCGACGCTGGCGGCCTGATCACCGTGTCCAGTGCTGCCGTGCTGAAATCCAGCAAACATCCAAAAGAAGCCCAGCAATTCCTCGCCTTCATGGCCAGCGAAGAAGGTCAGCGCGTGATCACTCAGACCACCGCTGAATACCCGCTGCACAAAGGCATGGAATCGGATCGCGGCCTCAAGCCGTTCAGCGAACTGGAAGCGCCGAACGTCACCCCGGCGGATCTGGGCAACGCTGAAGAAGCGCTGGAACTGGAACGCGAAGTTGGCCTGAACTGATGGCAGCATCGTTATCGGCCCCCGCCGCGCGCGGGGGTTACGTGCCACGACGCAAAAGACCGTCAATCTGGCTGGTGCTGCCGGTATTGCTACTGGTGGTCATGAGCCTGCTGCCACTGGCCTATGTCGGACTGAAAGCCTGGCAGGCCGGATGGGCCGAGGCGCTGCACCTGTTGTGGCGCCCGTATGTGTTTGGCCTGCTGCGCAACACCTTGGCATTGATGGTCGGCGTGACGGTTACCTGCGCCGTGATAGGTCTGTCGCTGGCGTGGCTGCTGGAGCGCAGCAATCTGCCAGGGCGGCGCCTGTGGGGCGTGATCCTGTGCCTGCCGTTTGCGGTGCCGGCGTTTGTCAGCAGCTTCACCTGGGTCTCGCTCAGCGCGCAATTCGAAGGCCTAGGCGGGGCGATTCTGGTGATGAGCCTGTCGAAGTATCCGCTGATCTTCCTGCCAGTTGCGGCAACCCTGCGCAATCTCGATCCCTCCCTCGAAGAATCCGCCCGCACGCTGGGACAGAATCGCTGGGGCGTGTTTTTCCGCGTCACCCTGCCGCTGCTGTGGCCATCACTGCTGGCCGGTTCGCTGCTGATTGCCCTGCACATGCTGGTGGAGTTCGGCGCGCTGTCGATCATTGGCCTGCAAACCTTCACCACGGCGATCTACCAGCAATTCGAACTGGAATTCAGCAATGCCAACGCCGCGATGCTTTCGGCGGTGTTGCTGGCGCTGTGTCTGCTGCTGTTGTGGCTGGAGCTGCGGGTGCGTGGCAAGGGCCGGCATGTGCGCACCGGCCAAGGCGCGGCGCGACAGGCTGAGCAAGTGAAGCTTGGGCCATGGGCGGCGGCAGGTCAGTTGTATTGCCTGTTGCTGGCGATTATCGGCAGCGGCGTTCCGCTGGGCATGTTGGCCTACTGGCTGGCGGTCGGCTCATCGGCGGCGTTCCCGGTAGCGGCGATCACCGAGGCGCTGTTGTCATCGCTGGCATTGTCATTGGGCGGTGCGGCGCTGTGCCTGGTGCTGGCGGTGCCGGTCGGGTTGCTGGTGGTGCGCTATAAAGGCCGATTGGCAATCTGGGCCGAACGCCTGCCTTATCTGTTGCACGCGCTGCCGGGGCTGGTGATTGCGTTGACGCTGGTGTATTTCGCCCTGCATTACGTGCCAGTGCTGTATCAGACGTCGGGCTTGCTGCTGATCGCCTATGCGCTGCTGTTCCTGCCATTGGCGCAGGCGCCGATCCGCACTGCGCTGAACAAGGCTGCACCGCAGCTGGAAGAAGCGGCGCGGACATTAGGCGCATCGTCGTTCACCGCGTTTTGCCGGGTGACCTTACCGATCATTTTCCCGGCACTGGGCGCAGCGTTTGCGCTGGTATTTCTTGATGCGATGAAGGAATTGACGGCAACGTTGCTGCTCAGCCCAACCGGACTCAATACATTGGCGACCGAAGTCTGGGCGCACACGGCGAATGTCGAGTTTGCGGCGGCGGCGCCTTATGCGGCGTTGTTGATTGTGGTCTCGGGGTTGCCGGTTTATCTGCTGACGACGCGGATGTATCTGAGCCGCTAAA
This sequence comes from Pseudomonas sp. 14A, assembly GCF_018132745.1. Classification (NCBI taxonomy): domain Bacteria; kingdom Pseudomonadati; phylum Pseudomonadota; class Gammaproteobacteria; order Pseudomonadales; family Pseudomonadaceae; genus Pseudomonas; species Pseudomonas sp. 14A. The sequence goes on along the minus strand of NZ_JAGRQJ010000001.1, from coordinate 473,801 downwards.
AGATCGCAGCCTTCGGCAGCTCCTACATCGGAATTTGCGTTTCCCTGTAGGAGCTGCCGCAGGCTGCGATCTTTTGATCTTAAGCGCGGAATTGTCCCAGGCTAGCCTTCAATTGCGCAGCCAGACCATCCAGCACCTTGCCACTGGCCGTGGTTTCCACCACTGCCTGCGCCGCTTTCTCGGCCTGTGCATGAATCGTCTCGACTCGCCCACGCACTGCCTGTGCACCCTGCGCCTGATGCGCTGCCGCTTGTGTCGCCAGACCAATCGCCGCGTGCACCTGCTCAACCGAAGCCTGCACCGACTGCTGCAACCGCGCACTGTCGCGCAACACCAGCAAACCTTCGCTGGCCTGCCGTCCGGCCTGACCAATCGCCTCGACCGCCTCACGTGCGCCCTGCTGCAAAGCGACGATGTGCGCTTGAATATCACCCGTCGAGCTCTGCGTTTTGCTCGCCAGCGCACGCACTTCATCCGCCACCACGGCGAATCCACGCCCGGTCTCACCGGCCCGCGCCGCCTCGATCGCAGCGTTCAACGCCAGCAGGTTGGTCTGTTCAGCGATGCCATGAATCACCGTCAACACCACCTCGATTTGCTCACTCTGCTGCGCCAGTCGCTCGATGACCTTAGCCCCGGTATCGACCTGCCCGGCCAGCGCTTCGATCAGGCTGCCGACCTTGGCGGAAGTACGAGTGTTCTCATCGGTGGCCTGACGAATATCGACAACCTGCTTGAGCGCCGCCTGCATCGCCTGACTTTCCGACTGCGCTTCGTCAGCCATTTGCGACAGCGCGCGAAGGCTTTCTGCAACTTCATCGCGCTGCATTCCGGCAGCCGCATCGGCGCCAGCGTTGCGCAAAGTCATCGCGCCGATTTCCACGCCAGTGCGCTGAGCGACATCACCCGCCTCGCGTACGATCGGCTGCAATTTATCCACAAAGCGATTGACCGCCGAAGCCATGTCGCCGATTTCATCCTTGCTGTTGATCTGCACACGCTTGGTCAGGTCGCCCTCGCCCGCTGCCAGATCGTCCATCGCCGCATTGAGCATTTTCAGACGATTGACCACACGATGACCGAGCACCACGGCCAGCAACAGCAGCACGCCACAACCGACCAGTGCCAGGCCAAGGCCGATACGCCAGCGCAGTGTCGCGGCAGCGTCTTGAACGGTTTGTGCGGTGTTGGCTTTCATTTCGCCAGCGGTGCCCTGCGCCGATTGCAGGCGCGCCTGCATTGCCTTGGCGCTGTCCGCCGCTGCGCCTTTGAGGCTGTCGCCGACCAATTGATCGCTGCTGGCAATCAGCGCCAGGAAGCGCTTGTCGAGCTCGGCCAGATCGGTTTCTACCGAGGCCGTGGATACGCCCATCAGCACTTTGCCGATTTCCACGCCATTGGGATTGATCGAGGCCTCGAGGTAGTAGACCGAAGGATCATTCTTCGCCGCATCCAGCACTTTATCCAGCGCACGCTCGCCCTGACCTTTTTCCAGCAAGGCCTTGTTGATTGGGTTTTCACGGTTGAGATAACGGGTCAGGTGCTGGCCGGTGGCGTCGTCATACACCACGAACAGCACGTTGGGATTGCGCTGGGCGCGACGAGCGAACTCCGAGAGCGTCGGCACGTCGCTGTCCCACATGGCACGCGGCGCTACGGATGCAAGCAACTGCGCCATGTCGTTGGCGGAATCCTTGAGATCCTTTTCCAGCGTCGCCCGCAGCTGCGCCTGCTCTTCCTTGAGGCGCGCCGACAGGCCAGCCGTCAGGCGCTGACGAGTACTGGCTGACAGCGCATCAAGACTCGAAGTGACTTCACGCCCGGCCTGCTCCAGCTCACCGGAGAGCTTCTGGCTGTCGGCGCCCAGGCGCACGGCCAGATCGGCCTCGAGCGCCGTGACCGTGCTCCGCGTCAGGGCAACCGCCACCAACACCTGCACCAAAAGGGCGATACCAAGGGTAACGAACACCGGCCGCAACAAACGGCTTTGTAACAGTGAGAGAACGGCTGACACTTTAAATCCCTCTACTTCTGACGCCATTAATTTGATGGCACTCTTGTAGACAGATTCACAGCAAAGGTCATGCCGTCCAACAGGCATAAACGACAAAGGCCCCGATTAAGGGGCCTTTGTTTTTTACATCAACGACTTATCAGGCAAACGGATGACGCAGAACGATGGTTTCGTTGCGGTCCGGACCCGTCGAAATAATGTCGATCGGCGCGCCGATCAACTCTTCAACGCGTTTGATGTAGGCACGAGCATTGGCCGGCAGCTCTTCCAGGGTCTTGGCACCCACGGTCGATTCGCTCCAGCCCGGCACTTCTTCGTACACCGGCTGCAGGCCGACGTAGCTGTCAGCATCGGTCGGCGCAACAGCATTGCCCTGCGCATCTTTATAGCCAACGCAGATGTTGATGGTTTCCAGACCGTCGAGTACGTCCAGCTTGGTCAGGCAGATGCCCGAAATGCTGTTCACGTCGATAGCGCGACGCAGGATGACGGCGTCAAACCAGCCGCAACGACGGGCGCGACCAGTGGTGGCGCCGAACTCGTGACCTTGCTTGGCCAGGTGCGCACCGACTTCGTCAAACAGCTCGGTCGGGAACGGGCCGGAACCGACGCGAGTGGTGTAGGCCTTGGTGATGCCCAGGATGTAGTCGAGGAACATCGGACCAACGCCCGAACCGGTCGCCACGCCACCCGCGGTGGTGTTGGAGCTGGTCACGTACGGGTAGGTGCCGTGGTCGATGTCGAGCAACGAACCTTGCGCGCCTTCGAACATAATGTCCTTGCCGGCACGACGCAGGTCGTGCAGCTCGGCAGTCACGTCGAGCATCAGCGGCTTGAGCAGCTCAGCGTATTCCTTGCACTCGGCCAGGGTCTTTTCGAATTCGATGGCTGGCTCTTTGTAGTAACCGACCAGCATGAAGTTGTGGTAATCCACCAGTTCACGCAGCTTGTCTTCGAAGCGCGGCATGTTCAGCAGGTCGCCGACACGCAGGCCACGACGGGCAACCTTGTCTTCGTAAGCCGGGCCGATGCCGCGACCGGTGGTACCGATCTTCAGCTCGCCACGGGCCTTTTCACGGGCCTGGTCCAGCGCAACGTGGAAGGACAGGATCAGCGGGCAGGACGGGCTGATACGCAGGCGCTCGCGCACCGGTACGCCTTTCTCTTCCAGCTTGGTGATCTCGCGCAGCAGGGCGTCAGGTGCAACCACCACGCCGTTGCCGATCAGGCATTGCACGCCTTCGCGCAGCACGCCCGACGGAATCAGGTGCAAGACGGTTTTCTCGCCGTCGATCACCAGCGTGTGACCCGCGTTGTGGCCACCCTGGTAGCGCACTACGGCGGCAGCATGTTCGGTCAGCAGATCAACGATCTTGCCTTTGCCCTCATCACCCCACTGGGTGCCCAGGACTACGACATTCTTACCCATAACACTTGTCCTCATTCGCGCAAACTTGGTGCCGGCGATGGCCGGCAGGAAAACTCAAGAAGCCAGTGGCGATACTTGCCAAAGCCCGTTCTGCTGAATCAATTGCCGGTCGCAGTCCGCATCACGGGCGGCGGCCAAAGGTTGTCCAGGCAAGGCCTGAACGACACGCTGACCCTCACTGCGCAACTGGCAAACCTGCTGCCAGAGTGCCGCATCCGTACTGTCAGGCATCCAGATACCGCCAGACGGTAGCTCGATCTCAGCACGCCCCAGGGTCACCAGGGTTTTCAAATCGGTAGAGAAACCAGTCGCCGGACGGGCGCGACCGAAGTCGGCACCGATGTCATCGTAACGACCGCCCTGAGCGATGGACTGGCCAACGCCCGGCACGAACACCGCGAACACCACACCGGTGTGGTAGTGGTAGCCGCGCAACTCGCCGAGGTCGAAATACAGCGGCAGCTGCGGGAAGCGCACGGAAAGACGCTCGGCGATCGCCAGCAGATCTTCCAGCGCCGCCAGCACCGGCGCCGGCGCATTGGCCAGACGCTCGCGGGCAGCGCTCAACACTTCCCGGCCGCCACACAGATCAACCAGTGCGCGCAGCATGCCCGACAGATCGGCCGGCAGGCCTTCGGTCAGGGTAATCACTTCATCGATGGCCTTGCGCTGCAGGGCATCGAACAACTGCTGCTCGACTTCACCGGACAGACCGGCGGCACGCGCCAGACCACGGTAGATGCCGACATGGCCGAGGTCCATGTGCACGTCCGGCACATCGGCCAGTTGCAGCATGGCCAGCATCAGGCTGATGACTTCGACGTCGCTGCTCGGGCTGGCGTCGCCGTACAGCTCGGCGCCCAGCTGGATCGGGCTGCGCGAGGACGACAATGCACGCGGCTGGGCATGCAGGACGCTGCCGGCGTAGCACAGACGGCTCGGGCCTTCGCGACGCAGGGTGTGCGCATCGATGCGCGCTACTTGCGGCGTGATGTCGGCGCGGAAACCCATCTGCCGGCCCGATTGCGGGTCGATGACCTTGAAGGTACGCAGATCCAGGTCCTGGCCCGCGCCGGTCAGCAGGGATTCCAGGTACTCGATATGGGGAGTCACGACAAACTCGTAACCCCAGCTCTGGAACAGATCCAACACCTGACGACGCGCGACTTCAATGCGCGCCGCCTCCGGTGGCAGTACTTCTTCGATGCCATCTGGCAGCAGCCAGCGGTCTACCGTTGCCATTACGCCATTCCCCTTTGATCCGGGCGGCCAGCACTAGGCGAGCCTTGAGTGAAGCAGAAAATGACCGGGGCGTTCAAAACGCACGCGCATGAACGACGCAGCGAAAGGCCGGCTGGCGGCTTCGCCCATCACTTTCCTCGAAAAACGCTCGGGCCCTACAAACCCGAAGCCTGCAACAAAAACAGCAATCAAACGTGCAGACGCAAAAAAGCCGGGAATTTCCCGGCTGCCGCATCATACACACGTTTTCCGAAAGGATCACCCCGCCCGAGGTTTTAGCCGCCGGGCGGACTGATTCAGGTCAACGTCGTATCAAGGTTTGGCTTTTTCCAGATAACGGAAGAAGTCGCTACTTGGGTCGAGGACCAGGACGTCGGATTTGTTCGCGAAGCTTTCACGGTAGGCACGCAGGCTACGGTAGAAACCGTAGAACTCCTGGTCCTGGCCGTAGGCCTTGGAGTAGATCGCAGCAGCCTGGGCGTCACCGTCACCGCGAACCTCTTCGGATTCACGATAGGCTTCGGCCAGCAGCACGCGGCGTTGACGATCGGCGTCGGCACGGATGCCTTCGGCCAGCTCGTTACCCTTGGCGCGGTGCTCACGAGCTTCACGCTCACGCTCGGTGCTCATGCGTTCGAACACGCTGCGGTTCACTTCCTTCGGCAGATCGATGGCCTTGACCCGGACATCGACCACTTCGATACCCAGCTCTTTTTCCGCCATCTTGTTCAGCGACGCAGTGATGTCAGCCATCAGCGCATCACGCTCACCCGACACCACTTCGTGCAGGGTGCGCTTGCCGAACTGGTCACGCAGACCGGATTCGAGACGACGGGACAAACGCTCGTCGGCGATCTGCTTCAGACCCGAAGTCGCGGTGTAGAAGCGCTCGGCATCTTTGACCCGCCACTTGGCGTAGGCATCGACCATTACGGCTTTCTTTTCCAGAGTCAGGAAGCGTTGCGTCGGTGCATCCAGCGTCAGCAGACGCGCGTCGAATTTGCGCACCTGGTTGACGTAAGGCACTTTCACATGCAGACCCGGCTGGACATCGGCCTGAACCACACGACCGAATTGCAGCAGCACCGCGCGCTCGGTCTGAGCGACGATGTAGAAGCAATTCCAGCCCACCAGTACCACAACGACGCCAACGATCAGGGCGATCAGCGATTTATTGCTCATCAGCGGGTCTCCCTTGTACGCGTCTGCGGCACGTCGGTGACATGCGGCGTGACGTCCGTGTTGTTGCTGGCGGCCGAACCGGTCACCGGTGCATTACCCGAACTGTTCTGGATCATCTTGTCCAACGGCAGGTAGAGCAGATTGCTCTGGCCGTTCTTGTTGCCGGTCACGAGGACCTTGCTGGTGTTGCTGAAGACTTCCTGCATGGTGTCCAGGTACAGACGCTCGCGGGTGACTTCAGGTGCCTTGCGATACTCGGCGACCAGTTTGGTAAAGCGATCGGCCTCACCCTTGGCGCGCGAGATGGTCTCGTCGCGATAACCGTTGGCATCTTCGATGATGCGCTGGGCCTGACCACGGGCTTCCGGCACAACGCCGTTGGCGTAGGTTTCAGCCTGGTTGCGCGAACGCTGCTCGTCTTCACGGGCGCGGATCACGTCATCGAAGGCTTCCTGTACTTCACGCGGTGCCGCTGCGCTCTGTACGTTGACCTGGGTGACGGTGATACCGGTGCGATAGGTATCGAGGAAACGTTGCAGACGCTCCTTGATTTCGCTGGCCATCAATTCACGACCTTCGGTCAGCACCTGGTCCATGGCGGTGGAACCGACCACGTGACGCAGCGCACTTTCAGTCGCGTGCTGCAGGCTGATTTCCGGCTGATCGACGTTCAGCACGAAGTCCTGCAGGTTGCTGATCTTGTACTGCACGGTCAGCGGCACTTCGACGATGTTCTCGTCTTCAGTCAGCATCTGGCCCTGCTTGGTGTACGCACGCTCACGCGTCACGTTCTCCATGTACTTCTTGTCGATCGGCGGGAAGTAGATGTTCAGGCCCGGGCCGACAGTCTCGTAGTACTTGCCGAAGCGCAGCACCACGGCTTGCTCCTGCTCGTCCACCACGTAGACCGCGCTGTACAGCCAGACAGCCGCCAGCACCACCAGGCCGATGCCGAGCAGACCGCCGAAGCCGCCACTGCTGCGCCCCGATCCGCCGCCGTCATCACCGCGTTTCTTACCACCACCGAACAACCCGTTCAGGCTTTCCTGCAGCTTTCGGAAGGCCTCGTCGAGATCCGGTGGTCCCTTGCGGTCGCCGTTATTGCGGCGCTTGCCACCCCAGGGATCCTGATTATTCGAGTTGCCACCCGGCTCATTCCAAGCCATAGCGCTCTCCATCTGATAAAGCAAAGACGCACCCACGGCGCGCCGACCAATGCTACAGAATGCCTGCCGTTGCGGCACAACCGCTTTGTCAGGCTTTTATTGCAAAGTGTGTTGCTCGATGAATTCCATCGGCTGCAATCCTTCGCGGCTTACCAATCGATTCAGCTCGATCCGGGGCAAACGAACGGCCAGCAGGCTGACACCTTCTTCATCGTATTCTTCTTTCTGCACCGCACCGAGTTCGAAGAACTGCGCACGCAGTCGAGCGAAGCGTTGCGGCAAGCGCAAGGTACCGACGAACAGATCACTGCCGAGCAACTCGGCGATGGCCTGTTCAAGCAACTCCAGACCGCTGCCATCACGCGCCGAGAGCCAGACCCGTTGCGGCTTGCCATCGGCATCGCGCTGGATCTGCGGCTCGACGCCCTCAAGCAAATCGAGTTTGTTATAGACCTCGAGGATCGGCAAGTCCTGGGCACCAATCTCGCCCAGCACCACCATTACCTGCTCGATCTGCAACATGCGATCCGGTTCGGCCGCATCGATCACGTGCAGCAGCAGGTCGGAATTGCTCGACTCTTCGAGCGTAGACCGAAATGCCTCGACCAGCTTGTGCGGCAGGTGACGAATGAACCCCACGGTGTCGGCGAGGACAATCGGACCGAGGTCGTCAAGCTCCAGCCGGCGCAGGGTCGGGTCGAGTGTGGCGAACAGTTGATCGGCCGCGTACACGTCGGATTTCGTCACGTTGTTGAAGAGTGTCGATTTGCCGGCGTTGGTGTACCCCACCAGCGAAACGGTCGGGATATCCGCGCGGGACCGGCCACGGCGCGACTGCTCGCGCTGACTGCGCACCTTCTCCAGCCGCCCCTTGATCTGACGCAGGCGAACCCGCAGCAGACGGCGGTCGGTTTCCAGCTGGGTTTCACCCGGACCGCGCATACCGATACCGCCACCCTGACGCTCAAGGTGAGTCCAGCCGCGAACCAGCCGCGTGCTCATGTGGTCAAGCTGGGCCAGTTCGACCTGCAGCTTGCCCTCATGGGTACGGGCGCGTTGGGCAAAAATATCGAGAATCAGCCCGGTACGGTCGATCACGCGGCACTCGAAAACACGTTCGAGGTTGCGTTCCTGACTGGGCGTGAGGATGTGATTGAAAATCACCAGATCGGCTTCTTCAGCCTTGACCAGGTCGCGCAGTTCTTCGACCTTGCCGCTGCCGATCAGATATTTGGCGGTTGGCCGATGACGCGGCACGTTAAAAAACGCGACGGTCTCGGCGCCAGCCGAATTTGCCAACTCCTGAAACTCCTGCGGATCTTCGCGCGCCTCAGGGTCCTGTCCATCCAAGTGAACGAGGATGACTCGTTCACCACCACCGTGGCGCTCAAAGAACAAAGGAGACTCCTATCAGGCGTTACCCGGCGCTGCATCGGCATCGCCCTGTTCGTTTTCGGTTGCGCTAGGCAGACGAATTGGACGAACCGGCACGACGGTCGAGATAGCGTGTTTGTAGACCATCTGGCTTACGGTGTTTTTCAGCAGGATCACGAACTGGTCGAACGACTCGATCGTCCCTTGCAGCTTGATACCGTTGACCAGGTAGATGGAAACCCCGACTTTCTCTTTACGTAAAGTGTTCAGGTAAGGGTCTTGTAGCGAATGCCCTTTTGACATGTGCCGCACTCCTTTAAGGATTCAATAATGAAAAACAGGTGAATTCAGATGGCTTCGGCCGTCACACCCCCAAGGATAGACGGCAATTGCAAGGACTCAGCTCAATATGGAGATGGTCCCAAGGTATTTCAAGGCGCGTGGCAGATTGTCGCAATCAAGACTGTCCAGCCAGTGCAAATCGTCCCAGCTGCGCAGCCAGGTAAACTGGCGTTTGGCCAATTGGCGCGTGGCGATGATGCCCCGCTCCTGCATCTGGGCCAATGTCAGCTTGCCGTCCAGGTAATCCCAGACTTGGCGGTAGCCTACCGCACGTATAGACGGCAACCCCGAATGCAGGTCACTTCTCTTACGCAGGGCTACGACCTCGTCGATGAATCCCTGTTCCAACATCTTTGTGAATCTTTGTTCAATTCGCTGGTGCAGAACCTGGCGATTCGCCGGAGCAATGGCCAGGTTCGCGACAGTATAGGGCAATTGTTGGCGTCCCGAAGCGGCTGCTTCAGTACTTTGCGCAGATTGTTGCTCGCGCAGGGCGGTCATGCTCTGCCCGCTGACTCGATACACTTCCAGCGCCCGACTCAAGCGCTGCGGGTCATTGGGATGAATGCGCGCCGCCGACACCGGATCGATTTGCGCCAGTTGATCGTGCAGGGCTTGCCAGCCGAGGCGTGCAGCTTCTTCCTCGATCTGCGCACGGACCTCGGGATCGGCCGCCGGCATGTCCGCCAGACCTTCGACCAGAGCCTTGTAATAGAGCATGGTGCCGCCGACCAGCAGCGGGATCTTTCCTCGCCCAGTGATCTCGGCCATGGCCTGCAACGCGTCGCGACGAAAATCGGCAGCGGAATACGCTTCAGCAGGATCGAGAATGTCGATCAGCCGGTGCGGATATTCGGCGAGCAGTTCTTTCGAAGGTTTGGCCGTGCCGATGTCCATGCCGCGGTAGACCAGCGCCGAATCGACACTGATCAATTCGCACGGCAGCACCTTGGTCAGCTCGATGGCCAGATCGGTCTTGCCCGCAGCGGTCGGGCCCATCAGGAAAATCACTGGAGGAAGCTGGCTCATCAACGACCGCGCAGGAACAGTTTGTCCAGATCGTCCAGGCCCAACTGGGTCCAGGTCGGTCGGCCATGGTTGCATTGACCGCTGCGCTCGGTGTTTTCCATGTCGCGCAGCAGGCCGTTCATTTCCGGCAGGGCCAGACGCCGGTTGGCGCGGATCGCGCCGTGGCAGGCCATGGTGCCGAGCAATTCGTTGAGGTGCGCCTGGATACGGTCGCTGGTGCCGTACTCCATCAAATCCGAAAGCACGTCGCCGACCAGTCGATTGGCTTCGGCTTGCTTGAGCAATGCGGGAATCTGCCGGATCGCCAAGGTTTCCGGCCCCAGGCGCTGCAATTCAAAACCAAGGCGCTGAAACCAAGCGGCGTGTTCTTCAGCACAATCGGCCTCGCGCTGACTCACGGCCAGCGACTCCGGCACCAGCAACGGCTGGCCACTAAGACCTTCGCTGGCCATGGCGATCTTCAGGCGTTCGTACATGATTCGTTCGTGGGCGGCATGCATGTCCACCAGCACCAGACCATGGGCGTTCTCGGACAAAATATAGATGCCCTTGAGCTGCGCCAGTGCATAGCCGAGCGGCAGGATATCTTCCTGACCGGTCGGCAGCGCGCTGGCATTGGCTTCAGGCAGCGGCGCGAAGAATTCCTTGTAAGCGGCTTGAGCCTCGGCAGCGGGCACCACCGATTGCGGACGCGGCGTGTATTGATACTGATAAGCGCCGCCAGCGCTGGCACCAGACGCAGTGTTGAAAGCCGGCTGGGCCTGCGGCTGCTCCAGCAGCGCATTGGCGGCCAGACGCATCTCTCCCTGCGGGCCGAACTCGCCAGCCTCGATGCCACTCGGCCGAACAATCGCCGTGGTGACCGAGCCGGCCAGTTGATCTTCCGGACGCACATCGCCCAACGCGCGGTGCAGCGTGCCGTACAGGAAATCATGGACCATGCGCCCGTCACGGAAACGCACTTCGTGTTTGGTCGGGTGCACGTTGACGTCTACCGCCGCCGGATCGACCTCGAAAAACAGCGCGAAGGTCGGGTGCCGGCCATTGAACAGCACATCGCGATAAGCCTGACGCACCGCGTGGGCGACCAGTTTGTCGCGCACTGCCCGACCGTTCACAAAGAAATACTGCAAGTCAGCCTGGCTACGGTTGAAGGTCGGCAAACCGACCCAGCCCCACAGATGCAAGCCATTGCGTTCGATCTCGATCGGCAACGCCTGCTCAAGAAAACCCGAACCGCAGATCGCCGCCACCCGCCTTGCGCGGGCTGCATCATCGTGGGCCTCGTGCAGGCTGAGGATGGTCTTGCCGTTGTGGCGCAGATGAAAAGCCACGTCGAAGCGCGCCAGCGCCAGACGCTTGATCACTTCTTGCAGGTGATCGAATTCGGTTTTTTCGGTCTTGAGGAATTTACGCCGCGCCGGGGTGTTGAAGAACAGGTCGCGGACTTCCACCGAAGTGCCGACCGGATGCGCCGCCGGCTGCACGCGCGGCGCCATGTCCCGGCCTTCAGTCTCGACCTGCCAGGCCTGGTCGGCATCGCGGGTACGCGAGGTCAGGGTCAGACGCGCCACGGAGCTGATCGACGCCAGCGCCTCGCCACGGAAACCCAGGCTCATCACCTGTTCGAGGTCTTCGAGATTGCGGATCTTGCTGGTGGCGTGACGGGCCAGGGCCAGCGGCAGGTCGTCGGCGGAGATGCCGCTGCCGTCGTCGCGCACGCGCAGCAACTTGACGCCGCCCTGTTCGACATCGACATCAATACGCCTGGCGCCGGAGTCGAGGCTGTTTTCCAGCAGCTCCTTGATCACCGAAGCCGGGCGCTCAACCACCTCTCCGGCGGCGATCTGGTTCGCCAGTCGTGGACTGAGAAGCTCGATGCGCGCCGTGTTCGATACCTGGCTCATTCTTTCGACGCCAGTTCGGTGCCGGGAATGGTCAGGTGCTGACCGACTTTCAACTCGTCACTTTTCAGGTTATTGGCAGCACGCAAGGTGGCCGGCGAAACCTGATAGCGCACGCCGATCATCGCCAGGGTTTCACCCGGGCCGACACGGTGGTCGCGCGGGCCTTGGGCAATCTTGCCGGAATCACGCAGCCAGGCGATGTAGGTGCCCGGTGGCGGATTCTGCTGGAAGAACTGGCGCACGCCGCTGCTGATCGAACGGGCCAGCGCTTGCTGGTGGCTCGATGCGGACAGTTTGTTCGCTTCGTTGGCGTTGGAGATAAAGCCGGTTTCGACCAGGATCGACGGGATGTCCGGCGACTTCAGCACCATGAAGCCGGCCTGTTCCACGCGCTGTTTGTGCAGTGGCGTGACCCGGCCAATGTTGGTCAGGACCTTCTGGCCGACGTTGAGGCTGGAGGTCAGCGACGCTGTCATCGACAGGTCGAGCAACACGCCCGCCAGCATACGATCCTTGTCGTCGAGGCTGACGTTGCCGGCACCGCCGATCAGGTCGGAACGGTTTTCACTGTCGGCCAGCCAACGGGCGGTCTCGGACGTAGCGCCACGATCAGAGAGGGCGAACACCGAAGCACCGAAAGCTGCTGCGGACGGCGCGGCGTCGGCGTGGATCGAGACGAACAGATCGGCGCCCTTCTTGCGTGCGATTTCGGTTCGCCCGCGCAATGGAATGAAGTAGTCGCCGGTACGGGTCAGCTCGGCGCGGAAGCCTTTCATGCCGTTGACCTGACGCTGCAACTCGCGAGCGATCTGCAGTACCACGTCTTTCTCACGCTGGCCGCGCGAACCGGACGCGCCCGGGTCTTCACCACCGTGGCCGGCGTCGATCACCACAATGATGTCGCGCTTGCCGGCCGGGGCTGGCGGCAACTTGATCGCCGGCTCAGTCGGGGTAACCGGCACTGCCGGCACAGTCGCCACCGACGGCGTCGGGGCCGGCGGCGGCGCGGCATCGGCCGGGTTGTCGAACAGATCGACCACCAGACGGTTGCCGTACTGCGCGTTCGGCGCCAGCGAGAAGCTTTTCGGGGTGACGGCTTTTTTCAGGTCGATGACCACGCGCAGGTCGGTCGGTGTGCGCTGAGCCGAGCGCATCGCAGTGATCGGCGTGTTCGCGGTCTGCACGTTCAACGGCGCGCCGAGGGTGGCGCCGTTTATGTCGATGACCAGCCGGTCCGGGGCTGTCAGGGTGAAAACGCTGTGCTGCACCGGGCCGCTGAGGTCAAAGACCAGTCGCGTGTTGTCCGGCGCCCGCCACAGGCGCACGCTGTTGACCTTTGAATCGGCCACAGCGTTGACGGTTACTGCCATCAACATCAGTCCAGCGGCAGCCACCAACGCGCGAAAGCGCATACCAAACCCCATCATTTAATTGGATTCCAATGCCAAAGCGGCACACCAGGCCTCGCCACGCGAGCCCTGGGCTAAAATTTTCAGCGAACGCCCGCTGTCTTGCGGGCCAATGGTAATGGTCAGGTCAGGCTTTGGCAAAAAGCCTGCACCTTTATCGGGCCACTCGATCAGGCACAGGGCATCGTCTTCGAAGTAGTCGCGGATGCCGAGAAACTCCAGTTCCTCGGGATCGACCAGGCGATAGAGGTCGAAGTGGAAGGCACGAATGTCACCGATCTCGTAGGGCTCGACCAATGTGAAGGTCGGACTTTTTACCGCGCCAACATGCCCCAAACCGCGAATGATGCCCCGCGACAGCGTGGTTTTGCCCATACCCAGATTGCCTTCGAGAAAAATCAGGCCATGGCCCTGGGTGACGCGGGCGATCCGTGCGCCAAAGTCGCTCATCGCCTGTTCATCGGCCAGGTACAGGGTTACTTCAGACACGGTGCTTGCTCCTCCAACAACTGACGAATGGCTGGAATCAGATCACTGGCCGCCAGCCCACGGCCGAATTTGCCTTGTTGCATACCCGCGTTGGCATGCAGCCAGACGGCCAGGCATGCCGCATCGAACGCGTCCATGCCTTGGGCCAGCAATGCGCCGGCCAGACCGGCCAGCACATCGCCGAGCCCGCCCGTGGCCATCGCCGGATGGCCCTGATGACAGAGGGCCAGACGCCCGTCTGGATGGGCGATCAGACTGCCGGCACCTTTCAGAACCACTACCGCTGAATACTTTTTGCTCAACGCCAGAGCAGCGGCCGGGCGATCGGCCTGCACCTCGGTGGTGCTGACGCCAAGCAAGCGCGCCGCTTCACCCGGATGCGGGGTGATCACGCAATCCTTGGGCAACTGGACAAAATCGCTGGCCAGCAGGTTCAACGCGTCAGCGTCCCACACCTGCGGCAGCGGCGCATTGGCGGCAGCCGACAACAGGGCACGGCCCCAACTGGCCTGACCGAGGCCCGGCCCGACCACCAATACCGAAACCTTTTCCAGCAGACCCATCAGTTGATTGGCTGACGAGGTGCCGAGCGCCATAGCCTCCGGCACCCGAGTCAGCGCCGCCGGCACATGCTCTGGGCGAGTCGCCAGCGAAACCATGCCCGCGCCGCCGCGCAAGGCCATTTCCGTGCTGAGCAGAATCGCTCCGCCGAACCCGTGATCGCCGCCGATCAGTAACACATGACCAAAGCGCCCCTTGTGCGAGGTCGGCGCGCGCGGCGCAAGTGCTGGAAGATTAGCGGCGCTCAGGCGTTGAGCGCAGACGGGAATGTCACTGAAAATTTCGTCGGTGGCTTGCAAGTCGTTGAACACCAGTTCGCCGATATGATCCGCCGCATCGCCGGTCAACAGCCCGACCTTCATACCAATGAATGTCACCGTGAGATCGGCGCGGACCGCGACACCCAGTTCACGCCCGGTATCGGCACATAGCCCGGAAGGAATATCGACCGCCGCTACCGGCAAACCGCAGGCGTTGATCGCCTTGATCGCCGATGCATAGGGCTCACGCACTTCGCCGCTCAGGCCTGTGCCGAGCAAGGCATCGAGGACGACACCGTGCAGCTCGCTTTGCGCCTGCCAGCCTTGCACCACAACACCTGCGGCCACCGATTCGACATGGGCCAGCGCGGCATCACCCTGCAAACGCTGCGGATCGCCGACGGCGAGAACGCGCACCATCCAACCGGCCCGCAGCGCCAGCCCGGCCACCAGATAACCGTCGCCAGCGTTGTTGCCGTGCCCGGCGAGCACGGTCAGTTCGTTCGCTGCCGGCCACTTGCGCACCAGTGCGCGCCACGTCGCGCGGGCGGCGCGTTGCATCAATTCGAAGCCCGGCGTGCCGGCGGCGATCAGCCGCGCGTCGAGTTCGCGCACCTGCGCGGCGCGGTACAGCGCGTCGGGTAATTCATCTTTCGTCTGCGGCATGCGTCTTCGGGCTCCGATGTCTGGCAGAATTATACGCACCTCAGCTCCGGTTTCTCTCGCCTCATGTCCGCCATCACCACAGACCTGCCCGCCCTCGCCCAATCGATCAAGGATTGGGGCCGCGAGCTGGGCTTCCAGCAAGTCGGCATCAGCGGTCTGGACCTGGCCGAACACGAGCAGCATCTACAGCGCTGGCTAGAGGCCGGCTATCACGGCGAAATGGACTACATGGGCGCCCATGGCAGCAAACGCTCGCACCCCGACGAGCTGGTGCCGGGCACGTTGCGCGTGGTTTCCCTGCGCATGGACTACTTGCCGGGCGATACCGAAATGGCCAAACGCCTGGCTGAACCGGAAAAGGCTTACGTGTCGCGTTATGCCTTGGGCCGCGATTACCACAAATTGATCCGTAAACGTGTTCAACAATTGGCCGACAGGATCCAGGCAGAGATCGGCCCGTTCGGTTTTCGTGCCTTTGTCGACAGCGCGCCGGTGCTGGAAAAAGCCATCGCCGAACAGGCCGGGCTGGGCTGGATCGGTAAAAACACCCTGGTCCTCAACCGCAAGGCCGGCAGTTATTTCTTCCTCAGCGAGCTGTTCGTCGATCTGCCGCTACCGGTGGACGAGCCGCATAGCAGCGAACATTGCGGGCGCTGCACCGCGTGTCTGGATATCTGCCCGACCAACGCTTTTGTCGGCCCGTACGTGCTGGACGCCCGACGCTGCATTTCCTACCTGACCATCGAACTGAAAACCGCGATTCCCGAAGAATTGCGGCCATTGATAGGCAATCGGGTGTTTGGCTGCGATGACTGCCAGATCGTCTGTCCGTGGAACCGTTTCGCCAAGCCTTCCGGGGAAAGCGATTTCAAGCCACGGCACAACCTCGACAATGCCGAACTGGCGGAGTTGTTTTTGTGGGATGAAGATAAGTTTTTGAGCAGCACCGAAGGTTCGCCGTTGCGGCGGGCGGGATATGAGCGCTGGTTGAGGAATCTGGCGGTGGGCCTGGGCAATGCGCCTTCAACGATTGTGGTGCTGGAAGCGTTGAAGGCGCGACGGGATTATCCTTCCGATCTGGTGCAGGAACACGTCGAGTGGGCGCTCAGGCAGCATGCCGAGCGTCAGGGCGCGTCGTTGTAGACAAACTTGGGCATTTCCCAATGAAAACGGATCGCCAGCAGGCGTAGCAAGAACCCACCGAACAGCGTGATCAGAATCGCCTGCTCGCCTGGCACGTTCAGGTACAGGCAAAGCATGTAGCACCACGCAGCGGCAAACGACACGCTGGCGTAAAGCTCACGACGAAAGATCAGCGGAATGTCGTTGCAGAAGATGTCACGAAGGATGCCGCCGAACACCCCGGTAATGACGCCGCTGACAGATGCCACCAGCATGCCGTGGCCCATCTCCAGAGCGGTCATGCAACCGATCAAGGTGAATGCCACCAGGCCCACCGCGTCGAGTACCAGAAACAACGAGCGCAGGTGGCGCATCCAGCGTGCGGTGAACACGGTAAACATTGCCGCCACCGACGTCAGCACCAGGTATTCCGGGTGCTTGACCCAAGTCAGCGGGTAGTGCCCGAGCAACACGTCGCGCACTGAACCGCCACCGAGCGCGGTGATGCAGGCGATCAGCACCACGCCAAACCAGTCCATGCCGCGTCGTCCGGCGGACAGCGCGCCAGTCATGGCTTCGGCGGTGATGGCGATCAGATAGAGCATCAGCAACATGATGGCAGTCCAGGCAGGAAGGCGCGCAGTCTAGCCATTTCGGTGCTGCACCAGAAGAGGGCGCCTCAGCAAACACAACTCCCTGCAGGCGCCGCCGAAGGCTGCGATCTTGTAGTTTTGCTTTTTCAGGTGCAAAACCAAGATCAAAAGATCGCAGCCTGCGGCAGCTCCTACACAGGGATCGCGTCAGAACTTGATGAAGTGCTTGCGGTAGTGCTGCAGCTCGGCGATCGATTCGCGGATGTCGTCCAGCGCCAGGTGGGTGCTGCCCTTCTTGAAGCTGTCGCGCACATCCGGAGCCCAGCGCGCGGCCAGCTCCTTGAGCGTGGAGACGTCGAGGTTGCGGTAGTGGAAGTAGCTTTCCAGCGCCTTCATGTGGGTATAAAGGAAGCGGCGGTCCTGGCAGATGCTGTTGCCGCAGATCGGCGATTTGCCCTTCGGCACCCACTTTTCCAGGAAGGCGATGGTCTCAGCTTCTGCCTCAGCCATGCTGATGCGGCTGTCGCGTACACGCTGGGTCAGGCCGGAATTGCCGTGGGTGCGGGTGTTCCACTCGTCCATGCGCGCGAGCACTTCGTCGCTGTGATGGATGGCGATCACCGGGCCTTCGGCCAATGTATTCAGCTCACTGTCGGTGACGATGGTGGCCATTTCGATGATGACGTCGTTGTCCGGGTCCAGACCGGTCATTTCCAGGTCGATCCAGATCAGGTTCTGCGGGTTTTGCATATTCGGGCTCCTAGGCAATGCTGCGCAGTTTAGCCTAGGCCGGTGGCCGGGCGTGCTAAACTCGCGGCCGTTTTACCTAATCGCTGCATTCTTCAGACGGAACACCCATGGCCAAACGCCAACTCAATCGTCGTCAAAACTGGCGCATCGAAAAGATCCAGGGCGAGCGCGCCGCACGCGCCGCCAAACGCGAGTCCTCGGCGGTCGAAGCCCTCGAGGGCGGCGACCTTGGCCCAGAGCAACACGGCCTGGTGATCGCCCACTTCGGCGTGCAGGTCGAAGTCGAAGCCGTTGACGGCGAACTCGCCGGTCAAGTGTTCCGCTGCCACTTGCGCGCCAACCTGCCAGCGCTGGTCACCGGCGACAAAGTCGTCTGGCGCGCCGGCAACCAGGGCATTGGCGTGATCGTCGCGCAACTGCCGCGCAGCACCGAGCTGTGCCGCCCCGACAGCCGTGGTCAGCTCAAGCCGGTTGCCGCCAACGTCGACATGATCGTCATCGTTTTCGCGCCGCTGCCCGAGCCTCACGCCAACCTGATCGACCGCTATCTCGTCGCCGCCGAACATGCCGGCATCCGCCCGCTTCTGCTGCTGAACAAATTCGACCTGATCGACGAGCAGAACGCCCCGGCATTGAATGCGTTGCTGGCGGTGTATCGCACGCTGGGTTATCCGGTGCTGGAAGTCTCGGCGCACCACGGCGACGGCATGGAGCAACTGCAAAAGCAGCTCGACGGGCGCATCAGCGTATTCGTTGGTCAGTCCGGCGTCGGCAAGTCGTCGCTGGTCAACAGCCTGCTGCCGGAAGTCGATACCCGCGTCGGGCCGTTGTCCGAGCTATCCGGTCAGGGCACGCACACCACCACCACCGCGCGCCTGTTCCACTTCCCTGGCGGCGGCGAACTGATCGACTCCCCGGGCATCCGCGAATTCGGTCTGGGCCATGTCAGCCGCGCCGACGTCGAAGCCGGTTTCATCGAGTTCGACGACCTGCTTGGCACCTGCCGTTTCCGTGACTGCAAGCACGATCGCGAACCGGGTTGTGCGCTGCTCAAGGCACTCGAAGACGGACGCATCCAGCAGCAGCGGATGAACAGCTATCGCTCGATCATCGCCAGCCTGCCTGAAAACGGCTATTAAACAGTCACGCCGGCGGCCCTGCACTATGGGCCGTTGGCTGTCGTACTGCATCTGACTGACGCCTCTCGCTGTTAAACATCAGTCTCTTCTGTAGGCTTTTGCGCACCTGCTCGCAGGACCTTTCTGTTTTGCCGCGCAGACCTTGTAGGTCTGCGCCAGCGGCCTACATTCGTTTCCTCCTTCGCTCACAGCGACTTTCGAGGAAACCCATGCACAGCTGTCATTCATTCATCAGCCATTCGTCTCGCTGCGCCCGCTTGCGTTATCCCCACAGAATCGTCAGCGCGTTCAGCCTGCTCACGGTGGTGTAACCATGCGCAAGGCACTGTTCATCGGCATCAACGATTACACGCATATTGGCGGGCTCAGCGGCTGTTGCAACGACGCCATGGCCATGGCCTCGGTACTGAAAACCAACGCCGATGGCGACCCCAACTTCAAGAATCTGATACTGACGTCCGCCGAGGATTACCTGAGCCGGCAAAAACTCGAAGACCAGATCCGCGAGTTGTTTTCCGGCGACTGCAACGTCGCTCTGCTGTATTTCGCCGGTCATGGCGGTTTCGACGCCGACACTGACGAAGGCATGCTGATCCCGCAGGATTACCGCAACGCCAAGGACGGCATCCGCATCAGCGACATTCTCAACTGGGCGGACAAAGCCACGCGGATCAAAAACAAAATGATCATCCTCGACTGCTGCGAAAGCGGTTCGGCCGGCGAAGTGCGCGCCTTGCGCAGCGAGAGCAGCATGGTCAGCGAAGGCATGACCATCCTCACCGCCTGCAAAAAAGCCGAGCCGGCACTGGAGGGCGCGCAGCACGGCGTGTTCACCGGCCTGCTGCTGCAAGCGCTGCATGGCGGCGCGGCGAATATCCTCGGCAAAATCACCCCCGGCAGCCTGTACTCCTTCGTCGACAACGCGCTCGGCCCGTGGGAGCAGCGTCCGGTGTTCAAGACCAATGTGTCGCAGTTCATTTCCCTGCGCGAAGTCTCGCCGCTGATTCCCAAGGAGATCCTGCGCAAATTGCCGAACTGGTTCGCCGAAGCCGAATCGGTCTTCCCGCTCGACCCCAGCTACGAACCCACCGAAATGGCGTTCATACAGGAGCACGGCGAGATCTTCGCCCAGTTGCAGAAGTGCAACCGCCACAGCCTGATCGAACCGGTCGACGCCGAGCACATGTACTACGCCGCCATTCACTCCACCGGCTGCCGCCTGACGGCACTCGGTGCCTATTACCGCGAACTCGCCCTCAAAGGACATTTCTGATGCCAGTCTTTATCAGCTACCGCCATGTGGATCGCACTCATGCGATCGCCATCAACACCCGTCTGACCCAAGCGAAGATCAGGACTTACCTCGACGTGCTGGATCCGGAATCGCAGACCACCGACGACATCACCGGGGTCATTACCCGCAACATCACCGAGTGCACGCATCTGCTGGCGGTGGTATCGGAGAAGACTGCACTGTCGTGGTGGGTGCCGTTCGAGATTGGCGAGGCGACGATCAGCAACCGGCGGATCTGTACGTTCAAGACCGGGCCGGCACAAC
Organism: Pseudomonas sp. 14A; assembly: GCF_018132745.1. Lineage (NCBI taxonomy): Bacteria > Pseudomonadati > Pseudomonadota > Gammaproteobacteria > Pseudomonadales > Pseudomonadaceae > Pseudomonas > Pseudomonas sp. 14A. The sequence continues at coordinate 453,569 of NZ_JAGRQJ010000001.1, read as the reverse complement.
TGCCGATCTATCTGGACAAGTGGCCGAAGCTGAGCACGGCCAGCGACCTGGATTTCTTTATCGATGCGTATCGTGATGAGGTGTCGAACAAGCGGTCGATGGCGCTGGATTCGATCAGCGAATCGGTCAAGGGGGCTTACAAGCGCGATGCGGAGATGTTTCATGAACAGTTGAAGAACCGGATTCGTCGCGGGTTTTAGAATTTTGTCACTTTCGAAAAGCCCCTCACCCTAACCCTCTCCCAGAGGGAGAGGGGACTGACCGAGGTGAATGTTCCAAGTACACCGACCTGAAATACCGAGTCGAACTCGAATTCGAAAAGCACACAAATCGGCTCCCTTTCCCCCTCGCCCCCCTTGGGGGAGAGGGCTGGGGTGAGGGGGGGTTGTTCTTGGCAACGCACCAAATACAAAGCCGAAAATCAGCCCAAAAAAAACCGACATCACTGTCGGTTTCTTTTTAAATCACTGCTTCGGCGCTGGCGCTGCCCCACCCGGCTCAGCCGGCTTCGGCGCAGCGTCATCAAAGAGATTCAAGCGTTCGCGCAACTCATGAGCCGGCACTGGCTGCTTGTCCGCCGGCAACGCATCCGGATCAACCGGGGCTGCCGGAGCAGCACCGTTCTGCCCCTGATCCGCCGGTTTCGCCGCCTCAGGGCCCTGCGCACCTTCAATCGCCGCCTGGGCTTTTTTGGTCAGCACGACAATGTCGATCCGGCGGTTAACCGGGTTGAACGGGTTTTCCCGGTCGAACAACGCCGACGAGGCATAACCGACCACCCGCGCCACCTGCGCGTCCGGATAGCTGCCGGCGACCAATGCGCGACGCGCGGCGTTGGCACGGTTGGCCGAGAGTTCCCAGTTGCCGTAGTCGCCAGTGCCGATATACGGCTTGGCGTCGGTGTGGCCGCTGATGCTGATCTTGTTTGGCACCGCTTTGATGGTGTCGGCCATGGCCAGCAGGATGTCTTCGAAGTACGGCTTCAGGCGTGCGGACCCGGAGTCGAACATCGGCCGGTTCTCGGCGTCCATGATCTGGATGCGCAAGCCGTTCGGGGTGATTTCGAAGAGGATCTGATCCTTGAATTTCTGCAGTTGCGGGTTCTCGTCGACCTTGTTCTGCAGTTCTTGCAGGAGCAGTTCGAGACGCTCCTTCTCGACCTGCTCGGCCATGCCTTCAACCTGATCGGTGTCGACCGTGACCTTGTCCGGCTGTGGCTGCGACTTCACTTCCGGGTTGAGGGTGTTTTCCGGCGCCAGGGTCGGTGTACCGCCGAGGTCGATGATGTACGGCGTGCCGCTTTCGGAGAAGCCGACCGGGTCCTTGAAATAACCGGCGATAGCGATCTTCTGTTCCGGCGTAGCGGTGGACAGCAGCCACAGCACCAGGAAGAACGCCATCATCGCCGTGGCGAAGTCGGCGAAAGCGATTTTCCACGCCCCGCCGTGGTGCCCGGCGGCAATGCGCTTGACGCGCTTGACGATGATCGGCTGATTATTTTCCATGACTTAGCGACCGCGAACCGCTTGTTCCAGCTCGGCGAAGCTTGGACGGTGCGCCGGATACAGAACCTTGCGCCCGAACTCGACCGCCAGCGACGGCGGCATGCCGGACGCCGAAGCCACCAGCGAGGCCTTGATGGCTTCGTAGACGTTGAGCTCTTCCTTGGCATCGTGGGCCAGGGAATGTGCCAGCGGACCAAAGAAACCGTACGCCGCGAGAATACCGAAGAAGGTACCGACCAGTGCCGCACCCACGTGCAGACCGATCGACGCCTGGTCGCCCTCGCCCAGCGAGGCCATGGTCACCACGATACCGAGTACCGCCGCGACGATACCGAAACCGGGCATGCCGTCGGCGATGCCGTTGACTGCGTGCGATGGGTGCTCGAGGTCTTCCTTGAGGCTGTACAGCTCCATGTCGAACAGGCCTTCCAGTTCGTGCGGAGCCATGTTGCCGGAGGACATGATGCGCAGGTAATCGCAGACGAACGCAGTCATGCGTTCATCCTTGAGCACCGCCGGGTACTTGGCGAAGATCGGGCTCGCGGCGGCATCTTCGATGTCGCCTTCGATGGCCATCATGCCTTCGCGGCGGCTCTTGTTGAGGATCTCGTAGATCAGCCCGAGCACTTCCAGGTAGAAGGTGTGGGTGAAGCGCGAACCGAACATGCTCAGGGATTTCTTGAGCACGTGCATCGTCATGTAACCGGGGTTGGCCTGGAGGAATGCACCGAGGGCCGCACCGCCGATGATCATCACCTCGAAGGGCTGGATCAGGGCGGCAATCTTGCCGTGGGAGAGCACGTATCCGCCGAGCACGCTCGCGAATACGACGATGATGCCGATAATTTTAGCCATAGGTAGAAGGTACTTGTTTAAGTCGGGTTCAAGGTCATATTCGGAAGTTAAAAAATCTCTTCTTCTACTTATCGGCAAAACTGCGCCAGACTATAGCCAGTTCAGGCGAAAAGCCAATTTAGCCCATGCCGGGCGCGTCTACAGTCAGTGAAGATCTCGTCCAGACATGGCTAATGAAACGAACATTCCATCGGTAAAACCGAGCACCCTCCAGGCTTGGGTCAAGCTGCTCGACAGCGTTCGCCTGCCCGTACCACAAGAGGCTCACGACAAAGTCTGCCGGGCGATCCGCGACAATCGCAGCTCGCTGCGCGACATCGCTGAGTTGATGCAGGACAGCCCGGCGCTGGCCTTGAGCATCATCCGTGAGGCGAATCGTCACACCCACGGCACCATGGCCGCGCCAGCGGAAAATCTCGAGGTGGCAATCAATCGCCTGGGCCTTGCGCGCACCGAAGAATTGCTCGCGCGCCTGCCCGCCGAACCGCACCGGCAGATCCCCAAGGCTTTGCGCCAATTGCAGTTGATCAGCCAACACGCGACACAGCAGGCCAACGGCTTTTTTGCCAGTCGTCTGGCGCGGCTGTGGCAGGACATCCACTGGGGCAGCTTGCTGTTTTTGTCGCCGCTGTGGCCATTGGCACTGACCTATCCGCAGTTGCTTGAGGAGTGGGAACTGCGGGTGATCCACAAGGGCGAGTCGGCGCGGGTGGTCGAAAAGCAATTGTTCGGCGTGCGCCTGTTGGAGATTGCCGAGGCACTGGTCGAGGCCTGGCATCTGCCGATCTGGGTCGAGCAAGGCTACAAATTACTGCTCGGCGAACAACGCGAACTGGTCAAAGTGCTGCGCATCGCCCGTGACAGCGAGCACCCGCTACGTCAGCAGAACCGCCTCGACGATGACCCGACATTGCGCCGCTGGCTCAACCAGCCGGCGAATACCGTACTGCTGGCCAATGGGCTGGCGCTGTCGGCGCAACAGGCTTGGGACAGTCCGCACAGCAAGCGCTGGCAGTATCTGACCAGCCTGTATCTGCAGATTTCCATGGACGAAGTGCAGCAACAGTTGCACCAGCAAGCGGCGAACAGTGCGCGTCAGCATGCAATGCCCGATCTGTGGCACCCGGCGGTTTCGCTGCTCTGGCCGTGGGGTACTCGTCGCTTGCCGGCCGGCATGCTCCCGGCCGCAGCGCCGAATGCGGATGACTTGGGCCAGTGGCGTCGGCAATGCGCCGAACTCCTCGCCGAGCCCAGCCGCTTCACCAATGCCATGAGCCTGACCGTCGCCGCCCGCGAGGCACTGGTGGCGAGCGGCATGCGTCGGGTGATGATTCTGATGGCCGACCGCACGCACTCGACCCTGCGCGTGCACCAGACCGCCGGTTTGCCGAAGGATGCGGCGGCGCTGAGTTTTGTCGTCAGCCAGAGCAAGGTCCTGCAACGCTTGCTCGCCCAGCAGGCGCAGGTGCGCATCACGCCGGAGAACAACGGGCAATTCTCTGCCTTGTTACCGGCGAGCCTGCGCACGCTGTTTCGCGGCGAGCACTTATTCTTGCGCTCACTGGTGAATAACGGCCGGGTGATCATGATCGTCGTTGCCGATCAGGGCGGCGGGCCGTTCGCCGACATCACCGTACAAGCCTTCGGCAAAACCGCGCAGTGCATCGAAAAAGCCCTGCACAGCTTTAGCAGCCGTGGCCAATGAGCCTGCGCTACAATCCTCCCCTTTGTGCTCTGGAGACCTCACATGTCTGACTTCTCTGGCTTGCCGCTCGTCATCGAGCCGAGCGACCTGCTGCCGCGTCTGGAGTCCCCGGAACTGATTCTGGTGGACCTGACCAGCCCTGCCCGGTATGCCGAAGGTCACTTGCCCGGCGCACGTTTTGTCGACCCGAAACGCACCCAGCTCGGCCAGCCACCGGCGCCCGGGCTGATGCCGGCGAAGGCCGATCTGGAAGCGTTGTTTGGTGAGCTCGGTCATCGCAAAGATGCGGTCTACGTGGTGTATGACGATGAGGGCGGTGGCTGGGCCGGGCGCTTCATCTGGCTGCTCGATGTCATTGGCCACGACAAGTACCACTATATAGACGGTGGTCTGCCGGCCTGGCTGGCGGACGGTATGCCGATGTCGATCCAGGTACCACCCGTTGTCGGTGGCCCGGTCTCGCTGACCCTGCACGATGAACCGACCGCCACCCGCGAATACCTGCAAAGCCGTCTCGGCGCCGCCGATCTGGCGATCTGGGACGCGCGCGGGCCGCTGGAATATTCCGGCGAGAAAGTCCTCGCTGCCAAGGGTGGACACATCCCCGGCGCGGTCAATTTCGAATGGACCGCCGGCATGGACCAGACTCGTCAGTTGCGTATCCGCAGTGACATGCCGCAGATCCTCGAAAACCTCGGGATCACCAAGGACAAGGAAATCATTACCCACTGCCAGACCCATCACCGGTCGGGCTTCACTTATCTGGTGGCCAAAGCCCTCGGTTATCCGCGGGTCAAGGGCTACGCCGGTTCCTGGGGCGAATGGGGCAACCACCCTGACACGCCAGTCGAGATTCAAGGTTTTTAAGGACAACTAATGAAAGAGCGTCTGTTTATCCTCAGCCAGTACCTGCTGCCGCATCACCTGCTGTCGCGCCTGGCCGGCTGCATCGCCGAATGCCGCGTGCGCTGGTTCAAGAATGCGTTCACCCAATGGTTCGCCAAGCGTTATCAAGTGGACATGTCGCAAGCACTGGTCGAAGACCTGACCGCTTACGAGCACTTCAATGCGTTCTTCACGCGTGCGTTGAAAGACGGCGCGCGTCCACTGGACGAAACTCCGGGCGCGATCCTCAGCCCGGCCGACGGTGCGGTCAGCCAGCTCGGCCCGATCGAGCACGGTCGCGTGTTCCAGGCCAAGGGCCACAGTTTCAGCGTGCTCGAATTGCTCGGCGGTGATGCGGCCAACGCAGCGCCGTTCATGGGCGGCGATTTCGCCACGATCTACCTGTCGCCGAAGGACTACCACCGCGTGCACATGCCGCTGGCCGGCACCCTGCGCGAAATGGTCTACATCCCGGGCCGCATTTTCTCGGTGAACCAGACTACTGCCGAAAACGTCCCGGAGCTGTTCGCCCGCAACGAGCGCGTGGCGTGCATTTTCGACACCGAACGCGGGCCGATGGCCGTGGTGCTGGTTGGCGCGATGATTGTCGCTTCGATTGAAACCGTTTGGGCCGGTCTGGTCACGCCACCGAAGCGTGAGCTGAAAACCTTCCGCTACGACGAAGCCGCACGCGCACCGATTCATCTGGAAAAAGGCGCGGAACTGGGGCGCTTCAAGCTCGGTTCAACGGCGATCGTGCTGTTTGGCCCGGATCAGGTGAAGTGGGCCGATGAGCTGGTGGCCGGCTCGCCAGTGCAGATGGGCCAAGGTCTGGCACTGCCAAAAGCGTGACCCAATTTGCGGAAGCAGCCGAGGCTGCTTCCGCAAACCGCGGCATTTGCTGCTATGGTTTTGCTCATGAGCCAGACCAACTTTTCTCCCAAGCTGCGCGCTCCGACTCCCACGCAAACGCGCCTGTCGTTCTGCGACGCCAGCCCGCGTGATCTCAAGCGCTGGATCGCCGGCCTGCCCAAGGCCAACATCGGCGAAACCGCCCGCCTGCTCTATCAAGGCCTCGGCGAACTGAACCTGTTGCTCACTCCCAGCGACAATCGCCTGCAACTCCTGGAACTGCTGCGGCCCGAGGTGTATTTCGTCTGCCAGCATCTGGAACGGCACTTTCTGCATCAGGCGATCATGCTCGACGAGCGCTCGCGCAAGGTCAGCAACCTGTGCCAGGCGCTGCAAGGCCAATTGGCCATCGGCTATAAGCAGATCGTTCTGCGCATCCTGCCCAAATACAGCAAGGACCGCGCGCCACTGGTCAGCACCGCTTTGCAACGTGCCGCGCACGCGCTGAAGGCGCAACTGGTGCGTGCGACGCAGTTGTACAGTTCTCCACCCGAGCATGTGTGGTTCGAATTGCACCAGCTGTATCGCAGCGCGGCGCAATTGCAGCTGCAACAACGGCGGCTGCGCGATGATCTGGCCTTTTTGACCAGCGAACTGAGAGTCGAACAGACCTACATCGCCGCGCTGCTATTGGGCTGTGCCCGTTGCAATCAATTGCGCCAGAGCCAGATTGCCCGGCTGGCCGAGGTGATCGAGCCGTGGAGCGCCCTGCTCAAACTGCATCCCGGCAGCGCCGACGACGGTTTGTTCGCCATCAGCCCGGAACTCGATGTCGGCCCGCGCTACCGCAAGATGTTTCGCAGCGAACAACAGAACGGGCTGCTGGGCTTCGATCCGCAACCGCTGGTCAAACAGCTCGAAACGCACTTGCTGCACCAGTCCACCTCGACCCCACTGCCCGTTTCCGCCGGCCTCAGCGTCGACACCCTGCAACATCTGCACGCTACCTGGGGCCAGGCTGCGGAACGCAGCTTTCAGCGCATCGCCGGCCAGGGCACGCTGACCGTGTGCGTTGGCATGAGCGCCCTGCACTTCTACCTCGGCGGCGAACGCACCTTCAGCGATTTGCTCAAACATCCCGGTGCTCGCGCGGCGAATTTCAGCAGCGTGGTGACCAACGGCGAAAAGGACAACTGGAGTCAGGCGTTCGACGCTGCGCCGCAAAATAACGATGAGCTGTTGCCGTACGAGGAAATCCAGTACGACCAGTTGAGCGAAGAAGAAGGCCCCGGGAACGCGCCGAATTATCCGACTTACGCCTTGCCGGTGATCAACCATAGCCCCGGCGGCTATTGCCTGGCCTGGCCGAGCGAAGTGCCGGCCGAATTGCAGGCCGGGGAAATGCTCGGCATTCAGGACAGCGAGGGCAAAGGCTGGAGCATTGCGGTGATTCGCTGGATCCGCCAGGTGCGCGGCAGCGGCACGCAGATAGGCATTGAACTGGTCGCGCCACACGCGCAGCCGTGCGGCTTGCAACTGGTGCGAACGAAAGACGATCACAGCCAGTATTTGCGCGGTTTACTGTTGCCGGAAATCAGTGCGATCGATTTGCCAGCGACCGTACTTGCGCCGCGCCTGCCCTTTCAGGAAGGCAACAAGGTGTTGATCAACACCCAGGGCGAAGAACACCGCGCCGGGCTGGATCGGCGGGTGGCGAGTACGCACAGCTTCAACCAGTTCGCCTATCGCTCGCTGGATCCTGCGCAGAATGGCGGGGGTGAGGAAGATTTTGATTCGTTGTGGAATTCGCTCTAGACCGAGGCGCGGCCTTCGCGAGCAGGCTCGCTCCCACACTGGAATGAGGTTTCCCGTGGGAGCGAGCCTGCTCGCGAAGAGGCCAGATCAGCTTATGAAGATCTCAGAGCTGCCCGTCGCGATCGCGGAAGCCCAGCAGATACAACACACCATCCAGCCCCAGCGTTGAAATCGCCTGCTTTGCCGACTGCTTGACCAGCGGTTTGGCGCGGAACGCCACGCCCAGCCCGGCAATCGCCAGCATCGGCAAGTCGTTGGCGCCGTCGCCGACGGCAATGGTCTGCTCCAGACGCAGACCTTCCTTGTGCGCCAGTTCCTTGAGCAAGTCAGCCTTGCGCTGCGCATCGACAATCGGCTCGATCGCCACGCCGGTGCACTTGCCGTCGACCACTTCCAGCTCGTTGGCAAACACGTAGTCGATGCCAAGCCTGGCTTGCAGCTGCTTGGCGAAATAAGTGAAGCCGCCGGACAGGATGGCGGTTTTGTAGCCGAGGCGTTTGAGTTCGGCGAACAGGGTTTCGGCGCCTTCGGTCAGGCGCAGCGAGGCGCCGATCGAGTCGAGCACGCTGACGTCGAGGCCCTTGAGCAGCGCCAGACGCTCCTTGAAGCTGGCGCGGAAATCCAGTTCGCCGGCCATCGCGCGCTCGGTGATTTCCGAAACACGATCACCCACACCGGCTGCTTTGGCCAGCTCATCGATGACTTCCGCTTCGATCAGCGTCGAGTCCATGTCGAACACGGCCAGACGTCGGTTGCGACGGAACAGCGAATCTTCCTGGAAGGCGATATCGACGTTCAATTCCTGGGCAACGCTGAGGAATTCGGCGCGCAAGGCCTGCGGATCGGCCGCTTCACCGCGCACGGAAAACTCGATGCAGCCCTTGCCCTTGTCGGCCGGTGTGTCCAGCGGCATGCGCCCCGACAGACGGTCGATATGGTCGATGTTCAAGCCATATTTGGCGGTGATCGCGCTGACCGCCTGCAATTGGCCGGCGGTGACTTTGCGCGTCAGCAGGGTAACGATATGGCGCTTCTTGCCCTGATTGCCCACCCACTGCTGGTAATCCTCTTCGGATACCGGGGTGAAGCGCACTTGCTGATCCAGTTCGTAGCCCTTGAACAGGATGTCCTTGAGCACTGACTTGCCCTGTTCGGAATCGGGAATTTCAACCAGGATGCCGAACGACAGGGTGTCGTGGATCACCGCCTGACCGATGTCGAGAATGTTCACACCACCTTGTGCCAGAACACCGGTGATGGCCGCCGTCAGACCCGGACGGTCGACTCCCGTGATGTTAATCAGGACGATTTCGCGCAACGCGCACCCCCGCAACTGGAAAAAAACCGCATTCTACCCACTTTCAGTGACCATCGGGCACCGCGAGCGCTTTGCCGGTCTGGGGCCTGTCGCTATACTGCGCGTCAACTTCACGGACAAAGAGCCGAGCTCAAGTGAACCGGCCCACGCCAGTCAAAACCGATAACTTCTTCCTGCTGATCTTCCGTGCACTGCGCCATCGCCGTGTACCGATTGCATTGCGCATTGCCAGCCACAACGTGATCCTGGTCGCTCTGGCCCTGGTGATCTATGCCGGGGTGATGGGGCTGCAATTCAAGCAGGCCATGCACGAGCAGGCCGATGCGCTGGGCGAAAGCCTGACCACGCAGACCGCCACTTCCGCCACCGAACTGCTGGTGTCCAACGACATCCTCAGCCTCAACGTGCTGCTCAACAACCTGACCAAGAACAAACTGGTCGCCCACGCGGCGATCTACAGCGTGGACAACCGCATCCTCGCCGAGTCCGGTCAGCGTCCCAAGCACAGCCTGCTGGGCGAAGCGGAGGGCATGTACGAGAGCAAGATCACTTTCCAGGACGTGACGGCCGGGCAACTGCGCATCAGCCTGGACATGGATCAGTTCCAGCAGCCAATGACCATCAGCCTGCAAAGCATGGGCATTCTGAGCGCGATTCTGCTGGCACTGTCGCTGGCTCTGAGCCTGCGCATGGGCCGTTATCTGTCGACGCCACTGCTGCAGTTGCGCGTGTGGTTGCGCCGGATCGACGCGTACACCCCGGGCATCGATCGTCAGGACGAAATCGGCGATCTGGCGCGCCAGCTGCACGCCAGCTACGCCCCGGAACCGGAGCCCGAGCCTGAACCCGAGCCGGAATTCGCCGAGGAAGAAGACGAGCCGGAATTCGAAGTGCGTAACCTGCGCGATCCGAGCTTCGACGAAAGCCGCCCGCTGGCCGCGAAGAAACCGGCGCCGCGTCACCTGGTCAGCACCGTCGAAGACGATGATGACGATGACGCCTTCGCCGACCTGCGCGACGAATCGCTCAACGGCGCCGCCCAACCACTCACGCGCAAACCGAGCCCTGACGTTCCGCAGCATACCGCCGTACTGGCCGTGCAATTGGGTTCGCAGGAACAATTGCGCCGCCTGCCTCGCGCACGTCTGGAAGAATTGCAGGAACGCTATCGCGACTGCCTCGAGCAGGCCGCGTCGCTGTATCAGGGCGAAATCGAAACCCTCAACGATGGCAGCACGCTGCTGCTGTTCCACACCGAAGACTGCGGCGACGACTACCTGACCAATGCCATCTGCTGCGGCGAATTGCTGCGCGCGCTTGGGCACCAGTTGCAGATCGAGGTCGCGGACAGCGGCATCACCCTGCAATTGCAGTTGGGCCTGACCTTGGGCGATGAGTTGTTCGGTCTGAGCCAGATTGATCTGCTGCTGACCGATTCGGCTCAGGATGCACTGGCCTTGTCGCAACACAGCCGCAATCTGCTGCTGGTTGAACGCAAGATCAGCGATGACGCGTTGATCCGCCAGCGTGCGCGGATCCGGCCGATCGCCAGCCCTGAGGGCGCTTGCTGTGTGGAGCGGTTGATGGAGCCTTATCCGTCGATGCTGGAACGGCAACTGGCGCGGATGCATGAGCGCCGCGCGTAAGGCTTAGGCCCGATACGCAAAAGCCCGCAGATGAGTGATTGTCTGCGGGCTTTTTTGTGCGCGGTTATTGGAATCGTGCGCATCCCTGAAAAGCCCCTCACCCTAGCCCTCTCCCGGAGAGAGAGGGCTAGGGTGAGGTGTCTGGCGCCATATGTCGACCTGACAGATCTTGGCGATTATGGATTCACCTCCGCGCGTTCACGTCGGTGTAGCTATCGAATATCCCCCAATCGGTCCCCTCTCCCTCCGGGAGAGGGTTAGGGTGAGGGGCTTTGGATCTTCCACCCCACCTCCAGACACAACAAAGCCCGCATAAGGCGGGCTCTGTTCTGACGCGTTCCAGCCTCAGAAGCGAAACACTTCCATATCGGTACGAATCGGCGAGGCCATCGGAATCTTCGGCTGCTTCTCGGCATCCGCCGCTGGCGCTGCGGGTTTCGGCGCGGCCTTGCGCGGTGCCTCGGCCACTGGCGGCTGGTTGGCCAGTGGCTTGAGCGCCACCGACAGCTGCTCGGCCAGACGCTGCAACAGAACCCCTTGTGCCTGCACCTGGGACGCGGTGCTGCCGGCGTGCGTTTCCTGCAGGTGAATGATGCGGTTATCACGCACCTTGCCGCGACGATCGATCAAACGCCACTGCGCATCGAGAATCGCCGGTTGTTTCGCCCCGGAATCCAGACGGGTGATGGTCAGCAAAACCTGCACATCCGGCGTGAACCCGGCGGTAGCAGGCGCCAGTACCACACGCTGGCTGTCCAGGTGACCGGCGACCTGACGCATCAGCAACTGATCGATATCCGACGAAAGGCTGCCAGCCCAACGACCGTCGGTCGCTGCTTGCAGGCTACCGTCGGGTTGACGTTGCAGCAGGGTTTCGCGTTGCAGGTAATCGGCAACAACTACCGGCCCCAGCAAAACCGCCATGCCTGCGCTTTGCGCAGGCTGAACCGGACTTCCGCTGTCCAGTTGGTACAGCGACACCGGCTGGTGAACGCTGCAACCCGCCAGGCCAAGAACGCCGGCGAGCAACAAAATAAGGGGGCGTAGAGCAGTCATCATCCCGTCCAGGTGGCCGCCACAAGGCTGACCACAGTGAAAATACTCAATAAATATGAAGAACGCTCGGCCACGCCGGCGCTTGAAAGGCCATATCATCCGTGAATATGCGTTCCGACTCCAGCGCCAAAGCGTCGATCTACGCGTTTAATCGCAGATCGAACGCTCTAGGAAGGCGTTCTCGTCTAATTGAGGTTTTCGACGAGCAGCGCATCCACCCTCTGGAAGCCCCGCGGAAGTTTGTTTCCGCGCCGTCCACGCTCACCTTTGTAGTGCTCGAGGTCGTCGGCTTTCAGTGACAGGGTCCGTTTGCCAGCCTGCAACACCAGGGTGGCGCCTTCCGGCAGGACGGCGATGTCCGTGACATATTCTTCGCGACTGGCCACGCGCTCACCGGATATACCGATGATCTTGTTGCCTTTGCCCTTACCCAATTGTGGCAGATCGCTGATTTTGAAGATCAGCAGGCGACCTTCGGTCGTGACCGAGGCCAGCCAGTTCTGTTCACGATCGGCCACAGGGCGCGGCGCGATGACCTTGGCGTTGTTCGGCAAGCTCAACAGCGCCTTGCCGGCCTTGTTCTTCGCTTGCAGGTCTTCGCCTTTGACCACGAAGCCGTAACCGGCGTCGGAGGCAATCACGTACAGCGCATCGTCTTCGGGCATCAGCACGCATTCGAACGAGGCGCCCGGTGGCGGCGTCAGACGGCCGGTCAACGGTTCGCCCTGACCACGGGCCGACGGCAAGGTATGCGCAGCGACCGAATAGCTGCGGCCGGTGGAGTCGATGAACACGGCAAATTGGTTGGAGCGCCCCGCCGCCGAGGTCTTGAAGCCATCGCCGGCCTTGTACGACAGACCGGTGGCGTCGATGTCATGGCCCTTGGCCGAACGTACCCAGCCCTTTTCCGACAGCACGACAGTGACTTTCTCGTTCGGCAGCAGATCGTGCTCGCTCAGCGCCTTGGCTTCGGCGCGCTCGACGATTGGCGAACGGCGGTCGTCGCCGTAGGTTTCGGCGTCTTTGAGCAGCTCGGTGCGCACCAGTTTCTTCAGCTTGGCTTCGCTGCCCAGCAGAGCTTGCAGCTTGGCTTGTTCCTTGAGCAGTTCATCCTGCTCATCGCGCAGCTTCATTTCTTCCAGTCGCGCCAACTGACGCAGGCGGGTGTCGAGGATGTAGTCGGCCTGAATCTCGCTGAGGGCGAAACGCTCGATCAGTTTGGCTTTCGGATGTTCCTCGGTACGGATGATGTGGATCACTTCATCCAGGTTGAGGTAGGCAATCAACAAACCGTCCAACAGGTGCAGACGACGCTCGACCTTGTCGAGGCGGAATTGCAGGCGGCGGCGCACGGTCAGCACGCGGAACTCCAGCCATTCGACCAGCAGCGCACGCAGGTTTTTCAGCTGCGGTTTGCCGTCCAGACCGATGATGTTGACGTTGACCCGGTAGGTCGACTCCAGCTCGGTGCTGGCGAACAGGTGCTGCATCAGCGCTTCGTGATCGACGCGGCTGTTGACCGGAATGATTACGATGCGGCACGGGTTTTCGTGGTCGGATTCGTCACGCAGATCGGCGATCTGCGGCGCTTTCGACGGTTTGGCCTGCATCAGCGCGGCAATCTGCTCCAGCACTTTGGCGCCGGAGACCTGATGCGGCAGCGCGGTAACGATGATGTCGCCGTCCTCGACGTGGTACACGGCGCGCATGCGCACCGAGCCTTTGCCGGTTTCGTACATCTTCAGTAGGTCGGCACGCGGCGTGATGATTTCCGCTTCGGTCGGATAGTCCGGACCCTGAATGTGTTCGCAGAGCTGCTCGACCGTGGCTTTCGGCTCATCCAGCAAACGCACGCAGGCGGTGGCGACTTCGCGCAGGTTGTGCGGCGGCACGTCGGTGGCCATGCCCACGGCAATACCCGTGGTGCCGTTGAGCAGAATGTTCGGCAGGCGCGCCGGTAATACCAGCGGCTCCTGCAGGGTGCCGTCGAAGTTCGGCCCCCAGTCAGCGGTGCCCTGGCCCAGCTCGCTGAGCAGCACTTCGGAATAGCGCGACAACCGCGCTTCGGTGTAACGCATGGCGGCGAAGGACTTGGGATCATCCGGCGCACCCCAGTTGCCCTGGCCGTCGACCAGCGTGTAGCGATAGCTGAACGGCTGCGCCATCAGCACCATCGCTTCGTAGCACGCCGAATCGCCGTGGGGATGGAACTTGCCGAGCACGTCGCCGACGGTACGCGCCGATTTCTTGTGCTTGGAATCGGCGTCCAGCCCCAGCTCGCTCATGGCGTAGACGATACGCCGCTGTACCGGTTTCAGGCCGTCGCCGATATGCGGCAAGGCACGGTCCATGATCACGTACATGGAGTAGTTGAGGTAGGCATTTTCGGTGAAGTCAGCCAGCGATCGGCGTTCTACACCGTCCAGGCTGAGATCAAGGGAGTCGCTCATGCGGGCCTCATCGGTTCGTTGTCTGGCGCAGCAGCATGGTGCCACCGCGCTGGGTAAATTCAAGTTTGTTCAGAGCGCTCATGCCGAGCAGCACCTGATCGCCATGCAGCCCCGGCGCCACCAGTGCGCGGACATCGCGCAGGACGATGTCGCCCAATTGCAGGCGGGCAATCTTCGTTCGATAGCCCTGGCTCAGGCCGTTGGCCGTGCTCAGGGTCACGCCGAAACCTTCTTGCAGCTTCAAACGCTTGGCCAGATCCGCCGGGATCGCCACATCGGTCGCGCCGGTGTCGAGCATGAACTCGACCGGTTCGCCGTTGATCTGGCCGCTGGCGACAAAATGCCCTTGGGCATTGCTCGCCAGTTTCACTTCGATAAAACCTTCGCCCTGCTCCGACGTGACCACGATATTCGGGTTCTGCTGGCGCTGTTCCCACTGACCGAAAAACCGCGTCGCGAGAAACAGCGCCGCGCACCAGGCGAGGATCATCAACACCCGACCGGCACGCTTGCCCGGCGGTTGCTGGCTCATGGCCTGGCACTCCAGCCACCGTCCGGCGCGGCAAAGCGCCAGACCACCGGGCGGACTTCGCCATCAGCACGCGGGCCAAAATTGTTGTCGACGCCGATCCACGCACCTTCGGCATCAATGATCAGCGCTTCCTCCAGTCCGTAGTTCTGCGAGTAGCGACGTTGTTCCTGCAACAGTTCGCCGGCATACGACCAGCATTGCTCGACTTTGGCCGTCTGTGCATCGCGACGGCAGATCTCGAAAGCGTTGCGTTCAAGGGTAAACAGCTTGCCGTTAAACAACGAAATGTCGGAAAAGTCGCGATGAACCGCTTTCGCTTTCGGAAACTGTGGCGGCTGCATCTCCTTGCCGCCCTCACTGAGCAGCACACAGCGACCGTCACAATCCCACACCGTCTGCTGGCGCTTGATCAGCAGCAAACCGCGCTTTTGCCGTTCGGCGGCCAGCCATATCTGATCACCGGCCGGGTTGATCGCCAGGCCTTCGAAGATCGAATTGAACTTCAGCAGCAGGCCGCTCGCCCGCGCTTCGCGAACCAGCAGCGGCGAGATTTTCAGCCAGTTCGCCGGGCCACTGACCGGCACCTGCAACACCGCCGCATGGGCCTCACTGACGATGTAGCGATTGCCTACGCTGTCGCAACTGATGCCCTCAAAATCCAGATCGCCACCGCGAATGAACGATGCAGCCCAGGTGCGCGAACTCAAACCCCACGGCAAGCCGCTCTCCGGCACGGGCGGCACGTCGATGTGCACGGTTTGCGCCTGCCAGACCGGATCACGGGTATCGAGCCGATAGATCTGCTCGTCATCGCGATCGGAAACCGTCCACAGCTCATTGCCGCACATGGCCAGACCCGACAGGTTACCGCCGCGCATGCCTTCGACCGGGTGTTCGGAAAGCAGCCGCAATTGTTGCAGCGGCTCGGCCGACACGCTCAGCGCACTCAGCAGCAACGCACCCGCCAAGGCCCAGCCAAACTGCATCAGGCCAGCACCTCGGCGAGGTTGCCTTTGGATTCCAGCCAGGATTTGCGGTCACCGGCGCGTTTCTTCGCCAGCAGCATGTCCATCATTTCCGAGGTTTCGGCGAAGTCTTCGCCCAGCGTCAACTGCACCAGACGCCGAGTGTTCGGGTCCATGGTGGTTTCACGCAGTTGCGGCGGATTCATTTCGCCCAGACCCTTGAATCGGGTGACCTGCGGCTTGCCGCGTTTCTTCTCGGCCACCAGGCGATCGAGAATACCGTCGCGCTCGGCCTCGTCGAGGGCGTAGTAAATCTCTTTGCCGAGGTCGATACGGTAAAGCGGCGGCATCGCCACATAGACGTGACCGGCATCCACCAACGGGCGGAAATGCTGGACGAACAGCGCACACAACAAAGTGGCGATGTGCAGACCGTCGGAGTCGGCGTCGGCGAGGATGCAGATCTTGCCGTAGCGCAGCTGGCTCATGTCCGCCGCGCCCGGATCGACGCCGATGGCCACGGCGATGTTGTGCACTTCCTGGCTGGCGAGCACTTCGCTGCCGTCGACTTCCCAGGTGTTGAGGATCTTGCCGCGCAACGGCAGGATCGCCTGGAACTCCTTGTCCCGCGCTTGCTTGGCCGAACCGCCGGCGGAGTCACCCTCGACCAGGAACAGTTCGGAACGCATCGGGTCCTGCCCGGCGCAGTCAGCCAGTTTGCCCGGCAATGCCGGGCCTTGAGTGACGCGTTTGCGCTCGACTTTCTTGCTCGCCTTGAGGCGACGACCGGCGTTATTGATCGCCAGTTCGGCCAGGGCCAGACCGGTTTCCGGGTTGGCGTTGAGCCACAGGCTGAAAGCGTCTTTCACCACACCGGAGACGAACGCCGCCGCTTCACGGGAAGACAGACGCTCTTTGGTCTGGCCGGAGAATTGCGGTTCCTGCATCTTCATCGACAAGACGAACGCGATGCGCTCCCAGACGTCTTCCGGCGCCAGCTTCACGCCGCGCGGCAGCAGGCTGCGGAATTCGCAGAACTCGCGCATCGCGTCGAGCAGGCCCTGACGCAGACCGTTGACGTGCGTGCCGCCCTGCGCGGTCGGGATCAGGTTGACGTAGCTTTCCTGTACCGCGTCGCCACCTTCCGGCAGCCACAGCAGCGCCCAGTCTACCGCTTCCTTATTACCGGCGAAGGCGCCGCAGAACGGCTCGTTCGGCAGACGTTCGAATTCGCTGACCGCATCGACCAGGTAGGAGCGCAGGCCATCTTCGTAATGCCACTCGACTTTCTCGCCGGTGCCTTTGTCTTCGAAGCTGACCAGCAAGCCCGGGCACAACACAGCCTTGGCCTTGAGCACGTGCTTGAGGCGGCTGATGGAGAATTTCGGTGAGTCGAAGTATTTCGGGTCCGGCGCGAAGTACACGCTGGTGCCGGTGTTGCGCTTGCCGACGGTGCCGACGATTTCCAGCTCGGAGGCCTTGAAGCCGTCCTTGAAGGTCATCTGGTATTCGTTGCCGTCACGTTTGACCCGTACGCGCACTTCGGTGGACAGCGCGTTGACCACGGAAATACCCACGCCGTGCAGACCGCCGGAGAACTGGTAATTCTTGTTGGAAAACTTGCCGCCCGCGTGCAGCTTGGTGAGGATCAGCTCGACGCCGGACACACCCTCTTCCGGGTGAATGTCGACCGGCATGCCACGGCCGTCGTCGCTGACTTCCAGCGAATGGTCGGCGTGCAGGATGACCTGCACCGATTTGGCGTGGCCGGCCAGGGCTTCGTCGACGCTGTTGTCGATGACTTCCTGGGCGAGGTGGTTCGGCCGACTGGTGTCGGTGTACATGCCGGGGCGTTTGCGCACCGGGTCGAGGCCCGAGAGGACTTCGATGGCGTCGGCGTTATAAGAACTAGCGCTGGGAGTGGCCATAAGGTCTCGTCGTCAGTCATTCATGAAAGAGGGGCAAGACTTCACAGCGTGGTGAAATCGATTGCCTGATACATATCGGCAGCCATGCCGGCAAAACTCAGCAACGCCGGTAATTGCCCGGCAAAGCCCTGAAAACTGTGGTCGCCGCCAGCCTGGATGCGCAAGGCACAGGCGCGGTAATACTGTTGGGCGAGGCGATAATCCAGCGTTTCGTCGCCGGTTTGCAACCAGACCTGATAACGCTGCGGATCCTGCGGTGGTGGCACTTCCAGTTCGGCCAGCGCCGTGACGTGGTCGTGGGTCAGTTCCCAGGTTTCATCGGTGTAGAGGTTCTTCTGCGTGCCCAGATAACCATCGAACATCCGGTGCGGGCTGACCGCCGGATTGACCAGAAGGGCTTTCAGGCCATGGCGCTCGGCCAGGTGAGTCGCATAGTAGCCGCCGAGCGAACTTCCCACCAGCAGCGGCCGGCCCAGCTCGGCGATTGCCTGCTCGAGCTGACCGATGGCTTCACGCGGATGGTGATGCAGCGCCGGCACGCGCAATTGCTCGCTCAAACCCAGCCGCTCCATGACCGCGACCAGCTGACAGGCCTTCTTCGAGGCCGGCGCGCTGTTGAAACCGTGGATATAGAGGATCGAACCGGACATTTGAGCTCCCTGGCTGTCGGCGAAGATAGCGGAGTTTACAGGGAGAAGGACCGGGATTGGGGGTGGGTTCAATAAATTGGTGTGACAGCACAAGCTGCCCTCACCCTAACCCTCTCCCGGAGGGAGAGGGAACCGACTGGGGGATATTCGAGAGCTACACCGACCTGAACGTTTTGCTGCGAATCCATAATCGATATCGCTGTTTCAGGTCGATGCACAGCCAAAGACACCGCGGTCGGCCCCCTCTCTCCCGGAGGGAGAGGGGACCGAATGGGGGATATTGGAGAGCTACACCGACCTGACGTTTTGCTGCGAATCCATAATCGATATCGCTGTTTCAGGTCGATGCACAGCCAAAGACACCGCGGTCGGCCCCCTCTCTCCCGGAGGGAGAGGGGACCGAATGGGGGATATTGGAGAGCTACACCGACCTGACGTTTTGCTGCGAATCCATAATCGATATCGCTGTTTCAGGTCGATGCACAGCCAAAGACACCGCGGTCGGCCCCCTCTCCCTCCGGGAGAGGGCTGGGGTGAGGGTTTTTGATTGTCAGTTCAGTAGCCGTTGGAGCCGTAATCGACTGTGAACTCGAAGTCGGTCACTCTTTCGACGCCAGTTTCCAGTCGCCCATCCGGCAACAGCCGCAACCACCGATACCCCGGCGCCTGCTCGCCCACTTTGAAATCCGCACTCCCCGGCTCGAACTGGATGCACGTCGAAGGCGAGGCCATCAAACGCACGCCATTGCGTTCGCGATCGATTTGCTGATGCACATGCCCCCACAACACCGCGCGAACCTGGGGAAAGCGATCCAGCACTTCAAAGAACGCTTCAGGGTTACGCAGGCCGATCGGCTCCATCCACGCGCAGCCGATCGACACCGGATGATGATGCAGGCACACCAGATGATGACGCTCCGGCGCCTCGCTCAGCGCGCGGGCCAGCAGTTGCAACTGATCATCCTGCAGATAGCCCGGCACCGAACCCGGCACCGCCGAATCCAGCATCGTCACCCGCCAATTGCCGATATCGACTACCGATTCGAGCAAGGTGCTCTGCACCGCCGCCTCGGCCATGACCATCGGCTCGTCGTGATTGCCGGGAATCCAGCGCGCCGGGGCATTGATCTGCGCGCTCATCTGGCGGAAGGCCCGATACGACTCCAGCGTACCGTCCTGGGAAATATCTCCGGTGGCCAGCACCAGATCAATCTGCGCCTGTTGCGCCAACACCAGGTCGATGACCTGTTGCAGGCTCTCGCGGGTCTTCATGCCCAGCAGCTTATTGTGCGCTTCAGCGAACAGGTGGCTGTCGGACAACTGCACCAGCAGCGCCGGCTCGGCGCTGGTCAATGTCGATACGCTGGGCAAGGCGCTCTCCCGGGGCTAGGCACGCAATGGATGGGTGCGGCAATTATGCTGGGGGATGACACAAAGGGGAAACCGCCGAAGCGGACGCAGTTCACAACTAGCGAACGACTTCGTACTCGTGCCCCAACGCCAGGCAATGACTCAGCCATTCGCCCAGAAACACATTGAGCTGGGCCTTTTCGTCAGGCTGGTGCATGGCGGCGTTGGGATAAGGATAGATGCCGCGAAAGCGTCGTGCATGTTCGGCGCTGACCACTTCGGCCATGCGCGCATCGTGGTAGACCTGCACTTCCAGTTGCGGCACCGGCAACCATGGCAGGCTGAGCTCCTGGCGTACCTGCAAGGTCGTGGTGTACGGGCAGGTCTGCAGCACTTCGAGGGCGAGCACGCCGAGCATCTGCTCGCCCTGGGTCACAGCGATACGCCGCGCCTCGGGTTCGTTGCGCATGTCCGGCAGCAGTCGCATCAGGCGCGCGTAGTTGGCCTCGCAGGCGGCTTGCAGCCCCACAAGGTCAACCCGATAACGATCGCGCAGCTTGTTTACGACCATAGCCCCCTCACTTCGGCGCAATTTAGCGCCAGCCACTGCAAGGCGATAATGCTCGCCGCGTTGGCAATCCGACCGTCACGCACGGCCTGCAAGGCATCTTCAAATGCCCAGACCGTTACGCGAATGTCTTCGGCCTCTTCTTCCAGCCCGTGCAGACCGCCGACACCGTCGGTGCTGCAACGCCCCAGATACAAATGCACGAACTCGTTGCTGCCGCCCGGCGATGGAAAGTACTTGGTCATCGGCCACAGGGCCTGGAAATTCAGCCCAGCTTCCTCCTGCGCCTCGCGGTGAGCAACTTCTTCCGGTTGCTCATCCTTGTCGATCAGACCGGCGACCAGTTCGACCAGCCACGGGTTATCGGTCTTGCCCATGGCGCCGACGCGAAACTGCTCGATCAGCACCACTTCATCGCGCTGCGGATCGTAAGGCAGGACGCACACGGCATCGTGGCGCACGAAGATTTCCCGGTTGATCTCGCGGCTCATACCCCCGGCGAACAGCTCATGGCGCAAGTGCACACGGTCGAGCTTGTAGAAGCCCTCGTAGCATTTTTCGCGCCGCACGATATCGACGGCGGTCGGAATGGCGTTGGCAAAATCAGTCATGATCATCCTCTTTACTGCATATCCTTTACGGGGTTTCCATGTACAACCGGCAACCTCGACTTCGCGCCATCCTAACGCGCCCGCACCGTTTGATGCAGCCCCTTTACCGTCAGCGGGATGGACGGTGACGGTGAAACACACTCTAATCAGCTTAGTGGCGAACTGACTGCTCCGTTGAGAGTCGAAGCGGTAACTTTTCGCCTTCCCCTGCTTTCGAAAGGACGCCCATGTCGCTTTTCAAAATTGCCTCTGTGGCCGCTATTGCCCTGACTCTGGGCGCTTGTGCCAGCCTGTTCCAGCCCAACTATCGCACGCCGCTGGAAACCACCCGCGACGCCTCGGAACAACTCAAACCCGGCTGTTCCAATCCCGATTGCCCGCTGGTGAACATCGACACTCTGCGCTTCCCGGACGAGCCGGCACTGGACGGCATCATCGAAAAACGTCTGCTGCAAATGACCCGCACCGAGAAGAACGCACCGGTCGCGCCAACCCTGGCCGCCTACCGCGAGCAGTTCCTCGCCAGCGCCGGCCCGCGCAACAGCAGCTATCTGCAAGCGAAAGTACGCGAGCAGCATGACGGACTGGTGATCATCGAGCTGTCGAGCTACCTCGACACCGGCGGCGCCCACGGCACGCCGGGTCGCGGTTTCATCAACTATTCGCGCCAGCAGCACAAGGTGCTGAACCTGTCCGACATGTTGCTGCCGGGTCAGGAAGAGGCATTCTGGAAAGCCGCGCAAGTGGCGCACAACAGTTGGCTGATCAGTACCAAGCTCGATCAGGAGGCGGAATTCGTTGCGAACTGGCCGTTCGTGAAAACCCCGCACGTGGCGCTGACCTACGGTGGCGTGATCCTCAAGTACGATGTGACCACCATCGCGCCCTATGCGCTGGGCCACGTCGAACTGAAGATTCCTTACCCGCGCCTGAACGGCATTCTCAAGCCTGAGCTGTTTCCCGGCCGTAACTGAAGGCCCGGCCCAGCACCAGTTGTAGCAACCCTGCCAGCACCAGCGCCGGCAGGGTTGCGCCGACATCCGGATACAGATTCGCCAGCAAGTGGTAGGTGCTCACGCCACCCAGCCACGCCAGCAACGCCGGCCAGCGCAATGCGGCTGAGGCGACCTGAGCACTGCGCTTGCGCAGGATGAAATGATCCACCAGCACCACGCCGAACAGCGGCGCAAACACCGAGCCAATCAACAGCAGGAAATTCTGGTACTGCGCCAACGGCGCCAGCAGTGCGATCAGCGTGCAGATCACGCCGATGGCCAAGGCCAGATGCTCGACTTTCAGACGCAACAGAATCCCGCTCGAGACCGCTGCCGAATGTATATCGGCAAAAGCGTTTTCCGACTCGTCGAGCAGAATCAGCAACAGCGGAATGCCCAGACCGGCGCCAGCCAAGGCCAGCAGCAGCGCGTTGACTTCACCGCTCGGCGCAAACGCCAGGGTGTAGGCCACACCAAGGCTCATCAGCCAAAAATTGCCGATGAAGAAACCCACAGCCGTGCCACCGAAGACATTCTTTGCGCGTTTGCCGAAACGCGAATAGTCGGCAATCAACGGCAGCCACGACAGCGGCATGGCGATGGCAATGTCGAAGCCCACCGCGAATGGCATCGAACCATCACCGGCGCGCGCCCACAGCGCAGCGAGGTCGGCTTTGGCGAACAGGTTCCAGGTCAGCCACAGGCATGCGGCGAGCAACAGCCAGATGCCCCACTTGCGCAGAATCTGCCGCACGAACGTCAACGGCCCGCTGACCGCGAGCAACGTTGCCAGCGCGCCGAAAAACAGCGTCCACAGCATCGGACTGGCCCACAGCGAACCTTCGCTGAAGGCGCGGGTGCCGAGCAGGCTGGCGGCGTCGCGCATGACGATGATTTCGAACGAGCCCCAGCCGATCAGTTGCAGCAGATTGAGCAGCGCCGGCAGGCTCGCGCCTTTGCTGCCAAGGCTGAGCTTCAGCGCGGCCATTGATGACAGGCCGGTGTCGCTGCCGATCACACCGACCGCTGCGAGCAGCAGCACGCCCACCAACGTGCCAAGGAAGATCGCCAGCAAAGAACCGGACAGGCCCAGGCCCGGCGCGAGCAATGCACCGGTCTGCAAAACCATCAGGCCGATGCCGAGGGAGAACCACAGGGAAAACAGATCGCGACCGCCGAAGACACGCTTGTCAGCGGGCACGGCGAGGTCGGGGGAATAAGTGCCGGGTTGAATGCTCAAGGGTGTTATCTCAAAGAGGAGCAGAAAAAAGCTGCAAGCTGCGAGCTGCAAGTTAAAAGCGGTACGCGGACCGCTTCTAATCTTGCAGCTTGCCGCTTGCCGCTTGTGGCTAGACTTTTGATCGTTCCCACGCTCTGCGTGGGAACGATCAGTGAAAAAGCTGCAAGCCGCAAGTTAAAGCGGTACGCGGACTGCTTCTAATCTTGCAGCTTGTAGCTTGCCGCTTGTGGCTAGACTTTCTTGTACAGCTGACTGCCTTCCTTCTTGAACCGCTCGGCCTGCTCCGCCAGACCTTTGGCGACGTCCACGTCGACCGCGTCGATGCGCTGGTTGGCCGCATACTCGCGGACTTCCTGGGTGATCTTCATCGAGCAGAATTTCGGCCCGCACATCGAGCAGAAATGCGCGACCTTGGCCGAATCCTTCGGCAGGGTTTCGTCGTGATAGGAGCGCGCGGTGTCCGGGTCCAGGCCGAGGTTGAACTGGTCTTCCCAGCGAAATTCGAAACGCGCCTTGCTCAGTGCGTTATCACGAATCTGCGCGCCCGGATGTCCCTTGGCCAGGTCCGCCGCGTGCGCGGCGATCTTGTAAGTGATGATCCCGGTTTTCACGTCATCCTTGTTCGGCAGGCCCAAGTGTTCCTTCGGCGTCACGTAGCAGAGCATCGCGCAACCGAACCAGCCGATCATTGCCGCGCCGATACCGGAAGTGATGTGGTCATAGCCCGGCGCAATGTCGGTAGTCAGCGGGCCGAGGGTGTAGAACGGCGCCTCGTCGCAGCATTCGAGCTGTTTGTCCATGTTCTCTTTGATCAACTGCATCGGCACGTGGCCCGGGCCTTCGATCATGCATTGCACGTCGTGTTTCCAGGCGATCTTGGTCAGCTCGCCGAGGGTTTCCAGTTCGCCGAATTGCGCTTCGTCGTTGGCGTCGGCAATCGAGCCCGGACGCAGGCCATCGCCCAGCGAGAAGCTGACGTCGTAGGCCTTCATGATTTCGCAGATTTCGTCGAAGTGGGTGTAGAGGAAGTTCTCTTTGTGGTGCGCCAGGCACCACTTGGCCATGATCGAACCGCCACGGGAGACGATGCCGGTCACGCGTTTGGCAGTCAGCGGTACGTAGCGCAGGAGCACGCCGGCGTGAATGGTGAAGTAGTCGACGCCCTGCTCGGCCTGTTCGATCAGGGTGTCGCGGAACAGCTCCCAGGTCAGGTCTTCAGCGACGCCGTTGACCTTCTCCAGCGCCTGATAGATCGGCACGGTACCGATCGGCACCGGCGAG
This sequence comes from Pseudomonas sp. 14A, assembly GCF_018132745.1. Classification (NCBI taxonomy): domain Bacteria; kingdom Pseudomonadati; phylum Pseudomonadota; class Gammaproteobacteria; order Pseudomonadales; family Pseudomonadaceae; genus Pseudomonas; species Pseudomonas sp. 14A. The sequence continues at coordinate 429,362 of NZ_JAGRQJ010000001.1, read as the reverse complement.
TTACGAATGATCCACTCGCGGGTTTCGTGAATGTGTTTGCCGGTGGACAGGTCCATCACCGTGTCCGAGCCCCAGCGAATGCCCCAGGTCAGTTTCGCCACTTCTTCTTCGATCGAAGAACCCAGGGCGCTGTTGCCGATGTTGCCGTTGATCTTCACCAGGAAGTTACGGCCGATGATCATCGGTTCCAGTTCGACGTGGTTGATGTTGGCGGGAATGATCGCGCGGCCGCGAGCGATTTCTTCGCGGACGAATTCCGCGGTGATTTCTTGCGGAATGCTTGCGCCGAAGCTGTGGCCGGCGTGTTGCTGCTTGAGCAGGCCAGCCGCGCGGGCCTCTTGCAGCTTCATGTTTTCGCGGATGGCGACGTATTCCATCTCGGCAGTGATGATGCCTTTGCGCGCGTAGTGCATCTGGCTGACGTTGGCCCCGACCTTGGCGCGGCGCGGGTTGTTGACGTGGGCAAAGCGCAGTTTGGTCAGTTCGGCATCGGCCAGACGCTGCTGACCGAAGTTCGAACTCAGGCCCGGCAGGCGCTCGGTGTCGCCACGGTCATCGATCCACGCCGAACGCACATCGCCGAGGCCTTTGCGCACGTCGATCACCACGTTCGGATCGGTGTACGGGCCGGAGGTGTCGTAGACCGTGACCGGGGCGTTGATCTCGCCGCCGAAATCGGTCGGGGTTACATCGAGGCTGATTTCGCGCATCGGTACGCGGATGTCCGGGCGCGAACCCTGAACGTAGACTTTTTGCGAACGGGTGAACGGCTTGACCGATTGCTCGTCGACCTTGGCCGAGTCACTCAGGTTGATCGCGTTTTTTTCTTTTGTTGTCATCACAGGCTCTCCAGACAGCATCCAGCAGTGGATTGTCGGAGCAGAACCTGAAAGGCACGGACGCACCAGGACCGGTGCTGTGCATTCGTCATGGCGTTCGATTGTCGAACAATATCCCGGACGAAGCACAAGAGGACTCGCCGGGTGACGAGAAATCTTGTTCCCTACGCAGGCGCTAACCTGATCAGGTTCAACGGGATCCGAAATTATTCGATCTCAGCCTCATAGCAAGGCACCCCGACAAGAACCCGGCCAGTCTAGACACAACCACCGAGGAACGCCAACACCGCAGCAAACGCCATGATGAATGGCGTAAATACCCAGGCTGGCCGATTGTTGCCGGAGCAATGCGCAACTACACTCGCTTGGCCTGCTCAGCCTTGACGCTGTGCGGGCTGCGCCTTACCTTTGGCGCCCGGATTACTTCCATAATATTCATGCTAGGGATCGCCTCATGCTGCGCAAACTTTCACTGGCTGTTGCCGTGTCCTGTGCGTCCAACACAATGGCCTGGGCAGCGGAAGCACCCTTGTCGACCAAAACCGATCTGGTCAGCGTCTACCAGGAAGCGGTCGACAATAACGCCGACCTCGCGGCGGCCCGCGCCCAGTATGGCGCGCAAAAAGAAGTGGTGCCCCAGGCCCGCGCCGGTCTGCTGCCGAACCTGTCCGGTGGCGCCGAAGTCGCCGACGTGCGCACCTCGATCGACCAACCCTCGGCCATCGCCAACCGCAGCGCGCATTCCTACCAGGCGACACTCGCGCAGCCGCTGTTCCGCGCCGATCGCTGGTTCCAGTATCAAGCAGCCAAGGACGTCAACGAACAGGCCGCGCTGCAACTGTCGGCGACCGAACAGAACCTGATCCTGCAATCGGCCGAAAGCTACTTCAACGTGCTGCGCAGCCAGGACAATCTGGCCTCGACCAAGGCTGAAGAAGCGGCGTTCAAACGTCAGCTCGACCAGTCCAACGAGCGTTTCGATGTCGGCCTCTCGGACAAGACCGACGTGCTGCAATCGCAAGCCAGTTACGACACCGCGCGAGCCAACCGTATCGTCGCCCAGCGTCAGGTCGATGATGCGTTCCAGGCGTTGATCACCCTGACCAACCGTCAGTACAACTCGATTCAGGGCATCGTCCACACGCTGCCGATCCTGCCGCCGGCGCCCAACGATGCGAAATCCTGGGTCGACACGGCGGCGCGGCAGAACCTCAATCTGCTCGCCAGCAACTACGCGGTCAGCTCCGCCGAGCAGACGCTCAAGCAGCGCAAGGCCGGCCACCTGCCGACTCTCGACGCCGTGGCGAAATACGAGAAAGGCGACAACGACGCCCTCGGCTTCGCCAACCCCAACTCGTTCGGCGCGCCTTATGGCGGCAACGTCGAGCAGAGCACCCTGGGCCTGCAACTGAACATCCCGATCTACAGCGGCGGGCTGACCAGTTCGCAAGTGCGTCAGTCCTATGCGCAACTGGATCAGAGCGAACAGCAGCGCGAATCGCTGCGCCGGCAAGTGGTGGAAAACACCCGCAATCTGCACCGCGCGGTGAACACCGACGTCGAGCAGGTGCAGGCGCGCCGCCAGTCGATCATCTCCAACCAGAGCGCGGTGGAAGCCACGGAGATCGGTTATCAGGTCGGCACACGCAACATCGTCGACGTGCTCGACGCGCAGCGCCAGCTGTACACCTCGGTGCGCAACTACAACAACACCCGCTACGACTACATCCTCGACAACCTGCGCCTGAAGCAGGCGGCGGGAACGCTGAATCCGGGTGACCTGGAAGATCTGCGGCGCTATCTGAAAGCCGACTACAACCCGGACAAGGACTTCCTGCCGCCGGATCTGGCGTCGGCGGCTGAAGCGCAGCTCAAGGCCCGGCCATAAACAATCTGGATGAATCCCCTGTGGCAAGGGGATTTATCCCCGTCCGGCTGCGCAGCAGTCGTAAATCCGGCTTGCCAGATTTGCCTGAATCACCGCGCTGAATGGTTTGGGGCTGCTTCGCAACCCAGCGGGGATGAATCCCCTCACCACAGTAAGGCCGGACCATAAACAATCTGGAATGAACCCCCTGTGGCGAGGGGATTTATCCCCGTCCGGCTGCGCAGCAGTCGTAAATCCTGCTTGCCAGATCTGACTGAATCACCGCGCTGAATGGTCTTGGGGCTGCTTCGCAACCCAGCGGGGATAAATCCCCTCGCCACAGTATGGCCCGGCCATAAACAATCTGGATGAATCCCCTGTGGTGAGGGGATTTATCCCCGTCCGGCTGCGCAGCAGTCGTAAATCCTGCTTGTCAGATCTGACTGAATCACCGCGCTGAATGGTTTTGGGGCTGCTTCGCAACCCAGCGGGGATAAATCCCCTCGCCACAGTATGGCCCGGCCATAAACAATCTGAATGAATCCCCTGTGGTGAGGGGATTTATCCCCGTCCGGCTGCGCAGCAGTCGTAAATCCTGCTTGCCAGATCTGACTGAATCACCGCGCTGAATGGTTTCGGGGCCGCTTCGCAACCCAGCGGGGATGAATCCCCTCGCCACAGTAAGGCCCGGCCATAAACAATCTGGATGAATCCCCTGTGGTGAGGGGATTTATCCCCGTCCGGCTGCGCAGCAGTCGTAAATCCGACTTGCCAGATCTGACTGAATCACCGCGCTGAATGGTTTTGGGGCTGCTTCGCAACCCAGCGGGGATAAATCCCCTCACCACAGTATGGCCCGGCCATAAACAATCGGAATGAACCTCTGTGGTGAGGGGATTTGTCCCCGTCCGGCTGCGCAGCAGTCGTAAATCCTGCTTGCCAGATCTGACTGAATCACCGCGCTGAATGGTTTTGGGGCTGCTTCGCAACCCAGCGGGGATAAATCCCCTCGCCACAGTATGGCCCGGCCATAAACAATCTGAATGAATCCCCTGTGGTGAGGGGATTTATCCCCGTCCGGCTGCGCAGCAGTCGTAAATCCTGCTTGCCAGATCTGACTGAATCACCGCGCTGAATGGTTTCGGGGCCGCTTCGCAACCCAGCGGGGATGAATCCCCTCGCCACAGTAAGGCCCGGCCATAAACAATCTGGATGAATCCCCTGTGGTGAGGGGATTTATCCCCGTCCGGCTGCGCAGCAGTCGTAAATCCGGCTTGCCAGATCTGACTGAATCACCGCGCTGAATGGTTTTGGGGCTGCTTCGCACCCCAGCGGGGATGAATCCCCTCGCCACGGTAATATTCCAGGCGATTATTGGATCAGCCGCGCCAAGCCATCCACCAGCCGCTGTAACGCGCCCTGATTGCGGCGCATCACCGCCAGCCCGGCCTCGGCCATGCGCTGCGCATCACGCGGCAGTTCGAACAAGCGCTGCACCTCGACTGCGAGGCCTTCGGCATCATCCACTTCGGCCAACGCCCCGGCTTCGCGCAACTGCGCGGCGATGTCGAGGAAGTTGAACAGGTGCGGGCCGCTGAGTACCGGTTTCGCCAGCGCGGCGGGTTCGAGCAGGTTGTGCCCGCCATTCGGCACCAGACTGCCGCCGACAAATGCGCTGTCGGCCAGGGCATAGAGAAACAGCAACTCGCCCATGGTGTCGCCAAGCAGCACGCGCGTCTGCGCATCGACATTGGCCCCGGTCGAGCGACGTACCGTGGCGAAACCTTCGCGCTGGCACAGCTCGAACACCGAATTGAAGCGCTCGGGATGACGCGGTACCAGAATCAGCAACGCGTCGGGATGGCTGGCAAGCAATCGACGATGGGCGTCAAGCACCACTTCGTCTTCGCCTTCGTGAGTGCTCGCGGCGATCCATACCGGGCGATCCTGCGCCTGCCATTGGTTACGCAGATCGGCTGCACGCTGCAACAGTTGCGGGTCGATGGTCAGGTCGAACTTGATCGAACCGGTGACTTCAACGGTTTCCGAACGCGCGCCGAGATCGCGGAAGCGCTGGGCCTCGGCTTCGGTCTGCACGGCGAACAGGCTCATCTCAGCCAGCATCGGCGCGGTCAATTTACTGAAGCGGCCATAACCACGCGCCGAACGCTCGGACAACCGTCCATTGGCCAACGCCACCGGAATTCCGCGCTTGGCACATTGATGAATGTGGTTGGGCCACAGCTCGGTTTCCATGATCACCGCAAGTTTCGGCTGCACGCGATCAAGAAAACGTGCCGCCGCACAAGGCAAGTCATACGGCAGATAGCAGTGTTGAATGCGCGCCTCGTTGGCGAACAGTGCCTGAATCCGCTCCGAACCGGTCGGGGTCATGCAGGTCACGGTGATCGGCAGCGTCGGATAGCGCTCCAGCAGCGCGCGGATCATCGGCGCGGCAGCAATGCTTTCGCCGACCGACACCGCGTGCACCCAGATGCCGCCGGGCTGCAAGGTCGGCATGCCAAGAGTAAAGCGCTCGCCAATGCGCTTGGCATAGGCCGGCGCCTTGCGTGCGCGCAGCCACAGCCGAATCGCCACCAATGGCAGCCCCAGGTAAAACAGCGCGGTGTAGAGAGTTCTATTCATGGCGGCGGAGTTTATCGGCTTTTGTCGCCGATCGCCCGCAAGTGCACGGCAAAACGTTCCGCCAGCCAGCGCGCGGCCGGGCCGAGCGGTTCGTCGCGGCGCCAGACCAGTTCCACCACCAGCGCTGGCGGCGTCCATTCGCTGTCGAGCTCAATCATCTGGCCTTGATACGCCGAGTACTGCACAACGTGGCGCGGCAACCACGCCCAGCCGAGATCGCGCACCAGCCATTCGGACATCACGTAAAAGCTGTCGGCGCGCCACACCTGCGGGCTGGCCGGCTCGTTGCCGGGATAGACGCTGGTCTGCGTCGACATCAGCAGTTGCCGGTGCTGCGCCAGTTGCTCGCACGTCACGTAAGCCTGCTGCGCCAGCGGATGATTGACGCCGCAGACCGTGAGCATTTCGACGCGGCCAAGCACGCGGCGCTCAAGGGCTTCGGGGATTTCATCGTGATAGAACAGCAGGCCGAGATCAGCGCGACGCTCGACCAGTTTGCGCGCGACTTCGCCTTGGGCGGCGCTGGTCAGTTGCACTTCCAGGCTGGGAAACTGCTCGGCCAGTTCGCCGAAACTCTCCACCAGCGCTTGATAGGGCATCGCCTCGTCCTGGGCCACTCGCAATTGCGCCTCCTGGCCGCGCAGCATCGCCATGGCCCTGCCGTTGAGGCGCTCGCACTGGCGCAACACTTCACGGGCCTCTTCCAGCAATGCCGCGCCCGCCTCGGTGAGCATCGGCTGCCGACCGCTGCTGCGTTCGAACAGGCTCACGCCCAAATCCTCTTCGAGCATCGCAACAGCACTGCTGATCGCCGATTGCGCCTTGCGTTGTCGCCGCGCCACGGCGGAGAAAGACCGCTGTTCAGCGACGTCGACAAATACACGCAGCTGCTCGAGATTCCATTGCATGATTGCTTCCAACCCATCTTCAGAACAGATAGGTAATGACTTTACCCCATCTGAGCAGTCCCTAGAATGTCACCTCAGCAAGCAACGATTTATTTGAGGATCGAAACCATGAACGCCTACGTCTATCTGGCCATCGCCATCTGCGCCGAAGTGATCGCCACCGTTTCGATGAAAGCGGTCAAGGGCTTCAGCACGCCGCTGCCGCTGATTCTGGTGATTGTCGGCTACGGGATCGCATTCTGGATGCTGACGCTGGTGGTGCGCACCGTACCGGTGGGCGTTGCCTACGCGGTCTGGGCGGGGATGGGCATTGTCATGGTCAGCGTCGCCGCTCTGTTCATTTACGGGCAGAAACTCGACGTACCGGCGATGCTGGGGATGGCGTTGATCGTGCTGGGGGTCGTTGTGATTCAGCTGTTTTCGAAAACCGCCGGGCATTAAAAAGCAGCAGCAAGCTTCAAGCGGCAAGCCGCAAGCATTGCTGATTTGCTGGTCCGGGTTGCAGCTTGCAGCTTGAAGCTTGAAACTTGCGGCTTCTTCAAGCTCCGAGGTCGCTGCATGCCATCCGTTATTTCCACCGACGTTCTGATTGTCGGCGCTGGTGTCGCCGGCCTCTGGCTGAATGCGCGCCTGCGCGGTCAGGGTTTTTCGACCGTGCTGGTGGAAAGCGCCAGCCTCGGTGGCGGGCAGAGCGTGAAGTCCCAGGGCATCATCCATGGCGGCGCCAAATACGCGCTGCACGGTGCGCTGACTGGCGCCTCGGAAGCCATCGCCGACATGCCGCGCCGCTGGCGCGAGGCGCTGGCCGGGACTGGCGAGCTGGATCTGTCCGGCGTGCGCCTGCTGTCCGAAGCTCATTACCTGTGGTCGCCAGGCACACTGGCCGGCAATCTCACCAGTTTCTTCGCCAGTAAAGCCGTGCGTGGCCGGGTCGATCAGGTCAAGGGCGATGAACTGCCGCCGGCCCTGCAAGACAAGCGCTTCAAGGGCAAGGTCTATCGCCTCGCCGAACTGGTGGTCGACGTGCCGAGCCTGATCCAGCGTCTGGCCGAGCTGGCCGGTGACGGTCTGCTCGCCGGTAAGGTGATCGAGCCGCTGCTGGAAGCCGGTGTGCTGGTCGGCCTGAAAGTCGATGGGCGTGAGATCCGCGCCCAGCGCATCGTCCTCAGTGCTGGCGCCGGCACGGCCGAACTGCTCGAAGCGTTGGGCCTCAGTCGCCCGGCCATGCAGCGCCGACCACTGCACATGATCCTCGCGAAGGGCCCCGGCTTGAAACCGCTGTACGCGCACTGCCTGGGCGGCGGCACCAAGCCACGCATCACCGTAACCACGCATCCGGCGGCTGATGGTCAGTGGGTCTGGTACATGGGCGGCGACATTGCCGAAAGCGAAGGCGTGGCCCGCGAGCCGGCCGAACAGATCGCCACCGCGCAAAAGGAAATCGCCCAGCTGCTGCCATGGATCGACCTCAGCACCACGCAATGGGCAACCCTGCGCGTCGACCGCGCCGAGCCGCTGCAAAGCGGCCTTACCCGCCCGGACAACGCTTTCCTCGCCGAGGAGGGTCGCTTGCTCGTCGGCTGGCCGACCAAACTGGCACTGGCGCCGGACTTCGCCGACCGCGTCATCGCTTCGTTGCAACACGACGGCATCCAGCCGCAGGCGACTGAACCGCTGCCGCCGCTGCCGAAACCACCGCTCGGCGTACCCGCGTGGGAGCAACTGCTGCCATGACCATCGCCACCCTGCACGAACTGCATCGCCCGCTGGGCAGCACCGGCCTGACGGTGTCGCCGCTGGGTCTGGGCACGGTCAAACTCGGCCGCGACCAAGGGGTGAAATACCCCAACGGCTATCAGATCCCCGGCGATGACGAGGCGCGCATGCTGCTGCGCCAGGCGCGCGACTTGGGAATCAACCTGATCGACACCGCACCGGCCTATGGTCGCAGCGAAGAACGCCTTGGCCCGCTGCTGCGCGGTCAGCGTCAGGATTGGGTGATCGTCAGCAAGGTCGGCGAAGAGTTTACCGATGGCCTGTCGCGTCACGATTTCAGCGCCGCGCACACACGGATGTCGGTCGAACGCAGCCTGCAACGTCTGGAAACGGATTTTATCGACCTGGTCCTCGTGCACTCGGACGGCAACGACATGGCCATCCTTGAGCACGAAGAGGTGTACGTCACCCTCGCGGCGCTGAAGGCCGAGGGCAAGATTCGCGGCTTCGGCTTTTCCGGCAAAACCGTCGAAGGCGGCTTGAAAGCCCTGGAGCAAGGCGACTGTGCGATGGTCACCTACAATCTGAACGAACAAAACGAAAAGGCGGTCATTGACTATGCTGCTGCCCACGGCAAAGCGATTCTGGTGAAAAAAGCCTTGGCCAGCGGTCATGTCTGTCTGAGTCCGGGAGTCGATCCGGTGCGCGCCAGCTTCGAGTTGCTGTTCACTCAGCCCGGCGTCGCCAGTGCTATTGTCGGCACCATCAATCCGCTGCACCTCGCCCATAACGCCGCGACCGTTGCCCAGGTCCTGCGTGGTCACTGACGCCGCCCCGCGGCCTTAAGCAGGAGCCGATATGCCGCGCACGCTCATCCGCAAGAACCCGAGCAACTTCAAGACGCTGCCGCTGTTCGTCGAAGCCACGCCCGAGGGCCTGAGCTATCAGAGCGTCGGCATGCCGCTGAATTTCGCCCAGACCCTGCAACGGCGTAAACCGGTCAGCGTCGCCGACAGCGAGCGCTTCGCCCTGGAACTGGCCAACCTCGGCGTGTCCGTGCGCCTGACCCTGCATTGGCAGAACCGCGATTACTGGGTGCTGGTGCGCCAGCGTCGGCAGGATCGCGGCGACGTGGTACTGAAGCTGATTTCCGGCTACGTGCCGGCCCACGAATTGAATATTCCGCTGCACACAGCGATTCAGGAAATTGCCGAAGAGTGTCTGCTGGAAACCCCGGAAGGCTGGCTCGGCGGGCGTTTCAACGACACCTGGCTGCCTGCGCCCTACTCCGCCGCGCTGCATTACCGCGAAGCGCTGCCGTTCCGCCTTACGCCATTGTCCGGATCCGCACGGCCGGTGCGCTGCGCCAACCTGCAATTGCTGGAGCGGCCACGGGCCTACGTGCATTTGCCGACGGCATCACTGCAATTGATCTATGACTTGCGCCTGGACGTACCCAAGGAAGCGAAATCCCTGAGCCTGTTTCATGTCGATGAGCGTCTGGAAGGCGATCAACTGGTGGCGCGGCTCGATCGCAAACGGCCTGACCTGTACTTGATGCCATTGCACGACGGTCAGCCGCTGCCTGAGTTGTATACCCTGAAAAAGGATCAACTGTATCCGGCGAGTACGCGCGGTCTGTATCTGGCTGAAAGCTTTGCCCGACAGGATGGCTGGCTGGTGCGCGATGAGCGGATTCGCTGGAAGGACTGGTTGCGCCAACAGGGCCTGACGCCAGCGGAGAAGGCCACTGGACTGGCACGCCTGCGCGGCAAGGCCAGGCAATTGCTGAAGAAAATCGTACCGCGCAAGAAAGTGAATTCCTGAAAGCAAAAGATCGCAGCCTTCGACAACTCCTGCATTGGAATGTATTTCCCTGTAGGAGCTGCCGCAGGCTGCGATCTTTTGATCTTATTGGCCGCGGATCTTTTCCACGATCGCTGTCGTCGAGCTGTTTTCCACCAGACCCAAAACTTTCACGGTGCCGCCGTAAGCGGTAACGATATCGGCGCCGACTACCTGATCGATGCCGTAATCGCCGCCCTTGACCAACACATCCGGTTTGACCTCGCGCAGCAGGTTTTCCGGCGTGCCTTCAGAAAAGCTGATCACCCAGTCCACCGCGCCGAGACCGGCGAGTACCGCCATGCGTCGATCAACGCTGTTGATCGGCCGGCCCGGGCCTTTCAGGCGGCTGACCGAGGCGTCATCGTTGACCGCGACGATCAGACGATCGCCTTGAGCGCGGGCCTGTTCCAGATAGGTCACGTGGCCGGCATGGAGGATGTCGAAGCAGCCATTGGTGAAGACAATCCGCTCGTTGTGCGCACGGGCATCGTCAACCGCCAGCAGCAGTTGCTCAAGACCCAGCACACCTCGCTCCGAACCTTCTTCGCGCTGAATGGCGCGGCGCAGCTCCGGGGCGCTGATCGCTGCTGTACCAAGCTTGCCGACGACGATACCGGCCGCCAGATTGGCCAGCGCCACCGCGTGCGGCAGTTCTTCGCCAGCGGCAATGGCTGCCGCCAATGTCGAAATCACCGTATCGCCGGCACCGGTCACGTCGAACACTTCGCGGGCGCGGGCCGGCAGGTGCAACGCCGGATGATCCGGGCGCAACAAGGTCATGCCGTGTTCGCCGCGGGTCACCAGCAGTGCGCCGAGGTCGAGTTCCTGCATCAGCACGGCGCCTTTGCTCACCAGCTCGTGCTCATCGGCGCAACCACCGACGATGGTTTCGAACTCGCTGAGGTTCGGCGTGATCAGGCTGGCGCCGCGGTAGATCGAAAAATCCTTGCCCTTCGGATCGGCCAGCACCGGAATGCCCTTGGCACGGGCGGCCTGGATCAGCGTCTGATGATTCTTCAGCGCGCCTTTACCGTAATCCGACAGCACCAGCACTTTGATGCCTTCCAGCAGCTCGTCGACCTGCGCGGCCAGTGCCAGCGCATCGGTGGCGAACACCTCTTCGAAATCTATACGCAGCAGTTGCTGGTGCCGGCTCATGACCCGCAGTTTGACGATGGTCGGTTGATGGGCGATGCGCTGAAACAAGGCGCGCACGCCGGCGCCCTTGAGACTGTTGCTCAGGCTGTCGGCGGCTTCGTCATCGCCGGTCACGCCCACCAGTGATGCCGGTGCACCCAGCGCGGCAATGTTCAGCGCCACGTTGGCGGCACCGCCCGGGCGATCTTCGATCTGCTCGACCTTGACCACCGGCACCGGCGCCTCAGGGGAAATCCGTGAGGTTCCGCCATGCCAGTAACGGTCGAGCATGACATCGCCGACCACCAAGACAGGGGCTTGATCGAATCGCGGCATCGACAATTTCATGGAGCAACCCACATACAAAATGAACAGGGGCGCGATATTAACAGGATCGCGCACACCGGGAATACACGAGGGTGAGGCTGGCTCACCCTGGTCTGCAGATCAGGCAATGTCTTCGGCCGGGGCATCCAGGCCCATCGCATGCAGACGCGCATAGTAGCCATTGTGGGCAAGCAGTTGGGCATGCGTGCCGCGCTCGACGATTTCGCCCTGATCCATGACCAGAATCAGATCGGCCTTCTCGATGGTCGACAAACGGTGGGCAATCACCAGCGTGGTGCGGCCCTTCATGACATGGTCGAGTGCCGCCTGAATGTGCCGCTCTGATTCGGTATCGAGGGCCGACGTCGCTTCGTCGAGGATCAGCAGCGGGGCATTTTTCAACAGCGCCCGGGCGATCGCCAGACGCTGACGCTGTCCACCAGACAACAGCACACCGTTCTCGCCGACCTGGGTATCGAGGCCCTGGGGCATCTGCGCGATGAAGTCCATGGCAAATGCGTCCCGGGCGGCTTTCTCGATATCTTCCCGAGGCGCGCCTGCCAGATCGCCGTAAGCGATGTTGTTGGCGATGGTGTCGTTGAACAGCGTTACATGCTGAGTGACCTGTGCCACATGGCGACGCAGATTGCGCAGGCGATAATCTTCGATCTCGACATCATCGAGCAGAATCTCGCCGGTCTCGTGGTGATAGAAACGCGGAATCAGACTGGCCAGCGTCGATTTGCCGCTGCCGGAACGCCCGACCAGGGCGATCATCTGACCTGGCGATGCGGTGAAGCTGATGTTTTTCAGCACTTCCCGTTCGGTGCCCGGGTAAGTGAAGCTGAGGTTGTTCACCGCCAGGTGGCCACTGACCCGATCACGCTCGATCGTGCCGGTATCGATTTCCGGTTCAACGTCGAGTTGCTCGAAAATGCTTTCTGCACCGGCCACGCCTTTCTGGATGGTCGAGCTGACTTCGGACAATTGCCGGATCGGTTTCGGCAGCAGGCCCGCGGCCGTGATGTAGGCCACCAGATCACCGGCCGTTGCATCACCGCGCAGGAACAGCACCAGGAACATCAGCACGGCCATGGCGGTATAGATCACCAGCTGCAGCATCGGCGTATACACCGCGCCGGTCTTGGTCATGCGCAACTGTTTGTCGGTGTTGCTCTGGCTGGCCGCCGCAAAACGCTGCTGCTCATAAGCCTCGCCACCAAAACTGCGCACGACCCGATAGCCTTGAATGGTTTCGGAAGCGACGTGAGTGACATCGCCCATGGCCACTTGAATCTTCTTGCTCTGCTTGCGGAATTTCTTGCTGGTGTTGCCGACCATGAACGCGATCACCGGCAGGATCGCCAGCATCACCAGGGTCAGCTTCCAGTTCATCCAGAGCAGATAGGCGAACAGGAAGACCACGGTCAGACCTTCGCGGATCACCACTTTGATGGCATCGGTAGCGGCGCCGGTGACCATGGTCACGTTGAAGGTAATGCGCGAGATCAGATGACCCGAGTTGTGGGTATCGAAATAGCGGTTGGGCAATACCAACAGCTTGTTGAACAATTCGATACGCAGGTCATGCACCAGCCCCAACGAAACCCTCGCCAGGTAATAGTTGCCGAGAAACGAGCCGAGGCCTTGCCACGCGGCGATCAGGATGATCAGCAACGGCACAGCCATCAACAGCTGCACGTCTCGCAGATAGGGCACATTGGGGAAGAGCACCGCTTCAGGGTTGCTCAGGCCATCGACGAAATACTTGAGAATCCCGGCCAGCATCGGTTGCGTGGAAGCAAAGATCACGAAGCCCACGATACTCAGCAGGAAAAGACCGATATAGGGTTTTACGTACCCCAACAGCCGAAAGTAGATTTTCAGGCTGGATTCCTGTTCCGCTTTGGGCGGTGCGTCAGTCATCGTAGAGCTCACTGGTTAAGAAGAACGCGAAATTTTATCACAAGCGCCGCCATTGGCCCGCGCCCATACCAAAACGCTGGCAAGCCCCAACGGCAGCCAGCTGATGAACCACTCGGCACGAGGGGTGCCGGTCAGGCTGGCAGCGTCGAACTGCATCGCCAGTGTCGAGAACAGCCAGATACCGATAACCCCACGGGCATAAAGGGTCTCGCGAACTTTCCAAGCCTGGAGAATCACGCCGAACCAGACGGCAGCCCATAACAGTAGTCCCGGCAGACCCAGCACGATTGCGACGTGGGTAAACAGATTGTGGGCGTGGTCGAAAGTCATGCCCGACCAGAAAACCCGATAGTCCCCACCCAGGCCCAACCCACCCCAGGGATGTTTGGCGATCATATCCAGAGAGGCCATCAGAATCTGCGGACGATACGAGACCCCGCGCGCCAGAACCAATGGTTCGAAAAACCACAGCGCCAGCATGGCCACCACCAGAGCTACGGCCGCGACGATGCGACTGTGGCGGTCACGGCACCACATCGGCATGGCCAGGATGGTGAGAAACAATGCCAATCCCGCACCACGACTCTGACTCATCAGCACAAATGTGCCCAGCACCGCCAGCGCCAACGCATAGATCACTTGCCATATCACACCGCGGGGCGCCCACAATGCCAGCCACACAGCCGCCACACCGATCACATAGCCACCGAGGATCGGATGCGCCAGCTCACCCAGCCCTTCCACCCGGGCGGACCAGACGTTGCCTTCTATGCCGTAGAACTTGACGATAGCCACCAGCGCAGTCACTGCCAGCCCCAGCCCGCCCCACTGCATGATGCGGATCAATCGCTCGGGACGCCCATTGGCAAACACCGGAAAAAACAGCAGAAACACCACGATGTACAACAGGCGCTTGGCTTCGCGGCCGGGCTCAGGTGCGTTTGTCCATGCCAGACTGATCAGCGACCAGATCAGCAGACCGAGCATTGGCAGGTAGATCCAGCGTTGCTCATGGAGCACTGCCATGACGCGATGGCGCGCCGGCCAACACAGCAACAGCGCCGGCAACCAGACGAGAGCGACCAGCCCTTGTTGGTAGACCTTGTTGGTGGGCGCTACGGCAATGGCCAGTAGAAACCACAAGAGCCCTGTCGCCATCCATAGTTGCGCCCAGCGTGTTTCCTGCATCAATCTGCTCCTGACAAGGGTTCGCCCATGCGACGCGGCATGGTTAAAATCGAAACTTTTCGGCATCATTGCCCGCTACAACACCCCGCACTTTCGACAAGGCTTCCTACGATGCGATGCTCCCGGCTTTCACAAGCCGCTCTAGACCAAATGATCGACGCTGCCAAAGTGCTGGAAGCGGACAGCTACGGGCCGAAAGTCTACCTGCTGCAGGATGGAAAAATTCTTAAACTGTTCCGTCGCAAACGGTTTTTTTCATCCGCTTTGTTTCGCCCCTATTCGAAGCGATTCATCGACAATGCCGTCGAACTGCAAAAGCTCGGCGTACCGACGTTGCAGATTCTCCAGTTCTTCCGCCTCGAGAAACCCGGCATGACCGCCGTGCTGTATCAGCCTCTGCCAGGACAAACGCTGCGGCAGATAGCCAGCGAACAAGGGTTCGACTGGAAGCAGGCATTGCCGGATCTGGCCGCTTTGATACGCAGCCTGCACCGCTCGGGCATCTATTTCCGCTCCCTGCATCTTGGCAATATCGTCGTCACACCAGACAACCGCATGGGCCTGATCGATGTCGCCGACATGCGCTTTACCCGTGGACCGTTGCCCGAACGCTTGATCAGACGCAACCTGCAACATTTCGCCCGCTATATTGCGCGCGAGAAGCTGAACGACAGCTTTCCGATGCAGGCACTGGAGCGCGCAGTGTTGTCGTCATGAAAACAATGCGCGGGCAGCCTGGCTGAAGCTCGACCAGGCCTCGTCCGGCGCAAGCATCCGGTATTGCTCGGCATTGATCGCCCGAGATGAGGCACTGAAGGCTCGGTCAATGGCCTCGGACCATGCTTGCGTGTCATTGACCGGGGCATACCAGCCAGCGCTGCCCAGCTGTTCGCTGAACACTTCCAGATCGCTGCACAGCACCGGTACGCCGGCCATCACCGCCTCCTGCATGACCAGCCCCAAGCCCTCTTCCAACGAAGGTATGGCAACCCAGTCGAATGCACGATAAAGCTGCGCTGCTTCGTTCAGATGCCCGGTCAGCAAGACCTTCCCATGCAAGCCAAGCGCTTCGATGCGCTGCTCCAGGGCCGTACGTTTGGAGCCCTCACCAATAATGACCAGGCGCAAGTCCGGGCGGGTGTCGAGTGCTGCAGCAAAGGCATCAAGCAGATAGCCGAAACCCTTTTCGGAGACCAGCCGCCCCACCGCGCCCAATACCGGCGTATCGCCTTGCGGCAATCCCAACCGTGCCCGGGCTTGCTCGCGGGTGAACAGCTCAGCGCGAAATGCCTCCGGATCGAACGCACTTCGCAACGGAGTGACAGGCATCTGCAGATCATGAGCCAGCGAATCGGCAAGGGTGCTGGAGACAGCAACCAATGTCAGCCGGGACGCCGGCAATGCCTGAAAAAGTGCCTGATCGCCGGCATTCAGACGTGCCGAGCCATGGAAAATCACCACGACGCGGATGTCTGGCAGACTCTTGAGGACCGGCAATAACGTGCGTGCCACCCCCATGCCGTCCAGCAGCAGCAATCGAGCGTCGCTGTCCACTAGCGCCTGGCGAAACCTCGCCCGCATCAAGGGTCTGGCGAAGCGCCAGAAATGCCGGCCTTTGAGGCGGGCCGACGATAATTGCCACTCCCGTACCTCGCCGACGTCCACGCCGCACTCGGTTCCCTGCCCCTGGAGCAGCCAGGTCTTGACCTCCGCCGAAGGCGAGGCCTGAGACAATATCTGCTGGTGCACTTTATGGATTGATGCGAACGGAGCACCACCGGCCCACATGATATTCAGGATATTCATCGGGCAGAAAGCCGTTGCATGGATTTGCGGGGACAAGCTGCGGCGTACTCGAACTCAGTTGATGAACCAGCCAATGCAGACTCCCAGCAATAGAAACAGGGCGAACTTGATCTGTTCGCGGCGATTGCGGCGCGCTTTGCGTTCACGCTCGACATCCGTTTGCACATGCAGGCCGAAACCGGTGTGCATGACCGCGTCTGCCTCGAGGATCAAGGCGTCCCTGTTCAATTGCGAGTAGCGCTGTGACAAGGCCTTTTCGCCACCGTGCCCGGCGAAAGGTGCACACAACCGATAGTCCTCGAGTCGGCGCAACCCCGGGTTCAGCGAGAACCCCTGCCACTCCGGCTTGTCGGAAATCAGCGGATAACACGCGACGCCATCGACAATCTCGCGCGCGCCCAAATGGATATAAGGGCTGTGAACACGCAGATCGTGATTATAGCTGCGCAACCAGATCTGCAGAATTTCCGGCCGGGCCTCCAGAATAGTCATGGAGTCTTCCACGAACCCCGGACGGTAGAACTCCCAGTCGTCTTCGCAATGGAAGATATAAGGCGTAGTGACCTGCCCGTAGGCCAGGTCGATCGATGCCAACTGGCCCAGCTTCGGACGATTGACGAAGATCGTGCAATGCTCTTTCCAGTGCGCAGGCAGAATCCCGGCAACGCCTTCGTCGCCGGCATCTTCGGTGATGAACACTTCACGAATGGGTGCCGTGTTGTATCGGTCGAAGCTGTCGAGAGTGGTCTTGAGCAGATCGAGTCGACCGCAGCTGGTAACCACCAATGTAATCTGGCTTTCTTTGGAAAATTGCACCGAAATCTCGTTAATCAGAAGTCGCCAGCAATATCACTGGCTATATGACACTTGTCAAATGCCCAGTTTCAGGCGGATTTTTTCCAGCACACTCAGCGGCGCCCGCTCACGCAGCGGTGGCTCAAGCTCTTCAACGATGCGCTGACCGATCCGCGCAAAACTGAACTGACGTACCGCCAGCTCACGACCGTTGTCAGCGATGCGCTGCGCCAGTTGCGGATCTTCGCGCAGCCTGGCCAGTTTTTCCTGCAACTGCGTGATCGTCTGATAGAACACCACGTTGTGCATGTCCTGCAAACCCAGCGCCGCGCCTTCGGCGGCGCCTTGATCATAGGCCAGCAGGACGCAGCCGCAAGCCATGGCTTCGAAGTTCTTGATCATGAACTCGCCCATGCCCACGTCCGCGCTGACAAAAAAGCGGATACGGTTGAGCGTTTCCAGATATTCAGCCCCTGACTTGGTCCGCGTTACCAGCAGCGGCTCGACCTGACCCAATTCATCCAGCAGTGCCTTGCGACCGCTGTAGGCCACACTGTTGGTACTGCCGACGAAGGCAAGTTCGATATCCCGCTCGCGCCCCAGGTCTTGCAATTGCGTCTGATCGTAGCCCTTGGGCACGAACACGGCGTCGAAGCCCTCCGAGCGCAGACGCTCGGCAACCACGAAACCGGAACTGATCACGCGTGCCCACGGCAAGCGGCGGTAGTGCGCGCTGAACTTGCCAGTGTATTTGCAGGGGATGTAATTCTGATAGGCGTCGTGCTCCAGAATCACCAGATTGGGGATGGTGCGAATAAACCCGACTTGACGGATCTCCTGCTTGAAGCGCAAGAAAAACACGATGCGGTCATAGCGCGAAACATCGATTTCGCGGCGGAAATATCGACGCAGATTGCGCTGCTCGTCACCACTCAACCAGCGCAAATCGCAATCGCAATGGGCTGCAACACCCTCGTACAAACGATCGAGTATGGCCCGTTGATCTTTCTGCACCAGAAATAGAACTTTCATTGTCTTCCTTGCCGCAACAGCAACCCGAGCAAACCTGAACATGCCCGCCCGCAAGAAGGTCTTGCGCGGGCGCCTGTGTCGTTACAAACGCCAGAACAGTTCATGTCGCCGAACCGCCTTGCGGAAAAATTCGTTCTCGCCATAAGGCGAACCGGAGCGCCCTGCCAGCAATCGCTGCAAGCCACGACGCAAGCGGCGCTTGAACGGCGCGGGCGGCTGCAGGTCATGCATCATCCCCAGGGCCATGGCCTTGTCACGCTGCTGCGCCACCGACAACGCCAGGCATACAGGCTGCACCGGCACGCCAGCATCAAAGGCCGGCGGCAGCGCCACGCCATCACCACTGTTACCCATCGGCCACCGATCGTTATCGTGCAGGTGGTTGGCATAACCGAGCAGCGTCGGCTGCCAGTCCAGACCTTTCAACACTTCAAGCACAGCCTGCTGCGCGCAGATGTGGTCAGGATGCGGGTCGAGCGCCGGGTGCGGCAGCACGATGACCTCTGGACGCGCGCGCAGCATGGTTTCGCGCAGATCGGCCAGCAGATTGTTCCAGGTCGGCGCGCCGTCGGCGTCACCCGGGAGCACAAATGGATTGAATTGACGGAACAGGCGGGTATCGCTCAAATCCGCTTCGCGCGAGCCCACCGGTTGCTCCGGCTTGTCACGCATCGCGGCCAGTTGCAGGCAGAAATACCCGAACTGCACGCAACGCTCTTGGGCGACACCGGCCCACTGCGGAACCGTGAGACTGTCCCAGGCGCGCAAACGTCCCTTGAGCCGCGCGGCGTCGACCTTGCTCATGCCCATCTGTTGGTAATGTTCGGCCTCGATTTCGCCAGCGGTCAGGGTGACGATCCAGGCCTCTTCGGCCTGACTGTACAAACCGAACGCCGCCAGCTCCGCATCATCCGCGTGAGGGGCAATGACCATGACCCGCTGGTGACGATACTCGGCGTGCTCCAGCGCCCACAGCACCGGCTCTCCCGATACGCGACAGAAGCGTCCGCGCAGGCGCAACACGCCTTCGGACAACGCTTGCGCCTGCCCGCTGAGGTTCAGGTAGCGCAGGCCACGGACACCGCGCTCAAAGGTTTGCACGTCAGGATTGGCGCCGCCCGACAACTCGACCCGAGGATCGAAGAAGCGTCCCAGCCAGGTGCCTTTGACCCGCACCGCCAGGATCAGCGTCGCGTCGTCGGCCAGCATCACACCTTCATCCAGACGCAACTGCTCGCCGTGCAGATGAACCTTCGGTTGCGGGGTATAGGGCGGGAAGCTGTACTGATAATCGTCGCTCGGGGCATAGAACAGATGATCGGCAAACCACGCCTCATGAGCGATCCAGCCGCCAATCAGCAACACCGGGGCCAGCCACCAGGCAACCAGTACGCTCAGTGCGATGATGGCGGCCAGCGCGACCAACACAGCCACGCGCTTGTTGCGTCGATGGCGCTTGAGCAATTGCTGTTTGCGGCTCATGGTCTGGCTCATACGGTGAACACTGGCACAGGGTTGCACCAGCGGTCCTTGTATTCACGATCAGCGCGACCGAATGAAAAACGCAGCGGCTTGCCGAGTGCCCGTGCATGTTCCCAGGCGCTTTGCGTATTGAGAAAGCTCAGCACGCTGCCGGGGCTGAACTCACGGGTCTCGGGATCAACGCCGCCATTCACATATTCGACACTGATCCATTCCGGCGCCTCGACGCGGTAGACCAGTTGAATCGCAATCGGCGCATCGTTGAGGAAAATGACCGAGCCGATCAACAGCTCGCGCAGCAACTCGATGACCTCGGCCATGCGCGCCGCGCCGGTGGCCGGAAAACCCCAGCGGCGCTGGAACAGATCGCAATACATCGCGGCCAGCTCGACGCTGGAGAACTCGCTGACCGCTCGCACCACACCGCCCGCTTCTTCCAGCAGGCGCAATTCGCGACGCTGGTTGTAGCGGAACTTTTTCGACAATTCTTCCGGGGTGCGGGCCATGGCAAGCTGTTCTGCCTGCAACTTCAGGCCACTGAAACGGCCTTCGTTGAGTGCCGACAGATAGCGCGCCCGATGACGCAGCGGTGCCTGGGCATCAACGGCGCCCGGCAGGATCAGCTCGGCATTGCCGAGGTCGAACAGGCCTTTCTTGCCATGGCGCTTGAGCGCGTCCTTGGACAGCGCCAGATCGCGACCCCAGGTAGCGATGGAGGCTTTGATGTCGCCTTGCTGCTGCCAGGCCAGATAACGCACCGGGATCCCGGCCAGGTCCGCCAAGCGCTCGATGACCAGCGGATGCGTTGCGACACTGCCGCCATAACGCTGCCAGGCAGTGGCATAGGTCGAGGCGTCAACGGGCGACCAGCCACGTTCGCGCCAGCCTTGAAATCGGTTGAGCATCAGCCCCTCGTTGCCAGATCGGTAACTGGCGGCAGGCGCCAGAAGGTCTCGCGCACCGCACGGTCGGAGAAACGCTCATGCAGTCGCTCGAGCATCATCTGCGCACATTGACGACGCTGCGGCTCATCCATCGCGGCCAAGTGTTGCAGCCCTTGAGCCAGATGTTCGGCATCGCCCAGCGGAAACAGAATGCCCACACCCTCCACCACCTCCTTCGCCCCGCCGCAGGCGGTGGCCAGCAACGGCACGCCAGCGGCCATGGCCTCCAGCAACACCATGCCGAACGGTTCGTGATCGGAGCTCAGGGCAAACACATCGAAGGCGCGAAAGTAGTTGCGAGCTTCAGGCACCTGACCGAGAAACAGCACTCGGTCGGCAATCCCCAGCACACGGGCCAGCGCCTTGAGATCCGGTTCCAGGCGACCGCTGCCGAGAATGACCAACTGACTGTTGGCCGGCAGGCCTGGCAGCGCTTGGGCAAACCCGCGCAGCAATGTGGCCTGATCCTTGTCCGGGTGCAGGCGGCCGACGTTGCCGACAATCCAGGCATCCGGCGACAGCCCGAGGATCTGACGCGCTTCTTCAGCCGGGATTTGACGGGCTTGCAGTGCAGGCACATCGATGCGGTTGTACAGCGTCTGGATTCGGCTCGTCGGCCACTTCGGCAGGCAGTGACGCATGTCGTCACGCACCGCATCCGACACCCCGAGCAGGCTCAGGCGCTTGCGGAAAATATGCGCGAACAACTTGCGCGTGCCGCGCTGGTAATCGCCGAATGCGTGGTGCACGCCAATGACCGGCAGCGAGGTGCCGAGCAAGGCGATGTAGATCGGTTTGAAGCGATGGGCGATGCAAAGACTGAAATTGCGTGAGGCGACGATCTTGCGCAAATCGCCGATAGCCCCCAGTTTCAAGCCACGGATGGCCTTGGAGCTGTACTCCATGAACAACACTTCATCGGAAGCACACGCTGCGGCCACCTCGCTATCGGCCGCCCCGGTCAGAAACACCGTGGTCACCCGATAGCCGGTGCCGGCAAACAGGCTGGCGTACTGCCGTGCGCAGTCCAGGAACGGCCCGTCATAGCCGTGACAGAACTGCAGCACATGGCGTTCAGCCGAACGAGTCATAAGCGTTCGCGCCCTCTTTCACCACCAGGATGTCTTCCATGATCAGGTACTGCAGATCCGAGCCGAAAAACATGTTCAGCGCGTCGGTCGGCGAGCAGATCATCGGCTCGCCACGGCGGTTGAGCGAAGTGTTCAGCGACACGCCGTTACCGGTGAGGTTTTCCAGCGCCTTCATCATGTCGTAGTAGCGCGGATTGTACTCACGCTTGAGCACTTGGGCCCGGGAAGTACCGTCTTCATGGACGACTTCCGGCACGCGGGTTTTCCATTCTTCGGCGACTTCGAAGGTGAAGGTCATGAACGGCGCCGGGTGATCGATCTTGATCATCTGCGGCGCGACGGTGTCGAGCATCGACGGGCAGAAAGGCCTCCAGCGCTCGCGGAACTTGATCTGGTGGTTGATGCGGTCGGCGACACCGGCCACGCTCGGGCACCCGATGATCGAACGACCACCCAACGCGCGCGGACCGAATTCCATACGGCCTTGGAACCAGGCGACCGGGTTGCCATCGACCATGATCTGGGCGATCTGCTCCGGCATGTTGTCGAGCTTGCGCCAGGTCGGCTTGTTCTCGTGGCGGGCACACGCAGCAATCACGTCTTCGTTGCTATAGGACGGGCCGAGGTAGACGTGTTCCATCTTCTCGACCGGTACGCCACGGGCATGCGACACGTAAGCGGCAGCGCCGACTGCGGTGCCGGCATCGCCGGACGCAGGCTGCACGAACAGCTCTTTGATGTCGTCGCGCGCGATGATTTTCTGGTTGAGCTTGACGTTCAACGCACAGCCACCAGCGAAAGCCAGCTTGCCGGTTTCCTTGAGGACGTCGCCCAGATAGTGGTCGATCATCTGCAAAGCCAGCTTCTCGAACAGCGCTTGCATACTCGCGGCGTAGTGAATGTATGGTTCATCAGCGATGTCGCCTTCGCGCTTCGGACCCAGCCACTCGATCAGCTTCGGCGAGAAGTAGAAGCCTTTGCCCTTTTCTTTATAACGACGCAGGCCGATGACGTTGGCGTAGTCGGTATTGATCACCAGCTCGCCATTTTCGAACGAGGCCAGACGGGAGAAATCGTACTTGCTGGCATCGCCGTACGGCGCCATGCCCATGACCTTGAACTCGCCGTCGAGCATCTCGAAACCGAGGAACTCGGTGATCGCACCGTACAGACCGCCGAGGGAGTCCGGATCGAAGAATTCCTTGATCTTGTGGATCTTGCCGTTTTCGCCATAACCGAAGAACGTCGTGGCGTATTCGCCTTTACCGTCGATGCCGAGGATCGCGGTTTTCTCTTTGAAACCGGAGCAGTGATAAGCGCTGGAGGCGTGAGCCAGGTGATGCTCGACCGGCTCGATCTTGATTTTCTTCGGATCGAAGCCCAGTTGCTCGAGGCACCAGACGATCTTGTTGCGATAGCGCTTGTAGCGACGGTTGCCCATCAGGATCGCATCGAGAGCACGATCCGGGGCGTACCAGTAGCGCTTGGCGTAGTGCCAGCGGGCCTTGCCGAACAGGCTGATCGGAGCGAATGGAATCGCTACCACGTCAACGTCGGACGGCTTGATGCCGGCTTGCTCGAGGCAGAATTTCGCCGATTCGTAGGGCATGCGGTTCTTTGCATGTTTATCGCGTACGAAGCGCTCTTCCTCAGCCGCCGCGACCAGCTTGCCGTCGATGTACAACGCTGCGGAAGGATCATGGCTAAGGGCGCCGGACAGGCCAAGAATCGTCAATGCCACAGGGGTCTAGCCTCTTTAGTCTGCATGCAGGCGCGATGCGCCTTGAAAATTGATGTGCCCTCGCACAGGGCGAGTGGCAGCTAAAGGGCGGGATTATAGCGTAAACATGACGGGAATTACCTTGTGCGAATTGCCACCTGCACGATTGGTCCGAATCAACAGGTTCAACGACTCAATAGCCGTCTCTGCGCCAGTAAATACTCAGATTTGAATCGGTAATCTGCCGATATACCGTGTAAGGCAGCGAAAGCGTATCGAACACGGCGGACAGCGGAAGATCGAACAAAACAAACGGCGCCAGCATTCCCGTAGGATCAGGCGGCGCATTCAGAGTGCAAAAATCGAAGGCCAGACCACTGTAGATGCGCGGAATCGATTGGCAGTAGGTCTTCTTTTTGCGCAGGTCACGGGCAGCATCGGCGTCGCCCTGTAAAACGGTCGAGACACTGCCACAGCCTGAGAGAACTGCAGATATTACGCCCAGCGTCAGAAATTTCTTCATGTCCAAGATTTGCCCTCCGAGATCGTCAGGCAAATTAGCATCGAGCCCGAGCAGGGCACAGTTCATGGCTTCTGGAGAAGTTGTAGGACAGATCGCTGTATTTTGTCCGTTACTGCCCACAGACTCCGTTTCGCAGTGGACCAGGCCCATTGCAAGAACGAGCCTGCTCGTGAGAAGAACTCACCCTGCGCTGGAGACTTCCTTCGGCAACCGCTGATCAATGACTTGGTACAACGCGCTGCTTTCAGGCCAGTTACGCATGAACCGCGCGCGATCGCGGGCGTAGGCCGAGGCAAAACTGCCGACCGATGAGTGCTGACACATCGAGTCGAGGTCGATCAGCGCCCAGCTATCCGCCTGCCAGAACAGGTTATGCCCCTTGAAATCGCCATGACTGATGCGTTCGGCGATCAATCGGGCAAACAGTTGATCAAGCGCCAGCAACTCGGCTTCCGGTGCCTGGCCATTTTCCACGTACGGCGCAAAGCGCTCGATGATGTCCGGCCCGGGCAGGAATTCGGTGACCAGATAGGCACTGCGGCGCAGCCACAAAAAGCGTTTTTCCAGTACCGCCAGCGGTTTCGGCGTGGCGATGCCCAGGAACGCCAGGCGATTGCCTTCACGCCACGAATGCCAGGCCCGGCTCGGGCGCCAGAAGCGTTTGAGCCAATGGGCGAAATTCTTGATGTTGTAGCGCTTGATAACCAGAGCCCGCCCGGCTATCTCGACTTTGCCAACGCTGGCCGCGCCGCCGGTCTTGTACAGGTGCCCCTGATCAAGCAAGGCGTCAGCCTGCTCAAGCACCGGCAGCATGGCCGCTTCTTCTTCACGGCGAACCGCGCGCAGGGCAAATGCGCCGCGCTGCACCGCAAACAATGTGCAGTCTCGGCCGACCTTGTTCAGATAATCCCTGAGTCGCCAGTTGCGCACCTTGTCGATCTGTTTTTGCAACGCCTCCAGCGGCAACGCATGTTCGCTGTTGCTCAGCAGGTAATACACCAGCAGCTCTTCGGTGAACGGCTCGAGTGATTTCGGTAGCTGGGCGAAAAACACGCCGAGGTTTTCCAGCACTTTCTGCCGGGACAAGGGCTGCCCCGCCGTTTCCGCACGAACGCCGGCGCCATCGATCAGATACAGCTGACCGCCGTGGCGCAGCAGATTGTCCAGGTGCAGATCCTCCTGCCAGAGTCCTTTGCCATGCATCCGTCCGATAGCATCCAGTGCTTCGGCCAGTACGGCGGTCTGCTCGTCGGCCAGCGCCGGCAGCGACTCGACCTCGGCCCAGGCATCACCGAGACTTTCGGCGCCCTCGAGAAATTCGAACAGCAGCCAGCCACCCTCGCCGTCCTTCAGTCCGTCGGCCAACAGCAGCGGCGTGGTCAGGTTTTGCGCAGCGAGCAGGCGCACACCGTCCAGCTCCCGCTGGAAATGCCGGGCGGCCTTGCTGCCGACCAATAACTTTGCCAGCACCGGCCGACCGCGCCAGACACCTGCGCCAACGTAACGCTGCCCGGGCAACACCCGCAGCAGACTGAGCAACTGCAGATCCGCCGCACCGGCGGCGTCCGCCAGGGTTACGGTCAGTGGCAGTGAAGGTGCGCGCCCGGAGCGGGCCAGCTCGGACAATTGCATCAACGAGTCTCCTTGTGGCTGCGCCGCGCGGTCAGTCGGCTCAGCCAGCTGTCGAGCAGCGAGCTGTCAGTCGGCTGATCGAGATAAGCCGCGAGCAATTGGCGCAAGTCGGCCTCGCTCCACTGCGGCGCGCGACGTTGCAACGGTTCCAGATCCTTGACCCGATCACGCATGCCGAACAGCAGCGGCCGGGTTTTCTCCAGATCGATCAGTTGCGCCTCATAGCCGTCGCCGGTGGCGCGCAGGAAAATATGCTTGGGATAGAAACAGCCATGCACCTGACGCGCGCCGTGCAGCCGCCGCGCCAGCAGACCGCAAGCCCTGAGGATGGCCGAATGTTGCGCGGCACTGAGCTGTGCCCAGCGCGCCAGCAACGAATCCAGGTCGCTCCAGCCATCGAGTGCGCGGGTGAGCAGAATGGCGCGCACTTCCCCGGCGACCTTGCGCTCACCGAAAAACGCCGCCTGCAACGCCGGAATGCCCAACTTGCGGTAACGGCTGATGTTGCGAAATTCGCGGGCAAAGCTCGGTTCGCCAAACGGCGCCTGCAAGGTCCGCGTCAGGTAATTGCTCTGTCGCTTGAGGTAATAGCCCTGGCCTTCAAGATCCAGGCGGAACACGCTGCTCCAGCCGCCACCGGCGGTGTTGGGCTCATCCACAGCTTCAAGCTGTTTAGCCCACAGTGCGTCGAAGTTGCCGAGACCGTGGCGCTCCAGCAGTGCGCGGTCCTGTTCGGCAAGAAAATCAGTCATTCGCGCCCCTCAAAAAATCTCACCACGTGGCGAATCCGTTTCTTGTCGGCGACATCGAGCCGATCACACTGGCGATACTGCTTGTAGAAGCGCAGGCGCTGGGTGTTGGACAGGTGATATTTAGCCAGCTTGTCGAGACAGGCGAGGTCCTTGGTGATCCGGTACTTGAGCCAGAAGCCGCGCCAGAATTCGCCGTTGGGGCAGTCGATGAGGAAGATGCGCGCCTGATCGTCGATCAACAGGTTGCGCCATTTCAAATCGTTATGCGTAAACCGATGGTCGTGCATGGTCCGGGTGTAACCGGCCAATTGCTGGCTGACACCGTCGACCCAGGCGCGATCCTTGAGCCTGGGATCCTTGCGCTCGGCCAGTGCCGAAAGGTCTTCGGTATTGGGCAGCTCACGGGTGATCATCGCACCCCGATCGTAGGCCGCGCCCCGCCGCTCCAGCCCCCAGGCCACCACCTCGGCAGTCGGGATGCCCCACTTGGCGAAGCGCTTGAGGTTCTGCCATTCCATTTTTACCCGCGGCTTGCCGAGGTAACGGCGCAGGCCCTTACCGGCGCCAACGTAGCGTTTGACGTAGTAATTGACGCCGTCGCGCTGCACGCGAACGACCTCCGACAGCGGGTCGCGGGTCAGGCGCTCGCCCTGCAACGCAAACACCGCTTCGAGACTGCCGAAATCTTCGGCGAGGTCGCTGTACTGCGGTTCAAGTGTCCAGCCCGCCATCAGAGCGCATCCCCGTAACGCTGTTTACGCGCGTAGAGCTTGTCGGCCTTGCCTTGCAGCCAGCTCAGCAACGACGCCTCTTCTGCCAGAATCTGCCGCAGCGGTTGCTGGAAGTAGCCCTTGAGGAAACGCAGCTTGTCGCGGCGGGTCAGGCCGATGTCCAACGCGGAGAAGTACAGCGCTGCCAGATCCTTGTTGCGCCAGCGCTGAGTGATTTTCGCGCGGGTCTGGGCACGGTGCAGATCGATCACCGAGAGTTTGAAATCCTGCGGAGTGACCGGTTTGTCGGTGTGCAGCAGGAAATGGCAGATATAGCAGTCGCGGTGATTGACCCCGGCGCGATGCATCATCCCGGTCATCCGCGCGACTTCGGCAATCAATGCGCGCTTGAGTGTTGGCTCCGGCGGCTGTTTGACCCAATCGATGCTGAAGTCTTCAAGGCTGATGGTCGGCGCCAGTTCTTCGGTGACGATGAACGAATGCTGATCCGCCGGGTTGCTGCCCTTCTCGCCGTAGGCGACGGCGGTCATGGTCGGCACGCCGACTTCCTGCAGACGCTGGATGGCCTTCCACTCTTGCCCGGCGCCGAGCACGGGCAGCTTGGCGGTCAGCAGGTTCTTGAAGATTTCGCCCCAACCGATGCCACGGTGAATCTTGACGAAAAAGCCATGGCCGTCGACTTCCGTGCGCAATGTCCGGCGCGCTTCCAGCTCGCGGTATACCTCGCCCTGCAAGCCCTCGACTGCGGCGAACGGGTCGCGTCCGGCCCAAAGGCTTTTGAACGGTTCAGCCAGCATCAACTTCATTAAGCGTGCTCCGCCAGAATCACATCCGCCGCGTGCTGCGGCATGCTGTAGAGGTCGGCCGTCTCGGCGAAGGCCAGACCGTTGCGGCTCCAGGCCGCGCGTGCAGCGTCATCGCTCAACATCTCGGTCAGGTATCGGGTCAGTTGCGCCTGCTCAAACGGCTCGTCCAGCACGCGCCCGGCATCGGCCTCGGCAATGTAATGGGCGTAACCGCAGACCGCACTGACCAGCACCGGCAACCCGGCCACCAGCGCTTCAAGCAGCACGGTGCCGGTGTTTTCGTTGTAGGCCGGGTGAATCAACAGGTCAGCGCCGAGCAGGAAACGCGGGATATCGCTGCGTCCTTTGAGGAAGGTCACATTGTCGCCCAGGCCCAGCGTCGCACTCTGCATCTGGAACAATTTGGGGTCATCCTGGCCGATTACAAACAGGCGGGTGCGTTTGCGCAATTCGGCGGGCAGTGCGGCCAGTGCCTTGAGGCTGCGATCGACGCCCTTGGTCTTGAAGCCGGAACCGATCTGCACCAGCAGCAGCTCGTCGTCCTTGAGATCGAATTCGGCGCGAAAACCGGCGCGAATCTCATCGGCATTCGCCGGCCGCCGACGATCCTGGGCAATGCCCGGTGGCAGCAGGTGAAAGCGCTCGAGCGGCGTGTCGTAATGCTTGATGAACAGCGGTTGCTGCACTTCGGAAATCATCAGCACTTCGGTCTTCGCGTCCTTGGCGAACACCGCGCGCTCGTACTCGGCGAAGTGGCGATAGCGACCCCAGCGGCGATACAGCGAGTTGCGCAGGTTCTGCGCCTTGTCTTCGAAGCAGCCATCGGCGGCGTAATAGACGTCAAGGCCCGGCATTTTGTTGAAGCCGATCAAGCGATCGACCGGACGCTTGGCCAGATCCGCTGCCATCCACGCGCTGAGTTTTTCGTTGCGGCGGTGATTGAAGAACGCCTTGACCGGCGCCACCAGCACCTCGAAACCCGGGGGCACGTCGCCTTCCCAGATCAACGTGTAGACGCGAATCTGATGGCCGCGCTTCTGGCATTCGAGGGCGATGCGCATGAAATCGCGCTGCAAGCCGCCGAACGGGAAATATTTGTACAGGACGAATGCCAATTGCATCAGCGCAGCTCCTCAGCCATTAACAACGTGCTCAGTCGGCTGGCGACACGCTCGGGGTTCACACGCGTGAAGCACAAAGGCTGCTCGCGTTTCAGGTCAAACTGACGGGCATCCTGCTCGGTCGGTTGATAGGTACATTTTTTCTGCATGCAGGGCGCGCACGGGAAGTCGCTGGCCAGATGAATCTGCAGCTTGCCGTAAGCGCCAGTGAGGCCCGGGTTGGTCGGGCCGAACAACGAAATCGTCGGTACATCCAGCGCAGCGGCCAGATGGCCGAGCCCGGTGTCCACTGCCACGCAGGCTTGCGCGCCGGCGAGGACTTTGCCGACGCCGGCCAGATTGAGCTTCGGCAGCACTTCGGCGTGTTTGAAGCCGGCAGCGATGCGCTCGGCGCGGGCCTTTTCCTGCGGGTTGCCCCACGGCAGCTTCACGCCAACGCCGAGGTAGCCGACCCGCTCGGTCAGCTCGCGCCAGTAGATTTCCGGCCAGTGCTTGGTGTCCCAAGTGGTGCCGTGGAGGAACACCACGTAAGCGTTCTTGCGTGGCAACTCGACCAGTCGCTCGACGTTGAGGCCGTAATCGCCAAGGCCTTTGGGCAGGTCGTAACCCAGGGCGATGGCGAACAACTGACGCACACGTTCGACGGCGTGCTGACCACGGGCGACGGCCAATTTGCGATCGTAGAAACGCGAAGCCATAGGCTCACGGGCCGAACCTTTGTCGAGACCGGCCACCGGGGCTTTGACGTAACGGGTCAGCCAGGCACTTTTCAGCAGGCCTTGGGCGTCGATCACCAGATCGTATTTATTGGCGCGCACGCTTTGCTTGAAGCGTTTCCACTCGCCGCTGGTGATGGTTTGCCACAGATTCTTGCGCCAGCGGCGGATCGCCACCGGTATCACTTTATCGACCGCCGGGTGCCAGCTCGGAATCTCGGCGAAACCCTCTTCCACCACCCAGTCGAACTTGATGCCCGGGATCGCCCGCGCGGCGTCGGTCAGCGCCGGTAACGCGTGAATCACGTCGCCCAGCGATGAAGTCTTGATCAGCAATACCCGCAAGTTAATGAACCTCGACCACGGAGCCCTGCAACTTCTGCAAGGCATCGTTGACCGCGTCCGGCATCAGCTGGCGCAGGCAGTTGTAATGGCCGAACCGGCAAGTTCGATCGAAGCACGGGCTGCATTCGATGCCCAGGCGCACGATCTCGACCTGCTCGGCCAGCGGCGGGGTGAAGCCCGGCGAGGTCGAGCCGTACACCGCGACCAGCGGACGATTCAATGCCGCTGCGACGTGCATCAGGCCGGAATCGTTGGATACAACCGAATCAGCACAGGACAGCAGGTCGATGGCCTCGGCCAGCGAGGTACCACCACTGAGGTTGACCGATTCTTCACGCAGGCCCGGGATCAATCGGGCGCGGATGTCTTCGCCGACCGCGTGATCGTTTTTCGAGCCGAACAGCCATACCTGCCAGCCTTCGCGGATGCGCGCTTCGGCGACCTTGGCGTAGTGCTCGGACGGCCAGCGCTTGGATTCGCCAAACTCGGCGCCGGGGCACAGGGCCAGGACCGGGCGATCGAGGCTCAGACCGAATTTGGCCAGTGCCGCTTCGCGGGTGACCGGGTCGATTTGCAGACTCGGGCGCGGGTACGGCTTCGGCAGCTCGGCGTTCGCTTCATAGGCCAGCGCCATGAAACGCTCGATCATCAGCGGGTAGCGTTCTTTGTCGAGGGTACGCACGTCATTGAGCAGGCCATAGCGAAACTCGCCGCGCCAACCGGTGCGTTTCGGGATGCCGGCGAAAAACGGCACCAGTGCCGATTTCAGCGAATTGGGCAGCAGGATCGCCTGATCGTACTGACCGCGCAGGGACTTGCCGATGCGCCGACGCGTCGACAGTTCCAGCGCGCCGTGGCCGAGCGGGAAGCTCAAGGCCTTGCGCACTTCGGGCATGCGTTCGAGGATCGGCCGGCTCCATTCAGGCGCCAGCACGTCGATTGCGCATTGCGGGTGGCGCTGTTTGAGACACTGAAACAGTGTCTGCGCCATCACCATGTCACCGACCCAACTGGGCCCAACGATCAGAATATTCATGTGGTTTCCAAAAACGAACCGGGGAGGCATTTACGCCTCCCCGCCTCGATAATTCTACAAACACTGTAGATCTACTGTGGGAGCGGGCTTGCCCGCGATGGGGTCTTCACATTCAACACTATTGTCGTCTGATACTCCGCTATCGCTGGCAAGCCAGCTCCCACAGGGTTTTGCATCTGTTTCAACATCTGCATTTCAGCGCAGATCACTGTGGGAGCGAGCTTGCTCGCGAAGGGGCCAGTACATTCAAAACAAATGCCGACTGACACTCCGCCTTCGCGAGCAGGCTCGCTCCCACCGTTTGAATCTCATTGCGTTCATTGGCGCGTTTCAGCTTAGCCCCATCTCTTTCCATATCCGCAAAACCTGCCGACGTTCGTCGGCAAACTGGTCGCCCGGTATCACCCCGGCGTCTTTCTGCAAGGCCTGCCGGTGGGCGGCGGAGCGGTAGGCCTTGTAGGCCTCGCGCAACAGACTGGCATCTTCGGCGGGCATCAGCCCTTCGTGCTCCAGCTCTTCCAGAATGCGGATGTTATCGGTCCAGCGCAGCAGCGGTGGATGGCTGTGCGACCACGCCAGGGCCGCGTATTGCACCATAAATTCAATATCGACGATACCTCCGGCGTCCTGCTTGAGGTCGAACGGCACGCCCCCGTCGAACGCATTCGCCGCCGTGCCGGCTGCGGTGCTGCGGGTGCCGAGGTTGTCGCGCATTTTCGCGCGCATCTCGCTGACTTCCTGTTGCAGCTTGGCCAGATCCCTAGGTTTGCCCAATACCTGGGCGCGGACTTTCTCGAAGGCCTGGCCGACATCCTGACTGCCCACCAGCACCCGCGCGCGCACCAAAGCCTGATGCTCCCACGTCCAGGCTTCGTTTTCCTGATAGCGGGCGAACGCGCCGAGGGAACTCACCAGCAGCCCGGAAGCACCGGACGGCCGCAGACGCATATCCACTTCATACAGCTGGCCGGAGTTGGTCTGCGCCGTGAGCAAATGAATGATCCGCTGCCCCAAACGCGTAAAGAACTGCGCGCCATCAATGGATTTCGGCCCGTCGGTTTCCGCCTGCGGATCGCCGTCGTGGATGAACACCAGATCCAGATCCGAACCATGCCCCAATTCCAGGCCGCCGACTTTGCCATAACCGACAATGATGAAGCCGGGATCGCACAGCGTGCCGTCGGTGCGCAGCGGCGTGCCGTACTTGGCCACAGTCTGCCGCCAGGCCAGCGCCAGCACTTGTTCGAGAATCGCTTCGGCCAGCCAGGTCAGGTAATCGCTGACTTTCATCAGCGGCAGGCTGCCTGCAATTTCCGAGGCGGCGACGCGCAAGCGGTGCGCCAGCTTGAAATGGCGCAGGGCTTCCATTTGCTGCTCGAGGTCGTCTTCGGGAATTCGCGTCAGGCGTTCGCGCAACTCGGCCGCCAGTTCCGGCGCCAGCGGCGGCTTGAACAGCCGACCTTCGTTGAGCAATTCGTCGAGCAGCAGCGGGAAGCGCGTGATCTGCTCGGCAATCCACGGGCTCGCCGCACACAGGGTCAGCAGGCGGCGTAGCGCACCGGGGTTTTCCGTGAGCAACACCAGATACGCCGAACGCCGCGCCACCGCTTCCACCAGTGGCAGCACGCGCTCGAGCACCAGATCGGGATTGTCATGCTCCACCGCTTGCGCAAGCAGTCGCGGAATGAACGCATCCAGACGTTCGCGTCCCAGCCGCTGCATCGCGCGCAGTTGCGGACTGCCGCGCAAACCGGCCAGCGCTTTCAGGGCTTTGCCGGCATCGACGAAACCGCCTTCCTGCAACTGTCGGCAAGCGGCCTCTTCGTCCTGTTCTTCCTCCCACAGCGGCAGCCACTCACCACCGACTACCACTTCGCTTTCGCTGCCCGCTTCTTCGTCGGGATCAGCGATCACCTGGGCGAAATGCCAGGCCACGCGCCCGCGCCAGTACATCAGCTGTTCGTGGAACGCCGACCAATCGGCGAAGCCCAGCATGAAGGCGATCCGCGCTTGATCCTGGGCGCTGTCCGGCAGCATCTGCGTCTGGCGGTCGGCAATCGCTTGAATGGCATGTTCGGTGTAACGCAGAAACTCGTAACCCTCGCGCAATTCGCTGACCACCGCCGGCGGCAGATAGCCCTGCCCTTCCAGCGTGCTCAGCACCTTTAATAAAGGACGCTGTTGCAGGCTCAGGTCGCGGCCACCGTGGATCAGCTGAAAGGCCTGAGCGATGAATTCGACTTCGCGGATGCCGCCGGAGCCGAGCTTGATGTTGTCGGCCATGCCCTTGCGCCGGACTTCCTGCTGGATCAACTGCTTCATGGTGCGCAGCGCTTCGATCGCCGAGAAGTCCAGATAGCGCCGATAAACGAACGGCCGCAGCATATCGAGCAACTGCGCGCCGGCGACCTGATCGCCAGCCACCACCCGCGCCTTGATCATCGCGTAGCGTTCCCAGTCACGGCCCTGATCCTGGTAATACTGCTCCAGCGCGTTGAAGCTGAGCACCAGCGCACCGGACGATCCGTATGGACGCAGGCGCATGTCGACGCGGAAGACGAAGCCGTCGACGGTCATCGGATCGAGCGCCTTGATCAGACGCTGGCCGAGGCGGATGAAGAATTCCTGATTATCCAGCGAGCGTTTCACGCCGACGGTTTCGCCGCCTTCGGGGTAGGCGAAGATCAGGTCGATGTCGGAAGACAGATTCAGCTCGACCGCGCCGAGCTTGCCCATGCCGAGAATGACCATCTGCTGCGGCTCACCGCTGCGCCGCCCGGTCGGTGTGCCGAATTGCTCGCAATGACGGCTGTACAGCCATTGATAAGCCTGATCGATGGTGGCATCGGCCATGTCCGAAAGGTCACGGCAGGTCTGCACCAGATCGGCCTGACGAGTCAGGTCGCGCCAGATGATCCGCACCTGATGGCGTGCGCGCTGGCGACGCAAGGCGCGGCCGAGTTCGTCTTCGCTCTGCGCGCTGTTCACAGCGGCGGCAATCTGTGCGCACAGCTCGCCGGGCGCAAACGCTCGATCAAGTTCGCCGGACGCCACCAGTGACAGCAACATCAAAGGGTCACGAATGCTCTGTTCAATAACAAACTCGCTCGCGGCGGTAACGCGGGCGAACTGCGCCCAGCGTTCAGGCGACCAATTCGACAAGCCATGATCGTCCTCAAGGGCGGCGACGGACGTACGGAACGACTGCTCGGATCGGCTGACCAACGGCAGGAGAATGGCGGGCAGATCGGCAAGCACGGGCAGGGTCATGGTCTATCCTTGATCGGCGTAATAAGGGCCGCTTGTAGTGAATGATGAAAACCCGCTACGTGAAGGACTGTCGAACAAAAGTTAGAAATAGCTGAAATTTCTTCTTCTTTGGCATCCAGCATCAAACTTTCACCTTATTCGGATGGAAATCGACCCGCCTTAACGATTATTCTCACAACGCAGTCGGAGGCCACAAGCCTTTCATCTGTAGTTTTACTACTCGTCTATACATTCGAAAGGCTGAAATGCCGGAAGATTTGTAGTAAAACTACACGCCGCCGGAACAACCTGTCGGCAATCCAAGAATTTTAAATCGTCTGCCCACAAGGCCAGTCGCAAACTCAGGCAACCGATTCTGGAAGCCTTTCCGCCCTGGAGCAAGCCATGCAAGACCTCGATCCCGTCGAAACCCAGGAATGGCTGGACGCCCTGGAATCGGTTCTCGACAAAGAAGGCGAAGACCGTGCTCACTATCTGATGACCCGTATGGGCGAACTCGCGACCCGCAGCGGCTCGCAGCTCCCTTACGCGATCACCACGCCTTACCGCAACACGATCCCCGTTACCCACGAAGCACGCATGCCTGGCGACCTGTTCATGGAACGCCGCATTCGCTCGCTGGTACGCTGGAACGCGATGGCCATGGTAATGCGCACGAACCTGCGAGATTCGGACCTGGGTGGTCACATCTCCAGCTTCGCTTCCAGTGCGACCCTGTATGACATCGGCTTCAACTATTTCTTCCAGGCCCCGACCGACGAACACGGCGGCGACCTGATCTACTTCCAGGGCCACACCTCGCCAGGCGTTTACGCCCGTGCATTCATGGAAGGCCGCATCACCGAAGACCAGATGAACAACTTCCGTCAGGAAGTCGATGGTCAGGGCCTGTCGTCCTATCCGCACCCTTGGCTGATGCCTGACTTCTGGCAGTTCCCGACCGTATCGATGGGTCTGGGTCCGATCCAGGCGATCTACCAGGCGCGCTTCATGAAGTACCTGGAGCACCGCGGTTTCATCCAGCCGGGCAAACAGAAAGTCTGGTGCTTCCTGGGCGACGGCGAGTGCGACGAGCCGGAATCCCTGGGCGCCATTTCCCTGGCCGGCCGCGAGAAGCTGGACAACCTGATCTTCGTCATCAACTGCAACCTGCAGCGCCTCGACGGCCCGGTTCGCGGCAACGGCAAGATCATCCAGGAACTCGAAGGCGTGTTCCGCGGCGCTCAGTGGAACGTGACCAAAGTCATCTGGGGCCGTTTCTGGGACCCGCTGCTGGCCAAAGACGTCGACGGTATCCTGCAACGCCGCATGGACGAAGTCATCGACGGCGAGTACCAGAACTACAAAGCCAAAGACGGCGCGTTCGTTCGCGAGCATTTCTTCAACACGCCTGAACTCAAGGCAATGGTTGCCGACCTGTCCGACGACGAGATCTGGAAACTCAACCGTGGCGGCCACGACCCGTACAAGGTCTACGCGGCGTACCACGAAGCGGTCAACCACAAGGAACAACCGACCGTCATCCTCGCCAAGACCATCAAGGGTTATGGCACCGGTGCCGGCGAAGCGAAGAACACTGCGCACAACACCAAGAAAGTCGACGTCGACAGCCTGAAGCTGTTCCGCGACCGCTTCGACATTCCGGTCAAGGACGAAGAGCTGGAGAACCTGCCGTTCTTCAAGCCAGAGCCAAACAGCGCGGAAGCCCGCTACCTCGCCGAGCGCCGTGCCGCACTGGGCGGTTTCGTGCCGCAGCGCCGCGCGCAGAGCTTCAGCGTACCGACTCCGGATCTGGACACCCTGAAAGCCATCCTCGATGGCTCGGGCGACCGTGAAATTTCCACCACCATGGCTTTCGTGCGGATCCTCGCGCAACTGGTCAAGGACAAGGAAATCGGCCCGCGCATCGTTCCGATCATCCCGGACGAAGCCCGTACCTTCGGTATGGAAGGCATGTTCCGTCAGCTGGGTATCTACTCCTCCGTCGGCCAACTCTACGAGCCAGTCGATAAAGACCAGGTGATGTTCTACAAGGAAGACCAGAAAGGTCAGATCCTTGAGGAAGGCATCAACGAAGCAGGCGCCATGAGCTCGTTCATCGCTGCCGGTACTTCGTACTCCAGCCACAACCAGCCGATGCTGCCGTTCTACATCTTCTACTCGATGTTCGGTTTCCAGCGTATCGGTGACCTGGCCTGGGCCGCTGGCGACAGCCGTACCCGTGGTTTCCTGATCGGCGGCACCGCCGGCCGCACCACCCTGAACGGTGAAGGTCTGCAACACGAAGACGGTCACAGCCACCTGCTGGCCGCGACCATCCCGAACTGCCGCACCTACGATCCGACCTACGGCTACGAGCTGGCGGTGATCATTCAGGACGGCATGAAGAAGATGACCGAAGAGCAACAGGACATCTTCTACTACATCACCGTGATGAACGAGTCGTACCAGCAGCCAGCCATGCCGGCCGGTGCCGAAGAAGGCATCAAGAAAGGCATGTACCTGCTCGAGGAAGACACCCGCGATGCGGCGCACCACGTTCAGCTGATGGGCTCCGGCACCATCCTGCGCGAAGTGCGTGAAGCGGCGAAGATCCTGCGTGAAGAGTTCAACGTCGGCGCTGACGTGTGGAGCGTTACCAGCTTCAACGAACTGCGTCGCGACGGCCTCGCCGTAGAGCGCAGCAACCGTCTCAAGCCTGGCCAGAAGCCTAAGCTGAGCTACGTCGAAGAGTGCCTGAACGGCCGTAAAGGTCCGGTCATTGCTTCTACCGACTACATGAAACTGTTCGCCGAGCAGATCCGTCAGTGGGTACCGTCCAAGGAATTCAAAGTCCTGGGCACCGACGGTTTCGGCCGCAGCGACAGCCGCAAGAAACTGCGTCATTTCTTCGAAGTCGACCGTCATTTCGTGGTGTTGGCAGCCCTGGAAGCACTGGCTGACCGTGGTGATATCGAACCTAAGGTTGTGGCTGAAGCCATCGCCAAGTTCGGCATCGACCCGGAAAAACGCAACCCACTGGACTGCTGAGGAGACATTTTGTGAGCGAACTCATTCGCGTACCTGACATCGGCAGCGGTGAAGGTGAAGTAATTGAACTGTTTGTGAAGGTCGGCGACCGCATCGAAGCCGACCAGAGCATCCTGACCCTGGAATCGGACAAGGCCAGCATGGAAGTGCCGGCCCCGAAAGCCGGCGTCATCAAGAGCCTGAAAGTGAAGCTGGGCGACCGTCTGAAAGAAGGCGACGAACTGCTCGAGCTGGAAGTCGAGGGCGCCGCTGAAGCGGCCCCGGCACCTGCCGCCGCTCCTGCTGCGAAAGCCGAAGAGAAACCGGCTGCCGCCCCTGCTGCTGCCGCTCCTGCCGCTGCTCCTGCTGCTGCCTCGGTACAGCAAGTGCACGTGCCGGACATCGGTTCGTCGGGCAAGGCGCAGATCATCGAGATTCAGGTCAAGGTCGGCGACAGCGTCGAAGCTGATCAATCGCTGATCACCCTGGAGTCCGACAAGGCGAGCATGGAAATCCCGTCGCCTGCCGCTGGCGTGGTCAAGGCCATCAGCGTCAAGCTCAACGACGAAGTCGGCACTGGCGATCTGATTCTGGATCTGGAAGTGGCGGGTGCTGCGGCCCCGGCTGCGGCCGCTCCGGCTCAGGCTGCTGCTCCGGCCGCTGCCGCTGCGCCAGCCCCGGCTGCTGCTCCGGCTGCACCGGTTGCCGACAGCGTTCAGGACATCCACGTCCCGGACATCGGTTCGGCCGGCAAGGCGAAGATCATCGAAGTGCTGGTCAAGGCCGGCGACACTGTCGAAGCCGACCAGTCGCTGATCACCCTGGAATCCGACAAGGCGAGCATGGAAATCCCATCGCCTGCCGCTGGCGTGGTCGAAAGCGTTTCGATCAAGCTCGATGACGAAGTCGGTACCGGCGACCTGATCCTCAAGCTGAAAGTCAAAGGCGCGGCACCTGCTGCTGCCCCGGCTGCGGCTGCTGCACCGAGCGCTCCGGCACCTGCCGCTGCTGCTCCGGCTGCCGCTGCACCTGCTGCCGCTCCAGCCGCCGCACCGGCCAAGCCGGGCGCGAAAGTGCATGCTGGCCCTGCCGTGCGTCAATTGGCCCGTGAGTTCGGCGTCGAGCTGAGCGCCGTGGGCGCCAGCGGTCCGCA
The DNA here is from genome assembly GCF_018132745.1 of Pseudomonas sp. 14A. NCBI lineage: Bacteria > Pseudomonadati > Pseudomonadota > Gammaproteobacteria > Pseudomonadales > Pseudomonadaceae > Pseudomonas > Pseudomonas sp. 14A. The sequence goes on along the minus strand of NZ_JAGRQJ010000001.1, from coordinate 390,996 downwards.
CGGTCGCATTCTCAAGGAAGACGTGCAGGTTTACGTCAAGGCGATGATGCAGAAGGCCAAGGAAGCACCGGCCGCTGCTGGCGGCGCTACCGGTGGCGCGGGCATCCCGCCAATCCCGGTGGTCGATTTCAGCCGTTTCGGCGAAATCGAAGAAGTGCCGATGACCCGCCTGATGCAGGTCGGCGCTGCCAACCTGCACCGCAGCTGGCTGAACGTGCCACACGTGACGCAATTCGACTCGGCGGACATCACCGAGCTGGAAGCCTTCCGTGTTGCGCAGAAAGCCGTGGCCGAGAAGGCTGGCGTCAAGCTGACCATCCTGCCGCTGCTGCTCAAGACCTGCGCGCATTTGCTCAAGGAGCTGCCGGACTTCAACAGTTCGCTGGCACCAAGCGGCAAGGCGATCATCCGCAAAAAGTATGTGAACATCGGCTTCGCGGTCGACACCCCGGATGGCCTGCTGGTGCCGGTCATCAAGAACGTCGACCAGAAGAGCCTGCTGCAACTGGCAGCCGAAGCGGCTTCGCTGGCTGAAAAAGCCCGCACCAAGAAGCTGTCCTCGGACGAGATGCAGGGCGCCTGCTTCACCATTTCCAGCCTCGGCCACATTGGCGGCACCGGCTTCACGCCGATCGTCAACGCGCCGGAAGTGGCGATCCTCGGTGTGTCCAAGGCAACCATCCAGCCAGTCTGGGACGGCAAAGCCTTCCAGCCGAAGCTGATGCTGCCACTGTCGCTGTCCTATGACCACCGTGTGATCAACGGCGCTGCAGCTGCACGCTTCACTCAGCGTCTGGGCAGTCTGTTGGGCGACATCCGCACCATCCTGCTGTAACTCAAACGGCCCTCCGGCAACGGGGGGCCGCTTGCTGCACCCTTTCGAGCGCCACACGCTCGTACCTCAACCCCGCCAGTCTGGCGGGGCTTTTTTTTGCCTGAATGAAAGCGGCGGGCGTCTTTTTCCCACAACTATCGCTGACATCGGCCACAAACCCTGTCCACTTAGCGCCAATATTTTCCGCCGCTCGGCAACTAACCTCTGCTCTGGAAAGTTGCTTCAACGCGCTCCGATTATTTAACTCTTACTTCTCTGACCTTCGAACGGAATCGATCATGTTCAAACCGACCATAGGCCCCATTGTGGGCCACACCACAACTAACGAAGTGCGAATTTTCATTCGCGGTGAACAGCAGGACAGAAAACGTGTATTTGCCGGAGTCCGCGCCCGTAAAGCCGGTGCGGAGAAATGGTCGAACAGCGTATTTGCACTTTTGAATCCAGCCAATGATATGTCGGGTGTGCTCGTATTACAGGATCTGGATGCCGATTGTGAATATGAATACCAGGCTGGCTGGTTAAGCCCGATGAATCCAGTGCACACCGTCGACACCGTGGTGGAGTTTCCACTGCAATGGCCACGGCAGCTCTATCGCTTTCGCACCCGCACTGCGCAAGCGAGGCAGCCCCGAGGCTTTATTGTCGGTTCTTGCCGTTATCTGCGGATCACCGCTGGCATCGCCTCCTTGCCGCAGCTGGGCGACCGCATCTTTGGCTCGATCAATCAGCTCGTCGAGCAAAGTCATTTACCGGTCAGTGCGGTGATCATGACCGGCGATCAAGTTTATGTAGATGACTTGAATATCATTGCACCGGATCGCGCAGCCAAGGACATTCTGAAAAAGTACCGAACGGCATTCTCGCAACCGAATATTCAAAGACTGATGTCCAATACATCGACTTACATGATGCTCGACGATCATGAAATCGAAGATAACTGGCCCGCCAATGCCAAAGCAGCAGACAAGGACTTGTATCGCAATGCCATGGCCGCTTATGAACTTTATCAAGCCAGCCACAGCCCGGTTTACGCATGTAATGGCGAGGGCCAGCTAGACCGGAATACCTTGAAGCATTACTGGTATCAGTTCGGCGACAGCGATATCGCCTGGTTCGTCACCGACAGTCGCACCCGGCGCAACCTGTCGAAGGATGACCGGCGCATTCTCGACGCTGAGCAGGAACAGGCGCTGCTTGACTGGCTGATCCACAGCCCGGCGCGGGTGAAGTTCGTCGTGACCAGCGTGATGTTCTATCCCGATCGCAAGTTCAACGGTGACGATGCCTGGAAAGCCTTTCCCGAACAGCGCCTGCGCCTGCTGGAAACCATTCGCACCCATCGGATCAAGAACGTGGTGTTCGTTTCCGGCGATGTTCATGGTTCTCTGACCAGTCGCCTGTGTCACAGCGAGGACGCCGGATTCGAAGTGCACACCATTGTGTCCTCGCCGCTGCACAACAGCAAATTGCTGCCGTATGCCAGAGCCTCGACATTCATCCTCAATCAACCGCTGGTGCGCACGGCGGCCGGGGATTATCGGCACGAGCTGACCAGTGCCGTAGTGAGTCAGGACAATTTTGCTCATGTGGTCGTTGAGGCTGATCAGATATTGGTCAATTACCATGACCGCGATGGCAAGCAGCTGCAGTCGATCAGTATGAAATTGCGTTGAAACACCCAAAGATCGCAACCTTCGGCACCTCCTATATGGCTACGTGGCGCCTGCAAGAGTTGTTCAAGGCTGCGATCTTCTGCTCATTTCAGTTGTGCACTGGAGAAATGTTCACTGCAGCCGACATATTCTTATAGCACTTGGCCTTCATCTCTCTTGTCAGTCGGTGCCGCAATGATGCAACCTTGCCGCAGCCAACAGACAAGAGGGCGAGAGCCCGGCGCATTCAGCATATTTCCAAGCGAGTTCCACTCATGAAGAGCCAACCCGATGCCGCCAGCCGTACGGCGGCCGAGGTAGTGACGCAGTTGCCTGTGCCCTCGCGGCTCGGCATGCTGCGTTTCGAGCGCTTGAATGAAGCCAGTTGGGCGATGTTGTTCCTCGACCCCAACTGTGAACGCCAGTTCGGCCAGCCCGCCGTCGAGCTCTGCGCGCTGGTCGGCTCGCCCTACGCCAGCCTGATGGAGCCGGAAGCGCGCTATCAACTGCACGACGCAATCCAGCAGCAACTAAGCAAAAGCGCGCATTACGTGGTGCGCTACACCCTGCACACCGCCGCCGGCGCGTTGAACATCCTCGAGCTGGGCGAAGCCTATAAACAGCACAACCGGCATTTGCTGCGCGGCTACCTGCTGGCCGTCGACGAGGTGTTCGACCAAGCCCAGGTGCTGCCTTCGGTGGATCTGGAAACCCAGAACTCGCGCCTGCAAATCGCCCTTGAGCTGAACCAGCGTGCCCAGCAGGAACAACTGCAGCATCTGGAACGCGTGCGCGCCCAGCAGGATCTGATTCTGTTGCTCGCCCGCCAGCGCTACAGCACGCACAACTCGCTGCAGGAAGCCGCCGAACTGATCACCCGCTGCGCCTGCGATATCTACGAAATCGACTGCGCCAGCCTGTGGAACCTCGACGGTCAGCGCTTGCTGCCGATCTCCGCCTACCATCGTGCGACCCAGGAATACATCCTGCCGGAGCCGATCGATATCAGCGGCTTCCCCGACTACATGGAAGCGCTGCACAGCAGCCGCGCCATCGACGCAAACAACGCCATGCATGACCCCCGCACCCGCGAGATGGCCGAGGCGATGCGTCCGCGTGACGTCAATGCCATGCTCGATGCCAGCATCCGCGTCGACGGCCAGGTGGTCGGCGTGTTGTGTCTGGAACAGACCGGCGTCACTCGCGCCTGGCAGTCCGACGAAATCGCCTTTGCCGGTGAACTGGCCGACCAGTTTGCGCAAGTGATCAACAATCACAACCGGCGCACCGCCACCAGCGCCCTGCACCTGTTTCAACGCGCGGTCGAGCAGAGCGCCAACGCCTTTTTGCTGGTTAACTGCGACGGCGTGGTCGAGTACGTCAACCCGAGCTTCACCGCTATCACCCAGTACACCACCGAAGAAGTCCACGGTCAGCGTCTGTCGGAACTCCCCGCCCTGGAAAACCTCAGCGAACTGCTGTTCGACGCGCCCTCGGCGCTGGCCCAGAGCAACAGCTGGCAGGGCGAATTCAAAAGCCGCCGCAAGAATCTCGAACCGTACTGGGGCCAGCTGTCGATCTCCAAGGTCTACGGTGACAACCGAGAGCTGACGCATTACATCGGCATCTACGAAGACATCACCCAGACCAAACTCGCGCAGCAACGTATCGAGCGCCTGGCCTACACCGACAACCTGACCAACCTCGGCAATCGTCCGGCATTTATCCGCAATCTCGATGAGCGCTTCGCCCGCGACAGCGATACACCGATCAGCCTGTTGCTGGTGGACATCGACAACTTCAAGCGGATCAACGACAGCCTCGGCCACCAGACCGGCGACAAACTGTTGATCAGCCTCGCCCGGCGCCTGCGCAACAGCCTCAGCCCGAGTGGCAGTCTGGCGCGTTTTGCCAGTAACGAATTCGCCGTGTTGCTCGACGACACCGACCTTGAAGCCGGGCAGCAGATTGCCAGTCAGTTGCTGATGACCCTCGACAAGCCGATGTTCGTCGACAACCAGTTGATCAGCGTCACCGGCTCCGTGGGCCTGGCCTGCGCGCCGCTGCACGGGCGCGATCCGCAAACCCTGATGCGCAACGCCGGTCTGGCGCTGCACAAGGCCAAGGCCAACGGTAAACACCAGTTGCAGGTATTCACTGAAGCGCTGAACGCCGAAGCCAGTTACAAACTGTTCGTCGAGAACAACCTGCGCCGCGCCCTGACCCAGAACGAGCTGGACGTGTTCTACCAGCCGAAACTGTGCCTGCGCAGCGGTCGCCTGCTGGGGATGGAAGCGCTGTTGCGCTGGAACCACCCGGAGCGCGGCATGATTCGCCCGGACCAGTTCATCAGCGTCGCCGAGGAAACCGGCCTGATCATTCCGATCGGCAAGTGGATCGCCCGTCAGGCCTGCCGCATGAGCAAATCCTTGACCGCTGCGGGCCTGGGCAATCTGCAGGTGGCAATCAATCTGTCACCTAAACAGTTCTCCGATCCGGATCTGGTCGCCTCGATCGCCAACATCCTCAAGGAAGAAGCGCTGCCGGCCAGTCTGCTCGAACTGGAGCTGACCGAAGGCCTGCTGCTGGAAGCCACCGAAGACACGCACTTGCAACTCGACCAGCTCAAGCGCCTCGGGTTGACGCTAGCCATGGATGACTTCGGCACCGGGTATTCATCGCTGAGTTATTTGAAGAAATTCCCGATCGACATCATCAAGATCGATCGCAGCTTCATCCACGAAATTCCCGACAACCAGGACGACATGGAAATCACCTCTGCGGTGATCGCCATGGCCCACAACCTGAAACTCAAGGTTGTCGCCGAAGGCATCGAAACCGCCGAGCAACTGGCGTTCCTGCGCCGGCATCGTTGCGACGTCGGGCAGGGTTATCTGTTCGACCGACCAATTCCCGGTGATGAACTGATCAAAGCGCTCAAGCGCTATCCCCGTGGGCCGCTTTGCCTCTAACGCCTGCCTCTATGAAGATCCCTTGTGGGAGCGAGCCTGCTCGCGAAGGCGATAAAACCGTCGACATCTTCGTCGCCTGACACACCGCTTTCGCGAGCAGGCTCGCTCCCACAGTTTTGATAGTGCGAATTCCGGCATCATTCGGCACACTGGCGGTCTGACTTTTTACCTCCAACCTGACTGAGAGGAACGCTCATGGTTCTGCGCTCGGAAATTCTGGTGAACAAAAACGTGCTTCCAACCAAAGAACAAGCCCTGCCCGGCCGCGAAACCCCGATGACCCTGCCGGAAAAACACTTCGTCTTCGAAGACACTCCGCTGCTCGGTCCATTCTTTCAGGACGTCGATTTTGCGATCTTCGGTCTGGGTTGCTTCTGGGGCGCGGAACGACGTTTCTGGCAGCGCGAAGGCGTGGTCAGCACAGTCGTCGGTTACGCCGGCGGCTTCACGCCGAACCCGACGTACGAAGAAGTCTGCTCGGGCCTGACCGGCCACGCCGAAGTGGTGCTGGTGGTGTATGACAAAGCCAAAGTCAGCTACGAAGAACTGCTGGCGATGTTCTGGGAACTGCACAACCCGACTCAGGGCATGCGTCAGGGCAACGACATCGGCACTCAGTACCGCTCGGTGATCTATGCGACCACCCCGGAGCAACTGGATGCAGCGCTAAAAAGCAAAGACGTGTATCAGGCGGAACTGGCCAAGGCCGGTCTGGGTGAAATCAGCACCGAGATCGACCAGGCCCCAACCGTGTACTTTGCCGAGGCGTATCACCAGCAGTATCTGGCGAAGAACCCTGAAGGTTACTGCGGGATTGGCGGCACCGGCGTGTGCATGCCGAACTAAAAGCTGCTAGCGGCAAGCTTCAAGCTGCAAGCGCTGTTTTCGCTTCAGCTTGTAGCTTGTAGCTTGTAGCTTCATTCCGCTATTAACCAATCCATCTGCCAGCCACCCTGGGTCTGCCCCAGCTTCTTAGACAACCACGGCAGCAACTCACGCAACTCTTCCTCAAGCCCCCACGGCGGATTGGCGATCGCCAGCCCGGAACCGTTGAGGCTGTTCGGCGTGTCCAGCGGATGCACCAGCAGCTCCACACGCAGCAACTTCGGTGCACCGGTGCCTGCCAGGTCCTGATAGAAACGCCGCAGTGCACGCTGATCCTTCACCGGATACCAGATCGCTGCCACAGTCTGGCGCATGCGGCCGATGGCTTCTTTCATCGACGCCGCGCAACGCTGCATCTCGTCCAGTTGCTCGAACGGCGGATCGATCAGCATCACCGCGCGCTTTTCCTGCACCGGCAACATCGCCCGCGCCACGTGCCAGCCCTCGCCCAGATGCACTTTCACCCGACGATCGCCGGCCATGTTGTCCTTGAGCAACACGCCATCTTCGGGGTGCTTCTCGTTGAGCATCACCCGATCCTGCGGCCGCGTCAGGCGCCGCGCCAGCTCCGGCGAACCCGGGTAATAGCGCAACTGGCCATCCGGGTTCATCTCGTGCAGCACCTTCATATAGTCGGCAGTCAGCGCCGGCAGGTCCGGCTGATCCCACAACCGCGCAATGCCTTCCAGGTACTCGCCGGTGCGATTGGCCTGATCGCCCTGCAAGTCATACAGACCGATGCCGGCGTGCGTGTCGAGATAGGCAAACGGCTGCTCCTTGCGCGACATCAGGGCGATGAGGCGGGTCAAGGTCAGGTGTTTGAACACATCGGCGTGATTGCCGGCATGGAAGGCGTGACGATAATTCATGGCTGCTCCTGCGAAGGGCGCAAAGTTTACCTTTTACCGGGCGGCAAGTCAGGGGTTCGCAGCCGAGTGGGCCTCAACATCAAAAGATCGCAGCCTTTGGCAGCTCCACGGGATAGGCGCTCACTCTGCCGGAGGCTGCGATCCTCTGATCTTCAGGCGGGCAAGCTGCGCAGGCGCTTGCCGATGACGTCCAGCACATCACAGCCATCCCGCAATGGAATCGCGCACAGCAGGGCAAAGTCGCTGAGGATCACGGAGTCGCATTCGATCGAGCCGCGCATGCACATGTTTTCCAGGACCTGGACCACGGCGCGGATGCGGTGGTTGGCGGCGTCCATGAGGATGTCGAGGGGCACGTGGGTGTCGACGAACAGGCTGGGCATGTCGCTGCAATTGCCGGTGAGGGCCATGAAGCGGTTGTCGGGGTGAGGCGTGATTTTTTCGTAGGGTGGATCAGTATGCATATTGGTCATTTTCCGGGTCCCATGATTGATAAACGTGAGCCGCCATCACACCTTCCTACGGGTTAGGGTGGCAGCTGTGCGCAGGAGTAGGAACCGAGCAATCATGGACCTCGGCCACGCCGAAGCGTGCCCCACGCACAGCCGCCGCGAACGATCTTACGGACTTGAACCAAGTGCCGCAAAAAGCCAACGAACTGTAACGTCATGAATGCGGGGATCCTTCACCCTGCCACCGCTCTCGCAGTGACAACGAAAAGACTATCCCTGCAACTCACCACGCACCAGTTCATGAAAACCGCCGCGATTCGAAGGAAACGTCCGAAGTGCTTGCCCCGAAATTTCACTCTGCCTCTGCCAGCAAAAACTCCAGAAGCGCCGATCGTGACGAATCTTCCGACATTGATGATTTGAAAAACTGCCCGACCTTGCAGCGCAGGACCGCTCCGGGAAACGCCTCGAATATGGCTGGCTGTTCTTCGCTCAGCCATTGCAGAGCGTTCGCGACGCGTACGCTCTCATCAGTCTGCGCCAACACTGATTTCGGCACGTTCCACCACGGAAAGATTCGCCCCGAAACCAGCGCACGGCCCCCGATTTCAATGGCTTGGCCATTGATCAAGGCTCGTGAAACGACCGGCAGCAATTGCGCGGGATTGACCTCGCCAGACTGCAAAACAGGCAGCAGAAAACGACCGTCCCAAAAGCGGAAAAACACCGCTTTACCGTCCGGCATCAGCACTTGAGTCAGGCTACGGAAATGTTCGACCAGCACGTCAAGATCCGCCGAAGACACCGCCAACCATCCCCAATCCCTTGATTCTGTTTCCGCCACCCAACGTAAAAACTCACTGTCTGCAGCGACAATTCCCACATAGGACATCACCGCGTCCCACTCGGCATAAATGGTCTCGGCCCAGACCGGAATCGCCGTGCCCTGCCAGGCTTTGAAAGCATCGGCATCGCTGGCGCGGCTGAAAATTGCGAACAATTGCTCCGACGCGTGCAGCGGCTGCCGCGCCAGCCAATCTTCGGGGGTCAGTACTTCAGGCTGCACAAACACCGTCCTTGCACCGCTCACACTCTTCGCAGAAAGGCGCATCACCTTTGAGACTCATGATCTGTGCGGCGGTGAGAACCGCCGCCGGCGCAGCGGCCAGTTTCTCCGGCAATCCCGGCACCACCGGCGCAGCGCTGGTCGCCGCCATCGGCGCGCCACCCACAACAATCGGCACGCTGCTGAAAATTCCGCCGGGGCCGATGTTGATCCACTGTCCGCCGGCCTGAATCGTCGCGCTCGCGCCGCCATCAATGACCACTTGCTGGCCTGCGCTGATATGGATCTGCGCCGAGGCGCTGGTGGCCTGGCTGTTCACCCGAACCTGCTGATCGCCAAGCACGGACAAATGGTCATCCTGCCTGACCTCGGTCTGACGCTGGCCGTGGGTGATGCGCTGCTCGTCGGACTTGAGTTCATGCCGGGCAGTGCCGGTGACCACCACGCTGCGCTGGTTGTCGACCTGCAGCTGCTGGTCATTGAGCACGTGCTGGGTCCAGTTGCGCTGGGCACGCAGGTAGATTTCCTCGGCACCTTTTTTGTCCTCGATGCGCAGTTCGTTATAACCACCACCGCCGGGGCTGCTCTGGCTGCGGAAAATGCTGCGGGTCTTGTCCGCTGGCAAGTCCAGCGGGATCGGTGTCGCGGCGTTGGGCAGGCAACCCATGACCAGCGGCTTGTCAGCATCGCCATCAATGAAGCCGACCAAAACTTCCATGCCGACGCGCGGAATCAACACGCTGCCGTAGTGATCGTGAGCCCAACCGGTCGCGACGCGCAGCCAGCAACTGGAGTGCTCGTTGAGTTCGCCATCACGATCCCAAGCCAGTTGCACCTTGACCCGGCCATATTCATCGCAATGGATTTCCAAGTCTTTCGGGCCGGTGACCACGGCAGGTTGGTAGCCCGACATGCGCGGTTTTTCCGGGCACAGTGCCGGACGAAAGACCACGTCCCACGGCGTGGCGACGAAAGTATTGCGGTAACCCTGAAAGGATTCGCCATCACTGGTCACCGATTCCTCAAGCACTTGTGGCTGGCGGCCGCGATGTTCAACGGCGGTGAGCAACCACAGATCATTCCAGTCGCTGCGCGGATGCTCGGTGAGGTGCAGGAAATGCCCGCAGACCAATGAAGACTCGTCGCTGCTGCCCTCGGCCTGACGGTAATCGGCGACGTGCCGTTCCAGCGCTCGCCGAGTCAGCTGTTTGCCGGTTTCGCGATCGTTGAATTGGCCCGGAAAGAGGTAGTCCTCCAGCACTGGACGCTGCTCGCCGTCACTGCGACTTTCCAGCGACAGGCGTGGTTTCTCGAAATTGTAGTCGCGCCGGGTGACGACGCTGGTGCGGGTTTCCACGCGCACATTGAAACGCTGAATCGCCGGCGCGCCCGCCGACATGCCGCTGCCCGGCAGATACAGCGTCGGCTCGGGCAGCTTGGGGAACACGGTCTGGTCGTCGCCGAATACCAGCAAATGGCCTGCGGGGCTGTGTTGAAAGTGGTAATGAATGCCGACTTCGGCACACAGGCGCTGGATAAAGGCCAGATCGCTTTCGGCGTATTGCACGCAGTACTCGCGCTCCGGGTATTCGCTGCCCAGGCGAAATTCAAAGGCATCGCGCAGGATCGAATGGTCCTTGAGGATCTGCGTGATGATCTGCGGCACGCTCTGATGCTGAAAAATACGCTGGTTGATGCGATGCCCCAGATACGTCAGACGCGGGACAAGGCTGAGGTGATAGCGTGTCAGACGTTTCCCGGAATCGCCCTGCCCGACCTGATAGATCTGACCATGAATACCGCAACCCTGAGCATCAAAACTCAGAAACGCCTGACCGTGCAGCAGGCTTTCCAGATCCAGGTCCGGCCGCTCGCTGACCAGTTCCAGCTCGAAGCGAAAGGGTTGGCTGATGGCTTCCCTGCCCGTGAACTCAAGGACTTTGAGGTCATGCCGGGCGCCTTCGAGTGTCAACGTGAAACGCGGTTGATTGGCAGGCGCGAACATCCGATGTCTCTCTGCAGTGTGAGGGCGGGCGATTCTGCATGAGGGGCAAGGGGTGCCGAGCAGGTGACGGGAAATTCAGATTTGCCCTACGTGGTTTGCTGAAACGACCTTGTTAATTCGGCCGTTCGACTACAGACAATTCAATCAAACCTGCCATCCACCCTGTGGGAGCGAGCCTGCTCGCGAAAGCGGCATGTCAGTCGATACATTCATTGAATGATCAATCGCATTCGCGAGCAGGCTCGCTCCCACAATGGATATCCACAGGATTCGAGAAATCACAGGCACAAAAAAAACGGCCCGCTTCCTCTAGGAAGCGGGCCGTTTTCATGTGAGCCGAAGCTCAGTCCATCACTTGTTCAGATGGAAATCTTTTTCCGCTGCCTCGAAACGCTCAACCATGCCGCGAGTCGGTTCACCCGCCTTGCTGACAAAGTAGATGGCCAGGCTGGCGAAGATGAAGCCCGGAATGATTTCGTACAGACCCAGCAGTTCGAAATGCTTCCAGACCACCACGGTGATCGCGCCGACCAGAATACCGGCCAGTGCGCCGTTGCGGGTCATGTCTTTCCAGATAACCGAGATCAGCACGACAGGACCGAATGCAGCACCGAAACCGGCCCAGGCGTAGGACACCAGGCCCAGTACGCGGTTTTCCGGGTTGGCAGCCAGCGCGATAGCAATCAAGGCTACCAGCAGCACCATGGCACGACCGACCCAGACCAGCTCCAGTTGCGAAGCGGACTTGCGCAGGAAGGCTTTATAGAAGTCTTCGGTCAGGGCGCTCGAGCACACCAGCAACTGGCAGCTCAGGGTGCTCATTACCGCAGCCAGAATGGCCGACAGCAGCACACCGGCAACCCACGGATTGAAGAGGATTTTCGCCAGTTCGATGAACACGCGTTCCGGGTTCTCGGTGACAGGACCGGCTACTTCAGGGTGCGCCGAGAAGTAAGCGATACCGAAGAAGCCCACCGCTACGGTGCCGCCCAGGCACAGGATCATCCAGGCCATGGAAATGCGACGCGCCTTGGCGATCGACTTGACCGAATCCGCCGCCATGAAACGCGCGAGGATGTGCGGCTGGCCGAAGTAGCCCAGACCCCAGCCCATCAGCGAGATGATGCCGATGAAGGTGGTGCCTTTGAGCATGTCGAAGTTGCTCGGATCTTGCGCTTCGATGGCGAGGAACGTGGTGTCGACGCCGCCGGTGGCCAGCAGGACGATGATCGGCGTAAGGATCAGCGCGAAGATCATCAGCGTGGCTTGGACGGTGTCGGTCCAGCTCACCGCGAGGAAACCGCCGATGAAGGTGTAGGCAATCGTCGCCGCCGCACCGGCCCACAGCGCCGTTTCGTAGGTCATGCCGAACGTGCTTTCGAACAGACGGGCACCGGCGACGATGCCGGAAGCGCAGTAGATGGTGAAGAACACCAGAATCACGATCGCCGAGATGATCCGCAGCAAGCCGCTTTTATCTTCGAAACGGCTGGAAAAGTAGTCCGGCAGAGTCAGGGCATCGCCGTTGTGCTCGGTCTGCACACGCAGACGGCCGGCGACAAACAGCCAGTTCAGGTAGGCACCGACGATCAGGCCGATGGCGATCCAGCTTTCGGACAGACCGGACATGTAGATGGCGCCCGGCAGGCCCATCAGCAACCAGCCGCTCATGTCGGAGGCACCGGCAGACAGCGCGGTGACGACGCTGCCGAGGCTGCGACCACCGAGAATATAATCGGAAAGGTTGTTGGTGGAGCGATAGGCCATCAAGCCGATCAGCACCATTGCTGCGATGTAGATCACGAACGTGATCAGGGTTGGATTGCTTACGCTCATTGAGTTACGCCCTGGCTTTGTTTTTATGTAGCGGCGGTGGTGAACCGCTCGCAAACGACGACGTTTGGCAGACGATCCGGGATCCCGCGCATTTAAGACTGATGTTTCCCCAGGAAAGCCATCAGCCGATGCACCGGGTTATTCCCGGTTGCACCTTGGCGGCGAATGCTATGCAACAAAGCAAATAAGGTGCAACCAGTTTCGCGAGAATTAGTTGCACCCAGTCGGATTAATCGACGATCACCCCGTTTTTGCTCCCTTTTGTGGCAGTCATGGCTCTTTGCTAGAAGCAAAAGCACCAAGCAGGAGCAGCACTTTCGTTCCAGAATTTAATTCCTGACGAGCTGCGTATTATTCCGGCAAAAAAAGGGTTGCACCCGGTTGCACCTCCTTCAGCGCACGGCTAATCTTGCGGCCAGCTGATGCCACGCAACTGTGGCAACCATGAGGATAAAAATATGGCTACCACCACCCTTGGGGTCAAACTCGATGACCCGACCCGCGAGCGCCTGAAGGCTGCCGCAACCTCGATTGATCGCACGCCGCACTGGCTGATCAAGCAGGCAATTTTCAATTACCTGGAAAAACTCGAGGGTGGTGCAACCCTGACCGAGTTGAACGGTTTGACCGCCAAAGACGCCGATGACGCAGGCGAAGTGCAGACCGATCACGCTCACCAATGCTTCCTCGAATTCGCTGAAAGCATCCTGCCGCAATCAGTGCTGCGTGCTTCGATCACCGCCGCCTACCGCCGTCCTGAGCCTGAAGTGGTGCCGATGCTGATCGAGCAGGCGCGCCTGCCGGCACCGATGGCCGAAGCCACCAACAAGCTCGCGGCGACCATCGCCGAAAAACTGCGTAACCAGAAAAGTGCCGGCGGTCGTGCCGGTATTGTTCAGGGCCTGCTGCAGGAGTTCTCCCTGTCGTCCCAGGAAGGCGTGGCGCTGATGTGCCTGGCCGAAGCGTTGCTGCGCATCCCGGACAAAGGCACCCGCGATGCGCTGATCCGCGACAAGATCAGCACCGGCAACTGGCATCCGCACCTGGGCAACAGCCCTTCGCTGTTCGTCAACGCTGCGACCTGGGGCCTGCTGCTGACTGGCAAACTGGTTTCCACCCACAACGAAGCCGGCCTGACCTCGTCGCTGAGCCGCATCATCGGCAAGAGCGGCGAGCCGATGATCCGCAAGGGCGTCGACATGGCCATGCGCCTGATGGGCGAGCAGTTCGTGACCGGCGAAACCATCGCCGAAGCGCTGGCCAATGCGAGCAAGTTCGAAGCCAAGGGCTTCCGTTACTCCTACGACATGCTCGGTGAAGCGGCACTCACTGAAGTCGACGCGCAGAAATACCTGGCGTCGTACGAACAAGCGATCCACTCGATCGGCAAAGCGTCACACGGCCGTGGGATTTATGAAGGCCCGGGCATTTCCATCAAGCTCTCTGCACTGCACCCGCGTTACAGCCGTGCGCAGTACGAGCGGGTGATGGACGAGCTGTACCCGCGCCTGCTGTCGCTGACCCTGCTGGCCAAGCAATACGACATCGGTCTGAACATCGACGCCGAAGAAGCCGACCGCCTCGAGTTGTCGCTGGATCTGCTCGAGCGCCTGTGCTTCGAGCCGCAACTGACTGGCTGGAACGGCATCGGTTTCGTTATCCAGGCTTACCAAAAGCGTTGCCCGTACGTGATCGACTACGTGATCGATCTGGCCCGCCGCAGCCGCCATCGCCTGATGATCCGCCTGGTAAAAGGCGCGTACTGGGACAGCGAAATCAAGCGCGCCCAGGTCGAGGGTCTGGAAGGCTATCCGGTCTACACCCGCAAGGTGTACACCGACGTTTCCTACATTGCTTGCGCACGCAAACTGCTGTCGGTGCCGGAAGCCATCTACCCGCAATTCGCCACGCACAACGCCCACACCCTGTCGGCGATCTACCACATCGCCGGTCAGAACTATTACCCGGGCCAGTACGAGTTCCAGTGCCTGCACGGCATGGGCGAACCGCTCTATGAACAGGTTGTAGGCAAGGTTTCCGAGGGCAAGCTGAACCGTCCGTGCCGCGTGTACGCACCGGTCGGCACTCACGAAACCCTGCTGGCTTACCTCGTACGTCGCTTGCTGGAAAACGGCGCGAACACTTCGTTCGTCAACCGCATCGCCGACCAGTCGATTTCGATTCAGGAACTGGTGGCCGATCCGGTGGCACAGATCGAGCAGATGGCCACCGTGGAAGGCGGTTTCGGCCTGCCGCACCCGCGCATTCCGCTGCCGCGTGACCTGTACGGTGCCGAGCGCGCCAACTCCAGCGGCATCGACATGGCCAACGAACATCGTCTGGCCTCGTTGTCCTGCGCCCTGCTCGCCACCGCGCACAACGACTGGAAAGCCGCGCCGATGCTCGGTTGCGCCTCCAGCAACGAAACGCCGGTCGCGGTGCTGAACCCGTCCGATCACCGCGATGTGGTCGGTCACGTCCAAGAAGCGACCGTCGAAGACGTCGACAACGCCATTCAATGCGCGCTGAACGCCGCGCCGATCTGGCAGGCCACGCCGCCGGCCGAACGTGCGGCGATCCTGGAACGTGCCGCTGACCTGATGGAAGGCGAGATCCAGCCGCTGATGGGCCTGTTGGCTCGCGAAGCCGGCAAGACCTTCGCCAACGCCATCGCCGAAGTCCGCGAAGCGGTCGACTTCCTGCGTTATTACGCAGTGCAGGCGCGCAACGACTTCAGCAATGACGCCCACCGCCCACTGGGTCCGGTGGTATGTATCAGCCCGTGGAACTTCCCGCTGGCAATCTTCAGCGGCCAGGTCGCTGCGGCATTGGCCGCCGGTAACCCGGTGCTGGCCAAACCGGCCGAGCAGACTCCGCTGGTTGCCGCTCAGGCTGTGCGCCTGATGCTCGAAGCCGGCATTCCGGAAGGCGTGCTGCAACTACTGCCGGGTCGCGGTGAAACCGTCGGCGCCGGTCTGGTTGGCGATGAGCGCGTCAAAGGCGTGATGTTCACTGGTTCCACCGAAGTCGCGCGCTTGCTGCAACGCAACATCGCTGGCCGTCTCGACAGCCAGGGCCGTCCGATTCCGCTCATCGCCGAAACCGGTGGCCAGAACGCGATGATCGTCGACTCCTCGGCACTGACTGAACAAGTGGTGATCGACGTAGTGTCGTCGGCCTTCGACAGTGCCGGCCAGCGCTGCTCGGCGCTGCGGGTACTGTGCCTGCAGGAAGATTCCGCCGATCGCGTCATCGAAATGCTCAAAGGTGCCATGGCCGAAAGCCGTCTC
Organism: Pseudomonas sp. 14A; assembly: GCF_018132745.1. Lineage (NCBI taxonomy): Bacteria > Pseudomonadati > Pseudomonadota > Gammaproteobacteria > Pseudomonadales > Pseudomonadaceae > Pseudomonas > Pseudomonas sp. 14A. Next base: position 375,131 of record NZ_JAGRQJ010000001.1, on the reverse strand, counting down.
GGCAACCCCGAGCGTCTGTCCGTGGACATCGGCCCGGTGATCGACGCCGAAGCCAAGGCTGGCATCGACAAGCACATCCAGGGCATGCGCGACAAAGGTCGCAATGTTTACCAGGTGGCGATTGCCGACAGCGAAGAGGTCAAGCGCGGCACCTTCGTCATGCCGACTCTGATCGAGCTGGAAAGCTTCGACGAACTGCAACGCGAAATCTTCGGCCCGGTACTGCACGTGGTGCGCTACAAGCGCAAAGAGCTGGATCAACTGATCGGCCAGATCAACGCCTCCGGTTATGGCCTGACGCTGGGCGTGCACACGCGCATCGACGAGACCATCGCCAAGGTGATCGACAACGTCAACGCCGGTAACGTCTACGTCAACCGCAACATCGTCGGTGCCGTGGTCGGCGTGCAGCCGTTCGGCGGCGAAGGCCTGTCGGGTACTGGCCCGAAAGCCGGTGGCCCGCTGTATCTGTATCGCCTGCTGTCGACGCGCCCTAGCGACGCAATCGAGCAATCCTTCGCTCGCGGTGACGCCATCGTCGCCCCGGACGTTCGTTTGCGCGATGCCATGAGCCAATCGTTGAACGCGTTGAAAGCCTGGGCCGACAACAACAAGTTCGCCGATCTGAGCACCCTGTGCGTGCAATACGCAGCGCAATCGCAGAGCGGCATCACCCGCGTGCTGGCTGGCCCGACCGGCGAGAAAAACAGCTACGCGATCCTGCCGCGCGAGCACGTGCTGTGCCTGGCGGAAGTTGAAGGTGATCTGCTGACGCAACTGGCGGCGGTGCTGGCGGTCGGTGGTTCGGCGGTGTGGCCAGAAACCGAGCTGAGCAAGGCCTTGTTCGCCCGTCTGCCGAAGGAAGTCCAGGCGCGGATCAAGCGCGTTGCCGACTGGAACAAGGACGAAGTGGTGTTCGATGCCGTGCTGCATCACGGCCACTCCGACCAGTTGCGCGGCGTCTGCCAGCAGATCGCCCAGCGTGGCGGCGCGATCGTTGGCGTTCAGGGCCTGTCTCAGGGCGAGACCAACATTGCCCTGGAGCGTCTGGTGATCGAACGGGCATTGAGCGTTAACACCGCTGCGGCGGGGGGTAATGCCAGCTTGATGACGATCGGTTAAACCGCTGTAAATCCAGGCGACCGCAATGGTCGCCTGGTACGCAATACTCTGTGGGAGCGAGCCTGCTCGCGAAGACGGCGTTTCAGTCGACCTCAATGTTGTCTGACCCACCGCTTTCGCGAGCAGGCTCGCTCCCACAGTTGTTTTCGGCGTCTGTTAAGTCCGCGCGCGGCTCCAACATCACGCTTATCAATCATCCTGTTCAGTCTTTATCAGCACGCCTAGACTCGGCCCAACCCCAATTTCCAGGTAGGCCGCCATGTCCGAGACGCTGCTCAGTTCCCGCAATCTGGCTTTCGAGCTGTACGAAGTCCTCGATGCCGAGGGCCTGACCCGGCGCGAGCGCTTTGCCGAGCACAATCGCGAGACCTTCGACGCCGCCATCGGCACCGCGCGCAACATCGCCGAAAAGTATTTCGCCCCGCACAACCGCAAGGGCGATGAAAACGAGCCGCGCTATGAAGATGGCCAGGCCATTCTGATTCCCGAAGTGAAACCGGCGGTGGATGCCTTTCTCGAGGCCGGATTTCTTAACGCCGCACGCAGTTTTGAAGCGGGCGGCATGCAATTACCGACCCTGCTGTCGCAAGCCTGCTTCGCGCACTTTCAGTCCGCCAACGCCGCGTCGACCTCGTACCCGTTCCTGACCATGGGCGCGGCCAACCTGATCGAGAGCTTCGGCAGCGAAGAGCAGAAACAGCGCTTCCTGCAACCGATGATCGACGGGCGTTTCTTCGGCACCATGGCCCTGACCGAGCCGCATGCCGGTTCGTCGCTGTCGGACATTCGCACCCGCGCCGAGCCCGCATCCGACGGCACCTATCGCCTGAAGGGCAACAAGATCTTCATTTCCGGCGGCGATCACCCGCTGTCGGAAAACATCGTGCACATGGTGCTCGCCAAACTGCCGGACGCACCGCCGGGGGTGAAAGGTATTTCGCTGTTCATCGTGCCGAAGTTTCTGGTCAACGACGACGGCAGCCTCGGCCAGCGCAACGACGTGCTGCTCGCCGGCTTGTTCCACAAGATGGGCTGGCGCGGCACCACATCCACAGCGCTGAACTTCGGCGATAACGGCGAGTGCGTCGGCTATCTGGTGGGCAAACCGCACCATGGTTTGAGCTACATGTTCCAGATGATGAACGAAGCGCGAATCGGCGTCGGCATGGGCGCGGTCATGCTCGGCTATGCCGGTTACCTGTATTCGCTGGAATATGCGCGTGAGCGACCGCAGGGCCGGGTGCCGGACAGCAAGGATCCGACCACGGCGCCGGTGGCGATCATTCAGCACGCGGACGTCAGACGCATGTTGCTGACGCAGAAATCCTACGTCGAAGGTGCATTTGACCTCGGCCTGTATGCGGCGCGTTTGTTCGATGACACCACCACGCTGGAAACCGAAGCCGAACGCAAACAGGCTCATGAACTGTTGGACCTGCTGACGCCGATCGTCAAATCCTGGCCTTCGGAGTTTTGCCTGAAGGCCAACGAACTGGCGATCCAGATTCTTGGCGGCCACGGCTACACCCGTGAATACCCGGTGGAGCAGTACTACCGCGACAACCGCTTGAATCCGATCCACGAAGGCACCCACGGCATCCAGTCGCTGGATCTGCTCGGGCGCAAGCTGGCGCAGAACGGTGGCGCCGGTCTCAAGCAGCTGATTCGATTGATCGCCAACACGGCCGAACGTGCCACTGCATACGATTCGTTGACCACCCTGCGCGAACCGCTGGAAAAACTCGTGGCCCGCTTGCAAACCGTGACCATCGGCCTGCTCACCGATCTGGCCCAAGGCAAGGTCAACAGCAGCCTGGCGAACTCGGCGCTGTACCTGAAAGTGTTCGGCCACGCAGTGATCGGCTGGCGCTGGCTGGAGCAGGCGATCCGCGCCGAGGAAGGCCTGGCCAAAGGCAATTCGGCGGATGTCGACTTCTATAAGGGCAAGTTGCAGGCGGCGCGGTATTTCCTGACATGGGAAGTGCCGGGTTGCCAGCATGAGCTGGACTTGCTGGAGGCGCGGGATGATACGTGTCTGGGGATGCGGGACGCGTGGTTCTAAAAGCAAAAGATCGCAGCCTTCGGCAGCTCCTACAGGAAACGCATTCCAATGTAGGAGCTGCCGAAGGCTGCGATCTTTTGATCTTGATCCTTTAGCTCAACTTGAACCCACCCATCTGCCGCGCCAGATCATCCGCCAGTTTCTGCAACATCTGGCAGTCTTCGCGACAAGCCCTGACCTCCCCCGCCGTCGCCCGTGCCAGATCGGAAATCCCCTGCACGTTGCGGTTGATCTCTTCAGTCACCGCGGACTGCTCTTCGGTTGCCGTCGCCACCTGATGGTTCATATCGCTGATGCGCTCGACCTGACCGGTGATCGCCGTCAACGACGCACCGGTGCGCTGGCTCGATTCAACCCCGGTGCCGGTTGCAGCCTGACCGGTGCGCATCGACGACACGGCGTTCTCCGCACCTTGCTTGAGGCTGCCTATCATCAGTTGAATTTCGTCGGTCGAGGCCTGGGTTCGGCGCGCGAGCGTGCGCACTTCATCGGCGACCACCGCGAAACCACGGCCCATGTCACCCGCACGGGCGGCTTCTATGGCGGCGTTGAGTGCCAGCAGATTGGTCTGTTCGGAAACGCCACGAATCACCGCCAGTACCGAATCGATCGACGCCACTTGCTGCGCCAGCTCACCCACTGCGCCCGCCGCCACGCCGATTTCATCGGACATGCTTTCGATATGACGGATCGAGCCACCGACCACTTCCCGCGCCTGTAGCGCTTCATCACGGGCAGTTTGCGAGGCGAGCGCGGCGTTGCCGGCGTTTTGCGCGATCTCCTGCACAGTCAGGCCCATTTCGTGGACGGCAGTGGCTACCATGTCGGTCATTTCCTGCTGCCGGCCGGAACGCTCGGCGGTGTTGTCCACCACCGTCGCCACTTGCCCTACGGCCGTGCGCAAGCGCTCGCTGGTGGTCAGCACTTCACCGATCATTGCGCGCTGGCTGTCGAGGAAACGGTTGAAGCCGCGCGCGAGGTCGCCCAGCTCATCGGCACGGCTGGAATCTAACCGGTGAGTCAAATCTCCACCACCGCTACCGATGGCCACCAGCGCCCGTGTTACTTGTCGAATCGGTCGCACCAGCCCCTGGGCCAGCCACACCACCAACGCCAGGCAGACCAGCGCCACCAGCAGACCGATGCCGCCACTCATCCACATCGCTTTGCGTGCTTCGGCGTAGATCTGCGACTGCGGCACTTCGGCCACCAGCGTCCAGCCGAGATCGCGCAACGGCAGGCTGAAGGCGAGGAAGTCTTCACCGTCGCGCTGGAAGCTGCTGTTGACCGCATCCTTGTGCCCCATCAGCGCTTGTGCCGCATTGGCACCAATCTGCTCGGTCAAGGTGCGTTTGCCGCTGAACTGCGCCTCAGGATGGACCTGAATCAGACCGTCGGAACGCACGAGATAGACCTTGCCGCGCTCGCCGAAACTGAAGTTGTGGATCAGCTCCGACAGCTCTTTCATGCTCAGCCCAAGCCCGGCGACACCGACGACTTTGCCGGCCTGCTCGACCTTCAGATCGATGAACAAGGCCAGTTCGCCGGTGGCGCCGTCGTTGTCGATATTGAGGGTGCGCGGCTGATTGCTGTCGAGAAAGGAATAGAACCAGGCATCGGCCGGTTTGGCACGACTGAGGGTTCGATCCAGACCTTTTTCGGTGATGTAGTGATTGGATTCGGTGCCGATGATCAGCGCGGTGAACGCTCTGTGTTCGGCGCGGATGCCTTCCAGATATTGCGCGAAGAGCGCGGTTTTGCTGCTGTCTTCGCCTGTCGCCAGCCAGTCGCGCACCATGGTGTTGCTGGCGATGTCTTTGGCGGCGGTGAGTGGTTGTACGAGGATCCGCTCGATGTCGTTGCGCGTCGCTTCGATGCTCGACGGCAGCGCTTGCTCGACCAGATAGCTCTGGGCGAGGCGGTTGACCACCAGGGTATAAATGCCAACCACGATCACAATGCTGATCAGCAGGGCCGCGCCCATGCCGAGAATCAACTGCCATTGAATACTGCGTCGCCACCACTGCATGGATCACCCCCGAAGAATAAGAGCCTGAACCACTGCAACAGCCGTGCCGATTGTATACAAAGAGCATCAGAATAAAACACAACCTTCGGTACAGCCGTATCCTTACTAGCAAGAAGCAGGCCGTTATATCTAGGGATTCACTGTCAAGTCTGACAGGTTACAACTTGCATCGGGTGGCTTAGATTCACGGTTTCACGTCTGTGACAAGCATCCGCGTCGCAGATCCAAGCCGTCCAAAGCAGGAGAAAGAACATGACTGACACCGGTCCACGAGAGAACTTTGTTCAGGCAATGGCTGACAACGATACGTTTGTTAAATCGGCGCTCATTGGCGACTTTGTCGGGAGTTCGACTTCTCAATCGATGATTATTCGAAGGCACTTCACCGAGGTCATGGTTTTCCCGGTAATCCATTACAAAATTACGATCACCACCCTCGCAGGCACGACGTACAGCACAGCTCAGCCAATTCCGTCGACAGAATATATCCACCTGCTTTCCAAGGGTGATGAAGTGACGATCGAAAATACCACCTATAGAGTTTCTCACTCAGAGTTCATCAAGCAATCCGATGGAGAATGGACAACAAAAGTCTACTGGCAGCCAATACTCCAAGCCTCATAACAACAAGACCTCAGCATGTTCAGCGCCTCAATGTACCGAGGCCCTGCGAAAAGCGAGTCAACCCTGACTGATCGTCTTGGCAATGGTGTCGACCGTGGCGCTGACTTGCTCTTGATAACGGTCGAGTTCTTCCTGGTGCTGTTTCTTCATTTCGATCTGCTGTGAACACAGATTCATTGCTGCGAGCACCAGCAAACGGTCGCCGATCAGCGTCGGGTACTTGCGCTTGGTGTCTTCCAGCGCTGCCTTGAGCATCATCGCCGCGTCCAGCAGGGTCTGTTCTTCCCCGGCCGGTGCCTTGATCGAATAGTCCTCGCCGAGAATGGAGATGACTTTTACCCCTGCTGTGCCGTGGTTCATGCGCTGACAGGACCGGCATTGACGCGATCAACCAGTGCCTGGATGCGCGCGGCGGTGGCGCCGTGTTTTTCTTCCTGCTCCATCAGGTTCAGTTGCAGGCTTTCGTTTTCATCCTTGGCTTGGGCCAGTTCCGTGGACAGAGTCTGGTTGGTCTGCAGCAGAGTCTGGTTCTGTTGCACGAGGTCGCTGACGAGCTGTTCCAATTGGCTGAGGGATGCTTCCAACATTTTGATCTTCCAAGCGTTTTTCAAAGGGCGCGTACGATAAAGAAAAGTCACCACGGATGCCAGGGTTAAACCGGCGCAAGGCCTTGATTTTCCTGGGTGGCGAAGCTTCTCGCGAGTTTAAAAGACTGTGATTGGTCGATCTGGTTCCTGCACTTCGTCGCTCAAGCGTGTCTGCGACAAATACGCACACCACCTCAAGACTTTAGTCGTATGACCGATAAGTCACCCATACAGCAGTCTCAGCCCGCATGGATGCGGCCCTTTTCGGTATCCGCCCATGTCCCTTCGCAATATGAATATCGCCCCACGGGCGTTCACCGGCTTCGCCCTGATCGGCGCCCTTATGTTGATCCTCGGCGTGTTTGCGCTGAACCAGATGAGCAAGATCCGCGCGGCCGGCGAAGACATCGCTACCGCCAGCGTGCCGTCGATCAAGGCTCTGGACGAATTCACCCAACTGACCCTGCGCCTGCGCGTGCTCTCTTACCGCCTGCTGATCAACCGCGAACCCGACGTGCAGCAGAAAACCATCGAACTGTTCGACATGCGCAACCGCCAGATCGCGGATGCGCAACGCGCGTATGAGCCACTGATCGAAGGCCCGCAGGAACGTGCGGCGTACGATCAATACGTGCAATTGCTGGCGCAGTACCGTCAGCTTGAAGAGCGCATGAAAACCCTGTCGCGCAACAATCAGATCGACGAGTTGCGGCAGATGCTCAACAGCGATTTGCTGAGCAATTCGGAAGCGGTGAACACCGCGCTGGCGCGCTTGCTGGAGATCAACACCCAGCAGATTGCCGAGACTGATCAGGGCGCAAAGGATCAGTATTCGCTGTCGTTCAATCTGGTGGTGACCTTGCTGGTGATCGCCAGCGGCCTGACCCTGCTGTTCGCCTGGTTGCTGACCGTGAGCATTACCAAGCCGATTTCCAAGGCACTGGAGGCGGCGGAAACCATCGCCGAAGGCAACCTGACCCAGCCGATCCATGTCGATGGCGAAGATGAAGCCGGGCGCCTGCTGGCGGCGATGGCGAAGATGCAAGCGAAGCTGCGCGACACCCTGCAGCGCATCTCCGGTTCGGCCACGCAACTGGCGTCTGCCGCGGAAGAGCTGAACAGCGTCACCGACGAAAGCGCTCGCGGCCTGACCCAGCAGAACAACGAAATCGAGCAGGCGGCCACTGCGGTCAATGAGATGACCAGCGCTGTCGAAGAAGTCGCGCGCAACGCGGTGAGCACTTCGGAAGCCTCGAAAAACGCCACCACTTCGGCGGGCGACGGCCGGGATCTGGTGCAGGAAACCGTCAGCGCCATCGAACGCATGAGCGCCGATGTGCAGAGCACTGCTTCGCTGATCGGCGACCTGGCCAATGAGTCCCGCGACATCGGCAAAGTGCTCGACGTAATCCGTGGCCTGGCCGACCAGACCAACCTGCTGGCATTGAACGCAGCGATCGAAGCAGCCCGTGCCGGTGAGGCCGGTCGTGGTTTTGCCGTGGTGGCGGACGAAGTGCGCGCACTGGCCCATCGCACCCAGCAGTCGACCAGCGAAATCGAACGCATGATCGGCAGCATCCAGAGCGGCACCGAACACGCCGTGGATTCGATGCGCAACAGCACCGAGCGCGCCGAGTCGACGCTGAACATCGCCCGTGGCGCCGGGATGTCGCTGGACACCATCAACAGCGCCATCGTCGAAATCAACGAGCGCAACCTGGTCATCGCCAGCGCTGCCGAAGAGCAGGCGCAGGTGGCGCGGGAAGTTGATCGCAATCTGGTCAACATCCGCGATCTGTCGGTCCAGTCGGCGACCGGCGCCAATCAGACCAGCGCGGCGAGCAATGAGCTGTCGCGGTTGGCGCTGGATCTGAACAATATGGTTGGGCGGTTCAGCCTGTAACCGAAAGCAAGATCAAAAGCGACCCCCTCACCCCAGCCCTCTCCCCCAAGGGGGCGAGGGGGAAGGGAGCAGATCGGGGGGCTTTCGAAATGCCCGTTCGACTCGGTAGTTCAGGGCGCAGCAGCAGGCACATTCACTCCGATCAGTCCCCTCTCCTCCGGGAGAGGGCTAGGGTGAGGGGCAGCAATGCCGTGTCGAACTCGAATTCCGATGCCCCCCTGAAATCCTTTTTGACAGCATCACATTTCAACAGGTTAGAATCGCTGGCACGCAGACTGCATGGTCAGTTTGTGCCTCGTCTTTACGCTTCTGGAGTACTGCCTTTGAATGCGACGACCATCAACAGCCTGTTCTTGATCGGCGCGTTGCTGGTAGGCGCAAGCATTCTTGTCAGCTCGCTGTCTTCACGTCTCGGCATTCCGATTCTGGTCATCATTCTCGCGGTCGGCATGGCCGCCGGGGTCGATGGTGGCGGGATTATTTTCGATAACTACCCGACGGCCTATCTGGTCGGCAACCTCGCCCTGGCAGTGATCCTGCTCGACGGCGGTTTGCGCACGCGGGTTTCGAGTTTCCGCGTGGCGTTATGGCCGGCGCTGTCGCTGGCCACGGTCGGGGTGTTGATTACTACCGGGCTGACAGGGATGGCCGCGGCGTGGCTGTTCGACCTCAATCTGATTCAGGGCCTGCTGATCGGCGCCATTGTCGGTTCGACCGACGCCGCTGCGGTGTTCTCGCTGCTCGGCGGTAAAGGCCTTAACGAACGGGTCAGCGCCAGTCTGGAAATCGAATCCGGCAGCAACGACCCGATGGCGGTGTTCCTCACCGTGACCCTGATCGACATGCTCGCCAGCGGCGAAACCGGCCTGCACTGGAGCCTGCTGACCCACCTGATCCGCGAGTTCGGCATCGGTGGCGTGATCGGTCTGGGCGGCGGTTGGGTGATGCGGCAACTGGTCAACCGCATCAATCTCGCCGCCGGGCTCTATCCGATTCTGATTATCGCCGGCGGTCTGGTGGTGTTCGCGCTGACCAACGCCTTGCATGGCAGCGGATTCCTCGCTGTCTATCTGTGCGGTCTGGTGATCGGCAACCGCCCGGTGCGCAGCCGCCACGGCATTCTGCATATGCTCGACGGCATGGCCTGGCTGGCGCAGATCGGCATGTTCCTGGTGCTGGGCCTGCTGGTCACGCCCCACGATCTGCTGCCGATCGCCCTGCCCGCCCTCGGTCTGGCGCTGTGGATGATTCTGTTCGCGCGGCCGCTGTCGGTGATGGTCGGCCTGCTGCCGTTCAAGGCCTTCCACGGTCGTGAAAAAGCCTTTATTTCCTGGGTCGGCCTGCGCGGCGCGGTGCCGATCATTCTCGCGGTATTCCCGCTGATGGCCGGGCTGCCGCAAGCGCAGCTCTACTTCAATCTCGCGTTCTTCATCGTGTTGGTGTCGCTGCTGGTGCAGGGCACGAGCCTGCCGTGGGTGGCCAAGCTGCTCAAGGTGACGGTGCCGCCGGAACCCGCGCCGATTTCCCGGGCGGCACTGGAAGTGCACGTGACCAGCGAGTGGGAACTGTTCGTTTACAAGCTCGGCGCGGAGAAATGGTGCATCGGTTCGCCCCTGCGTGAGCTGAAAATGCCCGAAGGCACACGCATCGCGGCGCTGTTTCGTGGCCAGCAACTGCTCCATCCGTCGGGTAGTACGGTGCTGGAAGTCGATGATTTGCTGTGTGTTATTGGCCATGAACACAACTTGCCGGCCCTCGGCAAACTGTTCAGCCAGGCACCGCAACGCGGCCTCGATCTGCGTTTCTTCGGCGACTTCGTGCTCGAAGGAGACGCCCAGCTTAAAGCGGTTGCAGCGCTGTATGGCTTGCCGGCCGAAGGCATCGATCCGGACATGACTCTGGGCGCGTTCATCGCGCAAAAAGTCGGGGGTGCTCCCATCGTCGGCGACCAGGTGGAGTGGAACAACACCCACTGGACGGTGGCGGTCATGGACGGGAACAAGATCGGCAAAGTGGGCGTCAGATTCCCCGAAGGAAGTCGCCCGGGCCCCGGACTCTTCCTCTAAACTGCTCCCACTCTCACTTGCTTGACCGGTCTCTATGCCTACCCTGCGCTCCTTTTTCGCCGCGGCCCTGCTGGGCCTCAGTCTTGTCGTCGGCCCGCTGCATGCTGCCGAACCACCGTCCAGCGATGCCGTGCAGGCCAGCCTCGACAAGCTGGCCGACAGCAAGCTGCCGGACGCCGACAAGAAGACCCTGCAGACCGTCCTGCAGAACACCCTCAATCAGCTGAACAACCAGCGTGATTACGAGCAGAAACTGATCGATCTCAAGCGTCAGTTGGCCAACGCGCCGAAGCAGACGATTGAAAACACCCGCGAACTCAGCCGCCTCAAGGCCACCGCGCCAGTGCCGGTCGCGCAGCGTTTTCCGAAGGAGTCGATTCAGCAACTGGAGCAGATCCTTACCGATCGCTCGACCCAGCAGAGCGATCTGCAAAAAGCCCTGGCCGACGCCAACAGCCTGATCATCACCGCCCAGACTCGCCCCGAGCGCGCTCAGGCGGAAATTTCCGCCAGCCAGACGCGCATCCAGCAGATCAACACCATCCTCAAATCCGGCAAGGACACGGGCAAAACGGTCACCGCCGAACAGCGCGACCAGTTGAACGCCGAACTCGCCGCACTCAATGCACTGATTCCACTGCGCCGCCAGGAACTGGCCGGCAACACCCAGTTGCAGGATCTCGGCAATGCCCAGCACGACTTGCTTTCGGAGAAATCCGACCGCCTCGACCGCGAGATCCAGGAACTGCAAACCCTGATCAACCAGAAGCGTCTGGCGCAGTCGCAGGAAACCGTTACCCAGCAATCGATCGAAGCGCAGAAGGCCGGCGGCAGCAGCCTGCTGGCGAGCGAGAGCGCGACCAATCTCAAGCTTTCCGACTATTTGCTCAAGAGCACCGACCGTCTCAACGAAGTCACGCAGCAGAACCTGCAGACCAAACAGCAACTCGACACCCTGACCCAGAGCGATTCGGCACTGGACGAGCAGATCAGCGTGCTCAAGGGCAGCCTGCTGCTGTCGAAAATTCTCTATAAACAGAAGCAGGCGCTGCCGCACCTGAAGGTCGACCGCGACCTCGCCGATCAGATTGCCGATATTCGCCTGTATCAGTTCGATGTCAGCCAGCAGCGAGAGCTGCTGAGCAACCCGGCGACCTATGTCGACAATCTGCTGGCCACCCAGCCGCCAGAGCAGGTCACCCCGCAACTGCGCAAAAGCCTGCTCGATCTGGCCAACACCCGCGCTGATCTGCTTGAGCGGCTGAACCGCGAATTGAGCGCGATGCTCAATGAGTCGATCACCCTGCAGCTCAATCAGAAACAACTGCTGAGCACCGCGCAAAGCCTGCGCGCGACCCTCGACGAACAGATGTTCTGGATCCCCAGCAACAAGCCGCTGGACGTGGAATGGATGCGCGGTGTGCCCGAGCGCCTGGAGCGGCAGGTCAACACCTTGCCGTGGGCATCGAGCCTGAGCGAACTGGCTGACGGCCTGACCCAGCGCCCGCTGCTGTTCCTGCCATTGGCGCTGCTGATCGGCGCCCTGTTGTGGCGCCGCAAGGCGCTGTACGGACGCCTCAACAAGGTTCACCAGGACATCGGCCACTTCAAGCGCGACAGCCAATGGCATACGCCGCAGGCGATCCTGATCAATATTCTGCTGGCGATGCCGGTGGCGCTGGGTCTGGCGCTGTGCGGCCTGGCCCTGCAGATCGACGCGCGCGGGCAGAACGCCAACATGGGCGCGGCGCTGTTGCAGATGGGCCAGGCCTGGCTGGTGTTCTACACCGCGTACCGGATTCTTGCGCCGGGTGGCGTGGCGGAATTGCACTTCCGCTGGGAGAAGCCGCAGGTCGAGTTCCTTCAGGGCTGGGTGCGTCGATTGGGCCTTGTGGTCATGGCGCTGGTGGCCGTGGTAGCAGTCGCCGAATTGCAACCGGCGGCGCTGGCCGATGACGTGCTCGGCATGCCGGTAGTGCTGACCTGCTACGCCTTGATGGCATGGCTGCTCAGTCGCCTGCTGATCAGCAGCCCGACGCACCAGAATGCTTCACTGTTCCGCAAGGCAGTCGGGGTGATGTTCACCCTGCTGCCGATCGCCCTGTTTGTCGCGGTGTGCTTCGGCTACTACTACACCGCGCTGAAACTCAGCGACCGCTTGATCAATACCCTGTACCTGCTGATGTTCTGGCTGGTGATCGAGGCCACCTTCGTGCGTGGTCTGAGCGTTGCCGCGCGGCGTCTGGCTTACCAGCGCGCGCTGGCCAAACGGCAGGCGGCAAAAGAGGCCGGCGACGGCGAAGCGGTGATCGAAGAGCCGACCCTGGACATCGAAAAGGTCAACGAACAGTCCCTGCGCCTGATCCGCCTGGCCCTGCTCGGTGGTTTCATCGCGGCGCTGTACTGGGTCTGGTCGGACCTGATTTCGGTGTTCTCGTATCTGGACAACATCACCCTCTACGAATACACCAGCGGCACCGGCGCCAACATGAGCATGGTGCCGATCAGCATCGGCGACATGCTCGGCGCGCTGATCATCATCGGCATCACCTTCGCGCTGGCGCGCAACTTGCCCGGTCTGCTCGAAGTGTTCGTACTGTCCAAGCTCAACCTGGCCCAGGGCAGCGCTTATGCGACAACCACGCTGCTGTCCTACGTGATTGCCGGAGTCGGTTTCGTCACCACCCTGTCGACCCTCGGCGTCAGTTGGGACAAGTTGCAGTGGCTGGTGGCGGCGCTGTCGGTGGGCCTCGGTTTCGGTATGCAGGAGATCTTCGCCAACTTCATCTCCGGCATCATGATCCTCTTCGAACGCCCGGTGCGAATCGGCGACACCATCACCATCGGCAACCTCTCGGGCACCGTGAGCAAGATCCGCATCCGCGCCACGACCATCACGGATTTTGACCGCAAGGACATCATTGTCCCGAACAAAACGTTCATCACCGGGCAACTGATCAACTGGTCGCTGACCGACACCATTACCCGCGTCACGCTGAAACTCGGCGTCGATTACGGTTCGGATCTGGACCTGGTCAAGGAACTGCTGCTCAAAGCGGCCCGGGAGAACCCGCGTGTGCTCAAAGAACCGGAGCCACACGTGTACTTCCTCAACTTCGGCGAAAGCACCCTCGACCACGAACTGCGCATGCATGTGCGCGATCTCGGTGACCGCAACCCGGTGCTGGATGAGGTCAACCGCTTCATCAATCGCGAGTTCAAGAAGCAGCACATCAATATCTCGTTCCGGCAGATGGAGGTTTATCTGAAGAACCTGCACGGCCAGGAATACAAGATGGTGCCTGTGGAACCCGAGAACAAAACCATCGTGCCGATCGTCGACGGGCAGAAACCGTTGCCGGAACCGCCACCGAGCAAACTCGACTAACCGACATGGTCCCAGCAGAATGCTCGGACATTCTGCTGGAGCCGGCCCGTGAAAGCCCTCGACGAACTGACTTTCGACAATCGCTTCGCCCGCCTGGGCGACGCGTTCTCCGCGCACGTGCTGCCCGAGCCGATCGACAATCCGCGCCTGGTGGTCGCCAGTCCGGCCGCCCTGGCTCTGTTGGATCTTGATCCGGCCAGCGCTGAAACCGAAGAATTCGCGCAACTGTTCGGTGGCCACAAGCTGTGGGCCGACGCCGAACCACGGGCGATGGTGTATTCCGGGCATCAGTTCGGCGGCTACACCCCGCAACTGGGTGACGGTCGCGGTCTGCTGCTGGGCGAGGTCTACAACAACGCTGGTGAGCACTGGGACCTGCACCTCAAGGGCGCCGGGCAAACGCCCTTTTCGCGCATGGGCGATGGTCGCGCGGTGCTGCGCTCATCGATTCGCGAATTTCTCGCCTCCGAGGCGTTGTTTGCGCTGAACATTCCATCTTCGCGCGCCGCCTGCGTGATCGGCTCCGATACGCCGGTCTGGCGGGAAAAACAGGAACGCGCGGCAATGGTGCTGCGTCTGGCACCGAGCCATATCCGCTTCGGCCACTTCGAATATTTCTACTACACCAAGCGCCCCGAGCAGCAGAAGCAACTTGGTGAGCATGTGCTGGCGATGCACTTTCCCGAATGCCTGGAACAACCGGAACCGTATCTGGCGATGTTCCGCGAGATCGTCGAGCGCAACGCCGAGCTGATCGCCAAGTGGCAGGCTTATGGCTTCTGCCACGGCGTGATGAACACCGACAACATGTCGATCCTCGGCATCACCTTCGACTTCGGCCCGTTCGCCTTCCTCGATGACTTCGACGCGCATTTCATCTGCAACCACTCCGACGATCAGGGCCGCTACTCGTTCAGCAATCAGGTGCCGGTGGGGCAGTGGAACCTCAGCGCCCTCGCCCAGGCACTGACGCCATTCATCAGCGTCGAAGCCCTGCGGGAAACCCTCGGCTTGTACCTGCCGCTGTTCCAGGCGCACTACCTCGACCTGATGCGCCGCCGCTTCGGCTTCACCACTGCCGAGGATGACGATCAGCAACTGCTGGAAAACCTGCTGCAACTGATGCAGAACAGCGGCGTCGACTACACGCTGTTCTTCCGCCGCCTCGGTGAAAAGTCAGCCGAACAGGCCATCGCTCGCCTGCGCGATGACTTCGTCGATATCAAGGGTTTCGATGCCTGGGGCGAACGCTACATCGCCCGGGTGGCCCGCGACGGCAGCGCCGATCAGGCACAACGCCGCGCACGAATGCATGCAGTCAATCCGCTGTACATCCTGCGCAATTACCTTGCGCAAAAAGCTATCGATGCGGCCGAGCAAGGCGATTATTCCGAAGTGCGCCGGCTGCATGCGGTGCTGAGCAAACCGTTTGAGGAGCAGCCGGGGATGGAGGGTTACGCCGAGCGGCCACCGGAGTGGGGCAAGCATTTGGAGATCAGTTGTTCTTCGTAGGCGCTTCAGCTTAGCGGGTCGATTGCACTGATTACACGGTCGACGATGTCAGACATTGTCACATCATCCAGTCGCTCGATGAATTTGGCCGTGCCGTTTCGTACCCGTTGTTCTATGTCAAAACTGCGAACCTGATTACACACCGCTACACCATTGGTTTCGTGGCCAGTAATGGCGACCGCCAAACCCATATTCCGGCTGAAATTCCCACCGCTAGTAACAGGCACCGTCATGCTCACGCCCAATGCGTTGATCTCTCTGGGCGTAATCACCACAAAGCGATGTCTGTTCATCATCTCCCGCCCCGCCACTGGGTTTGGATCAATCCAGTAAACGTCACCCCGCTGAGGGGGCTGTCGGCGCACCATCAACCCAGTTCCCGGCCGACAGAATCACCTTCAAGAGTCTCGCTAGTCTGGGCGTTAAGTTTCTGCAATTCTTCTGCGCCTTCGAGTAGCTCTGACAAACTATAACGCTTACGCGTAGCGGCTACGGCTGGACGAGCAATCAGTTCGCCATCGACCACATTCAGCTCTAGCTGTGCGCCAACCTCCAGATGCAACAACTTTAAAAGCGTGGGCGGAATCGTAATGACGGCAGCGCCGCCTTGGCGGCGTATCTTGGAAGTTACGGACATTATGTCGCTCCGATTTGATGCAGAGGAATCATCGATTCCTGGATTAGTGCAACAAAAGTAGCACGCAGATACAGACAAAGCGATCTCCTCACGACAAGCGTAAAACGCCGAATTGGTCTTCAGACTAGCCATCGATCCCGGAACGGTTTTGAGAAAAATGTGAGCAGTTGCGACATTGATAAGTTGGCAGATCGACTCCAAATCAGTTCTATAGACTGCCTATCAGAGAACCAATCATGACCACCCCACTCCTCATCCCCTGCCCCTTCTGCAACGGCGTCAACCGCATTCCAGCCGAGCGTCTCGCCGATCAACCCAAGTGCGGACGCTGCAAATCTGCGGTACTGCTGAGCAAGCCTTTCGAACTCAAGCAAGGCGATTACGCCAGTCAGATCAAGGGCGATCTGCCGCTGCTGGTGGATGTCTGGGCGGACTGGTGCGGGCCGTGCAAGTCGTTCGCGCCGGTGTTCGAACAGGCTGCGGCGCAGTTGGCGGGCAAGTGTCGGCTGGCCAAGCTCGACAGCGAAGCGAACCAGCAGTTGTCGGCGCAGTTGGGGATTCGCTCGATTCCGAGTCTGATTCTGTTTAAAAACGGCAGGGAAGTGGCGCGGCAAAGCGGTGCATTTCCATTGCCGCAGTTGATGGCGTGGTTGCGTAGCCAAGGCATCTGACCCAACACAGACCACCCTGTGGGAGCGAGCCTGCTCGCGAAGGCGGTCGATCATTCAGCGCCGATGGTGAATGTGCCGGCCTCTTCGCGAGCAGGCTCGCTCCCACAGGATTTGCGTGTGAGTCGGGGTATCAGTGGTCTTCCAGCAGGTTGTGCAGTTCCACAAACTGCTGCGTCAGCTTGTGCCGTGGATCGAGATGGATCAGCGGCATGCTGGCCTGGTGCGACTCGCGCATGCGCACCGAACTGCTCAGGTACACCGGCAACACCGGCAAGCCTTCGGCGATCAACTCATCGAGCATCTGCTGCGGCAGGCTGGCCCGGGCCTGAAACTGATTGACCACGATGCCTTCCACTTCCAGGCCTTCGTTATGGTCGTCCTTCAACTCTTCGATCTCGGCAATCAGCCCGTACAGGGCCTGACGCGAGAAACTGTCGCAGTCGAAGGGAATCAGCACGCGATCCGCCGCAATCAGCGCCGACACCGCGTAGAAGTTCAGTGCCGGCGGGGTATCCAGATAAATCCGGTCGTAGTCCTCGGACAATTCGTCCAACAACTTGCGCAGCTTGTTGATCTTGTGTTTAGCCTCAAGCTTGGGCTGCAGGTCGGCCAGTTCGGCAGTGGCGGTAATGATGTGCAGGTTGTCGAACGGGGTTTCGTAGATGTCCGCCTGATTCTTTTTCGAGAACGGCCCGGACGACAGGGTCTGTTTGAAGAAATCGGCGATGCCCATAGGAATGTCGTCGCCGGTGAGCCCGGTCAGGTACTGGGTGGAATTGGCCTGGGCATCGAGGTCGACCAACAACGTGCGATAACCCTCGCTGGCGCTGACCGCCGCCAGATTGCAGGCGATGCTGGATTTGCCCACGCCACCTTTCTGATTGAACACCACGCGCCGCATGACCAAACCTCCGTGTATCAAAGAATGACCGAGTGTAGTTGGCGGTGACCGCGCTTCGCTACCTTCACCGACATGGACTACGCCGTCAGGTGTAAAAATCGACGCCCAGACATGGAAAAAACCGCCGGCCATCCCAGAGACACCTGACAGACACGCCGCGTCAAATCTGGATAATGGCCAAGTGATAGCCATGCAGCGAACCGCTCGGTACATTTTGTTGGGCAAAATGTAACCAACATTTGCTACACACCCGTCGCACCGGGATAATGCGCGCCACCCGGCGCCCTGCGCCAAGCCAAGCCTGCTGCGGCGCTGGCGACTCAACGCGTCAACGAAAGCCCGCAGGGGCGGGATGAATGTCCGTGATCAACTTCAACATCGCCCAATGGCGCGCGTGGGCCCCGGGGCTCGACAGCGTGGACGCCTGGCAGGCCTGGAGCCGACAACCGGTCGTGCTGCAGAGCAGTGATGCCGCGCCCGATGTGTCGTTTCTGCCGGCCATGCAACGCCGTCGCCTCAGCCGCCTGGCGCGGATGGCGTTCAGCGTTGGCTGGCCACTGGCCGACGGACGGGAGAATCTGCCGCTGGTGTTCGTCTCGCGGCACGGGGAAACCCCACGCACGTTTGAAATCCTCCGCGACCTGGCCACCGAGCAGCCCTTGTCGCCGACGCAGTTCAGCCTCTCGGTGCACAACGCGATCATCGGCCTGTGGTCGATCATGCGCGGTGAAACCAGCGAAATGACCGCCCTCGCGGCGGCTGGCGACGGTCTGGAACACGGCATGCTCGAAGCAGCCGCACTGCTCGAAGAAGGCGCCCCAGCGGTGTTGCTGGTGATCACCGAAGAACAACCGCCCGAGGCCTATTCGCAGTGGGTCGACGACGTGCCCTTCCCTTATGCACTGGGTTTATTGCTCACGCCCGGCACCGACTGGCGGCTGACCCTGAACAGCAGCACCGAAACCCGGTCCAAGGCACACTGGCCGCACGCGCTCAACCTGCTGCGAACCCTGCTGGGCCAGCAACCTGACTGCCAACATGCGTGGAAAAATCGTGTATGGACCTGGCATCGCAACCCGTGACCGCCAAACACCGCGACGCCTACTATTGGCGCCTGCTGGCCACTGCTGCGAGCTTCGCCTTGTTCGGGCTCGGCGGGCTGTGTCTGCGCCTGCTGGTATTTCCGCTGCTCGGCTGTCTGCCCGGTGACGCGCTGGTCCATCGCCTGCGCGCGCGGCGTACGGTCAGTCGCTTGTTCTGGTTTTTCGTGCGTTTCATGGCCCGCACCGGCGTGCTCACCTACGACATCGAGGGTGCCGAGCGCCTCGGTCGGCCTGGGCAGATGATCATTGCCAACCACCCGTCGCTGATCGATGTGGTGTTTCTCATCGGCCTGGTGCGCCACGCCAATTGCGTAGTGAAGAAAACCCTCTGGGAAAACCCGTTCACCCGTGGCCCGCTGCGCCGCACCGAGTACATCAGCAACGACGGCAGCATGGACATGCTCGACGCCGCCGCGCAGTCGTTGCAGGACGGCCAGACTCTGATCATCTTCCCCGAAGGCACGCGCACCCAGCCGGGGCAGGCGCCGGCCTTTCATCGGGGGGCGGCGGCGATTGCCCTGCGCGGTGCGAAAATCGTTACACCGGTGATCATCAAGGTCAGCCCGACCACCCTGACCAAAGCCGAGCCGTGGTATCGCATCCCCCATCGCCGCGTGCACTTCAGTTTTCGCGTGGGGGCCGATATAGACCCACAGACCTTCGCCGCGCAAGGCCCCGCACCGCAGGCCTCGCGCAAGCTCAACGATTATTTGCATGACTATTTCATTAAGGAGCTCGCCGCAGATGAGCGAACTGAACAGCCCTAGCCTGGTGCGTGACATCAAACTGCTGATCATCGACGCCTTGGGTCTCGAAGACATCAGCCCCGAGGACATCGGCGACGAGCAGACATTGTTCGGCGAAGGCCTCGGCCTGGATTCCGTGGACGCGCTGGAACTTGGCCTGGCGATCCAGAAAAAATACGGCATCAAGATCGACGCCGATGCCAAAGACACCCGCAACCATTTCACCAACGTGGCCAGCCTTGCGGCATTCGTCACGGCAAAACAGGCAGCTTGAGAACGGACCATGCAAACTCGTGACGATATCTTCAACACCCTGCGCGATGCCCTGGTCGAGCTGTTCGAACTGGATCCGGCTCGTGTAAGCATGGACGCCAATCTGTATCAGGATCTGGAAATCGACAGCATCGACGCCGTCGACCTGATCGATCACATCAAACGCCAGACCGGCAAGAAAATCGCCGCCGAAGAGTTCAAATCGGTGCGCACCGTCGGTGACGTGGTCGAGGCGGTGTTCCGTCTGGTTCAACCGGCCGCATGAGCCGACTGATCGGCCTGGGCCTGCTGCTGGCCGGTCTGCTGTACCCCTTTGCGGTGTATTTCGGCATGGAGCATTTCGCCCCGTGGCAATTTGCACTGCTGCTGGGCAGCCTGTGGCTGGCGCGCGCTCTGACCGGCGAACGCAAGCCCGGCAGCCTGTGGATGGCGTGCGTGGCGATGGTGTTCTGCCTGCTGCTGGCGGTGTTCGATAGCCCGCAGCTGCTGCGCTGGTACCCGGTGCTGATCAGCGCGTTCATGCTGGTGCTGTTCGGCGCCAGCCTGAAATACGGCCCGCCAATGGTCGAGCGTCTGGCGCGCTTGCGCGAGCCGGAGCTGCCGGACGTCGCCATTCGCTACACACGCAAGGTCACGCTGGCCTGGAGCGTGTTTTTCTTCTGCAACGGTTTGTGCGCCGCCCTCCTCACCCTGTGGGCGCCGCTGGATTGGTGGATGTTGTACACCGGCCTGATCTCCTACGGATTGATCGGCCTGATGTTTGCCATTGAATGGCTGATACGACAACGGGTAAGAGGCCGTACATGAATTGGATAAAACTTGAGCAGCTGTTGCTCAAGGCACTGCCGGCACGGGCGATCTGCCAGGCGCCGGCACTCGATCACACGCAACTGCGAGCGCAGGCCTTGAGCGTCGCCGCGGGTCTGCAAAGCCGAGGCGTGAAAAGGCTGGCCGTGCATCTGGAAGATGCCGCCGACCTCGCCATCGCCCAGCTCGGTGCCTGGCGTGCCGGCGTCAGCGTGTTGCTGCCGGCGGATCTGCAAGCGCAGACGCGTCAGCGCTGGTCGCAGCAAGTTGATCTATGGCTGACCGATCAACCCGGCGACGCCCGGTTGAATGACTTCACTCAGCCCGGCCTGCCCGGTGCAGAACTGGATCTCGATCAATGCAGCCTGAGCCTGTGCACTTCCGGCTCCAGCGGCGAACCCAAGCGCATCGACAAGACCCTGCGCCAATTGGCCAACGAGGTCGAAGCGCTGGAGCTGTTGTGGGGCGCAGACCTCGGTGAAGCCTGCATCATCGGCAGTGTCGCCACGCAACACATCTATGGCCTGCTGTTTCGCGTGTTGTGGCCATTGTGCGCCGGGCGTCCGTTCGTGCGCCGGCAACTGGCCTTTT
Organism: Pseudomonas sp. 14A; assembly: GCF_018132745.1. NCBI lineage: Bacteria > Pseudomonadati > Pseudomonadota > Gammaproteobacteria > Pseudomonadales > Pseudomonadaceae > Pseudomonas > Pseudomonas sp. 14A. The sequence goes on along the minus strand of NZ_JAGRQJ010000001.1, from coordinate 354,109 downwards.
CCGAAGACTTGCAGCGCGCCAGCCGCGAATACCCGGCCTTCGCCTGGGTCGCCAGCCCGGCGCTGCTCAAGCGCATGGGCGACAATCTCGACTGGCCGGCCCTGAGCGCGGTGCGCCGGGTGTTTTCCTCCGGTGGTGCGTTGCCGCCGGAAGCGGCGCAAAGCCTGCAACAGCGCTTGCAGCAATGGCCGACGGAAATCCTCGGCAGCTCGGAAACCGGCGGCATCGCCTGGCGTCAGGGCGAGTCTCTTTGGCAGCCGTTCGCTGGCGTCGAGCTGAGCCAGGACAGCGACGGCGCCCTGCTGATCGCCTCGCCGTATCTGCCAGTTGGCCACGTCGAACACAGCGCCGATGCTGCGCGCATTGCCGCCGATGGACGCTTCGAACTGCTGGGTCGGCTCGACCGCATCGTCAAACTGGAAGAAAAACGCATCTCGTTGCCGATGCTTGAGCAGGCCTTGGCAGCCCATGACTGGGTCGCCGAGGCGCGCCTCGGTGTGGTCCAGGAAAACCGCGCTTCGCTCGGTGCGCTGCTGGTGCTCAGCGAATCGGGTCTGTTCGCCCTGCGCGAGCATGGCCGCCGTGGTCTGACCGAAACCCTGCGCAAACATCTGAGCCAACATTGCGAAGCCCTCGCCCTGCCCCGACGGTGGCGCCTGCTGCGGCAAATGCCATTGAACAGCCAAGGCAAACTGGCGCAAGCCGACGTCGAAGCGTTGCTGCTGGCCGCACGGCCGAAAGCCCCCGAAGTGCTGGAGCAGAGCGCAAGCGACGGCGAGTGGAGCCTGCAACTCAGCGTGCCGCCGGATCTGGCCTACTTCAGCGGACACTTTCCCAAGGCACCGGTTTTGCCCGGGGTGGTGCAGGTGGAATGGGCGCTGAATCTGGGTCGGCAGTTGCTGAAGCTGGACGGCGCGTTTGCCGGAATGGAAGTGCTGAAATTCCAGCAACTGGTGCGCCCGGGTGATGAAATCCAGCTGCATCTGCGTTTCGATGCCGAGCGCGGCAAGTTGTATTTCGCTTATCGCAATGACACGGCGACGTGTTCCAGCGGGCGCATTCTCCTGGGGCCTGCCCATGCATAACCCCTGCGCCGTAATCCCGGTGTACAACCACGAAACCGCGATCACCACCGTGGTCGATGCCCTGCTTGCACAAGGCCTGCCATGCATTCTGGTGGACGATGCCAGCGAGCCGTCCTGCGCGCGGGTGCTCGACACCCTGGCCCAGCGCGACAGGGTTTTTCTGGTGCGCCTGACGGCCAATCAGGGCAAGGGCGGCGCGGTGATGACCGGTCTGCGCGAAGCCTCGCGGCTGGGCTACAGCCATGCCTTGCAGGTCGACGCCGATGGCCAGCACGATTTGCACGATGTTGCGCGCTTCGTCGGCGAATCCCGCGCCCATCCCGAGGCGATGATCTGCGGCTATCCGCTGTTCGACGAGAGCGTGCCGAAAGGACGTTTGTACGCGCGCTACCTGACCCACGTGATGGTGTGGATCAACACCCTGTCGTTGCAGATTCGCGATTCGATGTGCGGCTTCCGTGTTTATCCGCTGGCGCCGACTCTGGCGGTGATTGACTCGGCGAAAGTCGGCAAACGCATGGATTTCGACTCGGACATTCTCGTGCGTCTGGCCTGGCGCAATCAGCCGATGCGCTGGCTGCAGACCAGCGTGCATTACCCGTTGGACGGCGTATCGCACTTTCGCCTGTTCCACGACAACGCGCTGATTTCCAGCATGCACACGCGGCTGTTCTTCGGCATGTTGCTGCGTTGGCCGCTGATCCTCTGGCGACGGTGGAAGCCATGAGCGAAGAAGCTGACAAGAAGCACTGGGCCGACCGCGAAGAGCGGGGCAGCTTCCTGCTGATGAAATTTACCGCGTTCGCCGCCAAAGTCCTCGGCCGCCGCCTGCTCAGTCCGTTGCTGTACGGCATCGTCCTGTATTTTTTCCTCTTCGGCCGGATCGCCCGGCGCAGTGCCTGGCAGTACCAGCAGCGGCTGGCCGAGTGGAGCCGGCGCGACGACCTGCGCCCGAGCCACTGGCGGGTGTTCGGCCAGTTCATGACCTTTGCCGATTCGCTGCTCGACAAGCTCGACGTGTGGAATGGCAAGCTGAGCATCGAGCAGATCGAAATCATCGACCCGGCGCTGCTGCGCAAGCAGTTGCGCGGCAGTCGCGGGCAACTGCTGGTCGGCGCGCATCTGGGCAATCTCGAAGTGTGCCGGGCGCTGGCGGAGATCGGCGAAAAGGTCACCATGAACGTGTTGGTGCACACAAAGCACGCCGAACAATTCAACCGCTTGCTTGGCGAGGCCGGGGCGACCAATCTGCGCCTGATCCAGGTCAGCGAACTCGACCCGGTGATCATGCTGCAACTGCACGAACGGCTCGAACGCGGCGAGTGGCTGGCGATTGCCGGTGACCGCGTGCCACTGCACGGCGGGCGCAGCGTGACGGTGGATTTTCTCGGCCATCCGGCGCCATTTCCGCAAGGCCCGTGGTTGCTGGCCGGCCTGCTCAAGTGCCCGGTCAATCTGCTGATGTGCCTCAAGCAACCCGACGGCCACTATCGCCTGACCCTCGAACCGTTCGCCGACGCGGTGGTGTGGACACGCCGCGAGCGCGAGCAGGTCATTCATCAGTGGGCCACCCGCTACGCGCAGCGCCTGAGTCACTATTGCCTCGAAGCCCCGCAGCAATGGTTCAACTTTTACCCATTCTGGAAGACCGATGACGACGCCAACCCATGAGCCGGTAACCTTCGGCGAACGCCCTTTGCGCATCGAAGACGTGCTGGCCCTGGCCAACCGTCAGGCGCCCGTGCAGTTGCAGGCTGATGCCGACTATCGCGAGCGCATCGCCAAGGGCGCGCGGTTTCTCGATTCGCTGCTGGACAAGGAAGGTGTGATCTACGGCGTCACCACCGGTTACGGCGATTCCTGCGTGGTCGCGGTGCCGCTGCATCACGTCGAGGCGCTGCCGCGTCATCTCTACACTTTTCACGGCTGCGGCCTGGGCAAACTGCTCGACGCGCAGGCAACCCGCGCGGTGCTGGCGGCGCGTTTGCAGTCGTTGTGTCACGGCGTCTCCGGGGTGCGCGTCGAACTGCTCGAGCGTCTGCATGCGTTTCTCGAATACGACATCCTGCCGTTGATTCCCGAAGAGGGTTCGGTGGGTGCCAGCGGCGATCTGACGCCGCTGTCCTATGTCGCCGCAACCCTGTCCGGCGAGCGCGAAGTGATGTTCCGTGGCGAACGTCGTCAGGCTGCCGACGTGCATCGCGAGCTGGGCTGGACAGCGCTGGTGCTGCGTCCGAAAGAGGCGCTGGCGCTGATGAACGGCACAGCGGTGATGACCGGCCTCGCCTGCCTCGCTTTCGCCCGCGCCGATTATCTGCTGCAACTGGCCACGCGCATCACCGCGCTCAACGTCGTCGCGCTGCAAGGCAATCCGGAGCACTTCGACGAACGCCTGTTCGCCGCCAAGCCGCATCCGGGGCAGATGCAGGTCGCCGCGTGGCTGCGCAAGGATCTGGCGATCGACGCGCCAACCGCCCCACTGCATCGTCTGCAGGATCGCTACTCGCTGCGTTGCGCGCCGCATGTGCTCGGCGTGTTGGCCGACAGCCTGAACTGGCTGCGCAGCTTCATCGAAACCGAGCTGAACAGCGCCAACGACAACCCGATCATCGACGCCGAAGCCGAGCGTGTTCTGCATGGTGGGCACTTCTACGGTGGCCACATTGCGTTCGCCATGGACAGCCTGAAAAACCTCGTGGCCAACGTCGCCGATCTGCTCGATCGGCAATTGGCGTTGCTGGTCGACGAGCGCTACAACCACGGCTTGCCGAGCAACCTCTCCGGCGCCCCCGCCGATCGGGCGATGATCAACCACGGCTTCAAAGCCGTGCAGATCGGCACCAGCGCCTGGACCGCCGAAGCGCTGAAAAACACCATGCCGGCCAGCGTGTTCTCGCGCTCCACCGAATGCCACAACCAGGACAAGGTGAGCATGGGCACCATCGCCGCCCGTGATGCGATTCGCGTGCTGGAGCTGACCGAACAGGTCGCCGCCGCCACCCTGCTCGCCGCCAATCAGGGCGTGTGGCTGCGCGCTCAAGCCCCCGATGCGCGTCCGCTGCCGCCGGCACTGGCGGCGATGCACGAAGAGCTGGGCAAAGACTTCCCGCCGGTCATCGAAGACCGCGCGCTGGAAGGCGAACTGCGCCTGTGCCTGCAACGCATCGCCGCGCAACACTGGAGGCTGCATGCGTAGTGCCGGAGTGCTTCACGCCGATACCGAGATTCTGGTGCCGTTTTTCGACGTCGACACCATGCACGTGGTCTGGCACGGCCATTACGTCAAATACCTCGAAGTGGCGCGCTGCGCGCTGCTGGACAAGATCGGCCACAACTACACGCACATGGTCGAGTCGGGTTACGCCTGGCCGATCATCGACCTGCAACTGCGCTACGTGCGCAGCGCAGTGTTCGGCCAACGGCTGAACGTGCGCGCCAGCCTGATCGAGTGGGAAAACCGTCTGAAGATCAATTACCTGATCACCGACCTGCAGACCGGCGAACGCCTGACCCGCGCAAGCTCTGTGCAAGTCGCTGTGGAAGTCAGCAGCCGCGAGATGCAACTGGCCTCACCAAAAGTCTTCACCGATGCCGTGGAAAGGATGCTGCGATGAATGTGTTGTTCAAAAGCCTTGGCGCGTTGGCGCTGCTGGCCGTGTCGTCATGGGCCAATGCCTTCGACCTGCAACAACTCAGTGAACAACTGGCGAAACCGGATGTTATCCACGGCCAGTTCACTCAGGAAAAACACCTGCGCGCCCTGCCGCAGCCACTGATCAGCAAGGGCAGCTTCGTCCTCGCGAAAAATCATGGCCTGCTGTGGCTGTTGAAAACCCCGCTGCAACAGGATTACCGCATCACCGCCAATGGCATCGCCCGCCGTGACACCAATGGCTGGCAACTGCTGCCGAACAAGAGCGCCGGTGCCGAGCAGAACCGTTTGTTCCTCGCCGTGCTGCAAGGTGACAGCAGCGGTTTGCAGCGGGACTTTGAACTGGCCCTGAGCGGCACGGCGCAGCAGTGGCAACTGACCCTGACGCCGCGTTCGGTGCTGCTCAAGCAAGTGTTCAAGCAGATCAATATTGACGGCGGTGCTCTGGTGCAAAGCATCGAATTGCTGGAAACCCAAGGCGACAGCACGTTGCTGCGCATGCAGGACAGCACGGCCGAGCAACCCTTGAGCGAAGCGGAGCAACATGACTTTGCTGAGTGAACGCAAGCTGCCCTGGCTGTTTCTGAGCCTGCTGCTGGCCGTCGTCGCGCTGGCTGCCTGGCAGTGGCGCGACGGTGCGCCGCTGTCGGCCAATCTCATGGAGCTGGTGCCCGGGACCAATCCCGACGCGCTGGAATTGCGCGCCGAGCAGCGCATGCAAGAACCGCTCAATCGCGAAATGCTGGTGCTGGTCGGCCACGCCGATCGCCAGCGAGCACTGACCATGGCCCAGCAACTGGGCGAACAATGGCAGGCCAGCGGTCTGTTCGAAACCGTGCAGTGGAACCTGCAAGCCGACTTGCCGGCGCTGCGCAAGCAATTGCTGCAAGGGCGTTTGGCGATGCTCTCGGCGGATGATCGGCAGCTGCTCAGCGAACATCCCGAGGTTTTCATTCAGCAGCGGGTGCAGGCGCTGTTCGATCCGTTCAACGGCTTCACCCTGGTGCCGAGCCAGGACGATTGGCTGGGCCTGACCGGACGCATCCAGAACAGCCAGCCGAAACACGGCGCGGTGCAACTGGACATCGGCAGCGGCGCATTGGTCGCCGACGCCGACGGCAAGAGCTGGGTGATGCTGCGTGCGCGCACCACCGGCAACGCCTTCGACATGAACCTGCCGCTGCAAGTGGCAGAGCTGCTCAAGCACAGCCGCGAACTGGCGGCGAAAGGCGACGTGCAGTTGCTCGCCGCCAGTGGCCTGCTGTATGCGGCTAATGGCCAACAACAAGCCACCCGCGAAATGACCTGGGTCGGCGGTGGCGCGACGGTCGGCATTCTGCTGTTGCTGCTGTTGGCGTTTCGCCGCTGGGGCGTGCTGCTGGCGTTTGTGCCGGTGCTGGTCGGCATGCTGTTCGGCGCGGTGGCCTGCGTGGCGCTGTTCGGTCACATGCATGTGATGACGCTGGTGCTCGGTTCGAGCCTGATCGGCGTTGCCGTCGATTACCCGCTGCACTATCTGTCCAAGAGCTGGAGTCTCAAGCCCTGGCGCAGCTGGCAGGCCCTGCGCCTGACCTTGCCGGGGCTGACCCTGAGCCTGATCACCAGCGTCATCGGTTATCTGGCCTTGGCCTGGACCCCGTTCCCGGCATTGACGCAGATAGCCGTGTTCTCCGCCGCCGGCTTGCTCGGTGCCTATCTTTCTGCGGTCTGCCTGCTGCCGGCGCTGCTGAAAAATGTTCAACTGCGCCCGGCGCAATGGCCGCTGCGCCTGGCCGAACGCCTGATTCATCTGCGTGAGGCGCTGCTCGGTTGCATTGGCACGCCCGCGCTGCTGGCCCTGCTGATCGCCTTCTGCGTCGGCGGTCTGATGCAGTTGCAGAGCAAAAACGATATCCGCCAATGGGTCGGCGCGCCGCAGCATCTGACCGACGAAGCGCAGACCATCGCGCGCATCACCGGGTATCAACCGACCAGCCAGTTCTTCCTGATCCGCGCGGCCAATCAGGAGCAATTGCTTGAGCGCCAGGCAGCGCTGAGCGAACGGCTGCAGCAACTGGTCAACCTCGACAAACTGCAAGGCTATCTGGCCCTCGATCAACTGGTCAGCGCGCCGAGCCAGCAACAGCAAGTGCGCGAATCACTGAACAAGCTGCCGTCATTCTGGCAACCGCTGCTCGATCTCGGTGTGCCAGTGACGGCGTTGCAAAACGAATTGCAGCAATTGCAGACCCTGCCCGCCGAAGATATCGACGCCGCGCTGGCCGGCCCGCTCGGTGAGCCGTATCGGACACTGTGGCTTGGCCCGACTGAAGACGGCGTCGCAGCAATCACCAGCCTGCAGGGCTTGAACAATCCGTCGTTGTTGCGCGTGCAGGCGCTCGATTTGCCGGGGGTGGTGCTGGTCGATCGCCTCGGTGACCTGAACAAGGTGTTTGCCGCCACGCAGATCAGCGCCGCCGAACTGAAACTGGCCTCCTGCGTGTTGATCGTGCTGGTGCTGATGCTGCCGTTCGGCCTGACTGGCGCACTGCGCATCGTCGCCCTGCCACTGCTGGCGGCGCTGTGCAGTCTGGCCAGCCTTGGCTGGCTCGGTCAGCCACTGACCCTGTTCAGCGTGTTCGGCCTGTTGCTGGTGACGGCGATCAGCGTCGATTACGCAATCCTCATGCGTGAGCAGGTCGGCGGCGCGGCGGTGAGCCTTCTCGGCACCTTGCTCGCAGCAGTGACGACGTGGCTGTCGTTCGGCCTGCTGGCGGTTTCCAGTACGCCGGCGGTGAGCAATTTCGGCCTGTCGGTAAGCCTCGGTCTGGCGTTCAGCTTCATGCTCGCACCGTGGGCCGGGCGCCATGAACCGGTTGCGGAGCCAGCGGCATGATGGTCTTCGGCTTCTGGTTGCTGGCCTTGGCGCTGTTTGCCCTGGCGACCCGGGTCGGCCGTCACTTCGGCCTGATTCCGATCGTCAGTCAGTTGCTGCTGGCGAGCTTCGGCTTGCCGTTGCTGATGTACTTCTGGATCGAACCGGGCTGGCAGCTCAGCGGCGCACAACTGATAGCTCCGGACTGGCTGAAAAACCTCTACAGCCTGAGTTTCGCCTTGCTGCTCGGGCACATTCTCAGCGATGTCATCGATCTGCGTCTGGATCGCCAGAGCGTAAAAATCGCTGTGCCGAGTTTCGCTGTGCCGTTCGCTTGCGGGTTGGCGGTCGCGTATTGGTTGCTGCCGTCGCAGCCGTGGCTCAACGCACTGGCCATCGGACTGGTCTTCGCCATAACGGCGATCCCGGTGTTGTACCTGTATTTGCGCCACATCGATTACCCGCCCGCTGCCACCCGGCGTCTGGTGCAAACCGCGATCCTTATCGATCTGACCTGCTGGACGCTGTTCGGCCTCGCCCAAGGCAGTCTGCACTTGAGCAGCCTGTTGCTGCCTGTAGCCATGGCCGGCGTGCCGCTGCTTTTGCACCTGCTGCGCGTGCGTCGCCCGCTGACCTACAGCCTCGGCTTCTTCGCGTTGCTGGTGATGGCCGAGCATTACAAACTCAACGCGCTGATTTTCGGCATCGGCTATCTGCTGTGCATGGCGCTGCTGAAAGTGCCGTTGGTGCTGCCGTTGCCGGCACGCTGGATGAGCCGCTTGCAGACGTGGATCGCGATCCCGCTGATCCTCACCTTCGGCATCGTCCAGATCGACGTGCACAGCGCCCTCGCCAGCCTAGACGCCGGGCAGTGGGCGGCGCTGCTGCTGTTGCCGATTGCCAGTAAACTGCTGGGCAACTGGCTCGGCCTCGGTTGGGCGGGCGCCTCGTTCGCTGGCGCCAGCCGCTGGCGCGAAAGCGTACTGCTGAACATTCGCGGCCTGAGCGAAATCGTCTTTCTCAATCTGTTGTTGCAGCAACAGCTCATCACCCCGGCGCTGTATTTCGCGTTGATGCTGATGGGCCTGATCGCGACGCTGCTGCCGGCCCTGATCGGCCTGCATCGCGCGCCCTTGAATCTGAACAGTCCTCTGCCCCGGAGCTCACGTGCCAATCGTTGAAATGGAATCCCGTCAGGTCGTGATCATCGGTGCCGGCCCGTCCGGCGCTATCGCCGCCGCCCTGCTCAAACGCAAGGGCCACGATGTGCTGGTGCTCGAGCGCCAGCACTTCCCGCGCTTCTCCATCGGCGAAAGCCTGCTCAGCCACTGCCTGGATTTCGTCGAAGAAGCCGGCATGCTCGACGCCGTCAACGTCGCCGGTTTCCAGCGCAAGACCGGCGCAGCGTTTGCCTGGGGCGAGCGCTACAGCGCTTTCGATTTTGGCGACACCTTCACCGCCGGCAAGCCGACCACGTTCCAGGTGCAGCGCGCCGATTTCGACAAGTTGCTGGCCGATCAGGCGGCACTGCAAGGCGCGGAAATCCGCTATGGCGATGCGATCGTCAGCGTCGATTTCGATCAGGCGAAACCATTCCTTGATGTGCGTCGCGAAGACGGCAGCGAGTACCGCGTCGAAGCCGATTTCGTCCTGGACGCCAGCGGCTACGGCCGCGTACTGTCGCGCTTGCTCGACCTCGAAGCACCTTCGAATTTCCCGGTGCGTCAGGCGGTGTTCACCCATGTTGAAGATCACATCGACAATCCGGCGTTCGACCGCGAAAAAATCCTCGTCACCACCCATCCTGAGCATCGCGATGTGTGGTTCTGGACCATCCCGTTCAGCAACGGCCGCTGCTCGGTGGGCGTGGTCGCGGCTGAGGAACATTTCCGGGGCCGCGACAGCGACCTCGATGTCTGCCTGCGCAGCTTCATCGCCGAGACGCCAAGCCTCGCCGGGGTTCTGAACAACGCGGTCTGGGACACCCCGGCGCGCACCCTCGGCGGCTACGCAGCCAATGTGAAAACCCTGCATGGCCCGGGCTTCGCGCTGTTGGGCAACGCCGCAGAATTCCTCGATCCGGTGTTCTCCTCCGGCGTGACCATCGCCATGCGATCGGCGAGCATGGCTGCCGGCGTGCTGCACCGTCAGTTGCAGGGTGAAACGGTCGACTGGCAAAGCGAATTTGCCGAGCCGTTGAAACGCGGCGTCGACACCTTCCGCTGCTACGTCGAAGGCTGGTACGCCGGCACCTTCCAGGACGTGATTTTCTATGAGGACAGCCAGGCGGAGATTCGCCGGATGATCTGCTCGATCCTCGCCGGTTATGCCTGGGACGAGCGCAACCCGTTCGTCAGCGAGGCGCGGCGCCGGCTGAAGATGATTTCTCAACTCTGCGCGCAGGACACCCCATGAATTACCTGAGCGACAGCTACGTCGAGGAAACCCGCTTCGGTTTCTGGTTCCTGCGCAGCCATACCTGGCAGCACCATGTGTTGCGGGTGGCGATCAATGATCTGCGTGGATTGTTCAGTGAAGCACTGCCGGAACACCCGGTGCTGCTGGACGCCGGTTGCGGACAGGGCAAGTCCTTCGGCCACCTGCGCCAGACCTTCGCCCCGCAGCGCCTGATCGGCGTCGACGCCGACCCGCACAGCCTGCAACTCAGCGCCGAAGAGGCCACGCGCCTGGGCATGCCAGTCGAGTTGATCGGCAGCGATTGCGCCACGCTCAACGTCGCCGACGCCAGCGTCGACCTGCTGTTCTGCCACCAGACCTTCCATCATCTGGTCGAGCAGGAAAAGGCCTTGGCCGAGTTCTACCGCGTGCTGAAACCGGGCGGCTATCTGCTGTTCGCCGAGTCCACCGAGGCTTACATTGATACCTGGGTGATTCGCTGGCTGTTCCGCCATCCGATGCACGTACAGAAGAGCGCCGCCGGCTATCTGCAGATGATCCGCGAGCAGGGTTTCGAGTTTGCCGAGCGCAATGTGTCCTATCCGTATCTGTGGTGGAGCCGGTCGAAGGATTTTGGATTGCTGGAGAGGTTGGGGTTGAGCAAGCCCAAGCCATTCGGTGAGCGTGAAGAAACGCTGGTGAATGTCGTCGCGCGCAAGCCATTGCAGGAATCTGTCTGATGTACGGCTATCGATCTGAACACCTGAAACCCTGTGAGAGCGAGCCTGCTCGCGAAAGCGGTGTATCAGTCAGCAAAGGTGGCGAATGTCAGATTGCATTCGCGAGCAGGCTCGCTCCCACAGGGTTTGCTGCATGGATGGTGATCGTTTTGTCAGCCCTGCTGCTCAGCGCCTGCACCAGCCAGCCACCGCTGCCAGCGGCCAACCCGACATTGCCCCTGCCGCTGCAACTGCACATCGAGCGCGAGCAGGCCGGGCAGCGTCAGGACTGGCTGCTGGTGATCCAGCGTGAAGGCGCCGGCACGCGCTGGTCGATGATGGATCCGCTGGGCATTCCCCAGGCGCGTCAGCAACTGATCGACGGGCATTGGCAGGCCGATGGTCTGCTGCCGCCCAATCCCGAGGCGCGAGAGTTGTTCGCCGCATTGCTGTTCGGCCTGACGCCGTCCTCCGAGCTGCTGCGCAACTATCCCGACGCCCGGCAAACAACCGATCAGCGTTCACTGCCGGCGCGCTGGAACATCCGCTATTCACAACCGCTGAGCTTCGAATTGAACCTGCCTCAAGGCCCGCACTATCGCGTTTCCCAGTTAGGTGAATCGACGCCATGACCGCTTACCTGAATGCCCTCGGCGTGATCTGCGCTTTGGGCCGCGACAAGTCTGAAGTCGCGCGCAATCTGTTTGCCGGCGACTGTTCGGGCATGCGCCGCGAGTCCGGTTGGGTCGCCGAACGTGAACTGCCTGTGGCCAGCGTGCACGGTGAATTGGCGCCGATCCCGGTCGAACTGATCGAGCACAGCAGCCGCAACAATCAGCTGCTGCTGGAAGCAGCGCTGCAGATTCGAGACGACATCGATCGTGCGATCCAGACCTTCGGCCGCGAGCGCATAGGCGTGGTGCTAGGCACCAGCACCTCGGGCATCGACGAGGCCAGCCGGGGTCTTGCGCATTACATTCGCGAACAGCAATTTCCTCCCGAGTACGACTATCGCCAGCAGGAACTCGGCGCCCCGGCGAATTTCCTCGCCGAATGGCTGCAACTGAGCGGCCCGGCCTACGTGATTTCCACCGCCTGCACTTCCAGCGCCCGCGCTTTAATGAGCGCCCAGCGCCTGCTCGATCTGGGCCTGTGCGATGCGGTGCTGTGTGGCGGCGTCGACAGTCTGTGCAAGCTCACGCTGAACGGTTTCTCTTCGCTGGAAGCCGTTTCCGACGAGCGCTGCAATCCGTTTTCCGTCAACCGCAACGGCATCAATATCGGCGAGGCAGCGGTACTGTTCGTGATGAGCAAACAGCGCGGCGAAGGCCCCGGAATCGCCCTGCTGGGGACGGGCGCCAGCTCGGATGCGCACCATATTTCCGCGCCGGAGCCGAGCGGCCGCGGCGCCCTGCAAGCGATGCAGAAAGCGCTTGGCCGCGCTGGTCTGCAAGCCGCGCAAATCGACTACCTGAACCTGCACGGCACCGCCACTGCGCACAACGACGCGATGGAAAGTCTGGCGGTCGCGGCGCTGTTTCCCGAAGGCGTCGCCTGCTCGTCGACCAAACCGCTGACCGGTCACACCCTCGGCGCGGCCGGCGCGTTGGAAGCGGCGTTCTGCTGGTTGAGCCTGAGTGCCGAAAACCCTGCACAGGCGTTGCCGCCGCACATCTGGGATGGCCAGGCCGATCCCGCGCTGCCGCCGCTCAACTGGGTGACCGCGAGCGAACGCCTGACGTCCATTGCACCGCGCTACCTGATGAGCAACTCGTTTGCCTTCGGCGGCAACAACGTCAGCCTGATTATCGGAGACGCACCATGAGCCACTGGCCGCTCGCCGAACTGCTGCCGCATGCCGGCGACATGATCCTGATCGACGCCATCGAGCGCTTCGACGATGAGCAGATTTTCACTCGCCTCACGGTCAAGCCCGACGGCCTGTTCAACCTGCCCGACGGCAGCCTGCCGGCGTGGGTCGGCGTCGAGCTGATGGCGCAGAGCGTCGCCGCTTTCGCCGGTTGCCACGCCCGGCAAAAAGGCAATCCGCCGGAGCTGGGCTTTCTCCTCGGCACGCGCAAATTCGAGTGCAACGTCGAAGCCTTTGCGCCCGGCAGCGAGCTGACCATCCATGGCCTGCGCTCACTGGAAGACGACAACGGCATGGGCGTATTCGAATGTCACATCCACGGCGACGGCATTCATGCCAGCGCCCGCCTGAACGTGTTCCGTCCGCCGCAAGCCAACCGATATCTGCAACAGACAAAGGAGTCGCACGATGACTGAATCCGTACTGGTCACCGGCTCCAGCCGTGGCATCGGCCGCGCCATTGCCTTGCGTCTGGCGCAGGCCGGGCATGACATCGTCCTGCATTGCCGCAGCGGCATGACTGAAGCCCAAGCGGTGCAGGCCGAAATCGAAGCACTGGGTCGCCGCGCGCGCATCCTGCAATTCGACGTCGCCGACCGTGAAACCTGTAAAAGCATTCTCGAGGCCGACGTCGAAAACCATGGCGCCTATTACGGCGTGGTGCTCAACGCCGGGCTGACCCGCGACGGCGCGTTTCCGGCGCTGAGCGATGACGATTGGGACGTGGTCCTGCGCACCAACCTCGACGGTTTCTACAACGTTCTGCACCCGGTGATGATGCCGATGATCCGTCGTCGCGCCGCCGGACGCATCGTCTGCATCACCTCGGTGTCGGGCCTGATCGGCAACCGTGGGCAAGTCAATTACAGCGCCTCGAAGGCCGGCGTGATCGGTGCGGCAAAGGCGTTGGCGATCGAGCTGGGCAAGCGCAAAATTACGGTTAACTGCGTCGCCCCTGGCCTGATCGACACGGCCATGCTCGACGAAAACGTGCCGGTGGAGGAACTGATGAAAATGATCCCCGCGCAGCGCATGGGCACCCCGGAAGAAGTGGCCGCTGCGGTGAATTTCCTGATGTCGGCGGAAGCCTCGTACATCACTCGCCAGGTGCTGGCGGTCAACGGAGGCCTGTGCTGATGAAGCGCGTCGTCGTCACCGGCATGGCCGGCATCACCTCACTGGGCAGCGACTGGCAAACCATTGCCGGCAATTTCGCGGCCAATCGCAGTGGCATTCGCCGCATGGACGAGTGGGATCGCTTCACTGAGCTGAACACGCGTCTGGCCGGGCCTATCGATGATTTTCTCGTACCGTCGCACTGGACCCGCAAGCAGTTGCGCAGCATGGGCCGGGTTTCGCGACTGGCGGTCGGCGCAGCAGAAAAGGCTCTGGCCGATGCTGGCCTGCTCGGTGACGAATCGATCAAGGACGGGCGCATGGGCGTCGCTTGTGGGTCATCTACCGGTAGCACTGACGAAATCAAAGCGTTCGGCAACATGCTGCTCAATTCGGTGGCCGAGGGCCTGAACGCCAACTCCTATGTGCGGATGATGCCGCACACCACCGCCGCCAATATCAGCATCTTCTTCGGCCTCACCGGCCGCCTGATCCCCACCTCCAGCGCCTGCACCAGCGGCAGCCAGGGCATCGGCTACGCCTACGAAGCAATCAAGTTCGGCCGCCTGCCGTTGATGCTCGCCGGCGGCGCCGAAGAGCTGTGCCCGACCGAAGCCATGGTGTTCGACGCGCTCTACGCCACCAGCCTGAAAAACGATGCACCGCAGACCAGCCCACGCCCGTACGACAAGGGCCGCGACGGTCTGGTGATCGGTGAAGGTGGCGGCATGCTGGTGCTTGAGGAGCTGGAACACGCCCTCGCCCGTGGCGCGCACATTCACGCGGAAATCGTCGGTTTCGGCAGCAACGCCGACGGCCAGCACACCACCCGCCCGGAACAGGTCACGATGCGCCGCGCCATGGAGCTGGCCCTGGAAGATGCCGGCCTCACCCCGGACGCCATCGGCTATGTGAACGGCCACGGCACCGCCACCGAACAGGGCGACATCGCCGAAACGCTGGCCACCAGCAGCCTGTTCGGCGAACACATGCCGATCAGTTCGCAGAAGAGTTTCCTCGGCCACACCCTCGGCGCCTGCGGTGCACTGGAATCATGGTTCAGCATCGAGATGCTCAACAGCGACCGTTACGTGCACACCTTCAACCTCGACGAGGTCGACCCGCACTGCGGCAAGCTCGATTACCTGCGCGGCGAATTCCGTCAGATGCATCACGACTACGTGATGAACAACAATTTCGCTTTCGGCGGCGTCAACACCTCGTTGATCTTCCGCCGCTGGGCATAACCGAATCAATCCAGGTCAAGGAGACCTACATGCACTTCAAAAAACTCGCCGCCGTCACCCTGCTGCTCTGCGCCCTGCCAGCAGTCAGCCAGGCCCGCGACACGGCGGTCTACCTGCCATTCGACAAAGCCGTCGCCGAAGCCACCCGCTCCGGCAAGATCGATGGCAGCGTGAAATTCTATCTGGCCGGCAACACCCCGGCGGGCAAAGTCACCGTGGTCAGCCCCGACGCCGTGACCAACAAGAAAACCAACGCCTTCAACAAATCCGACGAAGTCGCCTGCGAGTGGGTCGCCCAATCGGCAATCATCAGCCTGCACCAGGCCGCAAAAAACGCCGGCGCCAACGCCGTGACCAACATCGTCAGTTTCTACAAGCGCAACGAGCGCAAGGACGCGCAAACCTACGAATGCCACGCCGGCGCGATCATGGCAGGCGTTGCGCTGAAGGGTGATCTGGCGAAGGTTCAGTAACCGCCAGAAACGACAAAGGGCGCCATTCGGCGCCCTTTCACAGACAGGTTGGCTTGTCATCGCCGATTACCTGCCTGGCTCTGCGATGGCTGGTTGCCCAGGATCCTCAGAGTCTCACAAGCCCCTTTCGGGAACGCAGGCAGTATTGCTTGAAATGCATCGGCAGACAACGGCTGGCGTTTCGCCTCTCGGCGCCATCACAATCCCAGGGCCTGTCTCACTGCGGCTTTGATGGCGCTAAATTCTTCTATTGCGAGATGTGAAATCAGATAGACGCGCCTTCCTCTACGATCTCGACTTTTAATTCGGTCGAGCCGTGAAAGGTTGACCGTCGCCACCATGTCACATTTGGCCCAGCATTTCGGACTGGCGCCTTGTAGATGACTCGCCAGCTCAAGATGGTGATCAAGCAGACGATCAGGCGCTGTAGTACTCAAAGGCACCACAGTTACCAACAGACTATTGCTGCGGTGTTTACGCAGAACGACAACGGGCCTGACTTTCACCATCTCAGGCACTTCATAGCCTCTGAAATCGCAAATCAGCACGCTGCCCTCCTTGGGCTGGTATCGAAGAGGCATCCGTGGCACTCACTGAAAAAGAGGCGATTTTGCGCAAAAATCGAGCGTTCCCCTAAGGCAGATCCGTAACGGGAAATGTAGCTCTCTGCAATCCCCTTGCTCCCTTGCACCATCTACACTCGCTTAAGCAGGTCCCGGCTCAGTACCTGCCCTCGCAGTTCTCTTTCACCGTCAAAGGAGATGACCATGCAAGTGAAAGCCCTGATGGCCGCTGCGCTTATCGCCCTGCTGCCAAGTGCCAGCCATGCCACCAACCTCATGTACATGCCTTTCGAAACCGTGCTGTCGGACGCCATTCGCGCCGGTCGGCTGGATGGCAGTGTGAAGTTCTACCTGATCGGCAACGGGCCGCAGGGCACTCAGCAGTTGCTGCGCCAAGGGGTGGTCAGTGATTTGAAAACCAACGGCTTCAACAAGAGTGATCAGGCTTCGTGTGAATGGGTGTTGCAGTCGAATCTGATCAAATTGCAGGCTGATGCCAAGCGGGTCGGGGCGAATGCGGTTGTGAATATAGTCAGTTACTACGACCAGCATGTGCGCAAGGATTTGAATACGTACGAGTGCCGGGCAGGAGTTTTTGTTACCCGGGTGGCTTTGAAGGGGGATTTGGTGCGGTTGCCCTGAAGGGCAAAGTCCAAAGATCGCAGCCTTCGGCAGCTCCTACATGGATCGGTGTAGGAGCTGCCGAAGGCTGCGATCTTTTGATTTCAGGTTCTCAGCGGTTCAACCTTGCGCGTCAGCAGTTCGACAAACGCCTTGGCCATCGGCGATTTCTGGTCCTTGCGCTGCACCAGCCAAACCGCCGAAACCGCTTCGGGATCGAGCAGCGGGCGGTAGACCACGCCGTCGATGCGCATGCGTTGGTAGGACGCTGGCAGCACTGACACACCGAGGCCCGCTGCGACCAGACCGATGATGGTCATCGCCTCGCCAGCCTCTTGGGCAAAGTGCGGGCTGAAGCCGGCATCACGGGCCAGACTGAGCAGTTGGGCATAGAGCCCGCTGCCATAGCTGCGCGGAAAAAACACGAACGGTTCCAGCGCCAGCGCCGAGAGAAACAGGCCTTCGTCGCTGCCTTGGGCCAACGGATGCTTGGAACTGAGCACCGCCACCAATGGCTCGCGCATCAACTCCACAACACTCAGTGAATCTGGCAATCCGAGCGGGCGCATGATGCCGACTTCGATCGACTCGTCCACCAAGGCATCGGCGACCATGGTGCTGCTCATTTCGCGCAAATTCAGATGCACCGCCGGAAAGCGCTGACGAAAGGAAAAAATCGCCTGCGGAATCGTCGAATTGAACGGCGCCGACGAGGTGAAACCAATTTTCAACTCACCCAGCTCGCCAAGTTGCGCACGCCGGGCAACATCCGCCGCCTTGTCGACTTGTGCCAGCACAAGCCGCGCTTCCTGCAGAAACAGGCGACCGGCCTCGCTCAACTCGACCCGACGATTGGTGCGTTCGAACAATCGCGCACCGAGCTGTTGCTCCAACGCCTGAATCTGCTGGCTCAGCGGTGGCTGGGAGATGCCCAGCACCTGTGCGGCCCGGCCAAAATGCAGTTCTTCGGCGACGGCGATGAAGTAACGCAGATGACGCAGTTCCATAGGATTCCCATTAGGTCGCTGAAGCTATCAAACAGGTCGAACAATATATTGGATAGAAACATTAGCCAGCTATATGATTTTTTTCATTGCCTGCCCGGCTGTGCTTTCCGAGGTCTGAAGTGAAAACTGCTGTCGCGCCCCTTGCCCACGAAATCCCGCCCCTTGCCGACGACGATGCCCGCGCCGAGCTGCAGGAGATCTACATCGAAAAAGGTACGCCGGCGTTCATGCGCACGGTGCTGGCGCTGTTCTGTGGCGGCTTTGCGACGTTCGCGCTGCTCTATTGCGTGCAACCGATGATGCCGCTGCTGTCCCACGAATACGGGATCAACGCGGCGCAGAGCAGTCTGATCCTTTCGGTGGCGACCGGCATGTTGGCCTTCGGTCTGCTGATCACCGGGCCGATTTCCGACCGCATCGGCCGTAAACCAGTGATGGTCGCGGCGCTGTTCGCTGCCGCGTTGTGCACCATCGCCAGTTCGATGATGCCGAGCTGGCACGGCGTATTGATCATGCGCGCGCTGATCGGCCTGTCATTGAGCGGCCTGGCAGCGGTGGCGATGACCTATCTGAGCGAAGAAATCCATCCACAGCACATCGGCCTGGCAATGGGTTTGTACATCGGCGGCAACGCGATCGGCGGGATGAGCGGACGCTTGATAACCGGCGTGCTGATTGACTTCGTCAGCTGGCACACGGCGATGCTGGTGATTGGCGGTCTGGCGCTGGTCGCAGCGGCGGTGTTCTGGAAGATACTCCCGGAGTCGCGCAACTTCCGTGCTCGCTCGCTGCACCCGCGCAGCCTGCTCGACGGCTTCACCATGCACTTTCGCGACGCCGGCCTGCCGCTGCTGTTTCTTGAAGCGTTTGTACTGATGGGCGCGTTTGTCACGCTGTTCAACTACATTGGCTATCGCTTGCTGGCCGCGCCGTACAACCTCGATCAGGTGTTTGTCGGTCTGCTCTCGGTGGTGTATCTGTCGGGGATCTATAGCTCGGCGAAGATCGGTTCGCTGGCGGACAAACTCGGGCGACGCAAAGTGCTCTGGGCGACCATTGCGCTGATGTTCGCCGGGCTCGCGCTGACGATGTTGACGCCGCTGTTGCTAGTGATCGTCGGCATGCTGGTGTTCACCTTCGGCTTCTTTGCCGCGCACTCGGTGGCGAGCAGCTGGATCGGCCGGCGCGCGTTGACGGCCAAGGGTCAGGCGTCGTCGCTGTATCTGTTCAGTTATTACGCCGGATCGAGCATTGCCGGGACGGCGGGCGGGGTGTTCTGGCATATGGGCGGGTGGAACGGGATCGGGCTGTTTATTGGTGCGTTGTTGCTGATTGCCCTGCTGGTGGCGTTGAAGCTGGCGAAGTTGCCGCCGTTGCAGGGCGTCAAAGCCTGACATAAAACCCTGTGGGAGCGAGCCTGCTCGCGAATGCACTGTGTCAGGCAACATCAGTTGAATGACACACCGCTTTCGCGAGCAGGCTCGCTCCCACAGTTGATTTGGGTACGACATTAGATCGTGCAAAAGAAAACGCCCGGCATTGGCCGGGCGTTTTTTATTGGGCGCTGATCACTCGTGATACTGCGCCGACAGCTCATGCACCGCGCGCAGGAACGCGCCGGCATGTTCCGGATCGACTTCCGGCGTAATGCCGTGGCCAAGGTTGAACACGTGGCCGCTGCCCTTGCCGTAGCTGGCCAGAATGCGCCCGACTTCAGTGCGGATCGCTTCCGGTTTGGCGTAGAGCACGGTCGGGTCCATGTTGCCTTGCAGCGCGACCTTGTCGCCGACACGGGCGCGGGCGTTGCCGATGTCGCAGGTCCAGTCCAGGCCAAGGGCGTCGGCGCCGGCTTCGGCGATGCTTTCCAGCCACAGGCCGCCGTTCTTGGTGAAGAGGATCACTGGCACTTTGCGTCCGTCGTTCTCGCGGATCAGGCCGCTGACGATTTTTTTCATGTAGGCCAGGGAGAATTCCTGATAAGCCGCCGCCGACAGGTTGCCGCCCCAGGTATCGAAGATCTGTACCGCTTGCGCACCGGCCATGATCTGGCCGTTGAGGTAGGAAGTCACCGACTGCGCCAGCTTGTCGAGCAGTAGGTGCATGGCTTGCGGATTGTCGTAGAGCATCGCTTTGGTCTTGCGGAAGTCTTTCGACGAGCCGCCTTCAACCATGTAGGTCGCCAGTGTCCACGGGCTGCCGGAGAAGCCGATCAGCGGTACGCGGCCGTTGAGTTCACGGCGGATGGTGCTGACCGCATCCATGACGTAGCCGAGGTCTTTGTGCGCGTCGGGGATCGGTAGGGCTTCGATGTCAGCGAGGGTGCTGACGACCTTCTTGAAGCGTGGGCCTTCACCGGTCTCGAAGTACAGGCCCTGGCCCATGGCATCGGGGATGGTGAGGATGTCGGAAAACAGGATCGCCGCGTCCAGTTGCGGGTAGCGGTCGAGCGGTTGCAGGGTGACTTCGCAGGCGAATTCCGGATTCATGCACAGGCTCATGAAGTCGCCGGCATGGGCGCGACTGGCGCGGTATTCCGGCAGGTAGCGACCGGCCTGGCGCATCATCCACACAGGGGTGACGTCAACGGGTTGCTTGAGCAGGGCGCGGAGGAAACGGTCGTTCTTCAGGGCAGTCATGTCGGCATCCGGAAAAAAAGTGCGGGCATTTTCTCAGAGCGCGAGGCAAAAGGCACGGATGTGGGTCAGCCTTTTGTCTATCGGGTCAATTTGTCGCGCTGGAACACGATTTTCCGCAACACCCTAAAACAACTGTGGGAGCGAGCCTGCTCGCGAAGAGGCCGGCACATCCAACATTGAAGTTGGCTGACAGACCGCTTTCGCGAGCAGGCTCGCTCCCACAGGAGTATTGCGTTTGGCTCAGGCGCCGGGGTTAGACACCCAGGTAATCGAGGATGCCTTCAGCCGCATTGCGCCCTTCGAAGATCGCCGTCACCACCAGGTCAGAACCGCGCACCATGTCGCCACCGGCGAAGATTTTCGGGTTGCTGGTCTGGTGCTTGTACTGACCTTGCTCAGGCGCAACAACGCGGCCCTGGCTGTCGGTCTGGATCTCGAACTGCTCGAACCACGGCGCCGGGCTCGGGCGGAAGCCGAAAGCGATGACCACGGCGTCGGCCGGGATGATCTCCTCGGAGCCCGGGATCGGCTCGGGGCTGCGACGGCCACGGGCGTCCGGCTCGCCGAGACGGGTCTCGACCACTTTCACGCCTTCGACCTTGTCTTCACCGACGATCGCGATCGGCTGGCGGTTGTAGAGGAATTTCACGCCTTCTTCCTTGGCGTTCTTCACCTCTTTGCGCGAGCCGGGCATGTTCGCTTCGTCACGACGATAGGCACAGGTCACCGACTTGGCGCCCTGACGGATCGAGGTGCGATTGCAGTCCATCGCCGTGTCGCCGCCGCCGAGCACCACAACCTTCTTGCCTTTCATGTCGACGAAATCTTCCGGCGACTTTTCAAAGCCCAGGTTGCGATTGACGTTGGCGATGAGGAAGTCCAGCGCGTCATAAACGCCCGGCAGATCTTCACCGGCAAAGCCGCCCTTCATGTAGGTGTAGGTGCCCATGCCCATGAACACCGCATCGTACTCGGCGAGCAGTTGTTCCATGGTCACGTCTTTGCCGACTTCGGTGTTGAGCCGGAACTCGATGCCCATGCCGGTGAAGACTTCGCGACGATTGCTCAGCACGGTCTTTTCCAGCTTGAACTCGGGGATGCCGAAGGTCAGCAGGCCACCGATTTCCGGGTTCTTGTCGAATACCACCGGAGTTACGCCGCCACGCACCAGCACGTCGGCACAACCCAGACCCGCCGGGCCTGCGCCGATGATCGCGACACGTTTGCCGGTCGGCTTGACCTTGGACATGTCCGGGCGCCAGCCCATGGCGAATGCGGTGTCGGTGATGTACTTCTCGACCGAACCGATGGTCACCGCGCCGAAGCCGTCGTTGAGGGTGCAGGCGCCCTCGCACAGACGATCCTGCGGGCACACCCGGCCGCAGACTTCCGGCAGGGTGTTGGTCTGGTGCGACAACTCGGCGGCCTGGAGGATGTTGCCCTCGGCCACCAATTTGAGCCAGTTTGGAATGAAGTTGTGCACCGGGCACTTCCATTCGCAATACGGGTTGCCGCAACCCAGGCAGCGGTGGGCCTGATCGGCCGACTGCTGGGGTTTGAACGGTTCGTAGATTTCAACGAACTCTTTCTTGCGTTGACGCAACAGTTTCTTCTTCGGATCCTTGCGCCCGACATCGATGAACTGGAAGTCGTTATTCAGACGTTCAGCCATTACTAAAACCTCTTACACGACAGCTCCAAGCTACAAGCTTCAAGCTGCAAGAAAATCACATTAGTCCGGTACAACGCGTACTAGCTTCAGCTTGTCGCTTGAAGCTAGTGGCTTGCAGCTGCGTCGTTACTGCGGACTCGCACGAGTACTGGAGAGCAGAGATTTCAGACTCGCTGCCTTCGGTTTGACCAGCCAGAAACGACGCACGTAATCATCGAGGTTCTCGGCGAGTTCACGACCCCACTCGCTGTCGGTTTCGGCGACGTACTCGTTCAGCACGTTCTGCAGGTGGCTGCGGTAGGCTTCCATCGCCTCGCCGCTGATCCGCTGGATCTCCACCAGTTCGTGATTGACCCGGTCAACGAAGGCGTTGTCCTGATCGAGCACGTAGGCGAAACCACCGGTCATGCCAGAACCGAAGTTGTAACCGGTCTTGCCCAGCACGCAGACGAAACCACCGGTCATGTACTCGCAGCAGTGATCGCCAGTGCCTTCCACGACGGTGTGGGCACCGGAGTTACGCACGGCGAAACGCTCGCCTGCGGTGCCGGCGGCGAACAGCTTGCCGCCAGTGGCGCCGTACAGACAGGTGTTGCCGATGATGGCGCTTTCCTGAGTTTTATAGACGCTGCCCTTCGGCGGCACGATGACCAGCTTGCCGCCGGTCATGCCTTTGCCGACGTAGTCGTTGGCATCGCCTTCGAGGTACATGTTCAGACCGCCGGCGTTCCACACGCCGAAGCTCTGCCCCGCCGTGCCTTTGAAACGGAAGGTGATCGGCGCCTTGGCCATGCCCTGGTTGCCGTGCTTGCGCGCGATTTCGCCGGAGATCCGGGCGCCGATCGAACGGTCGCAGTTGCAGATATCCAGCTCAAACTCAGCACCGCTGAGGTCGTTGATCGCCGACGCGGCCAGCTCGACCATCTTCTCCGCCAGCAGACCTTTGTCGAACGGCGGGTTGCGCTCGACGCCGCAGAACTGCGGTTTGTCCGCCGGGATGTGATCGCTGCCCAACAGCGGGGTCAGGTCCAGGTGATGTTGCTTGGCGGTCTGGCCTTCGAGGATTTCCAGCAGATCGGTGCGACCGATCAGCTCTTCGAGGGAGCGCACGCCAAGCTTGGCCAACCACTCACGGGTTTCTTCGGCGACGTAGGTGAAGAAATTCACCACCATGTCGACGGTGCCGATGTAGTGATCCTTGCGCAGTTTCTCGTTCTGAGTCGCGACACCGGTGGCGCAGTTGTTCAGGTGGCAGATGCGCAGGTATTTGCAGCCCAGTGCGATCATCGGCGCGGTACCGAAGCCGAAGCTTTCGGCGCCGAGGATCGCAGCCTTGATCACGTCGAGGCCGGTTTTCAGGCCGCCGTCGGTCTGTACCCGGACTTTGCCGCGCAGGTCGTTGCCGCGCAGGGTCTGGTGGGTTTCAGCCAGGCCGAGCTCCCACGGCGCGCCAGCGTACTTGATCGAGGTCAGCGGCGAAGCACCGGTGCCACCGTCGTAGCCGGAAATGGTGATCAAGTCCGCATAGGCCTTGGCCACACCGGCGGCGATGGTGCCGACGCCCGCTTCAGCTACGAGTTTCACCGAAACCAGCGCCTGCGGGTTGACCTGCTTGAGGTCAAAGATCAGTTGCGACAAGTCTTCGATCGAATAGATGTCGTGGTGCGGCGGTGGCGAAATCAGGGTCACGCCCGGCACTGCGTAACGCAGCTTGGCGATCAGCCCGTTGACCTTGCCGCCGGGCAGTTGCCCGCCCTCGCCCGGCTTGGCGCCTTGGGCGACCTTGATCTGCAGCACTTCGGCGTTGACCAGGTATTCCGGAGTTACACCAAAACGGCCAGTCGCAACCTGCTTGATTTTCGAGCTCTTGATGGTGCCGTAACGCGCCGGATCTTCACCACCTTCGCCGGAGTTGGAACGCGCGCCGAGGCGGTTCATGGCTTCGGCCAGGGCTTCGTGAGCTTCCGGCGACAGTGCGCCCAGCGAGATGCCGGCGGAGTCGAAGCGCTTGAGCACCGATTCCAGCGGCTCGACTTCACTGATGTCCAGCGGCGTGTCGAGGGTCTTGACCTTGAACAGGTCGCGAATCATCGACACCGGACGGTTGTCCACCAGCGAGGTGTATTCCTTGAACTTGGCGTAGTCGCCCTGCTGCACAGCGGCTTGCAGAGTGTTGACCACGTCCGGGTTGTACGCGTGATATTCGCCACCGTGGACGAACTTCAGCAGACCGCCCTGCTGGATCGGCTTGCGCGGGCTCCAGGCTTCGACGGCGAGGGCTTTCTGCTCGGCTTCGATGTCGACGAAACGCGCGCCCTTGATGCGGCTTGGCACCCCACGGAAGCTCAGCTCGCAGACTTCTTCGGACAGGCCGATGGCTTCGAACAGCTGCGCACCACGGTACGAAGCGATGGTCGAGATACCCATCTTCGACAGGATCTTCAACAGGCCTTTGGTGATGCCCTTACGGTAGTTCTTGAACACCTCATAGAGGTCGCCCAGTACTTCACCGGTACGGATCAGGTCACCCAGCACTTCGTAGGCCAGGAACGGATAGACCGCCGAGGCGCCGAAACCGATCAGCACGGCGAAGTGGTGCGGGTCACGGGCGGTCGCGGTTTCAACGAGGATGTTGGAATCGCAACGCAGGCCTTTCTCGGTCAGGCGGTGGTGCACGGCACCGGTCGCCAGCGAAGCGTGGATCGGGAGCTTGCCCGGGGCGATATGGCGGTCGCTCAGGACGATCTGGGTACGCCCGGCGCGCACGGCTTCTTCAGCCTGATCGGCAACGTTGCGGATCGCCGCTTCGAGGCCGAGGCTTTCGTCGTAGTTGAGGTCGATGATCGCCCGTTCGAAACCCGGACGGTCGAGGTTCATCAGCGAGCGCCACTTGGCCGGCGAGATCACTGGCGAGCTGAGGATCACGCGCGAGGCGTGTTCCGGCGACTCCTGGAAAATGTTGCGCTCGGCACCGAGGCAGATTTCCAGCGACATCACGATCGCTTCACGCAGCGGGTCGATCGGCGGGTTGGTGACCTGCGCGAACTGCTGACGGAAATAGTCGTACGGCGTGCGTACACGCTGGGACAGCACGGCCATCGGCGTGTCGTCGCCCATCGAACCCACGGCTTCGTAACCTTGCTCGCCGAGCGGGCGCAGCACCTGATCACGCTCCTCGAACGTGACCTGATACATCTTCATGTACTGCTTGAGCTGGTCGACGTCGTAGAAAGCCGAACCGTGGTCGTTGTCTTCCATGGTCGCCTGAATGCGCAGGGCATTCTTGCGCAGCCATTGCTTGTACGGATGACGGGATTTTAGACGGTTGTCGATCGCATCGGTATCGAGGATCTGCCCGGTCTCGGTGTCCACAGCGAAGATCTGGCCAGGGCCGACGCGACCCTTGGCGAGCACGTCTTCAGGCTGGTAGTTCCACACGCCGATTTCCGAGGCGAGAGTGATGAAACCGTTCTTGGTGGTGACCCAGCGCGCCGGGCGCAGACCGTTACGGTCGAGCAGGCACACCGCGTAGCGACCGTCGGTCATTACCACGCCGGCCGGGCCGTCCCACGGCTCCATGTGCATCGAGTTGTACTCGTAGAACGCACGAAGATCCGGGTCCATGGTTTCGACGTTCTGCCACGCAGGCGGAATGATCATGCGCACGCCACGGAACAGGTCGATGCCACCGGTGACCATCAGTTCGAGCATGTTGTCCATGCTCGAGGAGTCGGAACCGACACGGTTGACCAGCGGGCCGAGTTCTTCCAGATCCATCAGATCGTTGGTGAACTTGGTCCGCCGGGCCTGCGCCCAGTTGCGGTTACCGGTGATGGTGTTGATCTCGCCGTTGTGGGCGAGGAAGCGGAACGGCTGCGCCAGCGGCCATTTCGGCAGGGTGTTGGTAGAGAAGCGCTGGTGGAACACGCAGATTGCGGTTTGCAGGCGCTCGTCACTCAGGTCGGGATAGAACGCGGCCAGGTCGGCCGGCATCATCAGGCCTTTATAGATGATGGTCTTGTGCGAAAAGCTGCAGATGTAGTGGTCGGTGTCAGCGGCGTTGGCCACCGACGAACGGCGACGGGCGCTGAACAGCTTCACGGCCATGTCCTGATCGCTCAGGCCTTCGCCGCCGATGTAGACCTGCTCGATCTGCGGCAGGCGTTCAAGGGCGAGGCGGCCGAGGACGCTGGTGTCGATCGGCACTTTGCGCCAGCCGATCAGTTGCAGGCCTTCGGCGAGGATCTCGCGGTTCATGTTCTCGCGAGCGGCTTCGGCCTTGGCCGGATCCTGATTGAAGAACACCATGCCCACGGCATATTGCTTGGGCATATCGACGCCGAAGCTTTCCTGGGCAATGGCTCGCAGGAAGGCGTCGGGTTTTTGAATCAGCAGACCGCAACCGTCACCGGTCTTGCCGTCGGCATTAATCCCACCGCGGTGGGTCATGCAGGTCAGGGCCTCGATGGCCGTTTGCAAAAGGGTATGACTGGGCTCGCCCTGCATATGAGCTATCAGGCCGAAACCGCAGTTATCCTTGAATTCATCTGGTTGGTACAGACCTGCTTTCATAGACACTTTCTCACCAGGCTGCCTCTACTCGAGGCAAATTTCTTTTCAATTCAACCACTTGCGATCCGCGCCGAACGTACGCCGGCTTAGCGGGGGCAAAAGGGTGGTCATTGTACACAGCGACACAGAGGCTCACAAATTTGACGACGAACTGTCGCAAATTCATGTCGCATTTGTGAAAGGTTTAAAACGATCTGCTGTGCTAGTCAAAACTTTTTTAAATTCTGACCGCAACGACTCAAAAACTACTGTGACGCAGACACCACAAGGCACGCATCCTTTTCAGAAAGCGCGCACTTATGGAGATTTTGAGGTGCCGGGAGAGGCGGCCTGGGTAAGGCCGCCGAATCTTCAGCGAGTTGTTGCCAGTTCCTGTTGGACGCTGGCGACAGTGCGAGGCCAAGGTTTACCAGCCTGAACCTTCGCTGGCAAGGCCTTGATGGCAGAAACGGCCGCATCACGATTGGCGAAGTTGCCGTAGGTGATCACGTAAAGCGGCTTGCCGTTGAGGACTTTCTTGAAATAACGGTACTCGCCGCCCTGCTCCTTGACGAAGTTCTGCGCGGCGGTTTCCGAGCTGGTACCGAGGATCTGCACCACGTAGTTGCTGGTCGGCTGACCGGCGTACCAGCTGCCACCGGCGGCTTTGGCCACGGTGACTGGCTTGTCGGCAGGCTTGGCCGGAGCAGGAGCCGGTTTCGCGGCTGGCGCCGGAGTGGCCGGAGCAGGCTTGGCTGTGGCGATCTGCGTCGGCGCCGGGGTTGGTGCCGGTTTGGCGGCAGGGGTCGGGACCGGTGTCGGCGCAGGACCGGCCGGAACGCCAGCAGGCGGCGCGGAGGTGGTTACGGTCGGCGGGGTATCGCTGGAGCCTTCCAGCGGCACGCCGTCGTCGCCTTCGGTGATGCCACCGGCGGCTTCTGCCAGCGGGCCACGCATGACCGGCTGCGAGTTGCCGACCAATGGCAGCGGCATCGGCTGGGTGTTGCCGGCGAATTCGACGGACGGGTTGGCGCCATTCGCTGCGCCCTGACCCAATGGCAGTTGCGCCTGTTCATTGGCCGGAGCACCGGTGGTCGGTGCCTTGCTGCGACCCGGCATCAGCCAGGCGGCGGCAACCGCGACCACAACGACGGCGGAAATCGCCAATACGTGTTTCTTCGGCATGTTGAACCCCATACTTGGACGCTTGACCGCGGAGCGGCTGGCAATCATGACTTCGATCAGTGCATCGCGAGCGACCTGGTTGATGTTGCCTGGCCAGCCCTCGGAGCTTTCGTGAATATCAGAGATCTGATCTGCGGTGAAAAGTTCGACACCCCGACCCGCGCCTTCCAGCCGCTGGTCGAGATATTCGCGGGTCTCTTCTTCGGTGTACGACTGCAATTCGATGACATGGAAACGCTCTTCTTCGAGCTGCAACGCCTCGAGCTGAGCGATCAGCGACGACTCGCCGAAGAGGAATACATGCGGACGACCTTCCGGCGTGCCGGCGCCGAGCGCCATCAACGCTTCCAGCGCGGACTCGTCGAGCTGCTCGGCATCGTCCACCAGCAGATAGACTTCCTGCCCGGTCAGACCCAGTTGCACCACCTGCTCGAGAATCGCACCGACTTCGGCCTGAGCGACATCCAGCGCCTGCGCCACCTGGCGCAGCACGCCGGCCGCATCACCGGCGCCACGGGCGGAAACCACCACGCTTTGCACCGATTGCTTGTTGGTACTGGCAACGAGCGCCTGCCGCAGCAGGGTCTTGCCGCTGCCTTGCGGGCCGGTGACCACCAGCAGCAACTGGCTGTAGCGCGCCAGGTGATGCAGTTGACCCAGCACCGGTTTGCGCTGGGCCGGGAAGAATTTGAAGCCCGGCACCCGTGGCGCGAACGGGTCGTGACTTAACTGGAAATGGCCGAGAAACGCCTCGTCGGCATGCAAACTAGTCATCGGAATCGTTTTAACCTTTAAGCTGAGCCAGGGCGCGGTAATCCGCTCCCAGCGTGGCCTGTAGAACCTCTTTCGGATAATCGTCGGTCACTACCGCTTCGCCCATCCGGCGCAGCAGCACCAGGCGCAGACGACCGTCGATCACTTTTTTATCAATTGCCATGTGTTGGAGAAAATCGGCTTCGCTCATCTCTTCAGGCGGAATCACCGGCAAGCCGGCACGCTGGAACAGACGAATGCCGCGATCACGCTCCTGCTCGCTGATCCAGCCCAGGCGCGCAGACATTTCCAGCGCCATCACCGTGCCCGCCGCCACCGCCTCGCCATGCAGCCAGACACCATAGCCCATGTGGGTTTCGATGGCGTGCCCGAAGGTGTGGCCGAGGTTGAGCGTGGCGCGCACGCCGGTTTCCTTTTCATCGGCACCGACCACCGCAGCCTTGGCCGCGCAGGAACGCTCGATCGCATAGGTCAGCGCGGTCTGGTCCAGCGCACGCAGGGCGTCGACGTTTTTTTCCAGCCAGGTCAGGAACGGTTCGTCGCAGATCAGACCGTACTTGATGACTTCCGCCAGGCCCGCCGACAATTCGCGCTCCGGCAGGGTTTTCAGCGATGCGGTATCGATCAGCACCACGTTCGGCTGATAGAACGCGCCGACCATGTTCTTGCCCAGCGGATGATTGATGCCGGTCTTGCCGCCAACCGAGGAATCGACCTGCGACAACAGCGTGGTAGGAATCTGAATGAAGTCGACGCCGCGCTGATAGCAGGCGGCAGCGAACCCGGCCATGTCGCCGATCACCCCGCCGCCCAAGGCGATCACGGTGGTGCGGCGGTCATGACGGGCGGTCAGCAGACCATCGAAAATCAGTTGCAGGGTTTCCCAGTTCTTGAAGGCTTCGCCATCAGGCAGCACCACCGAGATCACCGAGAACTGCGCAAGGCTGCGGGTCAGACGTTCGAGATAGAGCGGCGCGACGGTTTCGTTGGAGATGATTGCCACCTGCCGCCCATGGATATGCGGCGCCAGCAGTTCCGGCTGATCCAACAGACCTTCGCCAATATGAATCGGGTAGCTGCGCTCGCCTAGATCGACCTTGAGTGTCTGCATGTGTCCCCACAGTGAAGATGGAAGCAGGCATCCTGCCCTGAAATTATTAGTGTTCTGCGGCCTGTAGCGGTATGACGCCGCTCGCCCGGCATCCGCCACACCCTCGGCGGGCGCTGACAGGACGCCGAGGATAGCGCATTTCGGACGATGCTTTAACGGGGCGGCAACTGCGCAAGGCGGTCGAGAATGTCGAGCACCACCATGCGTGGCGGCCGCTCGTCGGTTTCCACCACCAGATCGGCGATTTCCCGATAAAGCGGATCACGGATCTCGAGCAGGTCGCGCAGGGTTTTCGCCGGATCGGCGGTGCGCAGCAGCGGCCGATTGCGATCACGGGAGGTGCGGCCGACCTGCTGCTCGACGGAGGCGTGCAGATACACCACGCGCCCGCCTTCATGCAGGGCCTTGCGATTGGCATCACGCATCACCGCGCCGCCGCCGGTCGCCAGCACCACGCCATCGAACGCGCACAGCTCGGCGATCATCGCCTGCTCGCGGTCACGAAAGCCTGGCTCGCCTTCCTTATCGAAGATCCATGGGATATTGGCACCCGTGCGCAGCTCAATTTCCTTGTCGGAATCCTTGAACGGCAGGCGCAGCTCTTTGGCCAGCAATCGGCCGATGGTGCTTTTGCCAGCACCCATCGGTCCTACAAGTATCAAATTTCGCACAGAATCAACGACTCACAGCAATCGCCTGGTTATTCATGATACGCGGAGTGAGAAATACCAGCAGCTCGGATTTTTTCTCCGAAACCACATCACGCCGGAAAAGGCGGCCAAGATACGGCACATCGCCAAGAAATGGCACCTTATCTACGACCTTGCTTTGAGTATTTGAAAAAACACCGCCGATTACGATGGTCTCGCCGTCATTTACAAGCACTTTGGCGTTGACCTCGTTTTTCTTGATCGGCGGCACATCCTGCACTTTGTTCAGGTAGTCGGGCTCATCCTTGGTGACCTTGACCTCCATGATGATGCGGTTGTCCGGTGTGATCTGCGGAGTGACTTCCAGCGACAGCGAGGCCTCCTTGAACGACACCGAGGTCGCGCCGCTGGAGCTGGCCTCCTGATAGGGGATCTCGGTGCCTTTGAGGATCTTCGCGGTTTCCTTGTCCGAGGTGACCACTTTCGGCTGCGAGACGATTTCACCGTTGCCGGTCTTTTCCATCGCCGTCAGTTCGAGATCCAGCAGCACGTTGTCGGTGATGAATGCGATGCCGATCCCCGAAGTGTTATTGACCGTGCCCATGTCGACGAACGGCGAGTTGGTGCCGGTGCTGCCCGGCGTACCGATAGTGCTCGACGAACCGTTGACCCCGGAGGCGTTCCAGTTGCCCTTGTTCTGCACCGAACCGCCCCAGCGCACGCCCAGGCTCTTGTCATAATCGACGTTGGCCTCAACGATGCGCGCCTCGATCATCACCTGGCGTACCGGAATATCCAGCTGCGCGACGATCCGCCGGAGTTCGTCGAGGCGATCCTGGGTCTGGTAGGCAATGATGTTGTTGGTTCGCTCATCGACGGTAATCGAACCGCGCTCGTCGACCTTCGCCTCGGCACTGGTCACCGACTGGAACAGCTTTGCAATGTCCGCTGCCTTAGCGTAATTGACCTGTAGCAGCTCGCGCCGCAGTGGCGCCAGCTCGGCGATCTGCTTCTGCGATTCCAGCTCCTGACGCTCACGAGCGGCAATTTCATCGGCCGGCGCGACCAGCAGCACATTGCCGATCTTGCGCTTGTCCAGGCCCTTGGTTTTCAACACCAGATCCAGCGCCTGATCCCACGGCACGTTCTGCAGGCGCAAGGTGATACCGCCCTGCACCGTATCGCTTGCTACGAGGTTGAGGTTGGTGAAGTCCGCGATCAGTTGCAGCACCGAGCGCACGTCGATGTCCTGAAAATTCAGTGACAGCTTGTCGCCGACATAGGCCTGACGGTCGGCGTTGCGCTTTTGCAGGTCGTCGATGCTCATCGGCCGCACGCTCACGGTGAGCTTGTTGTCGGTCTGAAACGTGGAGTAGTCGAAGGTGCCGCTGGGCTCGACGCTGATGACGGTGCGATCGCCGGTGAGCGCTGCGTTGACGAACTGCACCGGCGTGGCGAAGTCCTTGACGTCGAGGCGCACGCGCAGCTTTTCCGGTAATTGCGTGCGGGCGAAGCTGAGGATGATCTTGCCATCGTGCTCCTGGATATCCGGGGCGATGGTCGGATCAGAGAGGTCGATGACTACGTTGCCCTCGCCCTCGGTGCCGCGCTGGAAATCGACGCCGCGAATCGCCCTGCTGCGTTGCGCGGCTGGTCTGGCCGGTGCCGCGGCGGCCGTGGCGGCACGCGGTGCAACGGCAGCCGGGCGCGGCGCAGTCGCGGAAGCGCCCTGACCGACCACCACAAACAGATTATTGCCCTCGACCCGCGTGCTGTAAGGCGCCAACTGCGTCAGGCTGACAATCAGCCGCGTACGATCCTTGGCTTCGGCTACCGTGGCCGTGCGCGCATTGCCGCTGCCCAGATCGAGATTCCTGTTGGCCAACTGGCTGGTCACGCCCGGCAGATCC
Source organism: Pseudomonas sp. 14A (assembly GCF_018132745.1). Taxonomy (NCBI): domain Bacteria; kingdom Pseudomonadati; phylum Pseudomonadota; class Gammaproteobacteria; order Pseudomonadales; family Pseudomonadaceae; genus Pseudomonas; species Pseudomonas sp. 14A. The sequence continues at coordinate 322,016 of NZ_JAGRQJ010000001.1, read as the reverse complement.
AGCGCGATGCGTGCCGGCGACTCGGTTGTGTAGCCCTTGGGCTGTGGTGGCGGGCCGTCGAACGACAGCTTCAGTTCGACGCGGTCACCCGGCAGCGCGGCAACATCCAGCGCTTTCAGACTGGCCGCCATTACCATCGGTGACACCAGCGCTATCCATAGCGAAAAACCGAGGGTGGAGAAAATCCTGTTCATTGTTCGACTTCCACTATGAGTGCTCTTTCAAAGGAATGGTGCGCGGCCGCTCCAGCCAGGCGCCGGCGCCGTCGGGCACGATCTCAACGACATCGACCTGGGTAGCGCTGATGGCGACAATGCGGCCGTCGTTGCGGCCCAGGTAGTCGCCGACCTTGAGACGATGCACCCCGCCTGCGCCGCGCAGCAGCGCGAACGAGCCCGAGGCATTGGCGATCGTGCCAACCATTTCGAACTGCTCGATATTGAACCCTTCAAGGTATTGCTTGACGCGGTTGGGGTCGGGTTTGACGTTGCGCGACCCATGCTTCTGCCCGGCCAGATCGACCCGCGCCTGCCGCGAAAACGGACTGCGCAGGTTGGCGGCGCTGTAAGTGAATGTGGGGTAAGACCGGAATGTCGGCGTTGGTTCAATCTTGCCCGCCGGGCGCAGGCGCACTTCGTTGAGGTAAGCATCGAGGTCGCTGAAGTCATCGCCGCCACCGCAGCCGCTCAACGCCAGCATCATGGGCAGGACGAGATAACGAATCGGGGTCATTTCTCCAGCCCCTTGTCGTTATAGCGGTACGTCTTGGCAAGAATACTCATGCGCAGCTTCGTCCCGCCCTCGGGATTGGCCGGAGCCAGTTCGAAATCGTGCAGAGTGACAATCCGTGGCAGGCCGGCGACGCCGCTGACGAAGGTCGCGAGGTCGTGATAGGCACCGGTTACGGTGATCTGGATCGGCAGTTCGATGTAGAACGGCTGGGTCACTTCCGGCAGCAGCTTGATTTCCTCGAATTCCAGGCCGCTGCCCAGACCAGTGCGGGTGATATCTTCGAGCAGGCCCGGCACTTCGGTGTCGCTGGGCAATTGCCGCAGCAGCACGCCGAAGGTGTTTTCCATTTCCTTCATTTGCTGGGTATAGAGCTCAAGGTTCGCCGACAGCCGCGCCTTGCTGGCGAATTGTTCCTTGAGGGTGATTTCTTCTTCGCGCTTGAGGTCGAGCTGATTTTCCATATCGCTGATAAAGAAGTAATAGCCAAGCGCGAGGATCAACACCATCACCAGCGCACCGCACAGGGTTTTCACTGCCGGTGGCCAGGAGCCGATGTTGCTGGTGTCGAGATCGTTGAAATCGATGTTGCGCAGGCCCTGCAGCCACTCGGAGGCTTTCATTGCTCGTCCTCCACAACCTTGGGCTGGGTCTGACGAACGGTCAGCTGGAAGATGTTGGCCTGCTCGACCTGATCGGCGCTGTTGGCCTTGACCTCGTTCAGGCTTGGCGCGTCGAACCAGTCGGACGCGTCGAGATTGCGCATCAGCTCGGAGACCCGGTTGTTCGACTCCGCCGCGCCACTGATGGACAGGGTCTTGCCGGCCATTTTCACATCGGTGAAATACACGCCGTCCGGCAACGTGCGCGCCAACTGATCGAAGATTCGCCCGCTGATCTGCCGGTTGCCCTGCAGGTCCTGGATGATACGCATGCGCTCGACCAGTTGCTGGCGGCGCGCCTTGAGCTCGCTGATCTGCTTGATGCGTTCGTCGACCACGGCAATCTGTTTGCCGATGTAATCGTTGCGCGCCATTTGCCGCTCGATGGCCGCAGTGATGATCTGGTCAGCAATCAGCACCGCGCCGATCGAGCCGGCCAGCACGCCGATCAGGACCAGCAGAAAGCGCTTGCGCCGTTCTTCGCGGCGCTCCTCGCGCCAGGGGAGAAGGTTGATCCGCGCCATCAGTCGAAACTCCTGAGCGCGAGCCCGCAGGCAATCATCAAGGCTGGCGCATCACTGGCCAGCGCCCCAGCATTGACCTTGCTGCCTAAAGCCATGTCGGCGAACGGGTTGGCGACCTGCGTCGGCGTGTCCAGACGCTGTTCGATCAGACGGTCCAGGCCGGGCACCGAGGCGGTGCCACCGGCCAGCAGGATATGGTCGACCGCGTTGTACTGGCCGGAGGCGAAGAAGAACTGCAGCGAACGCGAGACTTGCTGCACCAGCGCCTCGCGAAATGGCTGCAAGACCTCGCTGACGTAATCGTCAGGCAGCCCGCCCTGCTTTTTCGCCAGCCCCGCCTGTTCGATCGTCAGGCCGTAGCGGCGCTGGATCTCTTCGGTGAGCTGGCGTCCGCCGAACAATTGCTCGCGGGTGTAAATGATCTTGCCGTTGTGCAGGACGCTGAGGGTGGTCATGGTCGCGCCAATGTCGACCACCGCCACGGTCAGGCGCTCCTGGGAGGCCGCCAGATGCGTTGCCAGCAGGCCGAACGAGCGCTCCAGCGCGTAGGCCTCGACATCCACCACCCGCGCGGTCAGGCCGGCGAGCGCCAGCGCCGCTTCTCGTACCTCGACGTTTTCCTTGCGACAGGCGGCGAGCAGCACGTTGACCCGTTCCGGGTTGCGCGGCGAGACGCCCTGGACTTCAAAGTCGATGGCGACTTCGTCCAGCGGATAGGGAATGTATTGATCGGCCTCGATCTTGAGCTGGTTTTCCAGTTCGTCGTCGGACAGCCCAGCGTCCATCTCGATGACCTTGGTGATCACCGCCGAACCCGCCACCGCCACCGCCACGCTCTTGACCCCGGTACGCGCCTTGACCAGCAAGCGGCTCAGTGCCTGCCCGACGCCCTCGAGTTCGGCGATGTTCTTTTCGACCACGGCGTTCGCCGGCAACGGCTCCACCGCATAGGCCTCGACCCGGTAGCGCTCGCCCTGACGGCTCAGTTCCAGCAGCTTCACCGACGTGGAGCTGATGTCGATCCCCAGTAACGCATTGGTCTTTTTATTGAAGAGTCCCAGCACTACCAATTCCCTATGACTTTCCGTGAGTTACGGACTCTGTAATACGCATTGCGTTCCTTCACCCCCGTCTTGACAGAAGCGCCAATGACGCCTCCGACGGAAAAGTGCTTATAATGCCCAGCGATTTTTTCCGCTTTTTACTGCCCGCGCGGATGGCTCTGTGTGTAACCGCAGCCCCGTGCCAAATTCATTCTTTGCCCTGGATGTCCAAAAGCCTTGATTCGTCTGCTGAAATTTTTCGGTTGGTCCATCGTCGCCGTTTTCTGCGGACTGCTCTTAGGTCTCAGCGGCGCCTTTCTTTACCTTAGTCCGGGTTTGCCGTCTGTGGAGGCGCTGAGAAGCATTCAGTTGCAGATTCCTCTGCGCGTGTACAGCAGCGACAACAAGTTGATCGCAGAATTTGGCGAAATGCGCCGTACGCCGATCCGTTTCGCCGACATTCCGCCCAATTTCATCAATGCGTTACTAAGTGCTGAAGACGACAATTTTGCCAATCACTATGGCGTCGATCCGAGCAGCCTGATGCGCGCGGCAACGCAATTGGTCAAGAGCGGACACATTCAGTCCGGCGGCAGCACCATCACCATGCAGGTGGCGAAGAACTTCTTCCTCACCAGCGAGCGCAGCTTTTCGCGCAAAACCACGGAAATCCTGCTGGCCCTGCAGATCGAACGGCAGCTGACCAAGGACGAAATCCTGGAGCTGTACGTCAACAAGATTTACCTGGGCAACCGCGCATACGGCATCGAGGCGGCGGCGCAGGTGTATTACGGCAAATCGATCCGTGACATCAGCCTGGCGCAGATGGCGATGATCGCCGGTCTGCCAAAAGCTCCGTCGCGCTTCAACCCGCTGGCCAACCCGGCACGCAGCAAAGAACGCCGCGACTGGATCCTCGGGCGCATGTACAAGCTGGGCAAGATCAGCGAAGCCGACTACACCGCGGCGATCAACGAGCCGCTGAACGCCAGCTACCACGTGCCGACCCCGGAAGTGAACGCACCGTACATCGCCGAAATGGCCCGTGCCGAAATGGTCGGTCGTTATGGCAGCGAGGCCTACACCGAAGGCTTCCGTGTCACCACCACGGTGCCAAGCAATCTGCAGGAAATGGCCAACACCGCACTGCACGAAGGCTTGATGACTTACGACCAGCGCCACGGCTACCGTGGCCCCGAGTCGCGCCTGCCGGGCAAGACCCGCGAAGCGTGGGCCAGCGAACTGACCAAGCAGCGCACCATCAGCAGTCTCGAACCTGCGATCGTCACCCAGGTCGATAAAACCGGCCTGCAGGTGTTGACCCGCACCGGTGAAGAACACGTTGCCTGGGACACGATGAAATGGGCGCGACCGTTCCTCAATACCAACAGCATGGGCGCCAACCCGCGCCAGCCGTCGGATGTCGCGCAGGTCGGTGATCTGATCCGCGTGCAGCGCCAGACCGACAATTCGCTGAAATTCAGCCAGATTCCACAGGCTCAGGGCGCACTGGTGTCGCTGGATCCGCAGAACGGCGCGATCCGTTCGCTGGTGGGTGGCTTCGCTTTCGAGCAGAGCAACTACAACCGCGCCATGCAGGCCAAGCGTCAGCCTGGTTCGAGCTTCAAGCCGTTCGTTTACAGTGCCGCGCTGGATAATGGCTACACCGCTGCCAGCCTGGTCAACGATGCGCCGATCGTGTTCGTCGACGAGTACCTGGACAAGGTCTGGCGCCCGAAGAACGACACCAACACCTTCCTCGGCCCGATCCGCCTGCGTGAAGCGCTGTACAAGTCGCGCAACCTGGTGTCGATCCGCCTGTTGCAGGCCATGGGCGTGGGCAAGACCATCGACTACATCACCCGCTTCGGCTTCAACAAGCAGGACCTGCCGCCGAACCTGTCGCTGGCACTCGGCACCGCAACGCTGACACCAATGGAAATCGCCACTGGCTGGAGCACTTTCGCCAACGGCGGCTACAAGATCACCCCGTACATCATCGACAAGATCGAAAGCCGTAACGGCGACACGCTGTTCATCGCCAACCCGCCGACCGTGCCACAGGGTGGTTCGGCGACCGACGGGATCGCTGCGCCAGCCACCGAGTCGTTCACGGTCAACGCCACACCGGTTGCCGGTGAAGCGCCCGGCAATCCGGCAGTGCCGCAAGCGCCGGCCGTGGCCGAGCGGATTGTCGATGGACGTACCACCTACATCCTCAACAGCATGCTGCAGGACGTAATCAAACTCGGCACCGGCCGGCGCGCACTGGCCATGGGCCGCAGTGATATTGCCGGCAAGACCGGTACCACCAACGAATCGAAAGATGCCTGGTTCTCTGGCTACAACGCTGATTACGTGACCACCGTGTGGACCGGTTTCGACCAGCCGGAAAGCCTCGGTCGCCGTGAATTCGGCGGCACCGTGGCGCTGCCGATCTGGATGAATTACATGTCGGCCGCGCTGAAAGACAAGCCGCCACATGTGCAGCCTGAGCCGGAAGGTCTGCTCAGCCTGCGGGTGGATCCGGTCAGCGGCCGCGCCGCGACGCCGAGCACGCCGGGGGCGTACTTCGAACTGTTCAAGGCCGAAGACACGCCGCCATCGGTGAACGAGCTGGGCAACGGCGTTGTGCCAGGCAGCCCGCTGCCGGCGGATGAACAGGCGCCGATTGATCTGTTCTGATGCTGAGCTAATGAAAGCCCCGCCTTCGTGAGAAGTGCGGGGCTTTTTATTACCCGAAGATCAAAAGCCCCTCACCCTAACCCTCTCCCAGAGGGAGAAGGGACTTACCGAGTTGTCTGGGGTCAAACACCGACCTGAAAGTGTGGTGTCGATTATGGATTCAAAACCATACATTCAGGTCGGCGTAGCTCCCAAGCGTCCCCCAATCAGTCCCCCAATCAGTCCCCTCTCCATCTGGGAGAGGGTTAGGGTGAGGGGCTCTTGATCTTCAGGCAAAAAAAACCCCGACTCTCGCGAGCCGGGGCTTTTGTTTGAAGCGCTACAACGACTTAGCCGTTGAACACGTCATCCACGCTTTTCAGCGGGTAGTTCTTCGGATACGGCAGGGTGGCCACGCCGGTCTCGATCGCAGCCTTGGCCACGGCGTCGGAGATCAGGGTGATCAGGCGCTTGTCCATTGGTTTCGGAATGATGTACTCACGGCCGAATTCCAGCGGAGCACCGCCGTAGGCATCGCACACGTCCTGTGGAACAGGCAGTTTGGCCAGTTCGCGCAGGGCGTTGGCGGCGGCGACTTTCATTTCTTCGTTGATGCGCTTGGCGCGAACGTCCAGGGCACCACGGAAGATGAACGGGAAGCCCAGCACGTTGTTGACCTGGTTCGGGTAGTCCGAACGGCCGGTGGCCATGATCACGTCGCTACGGGTGGCGTGCGCCAGTTCCGGGGAGATTTCCGGATCCGGGTTGGAGCAGGCGAAGACGATCGGGTTGGCCGCCATCGACAGCAGGCCTTCGGCGCTCAGCAGGTTCGGACCGGACAGACCGACGAATACGTCAGCGCCTGCCAGTGCGTCTGCCAGTGTGCGCTTCTCGGTGGCGTGAGCGAATACGGCTTTGTACTGGTTCAGGTCGTCACGGCCGGAGTGGATCACGCCGGTACGGTCAACCATGAAGATGTTTTCGATGCGAGCACCCATGCTCACCAGCAGTTTCATGCAGGAGATGGCGGCAGCACCGGCGCCGAGGCAGACAATCTTCGCTTCCGGCAGGGTTTTGCCAGCGATTTCCAGGGCGTTGATCATGCCCGCAGCGGTCACGATCGCGGTGCCGTGCTGGTCATCGTGGAACACCGGAATATCGCACTGCTCGATCAGAGCGCGTTCGATCTCAAAGCACTCTGGCGCCTTGATGTCTTCCAGGTTGATGCCACCGAAGGTGATGGAGATGCGCTTGACGGTGTCGATGAAGGCCTGCGGGCTTTCCGAGTCGACTTCGATGTCGAATACGTCGATGCCGGCGAAACGCTTGAACAGCACGCCTTTGCCTTCCATTACAGGCTTGGAAGCCAGTGGGCCGAGGTTGCCCAGGCCGAGAATCGCGGTGCCGTCGGAAATGACTGCCACCAGGTTGCCCTTGCCGGTGTATTTGTAGGCCAGTTCAGGATCGCGAGCGATCTCGCGCACTGGTTCAGCTACGCCGGGGCTGTAGGCCAGCGACAGGTCGCGGGCGGTAGCAGTGGCCTTGGTGAGCTCGACACTCAGCTTCCCCGGACGAGGATTGGCGTGGTATTCGAGAGCGGCAGTTTTCAGATCAGACATTTTGGCATTCCGCTTTTTTACTGTTGGACAGACTGGTCAGCGAGGATACGCGCCTCGCAAAGTCCCCACAAGACTGGGCAGTCACCGCTGTCAAGCGCCCTGCCCTACGACTTTGGGCCAAGAGCCACGGCGCACAAGGGCTGGACTGTTCACAATAAGCCGTAAAAATGTCTACAATTTTTCTTCAGCGCTGTACGTGCAGCATCGAAGGATCGGTCAACGGCAGCAACCAGCGCGCCTGACCTTTTTGCAAACCACCGCGCCGTGATCGGTCAACCACCCAGCCACGCGCCTCGATCTGCCTGCCTTTCAATGCTTGCAAACCAGCACTGTCAAATTGTCCGACCAGATTGGGTGCAACCCGCAATACAAGCGTGTCCTGCAACTCGATCCAGATTCCGCCGCGATTGCACAGCACCTTGCTCACCCGACCGCTGACTACGGCGAAGCCCGAACGCTGGATCTGCTGCGCTTTCTGGACCGGCGATTGCCGCCAGAGACCAAGTCCGGCCTGTCGCGCGCTGCGTTCGGCGGCCTGTTGGCAGGCGACCAGATCGACGTTCGGCGCCACCGCGACCTGAAAACCCAGGCCAGCGGCAAGCATCTGCGCTTCGAGATTGGCACCGCTGACACTGTAAACATGCGCCAGCGTACGCCCGTAATGGTCTTTCGCCTGCTTGCCGGGTCGCAGACCGACCCGGCCGCCGCTGTCATCGACCAGCGCTTGCAGGCGTTTGCGCGCTGCCACGGCGAAGGGCTCGTCGCTGCGGCCCTGCTTGCCCAGCTCCGGCGTATTGAGGCCGATCAAGCGCACGCTGCGGCCATCGCTCAGGCGCAGGGTGTCGCCATCGACCACTCGCTGCACGGAAACGCTGGTCAGCCCTGCGGGTGCCGGGCAGAAGGCCTGGGCGGCGGACAGCCAAATCGCAGACACAAAAAAGGCGCCCGCAAGGGACGCCTTTTTCATCAGTCTGGAGCAGTCGAAACGACCATCCAAAATGATCAGCCTCAGGCTTTTTTGCCGACGCCGAAAGTAGCGAAACGGTCTGCGAACTTCTGCACACGGCCGCCGGTGTCCAGAGTCTTCTGCTTACCGGTATAGAACGGGTGGCATTCGTTGCAAACGTCGATCGCCAGGGCTTTGCCGTAGGTCGAACGAGTTTCGAACTTGTTACCGCAGCTGCAGGTAACAGCGATTTCCGGGTAGTTCGGATGGATTTCGGCTTTCATGGTGTCTTCCTCAGGCTAGCGTGCCGCCACCCAACACTATTGTTGAATACCGCACGTAATTAGGCCGCGGATTCTACCAGACCTTTTCAATCGCGCAAGCTGTCACCGAGACCGACCGTCTGCTAGGCTCCCGACCTTGAACGCATTCCCCTGTGGGAGCGAGCTTGCTCGCGAATGCGTTGTGTCAGTCAATGTCCAAGCGTCTGATACACCGCCTTCGCGAGCAAGCTCGCTCCCACAATTGATCTGCGTTCAACCCTTCTTTTGCGTTTATAGAGATCCCCCCGCGTGCCCGACGCCATTCTGCGCCTTGCCCTGCCTTCGCCTCTGCGCCGCCTGTTCGATTACCGGGCGCCGGCCGGGGTGCGGCGTGAGCAATTGCAGCCAGGCATGCGCCTGCGGGTGCCGTTCGGCCGGCGCGAGATGATCGGCATTCTGGTCGAGATCACCGACACCAGCGAAGTGCCGGCAGAAAAACTCAAGCCGGCGCTGGCCCTGCTCGACACGACTTCGCCGCTGCCGCCAGCGCTGTTCAAGCTGTGCCTGTGGACCGCGCAGTATTACCAACACAGCCTCGGCGACACTTTGAACTGGGCCTTGCCAGTGCTGCTGCGTCAGGGCGAGCTGGCCGAAGCCCGCCAGGAACGCTTCTGGTCGATTGCCCCCGGCGCCAGCGTTGACGACCCGCGAGTGGCCCGCGCGCCACGCCAGCGCGAGGCGCTGACCACGCTGGCCCAGCATCCCCACGGCGTCGCCCATCAGTTGTTGAGCAAACTGATGCTCAGCAAGGACAGCCTCGATCTGCTGCTGGCCAAGGGGCTGGTGCAGGTCGAAATCCGCCGCCATGCCCCCGGCGTTCGCCATGAACACTGGCTGGCGCAACCGGAGCTGCCGCTCAACAGTGAACAGCGTGCGGCGTATGAAGCGATTCGCGCCGGCTTCGACAGTTATCACGCTTTTCTCTTGGCTGGTGTCACTGGCAGCGGCAAGACCGAAGTCTATCTGCAACTGATCCGCGAAACCCTCGAAGCCGGCAAACAGGCCCTGGTACTGATTCCGGAGATCAACCTCGGCCCGCAGACCCTGGCGCGTTTCGAACAGCGCTTCAACGCGCGGATCGCCCTGCTGCACTCGGCGGTAAATGATCGCGAACGCCTGGAAGCCTGGCTCGCCGCCCGTGATGGCGAGGCCGACATTATTATCGGCACCCGCTCGGCGCTGTTCACGCCAATGAAAAATCCCGGGCTGATCATCATCGATGAAGAACACGACGGCTCCTATAAACAGCAGGAAGGTCTGCGCTACCACGCTCGCGATCTGGCGCTGGTACGCGCGCGGCAGGAAAACATCCCGATCGTGCTCGGCTCCGCCACGCCGTCGCTGGAAAGTCTGCACAACGCTTACACCGGCCGCTACGGCCTGCTGCGCCTGAACGAGCGCGCCGGCGGCGCCAAGCAACCGCGATTCCTGCGTCTGGACGTGAAAAGCCGTCCGCTCGACAGCGGTATTTCCGGGCCGATGCAGCAAGCCATCGGTCAGACCCTCGCCAACGGCCAGCAGGTGCTGGTGTTCCTCAACCGGCGCGGCTTTGCCCCGACCCTGCTCTGCCACGATTGCGGCTGGATGTCCGAGTGTTCGCGTTGCGATGCGCGCATGACCGTGCACCAGCGTTACGGCGAGTTGCGCTGTCACCACTGCGGCAACGTCGAGCGCACACCGCGCCAATGCCCGAAATGCAGCAAGGTCGATCTGCGCCCGGTCGGTGCCGGTACTGAACGCGCCGAAGAACGCTTGGCGATTCTGTTCCCGGATTACCCGGTACTGCGCGTCGATCGCGACAGCACCTCGCGCAAGGACGCGATGAATCAGTTGTTCGCGACGATCCAGAAAGGCCAGCCGTGCATTCTGGTCGGCACGCAGATGTTGGCCAAAGGGCACCACTTCCCACGGGTGACGCTGGTATCGATTCTGGATGCCGACGGCGGCCTGTTCTCCGGCGACTTCCGCGCCAGCGAGCGCATGGCGCAACTGATCGTGCAGGTCGCCGGGCGCGCCGGCCGGGCGGAGGAGCCGGGCAAGGTGATCATCCAGACGCACCTCGCCGACCACCCTTTATTGGTGCAACTGACCGAGCAGGGTTATTTCGCCTTCGCCGAACAAGCCTTGAGCGAACGCCGCGCGGCCGGGTTGCCGCCGTTCGCCCATCTGGCACTGTTGCGTGCCGAAGCGCACAAGCCGGGGCAGGCGGAAGGCTTTCTCGATGAAGCGTGCAGCGAGGCCGAACGCCTGCTGGCCGAATTGAATCTGAGCGGCATCGAATTGCTCGGGCCGGTGCCGGCACCGATGGAGCGCCGCGCCGGGCGTTATCGCGCGCAGCTGTTGTTGCAGGCGACTGCGCGGGCACCGCTGCACCGCTTGCTGGCCAGCTGGATGCTGGTGCTGGAGCAGATGCCGAGCGGGCGGGCCGTGCGCTGGTCGCTGGATGTTGATCCGGTGGATCTGTATTGAGCTGAAGATCGCTTTCGCGAGCAGGCTCGCTCCCACAGTGGATCAGCGCCGTACATACCTTGTGGGTCCTGCGCAAAACCTTGTGGGAGCGAGCCTGCTCGCGAAAGCGGACTTTTTGTCACCACATATCCACATCCTGCCTGCTAAGGTTGGCAAGCCCGTCTTCGCAACGGATAATGCCCAGTTTTTCCACCCGCGCATCGATGCGCCCGCCGCGCTTGCGGTCGAAAGAGAAGACCATGAAAGACACCATTCGCCAGCTGATCCAGCAAGCCCTCACCCAACTCGTCAACGAAGGTGTGTTGCCTGAAGGCCTGACGCCGGCGATTCAGGTGGAGAACGCCCGCGACAAGACCCACGGCGACTTCGCCAGCAACATCGCCATGATGCTGGCCAAGCCGGCCGGCATGAAGCCGCGCGATCTGGCGGAGAAAATCATCGCCGCCCTGCCCGCTGACGAGAACGTCACCAAGGCCGAAATCGCCGGCCCGGGCTTCATCAATTTCTTCCAGAACACCCAGGCCCTGGCCTCGCGCCTCGACGCCGCGCTGGCCGACGCCCGTGTCGGCGTGCGCAAGGCCGGCCCGGCGCAGCGCACCGTGGTCGATCTGTCGGCGCCGAACCTGGCCAAAGAGATGCACGTCGGCCACTTGCGCTCGACGATCATCGGCGACGGCGTGGCCCGCGTTCTTGAGTTCCTCGGCGACGAGGTGATCCGCCAGAACCACGTTGGCGACTGGGGCACTCAGTTCGGCATGTTGATGGCTTATCTGCAGGAAAACCCGATCACCAGCGACGAATTGTCCGATCTGGAAAACTTCTACCGTGCGGCCAAGCAGCGTTTCGACGAGTCCGAAGAATTCGCCGACCGCGCCCGTGGCCTGGTGGTCAAGTTGCAGGCTGGCGACGCTGAATGCCTGGCGCTGTGGACCAAGTTCAAGGACATCTCGCTGTCGCACTGCCAGAAGATCTACGAACTGCTCAACGTCAAACTGACCATGGCCGACGTCATGGGCGAAAGTGCCTATAACGATGACCTGATCAATGTGGTCAACGATCTCAAGGCTGCCGGCATGCTGGTCGAGAGCAACGGCGCCCAGTGCGTGTTCCTCGACGAGTTCAAGAACGCCGATGGCGATCCGCTGCCGGTGATCATCGTCAAGGCCGATGGCGGTTACCTGTACGCCACCACTGACCTGGCGGCCGTGCGCTACCGCAGCGGCAAGCTCAAGGCTGATCGCGCGTTGTATTTCGTCGACCAGCGCCAGGCCCTGCACTTTCAGCAGGTCTTCGCGGTGGCGCGCAAGGCCGGTTTCGTCACCCATCCGATGGAAATGGAACACATGGGTTTCGGCACCATGAACGGCGCCGATGGCCGTCCGTTCAAGACCCGTGATGGCGGCACCGTGAAGCTGATCGACCTGCTCACCGAAGCCCAGGAACGCGCCTACAACCTGGTGAAAGAGAAGAACCCGACCCTGGCCGAAGACGAGTTGCGCAACATCGCCAAGGTCGTCGGCATCGGCGCGGTGAAATACGCCGACCTGTCCAAGCATCGCACCAGCGACTACAGCTTCAACTTCGACCTGATGCTCAATTTCGAAGGCAACACCGCGCCGTATCTGCTGTACGCCTACACCCGCGTGGCCGGTGTGTTCCGTAAACTGGGCAAGGACTTCAGCGAAGTCGACGGCCAGATCGTCCTCGAAGCGGCGCACGAGCAAGAGCTGGCGGCGAAGCTGGCGCAGTTCGGCGAAGTGCTGAACAACGTCGCTGAAAAAGGCACGCCGCACATTCTCTGCACCTACCTGTACGACGTCGCCGGCCTGTTCTCCAGCTTCTACGAGAACTGCCCGATCCTCGCCGCCGACACCCCGGTGCAGATGCAGAGTCGTCTGCGTCTGGCCGCACTGACCGGTCGCACCCTCAAGCAAGGCCTGGAGCTGTTGGGTCTGGAAACTCTGGAGCGTATGTAAGTTGGCTGCCAAGAAAAAACCTGCACCCAAACGCGGCGCCAGCCGCTATCAGGCCCCGGCGAAACAACCGATTCCGGGCTGGCTGTGGATGGCCATCGGCCTGACCGTCGGCGCGTTCATCGTGTTTCTGATGAAACTGGAACCGGGCAAGGGCAGCGACACGGTCAAGCGCGAGAAAGTCGAACAGCAGCAGAAAGCGTCGAAGATCGCCGAGGCCAACAAGACTCCACCGAGCCCGACGCAACCGGTGAAGCCGAAGTACGACTTCTACACCCTGCTGCCGGAATCGGAAGTGATCGTGCCGCCGGACGCGGTGCCGGAGAAGACCCTGCCAACGCCGCAAGTGCCGGCCATCCCGACCACGCCGGTAACCCCGGCCGAAGCGGCGAAGATCGACACCGCACGGGCTCAAGCGGCTCTTGCCGGGATCACGCCGCCGCCAGCGCCACCCGTGAGCAAGGCCGCGCCAGTGACCAAGTTCTTCCTCCAGGCCGGTTCGTTCCGCAAGGAAACCGATGCTGACAAGGTGCGTGCGCAGATCATTCTGCTCGGCCAAGCCGTCGCGGTGGAGTCCGGCACGGTCAAGGATGAAACCTGGTACCGCGTCTTGGTCGGCCCGTTCAGCAACCGTGAACAACTGACCACGGCGCAGAAACAACTGGCCGGCGCCGGCTTCAGCAACCTGTTGTTACAACAACGCCAGAGCCGCTGACTTTACGTAGACAACCGCTCCCACAGGTAACGCAAATCCCCTGTAGGAGCTGCCGCAGGCTGCGATCTTTTGATTTTGCTTTCAGATCAGGATCAAAAGATCGCAGCCTTCGGCAGCTCCTACAGTTGATCACCGCTCGTCTCCTCTCCCGCGCTACAGTTGAAATCCCCTCCAGCACCCCCATATGAATGGGCATAAGGCATTTTCGCCCCGCTGCGTGGAGACTCTTCCCTTGACCACCATCGTTTCAGTCCGCCGCCACGGCAAAGTCGTCATGGGCGGCGACGGCCAGGTTTCTCTCGGCAACACCGTGATGAAAGGCAACGCCAAAAAGGTCCGTCGCCTGTACCACGGCCAGGTCATCGCCGGTTTCGCCGGTGCCACCGCCGACGCCTTCACCCTGTTCGAACGCTTCGAAGGCCAGCTCGAAAAACATCAGGGCCACCTGATCCGCGCCGCCGTCGAACTCGCCAAGGAATGGCGCACCGACCGCTCCCTGAGCCGCCTCGAAGCGATGCTCGCGGTTGCCAACAAGGATGCTTCGCTGATCATCACCGGCAACGGTGACGTGGTCGAACCTGAAGATGGCCTGATCGCCATGGGTTCCGGCGGCGCCTACGCGCAAGCCGCCGCCAGCGCCCTGCTGAAAAAGACCGACCTGTCGGCGCGCGAGATCGTCGAAACCGCTCTCGGCATCGCTGGCGACATCTGTGTATTCACCAACCACACCCAGACCATTGAGGAGCAGGATCTCGCTGAATAAGCCTGTTGCGGCCCATGTGCCACGGCTTGTTTCTGCTTGAGGACCGTCAATTACTATGTCCATGACTCCCCGCGAAATCGTCCACGAACTCAACCGCCATATCATCGGCCAGGACGATGCCAAGCGCGCCGTCGCGATTGCCCTGCGCAACCGCTGGCGCCGCATGCAGCTGCCTGAAGAGCTGCGCGTTGAGGTGACCCCGAAGAACATCCTGATGATCGGCCCGACCGGTGTCGGTAAAACCGAGATCGCCCGTCGCCTGGCGAAACTGGCCAATGCGCCGTTCATCAAGGTCGAAGCGACCAAATTCACCGAAGTCGGTTATGTCGGCCGTGACGTCGAGTCGATCATCCGTGACCTGGCCGATGCCGCGATCAAGATGCTCCGCGAGCAGGAAATGACCCGCGTACGCCACCGCGCCGAAGACGCCGCCGAGGATCGCATCCTCGACGCGTTGCTGCCGCCGGCACGCATGGGCTTCAGCAACGAAGAAGCGCCGAGCTCCGATTCCAACACGCGTCAGCTGTTCCGCAAGCGTCTGCGCGAAGGCCAGTTGGACGACAAGGAAATCGAAATCGAAGTCGCCGAAGTCTCCGGCATCGAGATCGCCACGCCGCCGGGCATGGAAGAGATGACCAACCAGCTGCAATCGCTGTTTGCCAACATGGGCAAGGGCAAGAAGAAGTCGCGCAAGCTCAAGGTCAAGGAAGCGCTGAAACTGGTGCGCGATGAAGAAGCCGGGCGTCTGGTGAACGAAGAAGAACTGAAGGCCAAGGCGCTGGAAGCGGTCGAGCAGCACGGTATCGTCTTCATCGACGAGATCGACAAGGTCGCCAAGCGCGGCAATGTCGGCGGCGCCGATGTCTCCCGCGAAGGCGTACAGCGCGACCTGCTGCCGCTGATCGAAGGCTGCACCGTCAACACCAAGCTGGGCATGGTCAAGACCGACCACATCCTGTTCATCGCCTCCGGTGCGTTCCACCTGAGCAAGCCAAGCGATCTGGTGCCGGAGCTGCAAGGCCGTCTGCCGATCCGCGTCGAGCTCAAGGCGCTGAGCCCGGAAGACTTCGAACGCATCCTCAGCGAACCGCACGCCTCGCTCACCGAGCAATACTGCGCGCTGCTGAAGACCGAAGGCCTGAACATCCAGTTCCAGCCCGAGGGCATCAAGCGTCTGGCGGAGATCGCCTGGCAGGTCAACGAGAAGACCGAGAACATCGGTGCCCGTCGTCTGCATACCCTGCTCGAGCGTCTGCTCGAAGAGGTGTCGTTCAGCGCCGGCGACCTGGCCAGCGCCCACGATGACAAGGCGATTCTGATCGACGCCGACTACGTCAACAGCCACCTCGGCGAATTGGCGCAGAACGAAGATCTGTCCCGCTACATTCTGTAGAACGGCAAGCTACAAGCTACAAGCGGCAAGCTGAGTTAAGCTTGCAACTTGTAGCTTGCAGCTAAAGGCTGTTTTTCATGATTCCCACCGACATCAAACTGCACAAAGCCTCGAAAACCCTGACGCTCAAATATGCGTCCGGCGAGGAATACACTCTGCCCGCCGAGTTTCTGCGCGTGCACTCTCCCTCCGCCGAGGTCCAGGGCCACGGCAAACCGATCCTGCAATTCGGCAAGCTCAACGTGGGTCTGAGCAAGCTGGAACCGGCTGGCAACTATGCACTGAAACTGACCTTCGACGACGGTCACGACAGTGGCCTGTTCACTTGGGAATACCTCTACGAACTTGGCAAACGCCAGAACGAACTCTGGGACGATTATCTTGCGGAGCTGCGCGCTGCCGGGAAATCCCGCGATCCGAACGAGTCGTTCGTCAAGCTGATGCTCTAGGCCGTGGCTCTCGCTCTTTAGAGGGCATTTTCTAACTTCATCTGTTTGAATGCTCCGCGCATACGGCCCCGGATCGGCCGCTTGCGAAAAAAATTAAACTCGGGTAACCAATGGAGCTGGCAAGTTCCCTGCAGTGCTCTACGACTGTAAAGCAGCTATGCAGAATCAACGGTCACCCGAGCAGTAGTACCCGGCATTGGCTGTGGAAGCGACAGCGTGAAACCGGGTACTCGTCTCAGGACAATGGAGCGTCGTAGATGAGTGACAAGAATAACGATGACCTGAAGTACCAAGCCTCGGAAAATACTCTGGGGCTTAACCCCGTCGTCGGGCTGCGCGGAAAGGATCTGCTGGCCTCTGCTCGAATGGTGCTGAAACAGGCCATCAGACAACCGATTCACAGCGTCAGGCACGTGACCCATTTCGGCCTCGAGCTGAAGAACGTGCTGCTGGGGAAATCCGCGCTGCAACCGGCCGGTGATGACCGCCGCTTTGCCGACCCGGCGTGGAGCCAGAACCCTCTGTACAAACGCTATCTGCAAACCTACCTGGCCTGGCGCAAGGAATTGCATGCCTGGATTGATGACAGCAGCCTGTCCCCCAAAGACATCGCTCGCGGACATTTCGTCATCAACCTGATGACCGAAGCCATGGCGCCGACCAACACGGCGGCCAACCCGGCGGCGGTCAAACGCTTTTTCGAAACCGGCGGCAAAAGCCTGCTCGATGGCCTCTCGCATCTGGCCAAGGATCTTGTGCACAACGGCGGCATGCCGAGCCAGGTCAACATGGGCGCGTTCGAGGTCGGCAAGAGCCTCGGCGTCACCGAAGGCGCTGTGGTGTTTCGCAATGATGTGCTGGAGCTGATCCAGTACCGGCCGATCACCGAGCAGGTCCACGAGCGCCCGCTGCTGGTCGTGCCGCCGCAGATCAACAAGTTCTACGTTTTCGACTTGAGCCCGGACAAAAGCCTGGCGCGCTTCTGCCTGCGCAACAACGTGCCGACCTTCATCGTCAGTTGGCGCAATCCGACCAAGGCCCAGCGCGAATGGGGCCTGTCGACTTACATCGAAGCGCTGAAAGAGGCCGTTGATGTAGTCACCGCGATCACCGGCAGCAAAGATGTGAACATGCTCGGCGCCTGCTCCGGCGGCATCACCTGCACCGCCCTGCTCGGACACTACGCCGCGCTCGGCGAGAACAAGGTCAACGCCCTCACCCTGCTGGTCAGCGTGCTCGACACCACCCTGGACAGCGACGTCGCCCTGTTCGTCGACGAGCAGACCCTGGAGACCGCCAAGCGCCACTCCTACCAGGCCGGCGTGCTCGAAGGCAAAGACATGGCCAAGGTCTTCGCCTGGATGCGCCCCAACGATCTGATCTGGAACTACTGGGTCAACAACTACCTGCTCGGCAACGAGCCGCCGGTGTTCGACATCCTGTTCTGGAACAACGACACCACTCGCCTGCCCGCTGCGTTCCACGGCGACCTGATCGAGATGTTCAAAAACAATCCACTGATCCGCCCCAATGCACTGGAAGTGTGCGGCACGCCGATCGACCTCAAGCAGGTCACCGCCGACATCTTCTCGCTGGCCGGCACCAACGACCACATCACGCCGTGGAAGTCCTGCTACAAGTCGGCGCAGCTGTTCGGCGGCAAAGTCGAATTCGTGCTGTCGAGCAGCGGCCATATCCAGAGCATCCTCAACCCGCCGGGCAATCCGAAGTCGCGCTACATGACCGGCGAAGAGATGGCGCCGACCGCCGATGACTGGCAGGAAAACTCGACCAAACATACCGATTCCTGGTGGCTGTACTGGCAGGCATGGCTGGCCGAACGCTCGGGCAACCTGAAAAAGGCCCCGACGAAACTGGGCAACAAAGCGTACCCGGCAGGCGAGGCTTCGCCGGGCACTTACGTACATGAGAGATAGCGGCAAGTTTCAAGCTGCGAGCGACAAGCTGAGCGGGTTCTGCTTGAAGCTTGCGGCTTGCAGCTGCTCCCAACTGACCCGAAGGGTTTGACCCATGCCGCAACCGTTCATATTCCGCACCGTCGATCTGGATGGCCAGACCCTCCGCACGGCGGTGCGTCCCGGCAAGCCTCATTTGACGCCTCTGCTGATTTTCAACGGCATCGGCGCCAACCTGGAGCTGGTGTTTCCGTTTGTCGCAGCGCTCGACCCGGATCTGGAAGTGATCGCCTTCGACGTACCCGGGGTCGGCGGGTCGTCGACGCCCAACCGGCCGTATCGCTTCCCCGGCCTGGCCAAACTGACGGCGCGGATGCTCGACTATCTCGACTACGGTCAGGTCAATGTGATCGGCGTCTCGTGGGGCGGCGCCCTGGCGCAGCAGTTTGCCTACGACTACCCCGAGCGCTGCAAGAAACTGGTACTGGCGGCGACCGCGGCCGGTGCGGTGATGGTCCCCGGCAAACCGAAAGTACTGTGGATGATGGCCAGCCCGCGCCGCTACATCCAGCCATCCCATGTGATTCGCATCGCGCCGATGATCTACGGCGGCTCGTTCCGCCGCGATCCGACGCTGGCTGCCAGCCATGCGGCGAAAGTGCGCTCGGCGGGCAAGCTCGGTTACTACTGGCAGCTGTTCGCAGGCCTCGGCTGGACCAGCATCCACTGGCTGCACAAGATCCATCAGCCGACGCTGGTGCTGGCCGGCGATGACGACCCACTGATTCCGCTGATCAACATGCGCATGCTCGCCTGGCGCATTCCCAACGCGCAGTTGCACATCATCGATGACGGCCATCTGTTCCTGATTACCCGCGCCGAAGCGGTGGCGCCGATCATCATGAAGTTTCTCGAAGAGGAGCGTCTGCGCGCAGTCATGCACCCGCATCCGACCCCGCTCGGCGGCTGATCGCGGCGGCCTGCTTTATGCAGCACTTTTCAAATCAAGCGCGCGGCAGGACGCCGCGCAGGCAGCAACCGGTAACAGCGTCTATGGTGTTCTGGTTCGGTGAGTGTGTTTTTGCCCTGAAAACGAAGGAGTGTTGAGTCATGCGCGAAAAACCAGCGACGGGCGTGGTGCCCAGCCCCGCCGTGTTTATCAACGCCCAAAGTGCGATCGCCGGTCTGCGTGGCAGGGATCTGCTGTCGACACTGCGCAGCGTCGCCGCCCACGGCTTGCGCAATCCGTTGCACAGCGCAAAGCATGCGCTGAAGCTTGGCGGACAGTTGGGGCGCGTGCTGCTCGGCGAAACCCTGCACCCGACCAATCCGCAAGACAGCCGCTTCGCCGATCCGGCGTGGAGCCTCAACCCGTTCTACCGGCGCAGCCTGCAGGCGTATCTGGCCTGGCAGAAACAGGTCAAGAGCTGGATCGATGAAGGCGACATGAGCCCTGAAGATCGTGCCCGTGCGCACTTCGCTTTCACCCTGCTCAATGACGCCGTGGCGCCCTCCAACACCCTGCTCAATCCGCTGGCGGTCAAGGAGCTGTTCAATTCCGGCGGGCAGAGTCTGGTGCGTGGCCTGAGCCATCTGTTCGATGATCTGTTGCACAACGACGGCCTGCCACGGCAAGTGACCAAGCAGGCGTTCGAGGTCGGCAAAACCGTAGCGACTACCACTGGGGCTGTGGTGTTTCGCAATGAAATGTTCGAGTTGATCCAGTACAAATCGATGAGCGAAAAGCAGTACGCCAAGCCCTTGCTGGTGGTGCCGCCGCAAATCAACAAGTACTACATTTTCGATCTGAGCCCGCAGAACAGCTTCGTCCAGTACGCCCTGAAAAACAGCCTGCAGACCTTCATGATCAGTTGGCGCAATCCTGATGTGCGCCATCGCGAGTGGGGCTTGTCGAGTTACGTCGAAGCGGTCGAAGAAGCGATGAATATCTGCCGGGCGATTACCGGCGCCCGCGAAGTCAACCTGATGGGCGCCTGCGCCGGCGGCCTGACCATCGCCGCCCTGCAAGGGCACTTGCAGGCCAAACGGCAACTGCGCCGGGTTGCCAGCGCGACCTATCTGGTCAGTCTGCTCGACAGCCAGATCGAAACTCCAGCGACGCTGTTTGCCGATGAACAAACACTGGAAGCGGCCAAGCGTCGCTCGTACCAGCGAGGCGTGCTCGACGGTCGCGACATGGCTAAGGTCTTCGCCTGGATGCGCCCCAACGATTTGATCTGGAGCTATTTCGTCAACAACTACCTGCTGGGCAAGGAGCCGCCAGCCTTCGACATCCTCTACTGGAACAACGACAACACGCGCCTGCCGGCGGCGCTGCACGGCGATCTGCTGGACTTCTTCAAGCACAACCCGCTGATCCACGCTGGCGGTCTCGAGGTGTGCGGTACGCCGATCGATCTGCAGAAGGTCAATGTCGACAGCTTCAGCGTCGCCGGCATGAACGACCACATCACGCCGTGGGACGCGGTGTATCGCTCGACCCTGCTGCTCGGTGGCGAGCGACGTTTCGTGCTGTCCAACAGCGGCCACGTGCAGAGCATCCTCAACCCGCCGAGCAATCCGAAAGCTGCCTACGTCGAAAACGCCAGACTGAGCAGTGACCCGCGTGCCTGGTACTACGATGCCAAACACGTCGACGGCAGCTGGTGGCCGCAGTGGCTGGAATGGGTCGCGCAGCGCTCCGGCGCCCTGAATGAGACTCGCACCACCCTCGGCAATCCGAACTATCCACCGATGGAAGCGGCACCCGGCACCTATGTGCATGTGCGCTGACGCTCAACCGAAATTTTCTAAGAAGACTGGATGAAAACCCGCGACCGGATTCTCGAATGTGCGCTGCAACTGTTCAACGAAAAGGGCGAACCGAACGTTTCCACCATGGAGGTGGCCAACGAAATGGGGATCAGCCCCGGCAATCTCTACTACCACTTCCACGGTAAGGAACCGCTGATTCTCGGCCTGTTCGAACGCTTCCAGCACGAACTCGCACCCCTGCTCGACCCGCCACCGGAGGTGGAACTGGCACCGGAGGATTACTGGCTGTTCTTGCATTTGATCGTCGAGCGACTGGCGCAGTACCGGTTCCTGTTCCAGGACCTGTCGAACCTCGCCGGCCGTTTGCCGAAACTGGCCAAGGGAATTCGCAATCTGCTCAATGCATTGAAGAGAACTCTGGCCTCTCTGTTGGCGCGTCTGAAGGCTTCGGGGCAACTGGTCAGCGATACCCAAGCCTTGGGGCAACTGGTCGAGCAGGTGACCATGACGCTGCTGTTCTCGCTGGATTACCAGCGGATTCTGGATCGTGAGGGTGAGGTCAGGTTGGTGGTTTATCAGATCATGATGCTGGTGGCGCCGCATTTGTTGCCGCCGGTGAAGGTGGCGACAGAGCGAATGGCGCTGCAATACCTTGAGGATCACGACTGACCCAAAATCAAAAGATCGCAGCCTTCGGCAGCTCCTACATTTGAAATGCGTTCCCTTGTAGGAGCTGCCGAAGGCTGCGATCTTTTGATCTTCAAAAAAACGCCCGACCTTCACAGGCCGGGCGTTTTTGATTTGCCCTGCAATCAGGACTGACTGGATGGCGTCGACGGTGTCGATGCTGCAGTCGGAGTAGCGGCTGCCGTAGGCGCCGCAGCGGAGTTTGCCGCGTTGGCCGGAGCTGTTGGAGCAGTCGATGGTGCGGCGGCCGGTTTCGGCGCAGCGGCTTTCGGCGCGGCCGGTTTTTTCACTGCAGGCTTTTTCGCCGCAGCCGGTTTGGCCGCAGGCTTCGCAGCGGGTTTGGCAGCAGCAGTTTTCGCTGCTGGCTTGGCCGCTGGTTTCGCTGCAGCTTTAGCCGCTGGTTTCGCTGCAGCTTTAGCCGCAGGTTTTGCTGCCGCTTTGGTTGCCGGTTTCGCAGCGGCCTTGGCGGCAACCGGTTTGGCTGCCGCTTTGGCCGCAGGCTTGGCGGCTGCCGTTTTGGCCGCAGCTTTCGCCACAGGTTTTGCCGCCGCTTTGGCCAGTGGCTTGGCTGCGGTTTTCGCCGCAGGTTTGGCCGCTGCAGTTTTAGTGGCAGGTTTCGCCGCAGCGGTTTTCGCCGCCACAGGCTGAGCTTTCAGACCGGTGAGTTTTTCGATCTGCTTGGTCAGCGTGTCGACCTTGGCGTTGAGCGCCTTGACCTCATTGCGGCTCGGCACACCCAGGCGCGAAATCGCGCTGTTCAGGCGCTTGTCGAACGCGCCTTCCAGCTCGTCCCACTTGCCCATGGCGCGGTCTTTCACGCCGCTGATGCGCGACTTGGCCGAGGAGGTCGAGTCCTCGACTTTCTTGCCGACGGCAGTCTTGGTGAGCTTCTCGGCTTTCTCGCCGTCTTTGACCAATGCATCGAAGAGTTTGCTGCCGTCAGTGTCGATCTTCGAGTACACGCCTAAACCAGCCAGCCAGATTTTGCGGGAGTAGGACTCGACCTTCCCGACCCACGAGCTGCTTTCTTTATCGGTGTTCTTTTTGCCAGCCATCCCGTTCTCCTTAAGATTTTCGCGCGACGCGTTCGAGCAATGCCGTCAGCTCATCGAGCTTAGCAGAGAGTGCCTCAACGTCATGTTTAGACGGAATGCCGATCCGATTCAAGGCGCTGGCCACACGGTTGTCGAAGGCCTTCTCGACCTTGTCGAGCTGAACTTCAACGCGACCCTTGAACGAGCTGACCTGCGTGGCCGCGTCGTCGATCTCGGCGTTGGCCGCGAGGAGTTTTTCGCTGACGGCCTTTTTGCCTTTCTTTTCAACGGTTTGACCGGCGGCCACGAGCTCCTGAAAGTACTCGCTGCCCTCCTGGCCGACCTTGGTGTAGGCGCCCAGGCCTGCCAGCCAGATCTTGCGGGCATAGGATTTGACGTCGCTCAGAGTGGAAGTCGGAGCGTCGATTTTTTTCTTCAAAATGACTTTGGCCATGGTGCACCTCACGCGCAGAAGGTTTGAGGAACTGCCGGACGAGTGTCGGGCTCAAGCACAAAGTAGGCAGAAAAATTAGAAAGGGCACCCTAACCAGCGGGAGCAACACAAAACAAATGTGGGAGCGAGCCTGCTCGCGAATGCGGTTTGTCAGTCACGGATAATTTGACTGAAAGACCGCTTTCGCGAGCAGGCTCGCTCCCACAGGGGACTGGATTTCAATCTGGAAATCAGGCCAGGGCTTTGTCGAGGGCCTTCTCTATCTCGGCTTTGATCATGCCGCTCATGGCCGACATCATCAGGCCCAGTTCGACGTCGACCCTGATCGAGTCGTCCGCCACATGCACTTCGCCTTTCACGCCCGAGCGCTTGAGGTTCAGGGTGTCGCCCGACCATTGCGGCTCCAGGCCGTATTGTTCATTGAGCTTTTTGGCCAGTTTGTCGGCCTTTTCGCGGGCGGCGTCCTTGCCCAGGGTGTGGGCGCGCTCAACACTGATTTTGGCCATGGAATGACTCCTGATGATTGAATGGCTGACGTTGAATCTTGACCGCATCTGCGGCAAATCGTCCCGAAGGTTGCCCATCTTACCTTTAGCCATTCCAAGACAAAGCATGGCTTGGGGATTAGAATGTCGCGCATTCTCTTTTGGTGACAGCGATATGACTGATCAGCGCAAAGGCAGCGATGCCGAACCCACCACTCACTTCGGCTTCAAAAACGTTCCGGAAAGCCAGAAAGCGGAAAAAGTCGCTGAGGTTTTCCATTCCGTAGCCGCGAAATACGACCTGATGAACGACCTTCTGTCGGGCGGCATGCACCGTCTGTGGAAGCGTTTCGCGATCGAGCTTTCCGGCGTGCGCAGCGGCAACCGCGTGCTCGACATCGCCGGTGGCACCGGCGACCTGACCCGCAAGTTCTCGAACCTCGTCGGCCCGACCGGCCAGGTCGTGCTGGCCGACATCAACGAGTCGATGCTCAAGGTCGGCCGTGATCGTCTGCTCGATCTGGGCGTTGCCGGCAACGTCGAATTCGTCCAGGCCGACGCGGAAAAACTGCCGTTCCCGGACAACCATTTCGACTGCGTGACCATCGCCTTCGGCCTGCGCAACGTGACGCACAAAGAGGACGCGCTGCGTTCGATGCTGCGCGTGCTCAAGCCCGGCGGACGCCTGCTGGTACTGGAATTCTCCAAGCCGACCAACGCGCTGATGTCGAAAGCCTACGACGCCTACTCGTTCGCCTTCATGCCGCTGATGGGCAAGCTGATCACCAACGATTCGGAAAGCTATCGCTACCTGGCCGAGTCGATCCGCATGCACCCGAATCAGGAAACCCTGAAGTCGATGATGGTCGAGGCCGGTTTCGACCGCGTGACCTATCACAACATGACCGCAGGCATCGTCGCCCTGCACCGCGGCATCAAACCCTGATGTTGCTCACCGGGCTGCTCGCCAGCGTCGAACTCGGCCTCAACCGGGTGCTGCGTCTCGACAGCACGGCGCTGCCGCGCCTGGCGCATTTGACCGGCAAGGTGATTGCCGTCGACTGCCGCAGCCCGGGGCTGCAACTGTTCATCCTGCCCAGCGACGAAGGCCTGATGCTGGCTGCGCAGTGGGCAGCGGACGTCGATTGCACGTTGCGTGCACCGGCCTCGAGCCTGGTGAAACTGGCCCTGAGCAAAGACAAGACCGCCGTGCTGCACGCACCGGAAGTCGAGCTCGATGGCGACAGCGGTGTGTTGCTGGAACTGGCCGGCGTGCTGCAGGATCTTGAGCTGGACTGGGAGTACGAACTCTCGCGCTGGCTCGGGCCGGTCGCCACGCAATTGCTCGGCGGCCATCTGCGCAGCCGCGCGCGCTGGTATCAACAAGGATTTGCCAGCCTCAACCAGAATCTTGCCGAATACCTCGCCGAAGAATCGCGCACCCTTGTCGGGCAACGCGAAGCGGAAGCGCGGTTCAGCGAACTGGACCGGATCAAACTTGATCTGGAACGACTCGAGGCGCGTTTCGAGCGCCTTTCCCGATCCCTCGACCCAAGCGATAACGCATGAAGCTGCTTGCCGTCCGCCGTCTGTTGCGCATCCAGCGCGTCGTGATCCGCTACCGCCTCGATGACCTGCTCTTCGATCTGCCACTGCCCTGGTTCCTTCTGGCCGTGCGCTTTTTGCTGCCGTGGCGCTGGCTGCCGCGCAAGCCGCTGGAGCTCAACCGTGGCGCGCGCTTGCGTCTGGCGTTGCAGGATCTGGGGCCGATCTTCATCAAGTTCGGGCAGATCCTTTCGACCCGCCGCGACCTGTTGCCGGAAGACATCGCCGATGAGCTGATGCTGCTGCAGGACCGCGTGCCGCCGTTCGATTCGCAGGTGTCGATCAAGCTGATCGAAGAACAGCTGGGCAAGAAAATCAGCGAAGTGTTCAGCCGTTTCGACGTCGCACCGCTGGCCTCGGCCTCGGTAGCGCAGGTGCATGCGGCGCAGCTCAAAAGCGGCGAAGAAGTGGTGGTGAAGGTCATTCGCCCGGGTCTGAAGCCGATCATCGCGCAGGATCTGGCATGGCTGTTCATCCTCGCCCGCGCGGCGGAAAAATTCTCCGCTGATGCGCGCCTGCTGCACCCGGTCGACGTGGTGCAGGATTACGAAAAGACCATTTACGACGAACTCGATCTGTTGCGCGAGGCGGCCAACGCCAGCCAGTTGCGCCGCAACTTCGAAGGCTCGCAGCTGCTTTATGTACCGCAAGTCTATTGGGACTGGTGCCGGCCGAAAGTGCTGGTGATGGAGCGCATCTACGGGATTCAGGTCACCGACCTGGCGACCCTCGCCGACCAGCGCACCGACATGAAAATGCTCGCCGAGCGCGGCGTGGAGATTTTCTTCACTCAGGTGTTCCGCGACAGTTTCTTCCACGCCGACATGCACCCGGGCAACATCTTCGTCAGCACGGTCAATCCGTGGAGCCCGCAGTACATTGCGATCGACTGCGGCATCGTCGGCAGCCTGACCCCGGAAGACCAGGATTATCTGGCACGCAACCTGTTCGCGTTCTTCAAGCGCGACTACCGCCGTGTGGCGCAGTTGCACATCGATTCGGGCTGGGTGCCGGCGGAAACCAAACTCAACGAATTCGAAGCGGCGATCCGTACGGTGTGCGAACCGATCTTCGAAAAACCGTTAAAAGATATTTCATTTGGCCAGGTGCTGATGCGTCTGTTCCAGACCGCTCGCCGTTTCAACATGGAAGTGCAGCCGCAACTGGTGCTGTTGCAGAAGACCCTGCTGAACATCGAAGGCCTCGGTCGTCAGCTGTATCCGGATCTGGATCTGTGGAACACCGCGCAGCCGTTTCTCGAGCGCTGGATGCGCGAACGCGTCAGCCCGAAAGCCTTGCTGGGCAACGTGCAGAGCCAGCTGGAGCAGATTCCGCACCTGTCGAACATGGCTCGCGATCTGCTCGAACGCATGTCGCAACCTCACGCCAAAGACCCACCGCCGCCGTGGCGCAAACGCAAGGACGACTGGTTCCTGCGCCTGCTCGGCTGCGCGCATCTGGCCGGCGGCGCGATCCTCGCAGCGGGTGGTCCGTTGACCGAGTGGTCGCACTGGCCCGCCGGAATCATGATCGCGGTCGGTTTGTATCTGGTCGTTCGCCGATAGCACGAATCAGCTGCAAGTTATAAGCTGCCAGCTGCAAGCTTGACGACACCGGAACACCGCAACCTGCTTTTACTTGCAGCTTGAAGCTTGAAACTCGAAGCTGCTTTTCAGGAATTGAAGATGAAAAACTGGCTGGACGAGATCAAGTGGGATGCTGACGGCCTGGTGCCGGCGATTGCCCAGGATCACAAGACCGGGCGCGTATTGATGATGGCCTGGATGAACCGCGAAGCGCTCGAACTGACCGCTGCGGAGAATCGTGCAATCTACTGGTCACGTTCCCGTGGCAAGCTGTGGCGCAAGGGCGAAGAGTCCAGCCATGTGCAGACCCTGCATGAGATGCGCCTGGACTGTGACGCCGACGTGATCATTCTGATGGTTGAACAGATCGGCGACATCGCCTGCCACACCGGCCGTCAAAGCTGCTTTTACCGGGTCTTCGAAAACGGCGACTGGAAAACGGTCGACCCGGTACTGAAAGATCCGCACGCTATCTATTCCGCAGGACACACACATGAGTGACACCCTCACCCGTCTGGCCGAAGTGCTCGAAGAGCGCAAAGGCGCAGCCGCCGACAGCTCGTATGTCGCCAGCCTGTATCACAAGGGGCTGAACAAGATTCTGGAGAAAGTCGGCGAAGAGTCGGTCGAAACCATTATTGCCGCCAAGGATGCCGCCATCAGCGGCGATTGCAGTGATGTGATCTACGAGACCGCCGACCTGTGGTTCCACAGCATGGTCATGCTCGCCCAACTGGGGCAGCATCCGCAGGCCGTGCTGGATGAACTGGACCGTCGCTTCGGCCTGTCCGGACACGTCGAGAAAGCCTCGCGTCCGTCCGCCTGAACAACTTTTAGAGAGGAATCGCCACATGGGCATTTTTGACTGGAAACACTGGGTCGTCATTCTGATTGTCGTGGTGCTGGTATTCGGTACCAAGAAACTGAAAAACCTCGGCACCGACGTTGGCGAGTCGATCAAGGGCTTTCGCAAAGCCATGAACGACGATGAAAAACCGGCCGAACCAAACGTGACCCCGCCGGCCCAGCCTGTGCCACCGGTGCAGCCGCAGACCACCGCTCAGGCCAACCCGCCGCACACCATCGACGTGCAGGCGCAGAAAGTCGAAGAGCCGATTCGCAAAGACGTGTGAGCACTGACTAATGTTTGGTATCAGCTTCTCTGAACTGCTGCTCGTCGGCCTCGTCGCCCTGCTGGTGCTCGGCCCCGAGCGTCTGCCGGGCGCTGCGCGCACCGCCGGTCTGTGGGTCGGCCGTCTGAAGCGCAGCTTCAACGCCATCAAACAGGAAGTTGAACGTGAAATCGGTGCCGACGAGATCCGTCGGCAACTGCACAACGAACATATTCTGTCGCTGGAGCAAGAGGCGCGGAAGATTTTCAATCCGAACCAGCAGGAGCCGAAGCCGGTCGAGCCTGTGGGCGAGCAGACGATTCACAGCGCTGCCGCTCCCACTGCACCTGCACCTGCACCTGCACCTGCACCTGCACCTGCACCTGTTGTAACACCGCCAGGACCGGCGCCGGTTACCACAGACACATCGGTTGAACACGTAGCGCCCTCCGCCGCGCCGACTACACCAGCGCCTCAAGACCCTACACTGCCGCCGCGAGCCCCATGAGCGATCTTCCGGAAAACGACCAGCACATGCCGCTGGTTTCGCACCTCACCGAGTTGCGCACCCGCCTGCTGCGTTGCGTGGCGGCGATCTTCATTATCTTTGCCGGGCTGTTTGCGTTTACCCAGCAGATCTACACCTTCGTCTCGACGCCGCTGCGCCAGTACCTGCCGGTCGGCGCGACGATGATCGCCACAGACGTGTCGTCGCCGTTCCTGACGCCGCTGAAGCTGACGATGATGGTTTCGCTGTTCCTCGCGATTCCGGTGATCCTGCATCAGATCTGGGGCTTTATCGCGCCAGGCCTG
Source organism: Pseudomonas sp. 14A (assembly GCF_018132745.1). Classification (NCBI taxonomy): domain Bacteria; kingdom Pseudomonadati; phylum Pseudomonadota; class Gammaproteobacteria; order Pseudomonadales; family Pseudomonadaceae; genus Pseudomonas; species Pseudomonas sp. 14A. The sequence goes on along the minus strand of NZ_JAGRQJ010000001.1, from coordinate 293,277 downwards.
TACAAGCATGAAAAACGCGTCGCGGTGCCGCTGCTGATCTCCAGCATTCTGCTGTTCTACATCGGCATGGCGTTCGCCTATTACTTCGTTTTTCCGCTGATCTTCAAGTTCTTCGCCGCTGCCACCCCGGCGGGCGTGGAAATGATGACCGACATCGCCAGCTACCTCGATTTCGTCATGACGCTGTTCTTCGCCTTCGGCGTGGCGTTCGAGATTCCGGTGGCGGTGGTGTTGCTGGTGTGGATCGGCGTGGTCGACGTCAAATACCTGAAGAAGATTCGCCCGTACGTGATCATCGGCTGCTTCGTGGTCGGCATGATCCTCACCCCGCCGGACATCTTCTCGCAGACCCTGCTGGCTGTGCCGATGTGGATGCTGTTCGAGATCGGCATTCTCTTCGGCGCGCTGGTCAGCAAGCGCGAACGCCCGGACGAAACGCCGGCCGACGACCACAACGACCAGCCGCCAGCGACCCAGGCATGAACCTGCTGCTGCTCGAAGAGGCCGACTTCATTGCGGCCGACCGCGTGATCCTGCGCGACCGGCGCCTTACGCACATGCAGGAAGTGCATCGTTCGGAAGTCGGCGACAGCCTGCGTGTGGGGCGCATCAACGAGTTGATGGGTTCGGCCGAGTTGCTGCGTCTGGAAGCCGGCGAAGCGGAGCTGCGCGTCAACCTCGATCAGCCGCCGCCGGCCAAACTGCCGCTGACCCTGGTGCTGGCCCTGCCCCGGCCGAAAATGCTCCGCCGCGTGTTCCAGACCGTCGCGACCATGGGTGTGGCCAAGGTGATTCTGGTCAACAGCTATCGCGTCGAAAAAAGCTTCTGGCAGACGCCGTTTCTGGAGCCGGAAGCGATTCGTGAGCAGTTGATTCTTGGCCTCGAACAGGCTCGCGATACGGTGCTGCCAGAGATCGTCATCGAAAAGCGCTTCAAGCCTTTTGTTGAAGATCGCTTGCCGGCGATCGCCGAGGGCACACTAGGCCTGGTCGGCCACCCCGGCAACTTCCCGCCCTGCCCGCGCGCCCTGAGCGAACCGGTGACCCTGGCCATCGGCCCCGAGGGTGGCTGGATTCCCTACGAAATCGATCTGCTGGCCAAATCCGGCCTGCAACCGGTGCAACTGGGCGAGCGCATCCTGCGCGTCGAAACCGCCGTCACCGCCCTGCTTGCACGCCTGTTCTAGCGCGACAGCGGTCCTTGTAGGAGCTGTCGAGTGCAACGAGGCTGCGATCCTTTGACCTTGTTTTTTTAGAAGCAAAATCAAAAGATCGCAGCCTCGTTGCACTCGTCAGCTCCTACAGGCTCCTACAAGCTCCTATGGGGCGCAGACAAGTGGCGTTACAGATTGCCATCACCCAGCCGATACAACCCCTATAAGTCCAATTTAGTGGTCCGAAGGGAGTGGTCGCATGTACCGTTGGTTAGCCGAGAGTCTTGGAAACGTCAGCGTCAAACGCAAGCTGGGCATCGGTTTCGGCCTGGTGCTGTTGCTCACGCTGTTGATCACTTTCACTGGCTGGACCGGCATGAGCGGCATCATCAGCCGTGGCGACAAGCTTGGCTTCATTTCCAGCCTCAACGAGCTGACCAAAGACCTGCGCCTGGCGCGCATGGACTACGACATGCGTCGTGGCGAACAGGGTCCGGGCGCGGTCAATGAATTGCTCAGCAAACTCGAAAGCGGTCTGCAATCGGCACGCGGCATGATCGAGCAGCCGTCAGATGTGGCGATGGTCGATCAACAACTTGCTGCGGTTGCCGAATACAAACGCGCCTTTGGCGAAATGACCCAGGCCACGGTGCAGCGTGAAGACGCGCGCAGCAAGCTTGGCGCCAACGCTGACAACGCGGTAGCCAAGGTCGGCGAAGTTGAAAGTGCGCTGCTGCAAGGCGACAGCGTCGCGCAATACAACGCAGTGATCGAAATGAGCAAATTGCTCCAGCAAGCGCGCTATCAAGTGCGCGGCTACACCTACAGCGGCAAGGCCGATGCCGAGCAACCGGCGCTGACCGCCATCGACAACGCCCTGAAAAACCTCGAAAGCCTGCCGACCCGAGTGCCAGAGCAGCACATCGCCAACCTGCAGCAGGCCACCGACTCGCTCAAGGCCTATCGCGCCGCCGTCGCTCAGTTCCGCGATTCACAGGTCAAGAACACCGCCGCACTGGCCAACATGTCGGCTCAGGGCGACATCCTGATCGCGGCCAGCAAGAAGCTCACTGAATCGCAAACCGTGGTGCGCGACACCGATGCTGCCCATGCCAAGAACATGCTGCTGGTCGCCACTGCGCTGGCACTGGCCTTCGGTCTGATTGCGGCTTGGGCGATCACTCGGCAAATCATCATTCCGCTGACCCAGACCCTGAAAGTCGCCGAGCGCGTGGCCGCCGGCGACCTGACCCACAACCTGGTTTCCCTGCGTCGCGATGAACTCGGTCAATTGCAGCGCTCGATGCAAAGCATGACCCAGGGCCTTCGCGAGTTGATCGGCGGTATCAGCGACGGCGTCACGCAGATCGCCAGCGCCGCTGAAGAGCTTTCGGCGGTGACTGAGCAGACCAGCGCCGGGGTCAACAATCAGAAGGTCGAGACCGATCAGGTCGCCACCGCCATGAACGAAATGGCCGCTACCGTGCAGGAAGTCGCACGCAACGCTGAAGAAGCTTCCGAGGCCGCTGTCGCCGCTGATCAACAGGCCCGTGAAGGCGACAAGGTCGTCGGCGAAGCGATCGCGCAGATCGAGCGTCTGGCGCTTGAGGTCGGCCATTCCACAGAAGCCATGGGCGAGCTCAAGCGCGAAAGCGACAAGATCGGCAGCGTCCTCGACGTCATCAAGTCGGTCGCCCAGCAAACCAACCTGCTGGCCCTCAACGCGGCCATCGAAGCCGCGCGTGCCGGGGAAGCCGGACGTGGTTTCGCCGTGGTTGCCGATGAAGTGCGCAGCCTCGCCCAGCGCACGCAGAAGTCCACCGAAGAGATCGAAGAGCTGATCGTCGGCCTGCAAAACGGCACCCAGCAAGTGGCGACGATCATGGACAACAGCCGCAGCCTTACCGACAGCAGCGTCGAACTGACTCGGCGTGCGGGTGGTTCGCTGGAAAGCATCACCCGCACCGTGTCGGCGATCCAGGCGATGAACCAGCAGATCGCCGCAGCCGCCGAGCAGCAGAGCGCCGTGGCCGAAGAGATCAATCGCAGCGTGCTGAACGTTCGCGACGTGTCCGATCAGACCTCGGCGGCGAGTGAGGAGACTGCCGCATCCAGCGTTGAACTGGCGCGACTGGGCACGCATCTGCAGATGCTGGTAGGCCGTTTCAAAGTCTGAGTTGATGCACAACCTCGGTTCGCCTGTAACCGAGGTGATGCCATTCGCGAGCAGGCTCGCTCCCACAGGGAAACGCATTCCAAGGTGGGAGCGAGCCTGCTCGCGAAGGCAGCGGCGCGGTTTGCGCGTCGTAGGTAACGGGCGCGCCAATTTGGCGACGGATGCTATGCACTGGTTTTAGGCTTTTTCCGGATTTGTTCGCAAATCAGCGGACATAAAAAAACCCCGCTGAATCAGCGGGGTTTTCTCATCAGGCCGGCTGAGCCTGCAAGCTCACCGGTCGCAGCGGCAGCAACGGCGCATGCGGATCGGCTTTCACCGAGGCGCGCCAGGCGTCCAGCCACTCGGCGTGACCTTCGGCCCAGACCTGCTCATGCAGACGTGCCAGTGCTACAGGGTCGCTGAGCAGTTGCAGACGATCATGGTTGTTCAGCCCCGCCGGGCCGACCTTGATCGCGTGACGCACACGTTCCTGGCGCAGCCACTCGATCGGCTCGGCCTGGCCGTGACGCGAGGTCGCCAGCGAGCACGCCAGGGCGTTCTGCTGTGGATCGACCACGGCGCGGACGAAGCCGTCGTTGAGGGCGTGATAACGGTTCTCGTGGGTGTACTGATCGGTTGCCAGCAAGGCCTGTGGCGGATTGTATTCCTCGGGGATGAGGAACAGGCTCTCGTCACGGGTCTTCAGGCCCAGGCCGACACGGCTGGAGATCACCGATACCGGGATCGACAGCATCAGCGAACCGACGATCGGCACCAGCCACCAGAGGAAGCTCGGGTTCAGCCAGATCACCAGCAGCGCCCACAAGAAGCCCAGCAACGTCTGCGGACCGTGGCGCTTGACCGCTTCGCTCCACGGCGTCGAGTCGTCGTCACGCTGCGGCGAGTTCCAGGTCGCGGCCCAGCCGAGGAACGCGGCGAGGACGAAGCGGGTGTGGAAAATCATCCGCACCGGCGCCAGCAGCATGGAGAACAGCATCTCCAGCAGCATCGACAGGGTCACCTTGAACTTGCCGCCGAACTCTTTCGCGCCCTTGGCCCAGATCAGGATGATGCTCAACAGCTTCGGCAGGAACAGCAGCACGATGGTCGTCGAGAACAGCGCGATGGCCTTGTCCGGGTGCCATTGTGGCCACAGCGGATAGAGCTGGCGCGGTTCGAGGAAGTACTGCGGCTCCATCAGCGTGTTCACCGCCAGCAGCGCGGTCGACAACACCAGGAAGAAGAACCACAACGGCGCCGATAGGTAGGACATCACGCCAGTGAGGAACACCGCGCGGTGCACCGGGTGCATGCCCTTGACCAGGAACAGGCGGAAGTTCATCAGATTGCCATGGCACCAGCGCCGGTCACGCTTGAGTTCGTCGAGCAGGTTCGGCGGCAGCTCTTCGTAACTGCCCGGCAAATCGTAGGCAATCCACACGCCCCAACCGGCACGGCGCATCAGCGCAGCTTCGACGAAGTCGTGGGAAAGGATCGCACCGGAAAACGCGCCCTTGCCCGGCAACGGCGCGAGGGCGCAGTGGTCGATGAACGGCTTCATGCGAATGATCGCGTTGTGACCCCAGTAGTGGGATTCACCCAACTGCCAGAAGTGCAGACCGGCAGTGAACAGCGGGCCATACACGCGGGTCGCAAACTGCTGCATGCGCGCATACAGGGTGTCCATGCCCGAGGCACGCGGCGCGGTCTGGATGATCCCGGCGTCCGGCGTGGCTTCCATCAGACGTACCAGACTGGTCAGGCACTCGCCGCTCATCACCGAGTCGGCGTCGAGCACGACCATGTACTTATAGTCACCACCCCAACGACGGCAGAAGTCGTCGAGGTTGCCGCTCTTGCGTTTCACACGACGGCGACGACGGCGATAGAAGATCTTGCCGAAGCCCTTGGCTTCACGGCAGACATCCAGCCAGGCCTGCTGCTCGGCGACGCAGATATCGGTGTCGTTACTGTCGCTGAGGACGAAGAAGTCGAAGCGATCCAGATCACCGGTGGCGGCGACCGATTCGAACGTAGCACGCAGACCGGCAAATACGCGCGGCACGTCTTCGTTGCAGATCGGCATCACCAACGCAGTACGCGCATCTTTGGGAATAGGCTCGTTACCGGCGCTTTTCCCGGAGATACGGTATTTATCGTGGCCGGTGAGCAACTCGAGGAAGCCCATCAGCGCGGTCCAGAAACCGGCCGATACCCAGCAGAAGAGAATCCCGAACAGAATCAGGATGCTGGTTTGCAGCGCGTACGGCAGCACTTGCGTGGCGGTTTGCAGCAGCGGCTGATGCAGGACTTCATCGAGATCGACGAACGACCAGCCCTGGTACGGCATGATGCCTTTCATGTACCAGCCGGCGACGATGGTCTGGCCGAGCATCAGCAGCAACAGGATGTAGCGACGGATCGAGCCGACGGTGCGCCAACGGGCGGCCGGCAGGACGTTGGCGTCCTTCGGCGGCTGCGGCGGGTTGGTGCGCCCGGTCAGACGGCGCCAGCCACGCACCAGGATATTGGTGCGCCATGGCTCCGGCACGACCTTGGTGCGGCGGATCGGTGGAGTGGCCTTGAGGCTGACCCGACCACTGGCGTCGAGCACCAGCATTTCCGCTTCGGCCAGTTCTTCGGCAGTGCTCAAGGTCAGACGCTTGCCCACCGAAGCCTGGGCGGCTTCGGCAGGGGCGTCGAATGTCGAGGACGACAGGCGTTCATGCAGCTCGCTGAACGACTGGCAACCCGCGAGTTCCGCGCGTTGCTCGTCGGTCATCGGCAGATGCGCCAGATACTCGGACAAAGTCTCTGGCTGTACTTGTGAGTTACTCATCGGCAGGCAACTGATAGCTCCAGGTCTCGGTCAGGACTTCTTCAGTCGGCGCCGATTCCGGTGTGGCTGGGGCCGCGTCGGCAGCGACTGGCTGCTTGGCGTCTTTGTTGGCCTTGTCCTTGGCGTCGGCTGCAGGCTTGGCTTCAGCCTGTTTGGCTTCGGCGGCCTTGGCTTCCTTGTCGAGTTTTTCCTGTTGCTTGGCGGCAACCTTGTCGGCCTTGGCGACCGACGAATTGGACGCCGGCACCGATTTGCCCAGATCTGCGGTGACTACCGGCTGAACCAGGGCGGCGCGCATCTCGGTCGCTTTGCTCGGATCCTTGATCTTCATCCGCAGGGTCAAACGCCAACCCTTGGTTTCCGGGTTGTAGCGCACGCTGTTCTCGACCAGTTCGGCGTTGTCACCGACGCTGACCTGACTGCGCACGTCGGCATCCGGCGTCAGGGCCGCCAGCGACGGGCCTTCGAAGTCGACCAGATAGGCCACGCTGCCATCGGGCTGACGGATCAGGTTCGATTGCTTGACGTCACCGGTCGAACGCAGGGTTTGCGCAACCCAGGCGCTGTCCGGCGCGTGGAGTGCTGCTTCGTCCATGGTCCAGTGCATGCGGTAGGCGAAGTCCAGCGGCTGGCCTGGCTCCGGCATTTTTTCCGGGCTCCAGAACGCAACGATGTTGTCGTTGGTTTCGTCAGCGGTCGGAATCTCTACCAGATCGACAGTACCCTTGCCCCACTCGCCCTTCGGCTCGATCCAGGCGCTTGGGCGCTTGTCGTAGCGGTCGTCGAGGTCTTCGTAGTGGCTGAAGTCACGGCCACGCTGCAGCAGACCGAAACCACGCGGGTTCTCGACGCTGAAGTTGCTCACAGCCAGGTGTTTCGGGTTGTTCAGTGGACGCCAGATCCACTCGCCGTTGCCGGCATGGATCGACAGACCGCTGGAGTCGTGCAGTTCACGACGGTAGTTGAGTACTTTCGACGGCTGGTTGGCGCCGAACAGGAACATGCTGGTCAGCGGCGCGATACCCAGTTTGCCGACCTTGTCACGCAGGAACATCTGCGCCTTGACGTCGACGATGGTGTCGCTGCCCGGACGCAGGATCAGACGGTAGGCACCGGTGGCGCGCGGTGAATCGAGCAGAGCAAAGATCACCAGGTGTTTGTCGCCCGGCTTGGGCTGCTGAATCCAGAACTCGCGGAAACGCGGGAACTCTTCACCCGACGGCAGCGCAGTATCGATCGCCAGACCACGGGCCGACAGACCGTAGGTGTGGCCCTTGCCGACGACGCGGAAGTAGCTCGCGCCGAGCATGGTCATGATCTCGTCTTGCTTGTCGGCCTTGTTGATCGGATACAGCACACGGAAACCGGCGTAGCCCAGTTGCTCGGTGGCTTTCGGATCGAATTTCAGATCGCCGAAATCGAAGCGGCTCGGATCGTATTTGATTTCCGAGACAGTGTTTGCGGTGATTTCGTTGATTTTCACCGGCGTATCGAAATGCATACCCTGGTGATAGAAGGAGAGTTTGAACGGCGTCTTCTGATCGGCCCACTCAGCCTTTTCGGTGAGGAAGCGGATCTTCTGGTAGTCCGCGAACTTCATTTCGCGGAATTCGTTCGGCAGGTTGCTGCGCGGGGCTTCGAACTTCTGCCCGGCCAGCTCTTTGGCCTTGGCCGATACGTCGTCAAGATTGAACGCCCAAAGCTGACCGGCGCTGAGCAGGCACAGGAGCGCCGAACCCGCTACCAGAGCACTTCGCATGCGTTTGGCAGACATTTTTGCTGCATTACAGGGACTAACAATCACGAGCAACCCTCGCCGAAAACAGATCAATAAACCAACGGCCAGATGAAGTGCCTTTAGGGTTTTCGGCAATGAAAAACCGACCTTTCAGGGCACCCTTGCCAAGTTGGCGAGCATTGTTCCGACTCCGCCGGGGCAAAATGATTCCCCAATCGGATCCAGACAAGTCTCTACCTAAGTCAAAACGGATCAACGAATGTCGATCCCCGCAGCGCGCGATTATCTAGTAGCCCGGATGACAACGCATCAGGGGTAACAAAGTATTTATCGCGAAAACAGCCTAAAAACAGTCGAAATTTCCGAAAAAGGTGTTTCAGGCACTGTCAGGTCTGTAACAGGAAGGTTACCGGGCCATCGTTGACCAGGTGCACCTGCATATCGGCGCCGAATCTACCTGATGCCACAGTGCCATGCACCTGTTTCGCCTGACTCAATAAATAGTCGAACAATTCTTCACCCAGCGCCGGCGGTGCAGCCGTGGAAAAGCTCGGACGCAGGCCGCTTTTGGTGTCGGCGGCGAGGGTGAACTGAGAGACCAGCAGCAACCCGCCACCCACATCCGCCAAGGACAGATTCATATTGCCCTCGGCGTCACTGAATACCCGATAGTTAAGCAGCTTATGCAGAAGTTTGTCGGCGCTGGTACGCGTGTCGTCGGGTTCTACCGCCACCAGCACCAGCAAACCCTGATCGACCGCGCCGACTACCTCGCCGGCGACCTCTACCCGCGCACCACGTACGCGTTGCAACAGCGCCTTCATGCTTCTTCGAGCGGCAGGTCGAGCAGGCGCTGGGCCATTTTGCTCGCGGCGCGCACCAGCGCATCGGTGATGCCCGGCTCGGATGCGGCGTGGCCGGCGTCGCGGATCACCTGCAATTCGCTGTTGGGCCAGGCCTGGTGCAATTCCCAGGCGTTGTCGAGCGGGCAGATCACGTCGTAGCGACCGTGAATGATCACGCCGGGCAGATGAGCGATCTTGCCCATGTCGCGGATCAACTGGTTCGGCTCAAGGAAGGCATTGTTGGTGAAGTAGTGGCATTCGATCCGCGCGATCGACAGCGCGCGTTGCGGCTCGGAGAAACGATCGACCACCAGCGGGTTCGGCCGCAGGGTCGCGGTGCGCCCTTCCCAGGTCGACCACGCCTTCGCCGCATGCATCTGGGCGATCTGATCGTTGCCGGTCAGGCGTTTGTGGAAAGCGTTGAGCAGGTCGTCGCGCTCGTCCAGCGGGATCGGCGCGATGTAGTCCTGCCAGTAATCGGGGAACAGACGGCTGGCGCCGGCCTGATAGAACCATTCGATTTCCTGCGGACGGCAGAGAAAGATCCCGCGCAGAATCAGGCCATGCACCCGCTCCGGGTGGGTTTGCGCGTAGGCCAGCGCCAGGGTCGAACCCCAGGAGCCGCCGAACAACACCCATTTTTCAATGCCCAGGTGTTTGCGGATGCGCTCAAGGTCTTCGACCAGATCCCAGGTGGTGTTGTTTTCCAGGCTGGCGTGCGGCGTCGAGCGACCGCAGCCGCGCTGGTCGAAGGTGACGATGCGATACAGATTCGGATCGAAATAGCGTCGGCTCTGGGCGTCGCAGCCGGCGCCGGGGCCACCGTGGATGAACACCACCGGTAAACCCTCCGGCGAGCCGCTTTCATCGACGTACAGCGTATGGGTGTCATCGACAGCCAGATCATGCCGGGCGTGGGGTTTGATCTGCGGAAACAAAGTCTGCATTGCGCGCTCCGTAAGGGGTCGAGGTCATCCCTGGGGGGACTCGTATTATTCTGCCGTTGGGCATCATAAACCCGATTTGCGTCAATGAGCATGCCTGTGCGCTGTCACCGTTTGTCAGCCATCACCCTCACGGGCTGAACGCGATCCTGTGGGAGCGAGCCTGCTCGCGAACGCGGTGTGTCATTCGGCCTGGTTGTCGGCTGAACGGACGCCTTCGCGAGCAAGCTCGCTCCCACAGGGGTTAGGCGCTGTAGTGAGATTTTGCCCAGGCCAGATAGCCCTGCAGCAATTCCCTGAGCACCACCCGCGTCGGTTCGGCCAGGTCGGCGCGGTAGCGGAACGGTTCGAACTCTTCCATGTAGGTGGACTGGCACAGTTCCAGCTGCACGGCGTGGATGTTCTGCGCCGGGTCGCCGTATTGGCGGGTGATGTGTCCGCCCTTGAAGCGACCGTTGAGCACATGGGTGAACTGCTCGTGCTGCGCGCAGATGGCTTCCAGTTGACTGGCCAGTTGCGCATCACAACTGGCGCCATTGAAGGTGCCGAGGTTGAAGTCCGGCAGTTTGCCGTCGAACAGGTGCGGAATGATCGAGCGGATCGAGTGCGCATCGAACAACAGCGCGTAGCCGAATTCGGCTTTCAGTCGCGCCAGCTCTTGCTGCAAGGTGCGGTGATACGGCGTCCAGATCTGCTCCAGGTAAGTCGCGCGCTCCTCTTTCGACGGTTCCAGACCTTCCTGAAACAACGGAATGCCGTCGAACAACGTCGCCGGATACAACCCGGTGGTCGCCCCGGCATACAACGGCTTGTCGTCGGACGGCCGATTGAGGTCGATGACGAAACGCGAATACTCGGCGGCCAGGGTGCTGGCGCCCAGCTCCTCGGCAAAATCGTAGAGCTGCGGAATATGCCAGTCGGTGTCCGGCAGGCTTTTCGCCGCGGGGATCAGCCCGGCCTCGACCGCCGAGGTCAGACGCACGCCCGCATGGGGCATGCTGATCAGCAGCGGCACGCGGCCTTGTTTGAAACTCAGAACCTTGTCCACAACCGCCCTCCTATAAATTCGATTCAACGCCGTGACGCACGATGCGCTTGTCCAGATCGCCACCGAGCCAATAGGCCAGATCCGCCGGACGCTCGATGTCCCACGCCACGAAATCAGCGATTTTGCCGACCTCCAGCGAGCCATGGGTCTGCGCCATGCCCAGCGCCTGCGCGGCATGGATGGTCGCCCCGGCCAGAGCTTCTTCCGGGGTCATGCGGAAACAGGTGCAGGCCATGTTCAGCATCAGACGCAACGACAGCGCCGGCGAGGTGCCGGGGTTGAGGTCGCTGGCGATGGCGATCTTCACCTTGTGTTTGCGCAGCGCGTCCATCGGCGGCAATTGGGTTTCGCGCAGGAAGTAGAACGCGCCCGGCAGCAGCACGGCGACGGTATCGGCAGCGGCCATGGCGATGGCATCGTCCTCGTCCATGAATTCCAGATGATCGGCGGACAAGGCTTTGTAGCGTGCGGCGAGGCTGGAGCCGTGCAGCGAGGACAATTGCTCGGCGTGCAGCTTCACCGGCAGTCCGAGTTGTTGCGCGGCGACGAAGACCCGCTCGACCTGCTCCGGCGAAAACGCCAGGTATTCGCAGAACGCATCCACGGCATCGACCAAACCTTCGGCGGCAAGGGCCGGGAGCATCTGCTCGCAGACCAGATCGATGTAATCGTCGGCGCGATCCTTGTACTCCGGTGGCAAGGCGTGCGCCGCCAGGCAAGTGCTGCGCACACTTATCGGCAGCTCTTCGGCCAAGCGCCGGATGACCCGCAGCAGCTTGCGCTCGTTGGCCAGATCGAGACCGTAGCCGGATTTCATTTCCACCGTGGTCACGCCGTCGCGCATCAGGCTTTTCAGGCGTTTGGCGGCGCTGGCGAACAGCTCGTCCTCAGTGGCTTCGCGAGTGGCGCGCACGGTGCTGGCGATGCCGCCGCCCTGCGCGGCGATCTCGGCATAGCTGACGCCTTGCAGACGCTGCTCGAACTCGCCGCTGCGGTTGCCGCCGAACACGGTGTGGGTGTGGCAGTCGATCAGCCCGGGCGTGACCCACGCGCCTTGCAGGTCATTGACCGCCGGGTATTCGCCGGACGGCAATTGAGTGCGTGGGCCGATCCACTCGATCAGCGAGCCGGACGTCACGATCGCGGCATCCTCGATGATCGAATAGGCGCCGTTGGCCATGGTTGCGACGTGGCAGTGTTGCCAGAGGGTTTTCACTGTTGGCCTCCGTTTGGGTTTGTATGGTGAGCAGCCTCAAAAGCCCCTCACCCTAGCCCTCTCCCAGAGGGAGAGGGGACTGACCGTGTTGTTCTGTCGAGCTACATCGACCTGAGAGTCTTGAGCCGAACTCAGGTCTTGAAACTCGCAGAGATCGGCTCCCTCTCCCTCCGGGAGAGGGCTGGGGTGAGGGTTGGTTTTTACAGGCTCGGCAAAAGCTTCGCCGGCACCAGCTCTGTCAAACACCGCGAAGCCAGCAATTCAGTCGCAGCATTGATGTCCGGGGCAAAGAACCGGTCCTTCTCATAAAACGGCACTTCCCTGCGCAAGATTGCCCGTGCCTGTTCCAGCTTCGGCGAGGTCTTCAGACCGTTGCGCAGATCCAGCCCCTGCACCGCCGCCAGCCATTCCACGGCGAGAATCCCGCGAGTGTTCTCGGCCATTTCCCACAGACGCTTGCCGGCGGCCGGGGCCATCGATACGTGATCTTCCTGGTTGGCCGAGGTCGGCAGGCTGTCCACCGAATGTGGATGGGACAGCGCCTTGTTTTCACTGGCCAACGCCGCAGCGGTGACCTGGGCGATCATGAAACCGGAGTTCACCCCGCCATTGGCCACCAGGAACGGCGGCAGTTGCGACATGTGCTTGTCCATCATCAGCGAGATGCGGCGTTCGCTCAGCGAGCCGATTTCAGCGATGGCCAATGCCATGTTGTCAGCAGCCATGGCCACTGGTTCGGCGTGGAAGTTGCCGCCGGAAATCACGTCGCCTTCAGCGGCGAATACCAAAGGGTTGTCGGAAACCGCGTTGGCTTCCACTGCCAGCACTTCAGCGGCCTGACGGAACTGGGTCAGGCAGGCGCCCATGACTTGCGGCTGGCAGCGCAGCGAGTACGGGTCCTGGACCTTGTCGCAGTTCTGGTGCGAGGCGGAGACTTCGCTGCGCTCACCGAGCAGATCGCGATAGGCCGCAGCGGCATCGATCTGCCCTTTCTGCCCACGTGCGGCATGAATGCGCGCGTCGAACGGCGAGCGCGAACCGAGCACGGCTTCTACGGTAAGACTGCCCAGCGCCACTGCACCGGCAAACAGATCCTCGCCTTCGAACAAACCGCGCAGGGCAAAGGCTGTGGAAACCTGGGTACCGTTGAGCAGCGCCAGACCTTCTTTAGCCGCTAAAGTCAGCGGCGCCAGGCCGGCGACTTTCAGTGCTTCGGTGGCTTCAAGCCATTCGCCCTTGTAGCGCGCCTTGCCCTCGCCCAGCAGCACCAGCGACATGTGCGCCAACGGCGCCAGATCCCCCGACGCACCGACCGAACCTTTCAGCGGAATGTGCGGATAGACCTCGGCATTGATCAGCGCGATCAGCGCATCGATCACCTGCCGACGGATGCCGGAAAAACCACGGCTGAGACTGTTGACCTTGAGCACCATGATCAGTCGCACCAGCTCATCGCTGATCGGCTGGCCGACCCCGGCCGCGTGCGAGAGCACCAGCGAACGCTGCAGGTTTTCCAGGTCTTCACTGGCGATGCGCGTCGAGGCCAGCAGGCCGAAACCGGTGTTGATGCCGTAGGCGGTGCGGTTCTCGGCGAGGATCTGCTCGACGCAGGCGACGCTGGCCTCGATCTGCGCGCTGGCGCTGTTGTCGAGGGTCAGTGTGACCGGGTTCTGATAGACGTCACGCAGTTGGGCCAAGCTCAGTTGGCCGGGGATCAGATTCAGCGCAGTCATTAAAATGCTCCTGTCAGGCATTGTTATTAACTACCAGTCGCTCCGGAGCATTCCGTTATCCGTCGCTTCTCGTCTTGTGAACGATCCACGCCTTGGCACGCTGGTATGGGTAGTTGTCAGTGCAAATTCGGTAAAAGGTTGTGCGGCAGATTCGGGTCTTTCAATACAGTCGCAGCGGCAGCGATGTCCGGCGCCAGCCAGCGATCCTGATCGTAGGCCGGGACCGTTTCGCGCAGCAGTTTCCACGCGCGGTCAGTGCCCACGCCAAAGCGCTGTTCCTTGAGGAATTCAAACGCCTGCGCCGCCAGCAAATATTCAATCGCGAGGATCTGCGTGCAGTTTTCCAGCGCACGATGCAGCTTCAGCGCGGCGTTGGTGCCCATGCTCAGGTGATCTTCCTGCAGGCCCGAGGTGATGTAGTTGTCGAGTACCGCCGGTTGCGCCAATTGGCGGTTTTCCGCACACAGCGATGCGGCGACGTATTGCACGATCATCATCCCCGAGTTGACCCCGGGATTGGCCACCAGAAACGCCGGCAGACCGCTGACGTGCGGGTTGACCAGACGATCGAGACGACGCTCGGCAATCGAGCCGATTTCGGCCATGGCAATCGCCAGCAGATCCGCCGCCATCGCCACGGATTGACCGTGCGGGTTGGCCTGCGACATCACCCGAAAATTGTCCGGCGTGCCCAGCAGTAACGGGTTATCAGTGCAGCCGTTCAGCTCCGCTTCGACCTGTTTGATCGCATGCTCCAGTTGATCACGCGAGGCGCCGTGGACCTGCGGGATCGAACGAATGCTCAGCGCATCCTGAGTGCGAATGCCTTTGCTCGCGGCGATCACTTCGCTGCCATCGAGCAAGGCGCGCAGATTGATGCCGACCTGCTGCATTCCGGGATGCGGCTTGAGCGCGATGATCTCGGTATCGAACGCATCGATCTGGCCGCGCTGGGCTTCGAAACTCATCGCACCGATGACATCGGCCCATTGCAGCAGCCGCGTGGCGTCGGCAATCGCCAGGCAACTGAGGCCGGTCATGCACGGCGTGCCGTTGACCAGACACAAGCCATCCTTCGCGCCGAGCTGCACAGGTTGCAGGCCCTCTTCGGCCAGCGCCTGTTGCGCCGAAATGATCTGCCCGCGATAACTGACATTGCCAACGCCGAGCAGCGCGATGCCGATGTGCGCCATGTGCGTCAGGTAACCCACCGAACCCTGCGACGGCACCTGCGGGGTGATGCCGCGATTGAGCAGCGCCAGCAGCCCTTCGACCACACGCCGATGCAGGCCGGATTTGCCGTGGCTGTAGTTGTGGATCGCGGCGCAGATGATTGCGCGGGTCTGCTCGTCGCTGAGCACCGGGCCGACACCGCAGGCATGGCTGAGCAAGGTGTTGCGCGAGAGTTGGCTGAGCTGTTCGTCCTGCAGCGAGACGTTGGACAGACCGCCCAGACCGGTGTTGACGCCATAGGCGCGCTCGCCGCTGGCGACGATGCGCTGAACGATGGCCTGAGCGTTGTCGATGCGCGCCCAGGTGTCGCTGGACAGTTCCAGCGGCACACCGTGACGGGCGACAGCGACCACGTCCTGCCAACGCAGAGGGCTGCCTGTGATAACGATTTTTTCAGCCTGGGACATCTCTAACCTCATACCAATTCTGTTGATGCCGGTAACCCTGTGGTGAGGGGATTTATCCCCGTTGGGTGGCGAAGCCGCCCCAAACCATGCCCGCAAATCCGTCAGACAGACCGCAGTGGCCGGTTTTACGACTGCTTCGCAGCCGAACGGGGATAAATCCCCTCACCACAACGGCCACTCAGCGTCACACCACCGCCGCCCGCCGCTGTACGAACCGGTCAACGTACTCATCCGCCGGCGAGTGCAGGATCTCTCTTGGCGTACCCACCTGGATCAACCGGCCATCCTTGAGAATCGCGATGCGATTGCCGATGCGCACGGCTTCGTCGAGGTCGTGGGTGATGAAGACGATGGTTTTGTGCAGGGTCTTTTGCAGTTCCAGCAACTGGTCCTGCATCTCGGCGCGGATCAGCGGGTCCAGCGCACTGAACGCTTCGTCCATCAGGATGATGTCGGTGTCCGCCGCCAATGCACGGGCGAGGCCGACACGTTGACGCATGCCGCCGGAGAGCTGGTGCGGGTATTTGTTTTCGTAGCCCTTGAGGCCGACGGTGTTGATCCAGTGCAGTGCGCGCTCGGCGCAGACCTGCTTGCTTTCGCCACGTACTTTCAGGCCGTAGGCGACGTTATCGAGCACGGTCTTGTGCGGCAGCAGGCCGAAGCTCTGGAACACCATGCTGATCTTGTGCCGACGAAATTCGCGCAGGGCGTCCATGTCGTACTGCAGGATGTCCTCGCCATCGACCAGAATCGCCCCGCTGGTGGGGTCGATCAGGCGATTGAAGTGCCGTACCAGGGTGGATTTGCCCGAGCCGGACAGGCCCATGATCACAAAGATTTCGCCGGTGCCGATGCTCAGCGACAAGTCGTTCACGCCGACCACGCAACCGGTTTCGTTGAGCACCTGATCCTTGCTCTTGCCCTGGCCGACCATGGCCAGCGCATCCTTGGCGCGGTTGCCGAAAATCTTGAAGACGTTGCGTACTTCGATCTTGCTCACGCTTGCATTGCTCATTTGCTCACCTCATGGCGTGGCCGACCGTACGCTTGAGTGATGCGGTCGATGACCACCGCGAGAATCACGATCGCCAGCCCGGCTTCGAGACCCCGGCCGACGTTGAGGGTCTGAATCCCCACCAGTACGTCTTCACCGAGGCCGCGGGCGCCGATCATCGAGGCGATCACCACCATCGACAGGGCCATCATCGTGGTCTGGTTGATCCCGGCCATGATGCTCGGCAGCGCCAGCGGCAGTTGCACGCCGAACAGCTGCTGCCAGCGGTTGGCGCCGAAGGCGTTGATCGCTTCCATCACTTCACCGTCGACCTGACGAATACCGAGGTCGGTCAGGCGAATCAGCGGCGGCGCGGCGTAGATCACCGTGGCGAAAATCGCCGGTACTTTGCCCAGACCGAACAGCATCAGTACCGGGATCAGGTACACGAAACTCGGCATGGTCTGCATGATATCGAGCAGCGGCATCAGCACCGAACGCAGACGATTGCTGCGCGCTGAGAGGATCCCCAGCGGGATGCCGATCAGCACCGAAATGATCGTCGCGACCATCATCAGCGCCAGGGTCTGCATGAGTTTGTCCCAGAGGCCGACCGCACCCACCAGAAACAACAGACCGACAATCACGGCGGTGGTCACGACTTTGCGCGTGGCGTGCCAGGCGATGACACCGACGATTGCCAGCATCAACCACCACGGCGCCGCACGCAGCAAACCTTCGAGACTGACGATGGCCCACAGCAGCGTGTCGGAGATATGCCGGAACACGTCGCCGTAGTTGGTCACCAGCGAATCGACCCAACCGTTGACCCAGTCGGCGATGGAAAAGGTAAAGCTTTCGGGAAACATAAGGGACTCTCAATCAAGGGGTTGCGATCAAGCGTCCGGCTGCCGTGCTGGCAGCCGGGAAACCTGACCTACAAGGCCGCGTCGATTTTCTTGGCTGCGTCGTCGCTCACCCATGCGTGCCAGACTTCAGGATGTTCCTTGAGGAAGATTTTCGCCAGTTTTGCCGACTCGATACGTTCCTTGGCCATGCGCCCGAGGTTCTGATTGAGCAGGTCGATCGGCAGGTTGACCTTTTCCAGCACGGCGACCAGTTCCGGGGCTTCGTCGTGGAAGGTTTTCGACAGGCCGACCTTGATGCTGACGGTCTTGTCGACGCCGGGTTTCTCTTCCAGTTTGACTGCATCGATCTGGCCCATCAGCGGCGTCGGCGACCAGTAGTAGAAGAGGATCGGCTCGCCGCGCTTGTAGCTCGACAGCACCGCCGCATCCAGCGCGGGGCCTGTGCCCGGGCGGAAGTTCGTGTAACTGTTTTCCAGGCCGTAGCTCTTGAGCATTTCGCTGTTGTCGAGCTCACAGGTCCAGCCGGCCGGGCAGTTATAGAAGCGGCCCTTGGACGGCTCTTCGGCGTCCTTGAACACGGCGGAATACTTGCCCAGGTCAGCGATGTTTTTCAGGTCCGGGGCTTTCGCCTCGAGCTTGCGCTTGGCGTCGCCTTCGATCACGTAACGCGGCACGTACCAGCCTTCGACCGCGCCCACCACCGGAGCACCTACGCCGACGACCTTGCCGGCCTTCTCGGCCTTGTTCCAGACCTCGCTACGGCCGACCCACTCTTCGGCGAACACTTGAATATCGTTGCTGCTCAGGGCGTTTTCCATGGTGATGGAATTGCCCGGCAGGCTGTCGGTCTTGCAGCCGTAACCTTTCTCCAGCACCACTTGCAGCACGTCGGTCAGGAGCATGCCGCTTTCCCAGTTCAGCCCGGCGAATTTCACCGGTTTGCCCGATTCGCACCAGCCGGCGGCTTGCGTCGCACCGGCACTGGCCAACAGGCCCATGGACAGCAATGTGGTCAGCAGGGTCTTGTTCGATTTCATTGTCGTGACGCTCCTAATCATGAATGGGCTTACGGCAGTTCAAGAGGCATCCAGCCTGGTCCACGTCCAGATCAGGCCTGCGCCGCAGCGCGACCGGCCCCGCTCGTTTTTGCTTGTTGGGTGCTGTTCGGCTCGACCGGCAGAATCAGGCGATCGGGCACTGCGCTGTGCCATTTCTTTGCGCAGAAGTAATAGACGGCGGCCGGGAGAACCAGGCCGATGATCCAAGAGATATCCACATCCCCCAGCGCTGCCACCAGCGGCCCGGTGTAGAACTTGGTCGAGATGAACGGCAGCTGCACCAGTACACCGAACACATAGACACTGATGCCGAGCAGGTTCCAGCGTCCGTAGCGACCGTTCGGATCGGCCAGCGCCGGCACGTCGTAGCGCTCGCGGGTGATGCAGTAGTAGTCGACCAGATTGATCGCGCTCCACGGGGTGAAGAAGGCGAGCAGAAACAGGATGAACGACTTGAACGCACCGAGGAACGAGTGCTGTCCGAGCAGGGCAATCAGGGTTGCCGCGCCGACGATGAACAGCACGAACACCAGGCGCTGCATGCGGGTAACCGTCAGGTGTCCTTTGAAGCCACTGATGATGGTGGCGATGCACATGAAGCTGCCGTAGGAGTTCAGCGTCGAGATGGTCACTTTGCCGAACGCGATGCTGAAATACAGCAGCGCGGCGGTGGCGCCGGTGCCGCCTAAACCAACGATGTAAGCGACTTCGTGACCGGCGAATTGACCATCGGCCGAAGCGGCGGCAAACACACCAAGGATCATCGCCACTTGGGCGCCAATCACCGAACCTGCGCCAGCGGCGAAAAAAGTTTTCACCGATGAAGTGGCGCTCGGCAGGTAACGCGAGTAGTCCGCTACATACGGGCCGAAAGCGATCTGCCAGGACGCCGCCAGCGACACCGCCAGGAGGAAACTGCTCCAGCTGAAATGACGTATCTGCAGAAGTGCGCCGACGTCGGTCTGGCTCATCAGCCGCCAGAACAGGAACACAAAAGCGATCACGCCAACCACGCTGGCGACGCGGCCGATCCAGTGGATCACCCGATAGCCGAGCACTGTGACCAGCACGATGACACTGGCGAAAATCAGGATGCCAACACTGTCGCTAACACCGAACAACTGCCCCAGCGCCTGCCCGGAGAGCACCGTACCGGTGGCGGTGAAACCCAGGTACATCAGGCACACCAGCACGATCGGAATCGCCGCGCCATAAACGCCGAATTGCACGCGGCTGGAGATCATTTGCGGCAGGCCCAGTTTCGGCCCTTGCGCGGCATGCAGCGCCATCACACCACCGCCGAGCAGTTGGCCGATCAGCAGACCGATCAACGACCAGAACACATCACCGCCAAGCACCACGGCCAGCGCCCCGGTGACGATCGCAGTGATCTGCAGGTTGGCGCCCATCCACAGGGTGAACTGGCTGAACAGACGACCGTGTCTTTCCGCTTCCGGGATGTAGTCGATCGAACGCCTTTCGATCAACGGTGTACTGCCTGCACGTTCGTTGTTAACCGCCATGATTCAACCTCTGTGGATTGCTATTCGGGTTCACTGAAATTCCTCTGTGGGAGCGAGCCTGCTCGCGAATCGGGTGTATCAGTCACAGCAGTAGCGACTGACACGACGCCTTCGCGAGCAGGCTCGCTCCCACATAAAACCAGAGCGTGTTACCCGCCAGTGATCATCGGCAGATTCAGCCCCTGCTCTTTCGCGCAGTCGATGGCGATCTGGTAACCGGCATCGGCATGGCGCATGACGCCAGTCGCCGGGTCGTTATGCAGCACGCGCGCGATGCGCTCGGCCGCTTCGTCAGTACCGTCGCAGACGATCACCATCCCCGAATGCTGCGAGAAGCCCATGCCGACGCCGCCGCCGTGGTGCAAGGAGACCCAGGTCGCGCCGCTGGCAGTGTTCAGCAGTGCGTTGAGCAGCGGCCAGTCGGAGACGGCGTCGGAACCGTCCTGCATCGATTCGGTTTCGCGGTTGGGACTGGCCACCGAGCCGGAGTCGAGGTGGTCGCGGCCGATCACCACCGGGGCCGACAGCTCACCGCTACGGACCATTTCGTTGAAGGCCAGGCCGAGCTTGGCGCGCTGGCCCAGACC
The DNA here is from genome assembly GCF_018132745.1 of Pseudomonas sp. 14A. Classification (NCBI taxonomy): domain Bacteria; kingdom Pseudomonadati; phylum Pseudomonadota; class Gammaproteobacteria; order Pseudomonadales; family Pseudomonadaceae; genus Pseudomonas; species Pseudomonas sp. 14A. Next base: position 272,931 of record NZ_JAGRQJ010000001.1, on the reverse strand, counting down.
GACCCAGCAGATACGCGCCGGCAGACCCTGGAAGCTGATGCGCTCGCGGGCCATGTCCAGCCAGTTGTGCAAATGCGCGTCGTCGGGGATCAACTCTTTGACCTTGGCGTCGGTTTTGTAGATGTCCTGCGGATCACCCGACAGCGCCGCCCAACGGAACGGGCCGATGCCACGGCAGAACAGCGGACGGATGTAGGCCGGCACGAAGCCCGGGAAATCGAAAGCGTTTTCGACGCCTTCTTCCTGAGCCATTTGGCGGATGTTGTTGCCATAGTCGAAGGTCGGAATGCCCTGCTTCTGGAACTCCAGCATGGCTTTCACATGCACCGCCATCGACTGCTTGGCGGCTTTGATCACAGCGGCCGGTTCGGTCTTGGCGCGGGCGCGGTATTCGTCCCAGCTCCAGCCAGCCGGCAGGTAGCCGTTGAGCGGATCGTGGGCGCTGGTCTGGTCGGTGACCATGTCCGGGCGCACGCCGCGCTTGACCAGTTCCGGCAGGATTTCCGCCGCGTTGCCGAGCAGGGCGATGGAAATCGCTTTGCCTTCTTTGGTGTATTTGTCGATGCGCGCCAGAGCGTCGTCGAGGTCTTTGGCTTGCTCATCGACGTAACGGCTTTTCAGGCGGAAATCGATGCTGACCTGCTGGCATTCGATGTTCAGCGAGCAGGCGCCGGCCAGGGTGGCGGCCAGCGGTTGCGCGCCGCCCATGCCACCGAGGCCGGCGGTCAACACCCAGCGACCCTTGAGGTCAGCGTTGTAATGCTGGCGGCCGGCTTCGACGAAGGTTTCGTAGGTGCCCTGAACGATGCCCTGGCTGCCGATATAGATCCAGCTGCCGGCGGTCATCTGGCCGTACATGGCCAGGCCTTTGGCGTCGAGTTCGTTGAAGTGTTCCCAGCTCGCCCAGTGCGGCACCAGGTTGGAGTTGGCGATCAGCACGCGCGGCGCGTTGCTATGAGTCTTGAATACGCCGACCGGCTTGCCCGACTGCACCAGCAGGGTTTCGTCGTCGTTCAGATTAGTCAGGCTTTCAACGATCTTGTCGTAGCACTCCCAGTTCCGCGCAGCGCGGCCGATGCCACCATAGACCACCAATTCTTTCGGGTTCTCGGCGACTTCCGGGTCGAGGTTGTTCATCAACATGCGCAGCGGCGCTTCAGTCAGCCAGCTCTTGGCGGTCAGCGTGTTACCGCGTGCGGCGCGGATCTGCACGTCACGAAACTTGTTGCTGTTCTGGGTATTGTCAGTCACGAAAAAGACTCCTCAGCGATCAATTCAAACCAACCCTGGCAGTGGGCAGCAGCCTGCGCGCTGTGCTGCGCGACAAGCGAATCAGTGGACGCTGCGGAGAGTCTCGACCGACTCATACGCATACGTCTTTACTTGTACATACAAGCATATGCAATCAAGCGGCCAACTTGTTGGATCGGCGTTCAAGAAAAATCATGGGCGAGGCTGTAGAGCGCCTGAATCGGGGGTTCTGGCGTGGATGAAATTTTTCTGAGGTGTATTTGAGGGAGGCGGGGCTTAGCGGCGTGAGCAGGGGTTTTGCGCCACGCTGGGGCGTTCGGTAACAAGTTGGTGCGTGAAGGGAAACAAGAGTGGGGATGGCTTTGGTGGCGAGGGGATTTATCCCCGCTGGGTCGCGAAGCGGCCCCATTCTTGATTAAAAAGGCGGTCTGCTGCGCAGCCCAGCGGGGATAAATCCCCTCGCCACAGGGGTGTGTTCAGTTCTGAAGGAGTTCGATCACGCAGCATGCGGCGTTGGTGGAGACTTCGACCAGCCCACTGTTACCGTCCAGTTGCAGGCAATCATGCCGACCGAGCTGCGAAACGCCGTCGCCAACACGCGCGTCCATCCGCTCACTGACACTGAACACCAGCAGCGTTGATGCCGAGCTGAAGAACCGCTGCTCGCCGTCCAGCCACTGCAATCGCGCACTGTAACGTTGCGGCGCGTAGATCAGATTGAAGTCGCGAATCGCACCGCCGAGCAAGGTGCAGGACACTTGGCTTTCGCCGCTGAAAGCAAACGGGTCCAAGGGTAACAATGGCCGGGTATCGTCACCGTCGACGCATAAGGTCATGCCGTCGCCCTGCAACACAGTGATGACTCGCTGGTATCCGGCAAATGTCGAGAAACCGCCGGATTCGGTGATGTCGGCGATCGACAGACGCCAGCCGAAACCGTCCAGGCCAGCGCCGGCATCACGGGTGATTTCCTCGGTACTGCCGCCGCCGTTTTTCCACGGCATGCGTGGGTAGCCTTCGGCGCGTAGAACCTTAATTTGATAATTCATTTATGAAAGCGCCCTTCCAGACGATGACGCGAACCGGGGTGGATCAAACGCGCCGCCGTCACCGGTTGACGCCCCGACCACGTACGTCGACGAATCAGCAGGCACGGCTCGCCCTTTTCGATCTGCAGCAACTTGCACTCCGACGGCTCGGCAAGAATCGCTTCGACCACGTGCTCGCCCTCGGTCAGCGGCGCGACCTGATTGAGATAGGCATAGGGCGTTTGCAGGGTGAAATCCTGCTTGAGGTATTCCGGCGCGACCAGGGCGTTGACGAAACGGTCTTCGATCTGCACCGGAATGTCGTTTTCGTAATGCACGATCAGCGAGTGAAAGACCTTCTGACCTTCGCGCATGTCCAGCGCCAGCGCGCGTTCGGAACCGGCGGCCTCTTCTTCGAGGGTGATGACCTGGCAGGTGTGGCGATGGCCGCGCGAGGCGATTTCATCGGCGATGTTGTGCACTTCGAACAGCGCAGACTGGCTCTTCGGCTCGGCGACAAACGTGCCCACGCCTTGCATGCGCACCAACAGGCCGTCGGCGGTCATCTCGCGCAGGGCGCGGTTGATGGTCATGCGGCTGAAGCCGAGCTGGCTGACCAGTTCGCTTTCGGACGGCACGCGGTAGTGCGGCGGCCAGTTACCGCTGTCGATCTGCTGGGTAATCATCTGTTTGACGCGGGCGTACAAAGGCGCCGGACTGTCGCCCATGTTCGCGGCCAACGGAGAAACTGGAGGCGGAGTCGGCACGGTTGATCCCTGTTCATTGGATGAAAGTGACTAGCTTGCCGGAGTTTACCGGGCAGGCAAACGTCTGTATATGTATATACAAATAACACACGATGGGGTGCCGAACGATGTCCGCCTTCTTTGCCGAACGCGCACTGCTGCCTGAGGGATGGGCCAACAATGTACGTCTCGAGGTCAGCGCCGATGGCCTGTTGACCCGAATCCAGGCCGATTCCAGCGCAGACGAGGCCGAGCGGCTGCGCGGGCCGTTACTGCCGGGGATGCCAAATCTGCACTCCCACGCCTTCCAGCGCGCCATGGCTGGATTGGCCGAAGTGGCCGGCAACCCCAACGACAGTTTCTGGACCTGGCGCGATCTGATGTACCGCCTCGTCGGAAAAATCAGCCCCGATCAGCTCGGCATCATCGCCCGTCAGCTGTACATCGAAATGCTCAAGGCCGGTTACACCTCAGTCGCCGAATTTCACTACGTGCACCACGACAGCAATGGTCAGCCGTACGCCGATCCGGCCGAACTGGCCTTGCGCATCAGTCAGGCCGCGAGCGAAAGCGGTATCGGTCTGACCCTGCTGCCGGTGCTCTATAGCCATTCCGGTTTCGGCGGGCAGATACCCAACGACGGCCAGCGTCGTTTTATCAACAGCACCGAGAATTATCTGAATCTGCAAGCGCGTCTGCAGCCATTACTGGCACAGCAAAAAGCGCAATCGCTGGGCCTGTGTTTCCACTCGCTGCGCGCGGTCACGCCCCAGCAGATCAGCGAAGTGCTCGCCGCCAGCGACAAGCAAATCCCGGTGCACATCCACATCGCCGAGCAGCAGAAGGAAGTTGATGATTGCCTGAGTTGGAGCGGTCGGCGCCCATTGCAATGGCTTTACGAAAACACCGAAGTCGATCAGCGCTGGTGCCTGGTCCACGCCACCCACGCCAACCCGGAAGAAGTCGCGCTGATGGCCAACAGTCGCGCGATCGCCGGGCTGTGTCTGACCACTGAAGCGAATCTGGGCGACGGAATTTTCCCGGCGGTGGACTTTCTTGCCCAGGGCGGGCGCATGGGCATTGGCTCCGACAGCCATGTGTCGCTGAGCGTAGTGGAAGAGTTGCGCTGGCTGGAATATGGCCAGCGCCTGCGCGATCAGCGGCGCAATCGCTTGTATGGCGCGCAGCAGCCGATGGTCGGTCGCACCCTGTATGGCGCCGCGCTGGACGGCGGTGCACAGGCGCTGGGGCAGCCAATTGGCGCTCTGGAAGTGGGCAAGCGCGCGGACTGGATTGTGCTGGATGGCAACGATCCGTATCTGGCGACTGCCAATGGCGACGGGATTCTCAATCGCTGGTTGTTCGCCGGCGGCGATCGCCAGGTGCGCGATGTGCTGGTCAATGGTCAGTGGGTGGTGCGCGATGGCCGGCATGCCGGCGAAGAGGACAGCGCCCGAGCCTTCACCCGGGTCCTGCGCGATCTCTTGGGCTGACCCAAAACCAAACTGTGGGAGCGAGCCTGCTCGCGAACGCGGTGTATCAGTCAATATTCATGTCGACTGATACACCCTCTTCGCGAGCAGGCTCGCTCCCACATTTGATTTGTATAGCGGCTTAATTAGAGGTCTTGGCCATCTGCCGATCCGAAGCCCGCCAGATCAGGCGGGTGGTGTCGTAACCCTGCTGACGCGCCTTGCTCAGCAATTCTTCGCGCACTACACCGTTGACGGTCGGCGTGCGTGACAGCAGCCACAGGTACTTGCGACTCGGATCGCCGACGATGGCGGTCTTGTAATCGTCGCTGACGTACAACACCCAGTACTCGCCCTTCGCCACACCCGGCACCAGGCGCGAGAACCAGTTATCGAATTCGACCCAGAGCTTGTCGGTCTTGCCTGGCACTTGTGGATAAGCCGTGCCCTTGGCTTCTTCCCACTGCCACTCCGGGGTCAGGCAACGGTTGAGCACGCCGACGTTACCGTCAGGCTTGAGGGTGTAGTGGGCTTCGGACTGCGCGCAGTGGCGCTGAAAGAACATCGGCAAGCGTGCCAGTTCATACCAGGTGCCCTGATAACGCTTGAGGTTGACGCTGTTGACGGTCTTGGGCGCCAACGGGTCGACGCCGGAAGTGGCGCAGCCAGCCAGTACCAGGCCAGCAAAAAGGATCAGCAATAACCGCTTCATTTTTTTCTCCGTGGGCGCGAAGCCCCGGTTTACTTCAGGCCTTGGCCGGAAAACATCAGCACTTTGTCACCGGCGTATTGCACGCTGATAAAGCTGTTCTCGTCGCCCCAGGTGCAGCTGGACATACCGAGCGCGCCCGAGCAATCGGTGGGCTTGCCGAGAAGGGTTTCCACTTCGGACTTGGCCATGCCGGCCGAGAGCTTGGAGTAGTTTTCCTGATTGACCTTGCTGCATGCGGCCAACAGCACGCAAAACGACAGCAGGGCGATAGATCGCAGCGACATGGTGAAACTCCTGGAACGAGGGGGGATGGCATGGTGCCAACCAGAAGCTTAGAAGAGAAAAGTGTCATCTGGTTCCGTGGCCGAACGCCTATTTATCAGCCCGCCCGTCTGGCTTTTTTCGGTAAATCAAAAACTTTGTGAAGCCGTCGAGCATTTCGTCGACTTTCCCTGCAAACGCCTAATCTTTGGCGCGGCGCGGTCGAAAATAAGAGCAGCGCAACGCTGCCGAATATGGCAAATTGCCGCCCTTTCTTGACCAGCCCCTTCGCGGTAGTTCATTCGATGACCAGAAACATGAAATTCAGCCACAAGATTTTGCTGGCTGCTGCCCTCGTGGTGGCCGTTGCGTTCGCCTGTTTCATCTTCTTCAACGACTATCGCCAGCGTCAGGCCTTGAGCAGCAGCACCGAAGCGACGATGCAGGAGCTGGGCAGCCTGACCACCAGCAACATCCAGACCTGGCTGGAAAGTCGCATTCAACTGCTGCAATCGCTGTCGCAGCAAGTCGCCGTCGACGGCAACGCGCCCACCAGCCTCAAGCGCATCATCGACCTGCCCGCCTACACCGGCAATTTCCAGCTCAGCTATTTTGGCGGCGCCGACGGCGTGATGTTCTCGGTGCCGGCCGGCAACCGTGCGCCGGACTACGATCCACGGGCGCGCGGCTGGTACAAAGCCGCCAACAGCGCACAACAGACCATCGTCACCGAACCGTACATTGCCGCTTCGTCGGGCAAACTGGTGATCACCGTCGCCACGCCGGTGCAGCGTCAGGGCCAGATGCTCGGCGTGGCCGGGGCCGACATCGATCTGACCAGCGTCAGCGCGATCATCAACTCGCTGAACTTCGGCGGCCACGGTCATGCGTTCATCGTCAGCGCCGAAGGCAAGATCCTGATTCACCCGGACAGCAAACTGGTGCTCAAGACCCTCGCCGAGGCCTATCCGAACGGCGCGCCTCAAGTCAGCCCGGGCCTGAAAGAAGTCGAGTTCGACGGCAAGACCCAGTTGATTTCCTTCACTCGCGTCAACGGAGTGCCATCGGCTGACTGGTACGTGGCGCTGGTGCTCGATAAAGACACCGCGTTCTCGATGCTCAGCGAATTCCGCACCTCGGCGCTGATCGCCATGGTCATCGCGGTGCTGATCATCATCGGCCTGCTTGGCATGCTGATTCGCGTGCTGATGCAGCCACTTCTGACCATGGGCCGCGCGATGCATGACATCGCTGAAGGCGAAGGCGACCTGACCAAACGTCTGGTGATTCACGGCAATGATGAATTCGGCGCGCTGGGAACGTCGTTCAACCGCTTCGTCGAGCGCATTCATACGTCGATCCGCGAAGTGTCTTCGGCCACCGGCCAGGTCAACGAAGTCGCTCTGCGAGTAGTCGCTGCCTCGAACTCGTCGATGTACAACTCCGACCAGCAGGCCAGCCGCACCAACAGCGTTGCGGCCGCGATCAATCAGCTCGGCGCCGCCGCTCAGGAAATCGCCCAGAACGCCGCCCTCGCCTCGCAGCATTCCAGCGACGCACGCAGCCTGGCGGTCGATGGCCAGCAGGTAGTGGATAAAACCATCCAGGCCATGCAGCAACTGTCGGCGAAGATCAGCGACTCCTGCGGCAACATCGAAACGCTTAACAGCAACACGGTGAACATCGGTCAGATTCTCGAAGTGATCACCAGCATTTCCCAGCAGACCAACCTGCTCGCACTCAACGCCGCCATCGAAGCCGCGCGTGCCGGTGAGGCCGGGCGTGGTTTCGCCGTGGTCGCCGATGAGGTCCGCAATCTAGCCCACCGCACCCAGGATTCGGCGCAGCAAGTGCAGAAGATGATCGAAGAGCTGCAGGTCGGCGCACGTCAGGCGGTGACCATCATGACCGAGAGCCAGCGTGAGAGCGAAAGCAGCGTCGGCATCGCCAACCAGGCCGGCGAGCGTCTGGGCAGCGTGACCCAGCGCATCGGCGAAATCGACGGCATGAACCAGTCGGTGGCCACCGCGACCGAAGAACAGACAGCCGTGGTCGAGTCGATCAACGTTGATATCAACGAGATCAACACGCTGAACCAGGAAGGCGTGGAGAACTTGCAGGCGACGTTGCGCGCCTGTTCGGATCTTGAGCAGCAAGCCGCGCGGTTGAAGCATCTGGTCGGCAGCTTCAGGATCTAAGCCGCGGCCTCAGGCTTCCTCGCGAGCAGGCTCGCTCCCACAGGGATCTCCGGTGGTTACACAATTTGAGTGCATCACCAGATCCTGTGGGAGCGAGCCTGCTCGCGAAAGCGGCCTGCATCACGCAGAATGTCTTCAATATAAACATCGGGAATTTGCCAGATGAACAAGAAACACAACGGGGTTCATCCAGATCAAATCACATTATTGGCAATCCTTGCGCTGGGTAGCGAGGAAATCGATCGAGGAAACTATACAAACGCTGAAGACGTATTTCTTGAGCTAGATGAACTGGATCCAGCCCAGCAAACTAGAACCGTGATCCAGGTTTGGAAAGAAATACCAACTCTTCAGCCGTAGACTCCCGCCCCAACACCGCATTGCGATGCGGAAACCGGCCAAATCGGGCAATCACTTTCTGATGCCGCTCGGCATAGTCCAGGTTATCGGCAAACACCGCCCGCTCCGACTCTGGCTGTTCAGCCACCAATTCAATAAATCTGGAAACGGCTTCGTTCTGCACCGCGAGGTTTTCGCAGTGTTCGAACACCAGATAAATGAAAACGCGCTGAATCGGCTTCAATTGCCGATCAAAATCCGCCGCAACGCCTTGCGCGACGAGCTTCTGCGCAAGCAGATCACCGGAAAAGGCTTTGGGAGTGTCGCGATAGATCATGCGCGGCAATTGATCAAGCAACAGCACCACCGCCAGCCAACCTTCGGGACATTGCGTCCACTCGGTCAATTCGCCGGCCAGGGCCTGATCGACAAAGACCCCGAAACGCGTCTGCGCTTCGAGGTCTTGGCTGTTTCGCTTGCCGAACCACAACTTGCCCTTTTCGGCCGCTACTTCGCTGGCTGATTCGGCGTGTCCGAACCACCAGTCGAGCAACGGCTGCCAGGGCGCGTGCATGGTTTATTCCTTGTGGTAAGCCGTGGCGCGGGCGACTTCTTCTTTCGAACCGAGGAACACTGCAACGCGCTGGTGCAGGCCTTCCGGCTGGATGTCGAGAATACGCTGGTGACCGTCGGTGGACGCGCCACCGGCCTGTTCAACGAGGAACGACATCGGATTGGCTTCGTACATCAGGCGCAGCTTGCCCGGTTTCGACGGCTCGCGGCTGTCGCGCGGGTACATGAACAGACCGCCACGGGTCAGAATGCGGTGTACGTCGGCAACCATCGCCGCGACCCAACGCATGTTGTAGTTCTTCTTCAACGGGCCTTCTTCACCGGCCAGCAGCTCGCCGACATAGCGCTGCACCGGGGCTTCCCAGTGACGCTGGTTGGACATGTTGATGGCGAATTCCTGAGTGGTTTCAGGAATGGTGATGTCTTCGTGAGTCAGGACGAAGCTGCCCATTTCACGATCGAGGGTGAAGCCTTTGACGCCGTCGCCCAGGGTCAGCACCAGCATGGTCTGCGGGCCGTAGATCGCGTAACCGGCGGCCACTTGCTGAGTGCCTGGCTGCAAGAAGGCTTTTTCGTTCAGCGGCTCGTTCTGGCTCAGGTATTCGTTCGGGCAACGCAGTACCGAGAAGATCGTGCCGACCGGGGCGTTGATGTCGATGTTCGACGAGCCGTCCAGTGGGTCGAACACCAGCAGGTACGCGCCTTTCGGGTATTTGCCCGGGATCTGGTAGGCATTGTCCATTTCTTCGGACGCCATGCCGGCCAGGTGACCGCCCCATTCGTTGGCTTCGAGCAGGATCTCGTTCGACAGCACGTCGAGCTTCTTCTGCACTTCGCCTTGCACGTTCTCGGTGCCCATGCTGCCCAGAACACCACCCAGGGCGCCTTTGGACACGGCGTGGCTGATCTCCTTGCAGGCACGCGCCACCACTTCGATCAAAAAGCGCAGATCGGCAGGAGTGTTGTTGCTGCGGGTCTGCTCAATCAAATAGCGACTCAAGGTAACGCGGGACATGGACGGCTCCGGTGGAATGGGGGGCGGAAAACCCGCGCAGTTTACAGGGAGTCTGAAAACCTAGCGAGCGAAGACGCCGGCTAACGTGCGCCTGGGTGTATTTGCCTGTATGAGACGTGATTGTTGGTGGAGAGTTCAGGTGTCGGATTGAGCGTAGTTCGGTTCGGCATGAGCGATTGAAGATTTTCAGTGTCTGCCCGGGCGCTTTCGCGAGCAGGCTCGCTCCCACAGGGCAATGCATTCCATTGTGGGAGCGAGCCCGCTCGCGAACGGCGCGCAGCGCCGGCCATGCTCAGGTATTGGCAGGCGGCTTGCGCAACAGGCTGAACGCCATCGCCCCGAGAAACACCACACTGAGCAACAACACCGCCCACAAGCCGAGTTTCTTCCAATTGGTTCCGGCCACCGCAGCCGTGGTAGCCGTCGAGGTCTGCGTGGCCAGCGCTTCGCCCTGCACCGTTGCCTTGCCCAGGCTCGCCAGTTTTTCTGGCTTGAAATCCGGAATCAACGTTGCCAGCGGCAGGTTCGCCGTTTTTACTGTCGGATTGCCCAACGCCAGGCTGTACGGACCTTCGCCGCGGGCAAGGAAAATCACCTGGGTGGCGCGCACTGCGTATTTCAGGTCCGGCGCCTGCTCACCCAACCCGCCGCCGCGCTCATCCACGGTCAGCTTGAGTTGCTGCACGGTCTGCCCGGACAGCGGGATTTCGTTCTGCACCACATCCTGATTGTTCTGGCTCAGGCGATACAGCAAACCGCTGCTCAGTGGCTGCCACGGCAAGTTGCTTTCACGTCGACCAGCCAACGTGACCGGCGCCAGACTGTTCGGCTGTTTCAGCTCAATCTGCACCCGCTCGACATTCAGCCCCATCGGCAACTGCCAGGTGTATTCCCCGGATTTGCTGCTGCTGCCGGCCACGCTGGGCGACCACACCAAAGGCAGCGGCAGGTTGCGCGGGTCGCTGCTTTTCAATTGCGCCGACGTCAGGACGGGCGCCGAACCCGGCGACTCCCACAACAGGCGCACATAGCGCGCGGTCTGCCCCGGCAAAGTCACTTCGTGCTGTTCGATGCGCTCATCGGAAAAGGTCAGCCGTGCCACCTGGCCCTCGCCCCATGCCTGCCAGTGCTGCAGATCGTCGCTGGCCTCGATGCTGAAACGCTGGAAACCGTCGCGCTCGCTGGTCCAGTCGAGGACCAACTGCTGCAATGGCGCCTTGATCGCGCTGGCATCGAGCAGCCAGCCGCGCAGCACTTCTTCGCCCGCCTCCAGTTGCGAGGACGGTTGCACTTCGACCAGTGTGCCGTTGGTGGTCGACTGCACGCGCACGTTCGGCGCGCGCTCGCTGGCATCGGCGGCGTTGTACAGCGGGAACCACTTGACCTCATGCAGCTTGCCGTCGTCGCGGGTCTGCGCCGATTCGCGAGCCAAGGCATAGGCCTGCGCTTCGCCGGCGGCGTTGAACACACGCAGGTCGCCGAGATCGGTCTGGCGCGCCTGCAATTGCGCGCTCAGCGGCAGGTCGAGGCGATACCACGGGCCATTGCCGCTCACCGTCAACGGCACTTGCGTGGCGAAGTCCGCCGGTTTTTCCTGAGCGCCAGCGACCATCACCACGCCCAGCGCCAACCACCCCAGATTCAGCATGCGACTCAAGATGCAACTCCTTCGGTTTCCGGCGCGGGTTTGTCCGCCGCCGGTTCGGCCTCGACGCGTTTGGGTGGCAGCGGCGCGAAGTAGCCGACCACCAGCAGCAATACGCCGACACCGATAAACGAGACGATCCGGGCGAGGCCGCCACGGTTGCTCAGTTCGACAAAAATCAGTTTGGCCACCACCAGCGCAATCAGTGCCGCGCCGATCAGCCACACTTCGCGGCGATGGCGCAGATGGCCGCCGATCATCAGCCCCAGCGCCATCAACGTCCAGACGATCGACAGGCCGGCCTGCACCAGCATCGACGCGAGCAGTTGATCAAGCTCGAACGGAATACCGGCCCAGTGATGCGCGGCGCGAGTGACCAGCGCGGTGCAGAAGGCGAACAGCGAAACCCCGGCGATCAGTTGCGTGGCATGGTCGGCGTAGTCCTTACGGATCGACAGTTGTGCAACCGCACTGCGCGACCAGACATAAACGCCGAACAGCGCGAACAACAGGCCCAACTCCAACGGGTTGAGCAGCGGCACATAGGGCAACGGTTCGGCATTGCCATCGCTGACGCCATTGGCCAGCCAGAACCACGCCAGCATCAACACCGCCAGCGGTGCCGCCGCATACAAGCGGTACTCGCGGGCAAATGCGGCCACCGGCCACGGCCACGTACGGTGAGCAGCCATCAGCAACAGATAGAGGCTCGGCAGAATCGCCCAGCCCAGCCAGCGCCACGCGTTGTACTGCTCGGACAACAGCAGCAGGCCGTAACGCAACTCCAGCGCCAGCACGCCAATCAGCAGCCAGCAACCGAGCACATGGGCCACGCTCAATGCGCGCGCCGGCAACATCGACGCCAAGCGGCGCAGGCTGAAGAAGTGCACCGCGAACAGCGCCGGCCACGCCAGCCAGCCGAAGTCGGCGGCCGGGTGGTAGCGCGAATGCCAAGCGCCGAGCAAAACCAGCGCCGCCACCGGAATCAGCAAGGTGCAGAGCAACCCCAGCGCCGGCCATTTCAAGCGCAGTGACAAAATCGTCCACAGCGCCACACTGATCGCAGCGACCAGCAGCAACAATGTGCCTTGCAGGTTCGGCGAGGCGAAACGCAGGATTTCGCTGACCCACGCCAGCGTCCACCAACCGGCGCCCCAGACCAGCAGCACTTGCGACAAGCGCTGCAAACTCAAGGCATCAAAAGCCGTGGCATGGTTGCCCAAATGCAAGCGCCACGCACCGATCAGCGCGGCCAGCCCCAGCACCAGCGGCGTCCAGAAGCCGCCATGGGCCAGCGGTTTCAGCCCTTCGCTGGACAGCGGCCCGAGCCATTCGGGGCCGGCGAGCAGAAACGCCGCGCCGCCGACCACCTGCAACAGCAGTCCGAAGACGAAACTCAGACGCTGTTGCAGGTACAGGCTCAGCCAGATGATCAGCAAGCCGCTGGCCGCCCACACTGCACTCGCGGTTTGCCACGGCAGCACGAACAGCACCGCCAGATTGATCAGCACCAAGCCGGCCAGCAGCACCACCGACAAGCCGCGCAGCAGGCGTACATCGCCGCGCACCATCTCGTCCCGCGCCGCCAGCAGCATGCCGCCAATCAAGGCCAGACCGATCAAGGACGCACTGAGCAAACCGCTCCAGCCAGCGCTGAACACCGCCGCCGAATCTTCGCCGGCCGTTTGCAGGCGCAGCAGAAACAACGCGCCGCCCAGCAACTGCACGGCGAACGCGGTAAACAGGAATGTGCGCGATTGAATTCGCAAGCCAACAAACAAGGTCGCCAACCCGGCCAAGGCCCAACTGATCGCGGTGCTCTGGACGAACAGGAACAACGGCGCCAGTAGATACAGGAACGTCAGACCCAGACATGCCAGCACTGGCAGGCCTTGCCTTTCCCACGGCAATGTTTGCTCGGGCGTAGCCTTGCGCAGTTGGAAGAAACTGAACAGCAGCGCGGCGCCAAGCATCAGCGCGCCCAGCGGTGCGCCGTCGAGCAGGCTGCTGTCGCCGAGCTGCAACTGGCTGAGAAACGCCAGTGCCGAACCCAGTTGCAGCAGTAAGGCAAAGGCCCGGGCAAACGGCCGATGCTGACGTAAACCAAGCCAGAAAATCCCCGCTCCTTCCACGGCCCACGCCGCAGAAGTCCAGCGCGCATCGAGCCCCAGCGGAATCGCCAGGCTGGCGAAAATCACTCCCAGCGCCAGGCAGGTTTCGCCCAGCAGCATCGCGCGCCCGCCCATCAAAACTTTGGCCAGCGCCATATAGATCATGCCCAGCGCCAACGCACTGAACGCCGCCGCGAATTCGAGATGCTGCACCAGCGCGAACTGCAATCCGAAGCCGATGATCGGCGGGCCGAACAGCAGGGTGCCGTCGACGTAATCGCCCTTGCGCGCCGACCATTGCAGCAACGCCTCGCGATCAGCCTCCGCCGGAGCATCATGCAGGTCGCGCAATTTGCGCCGGGCGAACAGCAGGCCGATGGCGAGGTACATGAGGAAAAACACAATCAGGAACGGCTCGGTGCTCCACAGCAATTCCGGCGTGTAGGAACGCAGGCCCCAGGCGAAACCGATACCGAAGGTGCCGACAAAGCCGATCAGGTTGAGCAGGCGCCAGGCCTTGAACCAGGCGATAGCGAGAATGCCGGCGTTGAGCAGCGCGAAATAGCTGAACAGCGCGACGTGATTGCCCTCGCCCGTAGAAGTCAGGATTGGCGCGGCGAAACCACCGAGCGCCGCCACTGCCGCCAGCCCCAAGGCATCCTGAGTGATCGCCAGAATTGCCGAGAAAACTGTCACCGCGACCAGCAAACCGAGTGCAGCGGACGGATCAAGCAACGGATGCAAACGCATCGCCGCAAACACCGTCAGGTACAACACCGCGATCCCGGTGCCTTGCAGCATCAATGCATAGTTGCTGTTGCGTCGGCGCAACCACCAGCCCAGCGCAAGCAGAGCCAACGCCGCTGCCGCGACGCCGGCGTAACGCAACTCGATCGGCACCACCATGCCTTCGGTGGCGTAACGCAGTAAAAACGCCAGACCGAAAAATAGCAGCACCACACCGACGCGCAGCACTGTATTGCCGCCAAACAGCCAGTTGCGCGCAGCGCTGATGCCGCGTTCGATCAGGTTCGGGCCACGGGGTTGGGCGGGTTTTTGCGGTGGTGCAACGGGAGCCGGTTCGGCGCGCCAGACATCGGCCGGCAGCGGCTGGCTGGTTTCGCGGGCGACGGCGGAAATCGGTTCGAGTTCGGGAGGCAGTTCCCAGATCAGTTCAGGGGTCAGGGCAGCCTGCTCAGCCACGTCGACGGGTGCGGCGACTGGCTCGGCTTCAGGTGGCGGCGCGGGCGCATGCGAGGGCAAACCCTCCAGCACAAACAGCCGCTGAGCCACGCCTTGCAAGGCTTCGCGCACCTGCTCGAGTTGGCGCTGCTGCTCCGCCGCCTGCGAGCCGAGGCGCGCAATGCGAAGCATCTGGCCGATGACCAGCCCCAGCAGCGCACCCAACAGCGCGCCACTGACAGACTCGTCAAGCAGCCCACCGAGCACCAGCCCGATCAACATGAACATCCATTGCATGGTCGATATCCCTAAGCAGCCCCGAGACGGGGCGAGTCCGGCGATGGCTTCAGTCTAGGCACAAACCTTGTGGGAGCGAGCCTGCTCGCGAAGGCGGATTGTCAGCCAACATTTCTGTTTAAGTCGACGATCGCTTCGCGAGCAGGCTCGCTCCCACAGGGGATGGCGGTGATTGATGCCTTTTAACCGGCGCTCAGTATATCGATCCGGCCCAACAAACGTTGGGCCCTGCGCAGATTTGTTGCGGAAAGTTACTCAAGCGCTTTCCAGATATCCGTGGCGTACTCGCGAATCGTCCGGTCGGAAGAGAACCAGCCCATCCGCGAGGTGTTGAGCACCGCCGAACGCCACCAGTTCTGCGAGTCGTGCCAGTGCGCATCGACACGCTTCTGCGCTTCCCAGTAGGAGTCGAAGTCGGCGCAGACCAGGAAGCGGTCGTAGTCGATCAGTGAGTCGATCAGGCCGGTGTAGCGCGAGGTGTCGTCCGGCGAGAACACACCGCTGCGAATCGCTTGCAGCACATCGTTCAAACGATGGGATGCAGCGATGTCGGGCACGGCGCTGAACTCGTGGTTCTGCTTGCGCGCTTCAACCTGTTGCGCGCTGAGGCCGAAGATGAACATGTGCTCGGCGCCGATACGCTCGCACATCTCCACGTTGGCGCCGTCGAGGGTGCCGATGGTCAGCGCGCCGTTGAGGCCGAACTTCATGTTGCTGGTGCCCGACGCCTCGAATCCGGCGGTGGAAATCTGCTCGGACAGGTCCGCCGCCGGAATGATGCTCTCGGCGAGGCTGACGTTGTAGTTGGGCAGGAACACCACTTTCAGCAGGCCACGCACGGTCGGGTCGTTATTCACCACCCGGGCGATGTCGTTGGTCAGTTTGATGATCAGTTTGGCCTGGTGATAGCTCGCCGCCGCTTTACCGGCGAAGATCTTCACGCGCGGCACCCAGTCGACTTCCGGCTCGGCACGGATCGCCTGATACAGCGCCACGGTGTGCAGCAGGTTGAGCAACTGACGCTTGTACTCGTGGATGCGCTTGACCTGTACGTCGAACATCGCCGCCGGGTTGACGGCAATCCCCAAGCGTTCATGAATCAGATAGGCCAGAGCTTTCTTGGAGTGCAGGCGCTGCTCGGCGAAGGCTTTGCGGAACGCGGTTTTCTCGGCGAACGGCTCGAGTTCGAGCAGGCGCTCTTCGGGATGGTCGAGCAGGTCCGGGCCGAGGGCATCGACCAGCATCGAGGTCAGTTCCGGGTTGGCCTGATACAGCCAGCGGCGGAAGGTGATGCCGTTGGTTTTGTTGTTGATCCGCTCCGGATAGAGCTTGTGCAGTTCGGCGAATACGGTTTTGCGCATCAGTTGCGTGTGCAGACCGGACACGCCGTTGACGCTGTGCGAACCGAGGAACGCGAGGTTACCCATGCGCACCCGGCGACCGTTGTCTTCTTCGATCAGCGACACCGCGCGCAATACATCGAAGTCATGAATGCCCTTGGCCCGCAGCGAGTCGATGTGCTGCGCGTTGATCAGATAAATGATCTGCATGTGCCGAGGCAGCATGCGCTCCATCAGCCCGACCGGCCAGGTTTCCAGCGCTTCCGGCAGCAGCGTGTGGTTGGTGTACGACAGCGTGTCGACGGTGACTTGCCATGCCGCGTCCCACGCCACGTCGTAGACGTCGACCAGTTGCCGCATCAGTTCGGCCACCGCGATCGAGGGGTGAGTGTCGTTGAGCTGGATTGCCGCGTGATCACCCAAGGTCAGCACCGAGGTGTGCATGTTGCGGTGACGGCGCAGCAGATCCTGCAGCGAGGCGGCGACAAAGAAGTATTCCTGGCGCAGGCGCAGCTCTTGCCCGGCTTCGGTGCTGTCGGCCGGGTAGAGGACGCGGGAAATACTTTCGGCGCGGGCCACCTCAGCCACGGCGCCCAAGTGGTCACCGGCGTTGAAGCGCTCCAGGTGCAGGTCTTCCATGGCGCGGGCACGCCACAGGCGCAAGGTGTTGACGCTCGCCCCGCGCCAGCCGACTACCGGCGTGTCGTAGGCAATCGCCCGAACGGTTTCCGCCGGCGACCAGACCTGACGGGTCTTGCCGTTGGCATCGGTGACGGTTTCGACGCTGCCGCCGAAGCCGATCGGGTACACCACTTCCGGCCGTTCGAACTCCCACGGATTGCCGAAATCCAGCCAGTGTTCGGTCTGCTCCTGTTGCCAGCCATCGACGATCGCCTGACGGAACAAGCCGTGTTCATAACGAATGCCATAGCCATGGCCGGCGATGCCGAGGGTCGACATGCTTTCCATGAAGCACGCTGCCAGACGCCCGAGGCCGCCGTTGCCGAGCGCCGCGTCCGGTTCCAGCAGACGAATGCGTTCCAGATCGACGCCCAGCTCGGTCAGAGCTTCACGGGCGACGTCGAGCAGGCCGAGGTTGCTCAGGCTGTCGTAGAGCAGGCGGCCGATGAGAAATTCCAGCGAGAGGTAATAAACGCGCTTCTGGCCTTTGCGGTAGATCTGCCGGGTGTGGTCCATCCAGTGTTCGACCATGTGATCACGCGCAGCCAGGGCGATGGCTTCGAACCAGTCATGGTCGAAGGCGTGATCGGGGTCTTTGCCCACGGCGTAGGTGAGTTTGGTCAGGACGGCGTCGCGGAACGCGGCCACCTCTGCTTCGCGAACTAGTGGTTCTTGAGTCATCAACAGGACCTCGAGCGAGCGGGAATTTTCTGAGCCTAGACGGTCTGACCGGCGGTAACGGCTCTGGTTCGGCAGTATTTGCGCGGACTGTGCGCCAGTGCGACATAACCTTGGCGGATGAGCCAATGAATGCAGGGGCCGTGCCGTCCTGTCGGGAAAAATGCGGCCGCTGCAAAAATATCCGGCGAAAGGTTGTTCAAAATTCCACCGCTCCCGGTATGATCGCGCGCCCTGATGCATACACGCCTGGTAACTCCCGATGATGAAGCCCAACCTGATCGCCGCCGCCGAGATTGATCGTCTCGATACGTGGGCCAAATATTCGGCACCGATGTGCGGCTCGTGCATGTCCAGCTGCTGCACGCTACCGGTCGAAGTGAAGATCAAGGATCTGGTGCGCATCGGCGTGGTCGACGAGTTCGAACTGGGCGATCCGCCAAAGAACATCGCCAAGCGTCTGCAAAAGGAAGGTCTGGTCGAGCGCTTCAATCAGAAGTCAGGGATCTTCACCCTGCAGCGCATGAGCAACAACGACTGCTATTACCTGGATCGTAAAACGCGCCTGTGCACCATTTATGACAAGCGCCCGGACACCTGCCGCAACCACCCGAAGATCGGCCCGCGGCCGGGGTATTGCGCTTACAAGCCGAAAGAAGTCGAGCGGGTGCAGAATTTCCGGGCGATCGAGAAGTTTTAACAGCAAACCCTCACCCCAGCCCTCTCCCAGAGGGAGAGGGAGCCGACCGAGGTGTCTGGCGCCATACATCGACCTGAAACACCCAGTCGATTATGGATTCAGCAGAATTCTTTCAAGTCGACGTATCTTCAGAGCATCCCCCAATCGGTCCCCTCTCCCTCCGGGAGTGGGCTAGGGTGAGGGGCTTTTCAGGCTTCACACATTTCCTTCCCCCCAGACAAACAAAAACGCCCCCGGTCTCGCGACCGGGGGCGTTTTTTTATGCCGGGGCTGAATTACGCCTTGGCTTTCTTGGCAGCGCGGGTACGCTCGCTTTCGTCGAGGATCTTCTTGCGAAGACGGATCGACTTAGGAGTAACTTCGCACAGCTCGTCTTCCTGGATGTATTCCAGAGCCTGTTCCAGGGTGAACTTCACCGGTGGTACCAGAGCGATGGTTTCGTCTTTACCCGAAGCACGCATGTTGTCGAGCTTCTTGCCCTTGGTAGGGTTGACACCCAGGTCGTTGTCACGGCTGTTCTGACCAACGATCTGACCGTTGTAGATCTCCTGGCCGTGTTCTACGAACAGCTTGCCGCGAGCCTGCAGGGTTTCCAGCGAGTAGGTCAGTGCCTTGCCGGTTTCAACCGAAACCAGAACGCCGTTCTGACGGCCGGACATGTGGCCCGACTTGACGGTGTCGTAACGATCAAAGATCGAGGTCAGGATGCCAGCACCGTTGGTCAGGGTCAGGAACTGGTTACGGAAACCGATCAGACCGCGAGCAGGGATGTTGTATTCCAGACGTACACGGCCCTTGCCATCCGGCACCATGTTGCTCAGGTCGCCCTTACGCAGGCCCATCTCTTCCATGACCTTGCCCTGGGATTCTTCAGGGATGTCGATGGTCACGTTTTCAAACGGTTCCTGCTTCACGCCGTCAACTTCACGGATGATCACTTCAGGACGGCCCAGGGCCAGTTCGAAGCCTTCGCGACGCATGGTTTCGATCAGTACCGAGAGGTGCAGCTCACCACGGCCGGAAACCTTGAACTTGTCAGCCGAGTCGCCTTCTTCAACGCGCAGTGCAACGTTGTACAGCAGCTCTTTGTCCAGACGGTCCTTGATGTTACGGGACGTCACGAACTTGCCTTCCTTACCGCAGAAAGGCGAATCGTTAACCTGGAAGGTCATGGAAACGGTTGGCTCGTCAACGGTCAGCGGCTTCATCGCCTCGACAGTATCCGGGTGGCACAGGGTGTCGGAGATGAACAGCGAATCCATACCGCTGATGCAGACGATGTCGCCGGCAGCAGCTTCTTCAACGTCAACGCGGTGCAGACCGTGGTGACCCATCAGTTTCAGGATACGGCCGTTGCGACGCTTGCCATCGGCACCGATCGCGACAACCGGAGTGTTCGGCTTGACGCGGCCACGAGCGATACGGCCAACACCGATAACACCCAGGAAGCTGTTGTAGTCCAGAGCGGAGATCTGCATCTGGAACGGACCGTCACGGTCAACGGCCGGAGGCGGAACGTGGTCGACTACCGCCTGGTACAGCGCGGTCATGTCTTCGCCCATGGCGGTGTGGTCCAGACCGGCAATGCCGTTCAGGGCCGAAGCGTAAACAACCTGGAAGTCCAGTTGTTCTTCGGTCGCACCGAGGTTGTCGAACAGGTCGAAGATCTGGTCCAGAACCCAGTCCGGACGCGCGCCTGGACGGTCAACCTTGTTGATCACCACGATTGGACGCAGGCCGGCTTCGAAAGCCTTCTTGGTCACGAAACGGGTTTGCGGCATAGGGCCGTCTTGAGCGTCAACCAGCAGCAGAACGGAGTCGACCATCGACATTACGCGTTCAACTTCGCCGCCGAAGTCGGCGTGGCCCGGGGTGTCCACGATGTTGATGTGGTAGCCGTTCCAGTTGATGGCGGTGTTCTTCGCCAGAATGGTAATACCGCGCTCTTTTTCCTGGTCGTTGGAGTCCATCACGCGCTCGTCGTTGAGCTCGTTGCGCTCCAGGGTGCCGGATTGACGCAGGAGTTTGTCTACCAGGGTGGTTTTACCGTGGTCAACGTGGGCAATGATGGCGATGTTGCGTAGATTTTCGATCACTTGTGTATCTCGATCAGAGGATTCGGTTTGCTGACAAGTCATGGCAGCGATTAGCAGTAGTGTCCGGCATGGCCGTTACAGCTTGACGGCGGTGTCGGGGGGCCGGTGACGCAGGCCACAGGCAAACAGCCCCGGGCACTTAGCTCGGTCGATAAACGCGCACATTGGCATGCCCCTCACTGAGCAAATGGTGGGCATGCAGGCGACTCATCACGCCTTTGTCGCAATACAGCAGGTACTGGCGAGTAGGGTCCAGTTCCTTGAAACGTGCGTTCACTGCATAGAACGGCATCGTCTGTACCTCTATGCCGGCGAGCTCCAGCGGGTCATCCTCGGCGGCATCCGGGTGGCGGATGTCGATCACGATCTGACCGGCCAGCGCTTCGCTGACTTCTTCAATCTGCAAATCCTGGCCCAACTCGTCGATTACCCGATCGATCGGCACCAGTTTGGCGTTGGCGAGCGCACGCTCGAGTACCGCCATGTCGAATTCTTTCTCTTCGTGCTCAACCCGGCCACGCTTGGCGGCGGTCTTCGGGTTGACCGAAATCACGCCGCAATATTCCGGCATGTGCCGGGCGAAATCGGCGGTGCCGATCTCGTTGGCGGTGTCGATGATGTCCTGCTTGTGCGCGACGATCAGCGGCCGCAGCACCAGCTTGTCGGTCACGCAGTCGATCACCGACAGGTTCGGCAGCGTCTGGCTCGACACCTGGGAGATCGCTTCACCGGTCACCAGTGCATCGATGTGCAGGCGTTCGGCGATCTCGGACGAGGCGCGCAACATCATACGCTTCAAAACCACGCCCATATGACTGTTATCGACTTTGCCGAGAATTTCGCCCAGCACTTCCTCGAACGGCACACTGACAAATAGCACGCGTTGCGAGCTGCCGTACTTCTTCCAGATGAAGTGCGCGACTTCCATCACGCCCAATTCGTGGGCACGCCCGCCGAGATTGAAGAAGCAGAAGTGCGCCATCAGGCCGCGACGCATGATCTGGTAAGCCGCCACGGTCGAATCGAAGCCGCCGGACATCAATACCAGCGTCTGCTCCAGCGCACCCAGCGGGTAGCCGCCGATGCCGTTGTGCTGGCTGTGAATCACGAACAACCGTTTGTCGCGAACTTCGATACGGACTTCGATTTCCGGCGCTTTCAGGTCGATTCCGGCCGCACCGCACTCGCGACGCAGCTTGCTGCCGACGTATTTTTCCACGTCCATCGAGCTGAAGGCATGCTTGCCCGCGCGCTTGCAGCGCACCGAGAAAATCTTCCCGGCCAGTGCATCGCCGTAGTGCTGTTTGCACTTTTCGGTGATGTCGTCGAAGTCGCCCAGCGGGTACTCGTCGATCTGCAGAAAATGCGCGATGCCCGGCATGCAGGTCAGGCGCTCGCCCATCTCTTTCAAGGCTTTGGCGTCGGTAACGCGGGTTTCCAGCTCGAGATTGTCCCACACGCCGTTCACCACCACGGCCGGGTCCAGGTCACGGAGCACGGTGCGGATGTTCTTGGCCAACTGGCGGATGAATTTCGTCCGGACAGGTCGGCTTTTGATGGTGATCTCGGGGAAGACTTTTACGATAAGTTTCATGAAAACAGCGCGCGAACGGCCAGCCGAAAAAGGGGGGCGCGGATTATAGCGGAAATTGCTCAAGGTTTAACCAGTTAATGTGCAGAAGGTTTTGCTTGCACCAAAACAGGTCATTTCTGAATTTAAACGCAACATTAAGGGGCGGGATTTGTCGATTCAGAACCTCGCACGCCTTAATAAGCGTGAATTTGGGGCAAAAAACCCATGCTGGGGCACTGGCATGCAATTTGCTCCCTTGTGAGGCAGGTTGCCTTGGCAGAGTATTCGCGCCGGCATCACCATTATTAAGGGCATCCACTACCCGCCCTAATTCACCCGGAGGACACTATGTCGAAGTCGGTTCAACTCATCAAAGATCATGACGTCAAGTGGATTGATCTGCGCTTCACGGACACCAAAGGCACTCAGCACCACGTGACCATGCCGGCTCGCGATGCGCTGGATGACGACTTCTTCGAAGTCGGCAAGATGTTCGACGGTTCCTCCATCTCCGGCTGGAAAGGCATCGAAGCCTCCGACATGATCCTGATGCCGGTCGACGAAACTGCCGTACTCGATCCGTTCACCGAAGACCCAACCCTGATCCTGGTGTGCGACATCATCGAGCCTTCGAGCATGCAGGGCTACGATCGCGACCCACGTGCGATCGCCAAGCGCGCCGAAGAGCACCTGAAAGCTACCGGTATCGGTGACACCGTATTCGCCGGTCCAGAGCCTGAGTTCTTCATCTTTGACTCGGTGAAATTCAAGTCGGACATCTCCGGCTCGATGTTCAAGATCTACTCCGAGCAAGGTTCGTGGATGTCCGACCAGGACATCGAAGGCGGCAACAAGGGTCACCGTCCAGGCGTGAAAGGCGGCTACTTCCCGGTTCCACCGTTCGACCACGACCACGAAATCCGTACCGCCATGTGCAACGCACTGGAAGAAATGGGTCAGTCGGTTGAAGTTCACCACCACGAAGTGGCGACTGCCGGCCAGAACGAAATCGGCGTCAAGTTCAACACCCTGGTGAAGAAGGCTGACGAAGTTCAGACCCTGAAATACGTTGTGCACAACGTTGCCGACGCTTACGGCCGCACCGCGACCTTCATGCCGAAGCCACTGTACGGCGACAACGGTTCGGGCATGCACGTGCACATGTCGATCTGGAAAGACGGCAAGAACACCTTCGCAGGTGAAGGCTATGCCGGCCTGTCCGATACCGCTCTGTACTTCATCGGCGGCATCATCAAGCACGGTAAGGCCCTGAACGGCTTCACCAACCCGGCGACCAACTCCTACAAGCGTCTGGTGCCAGGCTTCGAAGCTCCGGTAATGCTGGCCTACTCGGCGCGCAACCGTTCCGCTTCGATCCGTATTCCATACGTGTCGAGCCCGAAAGCCCGCCGTATCGAAGCACGCTTCCCGGATCCGGCTGCCAACCCGTACCTGGCCTTCGCAGCGCTGCTGATGGCCGGTCTGGACGGTATCCAGAACAAGATCCACCCAGGCGATGCTGCCGACAAGAACCTGTACGACCTGCCGCCTGAAGAGGCGAAAGAGATTCCACAGGTTTGCGGCAGCCTGAAAGAAGCCCTGGAAGAGCTGGACAAGGGCCGCGCGTTCCTGACCAAGGGCGGCGTGTTCTCCGACGACTTCATCGACGCTTACATCGCGCTGAAATCGGAAGAAGAAATCAAGGTTCGCACCTTCGTACACCCACTGGAATATGAGCTGTACTACAGCTGCTGATCCGGTAGCGCTGCGTAAAGTGGCGTGACAAAAGAGGCCTCCTTCGGGAGGCCTTTTTTATTGCCCGGCGCAGTTCATTTACCCTGTGAGAGCGAGCCTGCTCGTGAAAGCGGTGAGGCATTGAAGATGATGGTGACTGATGCGACGCCTTCGCGAGCAGGCTCGCTCCCACAGGCGATCTGTGGTGTCTGAATGATCTTTGAATGTGTCGCCAGTTGGGCCAACCGCCCCACCTGTCCTATGCTGCTACCCATCGCTTCCAACCCCGGTCGATTTCATGGGTCGCACGCTCCTCTACATTCTGCTGCTGATCGCCCTGCCCGCCGCCGCGCAGATCTACAAGTACACCGACGCCAACGGCAACACGGCGTACAGCAATCAGCCGCCGGACGGCATGCAGGCGCAACCGGTCGAGTTGCCGCCACTCAATCGGGTCGAGCCACAAGCGCCGAGCGCGCCGCAAGCACCCGCTGCGGAACAACCCCAACCACCGCGCAACGCCTATGAAATTCTCGAGCTCTCCGGCCTCCCCACTGACGAGGCGCTGCGCGCCAATAACGGTACCTTCACGGTCAACGTCCTGATCAAGCCGCGCCTGCAACCGCCCCATCAACTGAGACTGGTGTTGGACGATGAACCCTACGGCCAGCCGAGCAACGTGCCGGTTCTGCAACTGGTGAACATCGATCGCGGCGAACATCGCCTGGCCGTGCAAGTGATCGACGGACAGACTGTCATCCAGCACAGCCCGCCAGCGGTCTTCACCGTGCAACGGGTGCATACGCCGTGATTCGCGCGGGGCTGGCACTCATCCTGGTGTTGATGTCGACGTCAGCCTCGGCGGAGGTCTTTACCTACATCGACGCACAGGGCAACCGCGTCTACACCGACCAGCCACGCGCCAACGCCAAGCGAGTGCCGATCGCAACAAGCAATCGCATGGCTGTCCCTGCCAGCAGCGCAGCGCCGATCACCACGGCGAAAAAATCCGCCGAACCAGCGCCCTTCCATTACGACATGCTGCGCATCCTGATCCCGGAGCCCGACGCGACTCTGCGCAGCAGCGCCGGCGAGCTGATCGTCAGCGTCACCAGCGAACCCGGCCTGCAAAACGGCCATCGTTATCGCCTGCTACTCGATGGCAAGGCCACCGGCGAACCCGGTGTCAGTCCGGTTTTTGCGCTGAGCAATATCGATCGCGGCAGCCACAGCCTGTCGATCGAGATTCTCGACGCTGCCGGGCGTACCGTGGAACGCACCGCCAATCAGCCGTTCCACATGCTGCGCATTTCCCTGGCGCAGAAACGTCAGGTCAAACCCTGTGTCGCCGACGATTACGGCGTGCGGCCGGAATGCCCGCTCAAGGACAAACCTGAAGAACCGAAGAATCCATTCCTGCGCTTCTTTTAACACCCGTCGGGCGTGCGCACTCTATTGGTGCACTAAACTGCATCTCGCTCACAACCCAACCCATTTTGGTTCGAAACTTCCCGTTTGAGCTGGCTTCGTGCCATACAAACGCGCGTCAAACGCCTGTTTCAGGGGTTAAACGCTTCTTTTCGGAGCCTTGGTTTGGTTTTTGCATTTTCCCGACATCAGCGCTTTGTTCTCGCGCACGCCTTGCTCCAAAAGGGGTCCAGATGACCATAAGCGACGCTATTCACCGTTTGCTGCTCGACAACCTGACCACGGCGACCATCCTGCTCGATGCCGAATTGCGACTGGAGTACATGAACCCGGCGGCGGAGATGCTGTTGGCGGTCAGCGGTCAGCGCAGTCACGGCCAGTTCATCAGCGAGCTGTTCACCGAATCCCCCGAGGCGCTCAATTCCCTGCGTCAGGCGGTGGAGCAGGCGCACCCGTTCACCAAGCGTGAAGCGATGCTCACCGCCCTCACCGGCCAGACGCTGACCGTGGATTACGCGGTCACGCCGATTCTAAGTAACGGCGAGACTTTGCTTTTGCTTGAAGTGCATCCGCGTGATCGCCTGTTGCGCATCACCAAGGAAGAGGCCCAGCTGTCCAAGCAGGAAACCAGCAAGATGCTGGTACGCGGCCTCGCCCACGAGATCAAGAACCCCCTCGGCGGCATCCGTGGCGCGGCGCAATTGCTCGCCCGCGAACTGCCAGAAGACAGCCTGCGCGATTACACCAATGTGATCATCGAAGAGGCCGACCGCCTGCGCAATCTGGTGGATCGCATGCTCGGCTCGAACAAATTGCCGTCGCTGGCCATGTGCAACGTCCACGAAGTGCTCGAACGCGTCTGCCATCTGGTCGAAGCCGAAAGCCAGGGCTGCATCACCCTGGTGCGTGATTACGACCCGAGCATTCCCG
Organism: Pseudomonas sp. 14A; assembly: GCF_018132745.1. Taxonomy (NCBI): domain Bacteria; kingdom Pseudomonadati; phylum Pseudomonadota; class Gammaproteobacteria; order Pseudomonadales; family Pseudomonadaceae; genus Pseudomonas; species Pseudomonas sp. 14A. The sequence continues at coordinate 246,941 of NZ_JAGRQJ010000001.1, read as the reverse complement.
ACGTATTGATCGACCGCGAGCAGATGATTCAGGCGGTGTTGAACATCGTGCGCAACGCGATGCAGGCGATCAGCAGCCAGAACGAGCTGCGCCTGGGCCGCATCAGCCTGCGCACCCGCGCCATGCGCCAGTTCACCATCGGCCACATCCGCCATCGTCTGGTGACCAAGATCGAGATCATCGACAACGGCCCGGGCATCCCGGCGGAACTGCAGGAAACCATTTTCTTTCCCATGGTCAGCGGCCGCCCGGACGGTACCGGGCTGGGCCTGGCCATTACCCAGAACATCATCAGTCAGCACCAGGGCCTGATCGAGTGTGAGAGCCATCCAGGCCACACCACCTTTTCGATCTTCCTGCCACTGGAACAAGGAGCCACATCGACATGAGCCGTAGTGAAACCGTGTGGATCGTCGATGACGACCGTTCTATCCGTTGGGTCCTGGAAAAGGCCTTGCAGCAGGAAGGCATGACCACCCAGAGCTTCGACAGCGCCGATGGCGTGATGAGTCGTCTGGCCCGACAACAGCCGGACGTGATCATTTCCGATATCCGTATGCCGGGCGCCAGTGGCCTGGATCTGCTGGCGCGGATTCGCGAACAGCACCCACGGCTGCCGGTCATCATCATGACCGCTCACTCCGATCTGGACAGCGCTGTCGCCTCCTATCAGGGCGGTGCTTTCGAGTACCTGCCCAAGCCTTTCGACGTCGACGAAGCCGTTTCGCTGGTCAAACGCGCCAATCAACATGCGCAGGAACAGCAAGGCCTGGAAGTGGTGCCGGCGCTGACCCGCACCCCGGAAATAATCGGCGAAGCGCCGGCGATGCAGGAAGTGTTTCGTGCCATCGGGCGCCTGAGCCACTCCAACATCACCGTGCTGATCAACGGCGAATCCGGTACCGGTAAAGAACTGGTCGCCCACGCCCTGCACCGCCACAGCCCACGCGCGGCTTCGCCGTTCATTGCCCTGAACATGGCGGCGATTCCCAAGGATCTGATGGAATCCGAGCTGTTCGGCCACGAGAAAGGCGCGTTCACCGGCGCGGCGAATTTGCGTCGCGGTCGTTTTGAACAGGCGGACGGCGGCACGCTGTTCCTTGATGAAATCGGCGATATGCCGGCGGACACCCAGACCCGTTTGTTGCGCGTGCTGGCCGATGGCGAGTTCTATCGCGTCGGCGGCCATGTGCCGGTCAAGGTCGATGTGCGCATCATCGCCGCCACCCACCAGAATCTCGAAACGCTCGTCCACGCCGGCAAATTCCGTGAGGACTTGTTCCACCGCCTCAACGTGATCCGCATCCACATCCCGCGCCTGTCGGATCGTCGCGAAGATATCCCGACCCTGGCCCGGCACTTCCTCAGCCGCGCCGCGCAGGAACTGGCGGTCGAGCCGAAGCTGCTGAAAAGCGAAACCGAGGAATACCTGAAAAACCTGCCGTGGCCGGGCAACGTGCGTCAACTGGAGAACACCTGCCGCTGGATCACCGTCATGGCCTCCGGCCGTGAAGTGCACATCAGTGACCTGCCGCCGGAACTGCTCAACCTGCCGCAGGATTCGGCGCCAGTGACCAACTGGGAACAGGCCCTGCGCCAGTGGGCCGATCAGGCCTTGGCCCGTGGCCAGTCGAGCCTGCTCGACAGCGCGGTGCCGGCATTCGAGCGGATCATGATCGAGACTGCTTTGAAGCACACCGCAGGACGTCGGCGTGATGCGGCGGTGCTGCTGGGTTGGGGGCGCAATACCCTGACGCGCAAGATCAAGGAATTGGGGATGAAGGTTGATGGTGGGGATGATGACGAGGGGGAAGAGGGTTAACGCTTAAGGATTGTCGTGTACTCAGGATCGATCCCCCTCACTCCAGCCCTCTCCCCCGAGGGGGAGAGGGGGAAGGGAGCCGATCTCGGGTGGTTTCGAGGCCTGAGTTCGGCTCGGTATCTCAGGTCGGCGTAACTTGACCGGGCACCTCGGTCAGTCCCCTCTCCCTCTGGGAGAGGGTTAGGGTGAGGGCTACCGTGCACCGCATCAATGCACAATGACCCGCGATCGCGCACAGCCGTATCGCCACAATCACTCCTGAAAACACTGAAAAACCCTTTATTCAAAAACGCGAAAGCCCCGAGTTCCGGGGCTTTCGCGTTTCCAAAGCGTTTTTTGTTTCAGCAGATTAAAAGCTGGCACGCACCCTGCAACACCTATCTCAGGTGATTCGTTTCACCACCCGTTTCGGGGACCTTGGTACAGGCAGGCCGGGGATTCCCCTCTTTACATTGGGCTCACAGCGCAAAGCGGCGAGCCCACCCTTTTGGGATCCTTGGTACAGGCAGGCCGGGGGTTCCCTCTTTACACCGGGCTGACGCCACAAGCGCAGCCCACGCTTTTGGGAACCCTGATACAGGCAGGTCAGGGATTCCCGCTTTTACATACAGCCATTGCATCCCTTCAACCCACCCTCCCAGGCTTAAGCACATGATGCGAGGGCGGGTTCTGCCACGTTGGATCAAACTTGCGTATTTCCTCTTCGAGCCGGTCCAGCATTTTCCCGGGACTTGGCTCAGCGAAAGCAATATCCCGCAGAGTTTCCTGCTCACCAAGGCTTGCCCTTTGGAAATGTTCAAAAAACGCCCAGACCCGACGCTGCAGGAGTGACCGCTCGACCTGAAACTCAGGCGTGCGTACAAGATCCCTGATTTTTCTCATCATCGGAATGTTTGTCGGATTGATCAACGAGACCCAGAGAGATGCTTTGGCGGCGTGCTGCTCCTGCGGAACGTTATGCATCCAATGATCGATCACCAGGTCGTACAGGGTTCTTCCCAACCAGAAATCCGTACCTGTTTGCCGACGCGCAGCAATGAGCCGCCGGAAAGTGACCGGATCAGAAAGCAGAGTGCCGGTCAGCTCGAAACCTGCCCTGATTTCAACGCTGTCCGGTATCGAGGTGATTCCGGTGTAAGACAGATCCAAACTAACAACGGGATTCTCGGAAGTCACACCGTCAGGAAAATCTTGTATCTGAGTATGGCTGAGATCAACCTCCAGCAAGCTTCTCATGCCTCTGAGGGATGGCGCCTGGGCAAGTGGGGTCTGCGATAAATTCAGGGTTTCAAGCCGCGAAGGACCATTCTGCGAGCCAAGTCCACGCGGTGGAGCCCAAATGCAGGTATAGGAAAGATTCAGTTCTCGCAGTTCCGACATATGGGTCACGTCCGGCGCATCCGTGATCGCCGGATTATGGAACAGATCAAGTACCTGCAACCGCGCCGCGGCGGGCATATCACCCAGTCCGGGCGGTAACCCGAGCAAAGCACAACCACGCACGCGCAAGACTCGCAAATCGGCCATGCCACGCACTGAGAGATCTGGCCAGATACTGCAGTTGGTCAGGATCAGTTTCTGTAAACGCGTCGAGTGCGGAAAGAGTTCATGATCGATCGACGACGCCCAGACCTTGCTGTCCCGCATCTGCAGGACTCTCAACGCCGGCAGCCTGGCAATTTCGGCAAGCAGCTCACGGCTCTCGCCTGAGAATCTCCGAACTTCGAGAGAATCGATATGCGAGAACATTGCGAACATATTCACCAGGCTTCTCGAGGGGCTGCCTTCAAGGACAAGAGAGTCAACGGATCTGAGTGGAATCGAAAATTCCGGTAACGACAGATTGCTTCGCCTTCCCAGGTCGAGCTCCAGCTTGAAACCGACCAGCCGCCCGTCACGGTAGACTTTTTCGCTACTGTCTCCCTGCCACTTGAACAGCCGGCGCATCTTCGCACCTATTTCCAGTCGCCGACTGCGCTCAGCATCGTCATTGCCCTTATAGCCCGTTTCCCAGGCCGCGATCTCACGGTTCAACTGAGGAAACTCGAGGTGAATCCGCTGCAGTTCCGATTCCGCCACACCCGCTTCACCAAAGCGTGCGATGAAATCATCGGCATGTTGATCGGTCGAGTCTGCAAAATAGCGTTTGACCTGTGCCCGGGTCGTCGCGACAAGGGCCGGTGGTTGCGGCGTTGACTGACCCGCACCGGTGAGCCAGGGGCGGTGAAAGTTGAACGGGTTGGCATCTGCGGGGGCGTTGCGGTCCATACCGCCGCGCAGACCTGTGAGGATGGAAACCCACGTATCCTGTTCGCTACGGGTAATTGCCACAGTCTCACCGCCAAGGCTGGCGCGATAAATGTTTGCGCTGTCGGTGGCGACGGGATCTGCGGGATTGACCAGACGCCAGACTCGATATTCCGGGCGGGACGCATCAAGATCCTGCAGAACCTGATACGTGTGTTCCTGGATGACCACGTAGAGCTTGCCGTTGTGACGTATCACGCCGTCAACGCCGGGTTCCACACTGCCAAGATCGAGGCCACTGCGAAAGTTCTGCAAACTAGCGTCGGTCAAAGGATCGGTACGTGTGCTGAAGTCGTTGTGCGGATGCCAGATGCCGCTCTCGATATCCCGCAGCATCCATGGGCCGGAGGGCAGCAACTCGCTAGATAGCCGAGCGCGATACAATCCGGTTTCCGCATCCACGCCGACAAGCACCACGCCTGCGTCAGGCACATCAACATATTGGCGATCCTTGTAAACCCTCAAGCCTTCGCTGTCAGCGTCCGGCAGCACGGCAGCTGACTGGATCCGGTAATTTTCCAGCGACGTGTAAAAAGCGATTGGCTTCTGGACAGGAAGCGGATCCGGGCGAGCCTCGACTGTGAGCGTCGACGCAATCGTCTCCCGGACTGCAGCGTCGCCAACAGAGGTGCTTCGCTGCCACGTGTCATCAACACGAACTCGTGAGACCTTAGCATCCCGGCCGGCCGTGCCGGCCTGTGAAAAATTCTTTTCCGAACTGTGAGTGGAGTGCGTGCGGACATCCGTATCCACGCGAACGCTGCCACCGCGAGACTGTTTTACTGGCATGTTTTCATCCTTGAAAGTTCTTCTCTGGCATAAATGCCAGAGACGATGTTGGGGTTGGCACCTTTGGTACAGGGAGGCTGAATATCGCCGCTTTTACACCGGCATTGCGGACGCCTGCGAGTCACTCCAGTCTGGAGCGCTTGGGCGGGGGGTGCGACGGCTGATTCTGCCGCCCGCCGTCATATTTGCGAATCTCTTCTTCCAGCCTGTCCAGCATCCTTCCAGGACTCGTTTCGGTGGCAAGAATGGCGTCAAGCCTGGATCGCTCGTTGACTTCGGCTTTGTCATACATATCCAGAAACCACCATACGCGCCGCTGCAGAAGCGGTCGCTCAACATGAAATTCGGGCGTACGACTCAGTCGACGAATGATCATGGTCAAGGCTTGTGGGGTTGTTCCGAAATGCCTGTCCCACAGCGTTTGTTTTTCGGCTATCTGTTGCTGCGGTACATTGCGCAGCCAGAGACCGGCAGACACATCGCTGCTTTCCTGCCCAAGCCAGATATCTGTGCCCGTCGCCATACGTGCACGTATCAACCGCCGAAGAGAGGCCGGGTCCGTTATGGGATTGCCGATGAGATTGAAGCCCGCTCTGAGCTCGATGGATTCAGGAATCGAAGTAATCCGACAGTTCGCCAGATTCAGTACTTTGCCGGGAAAAACGTCGGTGATGCCCTCCGGGAATCGATCCAGCCCTGTGCTGGAAAGATCCAGCTCCTGCAATGCGGTCATGTTTTTGAGTGGCGGGCTGGCTGAAAGCGGATTGCCACCAAGTTTCAATACTTCCAGCTTCGATGCAACTTCAATGGCATCAAGTCCGGTAGGAAGCAGTTCTATTCCGGTGTGGCTCAAATCCAGCACCCGCAATTCAGTCATCCCTCTGACGTCAGCTGCCACTTGCGAAAAGGTGACTTGCTCCTGACGTTGCATCTGCCCGTACAACGTACTCACCGGCGCCTCGAATGTATTGCAAAACCATAGCTCACGTAGCCTGGTAAGGCCTCGCAGCGAAAAGCCAGCCGTCAGTTCACAGTCCTGCAGGCGCAGCCTTTGCAAACGCGGGAATCTTTTCAATTGTTCGGCAAAGCCCAAATCCATGCTGAATTTCGAATGAACAAATCTTACCGAGATCCGTCCCGGTACCCGGCCATTCATGTTGATCACCTGACTAGTGATCGTCAGACTTTCAAGGTTGGGGAATTGTGCGCAAAACGCGTCCGGGTCCAGCCTCCCACGACCTCTTAAGGTCAGAGAAACGACTGAGCTGAATTTCAATGAAAGCGGCTCTTGAACTGGCCATGTCGTGAGATTGATATCCAGCTTGTAGCCCACAAACCGCCCATCACTGTAGACCCGTTGATCGGGCTGGCCCTGCCATTTGTATAACTGGCGTAGCGTCGTCCAAGTTACAGAGGCCTCATCTAATTCCGGGCCCGATACAATACGATCCGGACTGCGCGGCACGCGAATATACGTCGAGTTCAGTTGCGCAAGCCCAAGCTGGATCTGCTTGAGCTCAAGCTCTGCTGCATCCTTGTCATCAAACCGCGCGATGAAGGCATCCGCGTCCTCATCGGTCGTGTCCGGAAGATATTTGCGTATCTGCTCCCGACTCGTTGGCTCCGCGACTTCGCGCGCATACCAGAGTCCGCTCTCCGCATCGCGCAGCATCACCGGACCTGGCGACAATTCGCTGGGCCGGCGGGCACGATGCAGACCCGTCTGCGGATCGACGGCGACAAGAACGAGGTCACCACCGGCCACGTCAACGTAAGTGCGTTGATTGCGAACCCTTAGCCCTTCGCTGTTGAGCTCCGGAAGCATTGCGCGGACGTTGATCACGTAATGGTCCAGCGTGGGTTGAGGTGCTGGCAGACTGGCTTGAGCAGGGGTTGCATGAACCACGACCGCTGCAGTCGCACGAGTGGCGTCTGCGTCGGTAGCGCGCGACGCCAGATTATCGGCGGAGAAAGCCGGGCCAGAACCTCCCCGACCTGATGTGCCGGGGAGTGCGATATCAATGTCGTCCGGTCGGGTCGGACTGGTGGAAGCATCCACTTTCGCGCGGGTAGCGCCACCTTTGGCTGGTTTTCCTGGCATGTTTTCATCCTTGAAAAAATCGCCCCCGGCATTTACGCAAGGGACGAAGAAATTGGCATCTTGCCAACATAAATGGAGCGGTTGCGGTTTCGAATTGCCCGTCGAGCCGTTAAATATCAAGCCTCGGACGCTTGGGTAAATGATGCGAAGGCTGGTTTTGCCTCCCTGAGTCACGTTCGCGGATCTCTGCTTCCAGCTTGTCCAGCATTTTGCCGGGGCTGAATTCACCGAGCAAAATGTCATCGAGACGGACCTGCTCGCCGTACCCAAGTTCGCTGTAGATCTTGAGGAACGACCAGACCCGCCGCTGCAGAAGCGGATACTCGGCATGAAATTCCGGCGTACGAGTAAGCAGCAATATCCTGTTCTTCAAGAGACCGCCAGAGGGGCCGACGCGGTCCCATAGTTGCTGTTTTTCAGCGACGTCCTTATCCACATTTCTTAGCCAGACGAACGACGACTGATCGCTGCTCAGATCTCCCAGCCAGATATCAGTACCCGTTTCGATACGTGCACGTATGAGCCGTCGGAGTGAAGCCTGATCTGTTACAGGATTACCCATGAGATTGAAGCCCGCCCTGAGTTCAACAGATTCGGGAATCGAAGTAATACGGTTGTTCGCAAGGTTCAACACCTTCCCGGGTATCTGGGATGTGATGCCCTCCGGGAACTTGTCCAGGCCGGTATTGGAGAGATCCAGTTCCTGCAGCGCAGTCATTCCTTTGACCGTAGGCACCTCAGAGAGAGGATTACCGCCAAGTTTCAGTACTTCCAACCCCGGCGCGACGTTATCGGCACCAAGCCCGACAGGAAGTCGAACCAGTCCCGTCTGCGTAAGATCGAGTATGCGCAGCTCGTTCATGCCCACCAACGAAAAGTTGGACGGTACGGACGTCCTTTGCAGGTGCAATTCGCGCAGGCGCGTAAGCTTTGTCAATTGTTCAGTGAAGCCGGGGTCCGCGTTGAAGCGTGGTTGCCAGGCTTCGCTCATGACCGTCAGACGTTCAAGACTGGGGAAATGTGCAAAGAAAGTCTCCGGTTTACGCAGGATGCCTGCTGTCAGGGAAAGGGAGACAACGGAGCTGAATTGCAGAGGTAACTGCAGGTCATCCCCCCATAGATCAAGACTGATAGACGTCTTGAAACCCACCGGTCGAGCATCGTGGAAGACCAACTCATCAGGCTCCCCTTGCCATTTGTACAGACGACGCAACTTGCGCCACATTTGAGTGTGAGGGCTTTGTTCAAACGCAGCGTTGACCTGGCGATCCAGTTCTGGAATTCCGAGCTGCATGCGTTGGAGTTCCAACTCTGCCGCGCGCTTGTCGCCGAAGTTGGCGATAAAGTGATCTGCGTGCTGATCGGTCGCCTCCGGAAAATATTTTCGTACCAGCGCTCGCGAGGCCGACTCGTCTCGTATACGGGGGGGCTGGACGATACTGCCGGATTCGCGGAGCAGATCCGTGGCCGAGGGCATAGGCTCGCTTTGCGAATAGATTTCCGCTTCCAGTCGGTCGAGCATTTTCCCAGGGCTGAGTTCACTGGACATGATACTCCTCATGGTAAACACATCCCTGGCGCCAGCCTTGCTGTAGACGTCCAGGAACCGCCAAACTCGCTGCTGCAAGAATGGTCGGTCAAGATGAAAGTCGGGCAGACGAGTAAGCTTCAAGATTCCTTGGCGGCATGTGGAATCGCCGGTCCTTTCCCAGAGCTTCAATTGTTCAGGTAGTTCTTCCAACGGTGAATGCCGTAACCAGGGATTTACCGATCGGTCAATACTCTCTCCACCCAGCCAAATGTCAGAGCCTGTTTTAATACGTGCATCCATCAGGCGCTGAAGTTGAGCCGGATCAGTTACAGGATTACCACTGAGATTGAGGCCTGCTCGAAGTTCAACAGATTCGGGGATGGCTGAAATACGGTTATTCGCCAGATTCAACACTTTCCCTGGCAACTGAGACGTGATGCCTTCAGGAAACCTGTCCAGACCCGTGCCGAAAAGATCGAGTTCCTGCAGTGCATTCATTCCCTTGAGCGAAGGCACAACGGATAACGGGTTATATCCAAGTCTCAGCACTTCCAGGCGTGACGGCCCGTTTTCAGCCCCCAGCCCGACAGGCAACTGGTGTATTCCAGTCATCGTCAGGTCCAGTACACGCAACTGCGTCATCCCCACAATGGGTGGTGCGGCCTTCAAGTAGGGATTTTGGTTCAAGTCCAGCAACTGCAACTGTGAGCGTTCTGGCAGTTGATTGACCAGAGCAATCAAGTCCGGCCCCTGCTGAATGTTACCCAGCGTAAGCAATTGCAGTCTGGTCATGCCAGCCAGCGAAAAATCATCGGGCAAGATGCAGTCTTGCAGGTGCAGCTCCCTGAAACGGCGCAACGTCGACTGCTCAACAGAACCATTCTCGATCCTGAGCTTCGAAAAAGTCCGATACTGAGACGGTGGATTGATGAGTACCCGGTCGACGTTGGGAAACTGCCTGAGGAAAGCCTCCAGGTTGAGCTGACTCCCGTCCCTCAGGGTGAGAGAAGCAATGGAATTGAATGTTGTTGGAAAAGTTCGATGGGTCGGCCAAGCGTTGAGATCGATCTCGATCTTGAACCCCGCCAGCCGATCATCGTGGTAGACCCGCTCATCAGGATCGCCTTGCCACGTATAAAGTCTGCGCAGTCTGCTTGCCATTTCTCTGGCAACGAAACTCCCTGTGCCATCAAGAATTGCCATATCCCGTTCCATCTGAGCAAGCCCGGACTGGACCCGTTTGAGCTCCACGTCTGCCACATCCTTGTCACCGAATCGGGCAATAAGGTTTTCCACCTGTTGATCGGTCGCCTGCGGAAAATATCGTTCGATCTGCGCTCGCGTGGTTGGCTCAACGACTTCGCGCGCATACCAGAGTCCGCTGTCCGCATCGCGCAGCATCACCGGACCTGGCAACAACTCGCTTGGCCGGCGGGCACGCTGCAGACCCGTCTGCGGATCCACGGCGACAAGAACGAGGTCACCATCGGCCACGTCAACGTAGGTGCGTTGATTGAGCACCCTTAGTCCTTCGCTGTTGAGTTCTGGAAGCATTGCGCGGGCATTGATCACGTAATGGTCCAGCGTGGGTTGAGACGCTGGCAGACTGGCTTGAGCAGGGAGCGCATTAACCACGACTGCCGCAGTCGCACGAGTGGCGTCTGCGTCGATAGCGCTGGACGGGCCGGCGCGCGACGCCAGATGATCGGCGGAGGAAGCCGCGCCGGCGCCTCCCCGACGTGATGTGCCGGCGAGCTCGATATCGATGTCGTCCGGTCGGGTCGGACTGGTGGAAGCGTCCACTTTCGCGCGGGCAGAGCCACCTTTGGCTGGTTTTAATGGCATGTTTTCATCCTTGAAAAAAATGCCCCCTGCATCATGCAAGGGGGAAATGAGAGCGCGACAGAGATTGCCCGCCTCGGACTCAGACCGCAGCGCAATGAGCTGTGCCTTGGAGCAATCTGAATACAGGCGGGTCAGGAATTCCCGGTTTTATATCGCGCGCCGAGGCATGAACTTGCGTTCATTCAAATCTCGGTCGCTTGGGTAACTGATGCGGTGGCACGTGTTGGCGCCGTGCATCAAATTTTTCAATTTCGGCTTCCAGTCTTTCCAGCATGACGCCAATAATTGGTTCATTTTCCGTGAACCTTCCAGCAACAGCTCTGAGCTGTGCCTGTTCGACAGCGTCAGCCTTGTCAAATGCCTCGAGGAATGCCCAGACGCGGCGTTGCAATAGCGGACGCTCGATGTGAAATTCTGGCGTGCCACTCAAGTGCCGGATACGTAACATCAGGTCGCTTTCGGGAACGCTCGACCATCGGTTCCAGAGCGCCAGCTTGTCGGGCAATTGTGCTGGCGGCACATTCTTCAGCCAAAGATTTGCAGACAGGTCAGTACTTCCTCGCCCCAGCCAGACATCTGTGCCTGTTTGTCGCCGAGCAAAAATGAATCGCCGCAGGGCAGCCGGGTCGGAAATCGGATTGTATGAAAGGTCGAAGCCTTTCCTGAGCTCAAGCGATTCGGGGATCGTTTGAATATCGTTGCCTTTAAGTATCAATTTCGTCTTGGGGATATCGGCCGTAATGCCCTCGGGAAGTCTGTCTATACGGGTCCAGCTCAGATCCAGCTCCTGCAATGCAGTCATCCCTCTAAGCGAAGGCGCCACATAAAGATCATTGGCGCTGAGGTTCAATATTTCGAGCCGCGAAGGCCCACTCCCGGAATCAAGCCCTACCGGAAGCCTGCTTATCCCCGTATCCGCCAGATCCAATATTCGCAGCTCGGACATTGCACTTACGTCAGGTGCGACTTTCAGGCCCCGATTCCGACCCAAATCAAGCACTTGTAAACGTGACGGGCCGGGCATTTCACTCAGTCCAGCCGGCAAGGCATTTATACCGGTATATCGAAGATTCAATACGCGTAACTCGGTAAGACCGCGGACTGACGGAGCGTGCAGTACCCTGCCATTTTCGAGGTTCAACTCCTGCAGGCGGCTCATGCGTGTGAAGCGATCCACATCGGCCGGCTTGAATAGGACTCCGGTTCGGCTCATGTCGAGGACTTTCAGCTCTGTGAGTGTTTCGATCCCGGCAGGTAAGCCATCAAGTGACGCTTGCACTTTCAGCGTTTCAATGTGGGACAAGCTCTTGAACAGACCTTCGAGTTTACCTACGGCCCCCTCTGTGATTTCAAGGGCAACTATGGAATCGAGTCGTGTAGATAAAACCGGGAGAGCGAAGTTCCTCTTCCTTCCAAAAGCCAGTTTCAGGACAAACCCTGTCTGAAATCCCTCCTGATGGATTCTTTCCGATGCATCGCCTAGCCACTTGAACAATTGACGCACCTTGGCTCCCAGAGCAAAGCGCCGATCGCGCTCCTCGGTATCAGAGCCCTTGTAAGCCTTCTCCCATGCGCCGAGTTCGCGGTCCAGTTGAGGAAACCCAAACTTGATCCGCTCAAGTTCAATCTCTGCGCTGTCCCTGTCACCAAATCGGTTGTTAAAGTGCTGCGCGTGTTCATCGGCTGCCTCAGGAAACGATCTCTTGAATTGTTCTCGAATGGTCGCGCCAACATCCTCGTGCAAACGCCACAAGCCGCTAGCGCTATCGCGCTCCAGCACGGGGCCAGAGGGACGCAATTCACTCGAACGCCGGGCGCGATAAAGTCCCGTATCCGGATCCGCCCCGACAAGCACAGTCCCGCCGATGGACAGATCAACATAAGTGCGGCTCTTGAACACTCTGAGTCCGCTGCTGTTGGCGTCTGGAAGCGTTGAACCGGCACTGATCAGGTAGTTTTCCAACGACGACGGACCGGGAATAACAAGCGCCTCAGCGCTAGCCGCGTGGACCATTACCACCGCAAGCGGCTTGGTTTCATTCCCGGCGGTGCCGTCGGACGCCCCGTCTCCCGGGCGCGAATGATCCACAGAAATATCCGATGCGGAACCTCGGCGGCCCGATGTTGTCGGCAGCGACGTATCAACTTCGGCCGATCGACTCGCGCCGGCGGAAGCATTCACATCAACGGGGGTACTGCCACCGCGCGGTGGTTTTACTGGCATATCTTCATCCTTGAAAAAAACGCCCCATGCATTCATGCAAGGGCACGCTTGGTATCGGCATCCTGCCGTTTGAAGGGGCGAACGATAGCGTGGACGAGCATCTGACGGAGATGGGAAAGGGCGACGGCCGCAGTGGGAAACGACCTAAAACAGTGTAGGAACGAACATCAGCAAGGATGACTTCCCGCTAGGGCTCGCTCAAGCGGATCTCCAGTCGCCAGCGATCATCGACCTCGCTACCGACCCAGTCGCCCTGCAATGGGCGCGCTGCCAGCACCGTCAGCAACAATCCGCCATCACTCTTGCGCGTGCGCCAGTTGACGTCCTTGCCGTTGAGCCTGAGCTGGCCTTTCTGCGCCCGACCTTCGGCCTGAAACAGCAGCGCGATGGTGCCATCGATGATCTCGCCGTGCAGTTTCGGTTCGTTGTTGAACCACACTACCAGGCCGCCTTCGGTGACCTCGACCCTCTCCAGCACGCTCGGGTCTGGCGTGGTCAGGCGGCCGATCATCAAGCCGATCATCATCCCGACGATCGCCAGCGAACCAATGACGCGCGGGAATAGTTTCGAACGCGGGTCCGCTTGCGGCGTAGAATGCGCGTCATCTTTACCTTCGGAGCCGTGCATGTTTCACGTCATCCTTTTTCAACCAGAAATTCCGCCGAATACCGGCAACGTTATCAGGCTGTGCGCCAACAGCGGCTGCCACCTGCATTTGATCGAACCACTGGGTTTCGAGATGGACGACAAGCGCCTGCGCCGTGCCGGTCTCGACTACCACGAATATGCCACGTTGCAGCGTCACGCGGACCTGGCCAGCTGTCTGGAAAGTCTGGGCAACCCGCGCGTGTTCGCCTTCACCACCAAGGGTTCGCGGCCGTTCCATGATGCCGCGTTCGTGCCCGGCGATGCGTTTCTGTTCGGCCCGGAAAGCCGGGGCCTGCCCGCGGACGTGCTCGACGCCCTGCCCGGCGAACAACGCCTGCGCCTGCCGATGCGCGAGGGCTGCCGCAGCCTGAATCTGTCCAACACTGTGGCGGTCGCCGTGTACGAAGCGTGGCGGCAGAACGACTTCAAATAATTTTCACCTGACCAAAACAATCGCGGGCAAGCCCGCTCCCACAGGAATGTGCAAAACCTGTGGGAGCGGGCTTGCCCGCGATGCGTATCCGCGCCGTTATTGAACGGTTGGTGCGTCCCCGCTTTCCTGCATGCGCTGCAGCTCTTGCGCGTACAGGGCGTCGAAGTTCACCGGGGCCAGCATCAGCGCCGGGAACGAGCCACGGGTAACCAGGCTGTCGAGGGTTTCGCGGGCGTAAGGGAACAGGATGTTCGGGCAGAACGCACCGAGGGTGTGGCTCATCGAAGCCGCATCGAGGTTCTTGATCAGGAATATACCGGCCTGCTGCACTTCAGCGATGAAGGCGACTTCTTCACCGTTCTTCACGGTCACCGACAGGGTCAACACCACTTCGTAGAAATCGCCTTCCAGCGCTTTCTGCCGAGTGTTCAGATCCAGACCGACCGCCGGATCCCACTGCTGGCGAAAGATCGCCGGGCTTTTCGGGGCTTCGAAGGACAGGTCGCGTACGTAGATGCGCTGCAAGGAGAATTGCGGTGCGGTTTCTTCTTCGCTGGCTGCAGTGTTCTGTTGGTCAGTCATCTCAGATCCTTATCGATCTTGGGTCTTTTAGGGAGTGCTGTACGTGGGTGCAGCCGTTCAGCCCTTGAGCAGCGCGTCGAGTTTGCCGGCGCGCTCCAGGGCATATAAATCATCGCAACCGCCGATGTGCTTAGAGCCGATCCAGATCTGCGGCACGGACGTGCGCCCGGCCTTTTTGGTCATTTCGGCACGCAGCTGCGGCTTGCCATCGACCTTGATCTCTTCGAAGGCCACGCCTTTGCTGGCGAGCAGATGCTTGGCGCGCGAGCAGTAGGGGCAGTAATCGCTGGAGTAGACGATGACTTCGCTCATGTCATTTCACCAATGGCAGGTTGTCGCCCTTCCAGCTGGAAATCCCGCCGGACAGCTTGGCGGCGGTGAAGCCGGACTTCATCAGTTCGCGGGCGTGGGTGCCGGCGGTCTGACCGAGGGCATCGACCAGAATGATGGTCTTGGCCTTGTGCTTTTCCAGCTCGCCGACGCGAGCGGCCAGCTTGTCTTGCGGGATGTTCACCGCGCCGACGATGTGGCCGGCGGCATAATCCTTGGCCGGACGGATGTCCACCACCACGCCTGCATCTTTATTGACCAGTGCGGTCAGCTCGCCGGTGCTCAGGCTCTTGCCGCCGCCCTGCATCGTGTGCGCCAGCAACAGAGCCAGCAGTACGACGAAAATACCGACAAGAATGTAGTGGTTAGTGGCAAATTCAATCAGGTGAGCAACCATCGAAGGAGGTTCCAGGGCGTTAAAATGTCGGCCAGTATACACAGCCACTATGGTCGGCCAAACCCCGTCCGGCGGTGACGCGGTCGGAACTTCGCTTTAAACTCCAACTCCGTTTTCCATCGCCTCTTCTTTATCAGCCACGAGTGGATTCCATGACGACTACGCCCAAACCTTTGGTCCTGATGATTCTCGACGGCTTCGGTCACAGCGACAGCCCCGAATCCAATGCCGTGTTCGCGGCGAAGAAACCCGTGCTGGATCGTCTGTGGGCCACCGTGCCAAACGGCTTGATCTCAGGCAGCGGCATGGACGTCGGCCTGCCGGATGGCCAGATGGGCAACTCCGAAGTCGGCCACATGAACCTCGGCGCCGGGCGCGTGGTGTATCAGGACTTCACCCGTGTGACCAAAGCGATCCGCGACGGCGAATTCTTCGAAAACCCGACCATCTGCGCCGCTGTCGATAAAGCCGTGGCCGCCGGCAAAGCCGTGCATTTCATGGGCCTGCTGTCCGATGGCGGCGTGCACAGCCACCAGGATCACCTGATCGCCATGGCCGAACTGGCCTTCAAGCGCGGCGCCGAAAAAATCTATCTGCACGCCTTCCTCGATGGCCGTGACACACCGCCGAAGAGCGCTGCCTCGTCGATCGAACTGCTCGACGCGACGTTCCAGGCATTGGGCAAAGGCCGGATCGCCAGCATCATCGGCCGCTATTTCGCCATGGACCGTGACAACCGTTGGGATCGCGTCGCCCAGGCCTACAACCTGATCGTCGACGGCAACGGCGAATTCAACGCCGCCACCGCTCAGGAAGGTCTTGAAGCTGCCTACGCCCGTGGCGAAAGCGACGAGTTCGTCAAAGCCACCTCCATCGGCGAGCCGGTGAAAGTCGAAGACGGCGATGCCGTGGTGTTCATGAACTTCCGTGCCGACCGCGCCCGCGAGCTGACCCGCGTGTTCGTCGAAGACGATTTCAAGGAATTCGCGCGCGCCCGCCAGCCAAAACTGGCCGGTTTCGTCATGCTGACCCAGTACGCCGCAAGCATTCCGGCACCGTCGGCCTTCGCCGCCGGCAGCCTGGAAAACGTTCTCGGCGATTATCTGGCGAAAAACGGCAAGACCCAGCTGCGCATCGCTGAAACCGAAAAATACGCCCACGTGACCTTCTTCTTCTCCGGCGGTCGCGAAGAACCGTTCCCGGGCGAAGAGCGCATCCTGATCCCGTCGCCGAAAGTCGCTACCTATGACTTGCAGCCGGAAATGAGCGCCCCGGAAGTTACTGACCGCATCGTCGACGCCATTGAAAACCAGCGTTACGACGTGATCGTGGTCAACTACGCCAACGGCGACATGGTCGGCCACAGCGGCGTGTTCGACGCGGCGGTGAAAGCGGTCGAGTGCCTGGACACTTGCGTCGGTCGCATCGTCGAGGCGCTGGAAAAGGTCGGCGGCGAAGCACTGATCACCGCTGACCACGGCAACGTCGAGCAAATGGCCGATGAATCCACTGGTCAGGCGCACACCGCGCATACCACCGAGCCGGTGCCGTTCATCTACGTCGGCAAACGCGACCTGAAAGTGCGCGAAGGCGGCGTGCTGGCGGACGTGGCACCGACCATGCTGATGCTGCTGGGCCTGGAAAAACCGGCGGAGATGACAGGTACCTCGATCCTCGTATAAACACCGCCAATCCCTGTGGGAGCGAGCCTGCTCGCGAATACGGTGGATCAGTCGACAGCGATGTCGCCTGACGCACCGCTTTCGCGAGCAGGCTCGCTCCCACATTGGTTTTGCGGTGTTTTTCTGTCCAGTTATCACACAGCCCCAATTGGGCGTTTTTTTTGCAGCCTCGGGCGGGCATACTAGGCCGTCCCTTACCCTGGTGCCGCCCGCCCCTATGCTTCGCGTCCTGATCGCCCTTGCTCTGACCTGTCTGCTCCAGCCGGCCTTCGCCGACGAGCGCGCGCAAACCCAACAGCAGTTGGAGGCCACGCGTCAGGATATCGCCGAGCTGAAAAAGCTCCTGGGCAAGTTGCAGGAAGAAAAGTCCGGCGTGCAGAAAGAGCTCAAGGGCACTGAAACCGAGATGGGCAAGCTGCAGAAGCAGGTCGACGCGCTGCAGAAAGAACTGCAGAAAAGCGAATCCGAGCTACAGCGGCTCGATGCAGAGAAAAAAAAACTCCAGAGCGCGCGCACTGAACAGCAGCGACTGATCGCCATTCAGGCCCGTGCGGCCTACCAGAACGGCCGCCAGGAATACCTCAAGCTGCTGCTCAATCAGCAGAACCCCGAGAAGTTCGCCCGCACCTTCACCTATTACGACTACCTGAGCCAGGCACGCCTGGAGCAGTTGAAGAACTTCAACGAAACCCTGCGCCAACTGGCCAATGTCGAAAAAGACATCGGTCTGCAGCAAGCGCAGTTGCTGGTGCAGAAAAGCGACCTCGACACGCAGCGCGAAGCACTCGAGAAAGTCCGCAAGGAGCGCCAGCAGGTTCTCGCCAGACTCAATGACGACGTGAAGGCCCGCGACCAGAAACTCGCCGCCCGCGAGCAGGATCAGGCAGACCTGTCTAAAGTCCTTAAAACCATTGAAGAAACCCTGGCCCGCCAAGCTCGTGAGGCAGAAGAAGCGCGACAGAAAGCGCTGATCGCCCAGCAGGAAGCGGAAAAAAAGCGTTTGCGTGAGGCGCAGGCTGAAAACAGCGACGCCCCACGAAAACCCGTCAGATCAAGCCCCGGCGCGCTGGTATCGAGCAGCGGCGAAACCTTTGGCGGGCCATTTGCTGCATCCCGGGGAAAACTTCCGTGGCCGGTTGATGGTCGATTACTCGCACGCTTCGGTGAAAGCCGTGGCGACGATGCCCGCACCAAATGGGATGGCGTGATGATCAGCGCTTCCGCCGGCAGCCAGGTGCACGCTGTACACGGCGGGCGCGTGGTGTTCGCCGATTGGCTGCGCGGTGCCGGCTTGCTGGTGATCCTCGATCACGGCAACGGTTTTCTGAGTCTCTACGGCCACAACCAGACGCTGCTCAAGTCGGCGGGTGATGTGGTCAAGGCTGGCGAGTCGATTTCCACTGTCGGTAACAGTGGCGGTCAGGACACGCCAGCGCTGTATTTCGCAATTCGTCAGCAGGGTCACCCGAGTGATCCGGCGCAATGGTGTCGTGCGCAAGGATAAGCACGGCATCTAATTCAGGAGTTCGTTCGACATGCTGCATTTGTCCCGCCTTACCTCGCTGGCCCTGACGATCGCTCTGGTGATCGGCGCGCCTCTGGCGTTCGCCGCACAACCGGCCCCGACCGTCGCTCCGGCAGGCACTGCCGCGACCGCCAAGGCGCCGCTGCCGCTGGAAGAGCTGCGCACCTTCGCCGAGGTCATGGACCGGATCAAAGCCGCGTATGTCGAGCCTGTAGACGACAAGACCCTGTTGGAAAACGCGATCAAGGGCATGCTCAGCAACCTCGATCCGCATTCGGCCTACCTTGGCCCGGAAGACTTCACCGAGCTGCAGGAAAGCACCAGCGGTGAATTCGGCGGCCTGGGCATCGAAGTCGGCGCCGAGGACGGCTTCATCAAGGTTGTCTCGCCGATCGACGACACCCCGGCGTCGAAGGCCGGCATTCAGGCTGGCGACTTCATCGTCAAGATCAACGGCCAGCCAACCCGCGGCCAGACCATGACCGAAGCCGTCGACAAGATGCGCGGCAAGATCGGCCAGAAAATCACCCTGACCCTGGTTCGCGACGGCGGCACGCCATTCGACGTGACCTTGGCGCGGGCGGTGATTCAGGTCAAGAGCGTCAAGGCGCAGCTGCTGGAATCGGGCTACGGCTACATCCGCATTACCCAGTTCCAGGTCAAGACCGGCGAAGAAGTCTCCAAGGCGCTGGCCAAATTGCGCAAGGACAACGGCAAGAAGCTCAACGGCATCATTCTCGACCTGCGCAACAACCCGGGTGGCGTGCTGCAATCGGCGGTGGAAGTGGTCGACCACTTCATCACCAAAGGCCTGATCGTCTACACCAAGGGCCGCATCGCCAACTCCGAATTGCGCTTCTCCGCCACCGGCAAGGACGAGAGCGAAGCGGTGCCGATGGTCGTGCTGATCAACGGCGGCAGTGCCTCGGCTTCGGAAATCGTCGCCGGCGCCCTGCAGGACCAGAAACGTGCCGTGGTCATGGGCACCACCAGTTTCGGCAAGGGCTCGGTGCAGACCGTGCTGCCGCTGAACAACGACCGCGCACTGAAGATCACCACCGCGCTGTATTTCACGCCGAACGGCCGCTCGATCCAGGCCCAGGGCATCGTGCCGGACATCGAAGTGCGCCGCGCCAAGATCACCAACGAAGCCGACAGCGAATACTTCAAGGAAGCCGATCTGCAAGGTCACCTGGGCAACGGCAACGGCGGCGCCGACAAACCGAGTGGTTCGGCTGGCAAGGCCAAAGCCATGCCGCAGGATGACGATTACCAGTTGGCCCAGGCCCTGAGCCTGCTCAAAGGCCTGAGCATCACCTCCGGCCGCTGAGGATGTTGCTGCGTTTCGTCTGCGCTCTGTTGTGCTGTCTGGCGGGTTTTGCCCAAGCGGAGCCCGCCGGCTCCACGCCGCACAAAGCCTACCTGACACTGATCATCGATGACCTGGGGCAGAATCTGCCCCGGGATCGCCGCGTGCTCGCCCTGCCCGGCCCGGTCACGGCAGCGATCATGCCCGATACGCCCCACGCCACCGAGTTTGCCCGCGAGGCCCATCGCGCCGGCAAGATCGTCATCCTGCACATGCCGATGGACCCGGCCACCGGACCGTACGCCTGGCACCCCGAACTGCCCATCGAAGAACTGCAGAAACGCCTGAATGCCGCGTTCGAGAAAGTCCCGTTCACTGCCGGCATCAACAATCACATGGGCAGCCGCATGACCGCGCAGCCGGCGGCGATGGCGTGGCTGATGGCTGAGTTGCAGCACCGGCACAAGTTCTTCGTCGACAGCCGCACCAGCGCCCAGACAGTCGCTGCGCAGCAAGCACAGAAAATCGATCTGGCCAGCGTTTCCCGCGATGTGTTTCTCGATGACGAACGCACCGAAGCGGCGATTTCCACTCAACTGCAGACCGCAATCGCTCTGGCGCACAAACAGGGTTCAGCGGTGATGATCGGCCATCCGTATCCGCAGACCCTGGCGGTGCTCGAGCGCGAACTGCCCAGACTGAAGGCGCAGGGTATCGACTGGATCGACATCAGGCAGATGATCAGCGTGCGCAGCAACCGCGCCATGGCCGGCCATGGCAAGGACGGCGTTTACCGGTAACGCCCTGTGACGTTGACACATACATATTTACCACCCGGTAACCGCCCCCGTTTCCGATAGTGCGACCTGCAACAGGTCGCGACGCCCATGCGTCGCTTTCACTATCAGGAATCGCAATGACTACTCATGAGACTACCGCTTTGCCAACCAGGCAAATGCAACCCATCCGAAACGACAACTTGCTGATCAGCTTTACGACGGAGTTTCTGCGCATCTGGGATACCGCTGGATCCCGGGCAAAACCGGCTGCCTTCTGGCGGCCCACGCCACCTGCCGATGTGCTGCCGGGTTACTTTCCGTTGGGCGACGTGGCGATTGATGACCATGACAACATTACTGACAGACATGCGGTGGCTGTGGTTTGCGAAGCGGCGACACCCAGTGCGGATCCCGCAAAAGGCAGCGCGTTGCGCCGTCCTGACGACTATGAACTGATCTGGCAAGACACAGGCTCAGGCTCGAAAAAGGACGGGGCGATCTGGCGACCCATTCCTCCGCAAGGGTATGTAGCGCTCGGTTCGGTCTGCTCCGACGGTCACTCAAAGCCTTCCTTGAACGCTGTCCGTTGCGTCCGTGCCGACCTCTTGATTGCTTCCGGCCTGGCTGAATCGGTGTGGACAGACAAGGGCAGTGGAGCCCGACAAAGCATCAGCACGTGGAGCGCCGTTCCGCCTTCGGCGCCTGCGGATGAAATCCATCTGGCGCCCGGCACCTTCGTCGGCTTGAAGAGTTATTCCAAACCCGCCAATTTCACCATTTATTCCCTGCGTATCCCGATTGAGATTGACGTCAATGCACGCCCCGCCGTGCCAGTCCTTGCGGATGTCACGCCACCCGACCTGCGGGTGCCCGAGCAACCTGCCTACAGCGCGCGACTGCCTTGGTTCATCGTAAAAGACCCACAGCTCACCCGACGCCAACAGCTCAGTCAGTCACCTGAGTATCTGCTACAGCGCACGGATCATTATCAGCTCGTTGGCCATTGCCACAACACGGAAGACAGCAACAAGACCGTCCGCTGGGTCGCCCCCCGCCTGCAACAAAACGATAGACTGCGCCTGTTTACCAGCGCCACTTTGATCGAGTTCGGCGCACAGTGGCAGAGCAATCTGTCCCAACCCTTTCTGTTTTCGGCGCGGTTGAACAATGATTTCACCCAGTGTGAAATGCACTCGAACGAATGGCTCAACCCGGCACCTATCGAGGTCGCGGCTATCGTGGCCAGCAACAGCTCGATGGCGGTGTATCTGACTCAGAGTGACTATAAGCTGCTGCGCGCGGACGGCACACAGATCGGCAGCGTCGTCAGCTACACCGATGGCAAGAACCTGCATTTCAGCGTGTACACACCACCGCAACCAAACGCGACAGTCCTGCCTGCCGAGGCCGCGCACATGCAAAGCACAACAGTCGAGGACGAAACGGATAACGAAGCCGCAGCGTTGCCAACAAGCACAGAGTTGCCAGTGACTACAGATAGCGTCCCATGATCTCGTCGACAACTCCGTCCTTGCGCATCTGATCAAGCGCAGCCTGCAACCTGGCAACGACTGTATCTGACACATCCTTGTTCAGTGCCAGATACAGTTCGGCGCTGTTGAAGCGCAGCACGGTCTTCAGACCGGTCACGCCATCCTGCCGCGCCAGATAACGGCCGGCAGGATCCCCGGTAGCCCAGAGATCGATCTGGCCGTTGACGAGTTTCTTCGCATTGTCCTGATCGCGCAGCACCACCAGCGGTTTGAGGCCCTGTTTGGTCAGGGTCTCGGCAATCGCATCGCCCTTGTAGGCGCCGATCCTGTATTTGCGCGCATCATTGAGGGTTTCCAGGGTTATCTTGCTGTCAGCCCTGGCCAGCAGGATCCAGTCGTCGGGTCCGATCGGGCCGACCCATTTGAAGAGTCTTTCGCGATCAGGCAGGCGCGCCATGACGAAGGCCCCATAACCGGGATTTTCCAGGGCGAGCTTGTAGACACGTTCCCAGGGGAAACGCAGGGTCAGGCTGTAAGTGAGGCCGGCGCGCTGGAACATCTCGCGAACGATGTCCGTGGCAATACCGTTGATGTTGTCGCCCTGGGCGAAATTCTTGCCGTTCTTCGCCATGTTGTACGGCGGGAAGTTCTCGGTGAGCAGCACCAGATCGGTGTCGGGACTGGTTTCGGCCCGGGCATTGCTGATGAACAACAACGAGGCGCTGGCGAGAACAACAAGCAGGCGTTTGATCATGTCGGGCTACCGGAATCCATGGCGTGCCCAAGAGTGCCTTGGGCGCGCCATGCTGTCCACTGGCCTGTACGCTTTAGCGCATGACGATGCCGCGATGCGACATGTAGGCCTTGGCTTCCTGCACGGTGTATTCGCCGAAGTGGAAAATACTTGCCGCCAGCACCGCACTGGCATGGCCTTCGAGAATGCCGTCGGCCAGATGCTGCAAATTGCCGACGCCACCGGAAGCGATCACCGGAATGCCCAGCGCGTCGCTGATGGCGCGGGTCACGCCGAGGTCGAAGCCGTTTTTCATGCCGTCCTGATCCATACTGGTCAGCAGGATCTCGCCGGCACCGAGGCCTTCCATTTTCTTCGCCCACTCGACTGCATCGAGACCGGTCGGCTTGCGCCCGCCGTGGGTGAAGATTTCCCAGCGCGGGGTTTCGCCGGGGCCGGAGACTTTCTTGGCGTCGATGGCAACGACGATGCACTGCGAGCCGAAATGCTGCGCGGCTTCGCCAACGAATTCCGGGTTGAACACGGCAGCGGTGTTGATCGACACTTTGTCCGCGCCTGCATTGAGCAGGTTGCGGATGTCCTGCACGGTACGCACGCCACCGCCGACGGTCAGCGGGATGAACACCTGACTGGCCATGCGCTCGACGGTATGCAGCGTGGTGTCACGGCCATCGACGCTGGCGGTGATGTCGAGAAAGGTAATCTCGTCGGCGCCCTGCTCGTCGTAGCGACGGGCGATTTCCACCGGGTCACCGGCGTCGCGGATGTTCTCGAACTTCACACCTTTGACGACCCGGCCGTTGTCCACGTCCAGGCAAGGGATGATGCGCTTGGCTAACGCCATAAGACTTAATCTCCGATTAAGAAGCTTCAAGCTTCAAGCTGCAAGAAAGGGCGGATTGCGGTCGCGCTTCTAACTTGCAGCTCGCAGCTTGCAACTTGAAGCTGCTTTTATCTGGCCGCGTAGCCATCACAAAAAGCTTGAGCCTCTGCAACATCCAAAGTGCCCTCATAGATCGCGCGGCCCGTGATCGCGCCGATGATGCCCGGTGCCTTGGCGTCGAGCAGCGACTTGATGTCACCCAGGTTATGGATGCCGCCGGAAGCGATCACTGGAATCCTGGTGGCAGCGGCCAGCGCAGCGGTGAACGGCACGTTGCAGCCCTGCATCATGCCGTCTTTGGCGATGTCGGTATAAACGATCGAGGACACGCCGTCGGCTTCGAACTGCTTGGCCAGGTCAATGACCTGCACGGTGCTGATCTCAGCCCAGCCGTCGGTGGCGACGAAACCGTCTTTCGCATCCAGACCGACAATGATCTTGCCCGGAAACGCACGGCAGGCTTCAGCAACGAACGCCGGATCTTTTACGGCTTTGGTCCCGATGATCACGTAGCTGACGCCGGCCTTGACGTAATGCTCAATGGTTTCCAGCGAACGGATGCCGCCACCGATCTGGATCGGCAGGGTCGGGTAGCGCTTGGCGATCGCGGTCACCACTTCGCCGTTGACCGGCTGGCCTTCGAACGCGCCGTTGAGGTCGACCAGATGCAGACGACGGCAACCGCCCTCCACCCACTTGGCAGCCATGCTCACCGGGTCATCGGAGAACACCGTGGAATCTTCCATGCGGCCCTGGCGCAGACGTACGCAGGCACCGTCCTTGAGATCGATAGCGGGGATAATCAGCATGCTTTTTCCTTCGTCAAAAGAGCTGCAAGCTGCAAGCCACAAGCTGCAAGCATGCGTGTGTTCGTTTTACTCTTGCAGCTTGAAGCTTGTAGCTTTCAGCTGCTTTTTTCGAGCGCCCACAGGTCGCTTTCGATGCTTTCAAACCGTTCCTTGAGGTGGGTCTGCACATCGAAAATCGCCCTGTTGTAATAGTGCGGAGCAATCTCGCGGGTAAACAGCTCAAGAATTTCCGCCGCCTCGAACGAACCCAGGTCCAATTCGAAACGATCTTCCATGAACCGCTGAATCTTGCGACTGGCCTCGCTCTCCTGCTCGGGAGTGAGGGTCAGAATCGGCGGTTTGGATTTCTTGACAGCCATTTACCAGCGACCGTCCCACGCAGCGAAGTTCTGCAGCAGTTGCAGGCCGTGGGTATGGCTTTTCTCCGGGTGGAACTGCACGGCGAAACGCGAACCGTCGGCCAGCGCTGCGGCGAAATCGACACCGTAATGACCGCTGCCCACCACCTGACGCGCATTGGCGGCGGCGATGTAGTAGCTGTGCACGAAGTAGAAACGCGCCAGATCCGGGATGTCATGCCAGAGCGGGTGACTGATCTTCTGCTTCACCTCGTTCCAGCCCATGTGCGGGACTTTGAGGTGCTCGCCGTCTTCGTGCAGATCCTTGCCGAAGAATTTCACCGCGCCGGGGAACAGGCCGATGCAGTCGACGCCGGCGTTCTCTTCGCTGGTATCGAGCAGGGCTTGCATGCCGACACAGATGCCGAGGAACGGTCGATCCTGGCTGACCTCACGGACCAGCGAATCGAAGCCGAGGCGACGGATCTCCGCCATGCAATCGCGAATCGCGCCAACGCCCGGGAATACCACGCGGTCGGCTTCGCGAATCACCTTCGCATCGCTGGTAATCAGCACCTTGCCGGCGCCGACGTGCTCAAGCGCCTTGGCCACCGAGTGCAGATTGCCCATGCCGTAGTCGATAACTGCAACCGTCTGCATTACAGAACGCCTTTGGTCGACGGCATTTGCCCGGCCATGCGCTCGTCCAGCTCGACGGCCATGCGCAGCGCGCGGCCGAAAGCCTTGAACACGGTTTCGATCTGGTGGTGAGTGTTGGTGCCGCGCAGGTTGTCGATGTGCACGCTGACCAGCGCGTGGTTGACGAAGCCCTGGAAGAATTCCTGGAACAGGTCAACGTCGAAACCGCCGACGGTGGCGCGGGTGTACGGCACGTGCATCTGCAGGCCCGGGCGACCGGAGAAATCGATCACCACGCGCGACAGCGCTTCATCGAGCGGCACGTAGGCATGGCCGTAGCGACGGATGCCTTTCTTGTCGCCGATGGCTTTGGCGAAGGCCTGGCCGAGGGTGATACCGACGTCTTCCACCGTGTGGTGGTCGTCGATATGCAGATCGCCCTTGCATTCGATATCCAGGTCGATCAACCCGTGACGGGCGATCTGGTCAAGCATGTGCTCAAGAAAAGGTACACCGATATCGAATCGGGCCTTTCCGGTGCCATCAAGGTTGATCGAGGCTTTGATCTGGGTTTCCAGAGTGTCGCGCTCGACAGACGCCTTACGTTCGGCCATCACCAGCTCCGCAAAATCATTGGGCGAAAAAGGCAGCCATTATAGGCACGTGAGGCGCAAACAGAAACACGAGAGGTGAGATGCCTGACGGATAGAACACCCGGTTGTCGCGGGTAGACATGTCCATACAAGCCATAACAGGCATGCCAAAAACAAATGTGGGAGCGAGCCTGCTCGCGAATGCGGTACGCCAGCCAACATTGATGTCAACTGGTGCTCCGTCTTCGCGAGCAGGCTCGCTCCCACAGGTTCGGTGTTTATTTAGCTAACACCTTAGTGAAACAGTACCGCCGTCTTCTGCAGGGTCACCCACACACCCCACGCCAACGGAATACCCACCACCAGCCATGCCGCGATCGCCAGAGGCTTGGTGCCCGGCGCCGCTTTCCACTCCAGAACGGTGCTGGCATCGGCACCCTTGTCGTGGCCCAGCGCCTGTTCGGCGGCCAGTTCGGCGTCGGTCATGAAGTACTTGTCGGCCACCGGGCGCACCATCAGGTTGCACAGGAAGCCCAGCACCAGCAGGCCGGCGAGGATGTACAGGGTGATGTCGTAAGCGGCAGCGCGTTCCACGCCGATGCTCAGCTGATATTCACGCAGGTAGTTGACCAGCACCGGACCGAGCACACCGGCAGCGGCCCAGGCAGTCAGCAGACGACCGTGGATCGCACCGACCATCTGCGTACCGAACAGGTCGGCCAGATACGCCGGAACGGTGGCAAAACCACCGCCGTACATCGACAGGATGATGCAGAACGCCGCCACGAACAGCGCAACGTTGCCCAGATGGCCCATGTTCGGAATCAGCGCGTACAAGGCAAAACCCAGCGCGAAGAACACGAAGTAGGTGTTCTTGCGGCCCAGGTAGTCCGAGAACGAGGCCCAGAAGAACCGGCCACCGATATTGAACAGGCTCAGCAGACCGGTGAAGCCCGCTGCGATCGCCGCGATCGAGGCCAGTTGGCCAGCGTCGAGTTGGCCGAACGGCACATCGACGCCCAGCAGTTTGCCGCCGAACACTTCCTGCAACAGTGGCGAAGCCATGCCGAGGATACCGATACCCGCCGACACGTTCAGGCACAGCACCAGCCAGACCAGACGGAATTGCGGAGTTTTCCACGCAACGTTCACGTGGACGTGACGGTTGGTGATCATCGCGTTCGAAGCTTTCTTCGCCGGAGCGGTCCAGCCTTCAGGTTTCCAGCCGGTTGGCGGCACGCGGTAGGACAGTGCGCCACCGATCATGAATACGAAGTAAATGGCCGCCATGGCCACGAAGCTCTGCCATACGCCCACGCCTTCTGGCGAAGCGAAGTGGCTCATCAGCGCAGTCGCCAACGGCGCACCGACCATCGCGCCGCCACCGAAGCCCATGATCGCCATGCCGGTCGCCATGCCGCGCTTGTCCGGGAACCACTTGATCAGGGTCGACACCGGCGAGATATAGCCCAGGCCCAGACCGATACCGCCGATCACGCCGGAGCCGATCCACATCAGCCAGATCTGATGGGTATAGATACCCAGCGCGGAAATCAGCAGACCGCCGCACCAGCACAACGCAGAAACAACGCCAGCCTTGCGCGGACCGGCGTGTTCCAGCCAGCCACCCCAGATCGCTGCCGAGCAGCCGAGGAAGATGAAGAACAGCGTGTAGATCCAGCCGAGCATGGAGATCGGCCAGTCGCAGTTCGACGAAAATACCTGTGCGATGAAGCTCATGTCCGGCGCGCAAGCCACCGGCGCGCTAACGCCGAGTGCCTTGGACAGCGGCAACCAGAACACCGAGAAGCCGTAGGCCATGCCGATGCACAGGTGAATGGCCAAAGCGGCCGGTGGAACCAGCCAGCGGTTGAAACCGGGCTTGGCGATGATGCGTTCCTTGGACAGGAACGCAGGCTGGTCGGCCTTGAGGCCGTCCGCCGTGATGCTCGTGCTCATTGTGTATCCCCCAATTGTTAGTATGGTTCGCCAGCCACTGCTCACCCTCGGCCTTATGCACGCAGGCATGACCGTTTTTTGAGGTGAAGCTCCTTGAAGGCGCGACGTTAAGTCGCAGACGGGCGGACGAACTGGCGAAGGTTACCATTCTCAGGTGACAGAAAAACCAAACTGATATCACCTTTTTTCAAGTCATCTGTTCTCGTACGACTCGGGAAGCTGCCAACCCCGCGTCTGCAAAGGCACCACGCCGTTTGCTACTTGTCCCATTTATGCGTGTGAAAAGTTACCCGTCGACTGGGCGTGACTGAACGACTGGTGAACCAAGCGCAAAAAATGGCGTCGCAAGCGGGGGACGAATTGCACCCTCTGACGCCCGCCGGGCATCCTCAAGCGCAGGCCCGGTGGCGAAGTTGCAGGTGCCACCGCCGACCCTCGGCAGATGACGCCACACCGAACCGGGTGCCGGCAGCGCTATACTCCCCGGCCATATGACCAATTCGACTAACTACAAGGACTCGCCCATGAAAGCGTTCGGCAAAATCCTGGGTCTGGTACTTCTCGGGCTGTTGCTGATCATTGTGGCGGCAGGCTTTGCCCTGACCCACCTCTTCGATCCCAACGACTATAAAGACGAGATCCGCCAGATTGCCCGCGACAAGGCCCACATCGAGCTGACGCTCAATGGCGATATCGGCTGGAGCCTGTTCCCGTGGCTCGGCCTGGAATTGCACGAAGCCAGCGTCGCTACCCTGGCCAAACCTGCCGAACCGTTTGCCGACTTGCAGATGCTCGGCCTGTCCGTGCGCGTGCTGCCGTTGTTGCGCCGCGAAGTGCAGATGAGCGACGTGCGCGTCGAAGGCCTCAACCTGCGCCTGAACCGTGACAAGAACGGCCACGGCAACTGGGAAGACATCGGCAAGGTGCCTGTGGCGCCGGGCTCGACTCCACCGGCCACAGCGGGCGCGACCGCCAGCGAGCCGACTGTCGCCGTGGAAAAACCGGCGCAACCGATCCGCCTCGACATCGACAGCCTGACCGTCAACAACGCCCGCGTTGAATACAATGATGAGCTGACCGGCAAGCAGTTCAGCGCCGAAAGCATTCAGCTGAGCACCGGCCCGGTCCATGACTCGACCAATATCCCGGTGAAAGCCACCGCGTTCCTTGGCACCAACCAACCGGTGCTGCGCGTGCGCACCGAGCTCAACGGTGAGCTGCGCTTCGAGCGCGCCCTGCAACGCTACAAGTTTGAAGACCTGAAACTCACTGGCGAACTCGCTGGCGATCCGCTGCAAGGCAAGACCATGACCTTCTCTGCTCAGGGCCAGTTGCTGCTGGACAAGGCAGCGAACGTCGCCGAGTGGACCGGCATCAAGATTTCCGCCAACCAGTTGCGCGCCCTGGGCGAGCTGAAAGCCAACGACCTCGACAAGACGCCACAGATCAGCGGCGGCATTTCCATTGCGCAGTTCGATCTGGCGAAATTCGTCGACAGCATCGGCCAGACACTGCCGGCGATGGGCGAAGGCAGCCTGAGCAAGGTCGAACTGGTCAGCCGCGTTGCGGCCACTCCGACCAGCCTGTCGTTCGACAACATCAACCTGAAACTCGATGACAGCAGCTTCAGCGGTCGCATCGCCATCGAGGACTTCGCCAAACAATCGCTGCGCGCAATTCTCAAGGCCGACACTTTCAACGCCGATCGCTACCTGCCACCGAAATCTGCCCAAGCCAACAGCGCCACGCAAACACGTCAGGCCGAAGTCGCCAGCACCGAGGCCGGGGCTGTGGCCGGCACCACGCCGCTGCCGGACAAACCGAGCAAAACCGCCTGGAGCACCGAGCGTCTGCTGCCGGTCGAACGCCTGGCCAAACTCGACGTCGATGCCGACCTGACTTTCGGCCAACTGACCCTCGACAAACTGCCGATACAGAACGCCGCGCTCAAAGCCACTGGCCAGGGCGGCCTGCTGACGCTGACTAACCTGAGCGGCGATCTGTACAACGGCGGCTTCGTCGCCAACGGCACACTCGACGTGCGCCCAAGCGCGCCGGTGCTGAACCTGCAGACCCGCCTCAATCGCGTCCCGGTGGAAAAAATCATCGAAAGCCAGGGCAAGAACCCGCCGGTCAAAGGCCTGGTGACGCTGACCAGCAGCTTCACTGGCAGCGGCAACAGCCAACAGGCGCTGATCGATACGCTGAACGGCAACGCCAGTTTCGTCATCAACAACGGTGTGCTGCTCAACGCCAACCTTGAACAGCAATTGTGCAAAGGCATCGCCACGCTCAATCGCAAGTCCCTCAGCGGCGAGCCACGGGGCAAGGACACGCCGTTCGAGGAGCTCAAGGGCAACCTGACCGTGCGCAACGGCGTCGCCAGCAACCCAGACCTGAAAGTGCGCATCCCCGGCATGACCGTCAACGGTGACGGCGACATCGACCTGCGCGTGCTCGGCATGGATTACCGCGTCGGCATCATCGTCGAGGGCGACACCAGCGCCATGCCCGACCCGGCCTGTCAGGTCGGCGAGAAGTTCGTCGGCATCGAGTGGCCACTGCGCTGCCGTGGCCCGCTGGAGCTGGGAGCCAAGGCCTGCCGCGTCGACAATGATCGTCTCGGTCAGGTCGCCAGCAAGATGGCCGGCAACAAGCTCAGCGAGAAGATCGACGAGAAACTGGGCGACAAAGTCAGCCCGGAACTGAAAAACGCATTGAAGGGGCTGTTCAAGCGATGACAGCGGAGCAGTTTTCCACGGCGGTGCTGGAGTGGTTCGACCGCCATGGTCGCCACGACTTACCATGGCAGCAGGACATCAACCCGTACCGGGTCTGGGTGTCCGAGATCATGTTGCAGCAGACTCAGGTCAGCACCGTGCTCAACTATTTCGAGCGTTTCATGGCGGCGCTGCCAACGGTCGAAGCGTTGGCCGAGGCGCCGGAAGACGAGGTGCTGCACCTGTGGACCGGGCTGGGTTACTACACTCGCGCACGCAATCTGCAGAAGACCGCGAAGATCGTCGTCAGCCAGTACGCTGGCGAATTCCCCCGTGACGTGGAAAAACTCACCGAGCTGCCAGGCATCGGCCTGTCCACCGCCGGGGCAATCGCCAGCATCAGCATGGGCCTGCGCGCGCCGATCCTCGATGGCAACGTCAAACGCGTATTGGCGCGCTTCACCGCGCAAGAGGGCTACCCCGGCGAACCGAAAGTCGCCAAACAGCTGTGGGCCAACGCCGAGCGCTTCACCCCGCACGATCGGGTCAACGCCTACACCCAGGCGATGATGGATCTTGGCGCGACACTCTGCACGCGCAGCAAGCCGAGCTGTCTGCTGTGCCCGCTCAAGCGTGGCTGTGAAGCGCACATGCTTGGCCTGGAAACCCGTTATCCGATTCCCAAGCCACGCAAGGCCATCCCGCAGAAACGCACGCTGATGCCGATGCTCACCAACGGTGAAGGCGCGATTCTGCTTTACCGCCGCCCGTCGACGGGACTGTGGGGCGGTTTGTGGAGCCTGCCGGAACTGGATGACCTGGAGGATCTGCAACATCTGGCCGATCAGCACTCACTGACCATGGGCCAGCAGCAGGCGCTGCCGAGCCTGGTTCACACCTTCAGCCATTTCCAGTTGTCCATCGAACCCTGGCTGGTTCAGGTGCAGGAAGCCAGCCATCACGTGGCCGAGGCCGACTGGCTCTGGTATAACCTCGCCACCCCGCCGCGCCTGGGCCTTGCTGCCCCGGTCAAGACCTTGCTCGAACGCGCGGCCGCCGTCTTGAATGCAGGAGAATCGCCATGACCCGCACCGTAATGTGCCGCAAGTACAAAGAAGAACTGCCCGCGCTGGAACGCGCCCCTTTCCCGGGTGCCAAGGGCCAGGACATTTTCGACCACGTCTCGGCCAAGGCCTGGGCCGACTGGCAGAAACACCAGACCCTGCTGATCAACGAAAAGCGCCTGAACATGATGAACGCCGAAGATCGCAAATACCTGCAGGGCGAAATGGACAAGTACTTCTCCGGCGAGGAATACGCCAAGGCCGAAGGCTACGTGCCGCCAGCCGAATAACCCGCAGATTTCGTAAGCGACGGAATTAATTTAAGAAATTTTCAAAAAGTCGTTGACGTAAATCCGAAAAACCCTTTTAATGCGCCCCGTTGCCCAGATAGCTCAGTCGGTAGAGCAGGGGATTGAAAATCCCCGTGTCGGCGGTTCGATTCCGTCTCTGGGCACCAAATACCGAAAACCCTGAATCGCAAGATTCAGGGTTTTTTTATGCCTGCGATTTGATCCCCCTCCTCACTTCTCCCTTCGATACACCCAATTCCAGCTGTACTGGAAAAAACCCGAAATCTGTATCTCTCCGCGCAGATGGCGTTTCGCCAATACTTTGCGCAAGCCTTGGCGAGCCAATGACTGGCTCCACTTTGCGCCCCGCAACACTCTGGGTTTCTGTAGCCCTCAGAGCGCAAAACCTGATTTTTTGAATCGATCGGCGTCGCCCGCAAGGTCACTTCCTGTCCAGCAAAAAAATCTGAACCCAACCCACAGGCGAACTGCAGTTACTGCTTTTCAAACATTCCAGGATGAATGCTGGCGCCCCCGTGCGCCCGGCAAAACAGCGAAACGGACGACGTATGATCAAGCAACTCATCAATGAAGACAGTTATGTGCAGATCGGCGATCTTTGCAGCGCAACGATCCAGCTCAAAATCGAAGGACTGAATCCCGCCGGCTCCATCAAACTGAAGACCGCGCACGCGCTGATCACTGATCTTGAAGTTCGCGGACTGATTAACCACAAGACCCGCCTGATCGAATCCTCATCGGGCAATCTCGGCGTTGCGCTGGCCATGGTCTGCGCTGCCAAGGGTTACCAGTTCGTTTGCGTGATCGACCCGAATATTTCCGCGCCGAACCGCAAGCTGATTCACGCCCTGGGCGCGCAAATGCTCATGGTCGATCAACGCGACGAGAACGGCGGTTATCTGAATTCGCGGATTCGTCTGATCGAGCAACTGGTCGCTGATAACGCCGACTACATCTGGCTCAACCAGTACAAGAACCCAACCAACCCCCTCGCTCACTATCAAGCGACTGCGACGTCCATCGCGCGCAAGTTTCCCCAGGTCGATTATCTGTTCGTCGGCGCTGGCACCACCGGCACGCTGATGGGCTGCAAGAACTACTTTGCCGAACATCATCCGCACACCAAAGTCATTGCCGTCGATACCGTCGGCTCGGTGACGTTCGGACTGCCGGGCGGCACGCGCCATATTCCGGGGCTCGGCACCAGCCGTCTGCCAGAGATATTCGAGTCGTCGGGCATTCACGACTTCCTGTCGATTCCCGAGGAACAGACGATCAAGGTCTGCCGTTGGCTGGCGCAACGCTACGGCCTGCTCTTCGGCGGCTCCACCGGCACTGTGCTCGCCGGCATCCGCCAGTGGGCGCCGCATATCCGGCCCGACGATGTCGTGGTGGCGATCTCCCCCGACATGGGTGAGCGCTATCTCGAAACCATCTATTCCGACGACTGGGTCACCCAGCGGATCGGCGCAACCGCACTGCAGCCCCTTTTCCCTGAAATCGCTCTGGCACTCTCGGCGTAAACCTCATGACCAAACAGAATCCGATCCAACCGTTCCACGTCATCCCCGGCGCTGTCGTCAAAGACATCCTCAACGGGCTGCGGCATGCAACCATCGACATGGTGGCGCAGACCTATCTGACCCACGAGCGTGGCGAAACCGTTAACCCCGACAGTTATTTTCTGCGTTTCCCTGCGCAACCGGCGAACCGGATCATTGCGCTGCCGGCGGCCATCGTCGACAGCGAGGGCGATCAATCCGTCTCCGGAATCAAGTGGATTGCCAGTTATCCCGACAACATCAAGTCGGGCATTCCGCGCGCATCTGCGGTGCTGATTCTCAACGATCCCGAGACCGGTTACCCCTACGCGCTGCTCGAAGGTGCGCTGATCAGTGCCGTGCGCACGGCAGCCTCGGCAGTTTTGGGTGCCTGGTGGCTGAATGGTCAGAACCGCCACGCGCCGAAGCTTGCGATCATTGGTGGCGGGGTAATTTCTAGGAATATCCTCGAGACTTTCGTCGCCGACGACTGGTCCTTCGATAGCGTGGGCATTCATGATCTCAACGCCGAGTCGGCCCAAGCCCTCGCGGAATTTGGCGAACAACTGGGCCTGCCGGATGTGCGTCTGCTGTCGCTCGAAGACGCACTGACTGCCGACATCGTGGTGTTCGCCACCAGCGCGGGCGAGCCGTACGTAAAAGGCCAGGGCACGTTCCGCCCGGGGCAGATTGTTCTGAACA
Source organism: Pseudomonas sp. 14A (assembly GCF_018132745.1). Lineage (NCBI taxonomy): Bacteria > Pseudomonadati > Pseudomonadota > Gammaproteobacteria > Pseudomonadales > Pseudomonadaceae > Pseudomonas > Pseudomonas sp. 14A. The sequence continues at coordinate 212,830 of NZ_JAGRQJ010000001.1, read as the reverse complement.
TTTCGCTGCGGGATATCGGCGCCGAAATCATCGAGGAAAGTTACAACTATTTCGACGACATCACCCATTGCCTGAAGGCCAATACCTCACCGCATCTGGCCGAGCAGCAATACGGCCATCGCGACTTTGTCACCGGCACAGTGGCGCAGCTGATTCGCGGCGACCTGCATGTCGCCCAGGACAAACCGCTGATCTATTCGCCATTCGGCATGGGCATCCTCGATCTCGCAATTGGCCGAATGATCCACGACATTGCAGTCGCGGCCGGTACGGCAATTGCCATCCCGTCATTTTTTGGCGAGGAGCGCAGATGGTGAAGGCGCCTGTGCACATCGGCCTGGTCGGCTGCGGTTCGCGCGGATTGTCGGTATTCGAGCGCCTGTTGAGCCGCGCCGAGGAACGCCCGCAACAACCGGTGGTCATCGACATCTTCGAGCCCAACGTGCTCGGCAGCGGCGCGCACTGGCCCGATCAACCGGACTACCTGTTGCTCAACACCGTCGCCGGTCAGCTCGGGGTATTTCCCGACGCAGCAGCGTTCGGTGATCTGACCGACGCCCGGGAACGGCCAGGGCCGGACTTTCTCGCGTGGTGCAGAGCCCGGCGCGTCAAGGTTGACCCCGACAGCGGCCTGCTCGCCGCCGACGGTCGCGACGTCGAGCCGGAGGATTTTCTGCCACGGCACCTGCTCGGCGCCTATCTGGCCGACGCCTTCACGCAGATCCTCGCGACCGCACCCGCCTGGGTCACCGTCAATCTGCATCGGCATCAGGTCACGGCGGTCGAGCGCAACGAGAATCAGCAATACGTTCTGCAAACCGCCGACGGCGCTGCGGTGACGGTGGATCGTCTGGTGCTGACCGTCGGCCACACCGGACGCTTGCACCTGGCGGGGCAGAACCGGGTCGACAACGTTTACCCGTTGCCGGGCAGCCTCACCACCGTCGAGCCAGGCGAAACGGTGTTGATCGAAGGGTTGGGCCTGGGCGCCATGGACACCCTGGCGGCGCTGACGGCTGGCAGAGGCGGGATCTACAAACCCATGGCCGATGGCAGTCACACTTACCAGCCTTCGGGTCGGGAGCCGGTGATTTTCATCCAGTCGCGGGACGGGCTGCCGTTTCGCACGCGTCCCAATGGCTTGATCGGCTGCCCCCGCCATAGCGCCGTGCTGCTCACGAGCGAGCGCATCGAGTCGTTGCGGGTCAACGCGCACAACCGCCGACTGGATTTCGAACGGGACATTCTGCCGCTGATGCTGCTGGAAATGCGTGCCGCTGCGGTCGCCGTCCTGCATAAACCCTCAGCGCCACAACAGTTGCTTGAGCAGCTCAGAACCGTCAGCGTTGCCGGCCCAGCAGGTGTTGTCGCCTGCGAAGCTTTGCTGCGCGAGTTCGAAGCGATTGCCGGGGCAATCAATCCGCTGGAGCTGATCTGCCACGCACTGCCCGACAGCGTCACGCCTTACAACTATCACGCATGGATTTACGACACCCTCGAAGCCGACTTGCATGAAGCACGCCTGGGACGCGGCGCGTCGCCGATCAAAGCCGCCATCGAAGTATGGCGAGACTTGCGTGACCGGCTGCGTGAGGCGGTGGATTTCGACGGGCTCACCGAAGATTCGCATCGGCAGTTCTATGGCCGCTGGCACAAGGCGATCAATCGTCTGGTCGCCGGCCCGCAGAAGGAGCGCCACGCCGATCTGCTCGCGCTGTGTGATGCCGGTTTGCTGACCTTTCTCAAGCCTGGCTCACGCCCCGCGATCGAGCACTTCAAGCGAATCGCCGGTTACGTCCAGAGCAGCGGCGTCGCCCACAGCGACTGCGCGCCGGTGCGCGACCTCGCGCGCCTGGGCCTTGTGCGTCCGCGCACCGATGTGCCGGGCATCGACGGCATCGATGTCGACGCGGCCTGCCACCCCAAATCGAACGGCGGCGAAGCGGTGCGTGACATCTGGGTGCTGGGGCCGCTCGCCGAAGGCTCCTGTTATTACAACCACTACGTCACCTCGGCGGGCGCACCTTCGCGGCTGTTCATGGACGCCCATCGAGTCGCCACCGCCATCCTTGAGACAGGAACTCGCGCATGAAACTCTACTATCAGACGCATTCGCCGTACGCCCGCAAGGTACTGGTGCTGGCTCACGAACTTGGCATCGCATCGAGCCTTGAGGTGATACATCACGAGACCAGCCCGACTTCACCGAACGCGACCATTTACCAGGCCAACCCTTTGGGTAAAGTGCCGGTGCTGATGCTGCCGGACGACAGCGCACTGTTCGATTCAATCGTGATTTGCGAATACCTCGATGACCTGAGCGGTGGTGGAAAATTCATCCCGGCAAGCGGCCCCGAGCGCTACAAGGCGCTGCGCCTGCAGGCATTGGCGCAGGGCATGTGCGACGTCGGCATCAAGCTGCGCTGGGAAGTCGAGCGGCGCCCCGAGGCTTTGCGCTATCCGGCGTACGCGGACGGCCAGGCTTACAAACTCAAGGAGGCGTATCGCTTCATCGAAGAGCATGTCGACCTCACTGGCCCGATCACCGTCGGCCACATCGCCTTGGCGACGGCCCTGGACTGGATCGCTTTCCGTCAACTCTCGGACTTCTCGGCGCAGGCTCGCCTGAGCGAGTGGTATCAGACGTTCTGCCAGCGCGCGTCCATGCGGGCGACCGAGTACAGCGGACAGACGCACGATTAAGCCAAGGAAACCGCTATGAGCTCTCTCTTGCTGCAAATGTCACCGATCGCGCTGGTGATCGCGCTGATCCTGATCCTCCGGCGTCCGCCGGTACAAGCGGCGCTGGCCGGTGTCGTGCTGGTGCTGGTGCTGTGGGCGCTGGGCGCTGCCGGGCCGGTGTCGGCGGCGATCTCCTCGGCGATTTTTCAGGACACCACGATCCTGTTTCTCAGCACCGCGTGCGTCATCGTCCCGGGGCTGGCCTTCGTCATTCTGGTCGAGCGCGGCGGCGCGCCACAGGCCATCGGCGCGTGGGTCAAGGAACTCGGCTGGACACCCCCCGCGCAGGTGATTTTCATCGTGCTGGGCCTGGCACCGCTGCTGGAAGCGATGACCGGCTTCGGCGTTTCGCTGATCGCCACGGTGCCGCTGCTGATGGGGCTTTTCACTCGCCAATCGGGGATGAAAATCGCCCTCGCCGGCATGGTCATCATGCCGTGGGGCACACTGGGTCTGGCAACGGTGATCGGTGCCTTGCTGGCGCATTTGCCGGCGCAAACCCTCGGTAGCCATTCGGCGCTGATCAGCGCGCCGGTGTTCCTCTGCCTGGCGTCGCTGGCCTTGTGGCAGGCCGGCATCCGCAGGATCACAGCGTGGCTGGGGCTGCTTGTCGTGACGGCCCTGTTCGTTGCCGTGCTGTTTGGCGTCAACCTGTGGCTCGGCCCGGAAGTCTCCGGTGTGCTGGCCGGGTTGGCCGTGGCTTGCGTTGGCCTGGGCATCTCCTGGGCGCAACGGAAAAAACTGGTGCGCTGGCCGAGCGCCGCGTGGCCTTATCTGGCCTTGCTGGGAGTGATTGTGGCGTCGCGCGGACTGTTCGTGCTGTCGGGCTGGGATGGCCTGTGGGTTGTCAGGGGCGAACACGTTTCATGGAAGCCGCTGGCGTCTCCAGGGCTGGCGCTGCTGATCGTGACCGTGCTGATGGCGTTCAGGCAAACCGCGGGCGCGGGTTTCCCGTGGCAAGCGCTGTTCAACCGGGCGAAGTTTCCGGTCACGACAATCTTCCTGTTCCTGCTGCTGTCCCAGGTGATGGTCAACGCCGGATTCCTCGTCGAGGCGCAAAGCGCGTTGCAATCCATGTCGGGTATTTCGCTGGCGCCGACGGTCGCCCTGCTGGCGGGGATTGCCGGTTATGTCACCGGCTCCAACGTCGGCGGCAACACGCTGGTGATGCCGTCCATTGCCGCGCTGAGCAGCGAACACGGGGCGTGGCTGGCGGCAATGGTCAACAGCGCCGCCGGCCATGGCGCACTTGGCTCGCTGTCGATCCTGTCATTGATCACCGGACTTGCCGGTGCCAACCGCCAGGAAGAAAACAGCCTGATCCGCTTCGCCTTCGGACTGGTGGCGCTGAACATCGTCATAGTTGCTGCAACGGGGATCGTTTTGCTCTACTTTCTGTGAATTGTTTCGAATCATCACAGAGAACTTATGGACAGGTTTGATTTGCCGGACAAGCGCTGGCGGATAGTCAAGGACTGGATTATTCGCCAGATCGACAGCGGTGACCTGGCGGCCGAAGCGAAACTGCCGTCAATCCGCGTTCTGGCGCGAATGTTCGAGACCAGCATCACCACGGTGCAGCGGGCGCTGGCCGATCTCGAGGCTGATGCCTACGTCTCGACCGTGCCCCGCGTCGGCTACTTCGTCTCGGCGTCAGGGCGGGCAAAACCGTCCGGCGCCTTCGACTTTTCCAGTGTCACCGTCAACGTCAATCACGCGGTGGTCGCGATGCTCTCCGAAGCGGCCTCGCGCACCACCGCATCGCTGAATTCGGCGGTTCTGCACAGCGATCTCACGCCCAACGTGTTGCTCAACAAATGCCTCTCGGTGCTGGCCGCCAGGACTGACAACGCGCTGAGCGGTCTGGTCGCGCCACCCGGCCTGCCAGCGCTGCGACGGCGCATCGCCGGGCTGATGCTGACCCGCGGTGTAGTCTGCGGGCCGGACGATATTCTGGTGACCTCGGGCGACACCATCGCTCTGGAACTGGCCCTCGAAGCCGTCGCGTCGAAAGGCGCTACAGTCGCCATCGAAACCCCGACTTATTACGGCATTCTGCAGACCATCGAACGCCTGGGCATGCGCGCCTTGCCGATCCGCACCCACGGCCGCACGGGCCTGGATGTCGATCATCTGGAAGAAGCGCTGAAACAGAAAAAAGTCGCGGTGATATTTCTCAACCCGACGCTGCAGAATCCGCGTGGCTTCATCATGCCCGACGAAGCGCGCGCCCGACTTTCACGGATCGCCCGCGAAGCGGATGTGCCGATCATCGAAGACGACATCTTCTTCGACCTGGTGCCCGAAGCTGATCGGCCGCGCGCCCTCAAGAGCTACGACAGCAGCGGCCAGACGATCTACTGCTCGTCCTTTTCTAAAACCATCGCGCCGGGTTATCGCGTCGGCTGGTGTCTGGCCGGCAAATACCGCAATGCCATCCTCGCGCAGATGTTTTCGCGCAACCTGGCCGTTTCCAGCCTGGCGCAAAATGTTCTCAATGAATTCATCGGCCGTGGCTACATGGACGAGCACTGCGCCAGATTGAGGTCGCAACTGTCTTCGCTGGCGAGTTTCGTCGAAGCGCTGGTGCGCACGGATTTCCCGGCCGGGACCCTCTACGTCCCACCGCGCGGTGGCTTCATCCACTGGATCGAAATGCCCGCAAACACCGACATGCCGGCATTGCAGCAACTGGCCACGGAGCGCGGTTGCCACGTCGCTGGCAGTGGGATCTTTTTCGCTGACGGCCAGGCTTCCACAGGCGTGCGCATCTGCCTCGGCACCGCGCTGACCCCGGCGGTGATCGGCATACTCAAGGTGATTGCCGAGTCTGCGCACCTTGCCACTCGACCGACGAGCCTGCGGCAGATGCCGACTGAGCAACTGCAAGAGCCGGCAGTTTCCTGACCGGCTCACGCGAGCCTCGCTTATGAATCAGAAAAAAACCCGTATTCGTTTGCCGCATCCCCCGCCGTATCGCCCGAGCCGCTGGACGTTCTGGCTTACCGTGCTCGCTGGGGTGCTGATCGCCTTTGCCGTGTGTCTGTCGATCTACATGCTTATCGAGAGCTGGGTCAGCGGTTCCATCACCACCAACAATCGCGGACCGCGCAGCACCTACACCTTGGCACTGCAACCTCGGCGATACTGGTTCGAGTTCCTTTGGCAGAGCTTCTGGACCGCGTTCATGTTGGCCATCGGTGTGTTCGGGCTGTGGGTTTATCGCAAAGGGCGGGTGCGTGAGCAGAGGCCGAAGGGCAAGCGCTCGCGATGATGAAGCTGGGGTGCTTTTTTGAAGCAGCCTCTTACCTGCCTGTTCCTTTCATTCCAGCGCAACACCAGATCGCTCACCGCAGCGCCGCCAACTCTGCGGCGATTGACTGGGCAAAAAGTACGAAATGGACTACGGACATTTACCTTGTTACGCGCCTTCCGGTGGCAAAGTCCTGCAACGCCTGTCCCGCCCTTCCTTCCGAACTCGCAGGTTCGCCCGACATACCTGCGCCGCCTTCCCCGGCATGCTTGCGTCTCTGTTTCCAGAATGCGGAAGACCCGATGAGCCAGCTCAAACCTGCTGATACGCAAGACCATAAAATCGATTCACTGCTGGGCGAACTGGGCGAACTGATTCGCCAGGCGCGGCAAAAAGTGCTGCGCGCGGTCGATACGATCCAGGTGCAGACCTGTTGGCAAATCGGCCGGCATATCGTCGAGTTTGAACAACAGGGAGCCCAACGTGCGGGATATGGGAAAAAATTGATTGGCCTACTGGCTAAGGATCTGACCGGGCAATTCGGGAAAGGGTTTGATGAAACCAATTTGTGGAAGATGCGCCTGTTTTATCAAAAATTTCCAATTCGAGACGCACTGCGTCCCGAATTGAGCTGGACCCACTACCGCCGGCTACTGCGGGTCGAAAGCGAGAAAGCGCGCCTGTGGTACATGAACGAATGCGCCGACCTCAACTGGTCAAGCCGCGCCCTTGATCGTCAGATCCTGACGCTCTACTACGAGCGCCTGCTGATGAGTCCGGACAAAGCCGAGGTGGTCGAGGAAGCCACGACCAACATCGACGCGATGAAATGCAATCCGCGGGAATTCATTCGCGATCCGGTCATGCTCGAATTCCTCGGCCTGCCCTCGGCAGGCAAAGTCAGGGAAAGCGGACTCGAACAAGCACTCATCGACCACTTGCAAAGCTTTCTGCTTGAACTTGGCAAAGGCTTTTCCTTTGTCGCCCGCCAACAACGCATCAGCACTGACGGCGTCGACCTCTATATCGATCTGGTGTTCTACAACTACCTGCTCAAGTGCTTCGTGATCATCGACCTGAAACGCGGCAAGCTCAGCGCCCGCGATGTCGGGCAGATGGACATGTATGTGCGCATGTACGACGAGCTCAAGCGCAGCGAAGGTGACAAGCCAACCGTCGGTATCATTCTGAGCGCGGAAAGCAATGACTCGGTGGCGCGCTATTCCATGCTCAAAGGCAATGAGCAACTGTTCGCCAGCAGCTACAAGACGATACTGCCGAGCGAAGAAGAGTTACGTGCTGAACTCAACCGCGAACAGGCGTTGATCGAAGAACGCATGCTCATTCAATCCAGTGAATGAACCGGCCGGATTGTTCTTGATCAGCGCGGCGACTATGGTTGGCACCTAACCGCCGAGGTCAAGCGCCATGAGCTGTCAGCAGACATCCGATGTGGGCGCCCCAGAGTTGAGCCAAGCAGCTTTGACTGTAACTAAAGCCACGCCCTTCAAGGAAACCGCAGCCGACGGCTACGCACTCGGCGGCTTCACCTGGCGCCACAGTTCGCCCAATCCTCAGCGCCCGGTGGTCATCATCAACGCCGCCACCTCGGTGCGCTGTCGGCACTATTCACGGTTCGCGGCCTATCTGTTCAGCCACGGCTTCGACGTGATGACCTACGACTACCGGGGCATCGGCGAATCACGCAGCGAATCGATCAAAGGGCTGCGTACCTCGTGGACCGACTGGGGCGTGCTGGATTTCGAAGCGATGCTCAAACGCGCGCAGCAGGAGTTTCCCGGTCAGCCAATCGATGTGGTTGGCCACAGCTTCGGTGGTTGCGCGGCCGGTCTCGCCGCATCCGGCAAGGTAATCCGACGGCTGGTAACCGTCGGTGCGCAGTTCGCCTACTGGCGCGATTACGCCCCCGAACACCGCTGGCGGATGTTCGGCAAGTGGCATGTGGTCATGCCTTTGATGGCGCTGCTCTGCGGTTATTTTCCAGGCAAGCGGCTCGGCTGGCTGGAGGACACGCCCACCGGTGTAGTCCGCGACTGGAGCACACCCACCGCGCGTTACGAGGATCGTCCAAGCGGTCGTGCTCTGATGAAAAAGGCGGGCGCCCTGCCTTTCGCCAACGTCCGCGCGCAGACCCTCGCCATCAGCCTCAGCGACGACCCATACGGTACGATCCCGGCGATCGAACGCCTGCTCGGCTATTTCAGCAACGCGGCAAAAACTCACCTGCGCATCGAGCCGCAGGACATCGGCGAACGACAAGTCGGACATTTCGGCTTTTTTCGCAGCGCATACCAAGCCACACTATGGCCCATCGCTCTGACCTGGCTGCAGACCGGCGCACTGGCCCCCGACACACCCGGGCGGCAAGTCCCGCGCAGCTGAGCCCTTCTCCACGCACGACGGAACACATCATGGCCTCCGCCAACAAGCAGCAAAAACGCGCCACCCGGGCCAAAGCCAAGGCCAAGCAGAACCGCACCAAGCGCGCCGAAGCGCCGGTCGAGCTGGACCCGAACGACGACCGCATCGATTTCGAATCGGTGGACCTGACCGAACTGTTCAAGAAAATGATCGACGCCGAGAAGATCAGCCAGCAAGCCATGTGCACCGCGTTCCTCGAAGACCCGCTGCTGGAACTGGTCTATGAGCAGGAAGGCGAAGAAGGCGCGATGGATTTCATCCTCGCCGCGCTGATCGAGTATCGCCAGTGGTCGCAGGAAACCGACGAGGCTGGCGCACTGGCGTGGATCGAATCCCCGGCCTTCCAGGCTGACTATGTAGCGGCATCCGACGCGATCGCTGCACAAACCCAACAGAAGAACTGAGCTCCCATGGCATCCCTGAACAAGCAACAGAAACGCGCCAAACGCGCCAAGGCCAAGGCCAAGCAGATCCGCATGGTCGGGCGCAAACCGCTGGATCAGGACGAAGACCTCGGCCACCTCGCCGAGCCGATCCCGGAATACACCCTGGCGATGTTCAGCAAAATGCGTGAAGCCGAAGCGGTCAGTCGCGACGAAATGCTGCTGACCCTGCTGCGCGAACTGGCCTTCATCATCGTCGACCATCCTGAACTGCTCGACATGGAAAACGCCGACAACGAAGGCATGGCCGCCACCCACCTCGCCGCCGACATGCTCATCGACTACCGCATGTGGGCCGACGGCATGACCATCGAACAGGCCCAGGCCTGGCTGAGCGAGCCGCAGTTCATTACGGATTTCGGGGTGGCGCTGGATGCTTATGGGAAGTCGGTAGACACCCAGGAAGACAAGAGCGAATAAGCCCTGCTCAGAAACCAAAACGGCCGCTAGTCACCCCTGACAGCGGCCGTTTTTTTGTTTGGATGGCCTAGCACTCTTTGCCCAATGACAATGTATATCCCGTTGACATATCCCCAGCACAACCTATCCTGAACCAATCACAGGATCAGGCCCGGAGGTCGGATATGGAGCAGACCACAATTTTCATGAGCAATAGAAGTCAGGCAGTCCGCCTGCCAAAGGCAGTTGCGATGCCCGGCGACGTTAAACGCGTGGAAGTTATCGCGATTGGCAGAACACGCGTCATTACGCCTGCTGGAGAATGCTGGGATAGCTGGTTTGATGGCGACAGCGTCAGCCCTGATTTCATGGCTGACCGTGAGCAACCCACTGATCAGGAGCGCGAGTCGTTCTGATGATCAAATACATGCTGGATACAAACATCTGCATCTTCACCATCAAGAACAAACCACAAATTGTCCGGGAAGCCTTCAATCGACATTCCGGGCAGTTGTGCATCAGCGCTATCACGCTCATGGAGCTTATTTACGGTGCTGAAAAGTCAGCGGTCCCGGAGAAGAATCTGGCGATTGTCGAAGGGTTTGTCGCGAGACTGGATGTCTTGCCTTTCGATAACGACGCAGCCGCACAGGCCGGGATGGTTCGATCTGAACTTGCGAAGGCTGGAACGCCGATCGGGCCATACGACCAAATGATCGCTGGCCACGCGCGGTCACTTGGACTCATTGTAGTGACGAACAACGTACGGGAGTTTGAACGCGTTTCCGGTTTGCGAATCGAGGACTGGGTTTAACCTGATTGAAAAGCTCAGAAACAAAAACGGCCGCTAGTCATCCCTGACAGCGGCCGTTTTGCATTACGCGTTAAAAATCAGTTCAACACCACCGCACCGCGCTTTTCCAGCTTGCGCCGGCGCGACACCAGCAGACCGGCAGCCACCACCATCAGGCTCAGCAGGCCGGTGGCGAGGATTTCCACGCGGTGGGCTTCCTGGAACAGCATGATGGTCAGCGCGGCGACGATGAAGATGATCACCGCCCAGGTCAGACCCGGGAACAGCCACATGCTGAAGACAATCTTCTCGCCGCGGGCCATGCGCTGTTTACGCATACGCAGTTGCGAGAACGCGATCACCAGATACACCAGCAGGGCGATGGCGCCGGAGCTGGCCAGGAGGAATTCAAACACCGCGGCCGGAGCCACATAGTTGGCGAAGGTGCAGAGGAACGCTGCGCCGGTCGACAACATCACTGCCCAGTAAGGCGTGCCGCTTTTGTTGGTGCGGGTCGACATGGCTGGGGCGTCGCCGCGCTTGCCGAGGGAGAACAGCATGCGCGACGAGGTGTACAGCGCCGAGTTCAGGCAACTGGTCACCGCCACCAGTACGACGATGTCGACGATCATCTTCGCGTTGGGAATGCCCATGCGCTCAAGTACGGTCTGGTAGGAACCGAGGTTGGCCAGGGTAGGATCGTTCCACGGCACCAGCGCCACCACGATGAAAATCGAAACCAGATAGAACAAGCCGATTCGCCAGATCACCGAGTTGGTCGCCTTGGAGATCTGCTTGCCTGGGTCCTTCGATTCCGCCGCCGCGATGGTGACGATCTCGGTGCCCATGAACGAGAACATGGTGGTCAGGATCGCGCCCAGCACAGCGCCCATGCCGTTGGGCAGGAAGCCGCCACTGTCGAACAGATGCGACACACCGCTGACCTGGCTGGTCGGCAGGAAGCCAAAAATCGCCGCAAGGCCGAGGCCGATGAAGCCGATGATCGCCAGCACCTTGATCAGGGCGAACCAGAACTCGAACTCGCCGTAGTTCTTCACGCTGAACAGGTTGGTCACGGTCAGCAGCATGGTGATGACCAAAGCGAAAGCCCAGATGTCCACGCCCGGGAACCACGCGTGCAGGATGGTCGCGGCGGCGTTGGCTTCCAGCGGAATCACCAGCACCCAGAACCACCAGTACAACCAGCCGATGGTGAAACCGGCCCAGTGACCGATCGCGCGGTCGGCATATGTCGAGAACGAACCGGTGTCCGGCGAGGCTACGGCCATTTCGCCGAGCATGCGCATCACCAGCACCACCAGAGTGCCGGCAGCGGCGTAGGCCAGCAGCACGGCCGGGCCGGCGGCAGCAATGGCGTGGCCGGAGCCGACGAACAGACCGGCGCCGATCACCCCGGCGATCGACAACATGGTCACATGACGCGGTTTGAGCCCCTGTTCGAGGCCAGTGGAGCTTGGGGTACTGCTCATAGAGACTACCTTTGCAAGGAAAGCGAGTGCGTCCGGCGCGTCTGAAAATTCTTTCTCGTAAAAAGAATCCAACGGCCTGTTCCTTATTCTGCACGCAATATTTGCGCCAAAATGTTTCAAGTCCTTGAGTGCCGGGGGCTCCGGCATCCGATGCAAGTCATTGAGTTTAATGGCTATTCGCCAGAACGTTACCCGGCGACTCACTTTCAAGACGAATCAGCGCACCAGAAACACACAGAAAAAGTGTGCGGCGCACAGAAAAAGGGCGAATAAGGAACGTTCGGCCGGATAGCGCTTCCAACACCCCGCCAAAGCTGGCAACATCGCGCCTTTTTTTACGCGGCACCCACGGGTTTGCATGATCAAACACCCGTTAGGTTGTTGAAGGGGCGACAGTCTGCTGCGCCGATGCGACAACCCGCCACATGCCACCCGTTTACCGCTCGTAGCGCTGTTGGCTGCCATTGAAACGCTATGCTAGCTTGGCCGCCTCGCCAGGAAGGCCCGCCAACAGCAGGAGCGCAACATATATGAGGAACGCACATGGCTGAGGCCACGCCCGCGCTTGAAATCCGCAACTTGCACAAACGCTACGGACAGCTTGAGGTGCTCAAAGGCATCTCGCTGACCGCCCGCGACGGCGACGTGATCTCGATCCTCGGCTCTTCCGGTTCCGGCAAGTCCACGTTCCTGCGCTGCATCAACCTGCTGGAAAACCCGCACCAGGGCCAGATCCTGGTGGCCGGTGAAGAACTCAAGCTCAAGGCCGCGAAGAACGGCGAACTGGTCGCCGCCGACGGCAAGCAGATCAACCGCCTGCGCTCGGAGATTGGTTTTGTATTTCAAAACTTTAATCTGTGGCCGCACATGAGCGTGCTCGACAACGTCATCGAGGCCCCGCGCCGCGTGCTCGGCCAGAGCAAGGCCGAGGCCATCGAAGTCGCCGAAGCGTTGCTGGCCAAGGTCGGCATCGCTGACAAGCGCCACGCCTACCCGGCGCAATTGTCCGGTGGTCAGCAACAACGCGCCGCCATCGCCCGCACGCTGGCAATGCAGCCGAAGGTGATCCTGTTCGACGAACCCACCTCCGCGCTTGACCCGGAAATGGTTCAGGAAGTACTTAGTGTCATCCGCGCATTGGCCGAAGAAGGCCGCACCATGCTGCTCGTGACCCACGAAATGGGCTTCGCCCGCCAGGTCTCCAGCGAAGTGGTGTTCCTTCATCAGGGCCTTATAGAAGAGCAAGGATCGCCACAGCAGGTGTTCGACAACCCGCTTTCGGCGCGCTGCAAACAATTCATGTCCAGCAACCGCTAACGGAGCAACATGCATGCAGAACTTCAAAAAGGTCTTCCTGGCCGCCGCCGTCACCCTCGCGTTCAGCGCCGGTGCCATGGCTGAAACCCTGAAGATGGGCATCGAAGCGGCCTACCCGCCGTTCAACAATAAAGACGCGAGCGGCCAAGTGGTCGGCTTCGACAAGGAAATCGGCGACGCCCTGTGCGCGAAGATGAAAGCCGAATGCTCCGTCGTCACCTCTGACTGGGACGGCATCATTCCGGCGCTGAACGCGAAGAAGTTCGACTTCCTGATTTCCTCGCTGTCTATCACCGAAGAGCGCAAAGCCGCGGTGGACTTTACCGACCCGTACTACTCGAACAAATTGCAGTTCATCGCGCCGAAAAATGTCGATTTCAAAACCGACAAGGACTCGCTCAAGGGCAAGACCATCGGCACCCAGCGCGCAACGCTGGCCGGCACCTGGCTGGAAGACACCTACGGTGACGACATCAAGGTCAGCCTCTACGACACCCAGGAAAACGCCTACCTCGACCTGACCTCCGGTCGTGTCGACGCGATCCTCGCCGACAAGTACGCCAACTATGACTGGCTGAAAACCGACGCCGGCAAGAACTACGAGTTCAAGGGCGACCCGGTGGTGGAAAGCGACAAGATCGGCATCGCCGTGCGCAAGGGTGACAACGAGCTGCGCAACAAGCTGAACGCAGCCCTGAAGGAAATCGTCGCTGACGGTACCTACAAGAAAATCAACGACAAGTACTTCCCGTTCAGTATCTATTGATCTGACCTGTGGGACCGGCGCCGTGATCAAGCGGCACCGGCTCCCGACTTTGCCTGCCGCAATTTGAACAGAAACCCATGATTATCGACCTCTACGGATTCGGCCCGGCGCTCGCCGCTGGCGCGCTGATGACCGTCCAACTGGCCCTCACCGCCCTGTGCCTGGGCCTGGTGCTCGGCCTGCTCGGCGCCTTGGCCAAGACCTCCCCGTACAAGCCGCTGCAATGGCTTGGCGGCACTTATTCGACGCTGGTACGCGGCGTCCCGGAATTGCTCTGGGTGCTGTTGATCTACTTCGGTACGGTCAACCTGATGCGCGCCCTCGGTGAGTACTTCGGCAATCCCGACCTGCAACTCAACGCGTTTGCCGCCGGTGTCATCGCACTGGGCCTGTGCTTCGGCGCGTACGCCACGGAAGTGTTTCGCGGCGCCCTGCTGGCCATTCCCAAAGGTCACCGTGAGGCCGGCCAGGCCCTGGGCCTGTCGAAATGGCGGATTTTTACCCGGCTGATCATGCCGCAGATGTGGCGCATCGCCCTGCCGGGCCTGGGCAACCTGTTCATGATCCTGATGAAGGACACCGCGTTGGTATCGGTCATCGGCCTGGAAGAAATCATGCGTCACGCGCAGATTGGCGTGACCGTGTCGAAACAACCATTCACCTTCTATATGGTCGCGGCAATCATGTACCTCGGCCTGACAGTGCTGGCGATGACCGGCATGCACTTGCTGGAAAAACGCGCCGCTCGCGGCTTTGCGAGGAGCGCGCAATGAACTGGGAAGTCATCATCAAGTGGCTGCCAAAACTGGCACAGGGCGCGACCCTGACGCTGGAACTGGTCGCCATCGCGGTCATTGCCGGCCTGCTGCTCGCCATTCCGCTGGGCATCGCGCGCTCTTCGAAGCGCTGGTACGTGCGCTCGCTGCCTTACGCCTACATCTTCTTTTTCCGCGGCACGCCGTTGCTGGTGCAGCTGTTCCTGGTCTATTACGGCCTGGCGCAGTTCGACGCAGTACGTGAAAGCGCGTTGTGGCCATACCTGCGCGATCCGTTCTGGTGTGCGACCGTGACCATGACCTTGCACACGGCGGCGTACATCGCCGAGATTCTGCGCGGTGCCATTCAGGCAATTCCGCCGGGAGAAATCGAAGCCGCGCGGGCCTTGGGCATGTCCAGGCCGAAAGCGATGTTCTACATCATCCTGCCCCGCGCCGCGCGCATCGGCCTGCCGGCCTACAGCAACGAAGTGATCCTGATGCTCAAAGCCAGCGCCCTGGCCAGCACCGTGACCCTGCTGGAACTGACCGGCATGGCGCGCACGATCATTGCGCGCACCTATCTGCCGGTGGAAATTTTCTTTGCCGCCGGCGTGTTCTATCTGGTCATGGCTTACGTGCTGGTTCGCGGCTTCAAGCTGCTGGAACGCTGGCTGCGCGTCGATGCCTGCCAAGGCCGCTGAAACGTCCCACGTGCTGACGGGCGAGGCCCTACTCGCCCGCTTCACCGCGCTGGATGCTTTTTTGATTAAGCATCAGGCGCTGTGGAAACCTCGGCCGTTCACCCACCTTTCGCTTGCCTGGGAAGCGTCTTATCCCGAGGTGTCTGCGTGGCTACGCGGGCGGTCGCTGGAAGATGCAGAACGCACGCACAACCATCCTGCTGATCTTGTTGAAGCGCCGGAGCCGTTCGCTTCATTGGCGAAGTTGTCGGCTGAGCTGAGTGCGGTCGGTGAGTTGTCGGGGCATGCGCTTGAGGCTGCCGGGCATCGCTTGAATGTCGATGTGCCGGGTCGTAAGTGGCAGCAGATTGAAGCGTTTGCCAGTCGCTTGTCTTTCGCCTCGCAGCCGACGCATTGGCTGGACCGGTGCTCCGGCAAAGGGCATCTGGGACGCCGCCTGTTGGGTGCCGGGCAACAATTGACTTGCGTTGAATACGATCCTTTATTGGTCGCCAGCGGTCAGGCCTTGAGTCAGCGTCATCACTTGAACGCCCTGCATGTCGAACAGGATGTACTCGCGGCGGATGCCCCAGCCGTATTGAACGCCGCGCACACACCCATCGCCCTCCACGCGTGCGGTGATCTGCATGTGCGCTTGATGCAACTGGCCAGTGCCGCAGGTTGCCAGCAAATGGCGATTGCGCCCTGCTGCTACAACCGCATCAGTCGCAACGAATATCAGGCCTTGTCCTGCGCAGGATCGGCATCGCTCCTAAAGCTGTCGCTGGAAGATCTGGCGTTGCCGATGAGCGAAACCGTCACCGCCGGTGCTCGCGTCCGACGTCAGCGCGACACCTCGATGGCTCGTCGCCTGGCTTTCGACCTGCTGCAACGGCAAGTGCGCGGCGTCGATGACTACCTTCCAACGCCCTCCCTGCCCAGCGCCTGGCTGGATAAACCGTTTGCGGACTATTGTCTCGATCTAGCAGCGCTGAAGGAGTTATCCACAGTCGGCTCGCCAGATTGGTCGACACTCGAAGCCGCCGGTTGGCAGCGGTTGGCCGAAGTGCGCAACCTGGAATTGCTTCGCGGATTGTTCCGACGACCGCTTGAGCTCTGGCTGAATCTGGATCGAGCGCTTTTCCTCGCAGAACAGGGATACTTCGTACGCCTCGGGACCTTCTGCGATACCTCACTTACACCGCGTAACTTACTGCTGCTCGCCGAACGCGCTGAAAACATCACAGCCTGTGGATAACTCTGTTGATGGATTTTCCGTGGATCCAATATCTGCGCCTGTTTCGTCGCCTTAACAACACTGGTCATTTTTTGTTCACATAAATAAAAACCGGTAAAACAGGGATTTGCGAACAAGATGAGAATGGCTTCACAAAACCTCGCCCAAGCAGTCCTAGCGCCCCTCAGTTGTGCATAAGGTGCCAATCAAAACGACATAACCGACGAATATTGGGCAAGCCGAGTGAGTAACTTCAGGGTCCCGAAAGCCCAAACTCAACTGTCCGCCCTGCATAAATGCCTCACTGCAGGTGAGGTACAAAAAGCTGCGTATAAATTTACGCAGGGCCTCATTTTCCGGGAATGCAAAAATAGTCTGAATTCAGGGGTTTACAGGATCAACCCAATCGCTATAATCGTCGCCCACACGCCGGTATAGCTCAGTTGGTAGAGCAACTGACTTGTAATCAGTAGGTCCCGGGTTCGACTCCTGGTGCCGGCACCATACAAAATAAAGCCCCTGCAGAAATGCAGGGGCTTTGTTGTTTCTGGCGTTTGGAGCCCACTAGGAGGTCCGCATCGCTGCGACAAAACCAACGACGCCTTATCTCAACCAGCAGCCCCCTACTCTGCCCGCGCGCCTGGACCCGTTACAATTTCACATCAGCCCAACATTGAAGGGCTCTTGCACCTACCTATAATGCACCCCAACACACCCGCCAAGCCTAGGTTGACCCAGTCAGCAAGCTCAAATCGTGCGGGTTTTTTTTGGCCTGGAGAAAACTACATGAGGCCCTTCGACAAGCCGGCCCTCAGCGTAGAACAGCAATTGGAACTGCTAAAGCAACGAGGCCTGCAAGTCGCAAATGACGAGCGCGCCATGCGTTTCCTGGAAGTGGTCACGCTGTTTCGCTTGAGCCCCTACATGCGCCCTTTTCAGGAAACAAACCCTGAACACACATTCAAACCTGGTAGCACTCTGAAAGCAGTCGTCGACATCTACCGCTTCGATGGCTCGTTGCGACGCATAACCATGGATGCTATCGAACGTGTCGAAGTCGCCATACGAGCGGCTATCAGCAATCACATGTGCCCTAAGTACGGGCCTGACTGGATAGCTGACGCGTCAATCTTCTCTTCTTCATATTCACACGGCGATTTATTGCGGCCCCTGCGCGATCAACTGGGCAAGGAGCGCAACAAACTGGAACGTGAGATTGATCGTATAAAAAAGAGCAGCCGAGCTGATCAGGTCCAGCAGCAGCGAATTGAAAATCGCATGCGCGATAACTATTTTCGATTCTACGGATCAACCTATTCCCATCCCGAGTTGCCGCCCGCCTGGGCTGTTCTGGAAGAGCTTAGCCTTGGGACGGTATCCACGATGTTCAATGCCATAGGCAAAAGCGTCGACAAGAAAGCGATCGCGAGCAGATTCAATCTCCCCTTCGAAGTACTGGCCTCCTGGCTCCACACTCTGACCTTCATTCGAAACTGCTGCGCCCACCACTCACGGCTATGGAACAGAGAGCTCTCGATTCGACCATCCTTACCAAAAGAATGGGTCATCCAAAATGCGCCTGGCGATCGGCCTCAACCCAAGCAGCGGCTATTTATAGTGCTAACGATGCTGGCGTATTTAACCGATTTGATCAGTCCAGACAGCCAGTGGAAATTTCACTTGGCCGAAATAATGGACCAGAGGGAACCGGGTGATTTGAAACTTATGGGATTTCCAGATAACTGGAAACGGCAATCGCAATGGTGTTTGGGGAAGAGGAAGCCAGAGGTCTTGTTCTTTTGCCATTGCGCGGAGAAACAGAATTGAGGACAGACCACGTTTTTCAAAAAATGACAGAGTCGCAACCTGAATTCATTTTTTACGATTTTAGTGCTGACGCCATACAAAACGAAGCCCTGCAAAAATGCAGGGGCTTCGTTTCGTATTGCAGAGGTCAGGCCAAAGGCCTTAGTTGTATCAAGCAATATGCAAATCCCGCAACGCCTCAGGATGCTGACTTGCCACCCGCAAGAGAGTCTGCGCTGCACCCGTCGGCTGCCTGCGCCCCTGCTCCTAATCCTGCAAGGTCCGCAGACTGACACCGATCAGTTTGGCGAACGCAGTTTGTGAAACCCCCACCTTGGCGCGTGCTTCTGCTGCCGCAGAGAGCGGCACCTGTTTTACGCGCGCGGCCTTTCCGGCTTTCATCTGACGTACAGATTCCAGCAAGTCCTGCTGGAATTGCTCCAGTTCATCGACCATCGCTGATTTCCTCCTTCAGTTGCTTGAGGAAGGCTACGGGCAAGTTGTCGAGCTTTGCCTTGGTGTAGGCAATGAGCAACCAAATCGGGCCTTCAGCAAGCGTGTTGTAATAAATGATGCGTATACCGCCTCGCTTACCATGCCGCTGCAAGTGCAGCGCACCTTGCGCATACCTCCACTACCAGGCACGACATCACCAGCCACACCATAAACGTTAGTAGGGACAGACGAAATGCATGGAGCATGCCTTGGGAAATTTGTTGTTTCAGTCGCGCGCGATCCTCATCTTCATGCTTATGCCTCGCAGTATCTGCACGAGCCAAGCAAGGCACTGATCGATGATGTGGTGAAAGTAATGGATGCGCCGCCAGACAAACCATTGATGTAAACCTTCATATGAAGCCCTCGTTGATGCGAGGGCTTTTTGCGTTTCAGGCCTGCCGAAAACATGCCCGTCTTCCCTCCTGGATCTATCCAGATAACCCGCCAGCCACTGGAGCGTTCTTGGCCAACGCATCGGCTGCCCAGCAGCCAACTGGAACTAACGCCGAGCGCAACACTCACTTACAAAGCGCGGCGCTGTGGAAGAGTCATCTCGCTTCATCACGTCAGCACAACGGACTGAATGCATGACATGGACCTAGAGACCATCGATGAACTCGACATCAAGAACGCCAAATGCCTCCCCACGTCCCCTCCACGTCAGGGACTTTGCTGACTGCCGAAATATCGCTCACGGCGCTGCATTCATCATCGTTTCGGGCAGCTCCGCGAAAGATTTTCCCATCGAACAGTTTGCCGACATCCCGATGATTACGGTGAACGGTGCGATATCCATGTTCATGGGAACAGGCATAAAGCCGTTTTTCTACGCATGCACCGATACCAGTTTTTCGCTACAACAACCTGAACTGTTTGCCTATGCGATGCGCACTAGTCAGCGTGTAGCTGTGTGGGCTAACCAGGCTCAGGAACTGATTGTTGAGCCGACAGGTGATCTCTATTTGCTCAAGAAAGCGCCCAAACCAACCTTCACTGAATGGCTACTGCGCAACAACCAGGATCTGGTACGTAATCGCGCTGTTTGGGGTAGTCGAAACCGCAGTATCGGGTTCAGCAAAAACCTGGCCCATGGTTTTTTTGATGCCCGCACAGTCTTGTATCTCGCACTCCAACTTGCCTATCACGCAGGCTTTTCAAAGGTGATTTTGGTGGGAGCGGACATGAACCAGTCGGCCGGGCGCTTTTACGAGACTGATGGAAGTTCTATCTCGCCGTGCGGCCTGGATCAGCATTTCCACTCCAGAATACTTCCATCTCTGAAACTCATGTCCGACAAAGTCGTCGGCAAAGAGTTTGCCGTTTACAACTTGTCGCCCTCTTCGCGAATTCCTTCCAGCGTCATTCCGGGCAAAACACTCGACGAAGTCAAAGCGATAATTCAGACCTGACTGACCTCGAACACAAACGAAATTCTGCCCTCACTTGCGCTCCAGACATAGCGCAAGTGCTTGCCCTGCTTCGGAATCGATACCGCCGGCGGACGAAACGCCGCAACGCATTCATGCCCAGGCAACCGCACGCTGCTATAGAGCAAGCCCCACGACTCGGCGTCGCGCAGTTGCCGCGCGAACAGCTGTGATGGGCCATAGGCCTCAGGATCAGGCTGATGCAGATGATCAAAGCCATGGCGAACATCGTGCAGCGGTTTGACCACCTGATTGACGTAAGTGCGCATGGTCAGTTCGAGATCAGCTTCCTGTGTTGCCGCCAGGAAACGTTCCTGATGAAAACAGGTTTCAGCGATGGCCGCACTCTGGCTGCTGGCGGCGTAATAGACGCCGAAGGTGCCGTCACTGAAACGGCTGCGTTTGCCGACGTGAGTGAACGCGGCCATCACCGGGCTGGAACCGGGGCCGGACAGGCGATCTTCGGGACGTACGCGGGCAAGGACGCCGGCCTGTTCGACCAGCCGATCATTGGTTAACGCTTCGATGGCGTAGGCAACTTCAAGGTCTTCGGGGTCGAGGACGTCTTCGAACAGCGCGATCGGCGGGAAGCTGCTGTTGACGATGCGATACGCGCGTGGCCATGGCACATCGACCAGCTGCGGAGTTTTCAACCGCGGACTCCGTCGAGGTAGCGGCGCACATCCGCGATATCGACCACCCGGCCCGCCAGCATGTAATCAAGCGCGGTTTTGCCATTGAACGGTGCCGCGGTGTTCGGGCTGCTGACCCACTGGTAGGTGCGCTCGCGGCTATTGCTGAAGATGATGCTCAACGCCTTGTGGATGCCCATCAGATAAGAGATGCGCTCAAGGGTGTCGTGGGGCAGGCGTATGTTTGGCAGGTGTTTGTATTTATAGAATGTGGTGTTGCCGACTCCACCGAGCAGGGTGCGTTGTTGCTCAGCGCTACAGCCCCAATGCTCCATGAGGCTGAAGAAGAACTTCAACGCAACGCGGCCGGCTTCGGGGGCGTCGAGTTGTTCGTGTGGGGTGAGAACTGGGGATGAGGTAGGCATAGACGCCTCCTGATTTTTTGTCTTAGCTGAAGACTAGTACATAACTGTAATTTTTTAGTGTTTTGATACACAAACGAACGAATCGTAACAATCAAACGCAAAGAAGCCCGAGTTAAGCCGGCTTATGTATTTCTGCGCTATTGAAACAGTTCTGAATGACTCCCTAAATCCACGAACGTGATCAGGTCTGGACGTGTGTTCTAGTAAACCATCAGAAAATCGCCACCAATATGACACTCGCGGAATCCAGACCAACTCCAGTCAGCGCATGATCCAGATATTCTGCCGGTAACTGCTGCCCCAGGAACAACATTGCCATCACCTTCCGAACGTCGTTCATATCTCGCTTTCCGGCACGGTTATAACGATCCCAAGACTTCTTGAATTCAGAAGTCTGTGCACACTGTTTAGGTCGATCAGCGCGTTTTTGTGTTTTCTCCTGTTTCGCCATCAGCATTCCTCAGCATGTCGTCTATCGAGTCGAAACGCTGACGGATTTCTCGTGCTTCCATCATTGCGCGGGCCGTCTTTTCCGATGGAACTCGCACCTCGAAGGGAAGCCCCTGAGTAGCAACAACCTGTCGCAGAAAAAGTCGCATGGCGTCACTAATGCTCAGCCCGCAAGCGTTCAAGACTTCAGTGGCACGCGCTTTCAAATCCTCATCAATGCGGCAGCGCACATCGGTAGTTTTCAGTAGTGCAGCCATTTCAATTACCTCATCGTGGTTTTGTAGCTACATCAGCGCTACCTCTGCATTGTGTTCGGAGTGATTTTGGTCGGTCAACGCGAAGTTGATAGGTGGTTATCTACCACCATGGCTCGCATGCCAGACATCCATTTCAACTCTTTGACTGTTGGGCGCTATCAGCTAAATCGTTACTTTACCCGAGACCTATCTGCGTATGACGCGGGCAAAAAGCTAGGGAGATGTAAGCTGTTTCTCTTCGAAAGAATCTCCCCGCGCACCAAAACCACGCAATTTTTTGACCTTCATCACCCCCACTTCACCAAAAACCCCGATCCTCTGTCAGCCTCCAGCCATCGGCGGGGAAATCAATTCGCTACTAAATCCGCGACAACTATGCTCAGGTGCAGGAATATAGCCGGCATATGGCGCCGTTTCGGTCGTTTCGTAAACAACAATACCCAGCCCACTTCAGAGGGCATTACCCATGGATAGCAGAACCTTACGCAACCTCATGCGCATCGTGCAGACCGGCTCGTTGTCGGCCGCAGCCGAGCATTCGTGCCTGACCGTGCAGGCGTTGGCCGCACAGTTGAACAAGGTCGAAGAGCAGTTCGGTTTCCGCTTGTTTCGCCGTTCCAACAAGGGCCTGACGCTGACGCCACAAGGCACGGAGCTCACGCCCTACATCGACAAAGTGCTGATCGCCACTCGACAGATGGAAGAAAAGGTCGAGGCGCTGAAGGTACCCGGTCAGCGGACGTTGAAGGTGGCGTTGAACAACACCCTGTCGCCTGACTTCAACCGGCGCATGATCGGACGGCTGATCGAGGTGTTTCCCGACTACCAGATGGAATTCAGCTACGCCGAGTCGATGGAAAACCTCAGCAAGCTGAAGAACGAAGATTTCGACCTTGCCGTGCTGATCGGCCCGCAGCGGCCGGGGCTGCCGAGTATCGTGCTGCCGGAGGTGCAGGTGCAGGTGGTCGGTGCGCATTGCGGTCAGGAGAACGATCCGCTGACTTTGCTGGGCAACAAGTTTCAGGTGCGTCCTGCGGAAGATTGTCCGTATTCCCACAGCTTTTTGCGTTTTCTCGACGCCGGGCTGGGCAATCACGAGAACGGCCAGCGTATGGTTTATTCCTGCAGCGAAACCCTGACGCTGTCGTTGATCACTCAGATGGACGCGGTGGGTATGGTCTCGCGTGAAGCGGCTCAGAAGAACGGTCTGACGATTTTCCCCGGTTTCGAGGATTTCCTCGAAGTGCGCCTGGCGGTGAACAATCCGGAGTTGTCCCACCAGGCGCTGAACGATGTCGTTGATCTGGCGCTACATGAACGAGCCGAGCGCAATGTACGCAGCCGTCCCCACCGCCACACTGAGAAAGAGGTTTTTGCTGAAATACGCACATAGCAACGTCGGAATCGCGGCATAGAATTCCGGGCGATCGAGCTGAATCTGCCGGTCCTTGATCAACAGGGGCGTGAGGCTGATCGCAGCGACGATCGCCACCGGCAGATATTCCAGTGCGCGCGCCACGAACGGCGGCCAGTGTTCGGTGTTGATCTGCAGCGGCAAGGCGCGCGGCAGGAAGGTCACCGCCATCATCAGCACCACCACCAGAATCAGGAACGTTTGGTCAGGCATACACCCACTCCGCAGCCCACAAACGTCGCGATAAATACGTTGAAGGGCGAACTGCCGATCAGGCTCAGCGCACCCATGCAGACCACGGCAGCAGCTGCGGCAATCAGTTTGTTGCGCGTGTTGCACAGCGAGACCAGCACGTAAAGCATCATCGCCGTCAGCGCATAATCGAGCTGATATTTGATCAAGTGCGCCGCGTACTGCGCGCAGACCGCGCCAAGCAAACCGCCGAGCACCCACGAGGTGTGGCAAAACAGGTTGAAGCCGATCAGGTAGCGCACGTTGACCGGCGCGCCCGTGCCGAGCTTGACGCTATGAAAGGCGAAGGACTCATCGGTCAGGCCACCGGCGTAAGCCCAACGCTCCATGCGGCTCAAGCCCAATGCACGCAGGGCCTTGGCCATGTACACCGACATCAGCATGTGCCGCGCATTGATCAGGAAAGTGGTCAGCACAATGGTGGTCAGCGACGCACCGCTGGAGATCAGCGCCAGCGCGGCGAATTGCGATGCGCCGGCATAGACGAACAAGCACATCGCCACCGGCAGCCACATCGGCAGGCCGGCGTTGACCGCCATCAGCCCGAAGACAAACGACACAGTGAAATACCCGGCGACCACCGGGCTGGCTTCGGCAAACGTGCGCGACGGCTGATGAGTCGCCATCAGCGGCGCGCTGCCGGACCTTTCATTCATAGATCCCTCTCAAATGTTCGTTCGCCGTGAGGCTCGCAAAAACCCTGGGCGGTCCAGAATCGCTTGCCCGCGAGGTTAGCATCGTCGACGAACAGAAACATCCGCAACACCCCGACCCGTTTCATGTCGGACGACGCTGCTTCGACCAAACGCTGGCCAACGCCCTGACTGCGGTAACGCGGGCTTACGGCCAGATGGTTGATCGTGCCGCGACTGCCGAGCATGCCGCCGAGCACCGCGCCGACGATCTCGCCATCCACATCGAAAGCCAGATACGCCGTGGTGGTTTTCTGGATCAACACGCCGCGCAGGCACTTGGCGTCCTGCCATTCGCAGAACGACACTTCGTCGAACTGGCGGAAGAAGCGCTCCATGCGTTGCGCATCCTTGGCGGTGGCGCGGCGCAGTACCACCGGCGTCGAGCATTCGACGCCGTCGATTGGGGTGATCTGATTAGCGAACAATGTCGAAAGCGGTCCCGGGCCGCGAGAAGGAAATCGCCAGAATCTGCCGGTACGCCATGGCATGGGTGTGGGTATTGCGCGCCGGGGTCACGTAGTGGCGCATGTCGCGATCGAGGAAGTAGGTGGTGTCGAGAATTTCCTCGTAGGTGGTCGCCGCCAGTTGTTGCTTGTGGGTGTCGTACAAACGGCTCTCCGCACCCTCGACGTTATTGCGCCCCCAGAAGTGCACGCCGCTGAACGGATAGCCGTCGCAGTGAATACCTTCAGGGGTGATTTCCAACTGTTTACCGGGTTTGATTTCGATGCGGATCTGATGGATCTGGCACTGCCAGATTTCATCGTGCAACTCTTCCGGCAGCACACTTTTGTACACTTCGAAATCAGTGTCGATCAGGCTGCGCATCACCGGTGAAGAGATCACTTCCTCGGAAAAGTCTTGAAAGTGCCGCACCACGCCACCGACGTAAGCGTTGTTCTCTTTCGATTGCACATAGGGGCGATGCTCCAGTTGCTTGAGCTCGCGGGTTTTCGGGTTGTATTCAAAGTCGCTGTAACGACGGTAACGCATGCCGGCTTCGGCCTGACCGTAGTAGCTGTCAGGCTCCATGTTTTCCCAACTTTTGGTCAGTCTGACGAAGTCGGCAAAATGACCGTAGAGATTGAAGTCACCACCCTGGACGTTGACAAACTTGTCGCGCCGTAGCGATTCGCCCACTTCTCTGTTCAAAACGATCATTACCAAATTCTCCGCTGCGTTGAACGCCCTAATCTATTGGGTGGAGAATTTGCGTCCATGAGAAAGAATTTCAGGCATTTGAAGCTCTGCTTGAAACGGAATCTGCAGCCCTTGAAAAACGACTTTTACATGACAAGAACACCGGTTATTTCCGGTTTTCACTGAAAAACCGTCGAAAAAAAACCCCGATCGAATCGGGGTTTTCTCATTTCTCTTACAAAGGATCGATCATCAGAAGATATTGATTGGGTAGTCCACGAATACGCGCAACTCGTTACCGCTGACGTTGTACTCGCTGGATTTCTGCGACACGCGCAGGATCGAACTGCGCAACTTCACGCTCAGGTCTTTGGCCGGGCCACTTTGCACGACGTACTTGAACTGGTTGAAGATTTCGCGCTCGGTGCCGCCTTCGCTGGTAGACGTGGTGATGTTGTCGCCGCGCACGTAAGCGAAGTTGTAGCTCAGACCTGGAACGCCGAACGAACCAAAGTCCAGGCCATAACCCAGCTGCCAGCTGCGTTCGTCTTCGGCGTTGAAGTCAGACCAGTAGGAGTTGGCCAGGTAGATAGAGTTACCACCGTCGCCGACACGACCCTGATCTTTCTGATAGCCGCCGTAGGCATAACCCAGGTTGCTGTCGCCAGTGGAACGCTGGTGCGCCACGGTGAACGAGTGCGGGCCGGTGGCGAAGGTGGCTGCCAGGCTCCAGATCTTGTTGTCGCGACCGGTGACGATGCTTTCGCCCGGCACGGTGTTTTCGCGCACGTACGAGCTGTCCAGCTTGGTGCGATAGCCGTTGAAATCCAGGGTCAGGGACTGATCCTTGTTGAACGGAATCACGTAGTTGGCGTTCACGTACTGTTTCTTCAAGACGTCTTCAACGTCGGAGGCGTACAGCGCGCCTTTGAAGTGTTCGGTGAACTGATAGCTGCCGCCCAACACGTTGATCGACTTCAGACCGCCGCTGTCACGGCCCTCATCGCTCTTGCGCGATTCGGCGGTGAAACGACCGGCGTTCAATTCCAGGCCTTGGATTTCACGGGAAGTGACCAAGGTACCGGTATAGCTTTCCGGCAGCAGACGCACGTTGTCGTAGCTCAGCACCGGCAGGGCCGGCATTTGGTCGCCGTAGGTCAGTACGGTGTTGGACACACGGAACTTGACCGCAGCACCGCCCTTGGCGATGTCGTGGTTCGCGCGACCATCATTTTCCTGCTTGAAGAAGTCGATGCCGCCGGCGCCGCTACGGCCCTTTCCGCCGTCCAGGCGCAATGCGTACAGACCGAAAGCGTCCACGCCGACACCGACGGTGCCTTGAGTGAAGCCCGACGAGAACGTACCGATGGCCGCTTGGCCCCATTCGGCCTTGTCCTTGTTACCGTCTTTGTAATCACGATTGATGTAGGCGTTGCGCAGCAGCACTTTCAGGCTGCTGTCTTCAACGAAACCCTTGGATTCGGCCTGGTCGTTAGCCATGGCCTGTGTAGCACTCAACATCCCCAGTGCGATCAGACTGATTCGCTTGTTCAACATTTTGTTTTCCTTATTACGGGTTGAAACGCGCTGTGTCGAACGGCTGAAACGGCGCTTTTGCACTCTTGTATTCACCCCGAAACAAAAAGACCCGCCAGCGAGACCGTCATGGCGGGCCTGCTCCTTGTTTTGAGTCATGGCGGTTAGCCACAGGCGTTGGGCCGAATCGTAGCCGCGCCCTGAACAGTGTGTCAATTTCAAGAATCGTCTTTAAATAGGCGAAAAACGTCTAAGAAACGTAATTTTCTTGCTGGGCTATTGCAGAAAAATGAGGTTAAGCAGGGAGTTCTGAATTGTAGGGGCGAGCCTGCTCGCGAAATCGGTGGATCATTCGATGAAGTCATTGGCAGGGCTGACGTCTTCGCGAGCAGGCTCGCTCCCACCTTTGTATACCTGTGGATAAAAATCAGGCAAAACAAGCGCCACCATCCCGGCAGCGCTTTTACCAATCCCTATTGTTCTTATCCTTCCATCACATCCCACAAGGCTTCCAGCTCGGCCTCGCTGAACAGGCCAGCGGGGTAACGCTCGATCATCATCCGGCGCGGATCAGGTTCCCTGATCTGACGCGTTCCATTGGACTTCAACCAGTGCGCGACAAGCTGGAGCGATTCGCCGTTGACGGCCATGGGATGCACAGTCCGCTCGCTGATTACGTTCACTTCGGCGTTCATTTCAGCGCTCTCTCCCATTCATGAGCGGCTACGTTATCCAAGCTTTGTGACAGAACTGTTGAAGTTCCCCTCTCTCCCTAGTGCAGCAGGAGCAATACAAGAGCTATGCCAAGGAGCGCCGATTGTCGACCGGAGGATACAAACAAGCCCGCGGTCCTGACGGGCTGCGGGCTTGCTTTCATGCGTAGCGAGCTAATCATTGCCTCGCTGTTTTGCTAAACAACTCAAGCTGTTACGACTCAACTCACTCTTTGTGCGGCGCTGGCTGCTGTTGGGTAAGGCAGTGAATATTGCCGCCACCCAGTAACAGTTCGCGGCCCGGCACCATCACTACTTCATGATGCGGAAACAACTTCTGCAGGATTTCCCTGGCCGGGGCATCCATCGGGTCGTCGAAGCTCGGCGCGATGATGCCGCCGTTGACGATCAGGAAGTTCACGTAGGAACCGGCCAGGCGCACGGACGGATTGCGCTCTTGCGAACCGTCCACCGCATCGACGCCGGCACACTCTTCTTCGGTCGCGTACAGCGGCCCCGGAATCGGCATTTTATGCACCGTGAACGGGCGGCCCTTGGCATCGGTGCTGCTTTGCAGCACTTGCATCGCGGCCTGACAGCGTGGGTAGTTCGGATCCTGCGGATCGTCGGTCCATGCCAGCAGCACTTCGCCCGGGCGCACGTAGCAACAGAAGTTATCCACATGGCCGTCGGTTTCATCGTTGAACAAGCCATCCGGCAGCCAGATGATCTTGTCCACGGACAGGTTGTCGCTGAGCACCGCTTCGATTTCTTCGCGGCTCAGGTGCGGGTTGCGATTGCGGTTGAGCAGGCATTCTTCGGTGGTGATCAGCGTGCCTTCGCCATCGACATGAATCGAACCGCCTTCGAGCACGAAACCTTCGGTGCGGTAGCGCGGGCTGCGTTCGATCTCGAGGATCTTGCCGCCGACCTGCGAATCACGGTTCCACGGCGCATACAGACCGCCATCGAAACCGCCCCAAGCGTTGAAATCCCAGTTCACGCCGCGCACTTCGCCACGGTTGTTGATGACGAAGGTCGGGCCGCTGTCGCGAACCCAGGCGTCGTCACTGGACATTTCCACCACGCGGATATTCGGCACATCGAGGCGCGCGCGGGCGTTTTCGTATTGGCCGGCGGAGACCGCAACGGTCACCGGTTCGAAACGGGCGATGGCCTTGGCCACCGCGGCGTGCGCAGCCTGCGCCGGTTTGCCGCCCAGACGCCAGTTGTCCGGGCGCTCCGGCCAGATCATCCAGGTCTGGGTTTGCGGCGCCCACTCGGCCGGCATGTAGAAGCCATCGGCGCGTGGGGTACTTTTCAATGTGGTCATCAGGACTCCAGGGAACCGTCGAGGGTTTTCAACGCGCCGTACAGATTCGGCCGGCGGTCGCGGAATGAACCCCACGCGCTGCGAATGTGTTCCAGCTCGTCGAGGTTGAACGTGTGCACAAGAATACCTTCTTCGGTTTTATTCAGCTCCTGCACTTTTTCGCCGAATTGGTTGGCGATGAAAGAAGAGCCGTAGAAGGTGATGTCGTAGCCGTCCTGCTCTTCATTGCCAATCCGGTTACTGGCAATCAGCGGCATCAGGTTGGCGCCGGCATGGCCCTGCTGCACCCGCTGCCAGTGATCGCGTGAAGAGATGGTCTTGTCATGCGGCTCGCTGCCGATCGCGGTTGGATAAAAGAGAATCTCCGCGCCTTGCAGGGCCATGCTGCGCGCCGCTTCCGGAAACCACTGGTCCCAACAGATGCCGACGCCGATTTTCGCGTAACGGGTGTTCCACACCTTGAAGCCGGTGTCGCCCGGGTTGAAGTAATACTTTTCGTGATAGCCCGGGCCGTCGGGGATATGGCTTTTACGATAAATCCCGAGGTTGCTGCCGTCAGCGTCGATGATCGCGATGCTGTTGAAGCGTGCACGCCCGGCCAGTTCGTAGAAGCTGATCGGCAGTACCACTTGCAGCTCTTTGGCGATTTTCTGGAAATGCTTGATGGCGACGTTTTCTTCAACGGTCGTAGCCAGTTGCAGGTAATCCGGATTCGGCTTCTGGCAAAAGTACGGCGCCTCGAACAGTTCCTGGATGAGGATGATCTGCGCGCCTTTGGCGGCGGCTTCGCGGACCAGTCTTTCAGCGGTTTCGAGGTTGGCTTCCAAGTCCCACGAACAGGCCATCTGCGTGGCGGCGACGGTAACGATACGGCTCATGAATCATCTCCGGGCTAGTGCTTTGACGGTCGAAGAATTCGACCGAAAAGAAAACGCGCGCACCGGACAAGAGATCACCATGCCGGAGCAATGGCAACTTTATAGCCGATAAATATCGGTTTTGAAAGCTGTAAAGAAAGAATCTCTCTGTCAGAACGCCAATTAACTCGATACAAATCGAACTTAAGACCAAAAACAAATGTGGGAGCGAGCCTGCTCGCGAATGCGCTGTGTCGGTCACCGCATGTGGCGACTGATACACAGCTTTCGCGAGCAGGCTCGCTCCCACAGGGGATGTGCCTTGCTTACAGGCCCTCGGTAAGCACCCGATCCAGCATATCGACGAAGAAATCCACGCTCTGGCGCGACGTCACCATCGGTGGCTTGATCTTGAGAATGTTCAAATCGTCGCCGGTCGGCTGCATGAAAATCCCCAGCTCACGCAGACGATCACACAGCAACGCAGTCTCGGCGGTTGCCGGTTCCAGTGTCTGCCGATTGCGGATCAGTTCCAGCCCGAGATAAAACCCGGAGCCGTGCACCGCGCCGACCAACGGATGGTTATCGATCAACGCTTCCAGGCGCGCCTTGAAGTGGCCGCCGACGACCTGGGCGTTCTCCCAGAGCTTTTCCTCTTCCATCACATCGAGCACCGCCATGCCGATCTGGCAACTGACCGGACTGCCGCCTGCCGACGAGAAGAAATAGCCCTCAGCCTCCAGCGCCTCGGCGATTTCCCGGCGAGTGATCACCGCGCCAAGCGGCTGGCCGTTACCCATGCCTTTGGCCATGGTGATGATGTCCGGCACTACGCCCTGCTGTTCGAAGCCCCAGAAAAAATGGCCCATGCGCCCGTAACCGACCTGCACTTCGTCAGCGATGCACACCCCGCCCTGCGCACGGACCTTTTCATACACCTGCGGCAAATAGCCCGGCGGTAAAGAAATACCCCCGGCATTGCCGTAGACCGGCTCGCAGATGAAACCGGCCAGTTGGCGCTTCTGCTCGGCCAGTTTTTGCAGATGATGCTCGACGCTGCGCACGTAATCCGGCGCCGAATCGGCGCCACGGAATTCGCCGCGATAAGTGTTCGGCGCCGGCACTGGGTGCACCCAGTCCGGGCGACTTTCCAGGGCCTTCGGGTTGTCGGCAATCGACGTCGATACCGCATCGGCACCGATCGTCCAGCCGTGATACGCCTCAAGCACGCTGATCATTTCGCGCCCGCCGCTGTAGGCCCAGGCCAGACGAATCGCCAGGTCATTGGCCTCGCTGCCGCTGTTGACCAGGAACACGCGATCCATGCCCTGCGGTGCAAGCTTCAGCAGGCGCTCGGAAAACTCGGCGACCGCCGCGTAGTTGAAGCGCGAATTGGTATTGAGCAACGACCACTGCCGCGCCGCGACCGCCGCCATCCGAGGGTGACCGTGGCCGAGCACGGCGACGTTGTTGAGCATGTCCAGATAGGATCGGCCGTGCATATCAATCAGGTGATTGCGCCAGCCGCGTTCAATGCGCGGCGGGTCAACGTAATAGTGTTTTTGCGTGCGGGCAAAACTGGCATCGCGGCGTTCGAGCAGGGTTTTCGCGTCCAGCTCAGGCTCGGCGTCGCAGGCCAGCCCTAGCAGAGTCGCCGGCGACGGGCACAACGCCTGCCACGCAGATGCACGGGACGGCGTGCAGAACAGCGGCGCGTCGAGTTCTGCTCCCCGGCACATCTGCACAAGCAGCGGGCCCGTGACCGTGCCGAGCTTCTGGCCTTGATCCAGTGCCGCGCCATGGCCAAGAACTGGCGTCACGCCCCACAGGCGAACGCTGAACTGTGGGCCATCGAGTTGCAGCGCACCGTTTGCCGCTTGATTCAGCACGCCGGCGAATGGCGCTTGCACTTCGGTTCCAGTCGGCACACGCAATTCGACATGCAACGGGAACGTGTCCGGCTCAGTCGCGCAGTCTGGCCGAGTACGTGACAAGCGATACTGGCCATAACGCGTCGCCGCCAGCCCATGTACCGCTGCGGCCTCTGTCAGCAAGCGCTGATCGATGCCCTGCTGCTGCCAGTT
The DNA here is from genome assembly GCF_018132745.1 of Pseudomonas sp. 14A. NCBI lineage: Bacteria > Pseudomonadati > Pseudomonadota > Gammaproteobacteria > Pseudomonadales > Pseudomonadaceae > Pseudomonas > Pseudomonas sp. 14A. Next base: position 180,991 of record NZ_JAGRQJ010000001.1, on the reverse strand, counting down.
GCCCGCCTCGAAGTGCGGGCTCAAAACGCCCAGATCGATCAGCGCAAATTCGCGCCCGACCAGTTCGGGCAACAGCGGCGCGAACTGGTTTTTTTCGATACTCGGCAGGGGCTGGTCCACGGCGCTGAGAATTGCCGCTTCCATCAGCGCCTGTGGCACCGATGTCGCGACGCGAAAGATTTCCCACTCGTGACCGAGATTGTCGCGGCTATACGTATTGGTGGGATCGATGCTCACCTGTTGCTCGCCACTGAGCACCAGCACCGCCGCCCGCGCCACGATCAATGGCCACAGCGCTTGCAGTTCTGGGTACTGCAACGGATTGACCGCGTGATAGGCCTTGACCGCCGGCAGGATTACAAACGGATCGCCATCGGCGTGGTGCAGCAAAGCCGCACAGGTCACCGACAGATCGGTGATGCGCCAGGTGCGCACCAGATCACCGAAATCGATCACGCCCTGCAACTGCCAATGCCGCTGTGCATCGCGCGCCCATACGGCGTTGTCATCGGTGATGTCCATGTGAATCGCCTGCACCGGCAGTTTGTCCAGCAACGGCTGCAAACGGCGCTCGGCCTGCTCGGCGGCAACGCCGATCGCCGCACGCTGCTGCGCGTCAGTGACCACCGGCAACAGATGACTGATCAAAGCGTTGGCGTGACGCGCGTCCCACTGCAAGGTACGTTCAAGACCCGGGTGATCGAAACCTGCCAGGGCCAGATCCATCTCGCCACAGAGCCGGCCAAACCCGGCGACCACGTCCTGGCCAAGGTGATCGAAATCGGTCAACGGCTGGCCGTCGATGTACTCCAGCAACCGCACATGCACCGTTTCGCCACTGGCTTGCAACGACAACAGATCGGCACCGTTATTGGCTGCAATGACGCGCGGCACCTTGATCGCCGAATGCTCGGTCAGATACTTGAGGCCGGCGTGCTGGGCTTGCAGCTCCACAAGGGCGTAGTCGCCACGGCAGACTTTCAAGACGAAGCGCCCGCGCGCACTGTCGACGCGATAATTCAGATCCTGCTGGCTGCCCAGCGCCTGCAACGTACCGACAAGTCCGTAATATTCGGCCAGCCATTGCAGCGCCTGCGCCTCTGAAACCTGCGGACCGGGCAAACTGGCGCGATGAATCAACGTGGCGAGCGGCATGAAACGACCCCTGAAATTTTATTAGGCGCTTATATCGCCATTGCATTGGCGGTTACGCAACCCCCGGCTTCAATGAACGCTCCAATTCAAACCCAACATTCGCGCCCCGCAGCGCTTTGCGCAAGAATGTCGGCCATTCACACCTATCAATGGAAATCCCCATGAATGTCATCACCACCGATCTGCCCGGTGTTCTGATCATCGAACCCAAGGTGTTCGGCGACGAGCGTGGTTTTTTCTACGAGAGTTTCAATGCCAAGGCGTTTCAGGACGCTACCGGTCTGGAAACGCAGTTTGTGCAGGACAACCATTCGCGCTCGCAAAAAGGCGTGCTGCGTGGCCTGCATTACCAGTTGCAGAACACCCAGGGCAAACTGGTTCGGGTGACCGCAGGTGAAGTGCTCGACGTGGCGGTGGATATCCGTCGCAGCTCGCCGTATTTCGGCAAATGGGTGGCGGTGCGTCTGTCGGCGGAAAACCATCGCCAACTTTGGATACCGGAGGGTTTCGCCCACGGTTTCGCCGTGCTGAGCGAGTTCGCTGAATTCCTCTACAAGACCACCAATTATTACGACCCGTCTTCCGAGCGCAGTATTCGCTGGGACGACCCGGCGCTGGGCATCGACTGGCAACTGGGCGAAGCACCGAAGCTATCGGCCAAGGACCAGACGGCCGTGCTTCTCAAGGACGCTGACGTCTTCGCCTGAGGCCGGGCATAATGCGCCAGTTACCTCAGGCGCATCGGCTCATGAAACCACCGCTTCCCCGCAGACCTCGCTGGCGCAGCCTAGCGCTGTTGGCCCTGTGCCTGGCGCCGCTGCTGTGGCCACTGGAGCATCTCGCCGAACGCTATTACCGCAGCGAGCTTGCCGGGCAGAATCGCCAGACCCTCGATCTTTACGTGGCCAACCTGCTCGGCACCCTGCATCGCTACGAAGTGTTGCCGCAGATTCTCGGCGATCTGCCGGCCCTGCGCGCGGTGCTTGGTGCGCCGGACGACGGCGTGACCCAAGGCAACGCCAATCGCCTGCTGAAAAACATCGCCGCGCAGACCGGCGCCGAAGTCATGTACCTGATGGACACGTCCGGCCAGACCCTGGCGGCATCGAACTGGGACAAACGCGACAGCTTCGTCGGCCGCAATTTCGCCTTCCGCCCGTATTTCAGCGAAGCCATGGCCGGGCGCCTCGGGCGCTTCTTCGGGCTGGGCACCACTTCGGCCAAACGCGGCTACTTCTTCGCCGCCGCCGTGCGCAACGGCGAAAAGATCATCGGCGTGCTGGTGATCAAGGTCGACCTCGACCATACCGAAAGCCTGTGGGGCAAAACCCCGGAACAACTGTTGGTAACCGACCACAACGGCGTGGTCATTCTCACCTCGCGCCCGGAATGGCGCTTCCGCTCCACCCGCGAGTTGAGCGAAACCGAGCGCGCCGCGATCACTGCGATCCAGCCCTACCCGACCCGCGAACCCCGACCGCTGAATCTAAGCCCGGACGCCTGGCTGACGCAGACCCACGACATCGCCGAAACCGGCTGGAGCGTCAGCATCCTCGCCCCGCGCACGCTGATCGATCGTCCGGTGCGCACGGTGGTCGCGATCGGCGGCGCAACGCTGTTGGTGGTCATGCTGCTGGTGGGTTTGATGATGCAACGTCGCCGGCACTATCTGGAGCGCATCGCCTTTGAGGCCAAGGCGCGCCGCGAACTGGAAGGCCGGGTTGCCGAGCGCACCAGCGATCTGGAAGGCCTCAACCGCCGTTTGAAACAGGAAGTGCTTGAGCGCGAGCACGCGCAGCAGGAGCTGGTGCGCGCCCAGGACGATCTGGTCCAGGCCGGCAAACTGTCGGCGCTGGGGACCATGTCGGCAAGCATCAGTCACGAACTCAATCAGCCGCTGGCGGCAATTCGCAGCTATGCGGAAAACGCCGAAGTGCTGCTCGATCATCAGCGCACCGAGGACGCCCGGGGCAACCTCAAGCTGATCAGCGAACTGACCGGGCGCATGGCCTCGATTATCGCCCACCTGCGCGCCTTCGCCCGCCGCGATCGTCACGCACCGGAAAGCGTCGCCCTGCAACCGGCGCTGGACGATGCGCTGGCATTGCTGGCCAAACGTCGGCGCAGCATGGAGGTCGAACTGATTCGCGACTTGCCCGCCGCGACGCTGTGGGTCGAGGCCGGCGAAACCCGATTACGCCAGGTGCTCGGCAATTTGCTGGCCAACGCCCTCGATGCGCTGACCGAAAAAGGCCCGCCGCGCAAATTGTGGCTGAGTGCCGAAGCCACCGCCGACGGCGTCAATCTGTACATTCGCGACAACGGCCCCGGGTTCTGCATGGAAGCCCTTGGCCGCGCCAGCGAGCCCTTTTACACCACCAAGACCCGCACCCAGGGTCTGGGTCTGGGGCTGGCCATTTGTGAAACGCTGATGCGCGCCTTTGGTGGCGAGCTGTCGTTCGCCAACCACAAGCAAGGCGGCGCCCTGATCACCCTGCGCCTGCGCGCCGGTGCGCCCGGAGTCAGCCTGCAACCGTCCGAGGATCGAAGTGCATGACCATCGACAATCGCATCCAGGTAGTGTTGATCGACGACGATCCGCACTTGCGCCAGGCCCTCGGCCAGACGCTGGACCTGGCCGGCCTGAAAATCCTGCCGCTGTCCGAAGCCAAGGGCCTGGCCGCGCAACTTGAGCGTGACTGGCCGGGGGTGGTGGTCAGCGACATCCGCATGCCGGGCATGGACGGCCTCGAACTGTTGAGCGAGTTGCATGCACAGGATCCGGAGCTGCCGGTGCTGCTGATCACTGGCCATGGCGACGTACCGCTGGCAGTGCAGGCGATGCGCGCCGGCGCTTACGATTTTCTGGAAAAACCCTTTGCCAGCGATGCGCTGCTCGACAGCGTCCGTCGCGCCCTCGCGCTACGGCGGCTGGTGCTGGACAACCGCAGCCTGCGTCTGGCCTTGAGCGACCGCAACGAATTGAGCGCGCGACTGGTCGGCCATTCGACGCCGATGCTGCGTCTGCGTGAGCAGATCGGTGCGCTGGCGGCGACCAAGGCTGACGTGCTGATCCTCGGCGAAACCGGCGCTGGCAAAGAGGTGGTTGCCCGCGCGCTGCACGACTTGTCGAGCCGCCGCAACGGTCCGTTCGTGGCGATCAACGCCGGCGCGCTGGCGGAATCGGTGGTGGAAAGCGAGCTGTTCGGTCACGAACCCGGCGCCTTCACCGGGGCGCAAAAACGCCGCATCGGCAAATTCGAATTCGCCAACGGCGGCACGCTGTTTCTCGACGAAATCGAAAGCATGAGCATGGACGTGCAAGTGAAACTGCTGCGCATGCTGCAGGAGCGCGTTGTTGAACGCCTGGGCGGCAATCAGTTGATCCCGCTGGACATCCGCGTCATCGCCGCGACCAAGGAAGATCTGCGCCAAGCGGCGGATCAGGGTCGCTTCCGCGCCGACTTGTATTACCGCCTCAACGTCGCACCGCTGCGCATCCCGCCGCTGCGCGAAAGGGGCGAAGACGCACTGGTGCTGTTCCAGCACTACGCCGATGAAGCCAGCGCCCGTCACGGCTTGCCCCCCCACGAACTGCAACCGGCACACCGCGCCCTGCTGCTGCGCCACACCTGGCCGGGCAATGTGCGTGAACTGCAAAATGCCGCCGAACGCTTCGCCCTCGGGCTTGAACTGGCACTGGACAACAGCGCTGATGGCAGCGGCGGCACGCCGGTAGAAGTGGTCAGTGGCGGCCTCAGCGAGCAAGTGGAAAACTTCGAAAAATCGTTGATAGCCGCTGAACTGGCGCGCTCGCACAGCTCGGTGCGCAGCCTCGCCGAAGCCTTGGGTATTCCGCGCAAGACCCTGCATGACAAGCTGCGCAAACACGGTCTGAATTTCGGCGACAGCAGCCACGGGGAAGACCACGAATGAGCAGCGCAAGCGAATACCTGCAAACGGTGCTGCATCACGACATTCCGCTGACCGCCGAGATGGGCCTCGAAGTGCTTGAGTGGCGTGAGCAGCAATTGAGCCTGCACCTGCCGCTTGCGCCCAACGTCAATCACAAGAGCACCATGTTTGGCGGCAGCCTCTACTGCGGCGCGGTGCTGGCCGGTTGGGGCTGGTTGCATTTACGTTTGAAGGAAGAAGGGATTGCCGACGGACATATCGTCATTCAGGAAGGACAGATCAGTTATCCGCTGCCGGTGACCGGGGACGCCGTGGCCATCTGCCCGGCGCCGGATGCGGCGGTGTGGAAGCGCTTTGTGGCGATGTATCGGCGATATGGGCGGGCGCGGCTGACGCTGGATACGCGGATACTGAATGCGGGAAGTGAGGACGAGGCGGTTAGATTTACCGGGCAGTACGTTTTGCACCGTTGAAGATCAACAGCCCCTCACCCTAGCCCTCTCCCGAGGGAGAGGGAACCGATACGGGGATGCTACAGATTTAAGTCGACCTGAAACTGCTTCGCCGAATCCACAATCGACTCGATCCTCCAGGTCCATGCATAGCGCCAGACAACTCGGTCGGCTCCCTCTCCTGGGGGAGAGGGAGCCGATACGGGGATGCTACAGATTTACGTCGACCTGAAACTACTTCGCCGAATCCACAATCGACTCGATTCTCCAGGTCGATGCATAGCGCCAGACAACTCGGTCGGCTCCCTCTCCTGGGGGAGAGGGAACCGATACGGGGATGCTACAGATTTACGTCGAGCTGAAACTGCTTCGCGGAATCCACAATCGACTCGATTCTCCAGGTCGATGCATGGCGCCAGACAACTCGGTCGGCTCCCTCTCCTGGGGGAGAGGGAACCGATACGGGGATGCTACAGATTTACGTCGACCTGAAACTGCTTCGCGGAATCCACAATCGACTCGATTCTCCAGGTCGATGCATGGCGCCAGACAACTCGGTCGGCTCCCTCTCCTGGGGGAGAGGGAACCGATACGGGGATGCTACAGATTTACGTCGACCTGAAACTGCTTCGCGGAATCCACAATCGACTCGATTCTCCAGGTCGATGCATGGCGCCAGACAACTCGGTCGGCTCCCTCTCCTGGGGGAGAGGGCTGGGGTGAGGGGAATTGCGGATCAGGCAGTTAGCCTCGGGCCAGCTCCAACAACCGGGCTCGCCATGCAGCCTTCGCCGGCAGCGCCAGAAAGAACTCATTCAATAGCGATTCCCGCGCAGGGTAACTGAACGTTTCACCCTTTAAATCCAGCACCTCGCCCCCCGCACCTTCCAGCACGCCCTGAGCTGCCGCCGTGTCCCACTGCGAAGTCGGCGCCAGTCGCGGATAGCAGTCGGCAGCACCTTCGGCCAACAGACAGAACTTCAAGGAACTGCCGATATTGGCCAGTTGCAACTCACCAAGACTGGCGCTCAACCCGGCCAGCAAACGCTCTTGCTCGGGACTTGAATGGCGACGGCTGGCCACCACAGTAAACGCCTCGCCCGGTGCAGGCACATCACGCACCTGAATCGCCGTCGGCGTACCACCTTCGTCGCCACGCCAGGCTCCAAATCCGGCACCGCCGACGTAAAAACGACCGTTGGTCGGCATCGTCACCACACCAAATACCACCCGGCCATTTTCGATCAGCGCGATGTTGACGGTGAATTCCTCGCTACCGCTGATGAACTCCTTGGTACCGTCCAGCGGATCCACCAGCCACCAGCGCTGCCAACCGGCGCGCACGCTCTGCGGGATATCGGCGTCCTCTTCGGACAGCACTGGAATGCTCGGATCAAGGGCCGTCAGCCCCGCAACGATAAGGTGATGCGCAGCCAGGTCGGCGGCTGTCACCGGCGAATCATCGGACTTGGCCGTGACTTCAACGCCTGCACGCCAGAATGGCAAAATCGCCTCGCCAGCCTGCAATGCCAGCTCAACCACTGGCGCCATCAGCGGATGGGGAAAACTCATCGACGTCTCACTCATAGCTGAACACCCCGCGCTGGCTCAGCAGATCACGGGTCAAATATAGTGCCGCCAATGCGCGGCCTTCGGTGAATTGCGGATTGAGCGCCAGCGCCGACAGTTCGCGCAGGTTGACCTTGTCGACCCGCATCGGCTCCGGCTCATCGCCTTCCAGCCGTTCTTCGTAGAGATCGGTGGCCAGTACCACTTGGATCTTCTGGCTCATGTAACCGGGCGACAGCGACAGCTCGGTCAGATGTTCCAGTTGACGCGCGCCATAACCGGCCTCTTCCTTGAGTTCCCGCTCGGCCGCCGCCAGCACGTCCTCGCCCGGCTCGATCAGGCCTTTGGGCAGAGACAGTTCGTATTCGTCGGTGCCACCGCAGTATTCCTCGATCAACACCGCGTGTTCGGCATCAAGCATCGCGACGATCATCACCGCGCCGTAGCCAGCGCCCTTGCCAACCAGACGCTCGTAAGTGCGCTCCACGCCATTGGAAAATCGCAGCTTGAGTTCTTCGACGCGAAACAGGCGACTGGTGGCGACGATCTCGCGGGCGAGTACGGTGGGTTTCTGGCGCATGCAAAGCTCCTTGGCGTGAACGCGCTACTATAACGCGGCTTTCCCGATTGTTTGCGTCGGATATCTTTTCACCGTTCGAGACGTTGCCATGCCTTCTTTACCGTGGTCCGACATCGATACCGTTCTGCTCGACATGGACGGCACGCTGCTGGATCTGCACTTCGACAACCATTTCTGGCTCGAGCACCTGCCCCAGCGCTACGCCGAACTGCACGGCATCAGCCGGGCCATGGCCGAGCTGGAATTGCAGCCATTGTTCGAGCGCCATGCCGGCCAGTTGCAGTGGTACTGCCTGGATTTCTGGAGCGCGGAACTGAAATTGTCGGTGCGTGAACTGAAACAGGAAACCGCCCACTTGATCGCCCTGCGCGCGGATGCCGATACCTTTCTCGACGCAATCAAACGCGCCGGCAAACGGGTGATCATGATCACCAACGCGCACCGCGATTCGCTGTCGTTGAAACTGGGACGGATCGAACTGGCACCATACTTCGAGCGGCTGATCAGCTCGCACGACTATGGTTATCCCAAGGAGAACCCGCAGTTCTGGGATGCCTTGCAGGCGGACATCGGTTTTGATCCGGGGCGCAGCCTGTTTATCGACGACACCTTGCCGATCCTGCGCAGTGCACGGGATTTTGGCGTGGCGCATCTGCTCGCGGTTAAGGAACCGGACAGCCGCAAAGGGCCGAAGGACACGGCAGAATTTGCCGCAGTCGAAGACTACCGCGATCTCATTGCCGGACTCTGATCCCTGCAGGAGCTGCCGAAGGCTGCGATCTTTTGATTTGCGTTTTTTAAAGTCAAAGTCAAAAGATCGCAGCCTGCGGCAGCTCCTACATGGGCAGCGCGTTATTTTGGAATGCGCAGCTTTTGCCCCGGATAAATCTTGTTCACATCCTTGAGCATCGGTTTGTTGGCTTCGAAAATCTTCTCGTACTGGTTGGCATTGCCATAGACACGCAGGGAAATCGCACTGAGCGTGTCACCTGCTTTGACCTCGACAAACTCTGCCGCAACCACCACCGGCCCGGTCACGGTGATCTGATCATCCACACTGCCCACGCCAGCAATGTTGCCCACCGCGAGCACAATCTTTTCCTTCTCTTCCTGACTCGCCACCTCACCGGTGATTGTCACTTTGTCCCCATCCACGGTCGCCTGCACATTGGGATTGCCCAGTCCGACCTTGCTGATATGTTCCTTCAACTGCTCGCTGGCATTGGCGTTTCCGGGAGTCAACAGATCAAGCAGTTTCTCACCGGCTTCTTTGACAAAACTCAAAAGGCTCATTGCATTCACTCCATGTAATAAAGGGTCAGTCGTCCAAGCCTAGACCACCCTGGCCAAACCCGGTTCCAGTCCGACCAATGACGCTGCCGCGCCGCAGACGGTAGAATCGCCACACCCCGCCAACCGCCCGGAGCGAAGATGGACATCAAGCAACTGAAATTCCTCATCGCCCTCGACGAAACCCGCCATTTCGGCCAGGCCGCCGCGCGCTGCCACATCACCCAGCCGACCCTGTCGATGCGCTTGCGCAGCCTCGAAGAAGAACTCGACCTGCCATTGGTCAATCGCGGCCAGCGCTTTGAAGGCTTCACCGCACCGGGCGAACGCGTGCTGGCGTGGGCGCGTACGGTGCTGGCGGCTTACGACGGCTTGCAGGCGGAAGCGGCGGCCTGTCGCGGCAACCTGATCGGTACGCTGCGCCTGGGCGTGGTGCCGCTGTCGAGCTTCGATCCCTTGCCGCTGATGCAACGTCTGCATGCGGCGCACCCGGACCTGCGCTTCGAACTGTCGTCGCTGAGCTCCGAGCAGGTGCTCGAACACTTGGCGAACAACCGCATCGACATTGGCGTGTCGTATCTGGAGCGCCTGGACAGCGAGCGCTTCGATTCGCTGGCCTTTAACGAGACGCGCATGGGCCTGCTCTATGACGAGCGCTCTTTCAGTTTCGGCGAAGCACCCCTGAGCTGGGAATCGCTGATCGAATTGCCGCTGTGCATGCTCACCAGCGGCATGCACTTTCGCCAGTCCATCGACCACAACTTCCACAGCCGCGGCCTGACCCCGCAACCGCTGCTGCAAACCGACGCCGTGCATCAACTGCTGCAAGCAGTCCACGGCGGCTTTTGCTGCGCAATCATGCCCCTGGACGGCGGCGCGGAAACCCTCGCCGATCACCTGCGCCTGCAACCGATCGAGAACGCCCACACCCTCGCGCCGCTGGGGCTGATCATGCGCCGGGGCGCGCCGCGTTCAGCGCTGGCGGAAGCTTGTTTCGCGCTTTATCAGAAATCGCCAAAAGACGCTTGATCGACGGCATCTATCGGTAGATCGGTAATAGCGATTAGACGCGACAACTTGCCGCGCCTAGTCTTGACCTAGATCAAACCGTCGGTGATGCCATGAACGCCAAGCGCCCAGCCTGCGCGGCGCCAGCAATTGAAACGCCCGCGCCTGCCGCCAGCCAGACCTACAGCTACAGCGATTTACCCCTTGAGGCATCGGCCAGCACCGCGCTGGCCGAGGAAGTCGCGTTGGCGATCGCCTACAACGGCATCAGTCAGGCAGTGATGCTGGTGACGCCCACCGACCTTGAAGACTTCATCGTCGGTTTCAGCCTCGGCAGCGGCATCATCGAGGACGCCAGCGATATCTACGATCTGCAACTGACAGGCTCAGGCTCGGCGCAATACGCGCAGGTGACCATCGCTAACCGTGCGTTCTGGAACCTCAAGCAACAGCGTCGGCAGTTGGCCGGCACCAGCGGTTGCGGATTGTGCGGCGTCGAAGCGGTTGAACAGGCGTTGCCCGATCTCAAAGTGTTGGCGGGCGCAGCCTTGCCACCGATCGAATGGCTCGACGGTTTGCGCCAGCGCATCGGCGCGTTCCAGCCGCTCGGCCAGCACTGCGGAGCGGTGCATGCGGCGGTGTTCATGAATGCCAGCGGTGAATTGCTGCTCGGCCGCGAAGACATCGGCCGCCATAACGCGCTGGACAAACTGATCGGCGGACTGATACGCCAGAAGATTTCCACCGAAGGCGGCCTGGCGATTGTCACCAGCCGTTGCAGCCTTGAATTGATCCAGAAAGTCTTGCGTGCCGGGATCCAGACCCTGGTCAGCCTGTCGGCACCCACCGGCCTGGCCGTGCAATGGGCCCGGCGCCACAACCTCAATCTCATCCACCTGCCGCAGAAAAGTGCGCCGCGGGTGTACAGCCCCGCGATGGAGAATCAAGCGTGAGCCAACATCATCAAGCCGACCAGAAACCTGTCCCGCGCTACAAGCCTTACAAAGGTGCCGCCGGCGGCTGGGGCGCCCTGATCAGTGTGGCCCAGGCGTGGCTGACCAGCGACAACGCCCTGAAAAACCTGCGCATGATGCTCAAGACCAACCAGAACGGCGGCTTCGACTGCCCGGGTTGCGCCTGGGGTGATTCGCCGGAGAGCGGCATGGTCAAGTTCTGCGAGAACGGCGCCAAAGCGGTGAACTGGGAAGCGACCAAGCGTCGCGTCGATGCGAAATTCTTCGCCAAGCACAGCGTCACTTCCCTGCTGGAACAAAGCGATTACTGGCTGGAATATCAGGGTCGCCTGACTGAGCCGATGGTCTACGACGCCGAATCCGATCGCTACAAGCCGATCTCTTGGGAAGATGCCTTCGCCCTGATCGGCAAGCACCTGCGCAATCTGCCAAGCCCGGATCAGGCCGAGTTCTACACCTCGGGTCGTGCCAGCAACGAAGCGGCGTATCTGTATCAGCTGTTCGTGCGCGCCTACGGTACCAACAACTTCCCCGACTGCTCGAATATGTGCCACGAAGCCAGCGGCGTGGCGTTGGCGCAAAGTGTCGGCGTCGGCAAAGGCACCGTGACCTTCGACGATTTCGAACACGCCGATGCGATTTTCGTCTGGGGCCAGAACCCTGGCACCAACCACCCACGGATGCTCGAACCGCTGCGCGAAGCAGTGAAACGCGGCGCTCAAGTGGTGTGCATCAACCCGCTGAAAGAGCGCGGCCTGGAACGTTTCCAGCACCCGCAACACCCGATCGAAATGCTCACCAACGGCGACAAGCCGACCAACACCGCGTACTTCCGCCCGGCATTGGGCGGTGACATGGCCGTACTGCGCGGCATGGCCAAATTCCTTCTGCAATGGGAACGCGATGCGCAGAAGGCTGGCGAGCCGGCGGTGTTCGACCATGATTTCCTCAATGCCCACAGCGCTAACGTGCTGGAGTATCTGGCCATCGTCGATGACACCTCGTGGGAGCAGATCGTCGAGCAGTCCGGCCTGACCCTGGTCGAGATCGAGCAAGCCGCGCGCATGTACGCCAAAGGCAAGAACGTAATCATGTGCTGGGCCATGGGCATCACCCAGCACCGTCATTCGGTGCCGACCATTCAGGAAATCGCCAACCTGATGCTGCTGCGCGGCAATATCGGCAAACCTGGCGCCGGTCTGTGCCCGGTGCGCGGCCACAGCAACGTGCAGGGCGACCGCACCATGGGCATCAACGAGCGTCCGCCGGTGGCGTTCCTCGATTCCCTGGAACGTCGCTTCCAGTTCAAGGTGCCGCGTCATAACGGTCACAACGTGGTCGAGGCAATCCATGCGATGGCCGAAGGTCGCGCCAAGGTGTTCATCGGGCTGGGCGGCAACTTCGCCCAGGCCACGCCGGATAGCTCGCGCACCTTCGAAGCGCTGAGCAACTGTGACCTGACCGTGCAGATCAGCACCAAGCTCAACCGCAGCCACCTCGCTCACGGCAAAGACGCGCTGATCCTGCCGTGCCTGGGCCGCACCGACATCGATATCCAGACCGAAGGCCCGCAAGCGGTGACCGTGGAAGACTCGTTCAGCATGGTCCACGCGTCCAACGGCCAGTTGCAGCCGCTGTCGAACCAGATGCGCTCGGAGCCGTCGATCATCGCCGGCATTGCTGCTGCGACGCTGGGCAGCCAACCGGTGGACTGGAACTGGCTGGTAGCCGATTACGGGCGCATTCGCGAACTGATCGCTGACACCATCCCGAACTTCAAGGACTTCAACGACAAGATCAAGAACCCGGGCGGTTTTTATCTGGGTAACTCGGCGGGCGCCCGCAAGTGGAACACGCCGTCAGGCCGCGCCAACTTCCGCGCCAATCAGTTGCCGAAAGATCTGGTCCACGAGCGCACCCGCGCCACCGGCCAGGTGCCGGATCTGATCCTGCAATCGATGCGTTCCCACGATCAGTACAACACGACGATCTATGGTCTCGATGACCGCTATCGTGGTGTGAAGGGCCAGCGTGACGTGTTGTTCGCCAACGAGGCCGACATCATTCGTCTGGGCTTCCGTCCGGGACAGAAGGCCGACATCGTGTCGATCTGGGACGACGGTCGCGAGCGCCGGGTGAAAGGTTTTACATTGTTGGCGTTCGATATTCCTGCGGGGCAGGCGGCGGCGTACTATCCGGAAGTCAACCCGCTGGTGCCGCTGGAAAGTACGGGGGATGGCAGCCACACGCCAACGTCCAAGTTCATTGCGATCCGGCTGGAAGCGGCGAGTGAAAGTGGGTTGATCATGGCTAAATCCGCTTAACCGCGGAGCCAGATCCGGCCCCTTCGCGAGCAGGCTCGCTCCCACAATTGGAATACGTTTCAAATGTGGGAGCGAGCCTGCTCGCGAAAGCGATCGACCTAGCAACAGATCTGCCGTGGCGAAGATTTTCGACCGCCCACAAAAAAGGCCGTTTTTGCATAAAAACGGCCTGTCCGAAGTAGCTAAAGACCGGCGAAAATCGGTTAAGTTCCGGTGAAAAAACAGTAACTTGCAATCTTGTATACAAGTCGTGTTATTCGTCGGATTTTGATTGTCACGCCCAATGCAGAGCCTCAGGATCGGCGCCGTCATCCCTTTGAGGCTCATCCTCTATGAAGTTCTCCTCGATTCTCTTGTTGTCCCTTGGCCTGGTCAGTGGCTTCGCTTCTGCCGGAGGCACCGCCGAAGCCGGCGTGGGCGGCGCATTGGGCGGGGTTCTTGGCTCGGTCGTCGGTCAGTCTATAGGCGGCAATACAGGTTCAACCATCGGCGCGGCCCTGGGCGGCGCGGGTGGTAGTGCGGTCGGCGCTGACCGTCACAGCCGTGGCGAAGCGGCCATCGGCGGCGCACTGGGTGCTGCTGGCGGTAACGTGGTTGGCCGCAGTCTCGGCGGCACCACCGGCAGCCTGATCGGCTCCGCCGCAGGTGGCGGTGCTGGTGGTGCGCTGGGTAACTACATGGGCCGCGATGACGACGATGGTCGTCACTACGATCGCCGTTACGATGACCGTCGCTACTACCGTGACCGTGGTCATCCGGGTCGCGGTCACGCCTACGGCCACCGCAAGCATCACAAGTACTATCGCCACCGTTAAGGCGAAGGCTTGAACGAAAATCGCAGCCCTTGTGGCTGCGATTTTTTTTGCGCGTCTAGATCACCAGCCGCTCCAGCGTCCCACGCAAACCTGCCGGAATCGGCACCGGCTGATTGGTAGCCCGATCGACAAACACATGCACGAACCGTCCCGCCGCACACGCCTCGCTTTCGCCAACCTTGAACACAGCCAGTTCGTATTGCACCGAACTGTTGCCCAGCTTGCCGACCCGCAGCCCGATCTCGATCAAATCCGGAAAAGCGATCGAGGCAAAGTAATCGCAGGCCGAACTGACCACGAATCCCACCACTTCGCCGTCATGAATATCCAGGCCACCGACCTGAATCAGGTAGGTGTTCACCGCCGTGTCGAAGAAGCTGTAGTAGGTGACGTTGTTGACATGACCGTAGGCGTCGTTGTCGTGCCAGCGTGTGGTGATGGGCTGGAAGTGGGGATAGTCGGTGCGCTGTGGTGTCGGGTTGGACATTGATCAGGGATTCCCAAGGCTATTTGCTAATTCAAAATATCGGCACAGCTTTCGCGAGCAGGCTCGCTCCCACATTGAAACGCGATAGTCTGTGGGAGCGAGCCTGCTCGCGAAGACGTCAGCACGGCCGACAAGTGTCAGCGATCAGCAAACCCCTTCCCCTGCGCCGCCAGCTCGCCAATCAACCGCGCCGGCTTCCACTGGTCGCCCTGGCGCGTCTCCAGCGCCAGCAAGCGCTGATGAATATCCGCCAGCCCTTGCTGATCTGCCCAGGCCATTGGCCCGCCCTTCTCTGCTGGAAAACCATAACCGTTCAAATATACCAGATCAATGTCATGGGCCGAGCCGGCGATGCCTTTCTGCAGGATCTTCGCGCCTTCGTTGACCAGTGCCAGCAAACAGCGCTCAAGAATTTCTTCGGCGCCGATGTCGCGACGCTGGAAACCCAGCTCTTCGCTGACCCGCAGCACCAATGCATCGACCTCGGGATCATGCTCGGCCTGGCGACTGCCCGGCTCATAGTGGTAGTAGCCGTTACCAGACTTCTGCCCGAACCGGCCCATTTCGCACAGACGGTTATCGATCTGAACCTGCGGTGCATCCTGCCCTTTACCAGCGAGCTCCCGAGCACGCCACTCCAGATCGATGCCGACCACGTCGTACATGCGAAACGGCCCCATGGCGAAGCCGAAGCCTTGCAGCGCGGCGTCAATCTGGTGTGGATAAGCGCCCTCGAGGAGCATCTTGCGCGCTTCAAGTACATACGGATGCAGCATGCGATTGCCGATGAAACCATGGCAGTTGCCCGACACCACGCTGACCTTGCCCATGCGTTTGCCGAGAGCCAGCGCGGCCTCCAGCGCAGCTGGTGACGTTTGCGCACCTCGCACGATCTCCAGCAGTTTCATGATGTGCGCCGGGCTGAAGAAATGCAGGCCCAGTATCTGTGCCGGGCGCCGGGTTGCGGCGGCAATCGCGTCGATATCCAGCGCCGAGGTATTGCTCGCCAGCAGAGCCTCAGGTTTGAGCAGGCCATCGAGTTCGCGAAAGATCTTCTGCTTCAGCTCGAGGTTTTCGTACACCGCTTCGATCACCAAGTCGACATTGCGGATCGCCGCGTAATCCGCCGCCGCAGACACACGAGCAATTCGCGCATCCGCCTCGGCCTGATCGATGCGACCCTGACGCACGTTGTGGGCATAAGTCTCGGCGACCGTTGTCAGCGCTTGCTCGAGCATCTGTGGATTGTTGTCCACCCACTGCACGCTCACGCCGGCACTGGCCAGACACATGACGATGCCGCGGCCCATGGTGCCCGCACCGATTACCGCCGCCTGCTGAATATCGAAGGATGTCTGGCTCATGTTGTTCTCTTGTGGGTGGCCCGAAGACAGAATCCAACCTTAGTCAGGCAGCAGCGCTTTTTGAAGTTTATTAGCGTGATGATCGACATTCAGCGGATGGATAGAGTCCCCGCTTGATGACACTTGACGTAGGAGCTGACGAAGGCTGCGATCTTTTGATCATGAAAAATCAACATCAAAAGATCGCAGCCTTCGGCAGCTCCTACAGGGGTCAGAGGTGCTCTTGCGCCCAATCGCGTACCTGCGCGTAAGGGTACTCTTCCAACGCAGCAAAACCCGGTATCGCCCGCGCCTTGAGTTTGGTGAACAACGGCACGCTGATTCCGCAGAGGAACCGCGTCAGGCGCTCGGCCGTCGGAAGCTTGCCTGTGTGCTGCTCATGCCTGTGGATAAGTTCACCGCACAATTGCGCGAAATTTTTATCCACAAGCGGCGGCAACACTGGCGGCTCAGGCAACCGCGCAACCCGGCCATGACATACCGAACAATGGCCGCATCGCTGAGGGGCATTGTGATCTCCGAAATACTCGGCCAAGCGATAACCCAGACAGCGTTCGGTGGCGAACACGTCAAGCATGGCGTGAATTCGCGCCACCTCAGTCCGTTCATGGCGAGTGAAATACTCGTGGAGCTCAGCGCTGAGGGCGTCGCTGTCAAAATCACTTTGCAGCAGATTGTAGACCTCGGTCATCTGCTTGCTCTCAAGCTCGACCCAGCCCTTTTCCTGGAAGTAATCCAGCGCTGTCACCACTCGATTGCGCTCGGCGGAATACTGCGAGTACATCGCCTCGAAATCTACCGTGGCCCAGGTGCGTGCTCGCGTAGACGTCCGGATGAGCGCCGCGACGAAATCGCTGCGCTCGCCTTCGAAGCGCTGGAGCAATGCTTCAGGCTCAAGCAGATATTTGAAGCGATACTCAGCGTAATAGGCGTAACGCGGCGCAATCAGACCTCGCAGCTCCAACTGCACCAGCAAAGTCTTCAACGGCAACGAGCGAATATTGCTCTGATCCGAGAGTGGCCCAAGCAGAAACTCCCATTGTCCTTCCGGAACTGAGGCATTGAGCTCTTCGAGCACATAACGAATTCCATCACGCTCGGGCGTATCGCCGTAGACGAAGTTTTCCAGCACATTGAGGCTGTCGCGATTCGCCAGTACCAGGCAATCCGAAGGCTGCCCGTCACGCCCGGCGCGGCCGATTTCCTGGCTGTAGTTTTCGATGGATTTGGGCAGATCGAAATGCACCACGTTACGGATGTCGCTCTTGTCGATGCCCATGCCGAAGGCAATGGTGGCGACAATGCAATTGGACTGCCCGACCATGAAGCGGCGTTGAATGTCTTCACGCTGATCGTGGGGCAAACCTGCGTGGTATGCCTCGGCCTGGATTCCGTTGCGTTGAAGATGCTCGGCGATGTGCTCGGCGGTCTTCTGCAACGTCACGTAGACAATGCTCGGTTGCCCGGGACGCTCGCTCATCCATTCGACCAGACGCCGACGTTTGTCCTGACCGCGTACAGGCTCGACCAGGAGGTTGAGGTTGGGCCGATAGAAACCGGTGGTCACTACATCGTCCGGAGCAATGGCGAATTTGGCCTGCATGTCGGCGATGACTTTTGGTGTCGCCGTGGCGGTCAGCAGCAAGGCCTGCGGGATGTTGAACTGGCGCTGGTAGTTCGGCAATTTCAGGTAGTCCGGCCGAAAGTTGTGGCCCCATTCCGAGATACAGTGAGCTTCGTCGACTACCAGCAACGAGATCGGCACCTGCTGCAAGAAGTTGCGGAACCGCTCGTTTTTCAGACGCTCGACGGAAATCATCAGAATCTTCAATTCACCCGAACGCGCACGGGCCATGACGTCGTTGGCATCCTCACGGCTTTGTGCCGAATCGATGCTGCCCGCGGAGATACCGTGGCGCTTGAGAAACGCCAGTTGATCCTGCATCAACGCCAGCAACGGCGAAACCACCAATGTCAGGTGTGGCAGTAAAAGCGCCGGCAGCTGATAGCAAAGCGATTTGCCGGAGCCGGTGGGAAAGATCGCCGCCGCGGATCGCCCCGCCAGCACCGCGCTGACAGCGGCCTCCTGACCGGGGCGAAACTGTGGATAACCAAAAACCTGTTCCAGGGTGTGGTGCATTTACTGTCACTCCTTTGACTGCTGCCATGCCCAAAGCCTAGCGGGCGATTTCAGCGAGTCGAGAAAAGGTCGGGATCCAATCAATTCGAAATGATACATCGGATCAGCGATTTGACGCGTTGCAGATATTAATTGCACTACAGGCGCTCTGCAAAAACACGGCCCCATACAATCAAGGCAATTCTCAGAACTTACAAACGCAGAAACAACCAAACCGTTTATCAATACAACCCTCTGAAACTAACGTGACTGCTCTTATTCACTCGAAAGAGCAAAAGCATGACAACTTTAACCATTTTCTTTTGCGGTACCGGCTCCAACAAATTCGATATCAATCATAAAAGTTTTTGGGACGGCGAAGTTGTATCCACACTCGCTGCACACCACACCGGCCGTGAGTTCGCTGAATGGATCGTGGTCGACGGGCCTGGCAGCGGCAACCTGCAGGCCGATGATCTGTTCACCAAAACCAAGGAATACGGGCTATCCGGAACGCTGTTTGGTAAAGGCTGGGAGGAAAACGTCCAGCACGCTGTGAATATCATCAAAGGCAAGTGCGACTGGCAACGGCAACAACTGACCGAGAAGGAATATAACCGACTCAAAAGCGCCGGCATTCCCATTGACGATGTAAAAGTCGAGGGCTCGTGGCTCTGGCGCAAATACAACTATGGCGACCGCAGTATCACCCAACAAAAGTTACAGGAACAGATCATCAAGACTTTCCGCAAGGACGGTATTATTCCAACCACAGTCAATCTTGTCGGCTGGAGCCGGGGCGGCATCAGTTGCCATATGCTCGCCAATGCAATGTACAAGGATCCTGCACTCAAACATATTCCGGTGAACATCTTTGCCATTGATCCAGTTCCGGGCATCGGCAACTTTCAGGAAAACCGCGTCAAACTCCAATCCAACGTCAAGGAATACATCGCGTTCTATGCCCGCGACGAGCGCTCAAAAGGCTTCGGCTGCGTGATCCCGCAAACCGCCACTGGCACCAAAACCTCGATCTATCCAATGGCCGGCCGCCACGCCACCCTCGCTGGCAACGCCACGGCGCTCGGCGGCGAGCCCATCAACAGCAGCGACCTCAACGCGCTGATCGAACCCGGCCGCATCGTTCGCCATCTCGCCGAGACCTGCCTCAAGCGCTGGGGCGTGCCACTGAGCAAAACCCTCAATCTGACCGATGCCGATCTGCTGCCCCTCACTGGCGCCATCGTCAGCGACGAGGCCCGCTACAAGAAGATGCACAGCCAGTCCTACACCTATTTCACCGAGCTGGACAAAGGCGAGCGCTCTGTCTCGCTGGGCAGCAAAGGCGTGCCGTTTTCAGCAGTCAAAGGCACGATCTACCGCCCGGCAACCGGACTGACCACAAGCCTGCTGGATATTTCCGGTTACCAGCATCTGCGTTGAAAGGCGTTGAACAATCGGTAGCAACGTCTGGCGCTTTGTTCGTCCCGTTCCTACTTCACGCGATGCCTTGTCGGCTATCGCGAGGTGGTGGTGCGAACCTATAGTCGTGGGTGTCGCTGCTTTGATCAGCGACACCCACATCACCCACGCTCTGTACCTGCTGACAGGACGGCTGCGAGCTGCTGCAAGTCGCGCAGACACAGATGCTCAACTGGAAAGCCCCTGCCTAAGGCGAGCAGCCTGATCGCCGCCATCATCTGTCGGCGACCAGGCACCAGTCATCGTTATCAACACTTCAGCATTGCCTGAAAGTAAGTCACTGGCGTACATTGACCATGATTTTTATTGAGACTTCAGTCTTCACCCGCCGAGTAAGAGAGTTACTGGACGACGATGCCTACGCCACCTTTCAAAAGCAGTTGGTCGCAAACCCGTCTATTGGCGATGTAATCGAAGGAACCGGCGGGGTGCGTAAAGCACGAGTCGCCTCCAAAGGCCATGGAAAACGGGGTGGCGCACGGGTTATCTACTACCACTTCGTTTCAGCATCACAGATCGCGTTGTTGATGATTTATCCAAAAAACGAGCAGCAGGATCTTACCCATGACGAACGGAAAGCACTGAAGGCCATGATTGGAAACTGGAGGTAACCATGAGCAAGTTTTTTGATGAGCTGATGGAAAGCGTGCAGGAAATGGATGAGATTCTTCGGGGTGAAAAAAAGCCGTCCCGCGAATTCCATGTGGATGCATTACAGGTTAAACAGATTCGCAAAGCGACGGGAATGACGCAGGCAAAGTTCGCAGCCTTGATCGATGTCCAATTGGGAACGTTACGCAATTGGGAGCAAGGTCGTCGTCAGCCGACTGGCCCGGCCAAAGCACTACTCAAGGCCATTCATAACGATCCTGTCCATGTGCTGAGTGCACTGGCTGATTGACACATAGCCAGGGCAAGCCACGTCTTTGAGTCCAACCAAGCTGCATTTCAGATCGGAAATAAAAAACCGCCCCCAAAGGGCGGTTTTTTATTCACTGCAAACCGCTACTTACAACTTCGGCCCAGCCGCCTTGATCGCGTCGCTCACTTCGAACTTCTTGAAGTTCTCGATGAACAGACCGGCCAGTGCTTTCGCTGCCTCGTCGTACGCTGCCTTGTCAGCCCAGGTGTTGCGTGGGTTGAGCAGGTTGGTGTCGACGCCCGGAACGGCCAGTGGCACGTCGAGGTTGATGGTGTCGAGGTGCTCGGTGGCGGCACCGATCAGTGCGCCGCTCTGGATCGCGGCGATCACTGCGCGGGTGGTCGGGATGTTGAAGCGTTGGCCGACGCCGTAGCCGCCGCCGGTCCAGCCGGTGTTGACCAGATAGACCTTGGAGCCGAAGCCGCGGATGCGCTTGATCAGCAGTTCGGCGTATTCGCCAGCCGGACGCGGGAAGAACGGTGCGCCGAAGCAGGTGGAGAAGGTCGACTTGATGCCGCTGCCCGAACCCATTTCAGTCGAGCCCACCAGCGCGGTGTAGCCGGACAGGAAGTGGTAGGCCGCTTGTTCTTCGTTGAGGATCGACACTGGCGGCAGTACGCCGGTCAGGTCGCAGGTCAGGAAGATCACTGCGTTTGGCTCGCCACCCAGGTTCTTCTCGGAACGCTTGGCAACGTGCTCCAGCGGGTAGGCGGCGCGGCTGTTCTGGGTCAGGCTGACATCGGCGTAGTCGGCGTGCTTGGCGTCGTCGATAACCACGTTTTCCAGCACCGCGCCGTGCTTGATGGCTTTCCAGATGACCGGCTCGTTCTTCTCGGAGAGGTCGATGCACTTGGCGTAGCAACCGCCTTCGATGTTGAACACCACACCCTCGCCCCAGCCGTGTTCGTCGTCACCGATCAGGTAACGGCTTTCGTCGGCCGACAGGGTGGTTTTACCGGTGCCCGACAGACCGAAGAACAGGGTCACGTCGCCGTCTTCGCCGATGTTGGCAGCGCAGTGCATTGGCAGCACGTCAGCGGCCGGCAGCAGGAAGTTCTGCACCGAGAACATGGCTTTCTTCATCTCACCGGCGTAACGCATGCCGGCGATCAGCACTTTCTTCTGCGCGAAGTTGATGATCACGCAACCGTCGGAGTTGGTGCCGTCACGCTCAGGCACGCACTCGAAGTTGGCGACGTTGAGCACTTGCCATTCTTCACGGCCAGCCGGGTTGTACTGGGCCGGGTTGATGAACAGGCAACGACCGAACAGGTTCTGCCAGGCAGTCTGCGTGGTCATTTTCACGGCCAGGTAGTGATCTTCCGCCGCACCTACATGCACGTGGGAAACGAAGTGCTCTTGCGCGTTGTTGAAGGCCTCGACGCGAGCCCACAGGGCATCGAACTTGTCGGCCGGGAACTTGCGGTTGATCGGGCCCCAGGCAATAGCGGCCTGGGTGGAAGGCTCTTCAACGATGAAACGGTCGACTGGCGAACGGCCGGTGCGGTGACCGGTGCGAACAACCAGAGCGCCGGTATCGGCAAGCTCGCCTTCACCGCGATTCAGGGCTTCTTTTACCAGATCATCAACACTCAGATCGGTGTACACGGCGTTATTGGCTTGCGTCATGAGGTTCCCCGTCGGCCAGTGGCCGAGTGTGCTCCAAACGTTTTGTAGTAGAAAGTCGTGCACTACTACCGCGAAAAAAGTGGGCCGGATTATGCCAGAAAAGCCCAAAAAGAGTAGGGTCCTCCCGTCGTAACGGCGATATTCCGTCATTGCGCAGTGAATTTACCTGCGCTGAACCGTTTTAGTGACGGGTATCTGACGGCGTATCGACGCCCGCGCCAGCGAACAGTTGAGCGATATCAGCCGCGTCGAACAGGTACTGCTGATTGCAGAACTGGCAATCAATCTCGACTTTTCCGCCCTGCTCGGCTGCCAGCGCCAGCGCATCTTCCAGCCCAAGACTGACCAGCGCATTGCCGGAGCGTTCCCGAGAGCAGCTGCAACTGAAGCGCAGATGCTGCACATCGAACAGGCGCACCTGCTCCTCGTGATAGAGGCGGTGCAGCACGGTTTCGTTGTCCAGGCTCAGCAGCTCATCGGCGCCCAGAGTGCCGGCCAGCGCGGTGATGTGCTGCCAGCTGGCGGCGCGATCTTCTTCATCTTTCAGGCGATCGGCGGGGAGTTGTTGCAGCAACATGCCACGTGCGCGACGGCCGTCGGCGAACAGCTTGAAGCGCGTGCCGACTTGCTGCGACATGACGAAATAGTTGGTGAAGCAGTCGGACAGGGTTTCGCCGTCGAGATCGACAATGCCCTGATAGCGCTGGCCAACAGTCGGATCGACGGTGAGGGCCAGAACGCCGTTCGGCATCAGATCGCTGAGGGTGGCGTCTGCGGCGATCTGCTCGGCGTCGTAACGCGCCAGGCCACGGATCTCACGCTCGCTGGAGCATTCGATCATCAGCAATGGGATCGGCCCTTCCGAGCGTGCCTGCAAGATCAGCAAGCCATCGAACTTCAGAGTGCCAACCAGCAACGAGGCAGCCGCCATCAACTCGCCGAGCAACTGCGCGACCGGCTCCGGGTACGGGTGTTTGGCGAGGACTTCGGCGTAGCTGCGCTCCAGCGCTACCAGTTCGCCGCGAGTGTCGCTGTCATCGAAGATGAAGCGTTGAGTGAAATCGGTATCCGCTAAGTCGGTCATAGGTCTGGGTATCTGAATGTGATGACAAAATGGTTACAAAACGTGAAAATTTGCGCTCGCTGGCACTTTTTTTGGGGCCGGCGCTTTTTCGCCATGGGAGGCATTTTATGAACAATCCGGGTTTGTTCCAATCAAGGTGGAACCTCGGCCGGCTGGTTCTGTGTAACGTAGTGCCGTTGGCGCTACTGGCTTTCTGGTTATGGCCTACGGGTCAGATGCTGTGTGTGATTTTCGACGAGTGGCTGTTCCGCTCGCTGAATGCACCGCTGGCCAGCAACCCGATATGGCTCCACATCTGGGCAATTGCAAGTCTGCGCCCGTTCGACATCGTCGTCGGACTGATTCTGTTGACGCTGCTGATCAAGGGCGACTGGGTCTTCAGGGCGATCGACGTGCGTCGCGCGTTCTTCGGTTTTTTCTCGATACTGTTACTGATGGTGTTGATCCGCGCGCTGTTTTCCAAATTTGCCGATCACATGGGCTGGCAGCACAGCAGCCCGTCAATGGTGCTTGAGGGCGCCGTGCACATCAGCGATTACTTTCCGCACCTGGAAAAAACCTGGGAGCTGAAGGACCGTTCGGGCCAGAGCTTCCCCGGTGATCATGCTTCGGTGCTGTTGATCTGGGCTCTGTTCATGGGCGTCTTCAGTCGCACGATCGGGCAGTTCTTGACGGTCTGGGGTCTGGCAGTGCTGTTCATGATGCCGCGCCTGGTGGCTGGCGCGCATTGGGGTCAGGACGACTACATCGGCGGCTTGCTGCTGGCGGTGTGGGCGTTGGGCTGGGGTTACTACACGCCGTTTGCCTATCACGCGTCGAACCTCTGGTTGAAGCTGACCGCGCCGATTTTCGCGTTGCTGGGCAAGCTGCCGATGGTGTCGCGGATGAGTGTAATTTCCGCCCGGTAAATGGTGGAGCCTCGAAAAGATCGCAGCCTTCGGCAGCTCCTACAGGGATCGCATTCCAACTGTAGGACCTGCCGCAGGCTGCGATCTTTTTACTCGTCGTTGCTACCGCGAAATTTGAACAAATCGCGCCGCTGCTTCTTGCTCGGCTTGCCATCGGTGCTCACGCCCAACGACCCCGCCTTGCGCATTGCCGCAGCCGCTTCACGCTTGGCGATACTCGCTTCGGTCTCCGCATACAAGGTCTGCGCCTCGGGCGCGCCACGACGCACGATCGACAAAGCTTCCACCCTCACCGTACGCACTTCGAAGCCGGTGCGAATCTCGAACTCATCGCCAATGCGCGGCTCCTTGCCCGGTTTGCAGCGTTCGCCGCGACAGTGCACCTTGCCACTTTCAATCGCCGCTTTGGCCAAGGCCCGGGTCTTATAGAAACGCGCCGCCCATAACCACTTATCGAGACGGACCTTGTCGTCCTCCTCCTGCTTCTGTCCCATATGAATTCCTCGCTCAGCCAGTAGTCGGAACTGTACTACCGTTTCTGTCGGGCGCAAGAACCCGGCCCACCAGATAGACTGTGATCTTCGCCGCCTGACCGGCCTGGAGTGACCGAGTGACAAAATTTCCGACTTCATTGACCTCACCCAAGGGCGGTTGCCAGGGCTGTCAGCAGAGCGAGCCGCTGGACTTCGATTTTGCCTTCGCCTATCAGCCAATTGTCGACCTGCGCGACCAATCGGTATTCGCCCACGAAGCGCTGGTGCGCGGCGTGGCCGGTGAGGGTGCGCTGTCCGTGTTAAATCAGGTTACAGAAGACAACCGCTACCGCTTCGACCAGCTCTGCCGGACTCGCGCCATCGAAGGTGCGGCCAGTCTTAATATGCAGACACACTTGTCGATCAACTTTTTGCCCAACGCCGTCTACCGTCCAGAGCTATGCATCCGCAGCACACTGGAGGCCGCACGAAAACACAACTTTCCGATCGACCGACTGATTTTCGAAACCCTGGAAATCGAGCACGTAGATAATTATCGCCATTTGACCAATATTCTGCGTGAATACCGCGAATTCGGCTTCAAGACCGCCATCGACGATTTCGGTGCCGGCTATTCGGGGCTCAATCTGCTGGCTGATTTCCAACCGGACCTGATCAAACTCGACATGGCGCTGATCCGCGATGTTGACCAGGACCGTGTCCGTCAGGTGATCGTGCGGGGGATTGTCACAATGTGTGCGGAGTTGGACGTTACAGTCATTGCCGAAGGCATAGAAAGCGCCGGGGAACGGGATTTCCTCGCGGACTGTGGAATATTTCTGATGCAGGGCTACTGGTTCGCCAGACCTGCATTCAAAGCGTTGGCCCAGGTGCCGGACGAGGCCTGGAAGCGTTAACCCTTGGTTTTTTTCCTTGAAGACATTTGATCATTTGACCGTTGTCGGTCTGCGCGAGTGGGTGGCGCTCCCGGGCCTGGGAGTCGCGGGCCTGCGCGCCAAAATCGACACCGGCGCCAGCACCTCCAGTTTGCACGCCACAGATATCGAACCGTTCGAACGCGACGGCGAGAAATGGGTGCGCTTTACTGCGCATCTCGGCACGGTGGTGCAGTTGCGTCACCGGCGCTGCGAAGCCCCGCTGGTCACACGCAAAACCATCAAAAGCTCCAACGGCCATGCGCAGGTGCGCTACGTGATCAGCACCACGCTGGCCCTGGGTGATCGGGTCTGGCCGGTGGAGTTCACCCTGGCCTGCCGCAAGTCCATGCGCTATCGCCTGTTGCTCGGTTCCAAAGCCCTGATCGATGGCCAGTTGGTGGTCAATCCGGGCATCAAGTATGTACAAGACAAGCCGGTGTTCCCGGTATCTACCTCCTCCACAGGTGTTGCATGAAGATCGCTGTGCTGTCGCGTAATCCGCGTCTGTATTCCACCCGCCGTCTGGTCGAAGCCGGAATCGAGCGCGGGCATGAAATGGTGGTGATCGACACCTTGCGCGCCTACATGAACATTGCCAGCCACAAGCCGCAGATCCATTACCGCGGCAAACCGCTGGAAGGTTTCGACGCGGTGATCCCGCGGATCGGCGCGTCGGTGACGTTCTACGGCTGCGCGGTGTTGCGTCAGTTCGAAATGATGGGCGTGTTCCCGCTCAACGAGTCGGTGGCCATTGCCCGCTCGCGGGACAAATTGCGTTCACTGCAGCTGCTGTCGCGGCGCGGCATCGGTTTGCCGGTCACCGGTTTTGCCCACTCGCCGGACGACATTCCCGACCTGATCGCCATGGTCAACGGCGCACCGCTGGTGATCAAAGTGCTCGAAGGCACCCAGGGCATTGGCGTGGTGCTGTGCGAAACAGCCACGGCGGCAGAGTCGGTGATCGAGGCGTTCATGGGCCTGAAGCAGAACATCATGGTTCAGGAATACATCAAGGAAGCCGGCGGCGCCGACATCCGCTGCTTCGTGGTCGGCGACAAGGTGATCGCGGCAATGAAGCGCCAGGCCAAACCGGGAGAATTTCGTTCCAACCTGCATCGCGGCGGCAGCGCCAGCCTGATCAAGATCACCCCGGAAGAACGCATGACCGCGTTACGCGCTGCCAAGGTCATGGGGCTGGCAGTGGCGGGTGTGGATATCCTGCGTTCCAATCACGGGCCGCTGGTGATGGAAGTAAACTCGTCGCCGGGACTGGAAGGCATCGAGACCACCACTGGCAAGAATGTCGCCGGGATCATCATCGAGCATCTTGAAAAGAATGGCGGGCCAAATATGACCCGCACCAAGGGCAAGGGGTAGAGAAGCAGCTGCTAGCGGCAAGCTTCAAGCGGCAAGTGAAGTCGCTCTTGCTTGTAGCTTGTAGCTTGTAGCTTGCAGCTGCCTCTAAACCGCATCTCTCGGCAACATCAACCCCAGCGGCAATCTCACGCGGGCCTCAAGTCCACCCCCGGACCGGTTGCGCAATTCGACATTGCCGCCATGCATCGCCGCAATCCTTTTCACGATCGCCAGTCCCAATCCGGTGCCTTTGCCACCGCGAGCCCGATCACCTCGGGTGAAAGGGTTGAAGATTGCCTCAAGCTCGGACGGATCAATCCCGGCGCCACGGTCCATCACGCTCAGGACCACATACGGCGCGCTGGTATCGCCGGACACATAAGCCGCCACCTCAACGCCGGTGCCGGCATGGTTCAAGGCGTTGCCGATCAGGTTGTTGAGCAGGCGTTTCATCGACACTCGACGCAGCGGAAACGGCTGGATCGGTTCCAGGCGCAGGCGCACTTTCTCTTCGTTCTGGTTGTACGGCGCGGCGACTTCGCGCACCAGATCGCTGAGGTCGACTTCTTCCACCGACTCGTCGCGACCGTCACGGATGAACGCGAGGAACTGGTCGAGAATCGCGTCCATGTCCTCGATGTCGCGGACCATGTCGTCGGTAAGGTCGGTGTGATCGCCCATCAGTTCCAGCGACAGGCGCAAGCGCGTCAGCGGTGTGCGCAAGTCGTGGGAAACCCCGGCCAGCATCAGCTCGCGCTCGCGTCCGGCCTGTTCAACGTCCTCGGCCATCTGGTTGAAGGCGCGATAAACCTCGGTCATTTCGCTGGGTGTGTCGCTGATCGGCAGGCGCACGCTGCGGCCTTGGCCAAGTTGCCGCGCGGCATAGACCAGGCGCTTCAACGGCTGGTTGAGCTGGCTGACGAAAATCCATGCCGACGCTGTGGACAACAGGCCGATGGCGAGGAACCAGCCGAGCACGTTCCAGATCTTCTGCCCGCGCAACGGATGTGGATACAACGGCACTTTGAGCCAGCCATCGCCCAGGCTCGGCGCCCTCACCCACAGTGCCGGCGGCGAGTGCATGCGCAAGCGCACCTCAGTGTCGGCACCCAGTTCCGCCTGCATCTGACGCTGATAGATTTCGCTGTACGGCCAGTGCTGCTCGCCTTCCGGCACACCGGCGCCGACCACACGGATCAGGGTCGCGGCATCGGCAATTTTTGCGCGGTTTTCTTCATCGGCGGCCCAATAGGCGCGCAACGTCAGAGCGACACCATGGCTGTATTGGCGGTCCACCAGCACGTCCTCGTTCATCAACAGATAAACCAGGGTCAGCGCCTTGGAAAACAGCACGACGATCAGCACCAGCCAGAGGGTGCGGGAGAAAAAACTTTGGGGGAACCAGACGGGGGTTTTCATCTTTAACCGCTACACACTTGCAGGAGCGAGCAATGCTCGCATATTGCGGATTGCGAGTCTGTGGCAATGGTCGTGCGACCAGAGCCTTGCAGACCCGCTCCTACAAATCACCGATCACTTGGTGGCGGTGCCATCCGGTACGAACACGTAACCCACGCCCCAGACGGTCTGGATGTAGCGCGGTTTCGACGGATCGGGTTCGATCATCCGGCGCAGACGCGAGATCTGCACGTCGATGGAGCGCTCCAGCGCATCCCATTCGCGACCACGGGCCAGGTTCATCAGTTTGTCGCGGGTCAGTGGCTGACGCGCGTTCATCACCAACGCCTTGAGTACCGCGAACTCACCGGTGGTGAGCATGTGCACTTCGTCGCCGCGCTTGAGCTCGCGGGTCGCCAGCGACAACACGTAATCTCCGAACGTGACGTTTTCGTCTTCGCTGCCCGGTGCGCCCGGTACCGGTGCGGCCTGACGGCGCAATACCGCTTTGACCCGCGCCATTAGCTCGTCCGGGTTGAACGGCTTGGCCAGGTAATCGTCGGCGCCCAGTTCAAGGCCCTTGATACGGCTCAGCTCATCGCCCTTGGCGGTGAGCATAATGATCGGAATCTGGTTGTTCGCGCCACGCAGGCGGCGGCAAGCGGTCAGGCCGTCTTCGCCCGGCAGCATCAGGTCGAGGACGACCAGATTGAACACTTCACGCGCCAGCAGACGGTCCATCTGCTCGGTGTTCGGAACGGTACGGGCACGGTAGCCCTTGCTGACGAAGAAACGCTCCAGCAGGCTGCTCAGCCCCGGATCGTCATCAACGATTAGAATTTTTTCGCCTTCAGCCGTTTGTGCAGTGCTGCTCATTGGATGCTCCTTTTAGCTCGGCGCGCATTATGGCGTAGCTGCCGTTATACGCACCGTGTGCATTGTTAGCAGATTTTTCCTTCACTGCCAGAAAACCGGGGTTTATGCCTACAGGCTGCGACGCCCCCGAATGACAGAACGCTGGTTATAATGCGCGGCGTTTTGCGCCAGGCAACGTCTGAATCGTTACCGTAAGTGGCCGGTATTTTTTCCGGCCCTGTGCAGCAACTGTTCGATTTCACGGGTCAATGGGCAGCCTCTTGATCCAGGCAGCGGCAATTTTCCAGCCGCTCAATCAGCCTCCAGGCCTTTATCTGCGCGCCTGTGAGCCTGCTTTCAAACTATGTCAGGTGGTTTTATGGACAGCATCAACAGCCGCATTGCCGAGGAACTCGGCGTACGCCCACAACAGGTCGAAGCGGCCGTCGCGCTACTCGATGAAGGTTCTACCGTTCCCTTCATCGCCCGTTACCGGAAAGAAGTCACCGGCAGCCTCGACGACACCCAGTTGCGTCATCTGGAAGAGCGCCTGCGCTACCTGCGAGAACTCGACGAACGGCGCATCAGCATCCTCGCCAGCATCGAAGAGCAAGGCAAACTCACCCCTGCCCTCGAGCGCGACATCAAGCTCGCCGACACCAAAACCCGACTCGAAGACTTGTACCTGCCGTACAAGCAGAAGCGCCGGACCAAGGGCCAGATCGCCCTCGAAGCCGGCCTTGGCGAACTGGCCGACGGCTTGTTCAACGACCCGAACCTGTCGCCGGAGACCGAAGCCGCGCGCTTCGTCGACGCCGAAAAAGGCGTGGCCGATGTGAAGGCTGCACTGGAAGGCGCCAAGTACATCCTCATGGAGCGCTTCGCCGAAGACGCCAGCCTGCTGGAAAAGCTGCGTAATTTCCTCAAACAGGAAGCGATCCTCAGTGCCCGCGTTATCGCTGGCAAGGAAGAGGAAGGCGCCAAGTTCCGCGATTACTTCGAACACGATGAGCCGCTGAAAAGCATGCCGTCGCACCGCGCCCTCGCCATTTTCCGTGGCCGCAACGAAGGCATTCTCAGCTCCGCGCTGAAAGTCGGCGATGAGCTGCCCGGCACCATGCACCCGTGCGAAGGCATGATCGCTCAGCAGTTCGGCATCCAGAACCAGAACCGCCCGGCGGACAAATGGCTCGGTGAAGTGGTGCGCTGGACCTGGAAGGTCAAGCTCTACACCCACCTGGAAACCGACCTGCTCGGCGAGTTGCGCGATGGCGCCGAAACCGAAGCAATCAACGTGTTCGCGCACAACCTGCACGACCTGCTGCTGGCCGCTCCGGCCGGCCCGCGCGCGACCCTGGGCCTCGACCCGGGCCTGCGTACCGGCTGCAAGGTGGCCGTGGTCGACTCCACCGGCAAGCTGCTCGACCACGCCACGGTTTACCCGCACGTGCCGCACAACAAATGGGATCAGACCATCGCCATCTTGGCCGCCCTGTGTGCCAAGCACTCGGTGGATCTGATCGCCATCGGCAACGGCACTGCCAGCCGCGAGACCGACAAGCTGGCGATCGAGCTGATCAAAAAATACCCAGCGATGAAGATGACCAAGGTCATGGTTTCCGAAGCCGGCGCCTCGGTGTACTCGGCGTCGGAACTGGCGGCCAAGGAATTCCCGGATCTCGACGTGTCGATCCGTGGCGCCGTGTCGATCGCCCGTCGTCTGCAGGATCCGCTGGCCGAACTGGTGAAGATCGATCCGAAATCCATCGGTGTCGGCCAGTACCAGCACGACGTCTCGCAGCTGAAACTGGCGCGCGGTCTGGACGCCGTGGTCGAGGACTGCGTGAACGCCGTGGGCGTGGATGTGAACACTGCCTCCGTGGCCTTGCTGGCGCGAATCTCCGGCCTCAACGCAACGCTGGCGCAGAACATCGTTGCTCACCGTGACGAACACGGTGCGTTCAAGACTCGTGCGGCGTTGAAGAAAGTTGCGCGTCTGGGCGAGAAAACCTTCGAACAGGCCGCCGGTTTCTTGCGCGTAATGAACGGCGATAACCCGCTGGATTCCTCGGCGGTGCACCCGGAAGCCTATCCGCTGGTGCAGCGCATTGCCGCTGAAACCGACCGCGACATCCGCTCGCTGATCGGCGATGCCGCGTTCCTCAAGCGCCTGGATCCGAAGAAGTTCACCGACGAAACCTTCGGTCTGCCGACCGTCACCGACATCCTGCAAGAACTGGAAAAACCCGGTCGCGATCCACGTCCGGAGTTCAAGACTGCCGAATTCCAGGAAGGCGTCGAGGACCTCAAGGACCTGCAACTGGGGATGATCCTTGAAGGCGTCGTCACCAACGTTACGGCGTTCGGTGCGTTCGTCGACATCGGCGTGCATCAGGACGGTCTGGTGCACATTTCGGCGCTGTCGGAGAAGTTCATCAAGGACCCACGCGAAGCGGTCAAGGCCGGTGACGTGGTGAAAGTGAAGGTCATGGAAGTCGACATTCCGCGCAAACGCGTCGGCCTGTCGATGCGCATGAGCGACACTCCCGGCGAGAAGGTCGACGGCGCCCGTGGCTCGCGTCCGGGCTCGGCACCGCGCCAGTCTTCGGGCAACGCGCCGCGCAAGGAAACCGCTACCGCCGCGCCGGTGAACAACGCGATGGCCTCGCTGTTCGCCAACGCCAAACAGTTGAAGAAACGCTGATGGACATGCCGGCCGGGCTCGTCGAGAGCGCGTTTTTCAAGCTGTTGGGCTGTCGCCTGCACAGCCTCGAAACCGGGGTGGCGCAAGTCGCCCTGGCGCTTGAGCCCGAGCTGCGCAACCGCGGCGGCAAACTGCACGGCGGTGCGCTGTTCAGTCTGGTCGATATTGCCATGGGCCTGGCTTGTTCCAGCAGCCATGGCTTCGATCAGCAGAGTGCGACCATCGAATGCAAGATCAACTACATCCGCGCCGTTTCCGACGGCGAGGTGCTGTGCACGGCGCGGGTGATCCACCCGGGCCGGCGCACGCTGGTGGTCGAAGCCGAGGTGATGCAGGGCGACAAACTGGTCGCAAAAGCGCAAGGCACCTTCGCTGTCCTGTAGATGTTGCTCATCATTTTGAGTTAATTTCGGCGCAACGAATCCTGTGGGATCTACCGAAGGCTGCGATCTTTTGATTTTGTTTTTCAACAGCAAGATCAAAAGATCGCAGCCTTCGGCAGCTCCTGCGGGTCATGTGTGCGGCTGACAGGCCCGAAAAACCAGGCGATAACGCCAGTTTCAACTTCACCCTTGTAGACCGTCCTGCCCACCCCCATATTGGGGCGACTGACGCGTGAAGGAATCCAAATTGAGCGAACTTCTCAACCGCCGCCTGGCTCTGCTTGGCGAGCGCGCTAACCTCTCTCTGCTCAAGCAGTGCCTGCACGGTATCGAACGTGAATGCCTGCGCGTGACCAGTGAAGGTCGTCTGGCGCAAACGCCGCACCCCGAAGCCCTGGGTTCCGCGCTGACCAACGAACAGATCACCACCGACTACTCCGAGTCGCTGCTGGAATTCATCACCCCCGCCCTGCCGGATCCTGCCGACACGCTGGCAAGCCTGGACAAGATTCATCGTTTTGCCTACAGCAAACTCGGCAACGAGTACCTGTGGAGTCCATCGATGCCGTGCCCGTTGCCGGCCGAGGAAGACATCCCGATTGCCTATTACGGCACCTCCAACATCGGTCAGCTCAAATACGTCTATCGCAAGGGCCTGGCCCTGCGTTACGGCAAGACCATGCAGTGCATTGCCGGTATTCACTACAACTTTTCCCTGCCGGAACAGCTCTGGCCATTGCTGCGCGAGGTCGAAGGTTTCGTCGGCACCGATCGCGATTTCCAGTCGGTGTCCTACATCGCGCTGATCCGCAACTTCCGTCGCTACAGCTGGCTGCTGATGTACCTGTTCGGTGCCTCGCCAGCGCTGGACGCCGGCTTCCTGCGCGGGCGTTCGCATCAGCTCGAGCAGCTCGACCCGGACACGCTGTATCTGCCATACGCGACCAGCCTGCGCATGAGCGATCTCGGTTATCAGAGCAACGCCCAGGCCGGCCTGACACCGTGCTACAACGATCTGGCGAGCTACACCGACAGCCTGCGCGAAGCCGTGGCCACGCCCTATGCGCCGTATGTTGAAGTCGGTACGCACAAGGATGGTGAGTGGGTGCAGCTCAACACCAACATCCTGCAGATCGAAAACGAGTACTACTCCAACATCCGCCCGAAACGCGTGACCTACACCGGCGAGCGGCCGATCCAGGCGCTGATGGCGCGCGGCATCCAGTACGTCGAAGTGCGCTGCCTGGACATCAACCCGTTCCTGCCAATGGGCATCGACCTCACCGAATCGCGCTTCATCGACGCCTTCCTGCTGTACTGCGCGCTGAACGACAGCCCGCTGCTCACCAACACTTCGTGCGGCAACGCCACCTCGAACTTCCTCAGCGTGGTCAAGGAAGGTCGCCGTCCGGGCCTGCAATTGCAGCGTGACGGTGAGCCGGTCGAGATGAAGCAGTGGGCGGCCGAACTGCTCGAGCAGATTGCTCCGCTGGCGGCGATGCTCGATCAGAGCGTTGGCGGCGATGCCCACAGCAAGGCGCTGGATGCGCAACTGGCCAAGGTCAACGACCCGTCGCTGACGCCATCGGCGCAGGTGCTGGCCGCCATGGCCGAGCACAAGGAAAGCTTTGCGCAGTTCTCCCTGCGCCAGAGTCAGACCCACGCCGAGTTCTTCCGCAGCGAGCCGTTGGCGGCTGACGAGCAAGCGAAGTTTGAACAACTGGCGCGCGCATCGCTGGCGCAGCAGACCGAGCTTGAGCAGAACGAAGTCGGCGATTTCGATGTGTTTGTCGGCGCGTATCAGGCGAGTATTCTCGCCATCAGCAATTAAAAGCCCCTCACCCTAACCCTCTCCCAAAGGGAGAGGGGACTGACCGCGTTGTTCTTGCGAGCTACACCGACCTGAAATACCGGGCCGAACTCAGGCCTTGAAAAGCATGAAGATCAGCTCCCTTTCCCCCTCGCCCCCTTGGGGGAGAGGGCTGGGGTGAGCGGGCAAAGTTCTGACGTCGACCGAATCATCCGAAATCCCCACACCCTCTCCTATCCTTAGATTTTTCCGCTCATAAGCTCATTCGAAAAAGTTATTTATTTCGGGATTCTTAGATCATTTAGTCTCCACTCATGCCGACATTCGGTCGCCTGATCTGGAGCTTTCAATTGAAACTGAATTTCCCGCTTCGCCTGCTCGCCGCCGCCTCACTGGCCGCTGCAAGCTTCCTGGCCCAGGCGGCCGATCTCACCGTCGCCTACCAGACCACCGTCGACCCGGCCAAAGTCGCTCAGGCCGACGGCGCCTACGAGAAAGCCACCAAGGCCGATATCAGCTGGCGCAAGTTCGATAACGGTGCCGACATCATTGCCGCCATCGCGTCCGGCGATGTGCAGATCGGCTACCTCGGTTCAAGTCCGCTGACCGCCGCGATCACCCGCAAAGTGCCGGTGGAAACCTTCCTGATTGCCACGCAGATCGGCGCCGCTGAGGCATTGGTCGCGCGTGACGGTTCCGGCATCAAGACTCCGCAGGATCTGATCGGCAAGAAAATCGCCGTGCCGTTCGTGTCCACCGGTCACTACAGCCTGTTGGCCGCGCTGAAGCACTGGAACATCGATCCGTCGAAAGTCACCGTACTCAACCTCGCGCCGCCAGCCATCATCGCGGCGTGGAAACGCGGCGACATCGACGCCACTTACGTGTGGGATCCGGCGCTGGGCGTGGCCAAGGAAAACGGCAAAGTGCTGATCACCTCCGGCGAGCTCGCCAAGTTCGGCGCGCCGACCTTCGATGCGTGGATCGTGCGCAAGGACTTCGCCGAAAAGCACCCGGAAATTGTCACCGCATTCGCCAAGGTCACCCTCGACGCCTACGCCGCTTACCGCAAGGATCCGCAGGCCTGGCTGGCCAACCAGAGCAACGTCGACAAACTGGTCAAACTCTCCGGCGCCAAGGCCAGCGACATTCCGCTGCTGCTGCAGGGCAACGTCTACCCGCTGGCGGCGGATCAGGTCAGTGACCTCGGCGCGCCGACCACCAAAGCCATCACCGACACCGCCGCGTTCCTCAAGGAGCAAGGCAAGGTCGAAGCCGTGCTGCCGGACTACGCGCCTTACGTCAGTGCCGAATACATCACTAACTGATCGGGAGATACAGCGATGGCCTTGCTACAGCTGGAGCGCATCAGCGCACAGTACCCGGGCAGCCCGGAGCCGGTGCTGGCGGATATTTCTCTGACCCTCGGGCCGCAGCAGTTGCTGGTCGCCCTCGGCCCGTCCGGCAGTGGCAAGACTTCGCTGTTGAACCTGATTGCCGGTTTCGTCGAACCGAGTGCCGGGCGCATCACCCTCGACGGCGTGCCGGTCAAAGGCCCGAGCGCCGAACGTGGCGTGGTGTTTCAGGACGACGCCTTGCTGCCTTGGCAGGACGTATTGGCCAACGTCGCCTTCGGCCTTGAACTGGCCGGTGTCGGCAAGGACCAGCGGGAAAAAATCGCCCGTGAAATGCTCGCGCTGGTCGATCTCGCCGGCTTCGAAGACCGGCGCATCTGGCAATTGTCCGGTGGCCAGAAACAACGCGTCGGCCTCGCTCGCGCCCTCGCCGCTGATCCGCGCGTGTTGCTGATGGACGAGCCGTTCGGTGCGCTTGATGCATTCACTCGCGAGCAGATGCAGGAGCTGTTGCTGCAAGTCTGGCAACGCACGGCCAAGCCGGTTTTCCTGATTACCCACGACATTGAAGAAGCGGTGTTCCTCGCCACGGACCTGATTCTGCTGGCGCCGAATCCAGGGCAGATCGTTGAGCGCCTGCAATTGGATTTCGGTCAGCGTTACGCCGCAGGTGAATCGGCCCGCGCGATCAAATCCGATCCGCGCTTTATCGAAACCCGCGAACACGTGCTGAGCAAAGTCTTCTCGCAACGCAGCGCCGTACCCCGGCAGGAGCGCGCATGAGCAGTTACGACGTTTCCGCTGCGGCGGTGAAAACGCCTTCGGTGAAAATCCCGGTGCGCCGCAGCCTCAGCACTCGCTGGATCAGCCTGCTGACCCTGTTCGGCCTGTTGACGATCTGGTGGGCGGTGACCGCGACCGGCCTGATCGAACCGCTGTTCTTGCCACCGCCTGCTGCCGTGCTGCAAAAAGGCTGGTTGCTGGCGACCACGGGCTATATGGATTCGACGTTGTGGCAGCACTTGGGCGCCAGCCTCAGCCGCATCGGCCTTGGACTCTTTTTCGCCATCCTGACCGCCGTGCCGGTGGGCATTGCCATCGGCGCCAACCGCATCGCCCGTGGTGTGCTCGATCCGCTGATCGAGTTCTACCGCCCGATCCCGCCGCTGGCGTATCTGCCGCTGATCGTGATCTGGTGCGGGATCGGCGAGTTGTCGAAAGTACTGCTGATCTATCTGGCGATTTTTGCGCCGATTGCAATTGCCACCGCGACGGGCGTGCGCACGGTTGATCCAGCAAAACTGCGCGCCGCTCAGTCATTGGGCGCGACGCGCGCGCAGTTGATTCGCCATGTGGTTTTGCCGAGCGCTCTGCCGGACATTCTCACCGGCGTGCGCATTGGTCTGGGCGTCGGCTGGTCGACCCTGGTCGCCGCTGAACTGATCGCGGCCACCAGTGGCCTGGGTTTCATGGTGCAGTCGGCCGCGCAGTTTCTGGTCACCGATGTGGTGGTGCTGGGGATTCTGGTCATCGCCCTGATCGCCTTCGCCATGGAAATGGGCCTGCGCGCATTGCAGCGCAGACTGGTGCCGTGGCACGGCCAGGCGCACTAAATCGCCTTGTGAAAATTCCCCTGTGGGAGCGAGCCTGCTCGCGAAAGCGTCAGATCAGTCACTGCACTGTCGCCTGACACTCTGCATTCGCGAGCAGGCTCGCTCCCACAAAAGCATGACACTCCGAATTCGACGAGAACGACCATGAGCACCCTCAACATCACCCCGTTAAGCTCCGCCCTCGGCGCGCAGATCAGCGGCGTCGACATCAGCCAGCCGCTGAGCCTGGAACACCGCGACGCGATCGAGCAGTCGCTGCTTAAATACCAAGTGCTGTTCTTCCGCAACCAGCCGATCGAGCCGGCGCAGCAGGCACGCTTCGCGCATTATTTCGGCGACCTGCACATTCACCCGATCTACCCGAACGTGCCGGAACAACCGGAAGTGCTGATCCTCGATACCGCCGTCACCGACGTGCGCGACAACGCGATCTGGCACACCGACGTAACCTTTCTGCCGACGCCGGCGATGGGCGCGGTGCTCAGCGCCAAGTTGCTACCGGAGTTTGGTGGCGACACGCTGTGGGCCAGCGGCATCGCGGCGTATGAAGCGTTGTCGGCGCCGATGAAAAACCTGCTTGAAGGGCTGACAGCGACCCACGATTTCACCCGATCGTTTCCGCTCGAGCGCTACGGCAGCACGCCTGAAGCGCTGGCGCAGTGGGAAGAAGCACGGCGCAAGAATCCACCGCTGTCGCACCCGGTGATCCGTACGCACCCGGTGAGCGGACGGCGCTCGCTGTTCGTCAATGAAGGGTTTACCGCGAAGATCAACGAACTGTCGGAAACCGAAAGCGAAGCGCTCCTGAAGTTTCTGTTCGCCCATGCGACGCGACCGGAATTTACCATTCGTTGGCGTTGGCAGAAGGACGACATCGCCTTCTGGGATAACCGCGTGACCCAGCAT
The DNA here is from genome assembly GCF_018132745.1 of Pseudomonas sp. 14A. Classification (NCBI taxonomy): domain Bacteria; kingdom Pseudomonadati; phylum Pseudomonadota; class Gammaproteobacteria; order Pseudomonadales; family Pseudomonadaceae; genus Pseudomonas; species Pseudomonas sp. 14A. Next base: position 143,123 of record NZ_JAGRQJ010000001.1, on the reverse strand, counting down.
TACGCGGTGGACGATTACCGACCGGCGCGGCGGGTGATGCAGCGGGCGACGGTGTTGGGGGATGTGCCGTTTTTTCGTTGAGCCTGATCAAGATCAAAAGCCCCTCACCCTAACCCTCTCCCGGAGGGAGAGGGGACTGATTGGGGATGCTGTAGAAGTACGCCGACCTGAACGTACTTTGCTGAATCCATAATCGACTCGGTATTTCAGGTCGATGTAAGACGCAAGACACCTCGGTCGGCTCCCTCTCCCTCTGGGAGAGGGCTGGGGTGAGGGTGGCTCACTCCGCCGTCGAAGGCTTCTCCCACAGATTGATCCCGCCCTCCTGGGCAAACCGGTCAATCTCCGCCAGCTCTTCAGCGCTGAAATTCAGATTCTTCAGCGCGCCGACATTCTCGATAATCTGCTCCGGCCGGCTCGCGCCGATCAGTGCCGAGGTCACTCGGGGATCACGCAGCGTCCACGCCAGTGCCAGTTGCGCCAGGCTCTGGCCGCGACGTTTCGCAATCTCGTTCAATGCGCGCACATGGGCAATGTTGGCTTCGGACAAATGCGACGCCTGCAACGAACCGCCGCCCGGGCGATTGACTCGCGCATCGGCCGGTACGCCGTTGAGATATTTGTCGGTGAGCAAACCCTGCGCCAGCGGCGTGAAGGCGATGACGCCAGTGCCGAGTTCGTCAGTGGTATCGAGCAGATCCTTTTCCACCCAGCGGTTGAGCAGGTTGTACGCTGGTTGATGAATCAGCAGCGGCACTTTCCACTCTTTCAGCAGCGCGGCCATCTCGCGGGTTTTCACGCCTGAGTAAGACGAGATACCGATGTACAGCGCCTTGCCCTGCTGCACGGCGGTGGCGAGGGCGCTGGCGGTTTCCTCCAGCGGAGTGTCCGGGTCGAAGCGGTGCGAATAGAAGATGTCCACATAGTCCAGGCCGAGGCGTTGCAGGCTCTGGTCGAGGCTGGCCAGCACGTATTTGCGCGAACCGCCGCCCTGGCCGTACGGGCCGGGCCACATGTCCCAACCAGCCTTGCTGGAGATGATCAACTCGTCGCGATATTGCTTGAAGTCTTCGCGCAGCAGGCGACCGAAATTGATCTCGGCGCTGCCGTATGGCGGGCCGTAGTTGTTGGCCAGATCGAAATGGTTGATGCCCAGATCGAACGCGGTGCGCAGCAAGGCACGCTGGGTCTCGATCGGCGTGCTGTCGCCAAAGTTGTGCCACAGGCCCAGCGACAATGCCGGCAGCACCAGACCGCTGCGACCGACGCGGCGGTAAGGAATGGAGTCGTAGCGGTTTTCGGCAGCGGTGTATGTCATCGAATCCTCTCTTGTCTGTCTTGAAATGGGTGTCGACTGCTTCGCGAGCAGGCTCGCTCCCACACCTGGAATGCATTTTCCTGTGGGAGCGAGCCTGCTCGCGAAAGCTGTTACGCAAATCTATTGCCGGGTCGAGCCAGCCCCAGGTTCTGCCGCAACGTGCGGCCTTCATATTCAGTTCTGAACAAGCCACGCCGTTGCAGTTCCGGCACCACGCCAATGGCGAAATCTTCCAGCCCGCCCGGCAGGTGCGGCACCAGCACATTGAAGCCGTCCGCCGCGCCTTGTTCGAACCACTCCTGCAGGCAATCGGCAATCTGTGCCGGCGTGCCGACCAGGCTGTGATGCCCCCGCCCGCCAGCGATCCTGCGACCAAGCTCGGCGAGGGTCAGGTTCTCCCGCCCGGCCAGCTCGGTCAGCAATTTCTGTCGGCTCTGCTGACCGCTGTCAGTCAGCGGCAACTCTGGCAGCGGCCCGTCCAGCGGGTACTTCGATAAATCGAAGTTGCCCAGCATACGCCCAAGCAACGCGACGCCCACCTCGGGTTCGACCAATTGCTGAAACGTTTCACACTTTTCCTGCGCTTCAGCCTCGGTAGCAGCGACCACCAGGAACACACCGGGCATGATTTTCAGCGAATCGGTGCTGCGCCCGAACTTGGCCAAGCGTCCCTTGATATCAGCGTAAAACGCCTGTGCGGCGGCCAGCGAAGTCTGCGCGGTGAACACCACTTCCGCCGTTTGCGCCGCCAGTTCGCGCCCGGCTTCGGAAGAACCGGCCTGGACGATCACCGGTTGCCCCTGCGGCGAGCGCGCGACGTTCAGCGGGCCTTTGACCCGGAAATGTTCACCGACATGATCGAGCACATGCAGCTTGTGCGGGTGGTAATAGGCGCCGCTGGCCTTGTCGCGGTGGAAGGCATCGTCTTCCCAACTGTCCCAGAGCCCGGTGACCACCTGATGAAATTCACGGGCGCGGCTGTAGCGTTCGGCGTGGCCGATGTGTGCGTCGCGGCCGAAATTCAGCGCCTCGGCCGCGTTGTCCGAAGTCACCAGATTCCATCCCGCCCGTCCGCCCGACAAATGATCGAGCGAAGCGAACTTGCGCGCCACGTGGTACGGCTCGTTGTAACTGGTGGTGGCCGTGGCAATCAGGCCGATGTGCTCGGTCACTGCGCTCAGTGCCGAGAGCAAGGTCAGCGGCTCGAAGTGATCGGAGCGCGCCATGCGGCTGGCGATATCTTCGGTCGGTGCGGCGACGCTGTCGGCGACAAACAGCGCATCGAACTTTGCCGCTTCGGCGATCTGCGCCAGACGTTTGTAATGGGCGAAATCCAGCCCCGCATCCGCCGGCACATCGGGGTGCCGCCACGCCGCCACGTGATGCCCGGTGGCCATGAGAAATGCACCAAGTTTCATCTGTCTGCTCATCTCAGAAATCCTTGCGCAATTGCACGCCGAAGTAGCGCTCGTCATCGCGAGGCACGGCGCGATAGATGTAGCTACCGCCACTGGCCAGCAACGGCGAATAGGACTTGTCGGCGAGATTCTTGCCGAGCAGCGCGACGCGCCAGCCATTGCTGTAATCGGCCAGGGCGACGCTGGCGTTCCACAGCCCGTAAGCGCCCTGTTTGGTATCTGGGTTCTGGCTGATGTCGTACTGCACTTCGCTTTGCCAGCTGTAGTCGGTGCCCAGTTCGATATCGAGACCGTTGTCCAGCGCAATTGTGTAGTCAGCGCGCACGTAGCTTTTCCAGTCCGGGCTGAATGGCAACGGTTTGCCGTTGACGTTGCACGACGCCGCCGCGCCGGCCGGGCAAGCGAATTCGTCGATGCGTGCGCGGGTGTAGGCCAGTGCGCCAGAGAACTTCAGTTGCTGGGTAGCTTGCAGGGCGTAATCGAGTTCGATGCCTTCGCTGGTGACGCTGCCGGCGTTGATCAAACGCGTCACCACTTGCCCGGCGACGGTGTCGAAAAAGTTCGCCTGATAGTTGTCGTACTCGCTGTGGAAGATCGCCAGGTTGGTGGTCAGGCGGTTGTTCCATGAGGTGGCTTTGATCCCCGCTTCCCAGGTGTTGGAGGTCTCCGGTTTCAGCGCTTCGGTGTCGCGCGGCTGCATGTTGAAAAACACGTTGTACGCCGGGCCTTTGTAACCGCGCGAATAGGTCAGGTACGTGGTGACGGTATCGCTCAGGTCGTACTGCAAACCGAGGCGACCGGACCAGCCATCTTCGTCCACCGAACCTGAGCTGCTGGTCGCCGGTTGAATGCCGCTGACGGTGGTTGCTGATGTTGAAACGCGACGGTGATCGTATTCCAGATCATCGTGGGTGTAGCGCAGGCCGGCGATGCCGCGAAAGTGCGAAGTGAAGTTCAGCGTGCTCTCACCAAACACCGCGTAGCTGTCGCTGGTGGTGCTGTAATCGGCAACGCCACGGTCGGTGCGTGTGGTGGTCGTGAGGGTGCGCTGATAGGTCTCGTCGTCCTTGCCGTGCATGTAGAACAGGCCGCCGACGTACTCGAGAAACTCGCCCTTCGGTGAGGCCAGCCGCAGCTCTTGCGAATACTGGTCGAAGGCCAGATTGCCCTTGTCGGCGGTGCCGGGGAACGCCGCCGTCACGGTGCCGAGGCGATCACCATCCTGATACTGGGTGTTGTCCCAGCCGCGCCACGCGGTGATCGACGTCAGCGTGAAATCACCCAGTTGCCAGTCGAGCTGGCCGGACAGGCCTTTGTTGATGTCCTCGATGTGAGAGCGGGTATCGGTGTTGATGTCGCGATTGTGGCTGGTCGCATTCACCGGACTCAGCGCGTTGCCGAAGGCCGGCGTCAACGCTTGGCTGACGACGCCATTGGGCGCGTCGTCGTGGGACTGCATGTAGTCCGCGATCAGGGTGAAGGTGATGTCGTCATTCGGAGTGAATTCGAGTTTGCCGCGCACGCCGCGATGGTTGTAACCGTTGACCTCGTGGCCGTTGTGCTGGTTGTCGACGTTACCATCGTACGTGCCGAACAAGGTGCTGATCGAGCCCTTCAGCGTGTCCGGAATCAGACTGCCGCCAAGGCCGAAACGGCTGCGGCTTTCGTTGCCGCTGTAGTACGACTGATCGATGTAGCCGTGGGTCTCGACGGTCGGTGCTTTGCTGGTGATGTTGAGTACACCGGCCGAGGCGTTCTTGCCGAACAGCGTGCCTTGCGGGCCGCGCAGCACTTCGACGCGCTCCAGATCGAGCAGATCCAGCGTGGCCTGGCCGGGACGCGCATACACCACGCCGTCGATGACCGTGGCCACGGTCGGCTCGACGCCGGGCGAGGTGGAAATGGTGCCGACCCCGCGCACGAATAACGAGGTGTCCTTGTTCGAGGCGCCGGTACGGAAATTCAGCGATGGCACTTGCTGAACGATGCTCGCCACGCCGTTGCGGTTGTCGCGTTCGAGCTGTTCGCCGTCGAGCACGGAAACCGCCACCGGTACTTTTTGCAGTGACTCTTCGCGGCGAGTCGCGGTCACCGTGACGGATTTCAGCGTCGGTTCCTGATCGCTGCTGTCAGCGGCAAACGCCGTGGGCAGCGGCAGCGCCGCCAGCCCGGTAAAAATCCAGCCCGCCGCGCGAATCGACTGCGTCAGTGTGTGTAATGCCCCAGGAAAATTACGCATAGATGTTCGCTCGAAAATGGCCCTGAACCGCTGCCGTTCTGTGACGACAGCGCCTGAATCTGTCGTGGGCATTCGCTCGAGCGAGTAGCAGACAACGCGCATTGTTAGCGCTAACATCGCGAATATTGGCGATCTGGCTATAGAGCGTCCAATATTGAAAAATTACTTTTATATGCGATTTGGTTTTTAGAAAGGATCGAGTCTTGAACGTTGAAAAGCCGCGTAAACGCCGGGGCGCCGGACGTGTGACGCTGAACGCCGTGGCGCGTGCAGCCGGGGTGTCGGCGATTACCGTGTCGCGGTATTTCAATCAGCCCGAGCAGGTTTCGCCTGAGCGGCGCGAGCGCATTGCGGCGGTGGTCGCCGAGCTCGGTTATGTGCCTAATCTGGTCGCGGGTGGTCTGGCCTCGGCGCGGGGGAAAATCGTCGGCATGGTCATTCCGAACATCTCCGGGCCGATCTTCGCCAACACGATCCAGGGCTTCAGCGATACCCTCAGTCGTCACGGTTATCAACTGTTGCTGGCGTCGAGTTATTTCGATATCGAGCAGGAAGAAAATGCCGTGCGCGCCTTTCTCGGCTGGTCGCCGGCAGCCCTGGTGCTGACCAGCCACTTCCATAGCGAAGGCACCGAGAAGATGCTCGCCGAGGCCGATATTCCGGTCATCGAAACCTGGGATTACCAGCCGGAGCGCGAGCCCATGCAGATTGGCTTTTCGCACTTCGAAGTGGGCGTGACGGCAGCAAGGCATTTGCTCAAGAAAGGCTACCAACGCATTGCTTTCGTACAGAACAGTGCGCCGGGCGACTTCAGTGCACTGGAGCGCCGCGATGGTTATGCCGCCACTGTGCGTGAAGCAGGACGTGAGCCATGGATTTTCGCCCCGGACGCCGACCGCGCGCCGTTCGAAGCCGGCAAGCAAGCGATGGACGCCCTGATGAACGCCTCACCACGCCCCGACGCGATCATCTTCGCCAACGACAACCTCGCCGCCGGAGGTCTCCTCGCCGGACAGCGCGCGGGTATCAAAATCCCCGCAGACTGCGCCGTGCTCGGCTTCGGCGATTACCCGTTTGCCGAGATGTTATTGCCCAGTCTGAGCACGATCAAACCACCGGCACTGGAGATCGGTGTACTCGCCGCGACACGCGTGCTGGAAAGCCTTGGCGTGTTGCCGAGCGACAAAGTGCAGCGGCTGAATCTGCTGCGATGCCAAGTGATCGAGCGCGAAAGCATCTGATGAATATGGCGGGGGCTGGATTGGCTATGCTCTAGGTCATACCGAGGTGGCCCCTTCGCGGGCAAGCCCGCTCCCACAGGTTTCAGTGTTGGATACAAAATCTGTGAACGGCGCAAAACCCTGTGGGAGCGGGCTTGCCCCGGTGGCGGCGGTGGTGCTGTTCATGGTGCTGAGCGCCGAGGCGTAAAAACCTCTCGGCGCTCAGCCGTTGGATCAACGCACCAGATGCAGGAACTGCATGTGCCGTTCGTACTGGTCGAGGATGTCGTTGATGATCTGCTCTTTGGTGTAGCCGACCAGATCGTAGTCCTGACTGCCCTCGCTCAAGTGCACTTCGGCGCGGTAGTAGCGGCGGTTGTTGAGTTGCTTGGAACCCATGCCGCCGCGCGCGAACGATGGCGTGAAGTAGCCGCGCATCTGCACCTGATAGATGAACGGATGCTGCTCGCCATGGCCGATTTCCAGGCTGACGTTGTCATGCGCCGGATCCGGCTGGGTGACCACGTGCAGACCTTTTTCGACGAACACGGCGGTCACTTCCTCGATCGCCGGGCGCACCGTGCTTTCCATGAAGCGGTACACCTCGTCGCGGGACGGGAAGTGCACCGCCTGACTCAGGCGCTGACGCCAGCCACCGGTGCCACGCCTTGAACCGGACACCGGCGCCAGCGAATGCAGCTGGGCGATCTGCTTCTGCGATTCCAGGTAGAACGCCTTGTGCAGGCCCCACATCATCAGCAGCAGAATCAACGAGAACGGTAACGAGGTCAGCACCACCGCTGACTTCAGCGCGTCGATGCTGCCGGAGAACAGCAGCGCGCTGGTGATCAGCGCGGTCATTGCGCCCCAGAACACCCGCAGCCATTTCGGCCCGTCTTCATCCGGGTTGCCGCCCTTGGCCGACAGGGTCGAGAGCACCACGGTGCCCGAATCCGCAGACGTCACGAAGAACACGAAGCTGATGAACACCGTCACGGCAATAACGGTCTTGCTCCACGGGTAGGTTTCCAGCAGCAGGTAGATACTCATCGACGGATTGTCGATGGCCGATATGCCCAACGCACTCATGCCGTGATTGAGTACCTGATCCAGGGCGCTGTTGCCGAAAATCGACATCCACGCCAAGGTGAAACCGAGCGGAATCAACAGCACGCCGAAGACGAATTCACGGATGGTGCGACCACGGGAAATCCGCGCAATGAACAGGCCCACGAACGGCGACCATGCGATCCACCAGGCCCAGTAGAACACTGTCCAGCCACCCAGCCAGTCGCTTGGTTTGTCATAGGCGTAGAGGTCGAAACTTTTCATCGGCAGGGCGCCGAGGTAATCGCCGACGTTCTGGATCAGGGTGTTGAGCAGGTGCTGTGTCGGCCCGGCAAACAACACGAACAGCAGCAGCGCACAGGCGAGCAGCATGTTGATGTCGGACATCACCCGCACGCCTTTATCGACGCCGGAGACCGCAACGATGATCGCTGCGCCCATCATCAGCGTGATCAGGCCGACCTGAATCCACTGGGTGTGGGCGATGCCGAACAGGTAGTCCAGACCCGAGTTCAGATGCAGCACGCCGAAGCCCATGTCGGCACCGAGACCGAACACCGTGGCGATGATGCCGAAGCCGTCCACCGCGTAGCCGATCGGGCCGTTGATGCGTTTGCCGATCAGCGGGTACAGCGCCGAACGCAGGGCCAGCGGCAAGTTGTGCCGATAGGCGAAATAGGCCAACGCCATGCCGACAAAGGCGAACACGCCCCAGCCATGCAGGCCCCAGTGCAGAAACAGAATCTGCATCGCCTGGCGCGCGGCGTCGGCGGTGCCGGCCTCGCCTTGCGGCGGCTGCAGCATGTGCGTCAGCGGTTCGGAAACGCAGAAGAAAAACAGCGTGATGCTGATCCCGGCGGCGAACAGCATGCCGGCCCAGGACAGGTAACTGAATTCGGGCTCGTCGTGGTCGGCACCGAGTTTTATCTTGCCGTAGCCGGATAAGGCGGTGACCACCACGAAGACCAGATACAGAGTCATCGCGAGCATGTAGTACCAGCCGACCGTATTGGCCGCCCAGTTTTGCGCTTCCAGCAACCAGGCGCCGGCCTGCTCGGGGATGGCAATGACGACAAGACCAAACAGCAGAATGACCGTCGCGGCGAAGTAGAACACCGGCGGATTCATGCGCACCAGACCGCTGGCGGGGGTAGACGATGCACTCATGAAACGTGCACCTCGAGGGGTTGAAACGTGGCTGAAATGATCAGACTCAGCAAAGGCAAGCCTCCTGTTGTGAGCGGGCAGCGAACCACCGGTTTAACTTGAATGAACGTTCAAGTTAAACATGAATGGGGTGGTAAGGACTAATCGCAGGGCTGGGCGGTAGGTTTCCTACAGCGCCCAAAGAGGGGTATGACGCGGGTTTGGAGAGATTCGTTCACTGATGAATTGGCTTAAGGCCACTACCTTGATCCGGCCTGGAGATCTTTCGCGAGCAGGCTCGCTCCCACATATGAAACGCATTCCAATGTGGGAGCGAGCCTGCTCGCGAAGAGGCCCGATACAACAACGCAGATTCAAGACTTACTTCTGCGTCCCGTCATCATGCTGCAGATTCGCCTGAGTCAGATTCGCCCCCGCCGGCACGCTACGCGTCAGCCACACGTTGCCGCCAATGGTCGAGCCCTTGCCGATGGTGATCCGTCCGAGAATCGTCGCCCCGGCGTAAATCACTACGTCATCCTCAACGATCGGGTGGCGCGGGTGGCCCTTCTGCAACTGGCCGTCCTCATCCGCCGGAAAACGCTTGGCGCCCAAAGTGACCGCCTGATAAATCCGCACTCGCTCGCCGATGATCGCCGTTTCGCCAATCACCACACCGGTGCCGTGATCAATGAAGAAACTGCGGCCGATCTGCGCCCCTGGGTGGATATCGATGCCCGTCGCCGAATGCGCGATCTCCGCGCTGATCCGCGCCAGCAGCGGCAGCCCGGCACGATACAGATGGTGCGCCAGACGATGGTGAATCACCGCGAGAATGCCCGGATAGCACAGCAGCACTTCATCGACACTGCGTGCCGCCGGGTCGCCGTGATAAGCCGCCAGCACATCGGTGTCGAGCAGCGTGCGCAGTCCCGGCAATGCAAGGGCGAAATCCTGCACGATCTGAATCGCCCGAGCCTCGACTTGGCTGTCATCCTGCGCGCTGTGGCGAGCGACGTAACGCAGCTCCAGGCGTGTCTGCGCCAGCAATGCATTGAGCGCTACATCTAGTGTGTGGCCGACGTAGAAGTCTTCACTTTCTTCACGCAGATCGACCGGCCCCAGGCGCATCGGGAACAGCGCACCACACAGCGCCTCGAGGATTTCAGCCATCGCCGCTCGCGATGGCAATTCGCGGCCGCCCTGCTCTCCTGAAGCCCGGCCATTCTGTGCGCGCCACTGTTCCCGCGCGCTGCGCAGCTGGCCGACGATGGTCTGCAATTGCCAATGGCTGGAACGCTCGCTCACGGTAAAAGACTCCTTACGGGCGGCCGGACTGTCTGGCCGCGTCAACGGCGCCTACTTTACGGCATGCCTTTGCCGACGAATTAAGAACCGATAGTGCTGGCCTCAGTCCATTTGGCTATAAGCGATTGGCGGTTGCCCGGGCAAAAGCGCGTGCCTATAGTCCTTTCATTCTTTTGCGTCAGTGCGAACTCATGATCAAACAACAGCTGCAACGCTATCCCCGTCTCGAACTGCTGAGCCACCCCACGCCGCTGGAAAAACTCGAACGCCTGTCCGTCTGGCTCGGTCGCGAGGTGTACGTCAAGCGCGATGACCTGACGCCGCTGGCGATGGGCGGCAACAAGCTGCGCAAACTCGAATACCTCGCCGCCGACGCGCTCGCGCAAGGTGCTGACACCCTGATCACTGCCGGTGCGCTGCAATCGAACCACGTGCGCCAGACCGCCGCGCTGGCCGCGAAACTCGGCCTCGGTTGTGTGGCGCTGCTGGAAAATCCGCTGGGCACTGACGACAGCAATTACACCGGCAACGGCAACCGCTTGCTGCTGGATCTGTTCGACACCAAGGTCGAGCTGGTCGACAACCTCGACAATGCCGACGAACAACTGGCCGCCCTAGCTGTGCGCCTGCGCAGCAACGGCAAGAAGCCGTATCTGGTGCCGATTGGCGGCTCCAACGCGCTCGGTGCCTTGGGCTATGTGCGCGCCGGGCTGGAGCTGGCTGAGCAGATCAAGGACAGCGGCCTCGATTTCGCCGCGGTGGTGCTGGCTTCAGGCAGTGCCGGGACTCACAGTGGTCTCGGACTGGCGCTGAGTGAGGCGCTGCCGCAACTGCCGGTGATCGGCGTAACGGTTTCGCGCAGTGAGGAGGATCAGCGGCCGAAGGTGCAGGGCCTGGCCGAACGCACGGCAGAGCTGCTCGGCGTCGAGGTACCAGCCAGTTTCAAGGTCGAGCTGTGGGACGAATATTTCGGCCCGCGTTACGGCGAGCCGAACGCCGGCACACTCGCGGCGGTGAAACTGTTGGCCAGTCAGGAAGGTCTGTTGCTTGACCCGGTCTACACCGGCAAGGCCATGGCCGGTCTGCTCGACGGGATTGGCCGGCAGCGCTTCGATGACGGCCCGATCATCTTCCTGCACACCGGTGGCGCGCCGGCGTTGTTTGCGTATAAGGATTCCTTCTAAGAGCAGATCAAGAGATCGCAGCCTTCGGCAGCTCCAACATGAGATCACCTGTAGGAGCTGCCGAAGGCTGCGATCGTTTAAGAAGTCACTGATATTCCTTAAATGAATAAAAGATTCCATATTAGGTATTTTCAAGTCTAAAACAGACATCTTATAGTCTCGCCGCAGGCGAATTTCGGGCGAGACGCTTAAGCTGCTTTAAGGCAGGATAGCGCTGTCGTTCAAATCACCAATTTGCCTACATTCCTTAAGCGTCTTCCATAAGAAAACACAGGGGCTTGTCATGAATTTTTCCGCACTACGTCGCACTCTGCTGGTCGGTTCGCTGGGTCTGGCGCTCAGCGCTGGCCTGATCGGTCAGGCAGTGGCCGGTGAGCAGTTGCAACAGATCAAGGACAAGGGCGTTCTCAACGTCGGCCTGGAAGGCACCTACCCACCGTTCAGCTTCGTCGACGAGAACGGCAAGCTGTCGGGTTTCGAAGTCGAACTCTCCGAGGCGCTGGCGCAAAAGCTCGGCGTCAAGGCCAAGATCCAGCCGACCAAATGGGACGGTATCCTCGCTGCGCTGGAATCCAAGCGTCTGGATCTGGTGGTCAACCAAGTGACCATCTCCGACGAGCGCAAGAAGAAATATGATTTCTCCGAACCGTACACTGTCTCCGGCATCCAGGCCCTCGTGCTGAAAAGCAAAGAGTCGGCGCTGAACATCAAGACTGCCGCTGACCTCTCCGGCAAGAAAGTAGGTGTCGGCCTGGGCACCAACTACGAGCAGTGGGTTCGCGCCAACGTGCCGGGTGCTGACGTGCGCACCTACGATGATGATCCGACCAAGTTTGCCGACCTCAACAACGGTCGTACCGATGCCATCCTGATCGACCGTCTGGCTGCCCTCGAATACGCCAAGAAAGCCCCGAAAACCGTCGCAGCCGGTGAGGCCTTCTCGCGTCAGGAATCCGGTATCGCCCTGCGCAAAGGCGAGCCTGAACTGCTGGCTGCGGTGAACAAGGCGCTCGACGAACTGCGTGCTGACGGCACTCTCGAGAAACTGTCGCAGAAATACTTCAACGCAGACGTCACTAAATAATGGAAGAGGCTTTCCAACTCGCGCTGGATTCCGCGCCCTTTCTGTTGAAGGGCGCGTACTACACGGTAGTCCTCAGCCTCGGCGGGATGTTCTTCGGTCTGCTGCTGGGCTTCGGCCTCGCGCTGATGCGCCTGTCGCGCTTCAAATCGGTCAGTTGGCTGGCACGCATTTACGTGTCGTTCTTTCGCGGCACGCCGTTGCTGGTGCAGCTGTTCGTGATCTATTACGGCTTGCCGCAACTGGGCATGGAGCTTGATCCGCTGCCGGCAGCGCTGATCGGTTTCTCGCTGAACATGGCCGCCTACGCCTGTGAAATCCTGCGTGCCGCGATCGGTTCGATCGAACGCGGCCAGTGGGAAGCCGCTGCGAGTATCGGCATGACCCGCGCGCAGACCCTGCGCCGGGCCATCCTGCCGCAAGCGATGCGCACGGCATTACCGCCGCTGGGCAACAGCTTCATTTCGCTGGTCAAGGACACGGCGCTGGCCGCGACCATTCAGGTGCCGGAGCTGTTCCGTCAGGCGCAGCTGATTACCGCCCGGACTTTCGAAGTCTTCACCATGTATCTTGCCGCCGCGCTGATCTACTGGATTCTGGCCACGGTGCTTTCGCACTTGCAGAACAAGTTGGAAGAGCGGGTCAATCGGCACGACCAGGAGTCCTGACGCGATGATTGTCGTGGAAAAACTGACCAAGCAATTCAAGGGTCAGGTCGTGCTCAACGGCATCGACCTTGAGGTGAAGGAAGGCGAAGTCGTCGCGATCATCGGCCCCAGTGGCTCGGGGAAAACGACGTTCCTGCGTTGCCTGAATTTCCTCGAAGAACCCACCAGCGGCCGGATCAAGGTCGGCGACATCGAGATCGATACCAGCCGTCCGCTGAACCAGCAGCAAAGCCTGGTACGCAACCTGCGCCAGCACGTCGGCTTCGTGTTCCAGAATTTCAACCTGTTCCCACACCGCACAGCTTTGGAAAACGTCATCGAGGGCCCGATCGTGGTCAAGAAGATGCCGCGCGACCAGGCAGTTGCTCTGGGTAAAAAGCTGCTGACCAAAGTGGGGCTTGCCGGCAAAGAGGACGCGTATCCGCGCCGTCTCTCCGGTGGCCAGCAACAGCGCGTGGCGATTGCCCGGGCGCTGGCGATGGAGCCGGAAGTCATTCTGTTTGACGAACCGACCTCAGCGCTCGATCCGGAACTGGTTGGCGAGGTGCTGGCAACCATTCGAGGACTTGCGGAAGAAAATCGCACCATGGTGATTGTCACCCATGAAATGGGCTTTGCCCGTGACGTGGCCAATCGCGTGGTGTTTTTCGACAAGGGCGTAATTGTTGAACAGGGTGAAGCCAAGGCACTGTTTGCCAACCCGAAAGAAGAACGCACCAAACAGTTTCTCAGCAAGTTTCTGAATCACGCCTGAGAACTTTCTCAGCAATACCTCTCCACTTCCACGGATGGAAGTTACCTCTCTCCCGACATTTTAATCTTCCCTACCTTTGTCACTTGCGGGGCGCAAATATATATTGCGCAACGGTTACGCACATATTCGACTCGTCATATTTCCATACGTTTGCCCGCGAACAAACCCGCGCAAAACCCTGCGTAATTGCCGTTTATCTGTAGCTGGTTTCGCGCGTACCACTAGGCATATGGCCTCGATGACGTAGGAGCTTTCTGATTAACTTGTAATTCACGCATTAACTAAGCCGCTCTATTGACACCCCTCTCCGCAGACTTTTATCTAGTCGGCAACCGGCGCCAATTAGTTCAAACAACTCGCGCTAAAACCGAACAAATAGTTTTTGCTTTATTGCCAGTTGATTCGCGCCTTTTTTGTTTCCCAGAAACGGATTTCGCTGCAAGACTTCAAGGAGAGAAACCGATGACCCGCACTTCGCACAGCCCCGAACTTGCAGCGCCAACGCTGGCATGCGCACAAAAAACCGGCATTAACCTGGCAACAGCAGCGCACCTGCTGGTCAATGTACCGCCCTACTGCGGCATGGACGATGGCGATCTGATCGAACTGTTCTGGAACAAATGCTATGTCGCGTCAAAAGTCCTCAGCGCAGACGATGTGGGTGAGTCAGTGGGCCTGCGGGTGCCGGAGAGTTTCATCACCAATGGCTCCGCGCGCATTCACTACCGCGTGATGCAGGTCGGCCAGGGCCCGGCGCTGTCTGCGGCGACCCGGGTACAGGTCAAACTCGATTGCCCCGGTGGCCAGCCCACTGGGCAGTGCGATGACGAAAACCAGCAACTGGCAGCGGTAATCATCCCTGAAGCGATTCGCCGTCAGGGCGTGAACCCCAGCCAGATCAAACGCGGCGTGCCGCTGACCATCGAGCCTTACCTGAACATGGCCAAAGACGACGCCATCACCCTGCGCTGGGGCGACGTGCGCATGGACCTGGCGCCTGTCACGGCGGCCGACGTCGGGCTGCCGATTCAGGTCTGGGTGCCACCGGCGGTGATTGTCGAAGCGGGCGAAGACCTGCGACTGGACGTGACGTACTGCATCCTCGACCGGGTCGGTAACAACTCGCGCTGGGCACCGCCGCGCACGTTGAAAATCGGTTGCGTAAATCCGTACGTGAAAGTCCCGTTGAAACCCGAATTCAAGGCCGCCGAATCACGCACTAAGTGAGACCTGCCCAAGGTGGGAGGTCAGTGACCTCCCACCTGAAAGTCGTTAACCAAGCCGAACATCCCCCCTTCTATGCATATTCCTAAAAGTTAGTTTATTTAATTTTTATACGCGCTTAGGGTATATGCACCGGACCACCGGACACTCTTTCAATCGTCGAACTTCGCGGCGTTTTTCATGAAATGTGAGGTAGGTATGGTCCGGAACACAATCACCCCAGTGCAGATCGCCAGGGCATTGCGTGCAGCCAGGGAGCGGCACTGATGTCCAGTCTTGCAAATGCCAACGTGCAGTCCGATCTGGACATCGCCCCGCTGTTGTTGCCCGCGCAAGTACTGCGCAACGACGCTCAAGCCATCAAGGCCGCACACGAACTGGCGCAAGCCGCCCGAGTGCAGGCGGCCAAACGCGACCGTCAGCGTAAGCTGCCGTGGTCGGAAATCGAACAGTTCACCCGCAGCGGTCTGGGCAGCATTGCCATCCCGCGCGAATATGGTGGCCCGCAGGTTTCTTTCGTCACATTGGCTGAAGTCTTTGCGATCATTTCCGCCTCCGACCCGGCGCTCGGACAGATCCCGCAGAACCAGTTCGGCATCATCCATCTGCTGCTCGGCACCGCTACCCAAGCGCAGAAAAAGCAGCTGTTCCAGAGTGTTCTGGAAGGCTGGCGCATCGGCAATGCCGGCCCGGAACGCGGCACGAAAAACACCCTGGAACTGAAGGCGCAAATCAGCGCCGACGGCGACGATTACGTGATCAACGGCCAGAAGTTCTACTCCACCGGCGCCCTGTTTGCGCATTGGGTCGCGGTGAAAGCGCTCAACGATGACGGTAAACAGGTGCTGGCCTTCGTCCGTCGCGGCACGCCGGGTTTGCGCATCGTCGATGACTGGTCGGGCTTCGGTCAGCGCACCACCGCCAGCGGCACGATCCTGCTGAACAACGTGCGCGTCGAGTCGAGCCTGGTCATCGACAACTGGAAGATCAACGACAAGCCGAACACCCAGGGCGCAGTTTCGCAGCTGATTCAAGCGGCCATCGACGCCGGCATCGCCCGTGGCGCCATCGACGACGCCATCGACTTCGTCAAAACCCGCGCACGGCCATGGATCGACGCCAAGGTCGAGCGCGCCAGCGATGACCTCTACGTGATCGCCGATATCGGCAAACTGAAAATCGAACTGCACGCCGCCGAAGCGCTGCTGCGCAAGGCCGGCAAAGTGCTCGATGAAGTCCACGCCGCGCCGCTGACTGCCGAATCCGCCGCACGCGCTTCGATCGCCGTGGCCGAAGCAAAAGTGCTGACCACCGAGATTTCGCTGCTGGCCAGCGAAAAACTGTTCGAACTGGCCGGCAGTCGCGCGACCCTCGCTGAGTTCAATCTCGACCGCCACTGGCGCAACGCCCGCGTGCACACCCTGCACGACCCGGTGCGCTGGAAGTATCACGCGATCGGCGCCTATCGCCTCAACGGCACATTGCCGGCCCGCCATTCCTGGATCTGAGACGACCAGTCATCTGGAGAACCCCTATGACGCTATCCCATCACGTCGCGGTCATCACCAGCGATGAGCAAGCCCTGATCGTCGCCAGCGACCTGGCCGAAGATTTCAAGCGCGACAGCGCCCTGCGCGACCGCGAACGCCGCCTGCCATTGGCAGAGCTGGAAGTGTTTTCCCGCTCAGGCCTGTGGGGCATCAGCGTGCCGAAAGAATATGGCGGCGCTGGCGTATCCAACGTCACCCTGGCCAAAGTCATCGCGCTGATCGCCCAGGCCGACGGCTCGCTCGGGCAGATTCCACAGAACCATTTCTACGCACTGGAAGTGCTGCGCGTGAATGGCAGCGATGAACAGAAACAGCGCCTGTACGCCGAGGTTCTCGCCGGCCAGCGCTTTGGCAATGCCTTGGCAGAACTGGGCACCAAAACCGCTCACGACCGCGTCACCAGTCTCAAACGCGACGGCGCTGGTTATCGCATCAACGGTCGCAAGTTCTACTCGACCGGGGCGATTTACGCGCAGCGCATTCCGACGTCGGTGGTCGATGAAAACGGCGTACAGCAACTGGCCTTCGTCCCGCGCGAAAGCAAGGGCCTGACGGTGATCGACGACTGGAGCGGCTTCGGCCAGCGCACCACCGGCAGCGGATCGGTAGTGTTCGAAGATGTGTATGTAGCGGCCGAAGACGTGCTGCCGTTTCAGAGCGCTTTCGAACGCCCGACCACGGTCGGCCCGCTGGCGCAGATTCTCCACGCCGCTATCGACACCGGCATCGCCCGCGCCGCTTACGAAGATGCCTTGCATTTTGTGCGCAGCAAGACCCGTCCGTGGATCGATTCCGGCAACGACAAGGCTACCGACGATCCGCTGACGCTGAAGAGCTTCGGCCACTTGAGCATTCGTCTGCACGCCACCGAAGCCTTGCTCGAACGTGCCGGTGAATTCCTCGATGCCGCGCAAGCTGAAACCAATGCCGAAACTGTCGCCGCCGCGTCGATAGCAGTTGCCGAAGCGCGGGCGATCAGCACGGAAATTTCCCTCGCCGCTGGCAGCACGCTGTTCGAACTCGCCGGCAGTCAGGCGACGCTGAGCGAACACGGCCTCGACCGGCACTGGCGCAACGCTCGCGTGCACACCCTGCACGACCCGGTGCGCTGGAAGTATCACGCCGTGGGCAATTACTACCTCAACGATGAAAACCCTCCGCTGCGAGGGACGATCTGATGAGCGCTGCGAAAAAGAAGATTCTGCTCAACGCGTTCAACATGAACTGCATCGGCCACATCAATCACGGCCTGTGGACCCATCCGCGCGACACCTCGACGCGCTACAACACGATCGAATACTGGACCGAACTGGCGCAGTTGCTTGAGCGCGGATTGTTCGATGGCTTGTTCATCGCTGACATCGTCGGCGTCTACGACGTCTACCAGAACTCGGTCGACGTCACGCTGAAAGAGTCGATCCAGTTGCCGGTCAACGATCCGCTGCTGCTGGTTTCAGCGATGGCAGCCGTCACCAGAAACCTCGGCTTTGGCCTGACCGCCAATCTCACTTACGAGCCGCCGTATCTGTTCGCCCGACGCATGTCGACGCTCGATCATCTGAGTCGCGGCCGCGTTGGCTGGAACATCGTCACCGGTTACCTGGACAGCGCCGCCAAAGCCATGGGTCTGCGCGAACAGGTCGAGCATGATCGCCGCTACGACCAGGCCGAAGAATATCTGCAGGTCTTGTACAAGCTCTGGGAAGGCAGCTGGGAGAACGGCGCGGTGCTCAACGACCGCGAGCAGCGCATCTACGCCAACCCGGACAAAGTGCACAAGGTCGAGCACCAGGGCGAGTTCTATCAGGTCGAGGGTTATCACCTCTGCGAGCCGTCACCGCAGCGCACACCGGTGCTGTTTCAGGCCGGCAGCTCCGACCGCGGCTTGCTGTTTGCCGGGCGTCATGCCGAGTGCGTGTTCATCAGCGGCCAGAACAAACCATCGACCAAAGTGCAGGTCGACAAGGTCCGCGCCAGCGCCGTCGAAGCCGGGCGCGATCCTCGAGACATCAAGGTGTTCATGGGCCTCAATGTGATCGTTGGCGCGACTGAAGAAGCGGCGTGGGCCAAGCATGCCGAGTACCTCAGCTACGCCAGCGCCGAAGCCGGCGTGGCGCATTTTTCCGCGTCCACCGGCATCGACTTTGCCCAATACGAAATCGATGAGCCGATCCAGTACGTGAAGAGCAACGCCATTCAATCGGCGACGAAAAATCTGCAGAACAACGACTGGACCCGGCGCAAATTACTCGACCAGCACGCCCTTGGTGGTCGTTACATCACCGTGGTCGGTTCGCCCGAACAAGTGGCGGATGAACTGGAATCGTGGATCGCCGAAACCGGTCTGGACGGCTTCAACCTCACTCGCATCGTCACCCCGGAAAGCTATGTCGATTTCATTGAGCTGGTGATTCCGGAGCTGCAGCGGCGCGGTTCGTACAAGACCGCGTATGACAGCGGCACCCTGCGTGAGAAGTTGTTTCACGGTGAGGCGCAGTTGCCTGAGCAACACAGCGGATCTTCGTACAGGCATCAGAAGCTTCGCGAGCAGGCTCGCTCCCACATTTGAAATGCGTACCCCTGTGGGAGCGAGCCTGCTCGCGAAGAGGCCCTCCCCCGACAGCAAAATTCATGCACTGACTGGAAAAACCACCATGACCAAGAAAACCCTGTCCCACCCAGTCAAAGCACTGGCCCTGGTCTTCGGCCTGTTCAGCTCGGCTATCTTCGCCGCCGACGCCCCGTTGAAAATCGGCACCACTGCCGCTTTCGCCATTCCGCTGGAAGCCGCCGTCGAGGAAGCTTCCAAACAAGGCCTGAAAGTCGAGCTGGTGGAATTCACCGACTGGATCGCGCCCAACGTCAGCCTCGCCGCTGGCGACATTGATGTGAATTATTTCCAGCACATTCCGTTTCTGGAGAATGCCAAAGCCGCGTCCGGTTTCGATCTGGTGCCGTTCGCACCCGGGATCATCAACAACGTCGGCCTGTATTCGAAGAAATACAAAAGCTTCGATGAGCTGCCCGAAGGCGCCAGCGTCGCCATCGCCAACGACCCGATCAACAGCGGACGGGGTTTGCAATTGCTCGCCAAGGCCGGGTTGATCACCCTGAAACCGGGCGTCGGTTACAAGGCCACCGAGGACGACATCGTCGCCAATCCGAAAAAGATCAGGATCCTTCAGGTCGAAGCCGTGCAGCTGGTGCGCGCCTATGACGACGCCGATCTGGTCCAGGGTTATCCAGCCTATATCCGCTTGGCGAAGACCTTCGATGCCGGCTCGGCGCTGCTGTTCGACGGTCTCGACCACAAGGAATACGTGATCCAGTTCGTCATCCAGCCGAAGAGCAAAACCGACCCGCGCCTGATCAAGTTCGTCGACATCTATCAGCATTCACCGGCCGTTCGCGCAGCACTGGACAAGGCCCACGGCAAGCTCTATCAGGCCGGCTGGGAAAGCTGAACATGACTGCGGCGATCCAACGGCGACTGGAGTTTCCAGAGCCACACCACGCTGAAAAAACCGAGCTGCACCCCGAGCTGAATCGCGCCCACGTACGCTTTATCGGCGTGGGCAAAACCTACGACGGCCGACAAGGTCCGGTCGCGGCTTTGCAGGGCATCGACCTGGCGATTCAGCGCGGCGAAGTGTTCGGCATCATCGGCCGCAGCGGCGCTGGCAAGTCGTCGCTGATCCGCACGATCAATCGCCTGGAGCAGCCAACGTCGGGGCGGGTGTTGATCGATCAGGTCGATATCGGCGAGTTCGATGAAAACCGCCTCGTCGCCCTGCGTCGGCGCATCGGCATGATCTTCCAGCACTTCAATCTGATGTCGGCCAAGACCGTCTGGCAGAACGTCGAGTTGCCGCTGAAAGTCGCCGGCGTGCCGAAGGAGCAGCGCGACAACAAGGTCCGCGAACTGCTTGAACTGGTCGGCCTGCAGAGCAAGCACAAGGCCTATCCGGCGCAACTCTCCGGTGGGCAGAAACAGCGTGTCGGCATTGCCCGCGCGCTGGTGCATGACCCGGACATTCTGCTCTGCGATGAAGCGACATCGGCGCTCGACCCGGAAACCACGCAGTCGATCCTCGGCCTGTTGCGCGAGATCAACAAACGCCTGGGCCTGACCATTGTGCTGATCACCCATGAGATGGCGGTGATACGCGAGATTTGCGACCGCGTCGTCGTCCTCGAACATGGCCATGTGGTCGAGCAAGGGCCGGTGTGGCAAGTGTTCGGCAATCCGCAGCACGAGGTCAGCCAGACCTTGCTCGCACCACTGCAACACGCCTTGCCGGAAGAATTGCAAAGCCGTTTGCAGGCGCAATCCACGGCTTCTGATGCAGCGGTGGTGTTGCGTTTGCAGTTCACCGGCGGTGCCGCTGATGAACCGGATCTGGCTGCATTATTTGCGGCGTTGGGCGGCCGAGTGAAGCTGCTTCAGGGCGGCGTGGAACGGATTCAGGGTCATGCGCTGGGGCAGCTTTTACTGGCCGTCAGCGGCTCGACATTCAGCGCCGAACAATTGCGCGAACGCGCCGGGCAGTGGGCGCAACGAGTGGAGGTATTGGGCTATGTGGTTTGATCGCTTGCTGCAGGGTTTTATCGACACTTTTTTGATGGTCGGCGTGTCGTCGCTGATCGCGCTGCTGGCGGGGATTCCCATGGCGGTGATTCTGGTCACCAGCGACAAGGGCGGGATCTACGAAGCGCCGCTGTTGAACCGTGCGCTGGGCGCCTTCGTCAATCTGTTCCGCTCGATCCCGTTCCTGATTCTGATGGTCGCGCTGATTCCATTCACCCGCCTGATCGTCGGCACCACGTATGGCGTGTGGGCCGCTGTGGTGCCGCTGACAATCGCCGCAACGCCCTTCTTCGCGCGGATCGCCGAAGTCAGTCTGCGCGAGGTCGATCATGGTCTGATTGAAGCTGCGCAGGCCATGGGTTGCCGACGCTGGCACATCGTCTGGCATGTGCTGTTGCCCGAGGCGCTGCCGGGAATTGTCGGGGGGTTCACCATCACCCTGGTGACGATGATCAACTCCTCGGCCATGGCTGGGGCAATTGGTGCTGGTGGGCTGGGGGATATCGCTTACCGCTACGGTTATCAGCGCTTCGATAGCCAGATCATGTTGACGGTGATCGTCTTGCTGGTGGCGCTGGTGGCGGTGATTCAGTTGGGTGGCGACAGGCTGGCGCGGGGGCTGAATAAGCGCTAAGGTCGATAGCGGCAGGTGGCCATCAACCGCGCCCATCTGATCGCGTTATTTTGGGCGATGCCCTTCATTAAAATCAGATGCTTCCTACACGAATTTTGTCTTTTCGCCAGCCCGAACCACGCGGGTTTGCAGGACGATTCCTAGAATAATTTACCCGCTTGTACCCGAAATATCCTGTAGCTAATCTCCGGTCGTCACTGTTTTGCGGTGACTGGATTCAGTTGTCCGGCCGGCAACTGATCCGCGTGCAGCCGCCGTCCTGCTCGTTTAGTCGCGAAATGGTTGGCTCCCACTTGAAGTCAGGAGTTTACCCATGGAAAAAAATCTTGCCGATCCGCCACTCAGCCTTACCTCAAGCAAGCGGTTCACCGAGGATTTGCTCAAGGATCGCTCTGCACTGTGCCGCGCCGTCGACTCACATCTGGCCGGCAATCAGGTCACGTTGGCGGGGCAGAAACGCGTCTACAGCATCAGCGAAGATGTGACGCTGGAGGACGCCCAACTGTATGTTGCCGATCTGCTGCGCTGCGCTTCGGTGACCGTCCATCAATGCGGTGACCAGCTCGGGGGCGCGGATCGGGCCATGGTGTTCTCGGTCTGGCATCTGCTGGAAATGGCCAAGGCGATGATGGACCGCTCGATCGATTGTCTGGGAGCGAAGCAGCACTGAAGCCTGGCACCCATCGCCGCCTGCACTGGCCCCAGCGCAGGCGGCGTTTTTTTGCCGGTGAAAAAGCTTATAGTCCGCCCTCACACCGCCAATACAGCATCGATCATGAAGCAAACGCCCAGCGACCTCGAACAGATCACCGCCACTACCCTCGGTCACTACAACTCGGTGGCCGAGGACTTTCGCGAAGGCACTCGCGACCACGATGTCAGCCAGAATATCGAGGCCTTGCTGCGCCACATTCAGTCTGAGTCGCCGTTGACAATTCTCGATTTCGGCTGCGGTCCGGGCCGTGATCTGCAGACCTTTACACGCATGGGCCACGTCGCGATCGGCCTCGATGGCTCGCAGGAATTCGCGCGCATGGCCCGCCAGGACAGCGGTTGCGAAGTCTGGCAGCAGGACTTTCTCAAGCTTGATCTACCCGCCGAGCGCTTCGACGGCATCTTCGCCAATGCCGTGCTGTTTCATGTGCCGTTGCAGGTGTTGCCGCAAGTGCTACGGCAACTGCACGGCACCTTGAAACCGGGTGGCGTGCTGTTCAGTTCCAATCCGCGTGGCGACAACCAAGAGGGCTGGAGCGGGCCGCGCTACGGCTCGTATCACGATCTCGAAGCCTGGCGCGGGTTGCTGACGGCGGCGGGTTTTGTCGAGCTTGAGCATTATTACCGGCCTGCGGGCTTGCCGCGCGAACAGCAGCCTTGGCTGGCGAGCGTGTGGCGCAAAGTCTGAATCAGGGCGCTGCCTGTACCTGATATTGGCTGACGCTGCCGTCCGCGAACAATGCAGTCAGGCTGTGTCCCGGTAACGTCCGGCCCTGCCAATTGCGTGGAGCGGCGTCGAAATTGGCCAGCAGTCGCGTGCCGTCGGCAAACGTCGTCTGCTGTACCAGGCGGTCCTCGCTCAACCAGTCAAAAGCGGTCAGCGCTTGCGTCGCCAGACGTTCGTGCAGCGGACGAAAGAATCGATCCTGACGCACGATCAACGGCAAGCGCTGATCAAGGCTGGCCGCACTCAGGTGGTACAGCGGCGGTACGTTGTAGAGCAACTGGGTGAGCTCGTTTTCCACCCGCACGTCGCTCAGTTTCAGGTTATCGAACAACCAGTGATGACTGGTGATGACAGAGCCGTGGAATACCGTCTGATACAGCGGTAAACGGCTGGCGGCGGCGAAATGAACGCGTCGGTAGTCAGCCTTCAACCGGGTCGGTTTGAAGAACACCGCTGGCTGCTCCGGTGGGTACCATTGGCCGACGAAAAAGTCCGCTGTGCCCGGCTGCTGCATGTCGCGATCGCCCCAACCGATCACTGGCGTCTGCATGCCATGTGCGAACAAGACCCCCTGAACGGTGGCGGCATTGCCATCCTCGGAGCCGCTCGGCAGCTGCAACACTTCGTTGATCCAGCGCGATGCTGCAACGTTGCCCGCGGCATTCTGCGCCTGGGTCATCGGTGCGCCGGGACGATAACTGTCGAAGAGCATGCCAGCGGCGTAAGCATCGACAAACCAGCTGTTGAAGCCGGCGGCATCCCGGATAGTACTGATGCGCCGTTCGAGCAACGGTCGTACACACCGCGGATCGGTATAGTGACCGGACTGCTGAAACCCGCTTTTCAGCGCACCGTTTTCCTCCACGATCGCACACTCGGTATTGGCCCGGTCGCCCAGGTGCGCAGTGGTCCAGTCCGGATTTTCATCCCGGCGCAGCGCGGTTTCGTAGGAGTC
Organism: Pseudomonas sp. 14A; assembly: GCF_018132745.1. Classification (NCBI taxonomy): domain Bacteria; kingdom Pseudomonadati; phylum Pseudomonadota; class Gammaproteobacteria; order Pseudomonadales; family Pseudomonadaceae; genus Pseudomonas; species Pseudomonas sp. 14A. Next base: position 119,327 of record NZ_JAGRQJ010000001.1, on the reverse strand, counting down.
ATAGGGGGCAATCAGATACCCCGCAGAGACGGCGGCGCGCACCGCCTCGGGATGCCAGAGTCCACCTTCCCAGCCCTCGCCGAGCCCAAGCCATAAACGCGAAAGTCCAGCGCTCTGCAATCGTTCAATGGTTCGCCGCGACAAGGTACGCCCCCAGCGCGAAGGATCAGGCGCCAGCGTACCCTTCAGAACAACGGCCAGCTGCTCGCGCACCTCAGCGTACCCGTTGACCAGCGCCTGCATGTCCGGCACCGCCCGCGCCTGCCAGGTTTTGCGCGCCTGAGTGTTCAGCGCGCGATTGAGACTGCGCAGCATCACAGTCTGTTGATAGCGATTGAGTACGGTCTCGCTGGCGAGCAACCGCAGCGCTTCAGGATCCATCGCCGCCCGAAGTTCACTGACCAGCACACCCGGGCCGCGCAATCGGGCAATCAGCAGCGGCCAGTTGCGCACATCGTCGGGGCCGAGCAGATCGTTGCCCCACAGATAGACATGCGCGGCACCGATCAGCTTGGCGGCTTGCGGGGTCTTGATCAGCTTGTTCGCCAAGCTTTCAAATTGATCACTATCGATGAGCCACTGCTTGTAGCGCTTGGCCCCGGCCAACGGATCGGCAGCGCCGAGAAACAGGCTGAAGGTCAGCGGCTTCGAGGGTTCAAGCGTAGTGAAACGGTGCCTGGCCGACAGCCCCAGCGCATCGCCATTGGCCTTGAAGCGCAGTTGATTGTTGTAAGGGTTGGTCAGCAGCCAGTGCAGGCTGAAATTCTCGTACTCCATCCCCCAAAGCGGCAGGCTCAAGTCCTGGGTGGTATCGAGCGCGCCCTGCGCGAGCAGGAATTTTTGCCACGCCCGGTCACCGCGCGGCACGTAGCGCCCTTCGGCAAGCGGCCAGATCAGCGCCTGGCCCATTGCACTGGCGGGCTGATGAATAAACTCGATTTGCGAGGGCGAGTTAGCCGTAATCGAAAACGTCAGGTCACGCTGGTCCAGGTCAACACTGAGCAACCAGCGCCCATCGTCCCATTGCCAATCAATGCGATTGCCATGCCTGACCATGTCGCTGACCTTGTGCCGCAGCACGCCTGCCGAAGCTTGCACTGGTGGCGCGTCGGCCGATTCAACCCGCACCGCCAGCGTCGCAGGATCGACCTGCACCCGCCACAGCTGGTTTTCCAGCAGCACTTCGGCCAGTGCTGCCGGCGACAGGCTCAAGCCAGCGAGCAGCAACCATCAGCGTAACCAGCCGGAAACAGTCGACATGGCACGTCCCTCTTCGAAAGAAGAAGGGACGTTAGCGCAGTCCTCTCACGCTGTAAGTCAGACCTTTCCCAAATATCGCAGGGCTATCTCACTGCGCCGGTTTTTCATCCTTCTGCGGTTCGCGGATCTTGTACCAGGCGACATACAGCGCCGGCAGAAACAACAGCGTCAGCAGCGTCGCCACGACAATGCCGCCAATCATCGCGTAGGCCATCGGCCCCCAGAACACTTCGCGGGCAATCGGGATCATGCCCATGCTCGCTGCCGCTGCGGTCAGCAGGATCGGCCGGCGCCGGTGTTCGGTTGCTTCCACGACCGCGTCCCACGGCGCATAGCCTTTCTGCTCGAACTCATCGATCTGCGTTACCAGAATCACCGAGTTGCGGATGATGATGCCGATCAGCGCGAGAATCCCCAGGATCGCCACGAAACCCATCGGCGTGCCGGTCGGCACCAGTGCCAGCACCACGCCGATCAACCCCAGCGGCGCAACACTGGCGACCAGGAACATCTTCTGCACGCTGTGCAACTGGATCATCAGGAACGTCGCCATGAGGAACAGCATCAGCGGCAGCACCTTGGCAATCGGCCCCTGGGCCTTGCCGCTTTCCTCGACCGTACCGCCGGTAGCGACCTTGTAGCCGACCGGCAGTTTCGAGGCAAAAGCATCGATCGACGGCTTGAGCAGTTTCACCAGATCGGTCGGCTGGATTTCGTCGCGCACCGAGGCCTTGATGGTGATGGTCGGCAAGCGGTCACGACGCCACACCAGCGGCTGTTCCAGTTCATAACGCACGGTGGCGAACGCCAGCAGCGGAATCGAGGTGCCGCTCGGCGTAACGATCTGCAGGTTCTGCAGGGTTTCCGGCGTGCCGCGTTCGGAATCCACCGCGCGACCGACCACGTTGATCAGATAGATATCGTCATCGACCTGGGTCAACGGCGAGCCACTGACGATGCTGTTCATCAGGTTGGCAACGTCTTCGGACGACAGCCCGAGTTGCCGCGCCTTGTCCTGGGCGATGTCGATGCGCAGGACTTTGCCCGGCTCGTTCCAGTCGTAAATGATTTCGCCGATGTGCGGGTTCTTGTCCAGTTCGGTGGCCAGGTCGATGGCGTGTTTGCGCACCTGATCGACATCTTTGCCGCTGACTCGATACTGAATCGGACGCCCCACCGGCGGGCCCATTTCCAGGGCCTGCACGTAGCTGCCGATGCCGACGAAGTCTTTGTGCAGGCGCTCACGCAGGCGCTGACTCAACGCCTCGCGGGCTTCGAAATCCTTGCTGACGATCACCAGCTGCGCGTAGTACGGGTTCTGCAATTGCTGATCCAGCGGCAGGTAGAAACGGATCGCGCCCTGGCCGATGTAAGTGCTCCAGCGCACGATGTCCGGGTCGCCTTTGAGCGTCGCTTCGAGCTTGTCCACCGCTTTGCGGGTTTCGTCGATCGAGGCGTTTTGTGGCAGGTTCAGGTCGACGAGGATTTCCGGGCGATCCGAAGCGGGGAAGAACTGGTTCTGCACGAAACGCATGCAGAACACCGCCAGCACGAACAGCAGCACGGTGATGCCGATCGCCCACCAGCGGTTGCGCATGGCCCACAACAGGCCGCCGTTGAAGGCGCGACCGATGCGCCCCGGCTCGGCATCATGCGCCTTCACGTTGGCGCTGAGGATGTGCACGCCGATCACCGGTGCAAAGAACACTGCGACTACCCACGAGACGATCATCGCCACGGCGATCACCGCAAACAGCGTGTAGGTGTACTCACCGGCCGAGCTGGCATTGAGACCGATGGGCACGAAACCGGCGACGGTCACCAGCGTACCGGTGAGCATCGGGAACGCGGTCGAGGTGTAGGCGAACGTCGCCGCCTGCTCCTTGCTCTCGCCCATCTCCAGGCGCGTGACCATCATCTCCACCGTGATCATCGCGTCGTCCACCAGCAGACCGAGGGCGATGATCAGCGCGCCGAGGGAAATCCGCTGCATGGTGATGCCGCTGTATTCCATGAACACAAAAACCATCGCCAGCACCAGCGGAATCGAGCAGGCCACCACCAGACCGGCGCGCACGCCGAGGCTGATGAAGCTCACCACCAGCACGATGATGACCGCTTCGAACAGCGCGCTGGTGAAACCGCCAACGGCCTCTTCCACCACCACCGCCTGATCGGACACCGTGTGCACGCCAACGCCGACAGGCAAGTCAGCGGTGAGCTGGTCGATGCGCTCGTGCAGCGCCTTACCGAATTCCTGAACGTTGCCGCCCTTCTGCATGGCAATCGCCAGGCCGATCGCCGGTTTGCCGTCGAAGCGGAATTCCGGTGTCGCCGGATCGACGTAGCCACGGCTGATCTCGGCGATGTCCGCCAGACGATAGAAGCGATCGTTGAGCTTGAGATTGACCTCGGCCAGATCTTTCTCCGACTCGAACTGGCCCGAGGTGCGCACGGAAATCCGCTCCGGCCCCGCCTCGATCACCCCGGCCGGGGTCACGGCGTTCTGCGATTGCAGGCTCTGCACCACTTGGCGCTGATCGATACCTAACGCTGCGAGTTTGCGCGTGGAGAAATTCAGGTAAATCGTTTCGTCCTGCTGGCCGACCATTTCGATCTTGCCCAGCCCTGGCACGTTGCGGATTTCTGCGCGCGCCTGCTCCACGTAATCGCGCAACTGACGCATGGTCAGGCCGTCGGCGGTGAAGGCGTAGACCGAGCCGTACACGTCACCGAACTCATCGTTGAACCCCGGCCCCTGAATGCCCTGGGGAAACTGGCCGCGAATATCGTCGATCTTCTTGCGCACCTGGTACCAGATTTGCGGAATGTCCTCAGCGCTGGTGGTGTCGCGCAGGTACACGTAAACCGTCGACTCGCCGGGGCGGGTGTAGCTTTTCACGTAGTCGAGGGAATCGAGCTCTTCGAGCTTTTTCTCGATGCGGTCGGTGACCTGTTTGAGGGTTTCTTCCTGGGTCGCGCCCGGCCATTTGGTCTGGATCACCATGGTCTTGATGGTGAACGACGGGTCTTCTTCGCGGCCGAGATTGAAGTACGAAAACACCCCCATCAGCAGCCCGACGAACATCAGGTACCAGACGAATGACTGGTGCTTCAAGGCCCATTCGGAGAGGTTGAAAGAGCCTTTCATTGACTGTCCTCGTCAAGTTTTACCGATTGTCCGGGTTTGAGACTGTTGACGCCGGCGCTGACCACGCGCTCGCCGTTTTGCACGCCACCGGCCAGCACCACGCTGTGGTCGCCACGGCTGACCACACTGACGTCGCGCGGGTTGACGGTTTTGTTTTGCGTGTCGATCACCCAGATTCGGGGTTTGCCATCGACTTCCTGCAACGCCGTCAGCGGCAGTTCGATGCGCGGCTTGATCGCCGAGCTGAGGGTCACGCTGATCGCGGTGCCGAGGCGGAAACCGTCCGGCGTATCCGACAGGGTCAGGCGCGCGCGGCGGGTGCGCGTGGCGCTTTGTGCCTGGGGTTCGATCTCGCGGATGATCGCCGTGGTGCTGATGCTCGGGTCGAGTTGCGCAGCCACCGAGAACACCACGTCGCTGGGCAACTGATCGACCAGGGTATCGGGCAGATCGATCACCGCTTCCTTGATGTCCGGTTGCGCCAGCGTCACCACTTGTTGCCCGGCGGTTACCACTTGCCCGGCTTCGGCGTTCCACGCGGTGACCACGGCTTTGTGATCGGAGCGCAGCTCGGTGTAGCTCAGTTGATCCTTGCTCTGGCTGACCGCCGCGCGCGCCTGATCGAGCGAGGCCTGAGTGGTTTTCAGGTCGGTGTTGGCGACGTCCAGTTGCGCCTGCGCACCGACGCCGCGATCGAACAGCGCTTGCTGACGGCGCGCGTTGGCCTGGGCGTTGATCAGTTGCGCCTGGATCCTCGCCAGATCGCCCTGGGCCGAACGTAACTGGTTCTGCTGGTCGGATGGGTCGAGAGTGGCGAGCAAGGTGCCCTTCTGCACCTCGGCGCCGACATCGACGTTACGGCTGGCGATGCGTCCGCCGACGCGGAAACCGGTGTTGCTCTCGTAGCGCGCCTGAATGCTCCCGGCAAAGCGTCCGAGGCTTTCTTCGTTGAGCGCTTTGACCGTGACCGAAAGCACCGGGCGTACCGGTTCCGGCGGCGTTTCCTTTTCCGAGCAGGCGCCCAGCAGCAGCGCCATGCACAACAGGCCGAGACGCTTCATGGCTGCGCTCCGGGTTGCAGATCCTTGTAGGTGTTTTCGGCAATCTCGACTTTCATGCCTGGGTGCAGCAACTGGCCGCCGGCGACAATGACTTTCTCGCCGCCCTTGAGGCCTTCGCTGATGATCACTTTGCCGGTCAGGTAACGGCCGACCGTGACCGTATGCAACTGCGCTTCGCCTTTGTCATCGACCAGCCACACCGCCGGGTCGCTGATGTTTTTTGTCAGCGCCGACCAGGGCAGTTCCACCGCCGATTTGCCGGTGCCCTTGGCGGTGGCACTCACTACCGAACCGAGCTGCATGCCCGGCGGCAGCTTGTCGAGGCTGACCTTGACCTGCACGGTGCCCGATTGCGCCGACACCGAGGGGGTGATTTCACGCACGGTGCCGGTGGTTTTGATCTCGGGGTTGTCGAGCAGGCTGACCACGATCGAGCGATCGGACGGCCGCTCGGCCAGCAGCGATTCGTAGACATTGAATACCGCGTCGCGGTCGCCATCACGGGCGAGGCTGAAAATCGGCGCGGTGGCCTGCACCACTTGGCCGACTTCGGCCTGGCGCTCGGTGATTACCCCGGGTGCATCGGCGATCAGCGAGGTGTAACTGAGCTGGTCCCTGGCGTTGGCCAACTGCGCCTGCGCCGCACTCAATGCGCTCTGGCTGCTGCGCAGCGCGGCTTGCGCCGAATCGTATTCGCTCTGGCTGGTGTAGCCCTTGGGCAGGAGTTTTTGCTGACGCACGAAAGCGGCCGCCGCTTGCTTCACGCGGGCCTGTTCGGCGACAACTTGGGCTTGAGCGGAATCGACGTTGGTCTGCAGATCTTTCGGATCGAGTTTGGCCAGCACCTGTTTGGCGGTGACGCGGTCGCCGACATCGACCATGCGCTGGATGATCTTGCCGCCGACGCGGAATGAAAGCTGCGTCTGCACCCGCGCCTGCACGTCACCGGTGAGGGTCACCGCGGCGGCGTAGTTGGCCGGTTCGACCTCTTGCACAAAGACCCGTGGCAAATATTCCTGAGCAGGTTTCTTGTCGCCGCAAGCGCTGAGCAAAGTGAACAGACTCAGCATGACTGCTGTTTTCATTCCGGGACTTGCCATGCAGACTCCTTCCTGTGTACGAACGTGCAAGTGACGATACGACTGTGAGCTTAGAACAGGGTTCAACGTTCGCCTGAGCGATCACAACATTTCCGTGCAGGAGCTGCCGAAGGCAGCGATCTTTGCTTTTTCAAGATCAAAAGATCGCAGCCTTCGGCAGCTCCTACAAGGGCCGCCCGAAGAGAAGGAATTCCATGCTTTATACCTTGGCCGTGGCCAATTACCGCTCGATCAACAAACTGGTGATTCCGCTCGGGCGTCTGAACCTGATCACCGGGCCGAACGGCAGCGGCAAGTCGAATCTCTATCGCGCGTTGCGCCTGCTGGCGGAAACCGCCCAGGGCGGCGTGGTCAACGCGCTGGCGCGTGAAGGCGGGCTGGACTCGACGTTCTGGGCCGGACCGGAAACCATCAGCCGACGCATGCGCAACGGTGAGGTGGCGATCGAGCCGACGGTGCGCCACGGCGTGAAAAGGTTGCGCCTGGGATTCGCCGGCGAGGATTTCAGTTACGCCATCGGCCTGGGCCTGCCGGAGCCGAGCACTTCATGCTTTTCCCTCGACCCGGAAATCAAGCGTGAGTGCATCTGGGCCGGCCCGGTGTTCCGCCCGGCGAGCCTGCTGGTCGATCGCAACGGTCCGATGATCCGTGCCCGCGAAGGTCGCGCCTGGGATGTGCTGGCACAACACACGCCGAATTTCGACAGCCTGTTCGATCAGGTCGGCAATCTGCGCAGCTCGCCGGAAGTGTTCCAGATGCGCGAATTCATCCGGCGTTGGCGCTTTTATGATCACTTTCGCAGCGATGCCGACGCGCCGGTGCGTCAGCCGCAACTGGGCACACGCACGCCCGTGCTGCATCACGATGGCCGTGATCTGGCAGCGGCCCTGCAGACGATTATCGAGATTGGCGATCCGCAGTCGTTAACAGCGGCGATCAGCGATGCGTTTCCCGGCGCGCGGCTGAACATTGCATTGTTGGCCGGTGGCCGTTTCGCTATCGAGTTTTATCAGGAAGGCTTGTTGCGACCGCTGTCAGCGGCAGAACTCTCCGACGGCACCCTGCGCTATCTGCTGCTGATCGCCGCCCTGCTGACCCCTCGACCGCCATCGCTGATGGTGCTCAACGAACCGGAAACCAGCCTGCACCCGGACCTGCTGCCGGCGCTGGCACGGCTGATCATTCGCGCTTCGCAGCAGTGTCAGGTGTGGGTGGTGTCCCATGCACGGCGGCTGATCTCGGCGTTGCAGGAAGATCCCGAGTGCAATTGCATCGTGCTGGAGAAAACGCTGGGGCAGACCGGGATTGTCGGGCAGCGGGTGCTGGATGAGCCGGCGTGGCATTGGCCGGATTGAGCGGTGACTGAAAAATTCGCGAGCAGGCTCGCTCCCACAATCGTACGCGGTCGAATGTGGGAGCGAGCCTGCTCGCGAAAGCGATTCAAGCGTCACCGCTGAATCAAGGCACTAGCCCTGCCACTTGCCCCCTTCAACAATCACACTCTCAGGCCGGGTCTCATCGCTCAGTTCTTTGCGCACATATTGGTCATACAGCTTGAGCAGGTATTTCTCCTCGCCCAATTTGGCCAGCTCGGTATTCACCCAGTCACGCAACTCGAGATTGCCCTTCTTCACGGCTGGCGCAATCGGCGCCTCGGCTCCGAGCTTTTCTTCGAGCACGCGATAGCCCGGGTTCTGCTTGGCCCAGCTGAACAGCACCAGATTGTCCTGCGCATAGGCATCGCCACGGCCATTGGCCAAGGCTTGCAGCGATTCGGAGTTCTTCTCGAACTTGAGCAGTTTCCAGTCCGGGTGGTTCCTGGTCAGCCAGATATCCGCGGTGGTGCCGGTGGTGACAATCGTGGTGCGCGTGGCCAGGTCATCAAGTTTCTTCACCGAACTGCCCTGCGGCACCAGCGCCTGCACGGCCACCTTGAGGTTCGGGTTGGTGAATTCCACCGCTTCCTTGCGCTCCGGGGTGACGGTCATATTGGCGAGAATCAGGTCGACCTTGTCACTCTGCAGAAACGGAATGCGACTGGCCGGCTCGACGGCAACGAACTCGACCTTGTTTTCATCGCCGAGCAGATCCTTGGCGAAACGCCGACCGATGTCGGTATCGAAGCCAACGTAGCGTCCGGCCTCATCGACGAAACCGAACGGTGGCTTGTCGGTGAAGACGCCGACAATCAGTTTGTCGCGGGCCTTGATCTTGTCCAGATAACCGGCCGGCGCGGCGCTTTCGCTGGCGACTTTCGGCTTTGGCGGCTCTTCGGTTTTACCACAACCGGCAAGCAGGGCGAGGCTGAGCAGGGGCAGTAACAAAGCGGCAGTTTTCATAGCGGTTCCAGTTCCTTTGTCGGATTCGTTTTTGGCAGTGTGGCAACGAAGGAGAACTTCTCCAGAAACTGCTGCGCGCGTGCGGTTTGCGGGTTCGTAAAGAAAATCTCGGGTGGGGACTGTTCAAGGATGCGCCCGGCATCCATGAACACGATGCGGTCGGCCACCGCCCGGGCGAAGGCCATTTCGTGGGTGACGATCAACAGGGTCATGCCTTCGCGGGCCAGGCCTTGAATGACTTGCAGCACTTCCTTGACCATTTCCGGGTCGAGGGCAGCGGTGACTTCGTCGAAGAGCATGACCCGAGGATTCATGCACAGCGATCGGACAATGGCGATGCGCTGCTGCTGGCCGCCCGAGAGCTGACGCGGGAAAGCATCGCGCTTGTCCAGCAGGCCGACACGCTCAAGCAAGGCTTCGGCCTGCTGTTGCGCTTCTCGGCGCTGACGCTTCTGCACCTTGAGCGGGCCGAGCAGCAGATTGTCCAGGACGCTCATGTGCGGGAACAGGTGATAACTCTGGAACACCATGCCGATCTGCTGACGGATTTTGCGCCAGTCAGTGGTCTTGTCCAACAGCTCGCGGTCGAGGAATTTCAGGCTGCCGCTGTGGGCCTCTTCCAGACCATTGAGGCAACGCAGCAAAGTACTTTTGCCGCAACCGCTGGGTCCGAGAATGACCACCACTTCGCCGCTCTGCACTTGCAGGTCGATGCCATCGAGCACCTGCTGCGCGCCATAGAATTTGTTGAACCCGTGAAACTCGATCAGTGCGCTCATGCTTGCGTCCAGCGCCGCTCCAGCACGCGCGAAGCGGCCGAGAGCGGGTAGCAGATGAAAAAGAAAAACAGGAATAATGCGCCGTAGATCAGTACCGATTCGTAGGTGCGCTCGATGATCTGCTGGCCGACCTTGATCACATCCACCACGCCAATCAGCACCGCCAGGGAACTGGTCTTGATGATCCGCGTATAGACATTGATGGTCGGCGGCGTCATGCGCTTGAGCGCTTGCGGCAGCAGCACGTAGCCATAAAGTTGAGCTGCATTGAGGCCGATCGACAGCCCAGCTTCACGCTGCCCGCGCGGCAACGAATGCAGCGCACCGCGCGCCACTTCGCCAACCTCGCTGGCGCCCCACAGCGACAGCACCAGCACCGCGCACCAGAAGCTCGGCAGGCTCAGGCCGAAGAAAATCGGCAAGCCGAAGAACAGCAGATACAACCAGACCAGCACCGGAATCGCCCGGAACAGCTCCAGATAGATACGCAAAATCGCGTTGAGCCACGTAACGTTCAACGTGCGCAAAACACCGTAAAGCACGCCGCCGACCGTGCTGATGGCGATGCTCAGAAACGAGATCGACAAAGTCTGCCCGGCGCCTCTGGCCAGTTGCGGCAACGATATCCACAGCAACTCAAGACCCGAACTGGCCATGCTGGAGCCTCCTTTCCAGACGGCTGAGCAACAGCGACAGCGGCAAGAACAACAGCACGCAGATCAGCGTCAGCACGGCGAGCATTTCGTAGGTTTTGTAATAGAGCGCGATGTAGCTTTTGGTGGTGTAGAGGATTTCCGGCACCGCTACCGCCGAGACCACGGTGGTTTCCTTGAGCAGGAAAACGAAATTGGCGAAAAGCGAAGGCAGGCTGAGAATCCCCGCCTGCGGCAGGATCACGTAACGCAGTAATTGCCCGTGAGACAGGCCAATTGACCGCCCGGATTCCAGTTGTGCCTGGGGCACCGCATCGACGCCGGCGCGCAGCACTTCGGTGAGATAGGCGCCGCCAAGGAAAGTCATGGTGATGATTGCCGCAGTGAAACCGGAAACCTGGATCCCCACTGCCGGCAACGCGAAGTAGACGAAGAACAGTTGAATCAGCAACGGCGTGTTGCGCGCCAGCTCTACGTAGAGGCCGACCATTTTCTGCAGGTATGGCGTGCGAAACACCAGAATCGTCGCGTTGAGCAGCGCGACCAGCAGCGAAGTGCCGATCGCGATCAAACCGACCTGCAGAGTCACGCCGACGGCTTTCAGAAAAGCCGGCAGAGTGCTGAGGATAAAGGCGTAGTCGAAAGTCATTAAGCGTCCTGACGCTGCTTGGTAAGCGGCGATGATGCAATCCATGGACGGCGGATGGCTGTCCGGCAGGCACTGACTTTATAGGTATAAAAACAAGAATTTAAATACCGTTAAAGCATATTGATATCACCCAAAAAACTATCCTGTGGGTTTGCCGGGAAGGAATAAGACGGCTATTTTTCTTTGCGCTGTAGGACGGATCTTTTTTTCACGAAAGACCTCCAAGGAACCACAGCTTTTGGCCAGACTCTCCGGCCCATTCACCACAAGGAAGAAAGACATGGACGTAAAAGTACCGCAGCGGCTGGATCCGCAGGACATTGTGAAATTGCTGGTGGCGTTGAGACGGGCGTTGAAGACCACAGCGTAAATCAAAAGCCCCTCACCCCAGCCCTCTCCCGGAGGGAGAGGGGGCCGACCGAGGTGTCTCGCGTTGTACATCGACCTGGAAGATCTTGGCGATTATGGCTTGGCTGGGCTTCAGCGATGCTGGATTCAGAGCGATACGTTCAGGTCGGCGTATCTCTCGAATATCCCCGTATCGGTTCCCTCTCCCTCTGGGAGAGGGTTAGGGTGAGGGGCTTTTTAACGCACACACAAAAACGCCGATGACCATCACAGGCCATCGGCGTTTTTGCATCTGAAGCAGATTCACTCAAGTCAGGTCAGAACGCCGGCAACACCGCGCCGCTGTACTTCTTCTCGATGAACGCTTTGACTTCCGGGCTGGTCAGCGCCTTGGCCAGTTTCTGGATCGCGTCGCTGTTCTTGTTGTCCTCACGGGCCACCAGGAAGTTCACGTACGGCGAGTCGGCGCCTTCGATCACCAGCGCATCTTTCTGCGGGTTCAGCTTGGCTTCCAGCGCGTAGTTGGTGTTGATCATGTCCAGATCAACTTCCTTCAGCACGCGCGGCAGCAGGGCCGATTCCAGTTCCTTGAACTTGAAATTGTGCGGGTTCTTGGCGATGTCTTTCGGCGTTGCCAAGGCGTTTTTCGGATCTTTCAATTCGATCAGACCAGCCTTCTGCAGCAGGATCAGGGCGCGGCCGCTGTTGCTGCCTTCGTTGGGGATGGCGATGGTTGCGCCGTCCGGCAGTTCAGCCAGGGTCTTGTACTTGCTCGAGTAGCCACCGAACGGTTCAACGTGAACGCCCTGCACGGTCACCAGGTACTTGGATTTGTCATCCTTGTATTTGCCCTGGTTGAAGCTGTTCAGGTACGGCAGGGTCTGGAAGTAGTTGGCGTCGAGACGCTTCTCGCCAACCTGTACGTTCGGTTGCACGTAGTCGGTGAAGACCTTGATTTCCAGATCCACGCCTTCTTTGGCCAGGGTCGGCTTGATCAGCTCAAGGATTTCAGCGTGGGGCACCGGCGTTGCGGCAACCACCAGTTTCTCGCCAGCGTTGGCGAAAGAAGCCGTCAGTGCAGCCGCCAATGCGGTAAACAACAGAACCTTTTTCATGCAGTGTCCTTATCGAAAATCACGGTCGTCATCGACGACGGCATTTAATACGTGTGCCAGTGAAGTGATATCGCTGGCGTGAGGCGGACAATACCCGTATTTTTTATTCCCGGACAATAACGTTTATTCAGCTTCATATTCCATTTTGTTCATGTTGAAAAAAATGTTCACACCGCCTCGCTCAAGCGAATCAGCCAATCTTTCAAGGCCTTACGCTCTGCACTGCTACCACCTATATGGGTCTGCCTGACCAGACGTTCGATCTGAACCTGCGGCGCAGACGCGTCAGGCAGGTTCAGGTGTTCCGGCAAAATCTCGTCACCGGTGCTGACCAATAGAGCGAAATGAATGACGTTTTCCAGTTCGCGAGTGTTGCCCGGCCAGCTGTGTTGTTCGAGTACATGCTGAGCGGCTTCGCTGATCAGCGGCACGGGCAAGTCGAGACGCTGGCTGTAGATGCCAAGGAAATACTCCGCCAGCGAGAGAATGTCGCCGGTACGCGCGCGCAACGCCGGCAGCTCCAGATGACCTTCGCTGAGGTAGTGATAGAGCCGCTCGTGGAATTTCCCGGCGTCCACGGCCTGGGCCAGATCGATGCTGGTCGCCGCCACCAGACGCACATCCACCGGGCTCGGCTGATGCGCACCGACGCGGGTGACTTCGTGGTTCTCCAATGCCGCAAGCAACTTGATCTGAATCGGCAGCGGCAGATCGCCGATTTCATCCAGGTACAAAGTGCCGCCGTTGGCCGAACCGAACCAGCCGGCGCGGCTGCTGGCCGAACCACTGTAGCTCCCGGCGGCGTAGCCGAACAGTTCGGCGTCGGCGTAAGTCGGGCTGATCGCGCCGCAGTTCACCGAAACGAACAGACCACTACGGTCGCTGGCGCGGTGAATATGCCGAGCGAGCAGCTCTTTACCGGTTCCGGTTTCACCGCGAATCAACACTGAAATCGAACGTGGAGCCAACTGCTCCAACTCCTCGCGCAATTGCCGCGAGCGCGGGTCGACAAACACCAGCGCCTTGGCGCGAATGCTCAGGGGACTTTTTTCCGCATCGGGAAAGGTCAGCAAGGGCTGACCGAAGGTTTCGAAACTCATGGCAGGCTCCCGCCCAAAACCGCCAGCCGACGGGGGCGTTGAATAATAAGGTCAGGCGCGACGGCGGGCGTGGTGTTCCAGGCGGTTCTGCAGGCGATAGAGATAGGCGAAACCCTGCTCCCAACGCTGGTGCCCGGACTTGACGTTGATGTGCCCGGCCCCGGCAAGAATCCCCGCCTCCGCGCCCCAGTTGCGCGCCAGCTCTAAAGCGCGCGGCGCACTGACGGCGGCGTCGTTGTCGGAGCTGACGACCTGACTGGGGAACGGCAACAGGTCCGTCGGAATCGGCGCGAAATTGCGCAGTGCCGGCGCACATGCAGGGCGCTCGACATCGGCCGGCGCAACCAGCAACGCCCCGCGCACCTGACGCAGGTATTGCAGGGGCGCTGTCGCCGCCCAGTGGGCAACGGTGATGCAACCGAGGCTGTGAGCGATGAGAATGACCGGCGTGCTGTCGGCGGCAATCGCTTCGGCCAGCGCGGCGACCCAGTCCTCACGGCGCGGCGTCAGCCAATCGGCCTGTTCCACCCGCGCGCTGTTTGGCAGGCTGTTCTGCCAATGGCTTTGCCAATGATCTTCTGGCGATCCTTGCCAGCCCGGCACAATCAGGTAGCGGATTGATTCGTTGCGCATGGGAAGCTCTCCTGCGGCGTGTCTGTTCCGGGTCGAGTATAGGGAGAGGAGTTATATTCGTTAAGGAATAAGAAGCTATTTATTAAGACCTGAATTGAATATGAGATTTGTGCATGGCTTGAAATCTTTTTCCCCCTCACCCCAGCCCTCTCCCCCACGGGGGGCGAGGGGGAAAGGGAGCCGATCTTCATGCCGTTCAAATCCTGAGTTCGACTCGAAATCTCAGGTCGGCGTACCTTGAACAATCACCACGGTCGGTCCCCTCTCCCTCTGGGAGAGGGCTAGGGTGAGGGCTTTGCTTCTAATGCCAGAAATAAAAAAAGGGCCGCACCCTGCCAAGGAGACGGCCCCGGAAAAACGAAAACCTGTCACCGCGCGGTGATCACCGACAACTTGGTAATCCCCGCCCGTTCAATCGAAGCCATGGCTCGCGCCACTTCGCCGTAATTCACCCCGTCATCGGCCTGCAATTGCACGCGCACTTCCGGGTCCTTGGCCTTGGCCGACTTGAGGTTGAATTCCAGCAAGTCGGGCTGAATCTCGTCCTTGTTGATAAACAGCTTGCCGGCGCCGTCGATGCTCACCACCAGCGGATCCTTCTGCTCGACCGGCGCCACCGCTTCGGTCTTCGGCAGGTTGATCGGTATTGCGTTGGTCAGCAGCGGCGCGGTGACGATAAACACCACCAGCAGCACCAGCATCACGTCTACCAGCGGCGTCACGTTGATCTCGCTGAGCACCTCATCGGTGTCTTGCGTGGAGAAGGCCATATCAGGACGCCTCCTTGACTTTTGCCGCGTTGCCCGACGTTGCAACCTTGTGTGCGGTCGGGTGGATCAGCACGCGGAACGCACTCTTCTGCGCCAGGCTGTAGAAGTCGTGGGCGAAGTCATCGAGATCCGCTGCGGTCAATTTCAGACGGCGCAGAAAGTAGTTGTAAACCAGCACCGCCGGCACCGCGACGGCGATCCCCACGCCAGTCGCGACCAGTGCCGCACCGATCGGGCCGGCCACGGTTTCCAGGCTTGCCGAACCAGCGGCGCTGATGCCTTTCAACGCTTCCATGATTCCCCACACCGTGCCGAACAAACCAATGAACGGCGAGGTGCTGCCAATACTCGCGACCACCGCCAGACCGGTTTCCAGCGAACGGCGTTCGCGGACGATCTGCTGGCGCAAGGCACGCTCGAGGCGATCCTGATGGTTGATCGCCTGGCTCAGATCATTCGCCTGCGGCGCCTCGCCCACCTGGATTGCTGCGTAACCGGCCTGCGCCACGCGCGCTGCGGCGCCGGGCTGGGTTTCGCTCAACTCGGCGGCGGCATCCAGACTCGACGCCGCCCAGAAACGTTTGTGAAAGCGCCGATCCTGCGCTTTCAGACGACCGAACTGCACAGCCTTGAGCAAAGCCAGGCCCCAAGTGGCGACGGAAAAAACCACCAGCAGCCAGATCACCGCGCTTTCGATGGATTCCAGTGGAGATGCCAGTAACGTCATGATGTGTTCCCTCGTGTAAACATTTCGCGCGAATTTGGTTGCGGTTTAATGAATCTTGAAATCGATGGGCACGCTGACCCAGCCGTCCTGGGCGACATCACCCTGCTTGGCCGGGACGAAACTCCAGCGCTTGACGGCATTCAGCGCCGCATCGTCGAGCTGCTGCCGGCCACTGCTTTTGGCAATCTGAATCTCGCCCGGTTTGCCGCTGGCCAACACATGCACCCGTAACAACACCGTGCCCTCCCAACCGCGACGCTGGGCCAGCGACGGATATTCCGGTGCCGGGTTTTTCAGATACGCAGCGTTGGCTGACGCCGGGGTAACGGGCGCCGGTGCCGGTGGCGCAGGAGGCGCTGGCGCGGCGACCGGGGCTGCGGGCTTCGCTGGCGCTGGCGGTTGCTCTACTGCCTTCGGCGCCGGTTTGGGCGGCGGTTTCACCACCGGTTTGGGTTTGGCGATCGGCTTGGGCGGCGGCGGTTTCACCGCCAACTCGTCCTCCACTGGCGGTGGCGGCTCGACCACCGGTGCCGGTGGTGGCGGCGCAACAACCGGCCGCGCGGGCGGAGCCGGATGCGAAAACTCGATGGTCATCGGCGGAATTTCCGGCGGTACCACCGGCAGCACTGGCGTCGGTTTCTGGCTGACCCAGTAAATCACCGCGCCATGCACGACCAACGCGAGCACACCGAGCAAAAGGGTTTCGCGTCGACTCAAAATGCTCTTTGGCGCACGTTGCAAACGCAACTGCCCCAACGGCACCCGATGCGGCCGGCCAAGATCGACCAGCTCGCCACTCGGCATGTGCCGCCACAGCAATTCCCCTGCGCTGGCGGCGGTCTGGACATTGCCCATTGTTCAACTCCCTGCGGTCTTTTTGCGTTCTCTACAAAAACTGCCGATCAACCGTTTGTTGAATCCCCCACGGTGGATCGGTGGGTGAATCATTGGGCTTGCCGCTTATCTCCGAAAGTAATCTTTAACGTTATCCATAGGCTTTTATGGAATATATAAATTGATCAATTCCGCCAAAGCCACGTGCCACGCGGGCTGCAGCGACAGGTGAGAAAGTGCATGCTTTTCAGGCATCGAAATTATTCATGCAACGCATCAAATTCGCCTGCCCCGGTTTTGCAGGACGACTAATACCAAGTAGATAGTTGATAATGATTTTTTCTGAATAACAAAAAAACCGGAGCACTTTCGTGCGCCGGCCTTTTAATTTTTCAAGCAAGACTACTGTTTTACGAATTCCCCGCCCAAGGTCACCACATCACCATCGAAGTTTGTACGGGAGCCGGCAGCGCGCAATTTTGCGTAATTATGATCCGGCGAAAACAGTGTCCATGTCTGATAACCGCTATTACCATTCTGAGCAAGTACTGCAATGGTGGTCGGGTTACCGGTACTGTTCTGGAAATGGTAGTTTCCATAACGGATGTCGTAATTCACGCCACCCTGACTCAACGTTCCGCTGAACGAGCCGTTGGAATCATTACCATCGGTAATCACCAGCTTGGCGCCCGAGTTTGAATTTACATAAGTGCCATTAATGCTCGACATAACGAGATTTCCTTTATCGTTGGATAAGTATCTTCCGATGAGAGCAAGTTTCCTCCTGGAAACTCACGACAGTCAGAATGGTCGGACATTTACTTATTGTCCACGTGACTTACTAACGAATTTGCAATAAGCACTATTCATCCGCCTCATAACTTATCGCCGTTCGTTCGCGCATTAATTCCAATTCAACTAACGGCTGGCGTTGGTTTGGTGCACGCCGCCAACGGGTGCAATAACCGCTGTCTCGGAGCGTGGCGTGCCCGTTGGCACCCAGTCATAACTCACAGGGAGCGCCCGATACACCCAGTTGCTGATCGCATCGCTGCCCGGTGCCTTGCCGAGATACGGGCTGATGTATTCCCAGACGTTTTCACCGTTGGCCGTCACCTGGAAAAACCGTCCGTTCATGCCCTCGTCAATCAGCGTGTTGCCATTGGGCAAGCGCCGCGCACTGCTGATGAACGAGCTGTAGAACGCCCAGCCCGGCTGCTTCGAATTGGCGGCGCTGTACTGCCAGACGATTTCATTTTTCTGCGGGTCGATTTCCAGCACCCGCGAGCCGGAAATCAAGACAAGGGTGACGTTCGGATAGCCCGCCGAACCCTGGTTATCGAACACCAGCAGATTGCCGGCCCCGGGCAGCCCGGCGGGGATGATGTGCGCGTCGTGCTGGCCGACAAACTGATCGACCGGACGCGGCAGTTTCTGCGCGGTTTTCGGATTGATCAGCGGCAGGTTCGGCCCCAGCCGCCAGACCACTTTGCCGCTGCTTTTGTCGATGATGGCGATGAAATTGGCGTTGCGTGAATCGATCAACAGATTGTCCGGATTGAAGCGCTTGTCACCGGCATCGAACCACTTGTTCGGCCCTACCAGGCTGAGGTTGTTGATATGCAGGTAGTCCGGATTTCCACTGGCACGCACCAGTTTCAACTGCTCGGCAGTGAAGCCGAATTCATTGAGATGTTCGGAGGCCAGCCACTGCCATTTCACCGCACCGTCGGGCCTGACTTCATAGATCGCATCGTCGATCACCTCGGGCACTTTGAAGCCTTTGACCTTGTGCACCTTGTTCGCAAGCACCACGGTGTTGCCGTTGCTCAAACGGCGCTGATCATGGTGCTGTTGCGCCGCGCCACCAGGTGCTTTGTCGCCCCACTGCCAGACGACTTTGCCGTCCCAGTCGAGTTCGCCGACGCTCTGGTTGCCCAGACCGTTGCCGGCCGAACCGAGCTTGCCGGGATTCTTTTCACTCAGTTGCAGCAGCACATGCCCACGCTCGCCGCCGACCAGTTTCGGATCGATAATCGCCGACGGGAAGCCCGCCTGCGGCCAGGTTTTCACCTCGTTACCATTCATGTCGATCAGGTGCGTCTGTTTGTCGGCGCCGCTGAAAATCACGTACTGGTTGAACGCCTTGTTCGGGTCGTAACGAGTGACGCCCGTCGGGTAAACACTCGGTGCGGCGAGGGCGCCGGCACTGAGCACTGCGCCGGACAGCAACACCGGCAAAGCCGTTTTGATACGCAACATGATGCAGCTCCTTGAATGACGAATCAGAAGTCGTAGCGACCGGTGACGCCCAACGTGCGCGGTGTGCCGAGCAGGCCTTCATAGCCGCCGTTGCCGCCCGTCCACAGGGTCGTGTAGTAGGTTTTGTCGAAGGCGTTTTTCAGCCACAGCGAGACGTCCCACTGGCCCTGATTGAAATCGCCGCGCAGGCCAGTGGAGAAGTTGACCACCGCGTAACTGGGGATCTGCCCGTAATCGGAATCCTCCACCGTGCCCACCGCTTTGGAGCGGAACGCGTAGCTGCCGGTGACGTAGGGTTCGAAGCCGTTAGCCAGATTCCATTTGTATTCGCCGTTAGCGTTGCCGATCCATTTCGACGCGCCGACCACTTGATGGCCGCTGAGGTCGCACGAGGCCGGCGCACCCGGGGCCTGGCTGACTTCCGGCGGGCACGGCGCATCCTTGTACGAGAGGTAGCTGACGTCGTTGTACGAGCCGTTGAAATTCAGGGTCAGGCCACGCAGCGGCACCAAGGTGCTTTCGAACTCGATGCCACGCGAGCGCACCGAGCCTGCGTTGGTCAGGTATTGCACGCGGTTGGCGGCGTCATAGGCGTTGGTCTGGTAGGCGTTGACCTGGGTCCAGAATACGTTGGCGTTGAGTTGCAGGCGGCGATCCCACAGGGTGCTTTTGAAGCCGAGTTCGGCGTTGTTGGCGCGCTCGGTGCCGATCAGTAACGAGTCGGCGCCAGCGGTAGGTGCGGAGCCGACCGCGAGGTTGACCCCGCCGGATTTCTCGCCGTGGGACAGCGTCGCGTAACCGAGCACGTCGTCGGTAATGCGATAGCTCAGGTTGAGCAGTCCCGAGGGGCTGGAGCTGTACTGATTCAAATCACCGGAATCGTAGACGCCGGCACGCCCCCGACGCGCATTGGCTGCCGCACCCGCCACCGCCACGCCGCCGACCGGCGCGTTGCGGCTGACCGAAGCGTTTTTCTCTTCGTAGGTGCCACGCACCCCGGCGGTAAAATCGAGACGTTCACTCAGGTGCCAGGTGCCTTGGGCAAACAGGGCGAAACTGTCGGTCTGGATATGGCCGTTGCCGACGCTGGTGACGTTGGCCAGGCTGCCCGCCGGTGTGCCATTCCAGATGTCGGCCTGCGGGCCGTAATAGGAGAAGGATTTGTTGTCCAGATCCGAGCCGAAATAGTAGGCACCGACCACGTAATCGAAGAACTCGCCCTTGGGCGAGGCAAGGCGAAATTCCTGCGAGTACTGTTTGTCTTCCACCGACACACCGGCGTTGTAACTGGCCGGCACATTGAGGCCGTCATCGTTGCGCGGGGTGAAATTCCAGAAGCGATAAGAGCTGATCGACGTCAGGGTGAAGTCGCTCGGCAACGTCCAATTGGCTTCCACCGACGTGCCGCCCTGATGCACGGTGACGTGCTGGTCGTTGTCCAGATTGACCTTGCGATGCCGTCCGTTGACCAGCGTCGCCCCGGCCGCGCTGGCTCGCGATTCATACAGATTGACGCCGTTGATGGTCGGCCCGGTGTTGTACAGCACGCGGGTGCCGGCGCTGGAATCTTCTTCGTTGTAATCGCCGATCCAGCGCAGATTGAAATCTTCATTGGGCTTGAACAACAGCTGCGCACGAAAGCCCTCGCGGGAGCCGCCGTTGAGGTCGTGGCCGTCGTATTCGTTCTTGATATCGCCATCACTGCGCGTGCGATAGGCGGAAAAGCGTCCGGCCAACTGATCGTTGAGCGGCCCGGAAATCGTGCCCTTGGTCTGGAAATAACCGTCCTCGCCGACCGAGGTTTCGATGCTGCGTTCCGGCGTGAAACTCGGCGCGCGGGTGCTGATGTTGATAACCCCGGCGGTGGTGTTCTTGCCGAACAGCGTGCCCTGCGGCCCACGCAGAACTTCCAGCTGTTCGATGTCCATCAGATCGAACACCGCCATCCCCGGACGGCCCAGATAAACGTTGTCGATGTACAGGCCAACGCTGCCTTCCAGGCCATCACTGGCCGGGTTGTTACCAAGGCCACGGATCGACACGCTGGACTGCCGCGCATGCATGTAAGCGACGTTGACGCTGGGCACCAGTTGCTGCAAGTCCTGAATCCGGTAAACCCGTTGCGTCTCCAGATTCTGCCCACTGACCACGCTCATTGGCGTCGGCACGTCTTGCGAACTTTCTTCGCGGCGGCGGGTGGTGACGGTCACGGTTTCCAGCTGCGAACCGTTGGCCGCCGCTGTGCCTGCGGGGACGGGCGGAGGGGTTTCGGCTTCGGCGGCATAGCCGTGAGTCCAGCTGGCGCTGCCTGCCAGCAATAGCGCCAAAGGCAGGCGTTTGAGCCGTCGGGGTGATGGGGGTAACGCGAGATTCAACGGACTCATGGCGCGGCTCCTGGTCAAAAAACACACAGACATCTTCAGTGCTGCATATTCTTTTAAGTTATTTATTTATGGATTTCGAAATATTTACTGCATAAGAGATTGCCTTTATAAGGAGTCGACCTAATGCATATCCAATGCATTTCCCGGATATTTTTTATGTGAAAAATGCATATCGACTTGCGCCAATTGCGTCACTTCATTGCTCTGGTTGAGCAACGCAGCTTCGTCGCTGGCGCGCAGGCGGTGAACCTGTCGCAGTCGGCATTCAGCCGCAGCATTCAGGCGCTGGAACACAGCGTCGGCTGCCAGTTGGTCGACCGTGGACGCAAGGAATTGCCGCCGACCAAAGAGGGCCAGGTCCTGCTCGAACACGCACGGCGACTGGTCAGTGGTGCGCAGCAGATGGCCAACGAGATCAGCCAGTTCAACGGCCTCGAAGCCGGGGAGTTGCGCTTCGGTTGCGGGCCGGCGCCGGCGGCCGGATTGATACCGCGCGCGATCGGCGCGTTCATCGGCCGCTACCCGAAAGCGCGGGTGCAGTTTCAGGTCGATGACTGGCAGAGCCTGAGCAAACGCCTGCTCAGCGAAGAGTTCGAATTCTTCGTCGCCGATACACGGCAATTCGAGGCCGATCCGGATTACCAGACCCACCGCCTGCGGGCACGCAAATGGCATTTCTGCTGCCGCGCCGGGCATCCATTGACGGCGTTTGAACGGATCACCGCCGAGCAGTTGCTGAGTTATCCACTGGCAGTGAGCATTCGCCCGCCAAACCTGCGCAAGGTCATCGTCGACCTCAGCGGCCGCCCTGATTTCACCCCGAATGTGGAATGCGAAAACGGTTCGACGCTGTTGAGCGTGGTGCTGCGTTCGGAGGCGATCGGAATTGTCGGCGCGTATTCCGATGCGCTGCATCTGGCCAAGGGTGAGCTGGTTTGTTTGAAGATTGACGGCCTGGCCGATGATTTGGAGGAGCTGTACACCCGCTACGGCATTGTCAGCCGTGCGGGGTATCGGTTGTCGCCGCTGGCCGAAGCGATGATTGAGCAGATCAAAGTGGTTGATGCGGAGGATGAGGAGGTGTGTTCGCTGGAGAATTTCGCGGTCTGAGCTGGCCCCTTCGCGAGCAGGCTCGCTCCCACAGGAATACGCATTTCAAATGTGGGAGCGAGCCTGCTCGCGAAGAGGCTGATGCAATCGCTGCATAAAAACCATTCCCCAAATGCACTTGCCGAACACCCTCACCGACAGCGAAAACCCTCACCTGTCCCACTGACCGGTGAACCCCATGCCCACCCCATCCAACCCCGTGCGCAACGTGCTGTACATCATGTGCGATCAACTGCGCCGCGATTACCTGTCCTGCTACGGCCACCCGCATCTGCATACACCGAATATCGATCGCCTCGCAGCTCAAGGGGTGCGTTTCAGCCGCGCCTACACCCAAGGCACGATCTGCGGCCCGTCGCGGATGTCGGCCTACACCGGGCGCTATGTCAGCAGCCATCAAGTGGCCTGGAACGCGGTGCCGTTGCCGCTGGATGAATTGACGATCGGCGATTACCTGCGACCTCACGGCATCCGCACCGCGCTGGTCGGCAAGACCCATGCGACGGCCAATGTCGACGCCTTGCAGCGCCTGGCGATCAACCCGGAAAGCGCGCAAGCCGAGTTGCTCAATGAGGTCGGCTTCGAACCCTACCTGCGCCACGACGGTATCTACCCCGACGATCCGTCATTCGACGACAAGCGCGAATCCGCGCCCTATACCCAATACCTTCGCGCGCAGGGCTTCGATGGCAAGAATCCCTGGCACGACTGGGCGAATGCCGCCGAAGGCGAGAACGGTGAAATCCTCAGCGGCTGGAAAATGCGTCATGCGAATTTGCCAGCACGAATTCCCGAGCAACACTCAGAGACTGTCTACACTACAAATCGGGCCATCGACTTCATCACCGAGCAAGGCGAGAAATCCTGGTGTTTACACCTCTCGTACATCAAACCGCACTGGCCCTATATCGTACCGACTCCATACCACGCCTTGTACAGTACGAAATCGATTCTGCAACCGATCCGCGCGACGCTCTCCGAAGCCAGCAAACACCCCGTATACACTGCCTTTCGCCAACATGAGGAAAGCCGCAACTTCTCCCGCGATTCAGTACGATTGAATGTAATCCCCACCTACATGGGCCTGATCAAGCAAGTGGATGATCAGTTGGGGCGGCTGTTCGATTTTCTGCAGAGCAACGGGCGTTGGGATGACACGTTGATCGTGTTCACCAGCGATCACGGCGATTTCCTCGGCGATCATTGGCTCGGCGAGAAGGAGTTTTTACTGGAGCAGGCGGTGGGCGTGCCATTGATCGTGCGCGACCCCCGGGCGGCGGCGGATGTCACTCGTGGCACTGTCGATGAGCGCTTGACAGAAACCATCGATGCGCTGCCGACTTTTCTTCAAGCGCTGGGATTGCCGGCAGCAGAGCATCGGCTTGAAGGGCGTTCACTGATCCCGTTGCTACACGGGGAAAATCCCGATTGGCGCCGTTATGCAATCAGCGAGTACGACTACGCCTTTCAGGCACCGGCGCGGGAACGCCTCGGCCAGCCGATCGACCGTTGCCGCATGACCATGGTGCGCAGCGAGCGCTGGAAATACCTGGCGTACGACGGGTTTAGACCGCAGTTGTTTGATCTGTTGAATGATCCGCAGGAGCTGAATGATCTGGGTGAGGACCCGGCGTACGGGGCGGTGCGCGAGGAGCATGCGGGGTATCTGTTTGAATGGGTACGCGGACTAAAGCGGCGCACGACGATCAGCCATCAGGAGATCGATTTGCGCGGGCAGCGGTTTCGTTATGGTGAGCCGGAAACCGAGAAGGTTGTTCAGATCGGAGTGTGGTGAAAGCCCTTCGCGAGCAGGCTCGCTCCCACAGGGATTGGCGTCGATCACATCCTAGCGTTCGGCACAAATCCATTGTGGGAGCGAGCCTGCTCGCGAAGAGGCCCGATCAGACGCCGACGATATCCGCGCCCTTGATGGTCTGGCTGCGCTGCCCGTTCACCCCCACCGGCACCTCGCCCTTAAGCGTCACCCGGCGCACCACGCGATCCTGGGTGCCGTAATCATCAATGGCGTAATGCTGCGTCGAGCGGTTGTCCCAGATCGCCACATCACCGGCCTGCCAGCGCCAGCGCACGGTGTTTTCCTGGCGGATCACATGGCTCTGCAGCAAGCCGAACAGGTGCGCCGAATCCGCCTGTGAATAACCTTTGATGCGTTTGACGAAATGCCCCAGCAGCAAGCTCTTCTCGCCGCTGATCGGATGCACGCGCACCACCGGATGCTCGGTTTCGTAAACGGTCGAGGTGAAGACTTTGCGGTAGCGCTCCAGTTTCTCTGCCGAGACGTCCGGCTTCGCACCGGCGTAGTCGTACTCGTTGCTGTGCACAGCGGTCAGTTTGTCGGCCAGCTCACGCAGCTCGCTCGGCAAGCCGCTGTATGCCGTTGCGGTGTTGGCCCACAGCGTATCGCCGCCGAAGGCCGGGGCGACCACCGAGCGCAGGATCGAGGCTTTCGGGTAAGCGTCGACGAAAGTCACGTCGGTGTGCCAGGAGTTGGCGCGCTGACCTTCGGCGCCGTCCAGCTCGAGCAGGTAACGGGTGCCTTCGCGCGATGGCACGGTCGGGTGTGCCACCGGTTCGCCAAGCAGATGGGCGAAGGCTTCCTGACGCTGATCGTCGAGCTGCGTCTGCTCGCGGAAGAACAGCACTTTGTATTCGACCAAGGCTTGCTGGATGGCTTCGACAGTGGCGGCGTCCAGCTCACCGGACAGATGCACGCCGCGGATTTCGGCACCGATACGACCGGCTACCGGGTGAATTTCCAGCGCGTGAGAAACGGGTTTTACGGCGAGTGCGGCATTGCTCATGGGAAGACCCTCATCGACGGTTTGCGGTTTTGGCGGCAGCGAAACAACGCTCTATCTATATTCCATTTACGTCTAATAGATATTCGCATGCTTCGTTGACGGAATAAGAGCTTGCATTTAAAACCTCAAGCAACCCTCCTCGCAAATGCCTTCGAGCTATTTTTAGGATGCCGGAAAAGCATATGGATCTTCGCCAGTTGCGCTACTTCATCGCTCTTAACGAACACCGCAGTTTTGTCCGTGCGGCCGACGCCATGGGCATCACTCAACCGGCGTTCAGCCGCAGCATTCAGGGGCTGGAGCAGGAGTTCGGTTGCGTGCTGGTCGATCGCGGCAACAAGGATCTGCGCCCGACGCCCGAGGGCCAGGTGGTGCTGCAACATGCCTTGAGCCTGGTGCAGGGCGCAGCGTTGCTCAGCGCTGAAGTGACGCAAATGACCAAGCTCGACGCCGGCGAAGTGCACTTCGGCTGCGGCCCGGCGCCGGCGGTGAAACTGGTGCCGGACGCGGTGGCGCAATTCATCAATGCCCACCCGAAAGTGCGCACCTGTTTTCAAGTGGATAACTGGGAAAAGCTTAGCCGTGCGCTGAGCCGCGAAGAGATCGAATTCTTCATCGCCGACATCCGCCATTTCGAGTCCGACCCGAATTTCCAGACGCAACCGCTGACGCCCAAGCGCGGGGTATTTTTCTGCCGGCCGGGGCATCCGTTGCTGGCCAAGGAAAGCCTGTCGACCAACGACATGTTCGACTACCCGTTGGCCGCCACGCTGATCCCGCCGGGCATTCGCAAGCTGCTGGCGAACCTGAGCGGGCGCATCGATTTCTCGCCGACCATCGAGACCGAGCACTTTCCGGCACTGGTCAAAGTGGTGCTGCAATCCAATGCGATAGGTGTCGGTACCGAGGAGGCGTTTGTCGAGGATGTCGCCAAGGGCTCGCTGGTGCTGCTGCACTGGCGCAACCTGCCGCAGAACCTCGAAAGCATGAACGCGCGCTGCGGTATCGTCAGCCGCACCGGATTCCGGTTGTCGCCGGCGGCGAGGGCAATGATCGAGACGTTGGTGGCGGTGGATCGGCAGGATGTCAGCGTCGCTGTCTGAACCTTTTCACGAGCAGGCTCGCTCCCACATTTGGCTATGAACCCGGTTCCAGTGTGGGAGCGAGCCTGCTCGCGAAGCGGCCAGTGCAGACGCTGGAGATCTAAAGCCTGGCTGCAGAAAGCTCTGGCGCCACCCAATCACTGACCTTGAACGGCTTGCGAATCAGCTTCTGCTGCGCCGCCAAGTCGACCTTGTCCTGCAGGCCGCTCAAGAACACCGGATCCAGTGTCGACGGGAAAATCTCGCTGAGATTCTGATCCTTCAGATCCTGAGCAAGAATCACCGGCGGATAACTGGCCAGCCCTGATACCAGCTGCACATAGGCGTCCTTGTTGCTGTCCTGAGTCAGCCACTCGACCGCTTGCTGCTGCGCCTTGAGCAGTTTCGCAATGACCTCTGGATGGGCGTCGACAAACTTGCCATTACCCAGCAACACCGCCTGCACGCTGCCAGCGCCGCCAAGGTCCTTGGTGTTGAGCGGCAATTCCGCCAGGCCTTTGGCTTGCAAGGCACTCAGCGCGGAGCTGCCCCACGAGGCATCGATCTGCTTGGCCGCGAGTGCCGAAACCGCCGCGTTGAAATCCAGATTGATCACCTTCAGATCCTTCTCGCTCAGGCCCTGACTGGCGAGCGCCGCATCGAACGACAGCTGCGTCGCCGTCCCTCGAAAGATCGCCACGCGTTTGCCCTTGAGATCCTGCAGCGTCTTGATCCCCGAGCCGGGCACCACGCCGAGGTATTGCTTGACCCCACGCGCCGTGGCGCTGAGCAGGCGCGTGTCCAGACCATTGGATTTGCCGATGATCGCGGCCAGATCGCCGAGATAGGCCAGATCGACCTGCCCATTGGCAAACGCCTCATTGATCACCGGCCCGGCGCCCTTGAAGAAACTCCACTGGATCTTGATGCCCTGCTCGGCGAAGGCCTTTTCAAAGATCTGCTGATCGCGCAGCACATCGACGATGCCGCCGCCGCTGTGTTGAGCGCCCGCGCTGAGGTCGGGCACGGCGATGCGGATTTCCTTGAGTTCTTCGGCTTGGGCGCCAAGCGCAAGAAAGCCTGCAAGTGCCGGGGCGGCCAGCAGGCTGATGATTCGTTTGAAGGGAAGGTTCATGGGTGCGGCTCCTTGATCGCTGAGGAGCCGAAAGTAGGCTGGATGCATACCTTCACTTAAATACTATAAATGCACATTTTTATATCTATATGACCTAAGCGAGGGCGTGTGCGGTTTGCAGCGCAATATGCATTAACAGCATCGAAAATATTCTTCGAATGCATTGGATGCGCGTAAGCAGGCAAGCCTTAAATGGATTCGCTTATCTCCCGATAGCATCTAACGCAACTCTGTTAGATCAGTTTCATATATGACGAAACCCAATGTGGGAGCGAGCCTGCTCGCGAAGAGGCCATGCCAGCCGCCATCAATGCTGCCTTAAACAGCCATTTCGCGAGCAGGCTCGCTCCCACATGAAAAGCGGTTCGCCATGCAACCCGACAACGGAGGTCACCCATGGCCCGTCAATCCCTGCTCAGCCTGCCGCTGGCCGCGCCGCCGCTGAAAAGCCGTTGCACCTGGCCCCGCCTGAATCAACGTTTGCTGCCCTGGCTGTTGCCCGTCAGTCTGTTCGTCCTGTGGTGGCTGGCCGCGCGCAATCAGTGGATGAGCGAGCAGATCCTGCCGGCGCCATCGCTGGTGTGGAGCAGCGCTGTGGAACTGGCCCAAGGCGAGTTGTGGAGTCATTTGTGGATCAGCCTGCAACGGTTGTTCTGGGGCTTGTTGGCAGGCGTTTCGACCGGCGCGGTGCTCGGCGCCGCACTGGGTTTCAGCCGACGTCTGGAGCGCCTGGTTTTTCCGACATTCGCTGGATTGGCGCAGGTGCCGACGCTGGCGTGGATTCCGCTGTTCATGGTGTTTTTTGGCATCGGCGAACTGCTGAAACTGGTGGTGCTGATCAAGGCCATTGTGGTGCCGGTGACCTTGCACACACTGGTTGGCGTGCGCGATGCGCAACCGAAACTGCGCGAAGCCGCCGCCGTGCTGCGCCTGCCGCCGCGCTTGCTGATTCGGCGCCTGGTGCTTCCCGCTGCGTTGCCGGCGTTCATGGCCGGTGTGCGCCTGGCGCTCGCCGCCGGCTGGACCTCGTTGCTGGCGGTCGAACTGCTGGCCTCCAGTGAGGGCATCGGCTATCTGATGGTCTGGGCGCGGCAGTTGTTCATGCTCGACATCGTGTTCGTGTGCATCGTGGTCATCGGTCTGATCGGCGTGGCCATGGATCGCGGCATCGGTCTGCTCGACCGCAAACTGGTGCACTGGCCGCACCCGGCCACCGCACAAATCACTCGCGGCCCGCGCTATCAGGGCTGGCAACGCCTGCAACCGTGGCTGCTGCCGCTGGGCTTGTTGGCGCTGTGGCAACTGGCGAATGATCAGCAGTGGGTAGACGCAAATATTCTGGTCAGCCCTTTGGCTGTACTGAGCACGACATGGGACGGACTGCTCGACGGCACGCTGGTCAGCGGCATGGCGCTGAGCCTGAGCCGCACCCTCGGTGGCCTGCTGATCGGTGGCGGATTGGGCTTTGCCCTGGGCTTGCTCCTCGGCCTGTCGCGTTTCAGCGAACGCCTGCTCGGCCCGACACTCGCCGCACTGCGGCAGATTGCGATTTTCGCCTGGGTGCCGCTGCTCACCGCTTGGTTCGGCCTCGGCGAACCGGCCAAGTGGGTCTTTGTCGCCCTCGCTGCATTCTTCCCGCTGTTCATCGCCACCCAGCGCAGCGTCGCCAACCTCTCGCCGCAACTCAACGAAGCCGCGCAAGTGCTGCGCCTGAGCCTCGGCCAGCGCCTGCGTCGACTGGTGCTGCCCGGCGCTGCGCCGGGGATTTTCGCCGGGCTCCGACTGAGCCTGATCTACGCCTGGCTCGGCACCATCGGTGCTGAATATTTCATGCCTTCCAATGGCGGCATCGGCAGCCAGATGATCGGCGCGCAGCAGCTGCTGCGCATGGATCTGATCATGGCCGGCATGCTGCTGGTTGGCCTCACCGGCGCCCTGCTCAACCTGATCGGCCAACGCCTGGAAATTCGCGCGACCCGCTGGAGACACGCATGAACGCACCGATTGTCAGCTTCAACCACGTAGGCAAATCCTTCGCCGTCAACGGTTTCGAACTGGAGGCGATTCGCGAATTCAACCTGGACATCGCCGAGGGCGAATTCGTCGCCATCGTCGGCTCCAGCGGCTGCGGTAAATCCACTTTGCTGCGTTTGCTGGTCGGCCTCGACACCGAGTTTCGCGGGCACATCAGTGTCGATGGCAAGGCCGTCAGCGGCATCGGCGGCGAGCGCGGCATCGTCTTTCAGGAGCATCGTCTGTTTCCGTGGCTGACGGTCGCCGACAACATCGGCCTCGGTCTGGTCAATGAACCGCTGAGCGGGGCGCAGAAACAACAACGCATCAAGGATTTCATCGAGCTGGTCGGCCTCAGCGATTTCACCGAGGCCTATCCGCATCAACTCTCCGGCGGCATGGCGCAGCGCGTGGCGATTGCTCGCGGCCTTGTCGCCAGCCCGCGAATCCTGTTGCTCGACGAACCCTTCGGCGCCCTCGACGCACTGACTCGCCAGCAGATGCAGGACGAGCTGCTGGCAATCCGCGAGCGAGCAAAGATCACCACGATTCTGGTGACCCACGATGTCGAGGAAGCGATTTTTCTGGCCGACCGCGTGGTGGTGATGGAGCCGCGTCCGGGGCGGATCAAGCAAGTGGTCGATATCGCCCTGCCGCACCCGCGCCAGCGCAGCAGTTACGACTTTCATCAGCTGCGTGAAGAACTGCTGCACGAGCTGACCAGTGATGACCATTACCAACCGAGCGCACCGGTGCAGATCCGCGATCTGCCGCTGACGTTCATTGCCTGCTGAACAGGAGTTTCGCGATGCCGCAACGTCCCAACTTTCTAGTGATTCTGGCCGACGATCTGGGCTTTTCCGACATCGGTGCGTTCGGCGGCGAAATCGCTACGCCGAACCTCGATGCGCTGGCCCACAACGGTCTGCGTCTGACCGATTTTCACACCGCACCAACCTGCTCGCCGACGCGTTCGATGCTACTGACCGGCACCGATCACCACATCGCCGGCATCGGCACCATGGCCGAAGCGTTGACCCCGGAACTGATCGGCAAACCTGGTTACGAAGGCTATCTGAATGACCGCGTCGTCGCCCTGCCCGAGCTGCTGCGCGAGGCCGGCTATCAAACCTTGATGAGCGGCAAATGGCACTTGGGGCTGAAGGCCGAACTGGCGCCCCATGCGCGTGGTTTCGAGCGTTCGTTTTCACTGTTGCCGGGCGCTGCCAACCACTATGGTTTCGAGCCGACCTACGATGAGCAAACGCCGGGCCTGCTGAAATCCACCCCGGCGCTGTACATCGAGGACGATCAGTTTGTTGACGAGTTGCCGAAGGATTTCTATTCCTCCGATGCCTTCGGCGACAAGCTGCTGCAATACCTCAAGGAGCGCGATCAGACCCGGCCGTTCTTCGCTTACCTGCCCTTCTCCGCGCCGCACTGGCCGCTGCAGGCACCGGCCGAGATCGTCGAGAAATATCATGGTCGCTACGACGCTGGCCCGGAAGTACTGCGCCTCGAGCGCCTGGAAAAACTCAAGGCGCTGGGCCTGATCGAGGCAGACGTCGAGCCGCATCCGCTAATTCAACTCAGCGCGCAGTGGGACGCGTTGAGCGATGAGCAAAAGCAGATCTCCGCTCGGGCCATGGAGGTCTACGCGGCGATGGTCGAGCGCATGGACTGGAACATCGGCCGGGTCGTCGATTACCTGCGCCAGCAAGGCCAGCTCGACAACACCTTCATCCTGTTCATGTCCGACAACGGTGCCGAAGGCGCGCTGCTGGAAGCGTTCCCCAAGTTCGGCCCGGAGCTGATGACCTACCTCAACCAGCATTACGACAACAGCCTCGACAACATCGGCCGGGCCAATTCCTACGTCTGGTACGGGCCGAACTGGGCGCAAGTGGCAACCGCGCCGTCACGCTTGTTCAAGGCTTTCACCACCGAGGGCGGGATCCGCGTGCCGGCGCTGCTGCACTATCCACAATTGCCGCTGAAAGGGCAGATCAGCCATGGTTTCGGCACGGTGATGGACATCACCCCGACTATTCTCGATCTGGCTGGCGTGCGGCATCCGGGCAAACAGTGGAAAGGCAAAGCCGTGGCGCCACTGCGCGGCAAGTCGTGGCTGGGCTTCCTGTCCGGCGAGACCGCGCAGGTGCATGACGAGCATACGGTCACCGGTTGGGAATTGTTCGGACGTCGGGCGATTCGTCAGGGCTCATGGAAAGCCGTGTGGATTCCCGGACCGGTCGGGCCAGCGACCTGGCAGCTGTATGACTTGGCGAGCGATCCAGGTGAGATTCATGATCTGGCGTTGAGTCAGCCGCAGAAACTCACTGACTTGATCGGGCATTGGCAGCGGTATGTGGAAGAGACCGGAGTGATCCTCAGTGCTTCGCCGTTTCAGCCGGATTGAACCAAGATCAAAAGCCCCCTCACCCCAGCCCTCTCCCTGAGGGAGAGGGGGAAAGGGAGCAGATCTTCATGCTTTTCCAACCTGAGGTCGGCTCGAAATTTCAGGTCGATGTATCCAGCATAAACAGCTAGATCAGTCCCCTCTCCCCTGGGAGAGGGTTAGGGTGAGGGGCATCTGTCAGGCCTCCACCGCCTCCCCGGACATCACTTCCTCATCTCCGCGCACAAACCGGTTCGCCCGGCCAAACGTGCCGAAATCATTGAACCGCACACCCATCTCGCGCATGACCTTGTGCGCCACCGGCACGGTCATCTGACGAATGTAAAACGGCTCCTTGACCACAAAATGATGAATCCCGTGACTGCTGCCGAAGTTGAAGCAGAACGCTTGCAACGGCCACAGCCACCACGGGTTCAGCACCTGGCATTGCTGCAGCACATTGCCCGGTTCGACGTCGCCGTAGTAATGCATGTTCGAGCTGATGAAGTGCAGGCAGAAAGTGCGCAGCACGTTCGGGCCGATGATCACCACGGCGGCGATATCGATCACCTGCATCACCGAAAGTGTGGTGGCCGACCACTCGATTGGCGAGCCCAGCAAATAGGCGATGCCATTGGCCCCGTGAAAGCCGAGAAACACATACCACGCGCCCCAATGCAGCAGCGCCAGCGGTGCGTAGACCTTGAGCACGCGTTTGCCGATGCTCCACTTGTGTGCCCACGTCTTGGCGCGCAGCAGACGGATGAACGCCGACATCAGGTTGTCGCCAACCATCAGCAGACGGGCAAACCCCCACGGCTCGCCGTTGGTGATTGCGCGCTCTTCCATGTCGGCTTCAGTGCCGGAAACCTTGTGATGGTTGAGGTGCAGATGACGACGGATCCACGGGTTGATCGTGCTCGGCCGCGCCAGCCAGACCAGGCCCATCATCAGGTTGTGCGGCACGCGTTGTTTGCGGAAGTACATGCTGTGGATCAGGTCATGTTCCAGCTCATGGGTCAGCGAGGCGAAAAAAGCATTGAGCAGCAGGCACACCCACCAAGCCATATGGCCAGTGATGTACAGCGCCGCCGAGCCGATCATCCCGGCCAGCGCGAACGCCAGAATCCCCGCACCGAGGGCATCCTGATGCTGAAGAATCGGGTAGCGCTCACGCAATTGCGTGCCTTTGGCCAACACCACCTGGCGAATATGCGCCGAGCGCTGCGCCGCATTCAGTCGTTCAGGGCTTGCAGAAGTACCGTCCATGCTTCCATCCTCGGGTCTAAGATGAATGCATCGTGCCTCGCTTGGGCTGGAACCGCGCTAGCCAAGAACGCCAACCTGTTGACCGGACGCGCCAATTCGCATGAAGGAACCGACCTCCCTCGCCAGCTGGACCCGCGCCTTGCGCAAACAACTCGACGCGCTCGGGCTGGACAGCCTTGCCTTGTGCCAACAGGCCGGGCTCGACCCAGCGCTGATGGACGACCCCAACGCGCGCTAT
The DNA here is from genome assembly GCF_018132745.1 of Pseudomonas sp. 14A. NCBI lineage: Bacteria > Pseudomonadati > Pseudomonadota > Gammaproteobacteria > Pseudomonadales > Pseudomonadaceae > Pseudomonas > Pseudomonas sp. 14A. Next base: position 86,095 of record NZ_JAGRQJ010000001.1, on the reverse strand, counting down.
CCGCTGTCCGGCACCACGCGCCTGTGGGCGCTCGCCGTTGAAGCCAGCGGCGACTCGGCGCTGGGCTTGCGCGTGTCGCGTTTTGTCAGCCCGACCACCTTCCACGCGCTCGGTTATGCGCTGGTGGCCAGCGGCAGCTTGCGCGAAGTGTTCGAACGCATCGTGCGCTATCACCCGGTGGTCAGCGATGCGCTGGAACTGGAGCTGAGCCGCAGCGAAGACCGCTATCAATTCCGCCTGAATATCCCGCCCGGCAACCCGGCGCCGGCCGTCGAAGCCATCGACGCCTTCGCGGCGATCTACGTGCGCACCTGCCGCAATCGCCTCGGCCGTGACTACGCACCGCTGGCGGTGTACTTGCGCCGCCCCGAACCGAGCGATGCCCAGCAATGGCACAAAGTCTTCCGCGCGCCGGTGCATTTTTGCGCCGCCGAAGACCGCCTGGAATTCGCCCTCAGCGACTTCGACAGCCACCTCGACGACGCCAACCCGGAACTGGCCGAACACAACGAAGCCGTACTCAAACGCACCCTCGCCCAGCTCAAACCGCTGACCTGGGAGCGCAAGGTGCGCGATGCCATTGAAGAACAACTGCCCGAAGGCGAACCGAGCGCCGAACGCATCGCCCAGGCCTTGCACCTGAGCCTGCGCAGCCTGCAACGGCATCTGGCGGATGAAGGTTGCCGCTTCGACACCCTGCTCAACGAAAGCCGTGAAAATCTGGCGCTGCTGCACCTGCGTGACCCGCAGTGCTCGTTGAGTGAAGTCAGCTATCTGCTGGGATTCGCTGACACCAGCAGCTTCAGCCGCGCGTTCAAGCGCTGGACCGGGATGACGCCGGGGCAGTTTCGGGATGGGTTGCGTTGATCCGAAATCATCACTGTGTGATCCAGCGCCTTCGCGAGCAGGCTCGCTCCCACAGTTGGAATGCGTTTCCTTGTGGGAGCGAGCCTGCTCGCGAAGAGGCCGTCAGACCACCACAAACCCCAGCTCAAAAACAGTGCCGTCGGCGTCACTCCTCACCCGCACCCGCCCGCCATGCAACTGCATGATCGACTGCACGATCGCCAAACCCAGGCCACCCGAATCTCCCGGTTCCGCACGTGAAGGATCGACGCGGTAGAAGCGGTCAAACAGTTTGCCCAGATGCTCAGGCGCGATGACCGGGCCGTGGTTGTGCACTTGCAGCCAGCACATACCCGGTTCATCGAACCGTTGCAGGCTGATCAGGGTGCCGGGGTCGGCGTGGCGTACGGCGTTGGCCAGCAGATTGCCGAGGGCGCGTTGCAGCAGTTGCTGGTCGGCGAGCAATTCGCCGTGCATGCGGTTTTGCAGTTTAAGGTCGCGGTCATCGGCCAGCGCTTCGAAGTAATCGCAGAGTTCGTCGCCGACGTTGCGCAAGTCCAGCGTGTGCAGATTGAGCGCACGTTCGGCCTGTTCGGCGCGGGCGAGGAACATCAGGTTCTCGGCCATGCGCTTGAGCCGTTCGAACTCTTCCATGTTCGAGGCCAGCACTTCCTGATATTCGGCCGTGCTGCGCGGATGGTTCAGGGCCTGGCCGTTGCTGGCGAGCAAGGTGTGCAGCGGCGTGCGGATTTCGTGGGCGAGGTCGGCGGAGAACTGCGACAGGCGCTGCACGCTGTCGTCCAGCCGCGCCAGCATGGTGTTGAGCGCGTGCACCGGTTCGCGCAGTTCGCTCGGCGTGCCCTCGGTGGGCAGGCGTCGATCGAGGCTGCGCAGATCGATACTGCGCACCGCTTCGCTCAACTGATGCAAGGGCTGCAAGCCACGCCGCAGCAACAGCAGGCCCAGAGCAAACGCGAGCACCGCGCCGAGGCCGACGGACAGATACAGACGCAGGCGATAACTGCCGAGCATCTGCTCGCGCTCGCTGAGCACTTTGCCGGCGATCACCGTCAGGGTTTCACCGTTGGGGCCTTGGGCCTGGCCGGACAGCAAGGCCAGCTCGGCGCCGTCACTGGCCTGCCAGGTGAGCACGTCACGGCGCTGCGGCATTTGCTCTCGCGCTAATGCACTGAGCGCCGGCAATTCACGTTGGCGCGGGTTGATCGCGATCACGCTGGAACCGTCGGCCCGGCGCACCAGCAGCAGACTGTCGAGATTGCCGAGCATGTTTTGATACAGCCGTGGCCGTGCCTGCAAGGCGTCGAGGCTGTCGCTGTCGGCGAGCAAGGCGCGCACTTGCTCGAGGCGACCGAGCAGGGCCATGTCGTCACGAAAGGCCAATTCCGAGGCCAGCGAGCGGTAGAGAAACACGCCGATTGCGCTCAGCACCAGCGCGCAGACCATGGCGAAGGCCAGCGCCAATCGCCAGGCGATCGACTTACTCCACATCGTCCGGCGCTTCCAGTTGATAACCGACGCCGCGCACGGTGTGGATAAGTTTCGGCATGTACGGGTCATCGACCTTGGCACGCAGACGCCGCACAGCGACTTCGACCATGTTGGTGTCGCTGTCGAAATTCAGGTTCCACACCTGCGAGGCGATCAGCGTGCGCGAGAGCACTTCGCCCTGGCGGCTGGCGAGCAACTGCAACAGGGCGAATTCCTTGTTGGTCAGGGCAATGCGCTGGCCGCCGCGACTGACCCGGCGGCGCAATACGTCGATTTCCAGGTCGGCAATGCTGTACGACTCGGCTTCGCGCATCGGCCCGCGTCGCAGCAGCGTGCGTACGCGCGCGAGCAACTCGGCGAAGGCGAAGGGTTTGAGCAGGTAGTCATCGGCGCCCAGCTCAAGACCACGGACGCGGTCTTCGATGGCGTCCTTGGCGGTGAGAAACAGCACCGGTGTGGCGCCGCGCTGGCGGATCAGTTGCAACAATTGCCAGCCGTTGAGGCCGGGCAGCATCACGTCGAGGATGATCAGGTCATATTCCTGCTGCTCGATAAAATAGCGGCCGTCGAGGCCATTGAGCGCCACATCCACGGCGAAACCCGACTCGCCCAGGCCCTTGGCGAGGAAATTCGCGGTTTTGGCTTCATCTTCTACGACCAGCAAACGCATGGCACACCTCGATTGATCAGGTACACAGGCTAGGCGTGTTCGCCGCCGTTGCCCATTACAAACTTGTAATCCGCCTGACGGGGTTCTGACGAAGTGCGCCGGTTAAGGTGCAGACCTTCTCAATCGGAGCCTGCACATGACCGTCAAATACGTTGTCGCCAGCCTGATCCTCGGCCTCAGCGGCGCCGCGAGCGCCACGCCAGAACTGCCGCGCCACGCCGATCTCGACCTGAAAACCGCACGCTGGCTGGCGGACAAGGCGATGAGCAGTTGCACCGGCACGGTGTCGGTACTCGACCGTGGCGGCAACCTGCTGGTGACTCTGCGTGGTGACGGCGTCGGCCCGCACAACACCGCCGCCAGCCAGCGCAAGGCCTACACCGCGCTGTCAACCAAGACGCCGACGCGGCTGTTCGCCGAGCGCGCCCGCAGCAACCCGGAAACCGCCAACCTCAACACCCTCGATGAATTGCTCTTGCTCGGCGGCGGCATTCCGCTGTTCGCCGGCAGCGAACTGGTCGGCGCCATCGGCGTGGCCGGTTCCGGCGGCGGTGAGCAAGACGAAAACTGCGCCCGCGCCGCCGCCGACAAAGCCGGCCTGACCATCACCCGTTCCCACTAAGGAGATCCACCATGACCACCCTGCGCATGACCCTCGCCGTGCTCGGCCTGAGCGCTGTTTCCAGCCTGGCGCTGGCCGCCGGCAATCCGTTGAGCGTGCACGTGCTCAACCTGGAAAACGGCCTGCCGTCACCAGGCATCAACGTCACTCTGGAAAAACACGTCGGCGAAAACTGGCAGCCACTAGCCCAAGGCACCACCAACGAACAAGGGCGGATCGCCGAACTGTTCCCGGCCAAACAGCCATTCGAAGCCGGTGAATACCGCGTGGTGTTCAAGACCGGCGAGTACTACCAGAAGATCAAGCACGAGACGTTCTTCCCGGAAATTCCGGTGATCTTCCAGGTCAAGCAGACTGATCAGCACTACCACATCCCGCTGCTGCTGAGCCCGTACGGTTTCTCGACCTATCGCGGTTCGTAATCCAAACGCAGATCCTTCGTAGGAGTGAGCCTTTGTGGTGAGGGGATTTATCCCCGCTGGAGTGCGCAGCAGTCCCTTTTTCAGGGCCGCTGCGCGCCCCAGCGGGGATAAATCCCCTCGCCACAGGTGCCAGTTCCGACATTGGATCGGCGTGAGTTTTTAGATCGTGGCCAGGGCACGCAGTCTTGCGGCATCGAGGATTTCGATCTCGCCGTAAGCCAACCCGATAATCCCCTGCCCCTGCAGATCCTTGAGGATCTGATTGGTGGTCTGCCGCGACAGTGACAGCATTGCGGCCAATTGCTCCTGCGGCAGTTGCAGCACCCGACGCGGTGCGTCGAGTTCGCCGTAGCCTTCGGCGATCATTAACAAGCGATGAGCCAAGCGCGCCGGGGCCGGCAGCAGGCTCAGTTGTTCAAGATTGATGAACGCCAGGCGCAACTTGTGGCTCATCAACAGCGCCAGATGCCGCCAGTACTGCGGCTGTTCGTCGAGCAGTTTGAGCAACGCCGCCTGGGGAATATTCAGCAAGGTACACGGCCCGACCGCATAGGCATCGTGCGTACGTGGCTGGCCATCGAACAGGCAGATTTCGCCGAACCAGTGCGGCGCCTCCACCAGACTCAACAACGCCTCCTTGCCCTGCTCGCTGACCGCCCCGATGCGTACGGCGCCATCGAGCACCGCGTACAGACCGCACGGCGCATCGCCACGCTGGAACAGCCGTTGCCCCGCCGTCAGCCGCCGCTCCCGGGCCAGCGCCAGCAGGCTATCCTGAAAAGATGCAGGCAAATGACTGAACCACTGGCCACTGAGCAACCGTGCACGAATTTGCATAACCACTCCTGGAGTGTCGCCTGCCCGACAGAGCGAACGCGGATCCCGAGGGATGATGCATTCAACCCCACTGGAGGAACAACAATGAAAAGCCTCGTCGACCACCTCAGTCAATACGCCGCCTATCACCGCGACCCGCGCAACATCGCCAGCCACTTTATCGGCATTCCGCTGATCGTGGTGGCGGTGGCTGTCCTGCTGTCTCGGCCGCAGTGGGAGCTGGGCGGGCTGTGGATATCTCCGGCGGTTTTTTTAGCGCTGGCCTCGGCGTGGTTTTACCTGCGCCTGGAATTGAAGCTCGGCGTATTGATGACCGTACTGATGGGCCTGTCAGTCTGGGCCGGGCATGCACTGGCGCAGCAGAGCACCATGGTCTGGCTGAGCAGCGGCCTGGCGATGTTTGTGGTGGGTTGGGTGATCCAGTTTGTCGGGCATCACTATGAAGGGCGCAAACCGGCGTTTGTCGATGACATCAGCGGGCTGATTGTCGGGCCGTTGTTTGTCGTGGCCGAGCTGGCGTTTTTGCTCGGGCTGCGGCAGGAATTGAAACAAGAGATCGAGTTGCGGGCGGGGGTGGTGCGGGTCAATCCGAATCGCGCTGCTGTCTAAATCGTATTCGCGAGCAGGCTCGCTCCCACATTTGGAATGAGTTTTCCCTGTGGGAGCGAGCCTGCTCGCGAAGCTTTTGCCTTTAAATATTGGCGACTTTCTGCCAGACCTTCGGCTTGAAGAACAAGGTCTCACCCTTGGCCAGGCCGATCAGGCTGTCGTGATCCTTGACTACTTCCGCTTCGATCAGATCCGTCTGCCCTTCCACTTTCAAGGTCACCCGGGTAGTCGCGCCCAGCGGGCGGATATCGCGCACTTCAGCGGCGTGGTGATCTTCCAACTCATGCCTGGACAACGACACTTCGTGCGGGCGGAACAGCACGTGATTGTCGTCGCTCAGCAGCAAGCGATTCGAGTCGCCGAGGAAGTGATAGACGAAATCGCTGGCCGGGTTTTCGTAGACGTCGCCCGGTGAGCCGATCTGCTCGATCACACCCTTGTTCATCACCACGATGCGGTCGGCGACTTCCATCGCTTCTTCCTGGTCGTGGGTCACAAACACTGAAGTCAGGTTGATGTCTTCGTGCAGCCGCGCCAGCCAGCGCCGCAGTTCCTTGCGCACCTTGGCGTCGAGCGCGCCGAAAGGCTCGTCGAGCAGCAGCACTTTCGGCTCCACCGCCAAGGCACGGGCCAAGGCGATACGCTGACGCTGGCCACCGGACAACTGCTCCGGGTAGCGATCCGACAGCCAGTCCAGTTGCACCATGTTCAGCAGTTCGTGAACCTTGGTGGCGATCTGGCTTTCGCTCGGGCGCTGGTTTTTCGGCTTCATGCGCAGGCCGAACGCGACGTTGTCAAACACCGTCATGTGGCGGAACAAGGCGTAATGCTGGAACACGAAACCGACGTTGCGATCACGCACATCGTGGCCGGAAACGTCCTCGCCGTGAAAAACGATGTTGCCCTGATCCGGGGTTTCCAGACCGGCAATAATGCGCAGCAAGGTGGTTTTGCCGCAGCCCGACGGGCCAAGCAGCGCGACCAGCTCACCGCTGTGGATATCCAGGCTGATGTTGTCCAGCGCCTTGAACGCGTTGAAATTCTTGCTGACGTTACGCACTTCGATCGACATGAATTATTCCTCCGCGGCGCTGGCGCGCAGGCGGTTGATACGGTTTTCGCTCCACTGCTTGAGCAGCAGGATGAAGAGCGCCAGGATCAGCAACAGGCTCGCCACGGCGAACGCGGCCACGTGGTTGTATTCGTTGTAGAGGATCTCGACGTGCAGCGGCAAGGTGTTGGTCACCCCGCGAATGTGTCCGGACACCACCGACACCGCACCGAACTCGCCCATGGCCCGCGCGGTACACAGCACCACGCCATAAATCAGGCCCCACTTGATGTTGGGCACGGTGACGTGCCAGAACATCTGCCAGCCGTTGGCACCGAGCAGGCGCGCGGCTTCTTCCTCCTGGGTGCCTTGTTCCTGCATCAGCGGAATCAGTTCACGGGCCACGAACGGCACGGTGACGAAAATCGTCGCCAGCACAATGCCCGGCAGGGCGAAGACGATCTGGATGTCGTGATCCTGCAGCCATGGCCCGAACAGGCCCTGAGCGCCGAACATCAATACGTAGACCAGACCGGCGATCACCGGCGATACCGAGAACGGCAGGTCGATCAGCGTCACCAGCATGCTTTTGCCACGGAACGAGTATTTGCTCACGCACCACGCCGCACTGACACCGAACACCAGGTTCAGCGGCACCGAAATCAGCACCGCGAACACGGTGAGTTTCAATGCCGAAAGCGCGTCCGGCTCAAAGATCGCGGTGAAGAATGCGCCAAGGCCATTCTTCAAACCCTGCGACACCACTATGAACAACGGCAGCAGCAGAAACAGGAAAAAGATCAGCCAGCCAAGACCGATCAGGATTCTGCGCGAAGTGGCACTGCCACGGCGCGCAGCGTTGGCCGAAGAGGCGGCCGCAATGGACGATTGGGACATGTTCGCGCCTCCTTATGGGGTTTCGATGCGCCGCTGCAGCAAGTTGATCAGCAGCAACAGGATGAAGGAAACCACCAGCATCAGTACGCCGATGGCGGTAGCGCCGGTGTAATCGTACTGGTCGAGTTTGACCATGATCAGCAGCGGCAGGATCTCGGTTTTCATCGGCATGTTGCCGGCAATGAAAATCACCGAACCGTACTCGCCGACGCCACGCGCGAACGCCAGCGCAAAACCGGTCAGCCAGGCGGGCAGCAAGGCCGGAACCAGAATGTGGCGAAACACCTGCCATGGCTTCGCACCCAGGCACGCCGCCGCTTCTTCGACTTCACGGGGAATATCGGCCAGCACCGGTTGCACCGTGCGCACCACGAACGGCAGCGTGACGAAGGTCAGCGCCAGGGTGATGCCCAGCGGGGTGTAGGCGATCTTGAAACCGAGGTCAGCGGCAAATTGCCCGACCAGTCCGGCCGGTGCGTACAGCGCGGTCAGCGCGATACCGGCCACAGCTGTCGGCAAGGCGAACGGCAGATCGATCATCGCGTCGATCACCTTGCGCCCCGGGAACGTGTAGCGCACCAGCACCCACGCCAGTAGCGTGCCGATGATGCCATTGATGATCGCCGCACACAGTGCGGTGCCGAAGCTCAGCTTCAATGCCGCCAGTACCCGCGGTGCGGAGATGATCGTCCAGAACTGATCCCAGGTCAGCTGGGCGGCGTGGACGAACATCGCCGCCAGCGGGATAAGCACAATCAGGCTGAGGTACACCAAGGTGTAACCCAGCGTCAGCCCGAAGCCGGGTATGACGGGGGAGATACGACGCGACATAAAAGTCCCTGGTTGAAAACGCATCAATGTGGGAGTGAGCCCTGTGGTGAGAGATTTATCCCCTCACTACAAAAGCTCAGTCCCACATGTCATGTGCCCAGACATCAGGCCGGTTGAAGGCGAGATTACTGCGCCTGATAAATCTGGTCGAACACGCCGCCGTCGTTGAAGAATTTCGGCTGCGCGGATTTCCAGCCGCCGAAGTCCTTGTCGATGGTCACCAGCTCCAGTTTCGGGAACTGCTGGGCGTACTTGGCCGCTACGTCCTTGTCACGTGGACGATAGAAGTTTTTCGCGGCGATTTCCTGGCCGGCCGGGCTGTACAGATGCTTGAGGTAGGCTTCGGCGATCTGCGCGTTGCCCTTCTTCTCGGCATTCTTGTCGACCACCGCCACGGGCGGTTCGGCGAGGATCGACAGCGACGGCACGACGATGTCGAACTTGTCTGCGCCGCCGTCTTCTTTCAGCGCTAGGAACGCTTCGTTTTCCCAGGCCAGCAACACGTCGCCCTGACCGTTGTTGACGAAGGTGATGGTCGAACCACGAGCGCCAGTGTCGAGGATCGGCACATGCTTGAACAGAGTCTGTACGTATTCCTTCGCCTTGGCTTCATCTCCGCCGTTGGCTTTCAGGCCATAGGCCCAAGCGGCGAGGAAGTTCCAGCGCGCGCCACCCGAGGTTTTCGGGTTCGGCGTGATCACCGAAACGTCGTTCTTGACCAGATCGCCCCAGTCCTTGATGCCTTTCGGGTTGCCCTTGCGCACTAGGAACACGATGGTCGAGGTGTACGGCGTGCTCGCTTCCGGCAGACGCTTCTGCCAGTCGGCGGGCAGGCTCTTGCCGAGCTTGGCGATTTCATCGATGTCGCCAGCCAGGGCCAGGGTCACCACATCAGCCCGCAGACCGTCGATCACCGCACGGCCCTGCTTGCCCGAACCGCCATGGGACTGCTGGATTTTCACCGTGTCGCCGGCATGATCCTGCTGCCAGAACTTGATGAATTCGGCGTTGTATTCCTGATACAGCTCCCGCGTCGGGTCATACGACACGTTGAGCAGCTCGTAATCCTTGGCAACGGCGGAACCGGCAAACACGGCGCTGGCCAGCGCGGCCAAAGCATAACGGCGAATCGACGACATGGTGAAAGCTCCTGGAATTCCTGGTGGTGGCTTTTTCTTATGTATTGCTGGAATCGGTCCCGTTTCAAAGATCGCCGCCTTGGCCAGCTCCTGCACACAGCCCCCTGTAGGAGCCGCCGAAGGCTGCGATCTTTTGATCTCAGCCCGGTTGTTTACCGGGTTGCTGCAAACGAAATTTCTCTTTGCGTTCGATCTGTACGACTTGCGCGTTGTGCACAGTGATCTCCACCGCGCCGAACCGCAGATCGCGCAGGGCGCTCTGGATTTCCCGCAAGATGGTGCTTTCGTCCTGACCGTCAACGCTGCGAAGGGATGCGCTCATGGTGCTGCTCCTTTGAAGGGGATTTGCCTGGCAGTGGGCGGCACTGCGTTCGGCGTGGGAGCAATATAAGAGAGGCATGGATATTCTTAAAAAGACTATTTAAGAATGTTTATATAACCAGAAAATAATATGAGCGAGGGCAAGGGGTTTGCGCTGATTTGAAATCGTCAAGAGAACTCGTGGAGAGGGGATTTATCCCCGTTGGGTCGCGAAGCGACCCCAAAAAATGGGACTGCTACGCAGTCCAACGGGGATAAATCCCCTCGCCACAAGCCATATGGCCTATTCAGCCAATCAATGGCGTTTTCGCCCAATCAAGCCGATCCGCAGACACCGGCCGCCCAAACCAGTAGCCCTGCCCCAGATCGCATTCCTGCGCCAACAGAAATGCCGCCTGCTCAGCCTGTTCGATCCCTTCGGCATGGACCTGCATGCCCATGCTGCGGGCCAGCGCGATTATCACCCGGACAATCGCCACGTCATCCTCATCCCACGGCAACCCTGCGACGAAGCCCTGATCGATCTTGAGTTTCTGCACCGGCAGGCGCTTGAGCCGCAGCAACGACGAATAGCCGGTGCCGAAATCATCGATGGCCAGACGCACACCCAGTTCGCGCAAGCGATGCATCTGTTCCAGCGCCACTTCCGGATCATCCATCACCGCGCTTTCGGTAACTTCCAGTTCCAGATACGCCGGATCCAGCCCCGTGTCGTGCAGCACCTGCGCCACCTGCTGATAAAGCTCACGCCGGGCAAACAGCCGCGAGGAGACATTAACCGCGACGAACGCCAGCACCACACCGCTCTGCTGCCATTGGCACATCTGCCGGCAGGCCTGCTGCATCACCCAGGCATCGATCTCGGCGATCAGCCCGGTGCGCTCGGCAATCGGAATGAACTCCGCCGGCGACACCAGGCCGCGCTGCGGATGCTGCCAACGCACCAGTGCCTCAACGCCGATCAGACGGCTGCTGTGCAGGTCATGCACCGGTTGGTAGAAGACGCGCAACTCCTCCTGCTCCAGTGCGCGGCGCAGTTCGAAGGCGATTTCGACCCGTTGCTGGGCATGTGCGGTCAGCTCTTCGGTGTACAGCGCGTAGCCGTTGCGCCCGGCGCTTTTGGCCTTGAACAGCGCGCTGTCGGCGTTGCGCAACAACTGCTCGGCGCTCAGGGCATCGCTGGGAAACAGGCTGATGCCGATGCTGGCGTTGATGAACAGTTGATTGCCATCTACCAGCATCGGCTCCTTCAAGGCGTCCAGAGCCCGTTGCGCCAGCCCAGCGGCCTGAGCCGGCTGTGGACAACTTTCCGCGAGCACCGCGAACTCGTCACCACCCAGCCGTGCCAGGGTGATGCCGGCGCCGAACAGATCCTGCAAACGCGTCGCCACCGCTTTCAGCAAGCGGTCGCCGACGTTATGCCCGAGGCTGTCGTTGATCATCTTGAAGTGATCCAGATCGAGCATCAGTAGCGCGCAGCCACGCTTGTGCGCCTGCGCCGATGCCAACGCCTGCTCGGCGCGGTCGCTGAACAGCAGGCGATTGGGCAGATCGGTCAACGGATCGTGATGCGCCAGGTGTTTGAGCTCGGACTCGGAATCCTTGATCGCACTGATGTCGGAAAACACCGCCACGTAATGGCTGAGCCGGCCGAAATCATCGTGAATCACCCGGATGGTCTGCCACTGTGGATAAATCTCGCCGGTCTTGCGCCGGTTCCAGATCTCGCCGCTCCATTCACCTGCGGCTTCAAGGGTTGCGAACATTGCCTGATAGAAGCCCGGCGGATGATGACCGGACTTGAACAGACTGGGCTGCTGACCGATCACCTCATCGCGCCGATAACCGGTGATCTCGATAAAGGCGCGGTTGACGTGAACGATCAGGCCCCGATGATCGGTGACCAGTACGCCTTCACGGGTGCAGTCGAACACGGCCGCCGCCTGACGAAGACGCTCACGGTCGCTGTGGCGCTCGCGCAGGCGGGCCCCGATGCCGAGAAACCGACACAGCCGCGCCCGCGCAAGAAAAATCAGCCCGGCGCTGACGGCTGCCAGCAGATAACCGTTGATCAGTTGCCAGTGGGCCAGCGCACTGGAGTCATCGAAGAATCTGCTTAATAAATGATCGGAAACCCGCAGCCACACGGCGGCGAGGACGAGGTAGAGCAGCGCTGCACGCAAGGCATCGCGGTAAGTCGCAGACATTCGGTCGTCCATGTCCCTACAAAAAGGTTGGAATTATAGGTGAAGAAACATTCAGCGACTTCTTATCTGAAAGGGCGACTGGTTTTATCTGTGTGCTTAGTGATAATGCAACGGCTGTTTTTATCTTTATCGAGGGCCCTATAGCCTATGTGGTACGAAGGTTTTCTTGGCTTGTCGGCCTGGTCACTGGTCGCGGTCACCCTGCTGATGACCCATGTGACGATTGTTGCCGTCACGGTCTATCTGCACCGTTACTCGGCCCACCGCTCGCTCGAGCTGAATGCGGGTCTCAAGCACTTTTTCCGTTTCTGGCTGTGGCTGACCACGGCGCAGAACACCCGCGAGTGGACCGCCATCCACCGCAAACACCACGCCAAATGCGAAACCGAAGATGACCCGCACAGCCCGGTCATCAAGGGCCTGTCCACGGTGCTGCGCACCGGCGCCGAGCTGTATCGCAGCGAAGCGCAGAACCCGGAAACCCTGCGCATCTACGGCAAGAACTGCCCGGAAGACTGGATCGAACGCAACCTCTACAGCCGCTATCCGCTGCTGGGCGTGGCGATCATGGGCGTGATCGACCTGCTGCTGTTCGGCACCATCGGCATCACCATCTGGGCGATTCAGATGATGTGGATTCCAGTGTGGGCCGCTGGCGTGATCAACGGCTTGGGCCATGCCGTCGGCTACCGCAATTTCGAATGCCGTGACGCGGCGACCAATCTGGTGCCGTGGGGCATCCTGATCGGCGGCGAAGAGCTGCACAACAACCATCACACCTACCCCAACTCGGCCAAGCTGTCGGTAAAGAAGTGGGAATTCGACCTCGGCTGGGCGTGGATCAAGGTCTTCTGCGTCCTGCGTCTGGCCAAGGTGCAGCGGGTCGCACCGATTGCCCACCGCGTCGAAGGCAAGGGCAGCCTGGACATGGACACCGCCATGGCGATCCTCAACAACCGCTTCCAGATCATGGCCCAGTACCGCAAATTGGTGATCGGCCCGCTGGTCAAGCAAGAGCTGGCCAAGGTCGATCATTCGGTGCGCCACCAGTTCCACCGGGCCAAACGCCTGCTGTCGCGGGAAACCAGCCTGCTGGAAGACCGTCATCACCTGCGCATCCAGACCATGCTCGAACACAGCCAGGCGCTGAAAGTCATTTACGAGAAACGCCTGGCTTTGCAGCAGATCTGGGTCAAGACCAGTTCCAATGGCCACGACATGCTGGCCGCCATCAAGGAATGGATTCACGAGGCCGAGGCCAGTGGCATCCAGTCGTTGCGTGACTTTGCTGATCAGCTGAAAACCTACTCGCTGCGTCCTGCGGCTGCCTGACCCGGCACTGGCTGCGATCTTTTGATTCTGAGGATCAAGAGATCGCAGCCTCGTTGCACTCGTCAGCTCCTACAGCTCGCCGCTTGGCGGGACTCGGTAATGGCCGGGAACTTCGCCGAAAATCCTCTATCTCAAAGACACTTCGCCATCTCCGGCGGGCTGTCCTGTGGCCGTTGTCGACATTGCGGCGCGCCCTTTGAGATTTGTGCCGATGGTCAACAACAACCAGAAAGACACATCCTTCACCCAATGGCCTGAGGCCGCGCAAACGCTGATGGCGCTGATGCACGCGCAAGGCGAAGTCGCGCGCCTGAGCGAGCGCGAACAGTTAATCAGTTCGCTGCTGGTCAGCGTCAACGCCGTGCTCTGGGCTTTCAACTGGGAAACCCGGCAGGTGCTGTACGTCAGTCCGGCCTATGAACGGATCTTCGGCCGTTCCGCCGCGCTTGTGCTGGCTGACTACAACCAGTGGCGTGACAGCATTTACCCCGATGATCTGGAGTACGCTGAACAAAGCCTTGCCGAAGTCCTGCACCGAGGTGCGGTGGAAGATCGCGAGTATCGCATCATCGCCGCCGATGGCCAGGTGCGCTGGCTCAGCGACAAATGCTTTATCAATCGCCAGGACGAGCCAGGGCAGCCGGTGATCATCGTCGGCATCGCCGAAGACATCACCGACAAAAAACACATGGAAACCGAGCTGCAACGCTTGGCCACCACCGATGTGCTGACGCAAAGCAGCAACCGCCGCCACTTCTTCGAATGCGCCCACCGCGAGTTCGCCGAGGCGCGGCGCCAAGGCACACCGCTGGCCTTCCTGCTGCTGGACATCGACGATTTCAAAGTGATCAACGACAGCTACGGCCACCCCGAAGGCGACAATGTGCTGCAACGGATCGCCGAATGCGGGCGCGGCTCATTGCGCCGTGGCGACCTGTTTGGGCGAATTGGCGGTGAGGAGTTCGCCGCTGTGTTCCCCGGTTGTGCGCCGGAGATGGCCGTGCAAGTGGCGGAGCGCCTGCAACAGGAGATCCAGCGACTGCGCTTCAACCACGACGGGCAAGCATTCAGCATCACCGTGAGCCAGGGCCTGACCAATCTCACCGACGAAGACAAGAGCCTGGACAGCCTGTTCGCCCGCGCGGATGCGGCGATGTACGAGGCGAAACGGCAGGGCAAGAACCGGATTATTGCGGCCTGACCCGTATTTTGTGGCTGCCGCAATTCCTGTGGGAGCGGGCTTACCCGCGATGAGGCCTGCACCTTCAACAAAAATGTTGCCTGCGCTGGCGCCTTCGCGAGCAGGCTCGCTCCCACATTGGAATGTGGTGATCTGTCATTTGCGCATCCGCAGCAACTCCGGCAGTCCGATCTTGAGCAACCGCGCCGTGCGGCTCTTTGCCAATTCCTCAACACCTTCATGCTCCGTCAGCCGCGCCATCTGCGCTGCCATATGCATCACCAGCGCCTCGCGACTGTAAACGCCACCACCGAGCTGGTAGGCCGAAGCAATCAACTCGCGCAACTCCAGCGGCAGGCGCCAGCGAGTGCGCAACGCCGAGCCATAAGAAGCACCAAACTGCGCCAACGCTTCGCCGACCTCTTCCAGTTCGTCCAGCTCGCCGCCGGCCTGCTGCCATTCCTGCAGGCAGCGCAGCAGCGCCAGATCACCGAGCCGATGCAGCATGCCCGCGCAATAGCAGCGCTCCTGATCCAGATCGAGCAGGCGCGCCAGCGTGCGGGCGTATTCCGCCGTGTGCAGTGACAGCCCCCAATAGCGCTCGGCGTAATCCGCCAGGCATGGATCGCTGAGCCGCGCGCTGCGTTTGAGCGCCAGGCCGAGAATCAGGTTCATGCTCTGCCCGGTGCCGAGTCGGTGCAGCGCTTGGGCCAGGGTTTGCACCGGCGCGCCGTAGTGTTGCGCGGCACTGTTGGCGGCTGCGATCAGCACGGCAGTAATCTGCGGATCGGTGCGCACCTCTTCTTCCAGCAGCTTGAGGTCCAGCCCCTCGGGATTGAGGCTGCGCTTGACCGCCACTTGCACATCGGTCATCAGCGGCGCGCCATCGGCCTGCTCGCGACGCCGCTCAAGGAACACCGACAGGGTCATGCCCGGCGCCAGTGCCGGCACTTCGCAAACCACTGCTTCGCCAGCGTTGAGCAGCAACCCCTGCAAGCGCTCGGTCAGGCCTTCCATGTTCAACGGTTTGGTCAGGTACGCCGTCGGCGCCAGCGGAATCGCTTCGCGCACGCTGGCGCTGTCGTTGCGGCTGCTCATCAGAATGAACGGCAGCGGCGGATTGCGTTTGCGCTGGCGGACGCTGCGCAGCACATGCAATCCGTCGATGCCGGGCAGCTCCCAATCAACGATGGCCAGGTCATAGGGCACCTCGCTGAGCAACGACATTGCCTGCTGACCGTCGGCACACAAATCCAGCCGCGCATCGCAGCGCACATTGAGCAGCACTTGTTTGAGCAGGTCGCGGGACCAGGGATCAGCCTCGGCAATCAGCACCCGGGGTACGGCGGGTAAATCAACGGCAGTCATGCGCGCTCTCCTTGCAATGCCTGAACCTTAGCCAATGCTGGCGATCCGATACAGCGCTAACAGGTCCGATATGTTTCAAGGGGCAAAAAAAACCCGCCGAAGCGGGTTTTTGTCGAGCGGGTCACACGAGCGGATCAGAGTTCAGAGAAGCACTCTTCGATGATCGCCAGGCCTTTGTCCAGTTGCTCGTCTGGCGACGTCAGCGGAACCAGCACACGCAGCACGTTACCGTAAGTGCCGCAGGACAGCAGGATCAGGCCCTTGTCACGCGCCTTGGCCACCACAGCAGCCACGGCAGTCGGGTTCGGCTTGTGGCTGTCGCCGTTTTCGAACAGCTCGACCGCGATCATTGCGCCCAGCGCACGCACTTCACCGATCACCGGGTACTTGGCCTGAATCGCCTTCAAACCGGTGACCAGGCGCTCGCCGACAGCCTTGCAGCGGTCCAGCAGTTGCTCTTCTTCAAACACTTCCATGACTGCCAGCGCAGCGGCGCAAGCGATCGGGCTACCGGCGTAGGTGCCGCCCAGGCCGCCCGGAGCAATGGCGTCCATGTATTCGGCCTTGCCGCATACGCCGGCCAGCGGGAAGCCGCCAGCGATGGACTTGGCGAAGGTGGTCAGGTCGGCGGCAACGCCCATCTGTTCCATGGCGAAGAAGGTGCCAGTGCGGCCAGCGCCGGTCTGCACTTCGTCAGCGATAAGCAGGATGCCGTGCTGGTCGCACAGCGCACGCAGACGCTTCATGAATTCTTTCGGCGCGACGTAGAAACCACCTTCGCCCTGCACCGGCTCGATGATGATCGCAGCGATGTCTTTCGGCTCGGCGTCGTTCTTGAAGATGCGCTCGATGGAAGC
Source organism: Pseudomonas sp. 14A (assembly GCF_018132745.1). NCBI lineage: Bacteria > Pseudomonadati > Pseudomonadota > Gammaproteobacteria > Pseudomonadales > Pseudomonadaceae > Pseudomonas > Pseudomonas sp. 14A. Next base: position 69,397 of record NZ_JAGRQJ010000001.1, on the reverse strand, counting down.
GATCGAGTCGTCGATGCTCACGCCGTGCAGTTCGTTCGGGTACAGCGCGCGGAAGATGCCGCCTGGCATCAGGCCCATGCCCGCCGAGTAAGGCACGACTTTACCGGTCAGGCCGAGGGTCATCATGGTGCGACCGTGGTACGCGCCGGTGAAAGCGATCACGCCAGCACGGCCAGTGGCGGCACGGGCGATCTTCACGGCGTTTTCCACCGCTTCGGAACCGGTGGTGACCAGAAGGGTTTTCTTGGCGAAATCACCCGGCACCTTGGCGTTGATTTTTTCGCACAGCTCAACGTACGGCTCGTAAGCCAGCACCTGGAAGCAGGTGTGGGTCAGCTTGTTCAGCTGTTCGGTCACGGCGGCGATGATTTTCGGGTGCACGTGGCCGGTGTTCAATACCGCGATACCGCCGGCGAAGTCGATGAACTCGCGACCTTCAACGTCAGTCACGGTGGCGTTCTTCGCCGACTCGGCGAAGATCGGGTGAATCTGGCCAACACCACGAGGTACGGCATTGGTGCGGCGGGCCATCAGTTCAGCGTTAGTCTTGCTCATTACAGTCCTCATTCGCCGCTCATCGGGCGGCGTGGTTCAAGGATGAAGCGGGAGGAATCAGCGGTGGCAGCATGCGATGATCGACTGCCACGGCGTTCCTGGCCGCAGAGAAAATTCCTGTTTGAAACGACGCAAAGGGACAGCGCTCTCGTGCCCTTTGCGTTTGCAGCGATCCCTTTCCCGGCTTAGATGCCCAGGCAGAGGTATTTGATTTCCAGATAATCTTCGATGCCGTACTTGGAGCCTTCACGGCCCAGGCCCGAAGCCTTGATGCCGCCGAACGGCGCGACTTCGTTGGAGATCAGCCCGGTGTTGACGCCGACCATGCCGTATTCCAGCGCTTCGGCGACACGGAACACACGGCCGAGGTCACGCGCGTAGAAGTAAGAAGCCAGACCAAATTCGGTGTCGTTGGACATGGCGATCACTTCGGCTTCGTCCTTGAAGCGGAACAGCGGCGCCAGCGGACCAAAGGTTTCTTCTTTGGCCACGGCCGCGTTTTTCGGCACGTTGGTGAGAATGGTCGGCTCGAAGAAGTTGCCTTCCATCGCCTTGCCGCCCGCCAATACGGTGGCGCCTTTGCTCACGGCATCAGCGATGTGTTCCTGAACCTTGGCCACAGCCTTTTCGTCGATCAGCGGGCCGGTGGTGGTGCCATCTTCCAGACCGTTGCCGATCTTCAGTTTGGCCACAGCCACTTTCAGCTTCTCGGCGAACGCATCGTAGACCGCGTCCTGAATGTACAGACGGTTGGCGCAGACGCAGGTCTGACCGTTGTTGCGGTACTTGGAAATGATCGCGCCTTCGACGGCCTTATCCAGATCCGCGTCGTCGAACACGATGAACGGCGCGTTACCGCCCAGTTCCAGCGAGACTTTCTTGATGTCCTTGGCGCATTCGGCCATCAACTGGCGACCGATTTCGGTCGAGCCGGTGAAGGACAGTTTGCGCACGACCGGGTTGCTGGTCAGCTCGCTGCCGATGTCGCCGGCGCTGCCGGAGACCACGCTGAACACGCCCGCAGGAATGCCTGCACGCTGGGCCAGTTCGGCCAGGGCGAAAGCGGAAAATGGAGTTTGCGAAGCCGGCTTGAGCACCATGGTGCAACCGGCGGCCAGCGCCGGGCCGGCCTTGCGAGTGATCATTGCTGCCGGGAAGTTCCACGGGGTGATCGCGGCAGTAACGCCGATCGGTTGCTTGATGACGATCAGGCGCTTGTCCGGCTGATGGCCCGGAATCACATCACCGTAGATGCGCTTGGCTTCTTCGGCGAACCACTCGATGAACGATGCGGCGTAAACGATTTCGCCCTTGGCTTCGGCCAGCGGCTTGCCCTGCTCGAGGGTCATCAGGCGCGCGAGGTCGTCCTGGTTTTCGATCATCAGTTCGAACCAGCGACGCAGCTTGCCGGCACGCTCTTTGGCGGTCAGCGCACGCCAGGCCGGCAGCGCTTTGTCAGCGGCTTCAATGGCACGGCGGGTTTCAGCGGCGCCCATCTTCGGCACGGTGCCGAGGATTTCGCCGGTGGCCGGGTTGTTGACCTTGATCGTCTGACCGTTGTCGGCATCGACCCAAGCGCCATCGATGAAGGCTTGCTGGCGGAACAACTGGGTGTCTTTAAGCTGCATGTCGGCTTTCCTTAACAGCACCGCGGCCTGCGCGGAGCAAATTATGATTGTAGAAAGGCGCCTCGCAAGGCTGCCGTCAGGGAAATCAGTGAACGGATTGTGGCGCATCAACAGTGCACGACCGGGCGCACCTGCGCTGCAAAACCCGCCAAAGAGCGTTTGAAATCTCAAACGGATCGTAGGTTCAAAGGGGGTAAAGGACAATAGGTCGTTCGAAAAAAAGAACAAAAATGCCGCTTTTCAGATCAACGTACTGAAAACCCGTGCCGCAGGAAAAACCTTAGATCAACCCCGGCAAAGCGCCAAGCGAGGGTTTTGCAGGACGTTACCGCTTTAAGGAATGCAGCGATTTTGCGCCGACACGCACACTGACAAAACCCGCCAAACCCGGCATGGACGCCCTGAGCCGACCTAGGTATGATGTCGCCCGCTGCACCAGTAGCTCAGCTGGATAGAGTACTGCCCTCCGAAGGCAGGGGTCGTGGGTTCGAATCCCGCCTGGTGCACCATGAATCAAACGAGAAAGCCCCGGACTGTGATGGTCCGGGGCTTTTTTGTGGGCGATGACAAGATCGCTGGAACGCCGTCACTCCGTCGTCCAGTCAAACTCATCATATTCATCGTCGTCATCCCCCTCCTCCTCAAACTCGTCAAACACCTCGTCTTCTTCGACGAGGTCTTCTTCCGGCTGATTCAGCAGAAATTCCTTACGTGTCTCGGTTACTGCACGCCGCATTTGTTCGCCCTTTTCCGGGCAGTTGAGTAGCTGGGCGATGCGGTCGATTTTTGCTGCCACGGTGTCCTCCAGCGCATTGGCAATGGCTTGATAGTGCGCGTTTTCGCGGGGCAATGCCAAATGGCTGGGGAATCAGAGCAGTCAGCCGCCCGTGAGCGGCCCAACCTCAGCGGTGATAACGGCGCACCGCGCTGCTGTTGCGCAGCACATGGCCTTTGATTTTTTCCATCAGCTCGGCGCGGGTCAGGCCGGCGGGCAAGGCGTCCGGGGCAAGATCGAGGGCGTAGATCTGGATGATGTAGTGGTGCGCGCTGTCGCCCACTGGCGGGCACGGGCCCATGTAGTGGGTGTTGCCTTTGCTGTTGGTGCCGCCGACGCCTTCGAGGGCGGATTTGGCACCGACGCCGGCCGCGATCTGGTGGGTGGTGGGCTTGATGCCGTAGTGAATCCAGTGATCGACGCCCAGGCCTTTCTGGCCGTCCGGGTCGTGCATGACGATGGCGTAGCTCTGGGTTCCGGCGGGGCCGGCGTTCCAGCTCAGCGCCGGCGATTGGTTCTTGCCACCGCAGCCGGGTGCGTCACTGGCGGCTGCCGAGGTGAACAGGCGGTTATCCGAAACGCCGGGGATGCTCAGGGTGAAGCGTTCCTGGGCGTGTGCCGGGAACTGCACGCAAAGGGTCACGGCGATGGCCGCCAGCCATGGGTTGAGAGAGGTCAATCGGGTCATTCCGGGAGCACCTTGTGCAGTGAGGCCGTCGTCGGCCCGCAAACTATAGCTGTACCGTTCATGCCTTGGCAGTAGCAAATGGCTGAACCTCGCGCGGCGCCGCCAACTCACAAGAGAAATGCCTGCGAGGAAGCCGAAGATGTCCCTGCACCGTGTCGCCCGTTTCGCCGATGTCCCGCAAGACCGTGGCCTGCAAGTCGAAATCGGCGACTGCAAGATCGTCCTGCTGCGTGCCAACGGCGAGTTGCGGGCGTTTCAGGGCCTGTGTCCACACGCCGGAGCGCCGTTGGCCGAGGGGGCGTTGTGTCATGGCAGGTTGATCTGCCCCTGGCACAAGGCCGCGTACCGCGCCGAGGACGGTGGCCTGTGCGAGCCGCCATCGCTGGACAGTCTCAAGCGCTATCCGCTGGAGTTGCGCGGCGATGAAGTCTGGGTCGATGACCAGCCCCTGCCCGATCCGCACACCCCGCCCGCTGACGACCCAAGAACGTTCGTGGTGGTCGGCGCCGGGGCGGCGGGCACGGCTTGCGCGGCGGCGCTACGGGAGAAAGGTTTCGGCGGACGCATCGTGCTGGTCGACGGCGAACCGGATGCCGGCTACGACCGCACGGTGCTGAGCAAATTTGTTCTCGCCGGGGAGATGTCGCCGAAAGAAGTGCCGCCGCTGCACGATGAGGCGTTCTATCAAGCGCAACGGATTGAGCGCGTGCAAGGCGAAGTGACTTCACTCGACGCCCCAGGCAAAACGCTGCATCTGCACAACGGCGGCATCCTGCGTTACGACGCCGCTGTACTCGCCACCGGTGGCGCGCCCAATCCGTTGAAGCTGCCTGGTGCCGGGCTGGCCAACGTCTTCGTCCTGCGTTCGAAAGCACAGGCTGAACAGATCATCAACGCCGCTCAACCGGGCCAGCGTGCGGTGATCATCGGCGACAGTTTCATTGCCCTTGAATGCGCATCTGCGCTGCGCGAGTTCGGCCTCGACGTCACCGTGCTGGCACGCCATGCAATCCCGTTTGCCAAGCAGTTCGGCGAAGCGGTGGGCAAAGCGATTCGCGGGTTGCACGAAGAGCACGGGGTGAAGTTCATCAGCGAACACGAGGCTACGCAGATTCTTGGCGAGGACAAGGTCGAGGGCGTGCTGCTCGATAATGGCTTGAGGCTGGCGGCAGATCTGGTTCTCGCCGGCGTTGGTGTTCACCCGGCCACTGAACCTTTCGCATCATTGCCCAAGGAAGAAGACCAATCGTTGCGTGTCGATGACGGTATGCGCGTCACCGATGGCCTTTGGGCCATCGGCGATATCGCCACGTTTCCGTTGAATGGCCAGCCAACCCGCATTGAGCATTGGCGCCTCGCCCAGCAACATGCGCGCATCGCCGCCGCCAACATGCTCGGTGGCGAGGAGCATTATCTGGATGTGCCGTTTTTCTGGACGTACCACTTCGGCAAGAACTACGACTATCTCGGTCACGCGCAGGAATGGGACGAGGTCGAGTTCAGCGGTGAGCCGGAACAGCCGCCGTTCATTGGCCTGTTTGCAAAAGACGGCATCGTCGTTGCGGCGGTGGCCTGCGACAAGCAACGCGCAATGGCGCTGCTGGCCGAGCGAATGAAGCAACCTTTGCGGATGAAAGAGGCCTGGACGCTGACCCAGGCCTGACACCGATCCTGTAGGAGCTGACGAGTGCAACGAGGCTGCGATCTCTTGATCTTGTTTTTACATAAGCAAAATCAAAAGATCGCAGCCTTCGGCAGCTCCTACACAGGCCGCGTGGAGATCAGGTCAGGCGTTTCACCGGCTCGCGACTGTCGTCTTCTTCGGCATGCAGAAAGATCACCCGTGGATGCTCCAGGGGTGCCAGCGGCGCCGGCAGTGCTTGCTGCTGAAGCGGCCAGAAATGCGTTTCCACATGGCTGATGTCGCCATCCTGGTCGTTGTGAATGGTCATCACCCCCGGCGTGCGCAGTTTCTGGAAACGCTCGTCGCACAGCTTGAAACTCTTGCTCAGACCTTCATCGCCAATCACCGGTGACGGCAAACGGCGCTGGGCGAAGCTGCGGCTTTTGCGTTGCTGGTAACGCGCCCAACCGATCAGGATCACCGCGTTGACCAGCGCCACCCACATATAAACTTGCAAGGTGCCCAGGGCATCGAACGCCGAATGATCGATACGCGGGCCGCCGCTGGTTTCGATCAATGGCCATAGTCCGCGCACCAGCAGGAACAGCAGGCCAACCCAGGCCAGGACGGTGAGGATCACGTCGATCACCACCAGAAAGGGCCGTTGGCGAGTCCGGATAATTTTCATTTGATGACTTCCTCCTGGTCGTCGCCCAGCGGTTTGATACCCCGATCAGGACTGACCCAGCGCGCGCGTTTTTTGTGTTGGCTGAACAACACCTTGGGGAAACTGACCAGGGTGGTCAGCAGACTGACGAGCCAGAACACCAACGGATACCAGACCACCCAGAACATGGTTTTGCCCAGACCCGGTTCATAGCGTCGATCGATGATGATGCTGACAGCGAACTGCACCAGGCAGACGAACGCCAGCAACAGACCGGTGAAGGCCGGCGGCATCAGGTGATCGACGGCGATCGCGTCGGGCATGACCATGAACTTGCCCATGCCCCAGAAAATCACCGACAGCAGGAAAGTGAACGCCCAACCGGTGGACAGGCAGTATTCGAACAGCAGCGGCCACAGGTAGCGATGGCGGTACTGCCAGATGCCGCGAATGTTCTTGAACAGCACTTCGGCGCCGCCCTGAGCCCAACGCAGACGCTGCTTCCACAGGCCACCGAGGGTTTCCGGCATGAGGATCCAGCACAGCGCACGCGGTTCGTAGAAGATGCTCCAGTGATCGAGTTGCAGCTTCCAGCTGATGTCGATGTCTTCGGTGATCATGTCCGGGCTCCAGTAGCCGACCCGGTTCAGCGCAGTACGACGGAACGCGACGATCACGCCGGAGACGGTGAAGATGCGCCCGAACACCCGTTGCGTACGTTTGATCAGCCCGATGATCGAGGAGAACTCGCCGACCTGCACCCGCCCGATCAAGGTCGAACGCGTGCGGATCCGCGGGTTGCCGGTCACTGCGCCAAGGCGTGCGTTATCCAGCATCGGCGCGACCAGATAAGCCGCAGTGTTCGGCGCCAGCAAGGCGTCGCCATCGATGCACACCAGATACTCGCTGCGCGCAGCGATCGCGCCCATGCGCAGAGCCACAGCCTTGCCCTGGTTTTCCGCCAGATGCAGAACTCGCAGTCGCGGATCTTCCTTGGCCAGCGCATCGAGCACTTCGGCGGTGTTGTCCTTGGAGCCGTCGTTGATCGCGATCACTTCGATGTTCGGGTAGTGCTGGGCCAGCGCCGCGTAAATGGTATCGGCAGCGTTATCGCCTTCGTTGTAGCAAGGAATCAGGATCGAAATCAGCGGCTCGCCTTCCAGCGGCGGCGGCAGCGTGTCGTCCTGCCATGGCCAGTGGCGCTCCCAGTGCAGCCAGAAATACAGGCCGCCAGCGATCCACAACCCGGACATGAACAGTGGGTAGAAGAACACGAACGACATCAGGAACTGGCCGGTCACGAGGAAGATCAGCCCCAGCGGAACGCCAAGGACAATCGCCAGAACAAGCAGGGCTAACAGTCTATCCAGCATGTTATGGATTCCATTTGTTGGAGAGTGCAGGCCTTACGGTTTTCAGGTCTGGCAGGTTGTCGAGGAAGTTGTCCGGGTAGTAACCGAAACTGGTCGCGCCCTGACGCTTGAGCCGGCCCATCCAGTCCGCCAGATGCACGGCGTCGATATCGGCCTGATCCTTCTGGTTCCAGTCACGCGCCTGCAATTCGAACACGGTGCGGTTGAGTGCGCCGGGGCGTTTCTTCACCGTGGCGACCAGTTCTTCCAGCCATGGGCCGGACTCGGCCAGCGTCTGTTTTTCCATCAATGGCATGGCCATCGGCGCCGTCCAGTCGTAGGTGGCGAGGAAGTCATCGAGGTTCTGCGCGAACCACGCTTCGCTGTCGGGATTGAGCATCGGCTCAGCGAAGATGTTGCGCGCGGTCAGCACTTGCGGGCCGCGAATCGCACGGACCTTCGCGGTCAGTTCGTTGGTGAAGTCGATCAAGTAGCGGCTCTTGAAACGCGTCCAGCGTTGCATCGCCGCCGGATCGTCGCGCAGCGCGGCAATCGAACCCGGCAGACCTTGAGCGGCGTAGGCCTTCAGGGCATCCGGGCTGGCGTCTTCGAAATCCGAAAGCACCGCATCGTCGTGGTAGAGAATGCCGTCGACCGAGGTCAGCCGCGCCACGTCTTCATAGATTTCACCGATGATCTTGCGTACTTCAGGATTGAACGGCGAGAGACGTTTGTACTGCTTCGGGTCGACCGACGTTGTGGCGGTTTTCGGGTCCCAGCGAGTCACCCGCGGCAGCTTCGAATCCAGCTCGAAACTCAGCACCGGCATCCACGCAAAGACCTTCACATGAGCACGGGTGCGCAACTGCCAGGCGACGCGGTCGAACAGATCGGCGCGCATCGGCAGGTGGCGGTTGGGGAAGTACAGCGAATGCACCAGACCATCGCCCTTGGGATCGGCGAAGGCTTGCAGGAACACCGTACTGGCGCCGAGGTCAGCCATGCGCTGCACCAGTTTGCCGAGGTTGATGTCCTGCTGGGCCGGGTCCGGGTCGTAGACGTTGTCGAGATCGACATGCACCACGCGCATCGGCCCTTCGGCCTGCACCGAAACGATGCTGTTGGCGAAATGCTCGCCGTCAGGATCGGACGCGACGAGGAAGCGCGGCCCGCTCATCAGGTTATCGAGGGTGTCGAGGCCGTCGTCCAGCGTCAGGGCCATTTCATAGCCCTCCTCACCGACCACGGTCAGCGAGGTACCGTCGGCGGTGCCGTACGGCCAGACCCACACGCGTGGTTTGTAACCGGTGGCCTTGCGGATCTTCTCGGAAATGTTCTTCACGTCGGTACGAATGCGTGCCTGGAAATCGGCTTCGGATTCATAGCGCTTGGTCACCGGGTCATAACGCCGGGTCGCGGCGGCCGGCTGCAGGTTGCCCTGCGGGTTGGCAAGGATGCCTTTGTGGTTGGCATCGGTGTGAGCGGCGATCTCTACCAACCCGGACTTGGAGATTTCGCGGATCTGCTGCCAGGTCAGGAAGTTGTCACGGTTACGCGGCGTGCCGGCAAAATCCACCGGTTGATTGAGCGGCGTGTCGATCCAGGTACCCACCGGCGCCAGCAAGGCTGGCCAGTTGTAGGCGCGCAGCACCGGCAGCACGCGGGTATAGAAGCTGGCGTAACCGTCGTCGAAACTGAGCAGCACCGCTTTCGCCGGCAGCTCCGGGCCACCGTTACGCGCGGCCATGATCTGGTCGACGGTCACTGGTTTGTAGCCGTTCTCGCGCAGCCAGGCGAGCTGCTCGATCATGCGCTCGGTGCGCACCGCCACCACGGCCTGATCGGGATCACGGTCTTCGACATCGTGGTAGGCAATGCCGAGCACATGGTTTTTTGGCCACGGTTGTTCACTGGCCGCGGCCGGGCGCTCGGAGGGCGGCGCGAAGGCCGGGGCTTGCTGGGCGCAGGCGCTGATCAGCAGCGCTCCCAGCAGAAGGATGAAACGCGAGATAAAAGGCATCTTCAAACTCTTCTAGAAGCGGAAAGTGAGGTCGACGAGCAGACGCAGATCAGTTTCCCGATCACCGTCGTAAGGCCGGTTGATCACACTGAACATGCCGCCCACATCGAACACGTCGTTCCAGGCGTACCGTTGGCCGTAACCGAGCAACGCCATGCCGCCGGTGCCGTGGTCGCGCTGGCTGTAAGTGCCCGCGCCGGCCTGGAATTGCTGGCTCCAGGAAGTCTCGTAGCGGTGGTAGAGCACGTGGTTGACGTTGACCAGCGGCATCACGCTGAAGTCCGACTTGGGGTTGAAGTACGGCACGTCGTCGGATTTCGAGTTGTGGCTGGTGCCAACTTCCAGGCCGGCGTCGACCTGAATGTTCGGCGCGGTGTAGATGCCCTCGCGCCCGGTCACCAAGGCTTCGACGCGGTTGTTGCCATCGCTGAAGTGCGATGGGCTGACCGACACGCGCCACTCGCGGCTTTCATTGGCGCGCCAGCGCAGGAACGCACTGCCGCCGTTGGCCTTGATGTCGCTGTTGAGCGCGCGCAGCGGCGTTTCTGCCGAGAGGTATTCGAGGCTGCCGCCGTATTGCCAGTGATCGTTGATGTCGCGGGCAATCGCCAGGCGCGCGCCCTGTTTGTCACCGAAGCCGTAATCGTGATTCGACACCTCGGCTTCGAGGGTCATGTCACGGGTGCGCCGTTCCAGGCCGACACGCTGGAAGCGATGGTGGCCGGTGCCTTCGGCGAAATCACCGGTGGCATAACCGGCGCCGGCAAACACGCGCCAGTCTTCGTTGATCGGTGGGCTGTAAACGGTGCTCTGGATACCGAAATCACGGCTGCCGCTGACCGCACCGGCATCGCCGCTGCCGCCACCGTTGGCCTTGCCGCCGTAGGCTTCGACGCGCAGTTCGGCCATGTCATGCACTTCCCGTTCGCGGGCCAGGCGCTGCACCTGGCGGTTGTCCGGATAACGCGCGACCACATCGTCGACCAGCGCATCGTTCTGCCGCCACTCCTGCAACTCCATCGCGGTGCGCGCCTGAGCGACCTCCAGGCCGGCATCGCGCGGGGCCATGCTCTCGGTTTCCTTGAGCTGGCTTTCCGCGCGGCGCGGCATCTGGCGGGCGAGGTAGAGATCGGCCTGGGCCAGACGCAAGCCAAGGTTGCCCGGTGCCTGCTCGACCAGAGTCTGCAGGCGCTCCTCGCCGTGGGGCAGGTCGGAACCGTAGGTGCCGGCCTGCGCCGCGAGCTGCTGGGCGTCCATCCATTCGTCGTTAGGGTTGCCGATCGGCAAGCCCTTGAGCTCGACGCGCGGTCGCTGGGCTTTCGCTGCGTCTTCGGCGACCTTGCGCGCCTCATCGGCGCGGTCGCTTTCCAGCAGCGAGTAGTACAGCGCAGTGGTGTCTTCGAGGCGATCACCGACATCGGCGTCCGGCGCCGAAAGCACCTGGCGATACAGATCGGTAGCAATCTCAGGCTCGCGCTGATCCAGATAAGACGCCGCCACCCAGCGCAGGGCGTAGGTCGGAATCTCCACGCCCTCGGCTTGCAGCTTTTGATATTCGCTGATGACGTCGGCAGTGCGCGCACGGGCTTTGAGCGCGCCCATACGGTCGATGCGCCAGCGCGTCACGTCGTCGTGAGCAGTGGCGTCAGGAGTCCAGGTGGCGAGGAGTTTGTCGTAATCGGCCAGCGCGCGGTCGGCGATGACGTAGCGTTCCTTTTCGCTGCGGGTGGCCAGTTCGGCAAGGCGCACGCGTTCGGCGGCGAGATCGCCTTCGAGGCGGCGCAAGGTCACCGGATCAATCAGGCCAGGACGTTGACTGGCCAGACGCAGCGCCGGTTCAGGCAGACGGGCCTTTTGCAGGGCGACCACGTACTCACGGGCCACCTCCGGTTTGTTGCCGGCGCGAATAAAGGCCTGATCAAATTCGAACAATGCGTCGTACTGTTTGCCGGCGCGACCGAGGGCATAGCCCAAGGCCAGGCGGCGCGACGGATCGTCGGGTTTGGCGGCGACCAGCGCCTGGGCGCGGGTGACGGCCTGATCGGGTTTGCCGGCATCGGCCTGGGTCAGCGCGAGACCCAGTTGCAGGTCGGCGTTGTCCGGCTCCAGCGCCAGCGCCTTGTTGTAGATCTGGGTAGCCTGATCCCAGCGCTTGAGGTTGCGATAGGCACGCGCGGCGGCGGTCAGTGCCTGCACCGGCAGGACGCGGTCGCGGCCTTGGGTTTCATAGACCTTGACCACTTCGGCATCGAGTCCGGCCCAACTGGCGATTTGCAGGTGATCGCTGACCTGGCCGTCGCTGGCCTGGCCCGGCGGCATCTGACGCAAAACCGTCAGCGCAGGCGTGTAATGCCCGGCGCGGGCATCGCGCACCATCTCGTCGTAGGGTGTGTCGGCCAACGCCAGCACTGGCCAGAGCAACTGGCTGCAGAGGGCGAATCGGAACAAAGGGCGCAAACCACGATGTAATACAGGGCCATCAATACGCGGCATTTGTCAGCATCCTTACATGGCCAGCCGGGTCGCAATGCCCTCCTTGCCCATTCGTAACGGTGGCCGACAATGACAGCCCTCGGCCAAGCTTGGTGAGGCAGTCTGCACGCAAGCGTAGTCGAATTTTCACAACGCAATAATTGTTCAGAATCGGCACGCATGTACAAAACCCGTACAGCAAAACGCCCGGCGCCTGTTCACACAGGGGCCGGGCGTCTGGAGGGTGCGCGGTTGGGCTTATTGCTCTTGGGTGACGCCGGCAAACTTGCTCATGAGGAAGCCGATGAACTGCTCGACGGTCATCTTCTGGCCGTTGAATTCGACCTGATTGGCCGCGTAATGCAGTTTGGTCACCACGTTGGTGCCGTCGGCGACAGCCAATTGCGAGCCGACCGCCATGCCGGCGAACATGTCCGCCGCTTCCTTGGACTGATCGACGATGGCTTTGGCGTCAGTCTGGCCATCGAGTTGCGCCTGCACGCTGAGCAGATCGACGAGCATCGGCTTGGACACTTGAATGTTCAGGTCGAGCAGCGCGATCAGTTGCTTGCCGAGTTGATCCGGCGGCAGGTCCATCGATTGCGGCTTGGTCAGGTCGATCACCAGATTGGCGCGGCTTTCACCGTTGGCGGTGTTGAACGACAGATTCTCCAGCGCCAGTTGCGGACCGGCCGCCAGCAACTTCTGCAGATCGGCTTTGACCTGGGCGTTTTCCGCTTCGGTCAGATTCAGCTCCGGTGCCGGCAACCCCTGCGCAGCGGCCTCGGCGGCAGCTTTTTCATACGGCTGCAATTTGGTCTGGTAGATCTGCATCAGCGACATGGTCGACGGAATGTCGAGGTTCTTCAGGCTCATGGCCATGGCCGCCGAACCGACTTTCTTGTCGTTGAGCGTCACTTCGCCGATTTTGTAGTCGGCACGCCCCGAGGCGTTGCTGCCGCTTTCTTCGGTGCGGTTCTTCATTTCGAAGTTCTTCACGCCCAGCACCATCGGCTTGGCGCCGAAGGTGGTTTTGCTGCTGGTCACTTCCAGGGTGTTTTCCCCGGTGTAGTAGCCGTAGCTGCTCTTGGCGAGGTTGCTGGCCAGGGTCAGGCCGTTGAGCTCGACCTGCACCGGCGCCTGGTCTTCCGACACGGTGACCAGTTTCAGATTGTCCATGTAACCGTCGGCCTTGACCTTCTGCGCCTGGGCGCTGGCGGCGATGTCCATGCTCAGACCGGAAAACTTCAGGCTCGACTGCTCATCCAGCGCAGTTTCGAACGGCACCAGATTCAGAGTGCTGGTGGTCGATTCGTCGTAGCCGATGTTGGTCACGCCCTTGAGCGGCGCGGCGCCGTTGGTGGCGGCGAACCATTTTTCCGTGGACGGGCTCTTTTCCAGCTCGTAGTTGCTGGTGGCCATGACCGGCAGCCACTTCAGCGAAACCAGACGCGAGAACGGCAGCGGGCCGTGCTCGATGTGGTCGACAAACAGCAGCTCGACCGGCGTATCACCGAACATTTCGCCTTCGCCCTTGAGGCGATAGTGCGCGGTGCTGGTGAAGGTGTGGCGTTCCAGCGACACCAGTTCCAGCGACGCGGTGCCGTTGGAGCCGGCCATGGCGGTCTGCAACTCTTTGTTGGCATTGGTCACGGCGTTGTTCAGCACGCCTTCGATCTTGGTCCCGGTGTACCAGGCCCCGCCTGCGCTGATCGCGCCGATGGCAACAACAATTCCGAGAAGCACGCCTGCTGATTTATTCATGAATGACCTGATCGGTTTCCGTGGCTGTGGATGAAGTCGTCTTCCTTGAACCCGGGATCGGGTCGCGGCTCGACTGTGCGCAATTAAGCGGTGGAGATTAGCACCGGGCGCGGACGACGGCCCAATGTTTAAAGGTTAAAGAGTGTCTATGGACACTTGGGAGAGCAAAAAGATCGCGGCCTTCGGCAGCTCCTACATTTGGAATGCGATTCTCCTGTAGGAGCTGCCGAAGGCTGCGATCTTTTGATTTCAGGAATACTGAACTTCGATTTCATCCAACTGATGATCAAAGCTCTTCAGCCGCGCGGTCCAGGTATACACCAGCACTTCGAAGTCACGATCGATCACCGCTCCGCCGGTGGTATCCGCCCGCACATCGCAGAAATCCAGCTGATAGCGTTCGCGGGCCATGGCCGTGGCGACGTCGGACAGCTCGCGGGCGTTGTTCAGCCAGTGCCAGCCGTCATCGGCGATCTGCTTGTCGAGTTCCAGGCATTGCTTCTTCAGGGCTTCGAGGCTTTTTTCCAGCGGCGTGCCGGTGAGCTCGCCCATGACTTCGGCGAAGGTTCGCCCGGGCTGCCAGTAGCTGCCCCAGAAATAGCGGTCGAACACGGTTTCGACCCGGCGCAGGGCGACTTTGGTGTCCCAGATCAGCACGAGCATCTTGCCCCGTTCGAGCTGACGCTTCTTGACCCGTTGCAGTTGAATCGAGGTCCACGCGACGACGACGATCGCCATCACCGCGATCAGCGCAACGGCGCTGTCGAGGAAAATCATCGCCGTATCGATCTGGTGGGCCAGCATGATCCCGTAGAAATACGTGGCCGAGAGCAGCACCAGTGCCACCAGAGCGCACCAGAAGCCGAGAGCGTAAGGGTTTTTCATTATTGTTTCCCCTGGGCCAGCACTAGCAATGTGCATTGCAGGAGCGCTTGGCATGGGGCGCCCCTCCAACACTTCAAAGCATAGCAACGGCCTCAGGGTTTGCTGGCGCTCGAGGTGTTCGTTCGTCCGTTTTCCCAGCCACCGCCCAGGGCGAGGAACAAATCGATCTGGCTCATTGCGACCTGGGTGTTGGCGGCGGCCAGTTGCGCGGTGACATCGGTGTAGGTGCGGGTTGCTTGCAGGTCGGCAAGGAACGATTCGCGGCCGGCCTGGAAGAAGCGGTGCGTCTGCTCGGCCGCGAGCTTGGCCGACTGCTCGGCTTCGGCCAGCGCATCACGGCGTTGCAACAAGGCGCTGTACTGGGCCAGACCGGTCTGGGTCTCGCGGATGGCGTTGAGCACCACGCCGTCGAAATGCGCCAGCGCGCCTTGAGTGTTGGCCTCGGCTTCACGAATGCGCGCACGGGCGCCGTTGGTCGGTACTTTCCAGCTCAGCGACGGGCCGAAGCCCCAGCGGTTGGTCGACGGATCGCCGAGATCATCAATGATGCCGACGGTGCCGATGGTCGCGCCGATGCTGATGTCCGGGTACAGCTCGCCGGTGGCGATACCAATGCCGGCGGTAGCCGCCGCGAGGCGTCGTTCGGCCTGACGAATATCCGGACGGCGCTTGAGCAGCGCAGCGCCGTCACCGACCGGCACCAGTTGCGCGATCTTTGGCAGCTCGGCGCAACTGGCCGTGCCCGCCGGCAATTGCTCGACCGGTCTGGCCAGCAGCATCGACAAACGGAACAGTCCGGCCTGCCGCGCCGCTTCATAGCGCGGCAAGTCGGCGCGCAGGGATTTGAATTGGGTCTGCGAACGGGTGACCTGAGTCTCGTCGCCCCGCCCGGCATCGCGCAGGCGCTGGATCAGCGTGGTGCTCTGCGATTGCAGGTCGAGAGAATGCTCGGCGATTTCCCGCTCTTCGTTGGCTGCGCAGACCTGGGTGTAAGCACGAACCACGTCCGCCACCAAAGTGATGCGTGCGGTATCGGCAGCAGCCTGAGTCGCATCGGCATTGGCTTTGGCCGCTTCGATGCCGCGTTGCAGAGTGCCCCACAGGTCGAACTGGTACGAAGCGCTGATGCCGATATCGGCAATGTTGGCCACCGGGACTTTCTCCGGCAGCAGGAACGCCTGACCGGATTCCTGCAAACGTTGCGCGCCCATTTTCACCCCGCCGCTCCAGCCGCCAGCGGCCTCGGCTTCATCCACCTGAGCACGTGCCCGCGACAGGTTCGCCGCCGCTACACGCAAATCGGTGTTGGACGCCATGGCCTGCTGCACCAGTTGATCGAGGCGCGGGTCTTTATACAGCCGCCACCAGTCCGCCGGCACCGGCGCCGAGATTACCGGTTTGCCGGCGACTGCCAGCTCGCCCTGAATGTCCTTGCGCTGCACCGCCGCGTCGGTGGGCAGCTGATAATCCGGGCCGAGCATCTGACAGGCCGAGAGCATCACGCCCAACCCGGCGATCAACCAGGCCCTGCTCATGGCTGCGGCTCCTCATGCTGATCGTCGATGATCGACACAGTGGCGGTACGCCCGGCGATCATGCGGAAGTCGGCCGGCACCTCATCAAAAGCGATGCGCACCGGAATCCGCTGCGCCAGACGTACCCAACTGAACGCCGGGTTGACGTTGGGCAGCAGGTTGCTGCCGCTGGTGCGGTCGCGGTCTTCGATGCCGGCGACGATGCTTTCGACATGCCCGCGCAACCTGGCGCGGTCACCGATCACGCGAATATCCACCGATTGCCCGACGTGGATGCCGTCGAGTTTGGTTTCTTCGAAATAGCCGTCGATGTGGAAGGAGTTGCTGTCGACCACCGACAACACCGGACGGCCGGCGGTGACGAATTCCTGCGGACGCGGCGCGCGGTCGTTGACGTAACCGTCGACCGGGCTGCGGATCACCGAGCGATCAAGGTTGAGCTGCGCACTATCGACCGCCACCAAGGCTTCGGCCAATGCCGACTGTGCACGGGCGACGCGCGACTGGCTTTCTTCCAGTTGTTCGGCCGGCACCAGATTGCCGAGGCCACGGTTGCGCTTGGCTTCACGCTGCGCCTGGGCGAGGGTTTCTTCGCGATCGGCGACGGCGGCCTTGGCCTGGCGCAGAGCCAGTTTGAAGCGGTCCTGGTCGATGCTGAACAGCACCTGGCCACGCTTGATCAACTGGTTGTCTTTCACCTCGACCTGCTGAATCAGCCCGGACACATCTGGGGCGATCTGGATGATGTCGGCGCGAATGTGGCCGTCGCGGGTCCACGGCGCGAACATGTAATACATCACCATGCGCCAGACGAGGACAACGGCAAAAGTCACGATCAGCAGGGTCAGGACCACGCGACCGATGGTCAGAAACGGTTTTTTCATGTCATCAGGTATCGACTGAGTGAGTCCACGCCGTACAGCAGCACGGCGTAGAGCGCCACGTTGAACAATGCCCGGTGCCAGACCAGACGGTAAAAGTGCAGGCGTTGCAGCACGCCATGCACCAACAAAAACAGCACGTAAGTGATGCCCATCAGCACCAGCAGGGTCGGCAGGAAGATGCCGCTGATATCCAGATCACCGATCATAGGGGCGCTCCATCGGGCAGCGGTTCTTCGGGCTCGGCGCTGGAGACGAACTCGACGCCGGGCAGCAAGGCCAGACGCAGACCGCTCAAGGCGTGCAACAGGTGTCGACGGGTTTCATCGTCGCCCTGGCCGTTCAGCGCTCGGCGGGTACGATCGAGTGTCATCAGCAGACCGCTCGGTGCCGGCAGGCGTTCGTCGGCTTTGAGGCACGCACGAAAATACTCGCCGACCTCGCCCACCACCTGTCGCAACAGGGCGTTTGGCACGCCGGTGACGCGCGGGGTGTAGGCAAGCAGATCGAGCATATTCAGACCGACACGCACTTCGCGCATGGCGATGCCGGCGTCCTGACCGGTCAGGGCCAGACGCGGCAGGTGCTGCATCAACCGATCGAGCAACTGCACACCCAACTGCCGATGCTCGGCGAGGCTGGCCGGCTCGGTCATGCTGACGATGTCTTTCCAGCTGAATCGGGTCAGGCGTTTGGCCGCCAGTTCGGCGCCGAACGGTCGCGCCACCAGCGTCCAGATGAAAGCGAACAACAGCCCCAGCGGCCCGGCGAGGTTGGAGTTGGCGAAGGCGAAAAAGTCCGCGTCGTAGGCGCCCTGAATACTGATGAACGAGGAAGTGTTGACCAGCGTCAGCAGCATGCCGAGGTAGAAACGCGGCTGCACCGTCAGCGTGCCGATGCAAATGAACGGCACGGCAAACGCCAGCACCAGCATCGGGAAGTCGTGCAGGTTGGGCAGAATCAGAAACAGATAAAGGCTGGCGAACAGCACCGACATCCCGGTCCAGAAAAAGAACCGATAGATCTGCGGCGCCGGGTCGTCCATCGAGGCGAAGAAGCTGCACGCCACCGCCGCCAGGATCACCGCACTGCCGCCGTCCGGCCAGCCGAGCAGGATCCACAGCACCGAAGCAACGATGATCGCCAGAATGGTCGAGGTCACCGAGTAGAGCATCAGCCCGCGATCGATGAACGGCGTCAACCGGCCCAGGCGCCAGTGCCGGTACACCGCGCGCCAGCTGTCCTGGCGCTCGAATAGAATCGCATCCTGCAGGCTGCGACAGTCCTGCCACAGATCGATGAATTCACCGAGGCGGTAGATCGCGTTGGAGAACAGCAACTGTTTGCGGTCTTCCAGCGCTTCGGCGCTCGGTTGCAGCGCGTCGAGCTGATCTCTCAGTGCTTGCCAGCGCTCGAGGTTGGCGTCTGCGTGGCCCAGCCATTCACGGGTCGCGGTCAGCAACGGCTGGAATTTTTCCACCAGTTCCGGGGTGCGGCGTTCGAGGGCGTATAGGGAATCCTCAAGGGCATCGATCACTGGCAGCAGGTGAATCATCCGCCCGCGCAATTCCTTGGTGTTGCGCACGGTCTGTGGCCGCGCGCCTTCGTGGGGCAACTGGCCGATCATCAATTCGAGGCTGTTGAAGTTGGCGACCATGGCCATGCGCAGCGCGGTGACTTCTTCCGGCTGCACATCACGGCTGAGAAACTTCAGGCTGTAGCTCGTCGCATCGGCGAACCACTTGCTCACCGCATCGTTGAACACCGGCGCCAGCCGGCGCGGCCAGAACATTGCACCGACCACCGCAGCAACGGCGATGCCAAGGAAAATCTCTTCGGTACGCGCCTCAGCCACGTCCCACACCGCCAGCGGATTATCGACCACCGGCAGGGCAATCAGCGGCAAGGTGTAGCCGGCCAGCATCAGCGCATAGCTGTTGGCCGTGCGCAGATGCAGGGACATGAACAGCAGAATGCCGGTCCACAACGCGATCACCACCACCAGCACATAGGGGCTCTGCACGAACATCGGCACGAACAGCACCGCTGCCGCCGCACCGAGAAATGTACCGGCCGCGCGGTACAGCGCTTTGGAACTGGTCGGGGCGAGAAACGGGCTGGAGACGATGTACACCGTGGCCATCGCCCAATAAGGACGCGGCATTTGCATGAGCAAGGCGATGTACAGCGCAATCATCGACGCTGCAAAAGTACGCACCCCGTAAAACCAGTCACGGGCCGGCGGCATGCCAGTGAAAAAACCGTTCAAGAATTGACCACCACAGGCGAACTCGCCGCCTCAAAAGCCCTCAGTACCCGAAGCGTAGCTTCCAGATCGCTGCGCTCGATGCCTTCCAGCACTTCGTGGCGCAGGCGCACCAGCTCGGCCTCCACCGCCTGCACCAGCTCGCGGCCGGTATCGGTCAGGCTCAGGCACTTGGCGCGGCGATCCTGAGCGTCTTCGGTGCGACAGACGTAACCGGCATGGCACAGCTGATCGAGCAAGCGCACCAGCGAAGGACTCTCCATCCCCGCGGCCTGGGCGACTTGCACCTGACGCACGCCCTCGCCCAAGCGGCCGATCATCAACAAGGGCACGGCGCAGGCTTCGGAAATTCCATAGTTGACCAGCGTGGTCTGGCAGATCTTCCGCCAATGCCGGGCGGCCACCACCATGGCGCTGCTGATGTTCATCTGGAGACTGTCGAGGGAATCGGACACGGGATAACGGACACTGTTAGTTTGCTAACTATCAATATCGCATTGGAGGGGAATTTCAGTCAAGTTTTGAAACAAATCTCCCCACGCTTGGCCGAGGCGTAACACGAGTTGGATTTGTAATTTTTCGAAGAAAAAATCTAATGCGACGGACAGAACCAAATTTTTTTTACAGTAAGAAGGTTTTTTTTACATCTGAGCCTTTTCGCGCAATTTTTTTTACATGCTGCGCCTCATGCCAGACGATACATCAACTGATCCCACACGTTGGCGGCCCAGTCCGGTCACTCAAGAATCTCATCGACAAACATCGGCCATTTGAATAAAGCGGGGGCTCGTTCAACGGTTCTTGGCAGTATCGTAAACACTGCTGCGTTCGCGCTTGCCAACCGCTAGCACGGAAACCACGACTCGTTCGTCGATGACTTGGTAAACCAATCGATACCCCGAGGCTTTGAGTTTGATTTTGTAGCAGTCGGGCATGCCGTGGAGTGCGTCAGCCGGGATTCTGGGAAGCTTCAGCCTCTCACCCAGCTTCTTTTTGAATTGCTCACGCAATGTATGACCCAGCTTGTTCCACTCTTTGTGCGCAGACGGCAGAAACTCAAGCTTATAAGTCATCCAGGCTTACCGAAATGGGCGTTTCGTGGAGGCGCGAACGAACAATGTCAGCCAGCTCAAGATCATCAAGCCGCTCCATCATTGCTTCATAAACTTCGGCCGGCACCATATAGCCCATGACGCGATTGTGGTTGAGGACAGCGACGGCCCCCCCATGTGCACCGTTCAACACGGCAGTAGGATTTTTCTTTAATTCAGAGACACTGACAGCCATATCGGCGAGAACGCTTTGCATAATAAGAACCTCAAATTAGGACGTGATTTTGGTCTATTTATGCCATGCGGACAACTGTGGCGTTCAACGAGGATACAACTTCGCGATGATCACCCCACCCGCCCCTTACGCAACATCACATTCAACTGATCCACCACCTCCGCCCAATCCGCATCGTCGAGAATCTCCTCGCGCAGAAACTGCGCCTGACCTGCCGTCCAGAAAAACGCGTCAGCCAGATGCAGATCCGGCTTGAGCGGCGAATGGGTAGCGATGAATTGGTCGATGCCGGTCGGATCGTCGGCGAGGCCGAGTTGTTTGAACAGGGCCGGGAGGCTGTGCTGCGGATTTTCCATGATGCAATTCCTCTGCAATTAAGGTCCGGCGTTACGCCGTTTGCTGCAGTGGAGTTGATCATAGCTGTCGCGGCGGGTTCAGGGTCTGGCGGCGTCAGGTGAGCCTGCGGCCAGTTGCGCTGCCGGATAGACCGATTGCCATCCACCGCCAAGCGCCTTGTACAAACCGACCATCGCCAGGGAGACGCCGGTCGAGCTTTCCACCCATTGTTCCTGCGTGGCGAGCAAGGCGCTCTGCACGGTGAGGACGTTGACGAAATCGACCACGCCTTCGACGTATTGCTGTTGCGCGGTGCGCAGGGCGATCTGGTTTTGGCGCACGGCTTCGGCGAGGCTGTCGCGCCGGCGCTGGCTGGCGTTGTAGGCGGTCAGTTGGTCGTCGATTTCATGCCAGGCACGCAGCACGGTCTGCTGGTAGGCGATGGCCGCTTCCTGCTGTTGGGCTTCACGCAATTGGAGCATGCCGCGCAGGCGTCCGCCGTCGAACAACGGCAGGCTGAATTGCGGGCCGATGGCAAAGGCGCGCGAGCCCCATGAACCGAAATCGCTCAGTTGCATCGCTTGCGAACCGAGGTTGCCCGATAGGGTGATGCGCGGATAGAAATCGCCTTGGGCCACGCCGATATTGGCGGTGGCGGCGTGCAGCCGCGCTTCGGCCTGGCGGATATCCGGGCGGCGCTCGGCCAGTTCCGACGGCAGGCCGATGGCGACTTGCAGTGGCGACTGCGGCACTGCCGCGTCTGTGGATAACGCTTGAGCGAGGGCCTGCGGCGGTTCGCCCATCAGCAGACTGATCGCGTTGATCAGTTGCGCCTGACGCTGCTCGAGCGCCGGCAGCCGTGCCTCGATGGCGGCGACTTGCGCGGCGGCTTCGGCGACGTCCAGGTCGGTGGCCACGCCATCGGCCAGCCGCAACTGCGAGAGTTTCAGGCTGTGGCGAGCGACGTCGAGGTTCTGCTCGGTGACGGCGCGGGTGTTCTGCACGCCGCGCAACTGAATGTAGTTTTGCGCGGTGTCGGCGAGCACGGTCAGCAGCACGCCGCGACGATCATTTTCTGCCACTTCGAGATTGGCATCAGCGGCTTCGGTTTCACGGCGCACGCGGCCCCAGAAGTCCAGTTCCCATGACGCCGAGAAGCCGGCATCCCAGAGGTTGAACGCCTCGTCGCCGTTATTTCCCGATGGATCGTTCAAGCCTTTGCCACTGTTGCGTTTGCGCCCGTAGCTGCCAGTGGCAGAGCTGTGCGGATAGCGCTCGGCGGTGATTACCTGGCGCGCGGCGCGGCTTTGTTGCAGACGGCTGCTGGCCAGTTGCAGGTCGAGGTTGCTGTTCAGTGCGCGCTGGGTCAGCGCGGACAGCTGCGGGTCGTGGAAGGTTTCCCACCAGCGTTCGTTCAAGGGTTCGCTGACGGCCTGGCTCGGGGCGGACCGGGCGGGTTTGGCCCAGTCGGCCGGCTGCCTGGTTTCGGGTTTCTGGAAGTCCGGGCCGACGGTGCAGGCGGTGAGACTCATTGTGAGCAAGGCACTGAAGGTTAGCTGCTGCCACTGGCTTTTTCGCGTGCAGGCTCGCTCCCACAGGGAGAACGCATTACACAATGTGGGAGCGAGCCTGCTCGCGAAGGCGGCAGCCGATTCAACACCGATCATCGCTGCGTCACCTCGCGCCCGGACGCCCTTGAGCTGGCGGTATCAATACTCGCCTCGACCGACATCCCCACCCGCAACCGCTCGGCCAGTGGCTGGCCCGGCTCCAGCACGATCTTCACCGGAATCCGCTGCACAACCTTGGTGAAGTTGCCCGTCGCGTTGTCCGGTTTCACCGCCGCAAAGGTCACGCCAGTTGCCGGCGCAATGCTCTCGACGCGGCCGGTCAGGGCTTCGCCGCCGAGACTGTCCACTCGGACTTGCACATCCTGCCCGGGCTGCACATCGGTCAACTGGGTTTCCTGAAAATTGGCCACCACATAGGCCTGCTGCAACGGCACCACCGCCAACAGCTTGCTGCCCGGGGTGACGTAGGCGCCGACACGCACCGCACGCTCGCCGATCATGCCGTCCTGCGGCGCGGTGATGCGCGTGTAGGACAAGTTGAAACTGGCAATCTCCAGCGCCGCCTGCGCATGTTTCAGATTGCCGTCGGCGGCGTTGCGCTGGGCGGTGAGAATCTCGACCTGCTTGCGTTCGGCCGCCAGTTTCGCCGTCGCGGTGTCGAGGCGCGCCGAGGCCTGATCAATCCGCGTACGCGCCTGCTGCGCGTTCTGCACGGTACCTGCACCGACACCGGCGAGATGGTTGTAGCGGTTCAGTTCCTGCTGCGCAAAGGCCATTTCCGCTTTGGCCGAGACCACGGTGGCCTGCGCCTGAGCGATTAGCGAAGCCTGCCGCTCCAGGGTCGCGTTGGCGTTCTGCAACTGCGCCCGCGCGACCAGGGTTTGCGCATCCGCCGCTTCCGCCGCTGCGCGCAAATCACGGTCATCGATCAGCGCCAGCAACTGCCCGGCCTTGACCTGCTGGTTGTCTTCGACCAGCACCTGCTTGATGAACCCGGCCACGCGCGGCACAACCAGGGTGTAGTCGGCGGAGACGAAGGCGTCGTTGGTGGTTTGCTCGGTGCGTTGGCCGAACAGCCCGGGCATTGCCAGGTACACCAGCACGCCCACCGCCAGCGCGGCAGCCACGGCCACCGCGAGTTTTTGCTTGGATTGAGTCATAAAAAACCTTCAGTTTCAGTACAGCGATCAGGTCGGCGCGCGCGGCGGATAAATCCGCGTCGGCAGCCAGAAAATCAGCAGGATCAACGCCACGGCAACGCCGGCCATGCACAGGTACAAATCGGACGAAGTCAGCACCACCGCCTGCTCGTGCACGCGGTGAGCGAGGCCCGGATCGCTGTGATCGGCCAGCGGCGAATTGCCGAGGCTGTCGACCAACATGGTCGAATGGAAATGCAGGCGCGCGGTGGTCAGCGCTTCGATGACGCCGGTGGCAACCACGGCGGCAAGGCCTTTGACGGTGTTGAACCACGCCGACGCGAACGGCCCTTCCATCGGCGTGATACTGCCGGTCGACAACATCAGCAGCGGCAACACCGCCATCGGCTGGCCGAAAATCTGCAGCCATTGCAGGACGTAGAAATCGTCGCGAATCCACGCCGAAGTCAGGTGCGAACCGCCCAGGCAGGACAGCGCGAGCATGCTCAGACCAATGCCGAGCACCCAGCGGCAATCGACCCAGCGCAAGTTGCACAGCGCTGCCACCAACGGCAGCGCAATCAGCTGCGGCAATGCGGCGATGAGCATGATCGGCGCGGTTTGCGCCGGGCGATAACCCTGCACCTGCGCCAGATAACTCGACGGAATCAGCACCACCGCCAGCAGCACGATCAACACCCCGGCGAGGGTGATCAAGGCGAACAACAGGTTGCGGATGCCGAGCATCTGCAGCTTGAAAAACGGAATCGGCTGCGACCATTCATTGATCATGAAAGCCACCAGCAGCAGCGAACCGGCACCGAGTAATCCACAGATCAGATTCGACTCGAACCAGTCCAGTCGATTGCCCTGCAACAAACCGATCACCAGCATGCAGATCGCCGGAAAGCCCAGCAGCAGGCCTTTCCAGTTGAACGTCTTGAGACGTTCCAGCCGCAGCGGATCCTGGGGCAATCCGTAAGCCACTGCGGCCATGGCGATCAGGCACGGCACGATGATCTGCCAGAACGTCCACTGCCAGCCGACGTATTCAGTCCACAGGCCGGCCAGCGGCGTGCCGAGTCCCGGGCCGAAAGTCGCGGTCAGTGCGTAGCCGGCCAGTCCGTACAGTTTGATGTTCGCTGGGAGAAAGCGCAGTGCGACGGTCATCAGCATCGGCGGCAATGCACCACCGGCGAGGCCTTGGAGGATGCGCATCAGCAGCAGACTTTCGTAGTTCGGGGCGAACGGGCACAGCACGCCGAGCACGGTAAAAAGACCGATTGCGCAGAGGGTGAAGCGGCGCAGCGAGAAGGTCACCGAGCACCACGGCGCAAAGGCCATGGCCGCGACCGACGTCGCCGTGTAACTGGCGACCAGCCAGGTGCCTTCGTCGTAGCCGATGTGCAGCGCGCCGCGAATATCGGCGAGTGCGACTTTGGTGACCATCTCGTTGAGGCCCGAGACCAGCACGGCCAACAGCACGCCGACCAGACCAATGATGATCCGCGCCCCGAACACCGCAGGCGCAGCCGCCGTCGCCGGGCTGGTCGCGGCGAGAGGTGCCGGGACCGTCAGGGATGTCATGAATGAAAAGCTCCGGGGGTGAAATACCGGAGCATTTTAGTGGGGCTTGATGCTGACGAAAATTGACTTATTGGCAGGTTATAAGTGCATCAGACACAACGATAAATGCATATGTGGGAGCGAGCCTGCTCGCGAAAGCGGTGGACCAGTCGCCATTGAGGTGACTGATTCGACGCCTTCGCGAGCAGGCTCGCTCCCACAGGATTCGATGGTGTCTGATGATTTATGGCTGTGCCGCCAGCCACGTTTCATCGCAGCAGGTCTTAAGGGTTTCACGCAGCCAGCGGTGGGCCGGGTCCTTGTCGAAGCGCGGGTGCCAGGCCTGGGTCAGCATCAGCATGGGCAGCGGAATCGGCAGGTCGAACGAACGCAGTTTCAGGCCCAGCCGCCGCACGCTGAGCAGTGCTTCTTTGGGCACCGGCAGGATCAGGTCGGAGTCGGGCAAGGCAAACATCGCTGCGTGGAAACTCGGTGCGATCACCGCCACTCGACGCTCCAGCCCCAACGCATTCAACGCCGTGTCGATCGGGCCGCGAGCGATGCCACGGCGCGACATGCTGATGTGGGAAAAACCGGCGTAGCGCTCGGCAGTGATTTCGCCGTCGAGCAATGGATGATTCTCGCGCACCAGACCGACGAAGTGGGTGGAGAACAGGTTCTGCACTTTCACTTCCGGGGTGAGCGGACGGGTATTGCTGACGCTCAGATCGATGCGCCCTTCGCGCAGCGCCTCATCGTCGCCATCGCCTTCCGGGACGAAGCGCAATTCACAATGCGGAGCGAGCTGGTCGAGGGTGTCGAACAGTTTGCCGCCGTAGACGCCGACGAAGAAATCATTGGCGCGGATGCTGAACCGTCGGCGCAAGGTGCCCAGTTCAACGCTATCGGCGGAGCGGAACAACAGCGCCGCCTGCTCGACCACGTCGCGCACCTGTTCGCGCAGTTCGAGGGCTTTGGGGGTCGGCACCAGACCACGCCCGGCGCGCACCAGAATCGGATCGCCGATGGCTTCGCGAATCCGCGTCAGCGTGCGGCTCATGGCCGCCGGGCTGAGGTTCATGCGCCGCGCCGCACCGACCACACTGCCCTCGTCGAGCAAGGCATCGAGAGCGACCAGAAGGTTCATGTCCGGGAGTTGCATGCTGAGCACTCTTGGCTGATCTGGATTGATCCGGGCGCAATGCTAACAAACATCCCTCAAGAGTGACGATGCCAGCGCTGGCCTCTTCGCGAGCAGGCTCGCTCCCACCTTGGAATGCGTGCTCATGTGGGAGCGAGCCTGCTCGCGAAGAGGCCGGCCCAGCCAACGAAGGGCTCAGCGCTGCATACCCCAGCGCTTGACGGTCACCCGCTCAAGGGTGGCAAAAACCAGATTCTCCACCAGCAAGCCAATCAGGATCACCACCGCCAACCCGGCGAATACCTTGTCGGTGTACAGCTCATTGCGATTCTGGAAGATGTACCAGCCCAGCCCGCCCTTGCCACTGGTTGCGCCAAACACCAATTCGGCTGCGATCAAGGTGCGCCAGGCGAACGCCCAGCCAATTTTCAAACCGGCGAGAATCGACGGCAGTGCCGCCGGGATCAGGATGAACAAGACCAGGCGCAATCCCCTGAGGCCATAGTTACGCCCGGCCATGCGCAGCGTCTCGGACACACCGAGAAATCCGGCATAGGTGTTCAGCGCCAGCGCCCACAGCACCGAATGCACCAGCACGAAAATCAGACTGTTCTGGCCCAAGCCAAACCAGAGCAGCGCCAACGGCAGCAGGGCAATCGCCGGCAACGGGTTGAACATCGAAGTCATCGTGCTGAGCAGATCACGTCCCAACTGGGTCGAGACCGCCAATGTCGTCAGGGCGAACGCGAGGACGATGCCGATCAGGTAGCCCTTGATCAGCACCACCAGCGAGATCCACACCTTGGCCAGCAGCTCACCACTGAGCAGCCCGTCGAACAGGGCCTGCGCGGTTTGCAGAAAACTCGGCAGCATCAGGTCGTTGTTCTGAATCCGCGCGACCACTTCCCAGATGATCGCCAGCACGATCAGGATCAGGCTTTTACGCAGCCAGCCCTGTTGCCACAGGCGCGTGCCAAGCGGCAATTCGCGCTCGACCGGCACGGCGGTCAGCGGCTCGAGCACGGTTTCGAATTCTTCACGCACGGATGATGAATGGCTCATCGGGTAGTCCTCCTGGCCGCTCAATAGGCGATGCGAATGTCGTTGAAGTGGTGATCACGTTCGGTCTCCGGCGCCTGGCCCTCATCGAACAGCAGACGATGAATGCGCCGCGCCGATTCCTGAAACGCCACGCCGCCGAGGCTGTGCAGGTCGTATTGATGGCTGTGCACTTCGGCGCGCACCCGGCCTGGATGTGGCGACAACAAGAGGATGCGATTGCCCACCACCAAGGCTTCTTCGATCGAATGGGTGACGAACAGCAGGGTGAAGCGCACCTCTTCCCAGAGCAGCAGCAATTCCTCCTGCATCTTGCGGCGGGTCAACGCATCGAGTGCAGCGAAGGGTTCGTCCATCAAAAGAATTTTCGGTTGCATGGCCAACGCCCGGGCGATCGCCACCCGCGCCTTCATGCCGCCGGACAAGGTGTGTGGATAGGCGTCGGCAAACGCTGCCAGACCTACCTTTTCCAGGTAGTGCAGCGCACGCTCTTCGGCGTCTTTCTTGCTCAAGGTGCGCGAGGCCAGCAGCGGGAACATCACGTTTTGCTTAACGGTTTTCCACGGCGGCAACTGGTCGAATTCCTGAAACACCACAATGCGGTCCGGCCCCGGCGCATCGACGCGCTGGCCTTGCAGGCGGATCTCGCCTTCGCAAGGCTGGATGAACCCGGCGACCGCCTTGAGCAGGGTCGATTTCCCGCAACCGGACGGGCCGAGCAGGACGAAACGATCAGCCGGGTCGACGGCGAAACTGACTTGATGGGTAGCGCGCACCACCCGCTGCGGCGTGCGGTATTCAAGGCTGACGTGATCGACGGCCAGCAACGCTTCGCTGCGGGCGATCGGGTTGCTGGCCGCGTGGCCTGGCAAAGGGGCGTTCATGGTCGATCTCCGGCAAATCAGAAAGGCGCGTCGCCCTGAATGGTCGTGCGATACAGCTTGCGGCGCAGATGCGCAGGGCAGCCGGCGGCGAGGTGGATCAGCGAACGGTTGTCCCAGAACACCAGGTCATGCGGTTCCCACTGATGGCGGTAGATGTTTTGCGGCAGCACGCTGTGGGCGAAGAGTTCGCCGAGCAACTGACGACTTTCGTCTTCCGGCAGACCGACAATTCGCGTGGTGAAGCCTTCGCTGACGAACAAGGCCTTGCGGCCGTTTTCCGGATGGGTGCGCACCACCGGATGCACCACTTCGGCGACCTGAGCCAACTGTTCCGGGGTCAGGGTCGGGCGCCAGTTACCCTCGAACTTGGTTTCGCTGTAGCGCGCGGTATAGGAATGCGCAGCGCAACGTCCTTCGACCGCAGTGCGCAACGCAGCGGGCAAGTCGTCCCAGGCTTTGTGCATGTCGGCAAACAGCGTGTCGCCACCCTCGGCGGGCAGCTCTTGGGCGTGCAGCATCGAGCCGAGACTTGGCAGCTCTTTATAGGAGAGATCTGAATGCCAGAACTTGCCGGCGTCACCGAGACCGATGTTCTGGCCGTTCTCGATAATGTTGGAAACGATGAGGATTTCCGGGTGATTGGCCAGCAGGAATTGCTTGAGCACGTGAATCTGCAACACGCCGAAGCGGCGGCTGAAATCGATTTGCTGCTGCGGGGTAATCTGCTGATCGCGAAAGACCACGACGTGGTGATCCAGGTGCGCGCGGTGAATCCGCGCGAAGTCCTGATCATTGACCGGCCGGCGCAGGTCGAGGCCAACGATCTCGGCGCCGACGGCACCGCTGAAGGGGCGAATTTCGAAAACTTGTGGCGCGGCAGTTGCGGCGCTTTCGGTGGCAGTAGCGGCGGACATCAATCATCTCCCACGCACGGCGCGCTCACGGACGCGCTCGTCGATCAGACACTCACGCTGGATTGCGTGTCGGTTCAGGTCGTGCGGCGCGCCGATTGGTCGGCAGGTACGCAGGTGGGTGACTTTATAGCTATAAGAATTGGAAATTAAATACCGTTAGAGAATAACGATATGGCGAATGGTGAGGGGGTGGGTGACCATTTGCGTCACTTACCGACGAATATGTAGCGCTTCGGAGGACGCCTTCGCGAGCAGGCTCGCTCCCACAGTTGGAATGCAATCTCCTGTGGGAGCGAGCCTGCTCGCGAATAGGCCGTCACCAGCGCTGAAGACCTAGCGCTCGTGCAACGCCTCGGCCCGCGCGCGAATGATCGGCTTGAGCAAATAGCTCAACACCGACTTCTTGCCAGTGATGATGTCCACCGAAGCAACCATCCCCGGGATGATCAGCAGTGGCTTTTCATCCGTGCCCAGATGGCTGCGCTCGGTGCGCACTTTGATCACGTAGTAGGTGGTTTTCTTGTCTTCGTCGGTGATGGTGTCCGCACCGATCTGCTCCAGCTGCGCCTTCAGTCCGCCATAAATGGTGTAGTCATACGCAGTGAATTTGACGATCGCTTCCTGCCCCGGATGCAAGAAGGCAATGTCCTGCGGGCGAATCTTGGCTTCGACCAGCAGGGTGTCGTCCAGCGGCACGATTTCGACCATGTCGCTGCCCGGCTGGATCACGCCGCCGATGGTGTTGACCAGCAACTTGTTGACGATACCCCGCACGGGTGAGGTAACCAGCGTACGGCTGACGCGGTCTTCCAGCGCCTTGCCGGTGGCCTGGGCCTTGTTCAGATCGGTGCGCGCTTCGTTGAGCTGGGTCAGCGCTTCGCTGCGGAATTTGCCGCGGGTTTCGTCGATCTTGCGCTGCACTTCCTTGATCGCCGATTCCGCGCGCGGAATGGCCAGCGTGGTCGCATCGAGCTGGCCCCGGGTTTCCACTTCGGCACGCTTGAGGCGCAACACCTCCACCGGCGAGACCGCGCCCTGCGCCACCAGCGGCTCGGACATGTTGATTTCCTGACGCTGCAAGCCGAGCTGCTGACGGTACTGCGCCTGCTTGGAGCTGAACTCACGCAGCTCTTGCTGACGCTGGATCAACTGCTCCTGCAAGCCACCGATTTCGTCGTGCAATTGCTGACGGCGGCTGATGTACAGCGACTCTTCGCTTTTTGCCTGGCCCGGCACGGCTTTGAGCACGTCCTCGGGGAAATTCAGCGGACGATCATCGACTTCCGCGCTCAGACGCTCGACCCGCAGCAGCATCGACAGGCGATCGGCCTCGGTTTCGCCGACGTTGGAGGCAAAACGCGTGTCGTCGAGACGAATCAGCGGCGCGCCAGCCTCGACGATCTGGCCTTCCTTGACGAACAGCTCGGAGACGATACCGCCCTCCAGGTTCTGGATTTTCTGGATCTTCGACGACGGAATCGCCTTGCCGTCGCCCTTGGTCACTTCGTCGATCACGGCGAAGTTGGCCCAGAGCATAAGGAATACGAAGAAGCCGATGATCGCCCAGATGGTCAGGCGCACGACGCGCGGGGCGTCTTCGATCAGCGCCTTGTTGACCTCTGGCAGCGGCTGGCCCTGCAGCGAGGCAGAGCCCTTGAAGTAGCGACGGATCGACTCCTTGACACCGGACTTAAGCAACACTGATCTGCCCCTTCTTCAACGCTTCCATCACGGCGGCTTTCGGGCCGTCGGCGAGAATCTGCCCGCGATCGATCACCAGCAGGCGATCGACCAGCGACAACAGCGATGCCCGGTGCGTGACCAGCACCACAGTCTTGTTTTCAATCACTGCTGCGAGGCGTTGCTTGAGGCGTTCTTCGCCGGTGTTGTCCATCGCACTGGTTGGCTCATCCATCAGCAGAATCGGCGGGTTGAGCAGCAGCGCCCGGGCCAGGGCGACGTTCTGCCGCTGGCCGCCGGAAAGGTTCTGCCCGCGCTCGCCGACTTGCAGTTCGTAGCCTTGCGGGTGCAGACGGGCGAACTCGTGCACGCCGGCCAGTTCGGCGGCTTGCAGCACCAGCTCGTCTTCGACGTAACGCGCGCCGGACACCAGGTTGTCACGCAGGGTGCCGGACAGCAGCTGGATGTCCTGCGGCACGTAACCGATGTTGTAGCGCAGTTCGCTGACGTCGATCTGGCGGATGTCCACGCCGTCGACCAGCAAGGCACCGTCGTCCGGTTGGTACAGGCCCACCAGCAGTTTCGCCAGCGAACTCTTGCCCGAACCGCTGCGGCCGATGATGCCGATCTTCTCGCCGGGACGGATGACCAGGTTGATGTTCTTCAGCGCCGGGTTCTGCTGGTCCGGGTAGGTGAAGCTGAGCTGACGGCATTCGATCGCACCCTGCAAAACCTTGCGGCTCAGCGGGCGCTCTTCGAAATTGCGCTCCTGGGGCAGTTCCATCATCTGGTCGACCGAGGTCATGGTCACCCGCGCCTGCTGATAGCGCGTGAGCAGTCCGGACAGCGAGGCCAGCGGGCTCAGCGCACGGCCACTGAGCATGTAGCAGGCAATCAGCCCGCCCATGCTCAGGTTGCCGGCGATGATCTGGTACACGCCGAAGACGATCATGATCACCCCGGCCAGTTGCTGGATCAGCAAGGTGATGTTCATCGCCAGGCCGGAGAGCATTTTCACTCGCAGCTCGAGACGGCTGAGGGTGCCGATGGTCTGCTCCCACTGATACTGGCGCTCGCTTTCAGCGTTGTTGACCTTGACCGCATCCAGGCCGGCGAGGGTTTCGATCAGGCTCGACTGGCGCTCGGCGCCCAGCGCCATGGTGCGCTCCATGGTCGCGATCAGCGGCTTCTGCAAGGCGTAGCCGATCAACAGGGCAATCGGGAACGCCAGCACCGGGATCCACACCAGATGCCCGCCGAGAATGGCGATGACGATGAAAATCAGGATGGTGAACGGCAGGTCGATGAGACTGGTCAGGGTCAGCGAGGCGAGAAAGTCGCGCAGGCTCTGAAACTCATGGATGTTCTGGGCAAAGCTGCCGACACGCGCCGGGCGGTATTTCATCGCCATGCCGACGATGCGCTCGAACAGCGTGGCGGAGATGATCAGGTCGGTTTTCTTCCCGGCCAGATCCAGGCACAGACTGCGCAGGCTCTTGAGGATCAGGTCGAAGATGTACGCGCCAGTGATGCCCAGCGCCAGTACCCACAGGGTTGCTTCGGCCTGATTCGGCACCACGCGGTCGTAGACGTTCATCACGAACAGCGGCGCGGCCATGGCGATGATGTTGATCAGGAAACTCGCGGCGATCGCATCGGCGTAGAGCCAGCGCGAACGCTTGAGGGTGTCGCGAAACCACGAGCGTGCGCGCGGGATCAGCGTGCCGTGGTTGACGTCGAATTTGTGCTGCGGCTGGGCGAAGAAGACTTTGCCGGTGTAATCGTCGGTCAGCAGTTCACGGCTGACCACCGACTCGCCGCCGTCGCTTTCGCTGAGCAGCACGCGTGCTTCGTTGTCGCCCTGCCAGCCGAGCAGGACGGCGCTGCGGCCATCCTTGAGCAGCAACAGCGCGGGCATGGCGATCGCCGGAATTTCTTCGAGCTTGCGCTGCAACACCCGCCCCTGCAGCCCGGCGCGGGCCGCTGCGCGCGGCAGCAACTCGACACTCAAACGTTGTTTGGGCAGCGGCAGGCCGGTGGTCAGCATCGCCGCGCTGGCAGGCTTCTGGTGCAGCATGCACAGGGCGAGCAGACCATCCAGCAACGGATCGTCATGCAACGCGCGTGGATCATGGCTGAGTTGAACTCGACTGACTTCTGATTCCACGCTCGACACTCTTTAACAGTTGAAAGGGATAACTCAGTTCATCCCAGGCAGCTGGACCTTGGGCTTCACGTCGTTCTGCACAACGGATGCCAACGGCGCGACCACTCCCTGGCTTTTGAGCAATTGGCCCATGGTCGCCTTGATTCGATACTGAGTAAATAACTGAATGTTCTTGATTTCCGCCAGACGCCGCGAGGCGGTGAACAGCTCGTTTTCGCTGTCGAGCAAATCCAGCAGGGTGCGTTCGCCGAGGCTGAATTGACGCTGGTAGGCAGTACGCACCGAAGTGCTGCGATCGACGTATTGCTGAGCGATCGGCACCTGGGCGTTGGCGTTGTTCAGGGCGTTCCAGGCCAGGCCGAGCTCTTCGTTCAACTGACGCAGGGCGTTGTTGCGGATGTCCAGCGCCTGGTTGGCCAGGTACGACTTGGATTCCAGATCGGCCTTGTTGCTGCCACCGGAATACAGGTTGAAGCGCATGCGCAGCATGGCCTGCCATTCATTGTTGTGGCCGTTCTGGCCGTCGATATCGTTATCGGCGGTACGGCCCAGCTCAGCGTCGAAGCGCGGGTAGAAGGTCGATTTGGCGGTGGCGAACTGCTTCTCGGCAGCCGCAATATCCGACTCGGCGGAACGCAGGATCGGGCTGTTTTCCAGCATCTGCGCGCGGGCTTCATTGAGGTTGGCGGGCATCATCGCCATGAACGGCGCCGGGCGCTCGAGCTGGTCGGGCATCTGGCCGACGGCGCTGAGGAAGTTCGTTTCCGCGTCGGCGAGGTTGGTCTGTTCGGTGATCAGATTGTTGCGGGCCTGGGCCATACGGGCTTCGGCCTGATCAAGGTCGGCACCGCTGCCGACGCCGCGCTGGGTGCGCAACTGGATCTGGTCGTAGATGCGCTGGTGGCTCTTGAGGTTTTCCTCGGCCAGACGGACGAATTCGCGACGTGTCAGCACATCCAGATAAACCTGAGCGACGGTCAGCGCAGTGCGCTCAGAGGTGCCGAGCAGGGAGTAGGCACGAGAGCTGACGTTGGCTTGTTGACGCGCAACTTCGTTGGACGTCGCGAAACCGTCAAAAACCATTTGCGAGAGACGTAAACTTGACTCGCTGCGGTTCAAGGTCTCCCAATGATTGCTTCCACCGTTCGCTCGAGTGGTCACACTGTCGGTGCCTTCACGGCCATAACCGCCGAGCAGATCGACCTTGGGCAGGTATCCCCCTTTCGCCGCCTTTAACTGATAATCCGCCGCCAATCGACTATTGACCCCCGCCTGAATCTCCGGATGGACATCCAGCGCCTGTTGCATGGCTTCTGGTAAGGATTGTGCTTGTACGAATGAGGCGGCGAGAGCGAAGGGAGCGGCAAGGAGCAAAAGCGAACGCATGGTTGGAATTTTCCCGGAACTTCTTGTCTTGAATCACAGCAGAAACGTGGTGCTGCGTCGGATGATGGCAACCCGAAAGACCGTATGTCGGAAAGTTCAAAAGAGGAACTGGATGACAGGCTGAAGGACAGGTCGCCGCGGAAATATCAATGTGACATTAGTGGGGCGATTGTTTAGGATGGCTCCCAGAAGGTCAATAGTTTGGCATAAAGTTAATCTCGATAATTTATAGCCAGATTATTGACGGAAATACAGCGTCAATAAGTTATCCATTTATAGAAAGTACGTCCAGACTGAAGTGGCGCCGACGCCCGTCAGGTCCATGGAAGTCAACTGAATGTGACACCCCGGAGAGTCTTCAATGAGCAGTGTTGTTGCCATCGTCAAAAGCATTGTCGGTCAGGTTTTCGTGGTGTCCCCAGAGGGCGTGCGTCGCGTACTCGTTGAAGGCGATCGCCTGTATGTCGGCGACCAGATCGATACCGGCCTGTCCGGCGCGGTGTCGCTGGAACTGGCCGATGGCCGCATGCTCGATCTGGGTCGCGACACCCAATGGAGCGCCAGCTCGCCTGACTCCAGCACTGACCTGGCCGAAGCCACGGCGCAGGCTGCGCCTTCTGTAGAAGAACTGCAGCAAGCCATCGCCGCCGGTGTCGACCCGACCACCGCACTCGAATCCACTGCGGCCGGCCCGACCGCCGCAGGTACCGGTGGCGCCGCCGGTGGTGGTCACAGCTTTGTCATGCTCGACGCCACCGCTGGCCGCGTCGATCCGACCATTGGCTTTCCGACGGCGGGCATCAATTCTGCCGGCCAAGTCGCGCAGGACACCACCGGCGGCCTGACCACCGACACCACCACCAACGCGCTGCGTGACTCGACCCTGAGCCTCAGCGCCACGCCGACCATCACCGAAGCCGGCGGCGTGCTGGTGTATACCGCGACCCTGACCCAGGCGCCGCTGACCGACCTGACCATCACCCTGTCCAATGGCGCAGTGATCGTCATCCCGGCCGGCGCCACCACCGGCACCGTCAACGTGCCGCTGGCGCCGAACGACACCGTTTATAACGACCCGAGCCAGATCGACGTTACCGTCACCGGCACCAGCGGCGGCAACGGCATCACCGTGACCCCGCCGACTATCCCGGCGACCACGCAAGTGACAGACACCGTCGATACCACTACCGTCACGCTGACGGCTGGTTCGAGCGTGACCGAAGGCGGTCAGATTACCTATACGGCGACTTTGACCAACCCGGCGCAAACTCCGGTAACCGTCACTCTGTCGAACGGCTCGACCATTACCATTGGCGCTGGCCAGACTACCGGCACCGTCAACGTGCCGACCCCAGCGAATGACGTCTATAACAACGGCAGCACCGTTACGGCCACGATCACCGGCGCTACCGGCGGTAATTTCGAAAATCTGGTGCCGAACCCGACGCCAGCCGTTACCACCATTACCGACTCGGTCGACAACACCGGCCTGACCCTGACTGCGACCAACAACATTGTTGAAGGCGGTCAGATCACCTACACCGCGACGCTGACTAATCCAGCGCAGACGCCGGTAACCGTCACTCTGTCCAACGGTTCGACCATCACCATCGCGGCTGGCGAAACCGTCGGCACCGTGAACGTGCCGACTGCGGCCAATGATGTGTACAGCAATGGCGGCAGCGTCAGCACGACCATCACTGGGGCTAC
The DNA here is from genome assembly GCF_018132745.1 of Pseudomonas sp. 14A. Classification (NCBI taxonomy): domain Bacteria; kingdom Pseudomonadati; phylum Pseudomonadota; class Gammaproteobacteria; order Pseudomonadales; family Pseudomonadaceae; genus Pseudomonas; species Pseudomonas sp. 14A. Next base: position 33,445 of record NZ_JAGRQJ010000001.1, on the reverse strand, counting down.
CGGCGGCAACTTTGAAAACCTGGTGCCAAGCAACACGCCTGCGGTCACCACCATCACCGATTCGGTCGATGACACTGGCCTGACCCTGACTGCGACCAACAACATCGTTGAAGGTGGCCAGATCACTTACACCGCGACGTTGACCAACCCGGCGCAAACCCCGGTGACCGTCACTCTGTCGAACGGCTCGACCATCACCATTGAGGCTGGCGAAACCGTTGGCACCGTCAACGTGCCGACTGCGGCCAACGACGTGTACAACAACGGCAGCACCGTCAGCACCACCATCACTGGCGCTACCGGCGGCAACTTCGAAAACCTGGTGGCAAACACCACACCTGCCGTTACCACGATCACCGATTCGGTCGACAACACCGGTCTGACCCTGACTGCGACGAATAACGTCGTCGAAGGCGGCCAGATCACTTACACCGCGACGTTGACCAACCCGGCACAAACCCCGGTAACCGTCACGCTGTCCAACGGCTCGACCATCACCATTGCCGCTGGCGAGACCGTCGGCACCGTCAACGTGCCGACTGCGGCCAATGACGTCTACAACAATGGCGGCACCGTCAGCACCACGATCACTGGCGCTACCGGCGGCAACTTCGAAAACCTTGTGCCGAACACCACGCCAGCAGTCACTACGATCACCGACTCGGTCGACAACACCGGCCTGACGCTGACCGCGACCAACAACATTGTTGAAGGCGGTCAGATCACCTATACCGCGACACTGACCAATCCAGCGCAGACGCCGGTGACCGTCACCCTGTCGAACGGCTCGACCATTACCATTGCAGCTGGTGAGACCGTCGGCACCGTCAACGTGCCGACTGCGGCCAACGACGTCTACAACAATGGCGGCACCGTCAGCACCACGATCACTAGTGCTACCGGCGGCAACTTTGAAAACCTGGTGCCGAACACCACGCCTGCCGTTACCACGATCACTGATTCGGTTGATAACACCGGCCTGACGCTGACCGCGACCAATAACATTGTTGAAGGCGGTCAAATCACTTACACCGCGACACTGACCAACCCGGCGCAGACGCCGGTGACCGTCACCCTGTCGAACGGTTCGACCATCACCATCGCGGCCGGCGAAACCGTGGGCACCGTCAACGTGCCGACTGCGGCCAACGACGTCTACAACAATGGCAGCACCGTCAGCACCACGATCACTGGCGCTACCGGTGGCAATTTCGAAAACCTGGTGCCGAACACCACGCCAGCCGTTACTACGATCACTGATTCGGTCGACAACACCGGCCTGACCCTGACCGCGACCAACAACATTGTTGAAGGCGGCCAGATCACCTACACCGCGACACTGACCAACCCGGCACAAACACCGGTAACTGTCACCCTGTCCAACGGTTCGACCATCACCATTGCTGCCGGCGAAACCGTCGGCACCGTGAACGTGCCGACTGCGGCCAATGACGTCTACAACAATGGCAGTACCGTCAGCACCACGATCACTGGCGCTACCGGTGGCAATTTCGAAAATCTGGTGCCAAGCAACACGCCAGCGGTGACCACGATTACCGACTCGGTGGATGACACGGGCCTGAGTCTCAGCGCCACCGGCTCTGTGGCCGAGGGTGGCCAGATCACCTACACCGCCACGCTGACGAATCCGGCCGGCACACCGGTAACCGTGACCCTGAGCAACGGCTCGGTGATCACCATTGATGCCGGCAAAACCACCGGCACCGTTACCGTTCCAGCGCCTGCCGATGACGTCTACAAGGACGCCGGCCAGGTCGAAGTCAGCATCAAGGACGCCACCGGCGGCAATTTCGAAAATCTGGTGCCGAACGCTACGCCGGCAGTGACCGAAATCACTGACACCGTCGATACCTCGACGGTGAAGCTGAGCGCAGACACCTCGGTTGCCGAAGGCAGCACCGTGACTTACACCGCCACCGTCGGCGCTCCGGTCACCGGCTCGCCTGTGGTCGTGACGTTGGCTAACGGCCAGAACATCACCATCGCCGTCGGCCAGACCACTGGCTCCGTGACCTACACCGCACCGAACGATGCCTTGACGGGCAACGCTCCGCTGACCAACTCGATCACTGGCGTAACTGGTGGCAACTTCGAAAGTCTGGTTGCGGATAAAACGCCGGTTTCGACCACTGTTACGGATGTTGCCGACACCACCAATCTGTCGCTCAGCGCCAGCAACTCGGTGGCAGAAGGTGGCCAGATCATCTACACCGCGACATTGACCAACGCCGCTGGCTCGCCAGTAACCGTGACCTTGTCGAACGGCGCCGTCATCACCATCCAGGCAGGCGAAACCAGCGGTAATGTGAGCTTCCCGGCTCCGTCCGACGACGTTTACAAAGACTCCGGCTCCGTGCAGGCGACCATCACCAGTGCCACCGGCGGCAATTTCGAGAACCTCGTCTCGAGCAGTGCTCCAGCCGTGACGACAGTCACCGACACCATCGACACCTCGACGGTCAAATTGACCGCCGACACCTCGGTCGTGGAAGGCGGCACCGTCACCTACACCGCCACTGTCGGGGCGCCCGTCACCGGCTCGCCTGTTGTCGTGACCCTGGCCAACGGCCAGAGCATCACCATCGGCGTCGGCCAGACCACCGGCAGCGTCACCGCCCCGGTATCGAATGACGTGCAGATCGGTCACGCACCGCTGACCAACTCGATCACCAACCTCAGCGGCGGCAACTTCGAAAATCTGGTCGCCGACAAGACCCCGGTCAGCACCACCGTGACCGACACCGTCGACACCACCAGCGTCGCGCTGACTGCCACCGGCAACGTCAATGAAGGCGGGCAGATCACCTACACCGCGACGCTGAGCAACCCGGCCGGTACGCCGGTTACCGTCAACCTGAGCAACGGTTCGGTCATCACCATTGAAGCCGGCAAGACCACCGGCACCGTGACCGTTCCGGCACCTGCCGATGACGTCTACAAAGACGCCGGCAAAGTCGAAGTCACCATCAAGGACGCCACCGGCGGCAACTTCGAAAATCTGGTGCCGAGCACTACGCCTGCGGTGACCAACGTTGCCGACACGGTCAACACCACGCACCTGACCCTCAGCGCAGAAAGCTATGTGCTCGAAGGCTCTTCGATCACTTACACCGCCACGCTGACCAACGCCGCGCAAACGCCGGTAACCGTCAATCTGAGCAATGGCCAGACCATCACCATCGAAGCCGGCAAGACCAGCGGTTCGGTGACGATTGCCGCACCGAGCGATGACGTCTACAAGGACGTCAGCAAGCTAACCGTGACCATGACCGATGCCAGCGGTGGCAACTTCGAGAAACTCGACGTCAGCAAGACTCCGGTCAGCACCACGGTCAACGACACCGTCGACACAACCGCACTGACCCTGACCGCCAGCGATACCGTCAGCGAAGGTGGCCAGATCACCTACACCGCGACCCTGAGCAACCCGGCCGGCACTGCGATGACCGTAACCCTGGCCAACGGCGCGGTGATCAACATCGCTGCCGGAGCTACCAGCGGTTCGGTGAATTTCCCGGCGCCCGCCAATACGCCGTACATCGATGGCAGCAACGTGCGGACGGCGATCGCCAGCCACAGCGGCGGCAATTTCGAGCGCGTCGAGGCCGATCGTTCGGCTGTGGTGACCAAAGTCACCGACGCCGTCGACACCACCGACATCAGCCTGAGCGCCACCGGCAGCGTTGCCGAGGGCGGCTCGATCGTCTACACGGCAACCCTGAGCAATCCGGCCGGCACCGCCATGAGCGTGACCCTGAGCAACGGCGCGGTGATCAACATTGCCAAGGGTGCGAGCACTGGCACTGCAACCGTCGCCGCGCCTGGCGATGACGTGTACAAGGACGCCGGCAAGGTCGATGCGAGCATCACCAAGACCAGCGGTGGCAACTTTGAAAATCTGGTGATCGACAAGACTCCTGCGGTAACTGATGTCACCGACACCATCGACAACAGCACCGTTGCGCTGACCGCCAGCGCCAGTGCGGTAGAAGGCGGCGTGGTTGTCTACACCGCGTCCGTGACCGCACCGGTCACCGGTTCGCCAGTGGTGGTGACCCTGTCCAACGGCCAGACCATCACCATTCCGGTCGGCGCCAGCAGCGCCAGCGTCAACTTCACCGCGCCGAACGATGCACAGGCCGGCGGCAACACCCTGAGCGTGAAAATCGACGGCGCCAGTGGTGGCAATTACGAAAATCTCGTCGCCGACCAGACCCCGGCGGTGACCTCGGTAACCGACGTCGCCGACACCACCAACCTGTCGCTGTCCGCGACCGGCTCTGTGGCCGAGGGAGGTTCGATTGTCTACACCGCAACCCTGAGCAACCCGGCCGGCACGCCAGTGACCGTGAGCCTGAGCAACGGCGCGGTGATCACCATCGAGGCCGGCAAAACCAGCGGCACCGTCACCGTTCCGGCACCTGCCGATGACGTCTACAAAGACGCCGGCAAAGTCGAAGTCACGATCAAGGACGCCATCGGCGGCAACTTCGAAAACCTGGTGCCAAGCACCACGCCAGCGGTTACCGATGTCACCGACACCGTCGACACCTCGACGGTCAAACTGACCGCCACCGAAACCGCAGCCGAAGGCGGCACCGTCACCTACACCGCCACCGTCGGCGCGCCGGTCACCGGTTCGCCTGTGGTCGTCACCCTGGCCAACGGTCAGAACATCACTATCGAAGTCGGCAAGACCAGCGGCAGCGTGAGCACCACCGCGCCGAACGACGTCCTCGCCGGCCACGCGCCGCTGACCAACTCGATCACCAACGTCAGCGGCGGTAATTTCGAAAATCTGGTCGCCGACCAGACCCCGGTCAGCACCACCGTGACCGACACCGTCGACACCACCAACCTGTCGCTCAGCGCGACCGGCGCGGTGAACGAAGGCGGCCAGATTACCTACACCGCGACTTTGAGCAACGCCGCTGGCACACCGGTCACCGTGACCCTGTCGAACGGTGCGACTATCCTCATCGAGGCCGGCAAGACCACCGGCACCGTGACCGTCGATGCACCGAAAGACGACGTCTATAAAGACGCCGGCAGCGTTGAAGCGACCATCCAGAGCGCAACCGGCGGCAACTTCGAAAACCTCGTCGCCAGCAAAGAGCCGGTGGTGACCACGGTCAACGACACCATCGACACCACCACCGTGTCGCTGAGCGCCACTGCGAACGTTGCCGAAGGCGAAACCGTGGTTTACACCGCCACCGTGGGCGCGCCAGTGACCGGTTCGCCGGTGATCGTGAGCCTGTCCAACGGTCAGACCATCACCATCGCCGTTGGCGAAACCACCGGCAGCGTCAACTACGTCGCGCCGAACAGCCCATTGGCGGGCGGCAGCTCGCTGAGCGTGACCATTGATGGCGCCACCGGTGGCAACTACGAAAAACTGGTGGTCGACGGCAAGTCCGCCGACACCGTGGTTTCCGACACCACCGACACCACCAACCTGAACCTGACCGCCAGCGATTCGGTCGCCGAAGGCGGCCAGATCACCTACACCGCAACCCTGACCAACCCGGCCGGCACACCGGTGACCGTGACCCTGTCGAACGGCGCCACGATCACTATCGACGCTGGCAAAACCACCGGCACCGTGACCGTCGATGCACCGAAAGACGACGTCTATAAAGATGCCGGCAAAGTCGAAGTCACCATCGAGGGTGCGACCGGCGGCAACTTCGAGAACCTGGTGCCAAGCGCGGTTCCAGCGGTGACGAATGTCACCGATACCATCGATACTTCGACGGTCAAACTGACCGCCGATACATCGGTGGCTGAAGGCGGCACCGTGACTTACACCGCCACCGTTGGTGCACCAGTGACTGGCTCGCCTGTGGTCGTGACCCTGGCCAACGGTCAGACCATCACCATCGGCGTTGGTCAGACTACTGGCACCGCAACCGCTGTTGCTGCGAACGATGCGCTGACTGGCAACGCGCCGATCACGAACTCGATCACTGGCGTAACCGGTGGCAACTTCGAAGATTTGGTGGCGGACAAAACACCAGTTTCGACCACTGTTACGGATGTCAACGACACCACCAATCTGTCGCTCAGCGCCAGCAACTCGGTGGCCGAAGGTGGTCAGATCATTTACACCGCGACATTGACCAACGCTGCTGGCTCGCCAGTGACCGTGACCTTGTCGAACGGCGCTGTCATCACCATCAAGGCTGGCGAAACCACCGGCACCGCAACCGTTGCGGCCCCGTCCGATGACGTCTACAAAGACGCCGGCTCCGTCCAGGCAACGATCACCAGCGCCACCGGCGGCAATTTCGAGAACCTCGTTCCGAGCACTGCTCCGGCCGTGACGTCTGTCACCGACACCATCGACACTTCGACGGTCAAACTGACCGCCGATACTTCGGTGGCTGAAGGCGGCACCGTGACTTACACCGCCACGGTTGGTGCGCCAGTTACCGGTTCTCCTGTCGTCGTGACATTGGCTAACGGCCAGACCATCACCATCGGTGTCGGTCAGACTACTGGCACTGCAACTGCTGTTGCTGCGAACGATGCGTTGGCAGGTAATGCTCCGATCACCAACTCGATCACTGGCGTAACCGGTGGCAACTTCGAAGATCTGGTGGCGGACAAAACACCAGTTTCGACCACTGTTACGGATGTCAACGACACCACCAATCTGTCGCTCAGCGCCAGCAACTCGGTGGCTGAAGGTGGCCAGATCACCTACACCGCGACATTGACCAATGCTGCTGGCTCACCAGTGACCGTGACTTTGTCGAACGGCGCCGTGATCACCATCAAGGCTGGCGAAACAACCGGCACTGCAACCGTTGCGGCACCGTCCGATGACGTTTACAAAGATGCCGGTTCCGTTCAAGCGACGATCACCAGCGCTACCGGTGGCAACTTCGAAAATCTCGTGCCGAGCACCACGCCAGCGGTCACTCAGGTCACTGACACCATCGATACTTCGACCGTCAAACTGACAGCTGATACGTCGGTGGCTGAAGGCGGCACCGTGACTTACACCGCCACCGTTGGTGCGCCAGTCACCGGCTCGCCTGTGGTTGTGACTCTGGCCAATGGTCAGAACATCACTATCGCTGTTGGCCAGACTTCCGGGACTGCGACTTTCACCGCGCCGAATGATGCGTTGGCTGGTAATGCTCCACTGACCAACTCGATCACTGGCGTGACCGGCGGCAACTTCGAAGATCTGGTTGCGGACAAAACACCTGTCTCGACTTCTGTCACCGACGTTGCCGACACCACCAACCTGTCTCTGAGTGCGACCGGCTCCGTGGCTGAGGGCGGCTCGATTGTTTACACCGCGACACTGACCAACGCCGCTGGCTCGCCAGTGACCGTGACCTTGTCGAACGGCGCTGTCATCACCATCAAGGCTGGCGAAACCACCGGCACTGCAACCGTTGCGGCACCGTCCGACGACGTCTACAAAGACTCCGGTTCCGTTCAGGCAACGATCACCAGCGCCACCGGCGGTAACTTCGAAAATCTCGTGCCGAGCACCACTCCAGCGGTCACTCAGGTCACTGACACCATCGATACTTCGACCGTCAAACTGGCGGCTGATACGTCGGTGGCTGAAGGCGGCACCGTGACTTACACCGCCACCGTTGGTGCGCCAGTTACTGGCTCGCCTGTCGTCGTGACCCTGGCCAACGGTCAGACCATCACCATCGGCGTCGGTCAGACTACTGGCACTGCAACTGCTGTTGCTGCGAACGATGCGCTGACTGGCAACGCTCCGATCACCAACTCGATCACTGCCGTAACCGGTGGCAATTTCGAAGATCTGGTTGCCGACAAAACTCCGGTTTCGACTTCTGTCACCGACGTTACCGACACGACAAATCTGTCGCTCAGCGCCAGCAATTCGGTGGCAGAAGGTGGTCAAATTACGTACACCGCCACACTGACCAACGCCGCTGGCTCGCCAGTGACCGTGACCTTGTCGAACGGCGCTGTCATCACCATCAAGGCTGGCGAAACCACCGGCACTGCAACCGTTGCGGCACCGTCCGACGACGTCTACAAAGACTCCGGTTCCGTTCAGGCAACGATCACCAGCGCCACCGGCGGTAACTTCGAAAATCTCGTGCCGAGCACCACTCCAGCGGTCACTCAGGTCACTGACACCATCGATACTTCGACCGTCAAACTGACGGCTGATACGTCGGTGGCTGAAGGCGGCACCGTGACTTACACCGCCACCGTTGGTGCGCCAGTTACTGGCTCGCCTGTTGTGGTAACTCTGGCCAACGGCCAGACCATCACCATCGGCGTTGGTCAGACTACTGGCACCGCAACCGCTGTTGCTGCGAACGATGCGCTGACTGGCAACGCCCCGATCACCAACTCGATCACTGGCGTAACCGGTGGCAACTTCGAAGATCTGGTGGCGGACAAAACACCAGTTTCGACCACTGTTACGGATGTCAACGACACCACCAATCTGTCGCTCAGCGCCAGCAACTCGGTGGCTGAAGGTGGCCAGATCACCTACACCGCGACCTTGACCAACGCCGCTGGATCGCCTGTGACAGTCACGTTGTCGAACGGCGCCGTGATCACTATCAAAGCAGGCGAAACCACCGGCACCGCAACTGTTCCTGCACCGTCCGACGACGTCTACAAAGATGCCGGTTCCGTTCAGGCAACGATCACCAGCGCCACCGGCGGTAACTTCGAAAATCTCGTGCCGAGCACCACTCCAGCGGTCACTCAGGTCACTGATACCATCGACACGTCGACCGTCAAACTGACCGCCGATACGTCGGTGGCCGAAGGCGGCACCGTGACTTACACCGCAACCGTCGGTGCGCCAGTTACCGGTTCTCCTGTCGTCGTGACATTGGCCAACGGCCAGACCATCACCATCGGCGTTGGCCAGACTACTGGCACTGCAACCGCTGTTGCTCCGAATGATGCGCTGACGGGCAACGCTCCGATCACCAACTCGATCACTGGCGTAACCGGTGGCAACTTCGAAGATTTGGTTGCGGATAAAACACCGGTTTCGACCACTGTTACGGATGTTGCCGACACCACCAATCTGTCGCTCAGCGCCAGCAACTCGGTGGCTGAAGGTGGCCAGATCACTTACACCGCGACACTGACAAATGCTGCTGGCTCACCAGTGACCGTGACCTTGTCGAACGGCGCCGTGATCACCATCGACGCCGGCAAGACCACCGGCACCGTGAACGTTCCAGCGCCAGCTGACGACGTCTACAAAGACGCCGGCTCCGTCCAGGCAACGATCACCAGCGCCACCGGCGGCAATTTCGAGAACCTCGTTCCGAGCACTGCTCCGGTCGTGACGTCTGTCACCGACACCATCGACACCTCGACCGTCAAACTGACCGCTGATACGTCGGTGGCTGAAGGCGGCACTGTGACTTACACCGCCACCGTTGGTGCGCCAGTTACCGGTTCGCCTGTGGTCGTGACCCTGGCCAACGGTCAGACCATCACCATCGGCGTCGGTCAGACTACTGGCACCGCAACCGCTGTTGCTGCGAACGATGCGTTGGCCGGTAATGCGCCGATCACCAACTCGATCACCAACGTCAGCGGCGGCAATTTCGAAGATCTGGTTGCGGACAAAACTCCAGTTTCGACTTCTGTCACCGACGTTACCGACACCACCAGTCTCTCGCTCAGCGCCAGCAACTCGGTGGCTGAAGGTGGCCAGATCACCTACACGGCGACCTTGACCAACGCCGCTGGCTCGCCAGTGACGGTGACCTTGTCGAACGGCGCTGTCATCACCATCAAGGCTGGCGAAACAACCGGCACCGCAACCGTTCCTGCACCATCCGATGACGTCTACAAAGACGCCGGTTCCGTCCAGGCAACGATCACCAGCGCTACCGGTGGCAATTTCGAAAACCTGGTACCGAGCACTGCTCCAGCGGTGACGACAGTCACCGACACCATCGATACCTCGACCGTCAAACTGACCGCCGATACGTCGGTCGCCGAAGGCGGCACCGTGACTTACACCGCCACCGTCGGCGCTCCGGTTACCGGTTCGCCTGTCGTCGTGACATTGGCCAACGGCCAGACCATCACCATCGGCGTCGGTCAAACTACTGGCACTGCAACCGCTGTTGCTGCGAACGATGCGTTGGCCGGTAATGCTCCGATCACCAACTCGATCACTGGCGTGAGCGGCGGCAATTTCGAAGATCTGGTGGCGGACAAAACTCCGGTCAGCACCACCGTGACCGACACCGTCGACACCACCAATCTGTCACTGAGCGCAACCGGCTCCGTGGCCGAAGGTGGCCAGATCACCTACACCGCGACACTGACCAACGCCGCTGGCTCGCCAGTAACCGTGACCCTGTCGAACGGTGCTGTGATCACCATCAAGGCTGGCGAAACCACCGGCACCGCAACCGTTGCGGCCCCGTCCGATGACGTCTACAAAGACGCCGGCTCCGTTCAGGCCACGATCAGCAACGCTACCGGTGGCAACTTCGAAAACCTGGTAACCAGCAGCACACCTGCCGTCACCAGCGTTACGGACACCATCGACACCACCACCGTAAAACTGAGTGCAACCGCCACAGCGGCCGAAGGCGGCAACGTCGTCTACACCGCAACCGTCGGCGCACCCGTCACCGGTTCGCCAGTTGTCGTGACGTTGGCCAACGGCCAGAACATCACCATCGCGGTCGGCCAGACCACCGGCACCGTAACCGCCGTCGCACCGAACGATGCGCTGACCGGCAACGCTCCGCTGACCAACTCGATCACCAACGTCAGCGGCGGCAATTTCGAGAATCTCGTCGCCGACAAGACCCCGGTCAGCACCAACGTGACCGACACCGTCGACACCACCAACCTGTCGCTGAGCGCGACCGGTTCCGTGACTGAAGGTGGCCAGATCACTTACACCGCTACACTGACCAACGCCGCTGGCTCACCAGTGACCGTGACCTTGTCGAACGGCGCCGTGATCACCATCAAAGCGGGCGAAACCACCGGCACCGTGAACGTTCCAGCGCCAGCTGACGACGTCTACAAAGATGCCGGCACCGTGCAGGCGACCATCAGCAGCGCCACCGGTGGCAGCTTCGAAAAACTGGTATCCAGCACCACGCCAGCGGTGACCAGCGTCACCGACACCGTCGACACCACCACCGTCAGCATCACTGGCAGCAGCTCGGTGACCGAAGGCCAGACCGCCAGCTACACCGTCAGCCTCAATCACCCGGCGCAGACCGAAGTGACCCTGAAAATCGTCTACAGCGGCACTGCTGCCGACGGTTCGGACTTCACTGGTGTGTACACCGTGAAGATCCCGGCGGGCGCCAGCAGCGCGCAGTTCAACGTCGCCACCCTCGATGACAAGATCACCGAAGGCACCGAGAACTTCGTGGTCAAGATCGATTCGGCTACCGGCGGCAACTTCGAGAACCTCGCGGTCAGCAGCACCAATGGCAGCGTCAGCACCTCGATCATCGACAACGATGCACCACCGGTGCTCGATCTGGACGCCAACAACTCCAGCGGCGCGACCGGTGCCGATTACAAAGTGACGTTCACCGAGAACACCCCGGGCGCCGGCGTGTCGATCGCTGACACCGACATCAGCATCACCGACCCGGACAGCACGATGCTGACCGGCGCCACCGTGGTGCTGACCAACCGTCAGGACGGCGATGCGCTGAATCTGGGCAACAGCGTCAACGGCATCACCATCAATGCCAACAGCACCAACGGCACAGTGACCCTGACCCTCTCGGGTAACGCGACCCTGGCCGACTACATGCAGGCCATCAAGAACATCAGCTTCACCAACAGCAGCGAAAACCCGAGCACCGTGCCGCGCATCATCACCGTGACGGTGACCGATGGCGGCAACTACTCGAACACTGCGACCACCACGGTCAACGTGGTGGCAGTCAACGATGCACCGGTCGCCGCGCCGAGCAATGTCACCGGCACCGAAGACACGCCGCTGGTACTCGGCTGGTCGACCTTCGGCGTCAGCGATGTCGATAGTCCGGCGAGCAGCCTCGGTATCAAGATCACGCAGCTGCCGGGCGAGGGCAAACTGCAGTATCTGGAGGGCTCGACCTGGAAGGATGTTGCCAACAACCAGACCTTCAGCAAGGCCGACATCGACGCCGGCAAGCTGCGCTTCCTGCCGGATGCCAACGAGTCGGGCACCAACGGTTACGGCGGCACCGGTCTGGGCAACAAGCAAGCGGACTACGCGCAGATCAAGTTCCAGCCTACCGATGGCCAGGCGCTGGGCAGCACCGGCACAGTGAAGATCGACATCACGCCAGTGGCGGATGCGCCGACCGTAGCCGTGGCTGACAACAGCGTTAAATCCACTGGCCTGATCAAGGAAGTCTGGACCGGTCTGTCGGGTCTGGGCACTGACGGCAGCGGAGCGAACTCGACCACCCTGAAAAACGTCATCGACGCCGCCGGCAAACCGAACTCCAGCGGCAACGTCACCAACGTGCAGTCTGACGGCAGTGTCGCCGCCGGTACGGCGTCGAAGACCTCTGGCCTGATCTACCTGGAAGCCGGCAAGACCTACAGCTTCAGCGGCGTGGCCGATGACAGCCTGCTGATCACCATCGGCGGCAAGAACGTGGCGTCGGGTACCTGGGGCGCGGGCGGTGCGATCAATGGTTCGTTTACCCCGACTACCAGCGGTTACTACACGCTCGACATCTACCACCACAACCAGAGCGGCCCGGGCAGTTACGACGTTAACCTGTCGGTCAACGGCAGCACGCCGATTGACCTCAGCAACGCCGGCGTGCCGATCTACACCGGCGTGCAGGATCTGATCAACTCGGGCGTGACCGTCTCCGATCTGCACGGCACCAACGGCGAAGGTTATTACGACGGCTACAAGCTCAACACCGGCGCCGAAGGCACCACGGTGAAGCTGTCGGCGATCAGCACCGCGCTGACCGACACCGACGGCTCGGAAACCCTGAGCGTGAAGATCAGCGGTGCACCGGTCGGTTCGGTGCTCAGCGATGGCGCGGGTCATACCTTCACCGTTACCGCGAGCAATGGCGAAGCCAACGTCACCGGCTGGAACCTCGGTTCCCTGACCGTGACCCCGCCGACCTACTACAACGGCCAGTTCAACCTGACCGTGACCTCGACGTCCACCGAACAAGTCGGTGGCTCCGCGAGCAGCACCGCGACCATCCCGGTTACGGTAGTGCCTGCGGTGTACAACGCGGTCACCGCCACCTCGGGTGATGACAACGTCACCGGCACCGACGCCAACGACATCATCGTCGCTGACATCGGCGGCCTGACCGTGGTCCCGGGCACCAACTACAACATCGCGTTCATGGTCGACAGCTCGGGCAGCATGAGCACTTCGTCGCTGAACGCCGCAAAAGACTCGCTGACCTCGGTGTTCAACAGCCTCAAGCAAAGCCTGGGCGGCAGCAACTCGGGTACGGTGAACATCTTCCTGGTGGACTTCGATACCCAGGTCAACAAGTCGGTGTCGGTGAATCTCAACGACCCGAATGCGCTGACATTGCTCAAAGCAGTGCTGAACTCGATGGGCTCTGGCGGCGGTACCAACTACGAGGACGTGTTCAAGACCACGGCCAACTGGTTCCAGAGCGCTGACGCCGTGGCCAACACCGGGGCGAAGAACCTTACGTACTTCATCACCGACGGCGAGCCGACTTACTACCAGAGCGGCGAGCAAGCCAACCCGACGCTGTACGGCAACGTGAAGCTCGATGACGTGGTGAAAACCAGCAACTACAAGCCGGGCGACACCTTCAGCACCTACATCGACAATACCCATGCGTTGACGATCAACAGCGCCGGCACCGTGACTCTGCAGACCTATAGTTCATGGTGGGGCTGGAGCAGCAGTAACCTGGGCACCATCCACGCACAGGGCGACGGCACTTATGAGTTGTCGAACCTGGCCGGTACCGGTAACAGCACCAACTCGTCGACGAGCAGCAACTCGGCCAGTGGCTTTGCCTTGCTCAACGGTCTGTCGAACGTCGAAGCGATTGGCCTGAACAGCGGCGTCACTCTCGATGACCTGAAACCGTACGACTCGGACAAAACGCCGCAAACCAACATCGATCCGAAGGATCTGGCCAACTCGATCATCGGCCATACCGAAGCGACGATGCCGGGTAACGACACCGTCAATGGTGGCGAAGGCAACGACATCCTGTTCGGCGATCTGGTCAGCTTCAACGGCATTGCCGGCGAGGGTTACCAGGCGATGCAGGCGTTCGTCGCCAAAGAAACCGGTGTCGACGTCAGCAAAGTCAGCACCAGTAATGTGCACCAGTACATCACCGAGCACTATCAGGCGTTCGATGTGTCCGGCGCGCACGATGGCAACGACACGCTGCTCGGTGGCGCAGGCAATGACATCCTGTTCGGCTCGGGCGGCACCGATCTGCTCGACGGCGGCAAAGGCAATGACATCCTGCTCGGCGGCACCGGCAACGACACGCTGATCGGCGGTCAGGGCAATGACATCCTGATTGGCGGTTCCGGTGGCGACACCTTCGTCTGGAAATCGGGCGACACCGGTAACGACGTGATCAAGGATTTCAAAGCCAGCGAAGGCGACCGCATCGACCTGCGCGACCTGTTGCAGGGCGAGACCGGCAGCACGATCGACAACTTCCTGAAAATCACCACAGTGGATGGCACGTCGTCGCTGCAAGTCAGCTCGGCGGGCAAATTCAACTCGGGCGATACCGCTGCGGCCACGCCGGACGTGACGATAAAACTGGAAGGCAACAACTGGGCGAGCGCCAATCTGCACAACCTGATTGCCGGCAGCGACCCGACCATCAAGGTCGATCACAACAACAGCTGAGGCTGAAACAACGACGGCCGCCTCCTGTGGGGCGGCCGTCGCGTTTGCGGGCAATGCAGCGGTGACGATTTGATCGTCGCCCCGCATACTGGCGCGCAGTTGGCTATGCTGCTGACAGCATGACGCTGTTCATTTGTGAGGGATGCTCAATGTTTTACGTGCAACGCGATGCGCAAGGCCAGTTGATTCGCGTGGAAGCTGCGGCGTACGCCGAGGCCACGGAAACGCTGCCCGCCGATAACCATGAAATTCAGGCGTGGTACGCCAACGAAGCCGTGGAAAACAGCCTCAAACAGCTCAAGCAGAGCGACTTTGAAATGATTCGGGTACTCGACGACCTGATTCAGGTGCTGACCCAGAAAGGCGTGATCCGCGTCACCGACCTGCCAGCGGCGGCCCAGGCCAAACTGATGGACCGCACCCAGGCGCGTGAAGCGCTGGGCGGGTTGAGCCAGTTGATCGATGAGGATGAGGGCGGGTTGATCTGATCCTGCCAAGATCCAAAGCTCACCCTCACCCCGGCCCTCTCCCGGAGGGAGAGGGGGCCGATCGAGGTGTCTTGCGCTATCCATCGACCTGAGAGATCGAGTCGATTTAGGATTCAGTGGAGCTCTTGCACGTCGGCGTATCTCGTAAATATCCCACGGCCAGTCCCCTCTCCCTCTGGGAGAGGGTTAGGGTGAGGGCGCTTCTTGGCTCACCCCCAAGGCTTCGGCTCACCGAGCAACTGCCCCTGCACGCCATACAAGCCCATCTCCCGAATCACTGACAGCTCCCCTTCGGTCTCGACCCGTTCGGCAATCAGCGGCAAATCGATGCTGTGCGCCGCGCGCTGGATCGCTTCGATGAACAGACGCTTGTCGCTCTCCTGATCGATCGCGCGAATGTAGCTGCCATCGATCTTCAAGTACGCCAGGCCCAGCCGCGCCAGGTTGCCGATCATGCTGAAGCGCCCGCCGAAGCGCTGCAGGCTCAGCGAGAAACCGAGCTCGCGCAGGCGTCGGGTCAACTGCTCCAGCAATGCCTGTTCAGGCAATTGCTCCTCACCGATTTCCAGAGTCAGCCGCGCGCCAAGATTGGAATGCGCGCGCAGAATTTCGAAGACTTTGTTCAACGCCTGCGGATCGGCCAGCGTTGCCGAGGACAGGTTCAGCGCCAGCGGATCCTCGTGCCCTTTCATCTGCTCGAGCACGCGTTCGAGCATCAGCCGGTCAAGCCGTGCGGTCCAGCCGAAGCGCTCCAGCCATGGCAGGAAGCGCCCGGCGGGGATGGTCTGGCCCTGCTCGTCGAGCAGGCGCGACAGCACCTTGTAATGCAGCACCAGCTGCGTGTCCTGCGCGGCGACCACCGGCTGGAAGTACAGCTCGAAACGCTGCTGACTCAACGCTTGATCCAGCAGTCGATGCCAAGCGTGATGATCATCGCCGACCTCCGCCACCAGACTCTGATCGATGCACGCCCAATTCTGCTCGCCTTGGCCTTCGGCCTGCGCAAGTGCCTGATCGCCCAGTGTCAGCACCGCTTGCGGCGAGTCACCGTGAGCGAACGGCGCCAGCCCGATCGAAGCCACCGCCGGCACATCGGTCGCGCCGGTGGCATGCAGGCTGCTCAAGGCATTGTCGAGATTCTGCGCCAGCTGCAACGCTTCCTCGCGCACTAGCCCCGGCGCCAGCACGGCGAATTCACCGCCGCGAATGCGCGTCACCAGATCCTGGGTTTGTGGATATCTGGCGCACTCGCGGGTCAGTTGCTCGCCGACGGCCTTGAGCAACTGGTCGGTACGCTGGCCGCCGAGACGCTGGTTGAGTCCGGCCAGGTCCTTGACCCGCAACAGCAGCAGGTAACCGGAACTGGCCTGTTCCGGATTGCTCACGCGGTTGTTCAACTGCATCTCGAAATAGCGGCGGTTGGCCAGGCCGGTGAGGTTGTCCTGATAGGACTCGGTACGCAGTTTTTCACTGCGCTCGGCCTGCTCCTGGAACAGCGTCTTGAGCTTCTCGACCATCTGATTCATTGCCTGCACCACGCGACGCAATTCAGGCGTGCGCGGCAGATCCGGCAGGCTGAGAAACTCGCGGCGGGCAATCGCATGGGACTGCTGGACCATGTAATCGAGCGGCTTCAACTGCCGACGCAGCAACAGCGCGCCGAGCACCGCGCTCAGTGCGCCGCAGATCAGCAACCAGCCAAGGCTGCCCAGTGCGCTCTGCCATAGCTTGGCCACGGCGAACATTGGATGGCTGACCACCTCGACCCGCGCCGCCTGCTCCCAGCCACGGCTGACCAGCGCATCGCCACCCGCTGGTTCGAGGCCGATCAATCTGACGAACCAGTCCGGCACGTTGCTCACCGCCGGGGTACCGCTGCGCTCGACAATGGTCTGCTCGGTCTTCACGTCGACCACGCGGATGCTCGCGTAATAACCGCTGTCGAAAATCGAACTGACCAGCAGCTCGACCATCGCCGGGTCGTCGATATTCGGCGTCAGCGACAATGCCAGCGCCGTCGCCGCGTCCTGTGCGTGGGAGCGCAACTGGTTGACGTACTGGGTGCGCGAGCTCTCCAGGCTGACCATGAAGCTGCCGGTGAAGGCCACGACCAGGAACAGACAGATAGCGATCAACAGCTGTTTGAACAAAGACATCTGAGCGCGTGCTCCTAGTTAGTCGTCTCGACCGGGAAACCTTCGGCCTGCATTTTTTTCAGCACATCCTGCCAGCGCGACAGGCGTTTGGTGTCGCCGACCTTTTTATTACCCTTGGCGCCGGGCAGATACAGACCTTCGGCATTGAAAGAGTAGACCGGCAGCAAATCGGTCCGCTGCGACGCCGGCTGGATCGGATCGATCAGGCTGTCGAGCACCAGCGGCATGGCATCGGGGGTCGCATAGTACGTCAACACCATGTGCGCGCGGTTCTGGCGCAGCGCCTTGACGTAGGTGATGCGCAGCTTGTCACTGGAAACGCCCAGATGGCGCAGGCTGAAATACTTGGCGATGGCGTAGTCTTCGCAGTCGCCGGCGCCCTTCCACAGCGCTTCGATAGGGGTTTCCCAATAATCCACTTCGCGCCACAGATCGATGTCTTCGACGTAACGCACCTGCTTGTTGAAAAACAGGTTCACCACTTTGAGCTTGTCCATCTCACTGGCCTGCTTCTGCGTCGCCAGCAGATTCTGCCAGGCGTCGATGCGCTGCTGCCCGGCGCCCAACGGCCCATAAAGAGCCGTGGCCTTGCGGCTGATCGCGGAAAAATCCCAATCGGCGTGCAGACCGCCCAGCATGACACCGGCCAGCAGCAATGCGCAGCCAAGCCAGCGCAAGGTCCGAGGGATCGCGAAACGTACCGCCACTGCAGGTTTCCAGAAGGACAGAAAGGAAGCGTTTGATGGTGAAGCTTAGCCCGGCAAAAAACAATGGCACCGTGAGATCATCGAAGACACGCTAGACTTGAGATTGCAGCGCTTTGTTTTACAAGGTTTGACAACCTGTAGAGCAATCACTAGTGTCATTTGGATCCAAATATTACGACCTACAGGGTGTGTTGTCGTGACTCAGAAGCCCAAACCGCTGCACAGCATCAAAGTCGAAGGACCGATTCCTGCGCATCTGGCCCGGTCGGTGATTGAAGAAACCCTGCGCTCGGCCATTCTCGATGGCCGCCTGCCGTGTGGCACTGCGCTGCGCCAGCAGGATCTGGCCGATCTGTTCGGGGTCAGCCGCATGCCGGTACGCGAAGCCTTGCGCCAGCTCGAAGCGCAGGAGTTGCTCAGCGTCACCACGCACAAAGGCGCCGTGGTTGCTCCACTGATCCAGGGCGATGCCGCTGAAACCTACGAGTTGCGCATTCTGCTCGAATCCGAGGCAATGCGGCAGTCCATTCCGTTGCTGACTGAGGCCGAGCATCAACTCGCCGCCGGCTACATCGATGAGCTGGAAGCGCAGCACGACTACAACGAGATTGGCCGCCTCAACCGCCTGTTCCACATGGCTCTGTACAGCAAGGCGCCCAACCAGCGACTGCTGCGCCTGGTGGAGGACGGCCTGAACGAAGAAGAACGTTTTCTGCGGTTCAATCTGGAAGCCATGGGCCTGGGCAAGCTGTCTCAGGACGACCATCGCGCCATGCTTCAGGCCGTGATCGAGCGAGACATCCCGCGCTCACTCGAAATGCTTGAGCAGCACCTCAACCGTGGCGTCGAGGTCATCACCCGCTACCTCGCGACTCCCGCGGCACAGAAGCGCCACACCGCGCGCTGATATCTCGCACGTCGAATAATCCCCTTACAAATCTTCGCGACCGCTCTGCTGCCGGCTCTGGCAGCGGATCGGCGTGCCCGCTGGTGCCCGCCCCGGCCCTGCCGACGCATTTCTGCTGCCCGCCGATGACCAATCGGTAATAGCCGTGACGGCAATTTACCCGCACTCTTCCAGCGCCACCCCTACAGAACGGGGACGCGCCGCCCTGACGGCACAGTCCCCGCAACAGGAACCTACGGAAGGAGCCTTGTCACGGGAAACAGGAAGTCATGGCGCCGGTCCAGGCCAACTTTCGCCCCTATGAATTCAACCAATCTCCTTAGTTAAAAAGTTGCTTCGAGTGAGGCATTCACTCTTGTTTTCAATTTTGGCC
Organism: Pseudomonas sp. 14A; assembly: GCF_018132745.1. Classification (NCBI taxonomy): domain Bacteria; kingdom Pseudomonadati; phylum Pseudomonadota; class Gammaproteobacteria; order Pseudomonadales; family Pseudomonadaceae; genus Pseudomonas; species Pseudomonas sp. 14A. The sequence continues at coordinate 13,924 of NZ_JAGRQJ010000001.1, read as the reverse complement.
GTTATTAGCCGAAAGGAGTAACTACGCCCAAATAAAACTCAGCTTAATAGTTTTATCGGCAACTCTCATACTTGAAAAAAAGCCAACCTGAAATAATTGAAAATAAACTTGTTAAATGCTTTTGCCCTGTATTAGCTTTCTCTCGCCAGGTTTGAACTTCGCTGTTCAGCGCGGCACACCTCACGTACCAAACGCAGCAACCGTGGCGCCGCAACGATGCCACATCGCAAGCAAGGCTTTGCCCGGATAACTTTCCATACAACTTGCTCAACCGCTTACAGCAACTGAAAGAACTGTGCATTTCATATCAATGATAAAGGACATCATGATGCCCACTAAGCAGCTACTCGCCCAGAAGAAAGCCGAACTGAGTATTCACCCGATCTTTTCCGAGATTACTTCGTTATCGGTATTACGCCGTTTCATGGAAACCCATGTATTTGCCGTATGGGACTTCATGTCGCTGACCAAGCGCCTGCAACAGGAACTGACCTGCACGCGTTTACCCTGGTTGCCGCCGCGCGATCCCCACGCGGCGCGGTTGATCAACGAGATTGTGCTGGGAGAGGAATCGGACGATCGCCTCGATGCCGGCCATTACAGCCACTTCGAGTTGTACCTGGATGCGATGCGCGAGATCGGCGCGAGCACCACGGCGGTAGAGCGCTTTGTCGCCCTGCAGCAGGAAGGCGTGAGTTATGACGTCGCGTTGCAGAGCGTCGACGTCGACCCGGCGGCCGCGCAGTTTGTCCGCGATACCTTGTGCATTGCCCTGGAGGCGCCGGGACACAGCGTTGCCGCCGCGTTCCTGCACGGTCGCGAGAGCGTCATTCCGACGATGTTCCAGCGCATTCTCGATGACTGGGGCATCGGCATCGAACAGGCACCAACCTTCCGTTACTACCTGCAACGGCATATCGAAGTCGATTCCGAAGATCACGGCCCCGCCGCCGAGCAGTTGCTGGAGCGTCTGGTCGACGGCGATCCGCAGCGCGCAGCAGAGGTTTATGCCAGCGCCATCGCCGCCGTGGAAAGCCGCATCGCCTTGTGGGACGGGCTGCGCCTGAGCATGGGCGTGGAAGTTGCCGAGGTGGCCCAATGAACGCCGCCGACTATCAATCCTTCGCCGACGCCTGGGAAAGCCGCGCGACCATTCGCACCCGTCCCCGGCGGCTGCTGGAAGACGATCAGCGCCTGATCTACCCGCTCAGCCGCCAGCCGCTGGTACTCAGCGAAACCTTCCTGCGTGAATGCCCGCAACAACGTGATTTCGCCCTGGTGCAGACGTTGTACAAATTCATCAACGACGTAGTGATTTTCGAGACCGAAATCGTCGACAAGACCGCCCGCAGCATCGCCAAGAATCGCTTTGCCGTGGCGTTCCCGTTCGCCTGTCGCTACGACGCGATGACCGTGGTGGTCGACGAGGATTACCACGCGCTGGTGGCCATGGATTTCATGCAGCAAACGGTCGCGCTGACCGGCATCGAACCGATCCAATTGCCAGACGAAATCGAACTGAGCCGGGCAATTCCCGCCGCCGTGGCACTGGCGCCGGAACACCTGCGCGGCGCGGTGGAATTGATCTGCGTGGCGATCGCCGAAAACACCGTGACCGGCGACGTCGCCGCGTTCGCCCGCGATGACTCGGTCAAGCCGTCGATCAAAGGCCTGATGGCCGACCACTTGCTCGACGAGGGTCGCCATTCGAGTTTCTGGGCGCGGATGGTACGCATCTATTGGCACACCGCCAGCGACGCGGACCGCGAGACCATCGCGCAGATTCTGCCGGTTTTCATTGGGCATTACCTGACCAACGACATTCAGAAGTCCTTCGACCTGCGCCTGATCGACGCGCTGCCGGTCAGCGAAACCACGCGGCACTCATTGCGCGACGAAATCGCCGGACTGGCCTTCCCGATCAATCGCCACCACCCGCTGGTAGGCAACATCGTCAGGTTTTTCCACAACAGCTCGCTGCTCGACACACCGTGCGTGCAGCACGCCCTGCGCGACTATCTGGTTTGAGGAGGCCGACATGAAACGTCTCGACATTTTGCTCACCGGCGCCGGCCAGGCCATGACCGATCTGGCCCGGGAACTCGAACAGCACGGCCATGCACTGACCCGCAGGGGCGCCACTCAAGCGGCGGTGGATCTGATCATCGACGATGGCTTTATCGCTGCCGGCGACTTCTGCGCCATCCCGCATCTGCACCTGCGCCTGGGTGTCGCCGCGCAAGAGCATGGCGGCCTGCCGACCCTCGACTTGCTGTGCTTTCTCGGCTCGTCGCTGATCAGCCGTGTGCCGATCGGCGATGAGCCGTCCGGCAACGGTCAGTCGCTACGCCAACGAGCGCTCGCCCATGTGGTCGACGAAGTGGCGTTGCTGGTCAGCCGCTTTTCCCGCGACGCCGATTATTTGAGGCATGCCCCGGCCCTCAAAGCGCCGGATTTCGAACGGCTGGAAGATCTGCTGTTTCTCGACAAACTGGCGTATGTCCACCGTCTCAACGACACGGCAAATCCGGCGCTGCTGCAACAAGCGCAGATCCCGCTGATCGAGCGCCTGCGACAAAGCCTGATCGAACATGCCGAACGACCGGCGCTGCACCTCGGCGGACAGTCCATCAGCTACCGCCAATTGCACGCCCACAGCCGGGCGATCCAGCAGCGGTTGCTGCCCTTGCTTGAGCAACATCCGCAGCCGTGGGTAGTCGGCGTCTGCCAAGGTAAAAGCCCGGCGCTGTTCGCCTCGATTCTGGCGATTCTCGGCAGCGACGCGGTGTACTTGCCGCTGGAGCCGAGCCATCCATTGCCGCGTCAGCAATACATCCTGGAAAACGCCGGCGCAGTGCTGTTGCTTCACGATGGACAGCAGGCGCTCAGCGAGTCGATAGCGGGGCTGGATGTCAGTGGCATCGAAGCGCCGAACGCCGATCTCGACCGGCCGCTGATGCAGCACCGCCCGGAACTTGATGCGCCGTGCATGGCGCTCTACACCTCGGGCACCACCGGGCATCCGAAAGGCGTGCTGCTCAGCCAGGCCAATCTCGCCCACTTCACCGCGTGGTACACCGACTACGTGCAGTTGCGCGCCGAGAGTCGGGTGTTGCAGTTCTCTTCGCTGAGCTTCGATTCGTCGTTGATCGACATCTTCCCCAGCCTGCTCGCAGGGGCGGAACTGGTAGTGCCCGACGACACCCAGCGCCGCGATCCTTTGCAGCTGGTTGCACTGATTCGCCGGCGGCAACTGACCCACGCCTTCCTGCCACCGGCGCTGTTGAGCATCCTGCCGCTGGAGCAACTGGAGAGCGTGCAGGTGATGACCGGCGGCGATGTCTGCGAGCCGTACGTCATCGAGCAACTGACCCGCCAAGGCACCCTGCACAACCTGTACGGCCCGACCGAAGCCACCGTGCTGATCACCGCGCGCCAGCTCAAACCGGGCGACAGCAACCGCACGCTGGGAGGGCCGATCGCCAACAGTCGGGTGCTGATTCTCGACGACGATCTGCAACCGGTGCCCGATCAAACCGTCGGTGAGCTGTTCATCGTCGGCCCCGGTGTCTGTCTCGGTTACCTGAACAATCCGCAGCAGACCGCCGAGCGCTATCTGAGCCTGTCACTGCCCGGCGGCGAAACCCTGCGCGCCTACCGCAGCGGCGACATGGCCAAGTGGGGCGAGCACGGTATCGAGCTGTGCGGGCGACGCGACAATCAGGTGAAAATCCGTGGCTTTCGCGTCGAGCCGGAAGAGATCGAACGCTGCCTGCGCGAGAGCCGCTTGTATCGGCAGATTGCCGTGGTCATCGACAATCAGCGGCGCATTCTGGCGTTTATCGCCCAGCCACAGACCGAGACTGCCCGCGACGAATTGAAGGCTCACGCCCGGCAGTTTCTGCCGGACTACATGCAACCGGTAGCGTGGACCGAACTGGCGCAGATGCCGTTCGCCAGCAACGGTAAAGTCGATCGCAAGGCGCTGTCGGCATTGCCGGTGACGGTGCAGGACAGCGCTGCGAAATGCCTGCCGGCCAGTGCTGACGAAGCGCTGCTTCTTGAGGTCTGGGCCGAACTGCTGGAACTGCCGACCAGCGACATTTCCACTGATGAAAGCTTCTTCAATCTCGGCGGTCATTCGATTCTGCTGTCGCGGATGTTGCTGCGCTTGCGTGAGGAATTCGGCCGAAGCATTTCGATCAACCGCTTCATCGAACTGCCGACGATCAGCAAACTGGCGACGCTGGTGCGCGGCACCGACGACAGCGCGATACTCAGCGCTCAGGCCATGGCCGACGCCGAGCGCGCGCTGGATATCGAACCGTTGCCGATCAGCCGCATGGGCGATGTGCACAAGGTCATCGTCACCGGTGCCAACAGTTTTGTCGGCGTGCACATCGTCGAAGCGCTGCTCGGTTGGGGCGCCAGCGAAGTGGCCTGTCTGGTGCGCGACGGCGCCGGGCAAACGGCGGCGCAACGCTTCGCTCAGGCACTGCGCGAAAACCGTCTCGAACATCTCGACCTCAGCCGTGTGCGGATTTACGCAGCAGATATCAGCCGTCCGCAACTGGGCCTGGGCGATGAGGATTATCAGCGCCTGGACCGCGAGTTCGGTGCGCTGGTACACAACGCCGCCAACGTCAACCACGTACTCGATTACGAGTCGCTGGCGGCGGACAACGTCGAGCCGATTTTCGCCCTACTGAAGCTGTGCGAAGGGCAGCGCAAAAAGGTCTTCAACTTCGTCTCGACCCTGTCGGCATCCAGCACCGTGGATGACGCCGGCCGAGTGCTGGAACTGCCCGCCGCAGCGACGCCGCCGATCTATATTCGCAACGGCTACAACCTGTCGAAATGGGTCGGCGAACGCATTCTCGAACGGGCGCGTGAGCGCGGTGTGCGGGTCAATCTTTATCGCCCTGGCAACATCAGTTTCAACAGCCTCAGCGGCGTTTGCCAGCCGCACAAAAACCGTTTGATGCTGATGCTAAAAGGCTCGATCCAGCTCGGTCAGGTGCCGGCGTTTGCGCTGAATTTCGACCTGATGCCGGTGGACTTTCTCGCCCGCTTCATCGCCTTTCATGCCAGCCGTTATTCAGCGGATCGCGCGGTGTTCAATCTGCACAATCCCGAGCCGCTGAGCTGGGATGCCTACGTCGCGTCGTTCCGCGAAACCGGCAGCGAATTTGCGCTGGTCAGCGTCGCCGACTGGCAGCAGCAATTGAGTCGGGTCGACGCCGACAACGCGCTGTTTGGCGTGCTCGGTTTCTACCTCAACGGCTTCGAAGAAGACATCGGCGACATCTCCCTTATCGGTCACGCCAACGCCGAGGCCGGCGTGCAGCAGATGGGCGCGCACTACCCACAGAAATCCCCGGCGCTGCTGCGTCGCGGCTGCGACTACCTGAAAGAAATCAACTTCATCTGACTCATCAACAAGGAGCAACACCATGAGCAATCTGCAACCCGACACCCTGATCAAAAACCCGCAAGGCTGCCACGTTGTGTCGTCGGTGGAAGTGCCGGCGGACGCGGCAAAAGTCTGGGCGGTCGTTGGCGATTTCGCTGGCTTCGATCGATTCATTCCAGCGCTGTCGCACACCGAAATGACCGGCGAGGGCGTGTCATCGCTGCGCAAGAAAATCTTCAAGGACGGCAACGTCGTGGTCGAACAACTCAACTCGCGCGATGAACAGGCGCGGCGCATGACCTGGACGACGATCTACAACACGTTGGGGGTGGCGAATCTGTGGGCGGCGATGCAAGTGGAATCGCTGAGCGCAGGGAAGTCGCGAGTGACCTGGACGATCATTGCCGAACCGGCTGCGGGTGGGGATGGAGCATTGCCGGGGTTCAGGGATTTCGTGCAGGGGTTTGCCGATGATGCGATGGGCAATGTGCTGAAGCTGTTTGTCTAAGGCTTAGGCTTTGCGGTGATCGTCAGACCGCTTTCGCGAGCAGGCTCGCTCCCACATTTGGAATGCATTTCCCTGTGGGAGCGAGCCTGCTCGCGAAGAACGATAACGCGGTCTGCAATCTGAAAAATCAGATTTTGAAGCTGTCGACCAACTGCTTCAACCGGTTCGCCTGCTGCGACAACGCATCACAATCCTTCAACGTTTCGTTGAGGTTGGCCACGCTCTGCTGGTTCAACAGGTTGATCTGGTTGACGTCGACGTTCAGCGTTTCCACCACCGCCGTCTGCTCCTCAGTCGCAGCGGCCACCGACTGGTTCATACCGTCGATTTCGCCGATGCGCTGGGTCACGCTGACCAGACGCAGACCGGCCTGATTCGCCACCTCCACGCTCTGCTCGCTGGACGCCTGGCTGGCGTTCATCGTGCTCACCGCTTCGCGCGAGCCGACCTGCAGCGAGGTGATCATCTTGTGGATCTCTTCCGCCGATTCCTGGGTGCGATGCGCAAGGTTGCGCACCTCATCGGCGACCACGGCAAAACCGCGCCCGGCTTCACCGGCACGCGCAGCCTCGATGGCAGCGTTGAGCGCCAGCAGGTTGGTCTGCTGCGAGATGCCTTTGATCACATCGAGAATGTGGCCAATGTTGTCGGTGCTCGCGTTCAGGGTTTCGATCTGCGTGCACGACAGGCTGATCTTCTGCGACAGCTCGGTCATCGCCTGAATGGTTTGCTCGACCACCTGACGACCATCATCGGCCTGCTCGGAAGCGCCACTGGCGTGCTGCGAAGCATCCGCGGCGTTGCGCGCAATCTCCTGAGTGGCGGCGCCCAGCTGATTGATCGCCGCCGCGACGCTGTTGGTGCGTGCACTTTGCTCATCGGAACCGACGATCGAAGCGTTGGAGGAAGCCATCACCCGTTGCGACAGGTCATGTACGTGACGGGTCGCCGACGACACTTCGGAAATCGATGCGTGAATCCGTTCAACGAACTGGTTGAATGCGCTGCCCAGTTCACCGAACTCGTCTCTGCTCTCGACCACCAGACGCCGGGTCAGATCGCCCTCGCCTTGGGCAATGTCTTTCATCGCGCGGCCCATGGTGGTCAGCGGCCGCATCAACACGTTGATCAACAGGCTCAACAGCAACGCAATCGCCGCGACTGCGACAAACATGGCGATCAGCGCCGAGGTGCGGAATTGGCTGAGGGCGGCGTAGGCCTTGTCGCGATCGATCGACAGACCGATATACCACTGCGCATTCGGCAAATCGCTGACCGGAGTGAACGAGAGAATACGTTCCTGACCGTTGAGCACGACGTTCTGGTTACCCTTCTCGATGCGCACGCTGGTGTTCGGGTAGATGTCCTTGAGGTTTTTCATCACCTGGTCTTTGTCCGGGCTGACGATCACCTGACCGTCGGCACTGACCAGAAACGCATGGCCGAGGCCACCGAAGTCCACCGAGTTGATGATCTTCACCAGGGTTTCCAGGCTCAGGTCACCGCCGACCACACCGAGCAATTCACCGTCCTTTTTCACCGGCATGGCGATGGTCACCACCAGGCCACCGACGGCCGCCATGTACGGCGGCGTCAGCATGGTTTTGTCGGCCGCCACGGCCTGCTTGTACCAAGGGCGCTGACGCGGATCGTAACCGTCCGGCATCTTCGCATCGGGACGCTGGGTGAAGACACCGTTGGCCTGCCCGACATAAGTGAACTGGAAGTTCGACGTGAAGGCCGGTTGATCGACAAGGCCGGGGAGGTCGGCATTCTTGCCCTGATGGGCAACGTTCTGCGCGAGGTTTTCCAGCACCAGAATCCGTCCGCTCATCCAGTTCTGCACGCTGCTGGCGGTCAGGTCACCGGCCTGTTGCACGGAGGACTGCAGGTTCTGGCGAATGGTGTTTCGCTGCAGATAATCGTTGTAGAGCGTGAACAACGCGAACGCCAGGACCACGACGCCCGAAGCGGCCAGGAGGATTTTATGGCTGAACTTGAGATTCATTTCATGGGACTTCTTATGCCAAAAGTGGGGATGCGTTTCCGGATGCAACATTCCATGTACGGCGCAGGCAGCGTTCTTCCGGCCGCTCTACTTTGGTGCACGCATTTCTCACCAGTCTGTCGGCCAGCGGCGGAGAAATCTTAGGGGCGCGTGAGAAATGAACCGGGTTTGTGCAGGATTCCCGCCGAACGGCGTGCCAGAGCGGCTGCGAGGGAATTTTTCGCATCGACATGGGGGCGACAGTTGCAAAATCTGTAACCCTTGATGACAATGCGACTAATTATCATTTGTGACGTTCGGGCTGGCGTGGTCATGTCTTCACCTGAGTTGGTCGTACAGGCGCTTTACGGTAGTCATCACGGCTGGCTCAACGCTTGGCTGCGCGCGCGGCTGGGCAACGCAGCGGATGCAGCGGATCTGGCTCAGGACACCTTCCTGCGCCTGCTGCAACGTACCGAACGCCTCGAACTGAAAGCGCCCCGAGCTTTCTTGCGAACCATCGCGCGCGGTCTGGTGATAGACCATTGGCGCCGCGAGGAAATCGAGCGGGCCTATCTGGAAACCATTGCTCACTTGCCTGAAGGCGAAGTACCTGACGCCGAATCGTGCGCGTTGGTGCTGGAACTGCTGGAAAGCATTGCGCGCATGCTCGAAGGACTTAAGCCGAAAGTGCGTCAGGCATTTCTCCTGGCACAGTGCGAAGGTTTGACCCACAAACAGATCGCCGAGCAGTTGAGCGTGTCGGTACGTTCAGTGGAACGCTACGTCGCCGATGCGCTGTATCACTGCTATGTGTTGCGGTATGAAAGCTGATGCCTGTGGATAACCTCTCATTCGCTCGCCGCGTCGAACCGCGCCAACACGTGGTCAAGCAAGCGATTCACTGGCTGCTGCGGCTGCGCAACAACCACGGCAATTCGCGGCTGACTCGCCAATGTGAGCAGTGGCGCGCCGAGCATCATGAACATGAAATCGCCTGGCAGCGGGTGCAGTCGCTGCAAGCCGAATTGAGTTCCAGTCTGCGCGCCGTGCCGGGTGCGCAGGTCGCTTTCAACACCTTGGAAAACAGTGCGCAGGGGCTAGGCCGACGCCAGGCCTTGAAGTTGTTGACGGGCGCGCTGTTGATGGGCTCCGCCGCGTGGCTGGCCAAGGACAGCGCCGCCTGGCAGCAATGGAGTGCCGACTACGCGACGGCGACCGGCGAACGGCGCGGTTTCCAGTTGCCCGACGGCACGCGCATCGAACTCAACACCGCCAGCGCCGTGGATCTGGATTACACCGCGCAGCAGCGCCTGATCAAACTGACCCGTGGCGAGATCATCGTTACCTGCGGCGGCTCTGACGAGGGTGCGGCGACCGATCAACCGCTGCGCATACAGAATCGCCACGGCACTTATGCGCCGGTCGATGCGCGTTTCATTTTGCGTCAGGAAGAACAGTGCACGCGGCTCAGCGTTACCCGTGGCCGGGTGTTGGTTCGCGCTGGCGGTCATTCCCTCGAAGCACTCGCCGGGCAGAGTTTTCTGGTCGATCAAAGCGGTTTGCGCGCAGCGCCGACGCCGGATATGGATGCGGGCGCCTGGCTCGACGGTTTGATTGTCACGCGCAATATGCGCCTGGGCGACTTCCTCGCTGAAGTCGGCCGTTATCGCCCCGGTTATCTCAATTGTTCGGCGGAGATCGCAGACCTGCGCCTTTCTGGGGTGTTCCGTCTGGAGGACACCGACAGGCTACTGGCGGTCCTGCCGCAGACGCTGCCGGTGCAATTGCGTTATCGCACCCGCTGGTGGGTGACCCTGGAACGTGCGGTGTGATTATTTTTGGCGGGTTTTCGCAGGCAGTCCGGCTTAGTCAGTAAGCACTTCAACTCAGCCCCCGCGACTGCCTACGGAAATCCACAATGACTGTCCGCGCCATTTGTAAGAACCCTCTGAATTTCACTGCACCATCGGCACCGCTGCGCCATGCGGTTCGGGCAGCACTGTTGTCCTCCGCGCTGGGCGTCAGCGTATTACCAAGTCTGAGTCTGGCCGCCAACACTGCCGGCACCGAGATCAGCCACCGCTACAACATTGCTGCAGGGCCATTGGGCGAGGCATTGAATCAGTTCGCCCGGCAGGCCGGCATCACCTTGGCGATGACGCCACAACAGACTCAAGGTCAGCAATCTCCCGGCGCGCAGGGTGAATATTCGACCGATCAGGCCTTGAGCCATTTGCTCGGCGGTACCGGACTGGAAGCCGTCAGCCAGGACGGCAGCAGCTACATCCTGCGCCCAGTCGCTGAAAGCGAAGCACTGGCCTTGCCGACCACCGACATCAAAGGCTTCGCCCTCGGAAACGCCCTGGGCAGCATGGCCGGCTACAACGCCACCCACAGCCAGATCGCCACCAAGACCAGTACCGCGCTGCTGGAGACCTCGCAAAGCGTATCGGTAGTGACGCGAGAGCAAATGGATGACCAGGGTTCGCAAACCGTCTCGCAAGCGATGCGCTACACCCCGGGTGTGCTGACCAACCCGTATGGCGCCACCCATCGTTACGACTACGTGGCGATGCGCGGTTTCAACGACGGCTCGGTGGACAACATCTACCTCGACGGCCTCAAGTCGATGGGTGACAGCGGCACCTACAGCACCATGCAGGTCGATCCGTATTTCCTCGAGCGTGTGGACATTCTCAAAGGCCCGTCGTCCGTGCTGTACGGCCGTAGCTCGCCCGGCGGTCTGGTCGCGCTGACCAGCAAAAAGCCGTTGTATGAGGCTTATCATCAGGTGCAGGCCACAGTGGGGACGCAAGGCCAGCGTGGGGTTGGGTTTGACTTCAGCGGCCCGGTCGATGACGACAAGCGCATTGCCTATCGTCTGACCGGATTGAGCGATCAGTCCGACACGCAATTCGACCATAACAAGGAAAAACGCTTCGCCCTTGCGCCGACGCTGAGCATCGATTTCAGCGAAGACACCTCGCTGACTCTGCAAGCCTATCTGCAGCACGATCCGGACGGCGGCTATCACGGCGGCGTTCCGGCGGACGGCACGATCCATCAGCGCAATGGCGAGCGCATCTCGCCGCGCTTCTTCGAGGGCGAGCCGGGGATCGACGGCTACTCCCGTGACCAGCAATCGTTCGGCTATCAGTTCGAACATCGTTTCAACGACGTCTTCACCGCTCGGCAGAACTTCCGCTATCTCGATTCCAAAGTGAACATGGATCAGGTCTACGCCTATGGCTGGACCACCCCGACCAGCAATGAACTGAACCGCTATTACACCGGCGGTGATGAGCGGCTGCATGCGTTCATCGTCGACAACATGCTGCAGGCCGAATTCTTCACCGGCGCGACCAAGCACACGGTGCTGATGGGCGCGGATTATCAACGGCGCAAAACCGTGGTCGACTGGACCAGCGGTGGCCTCGCGCCAATCAATGCGTTCAATCCGGTGTACGGTAACTCAGCGATCGAGATGTACGGCGACACCAGCTATCTGCGTCGTCTGGAGCAGACCGGTGTGTATCTGCAAGACCTGATCGAGATGGACAAATGGCGCTTCTCGCTGGGCCTGCGTCAGGACTGGGTCGAGACATCCGATGAAAACCGCATCGCCGAAGCGGGGCGGCCGGTGGGTACAGAGATCAATGATCGGCGCACGAAACTCACTGGGCGTGCCGGCGCTTTATACCTGTTTGATAACGGTCTGGCGCCATACATCAGCTACTCCGAGTCGTTTAACCCGAACTCCTATGCCGACAGCGCCGGCAATCCACTGGCCCCCACCGATGGCACGCAGTGGGAAGTCGGCTTGAAGTATCAGCCGCCGGGCACTGACAACCTGTTTACCGCCTCGCTGTTTCGCATCGATCAGGAAAACCTCGCGACCAAACTACCGCAGGAGAACTTCTATCGCGCGGTCGGCGCCGTACGCTCGCAAGGTCTGGAACTGGAAGCGCATATGCAACTGACCGATAACTTCAAAGTACTCGGCAGTTACACCTTCACTGATATCGAATATTCCAAATCGATGATCAGTACTTTGAGCACGCCCACTGATGTAATCGAGAACAAGGGCAACTCGCCAACTCAAGCGCCGCGCCACATGGCCTCGCTGTGGGCTGACTACAAGTTCGACAGCGCCGCACTTGATGGCCTGCGCTTGGGTGGTGGGGTGCGCTATGTTGGCTACAGCTGGGCCGATGCGGAGAACACGATGAAGGTGCCGTCTTACACGCTGTTCGATGCCTCGATTGGTTATGACCTGGGCAAGGTCGGCTTGAAAGGTGTGGATGTACGGCTCAACGCGAACAACCTGACCAATGAATCCTATGTCGCGTCCTGCGCCAGTCTGAACTTCTGCTACATGGGCGAAGAGCGCAACGTAGCGGCGACCGTCAGCTATCAGTTCTAAAGCTATGTCCTGTGCATAAAAAAGCCAGCCCCTGCTATCAGGGGCTGGCTTTGTCGTTTCTTCGGGGTGTCTTACATGCGTGCGTTTCTGGTTTGCTTGCATCGATATATTGGCTTGGCTACAGCAGTGTTTTTATTGTTGGCCGGGCTGACTGGCAGTGTGCTGGCGTTCAATCACGAACTGGATGAGTGGCTGAATCCGCAGTTCTACGAAGCGACGTCAGTGGGTGAGCGCTTGTCGCCGGGCGCGTTGGTAGATGCGGTGCAGACTGCACATCCGAAACTGCAAGTCTGGTACATGGAATATCCGCATGAGGCGGGGCATACGGCGCTGCTGGCGGCCGTTCCGCGTAAAGATCCGGCGACGGGCCAGCCGTTCGATGAGCGCAATCAGGTGTTCTATCTGGACCCGATCAGCGCGGAGCAAAAAGGCGCGCGCTACTGGGGTGAATGTTGTTTTCAGCGGGAGAACTTCATCCCGTTCATTCTGGAGTTTCACTACAACCTGACATTGCCCGATAACTGGGGACTGCTGTTGATGGGCCTGGTGGCCATCGCGTGGGTGATCGACTGTTTTGTCGCATTGTGGCTGACCTTGCCGCGTGGCAAGCCCTTCTGGAAGAAGTGGGCGACTGCTTGGAGGGTCAAAGGCGGGCATGCCTACCGCTTGAACTTCGATCTGCATCGCGCCGGAGGATTGTGGTTGTGGCTGCTGCTGTTACCGATCGCCGTCAGCAGCGTGGCGATGAACTTGCCGAGCCAAGTGTTCAAGCCTGCAGTTTCGTTGTTTTCGTCCATCGAGCCGAGCGTTTATGAAGCCAGAGGACGAATGCCCGCCAATCAACTAGGGACGACACAGCTAAGTTATCAACAGGCGTACGAAAGGGCATTGGAGGAAGGGAAACGATTAGGACTGACGGCGACAATCGGCGAGTTGTATTACAGCTTTGAGTACAACTTCTACGGTGCAGGGTTTGGACAGCACGATACGGACGCACACGGTAAATCCTGGTTGTTCTTTCACGGTACTGATGGCCGATTATTGGGACAGGAGATCGCGGGACAGGGCACGCTTGGAGAGCAGTTCTATCGACTCCAGTTGCCCATACATGGGGGACGGATCATCGGGGTGACAGGGCAGGTAATGATCGCGGTACTGGGTGTGTTGATTGCGGGGTTGTCAGGGACGGGCGTCTATATTTGGTGGCGCAAGTGGCAGGCAAGACGCAGCACCAGGATCCGAAGAACAGCCTGATCTTTCGTACACGCTTAAATGACAAAACCCCTGTCTGCGTTAGCAGACAGGGGTTTCGGAATTCAATCTTGACGATGACCTACTCTCACATGGGGAAACCCCACACTACCATCGGCGATACATCGTTTCACTGCTGAGTTCGGGATGGGATCAGGTGGTTCCAATGTTCTATGGTCGTCAAGAAATTCTTTATCTGGCCCGTCAACACGGTAACACGCCAGCAAAAACAGGAACTTCTACTAAAACAAAACCCCAACTGCTTTCGCAATTGGGGTTTCGGAATTTAATCTTGACGATGACCTACTCTCACATGGGGAAACCCCACACTACCATCGG